>NZ_AYVY01000019.1 GCF_000503055.1 Mesorhizobium sp. LSHC420B00 | reverse complement strand
ACCTGCTCGATGCGGCCCTGGCTCATCACCACGACGCGGTCGGCAAGCTCCAGCGCCTCTTCCTGGTCATGGGTGACGAAAACGGTGGTGTGGCCGGTCGTATCGTGGATGTCGCGCAGCCAGCGGCGCAGTTCGCGGCGCACCTGCGCATCGAGCGCGCCGAACGGCTCGTCGAGCAAAAGCACGGCCGGTTCGATCGCCATGGCGCGGGCCAGCGCCACGCGCTGGCGCTGGCCGCCCGAAAGCTGCGCCGGATAGCGTTTTTCCAGACCGGAAAGCTGAACGAGGTTGAGGAGTTCCGAGGCGCGGCGGCGGATTTCCTTCGCCGACGGGCGTGACGGCCCGTGCCGGACCTTGAGTCCGAAGCCGATATTGTCGGCGACCGTCATATGGCGAAACAGCGCGTAATGCTGAAAGACGAAGCCGACATTGCGCTCCTGGATCGACTTTTGCGAGGCATCCTCTTCGCCGAAGAAGATCTTTCCGCGGGTCGGCCGCTCCAACCCGGCAATCAGCCTGAGCAGCGTCGTCTTGCCGGAACCGGATGGCCCCAGCAACGCGATCAACTCACCCGACTTGATGTCGAGCGAAACGTCGTGAAGGGCCGGAAACCGCTCAAACTCCTTGCGCACGTTGGCAACGCGAACTTCCATACAAATCCCTTTTGTAGTTGATGCATGTCGTTATCCCAAAACCGGTTCCCACTTTTGGGCGACATGCATTTTGTCAGTGTCCGCGCGTCGCGGCGATCTCGGCGCCGTAGCGCATCTCGAGAAGTGTTTTCAAGACCAGTGTGACGAGCGCCAGGCCGGCAAGCAGCGAAGCGACGGCAAAGGCGGCGGCGGCATTGTACTCGTTATAAAGGATTTCGACATGCAGCGGCATGGTGTTGGTCAACCCGCGTATGTGGCCGGACACCACCGAGACCGCGCCGAACTCACCCATGGCGCGGGCATTGCACAACAGTACGCCGTAGAGCAATCCCCATTTGACGTTAGGCAACGTCACGTACCAGAACGCCTGCCAGCCATTGGCGCCGAGCGACAGGGCCGCCTCCTCGTCGCCATTGCCCTGCTCCTGCATCAGCGGGATCAATTCGCGGGCGACGAAGGGGAAGGTGACGAAGATGGTGGCCAGCACGATGCCCGGCACGGCAAACAGGATGACGATGCCATGCGCCTTGAGCCAGGCACCGAGCAGGCCTTGCGCGCCGAAGAGGAGTACATAGACCAGGCCGGAAATGACCGGGGAGACCGAAAACGGCAGGTCGATCAGCGTGGTCAGGAACGCCTTGCCCTTGAACTCGAACTTGGCAATCGCCCAGGCGGCGGAAATGCCGAAGACGACGTTGAGCGGCACCGAGATCGCCGCGACCAGAAGCGTCAGGCGGATCGCCGAGCGCGTATCCGGTTCCGACAGCGCCTGTGTGTAGGCCTCGATGCCTTTGGCGAAAGCTTCCTTGAAGACGATGATCAGCGGCAAGAGCAGGAAAATGCCGAGGAAGGCAAAGGTCACGATCATCAGCACGGTTCTCGCCGTGCGGCTTTCGGTCACCGCCGGCGACTGGCTTTCGTGGTGCGGCGCGTAGGATTTGATCTCCGGGTCAGCCATAGCGCTTGCGGCTCCACGTCTGCACCAGGTTGATGACCAGCAGCATCACGAAGGACAGCGCCAGCATGATCGCCGCGATCGCTGTCGCCGCAGCGTAATTATATTCCTCGAGCCTGATGACAATCAGAAGCGGTGCGATCTCGGATTTATAGGGCAGGTTGCCGGCGATGAAGATGACTGAGCCGTACTCGCCGACGCCGCGCGCGAAGGCCAGCGCGAAACCGGTGACGATGGCCGGCGCCAGTCCGGGAAGCAGGACGCGGCTGATGATCTGGAAGCGATTGGCGCCGAGCGTTGCGGCCACTTCCTCGACCTCCTTGTCGATCTCCTCCATGATCGGCTGCACGGTGCGCACGACGAAGGGCAGCCCGATGAAGATCAGCGCAATGACAATGCCGAGTGGCGTATAAGCGACTTTGATGCCGAGCGGCGTCAGCAGGCTGCCGATCCAGCCGTTCGGTGCGTAAAGCGTGGTCAGCGCGATGCCGGCAACCGCCGTCGGCAGCGCAAAGGGCAGGTCGACCATGGCATCGACGATGCGGCGGCCGGGAAAGCTGTAGCGCACCAGCACCCAGGCGACGATCGTGCCGAAGACGACGTTGACGGCGGCGGCAATGAAGGCGGTGCCGAAGCTGATTTCAAGCGCGTTGATGGTGCGGCGGTCGGTGACGATCGCCCAGAAGTCGGTCCAGCCGAGCGCCGCCGAGCGCCAGATCAACCCGGACAGGGGAATGAGGATGATGAGGGTGAGGTAGGCAAGCGAGAAGCCGAGCGTCAATCCGAAACCCGGAATGACGCTCGGCTGCCTGAACCGCCACCCCGCCTTGGCGGGTGCTGTGGTCATGTCGTCCTGATCTAAATGCTACTGGGCCGGCTTATAGATCTGGTCGAATATACCACCGTCGCCGAAATGATAAGGCTGTGCCTTCTTCCAGCCGCCAAAAAGTGGGTCGTCGATGGTGACCAGCTTGATCTCAGGCTGCTTGGCCAGGTCCTCCGCCGGCACCAGGTCGGGCTTCGAAGGGCGATAATGGTTCTTGGCGATGATCGTCTGGCCTTCCTTGGAATAGAGGTAGCTCAGATAGGCTTCGGCAACTTTGCG
Organism: Mesorhizobium sp. LSHC420B00; assembly: GCF_000503055.1. Classification (GTDB taxonomy): domain Bacteria; phylum Pseudomonadota; class Alphaproteobacteria; order Rhizobiales; family Rhizobiaceae; genus Mesorhizobium. The sequence goes on along the minus strand of NZ_AYVY01000019.1, from coordinate 186,241 downwards.
TGTGCCTTTGGCGTCGACATTGGCGTCGACCACTGCGACCGGCGGCTCGGCCAGGATCGAGGTCGGCGGGTAGACGATATCGAAATTGTCAGCGCCGAACTCGTCGAGCGCCAGATAGGCCTCGTTTTCCCAGGCGAGCAGCACGTCGCCTAGCCCTTTTTGCGCAAAGGTCACGGTGGCGCCGCGCGCACCGGTGTCGAGAACCGGGACATGCGCATAGAGATTGCCAACGAATCCCTTGGTCTTGGCCTCGTCGCCGCCATCCTTGGCGCTGGCATAGGCCCAGGCGGCAAGATAATTCCAGCGCGCGCCGCCGGAGGTCTTCGGATTGGGCGTGATCACCTGGACGTCATCCTTGACCAGATCGCCCCAATCATGAATGCCCTTGGGGTTTCCCTTGCGGACGAGGAAGATGATGGTCGAGGTGTAAGGCGCCGAATTGTTTTCGAATTTCGTCCGCCAGTCGGGATTGATCTTCTTCGTTTTCGAGACAATGGCGTTGATATCGCCTTCGAGCGCCAGCGTCACCACGTCGGCGTCGAGCCCGTCGATCACGGCGCGCGCCTGGGCGCCGGATCCGCCATGCGACTGCTGGATGGTCACCGTCTCGCCTGTCTCGGCCTTCCAGTGGGCGACAAAGGCCTCATCGAATTGCTTGTAGAGCTCACGCGTCGGGTCATAGGACACGTTGAGAATGGTGGTGTCGGCAAACGCGAAACCGAGCGTGCCGAACTGGACCGATGTGGCGACCAGTGCGCCGAGCAGTTTCCTGAAATGAGGTTTGGTCATTTCCGCCTCCGTTGAACTCGCGCCAAATCTACCGAATTGATAGAATTTAGATGCATTCAATGTTGCCTTTTTTGGCCTATTGAAGCAATTTTTCGCCTACTTTCGGCGATGGGAGGAACTATTTTCCCTTGCACGGGACCTGCGCTCCCGACGCGATTATCTAGAGACGGCTAGCTCTTCGGCAATGGCGGCGTCGCGTCCGAACGAGGTTTTGGCGGACTATTCGGCGGTGACGGGAAAGTTGAAGCGCTCTCTTGGAAACGGCTCGTTTTCCAGCGTGAAGTGCCACCATTCGCGTGCGTAATTCTTGAAGCCGCCGGCGCGCATCGCCTCGACAAGTTTTTTGCGGTTTGCCGCCGCTTCACTGGCGATCGGTCGGTGAGCCGTTTCGCTCGTCGGATCGAAACAGTCGAAACCGGTGCCGAAATCCAGCGTGTCGGCATCGGTCGCGCCGCAGGCCGGTTTCGGAGCGCTCTTGCGGTCCGCTCGCGTGATGGCGACATCGACCGTCGATCCGCGCGAATGGGTGGACAGTTCGCCGATATAGCCCTTGGCGATGAGATCCTTGCGCTTGACCTTTGGGTACCATTGCGGGTCCGGTGGTCCGCTCGTTTTTGTCCAGTCACCCATGTCGGAGACAGCACGCGCAGGGCGGTAGCAGTCGAACACGACCAGCGTCAGCCCTCCGGCAGCAATCGCTTTCTGCACTGCGGAAAGCGCTTGCGCCGCTTGGCTGGTGAGGACGCATACCGGCGCATCGTAACCGCTTACCTTGCGATGCAGGAAGTTTTCGAGGCCGGCATAGCGGATATCCTGCCGGATACCGGGATCGATGTCGGCCAGCCGAACAAAGCCGGCGGGGAGGGCGTCAGCAGAGGCCGAGGAAATACCGGCGGCCGAAAGCAAGGCGTAAAACCCAATCCGCTGAATCACCTGCCGGAAACTATTCAAGGGAAACTTTCACTCGACAAAAACCTTCACACTGGCCGCGCGCCCCGCCGCATCGATTACGGTCAGGGTGGAATAGCCGGCGCCGTCCGGCTGCCAGGTCGCGGTGCGCCGCCGGTCGATGCCGACCAGCGGCTTGCCGTTGGCCAGCCAGCGGAACGGTGCGCGGCCGCCTTGCAGCTTGAGCACCAGCGGCGAGGCGTCGGCCGAGGAAGTGCCGAGATCGACACGGGCGCCGTCAGGCGGAAAGACGATGGTTGGTGCAGGTTCGGTCGGCGTCGCCTGCACCAGCCCGTCGACGCCGGCGCCGAAGCGCGTCAGCGTCACCGGCAATTCTTCACGCTTTGGCCGGCGGACGCCGGACGGTTGGCTTGGCAGCGGCACGGCGGCTAGGCTGGAACGGACAAAGCCTTCGAACAGAATGGGCGCGGCCGAGACATAGCCGGACAGACCGGGCACCGCGCCGGCATCGGGGCGGCCGACCCAGACGCCGAGCACATAACGGCCGTCGAAGCCGACCGACCAGGCGTCGCGATAGCCGTAGGAGGTGCCGGTCTTGTAGGCGATGCCGCGTTGGGCGGCACCCTGGGGCGGCTTGACGCCCGACAGGATGTCCGTGATCTGCCAATTCGCCTGACCATCGAGGATGGTGGTGGTCGAGCGTTCGGTGTTCGCCGGCTCCGTGCCGTCATGCAGCGTGTGTGCCTTGCCGCCATTGGCAAGGCCGGCATAGAGTTGGACGAGGTCGCGCAGCGTCACTCCGACGCCACCGAGGCCGATCGCCAGGCCAGGCGCTTCGTTGACGGGCAGTATCGGCATCACGCCTGCCTGGCGAAAGCGCGCCATCAGCCGGGCCGGGCCGACCGCGTCGAGCACGCGGATCGCCGGCACGTTGAGCGACAATTGCAGCGCCTGCCTGATGCTGACATCGCCCTGATAGCCCATGTCGAAGTTCTTCGGCCGGTAACCGGAGAAATCGGCCGGGCTGTCCTCAATCAGCATCTCCTGCGCCACCAGGCCTTGCTCGAAGGCGAGGCCGTAGATGAACGGCTTCAGCGTCGAGCCAGGCGAGCGAACGACCTTGGTCATGTCGATCCAGCCCGAACGGCTGGCATCGAAGAAATCGGCAGAGCCGACCTCGCCAAGAATATCGCCGGTGCGGGCATCGGCCAGCACCATGGCCACCGAGAGGCGAGGGCCGAGCTTGGCGGCGGCATCCTTGGCCACCTGCTCCAGCCCTTCCTGGACACTCTTGCGGATCGTTAGTTGCAGCTTCTGGCCGGGAATGGCCTTGGGCAGCATTGCATAGGCAGCATGAGCAGCGAGCGCCGGCAAGGTCCGCCGCAGCCCCGACACATCGTCGAGCGCGGCTCGCGCGGCCTCGCGTTCGCCGAGCAGGCCTGCCGACACCATGCGGGTCAGCACGCGGTCGCGGGCGGCATGAGCGACTTCGAGGTTGCGGTCAGGGCGTCGCTTTTCCGGCAATTGCGGCAAAGCGACGAGCAGGGCCGCCTCAGAGACCGTCAGCCGCTTCGGCTCCTTGCCGAAATAGGCGAGCGAAGCGGCGCGCACGCCTTCGAGATTGCCGCCATAGGGCGCCAGCGTCAGGTAGCGTTCGAGGATCTCGCGCTTGGACAGCCGCCGTTCTATCTGGACGGCGCGCAGCATCTGTTTGATCTTCGAGCCGAGGCTGCGGCTGTCGCGCGGTTCGATCAGCCGGGCGAGCTGCATCGAGAGCGTCGAACCACCGGAGACGATATGGCCGCTGGTCGCGAACTGTCCGGCCGCACGCGCCAGTGCCAGCACGTCGACGCCTTGATGATCCCAGAAGCGCTTGTCCTCATAGGTGACCAGCATGTCGACGAACTGGTTGTCGACCTGGTCCAGGTTGGTCGCAAGCCGCCAATAGCCATCCGGCGTGGCGAAGGCCCGCAACAGCTGGCCGTCACGGTCCTGCACCTCGGTCGAGACCGTCAGCGCAGCCGGCAGCGGCGGCGGAAAAGCGCGGTCGAGCTGCCAGAGGGCGACAGCGGTGATTGCGGCGAAGGAAATGCCCGCAATGGCCGCTCGGCGGAGGAATCTTTTGGAGAGCACGGCGCCGCCCCTCATCCGCCTGCCGGCACCTTCTCCCCGTGGAGGACGGGGAGAAGGTGAATGGCCGCAACGCTGGCGACCCCCTCTCCCCGTCCTTCACGGGGAGAGGGTAAGGGTGAGGGGCGGCGCGGCATCACGTCGTTACCTGCAGTCAACCGGTCTGCGTCCCTCTCCATCGTTACGGCGCCTTGACCTCCATCATGCCGGTGGCGGTGCGGGCCGAATATTGCGGCCGGTACATGTCCTCGATCGTTGCCGCCGGGTGGGCGTAGATGCCCGGCGTCACCGCGCGCACGACGTAGGCGAGCGTGATGTTGCGGTCGCCGTCGCCGTCGTTCGGATTGAAGGCCGCGACGAAACGGTCGTTGCGGAATTCGAGATGGGCAGCATCGGTCTGCGCCAGCCAGGAGAAGTTCGTCAATTGGGCGCTGGAGACCAGGCCCGGATTGTCGATCTCGAAGCCGGCCGGCAACAGGTCGGTGATCAGCAGCCGCGAAGGCCAGGTGTTCTGCTCGTAAACCTTGAGCACGACGACATAGCGTTCGTTCTGCTTGACCTCCGTCACGTTGGCCTCTGTGCGGTCGAGCTTGTAGTAGGTACGGCTGATGGTAAAGCCGTTGCCGCCGGCCGGCAGAGGCTGGATCGGCGAGGCCACGGTGGTGACGACCGCCTGCAGCGGATTTCTGCCGGTGTTGACGATGGTCAGCGGACTGTCGGCCAGTTCGCCACCGGCGATCTGGTCCGAATAGCCGCCGGCATGCGGTGCGCCGTTGACGGTCAGCGCGATCGAATCATTGCCGGCCTTCAGCGCGCGGGCCGCCAGCAGCATCCAGGACTCGTCCTGGGTGCTGGTCCACCTGGCGTCGGCGCGTTCCCTGGTCACCAGCTGGATCAGCGCCGGCACGATGGTCGGCACCGGCTTGCTTTCCGCGGCAAGCGCCAGGATCGCCGCACCGTCACGCAGCGGCGAGCCATAGTCGGACCGGTAATAGTCATATTCCGGCGTCGACTTGGCCAGTTGCAACGCGGCCTGGAAGGTTGCCTCCGAGCGCTGCGTGTCACCGTAGAGCGCGAGAGAGGCCGCCAGTTGGGCGACGGCCATCGGGCTGGTAAAGGCTTCGAGCTGGGTGTCGGCGTAATAACGCAGATCGCCGACCGAGGCCTTCTTGTTGCGGGCAAGCACATAGAGCGCATAAGCGATCTCACTGCCGCGATCCTGGACGTCCTGGTCGTAGCCGATCGCGTTCTGCAGATTGCTCAGCGCTTGGTTCATCGCCAGGGCCGGCACGTCGTATTTCTGCTCGCGCGCCCGGGTCAGGAAATCGGTGACATAGGCGTCGAGCCACAGATCGCCGGAACCCGGACCCCACAGACCGAAGCTGCCGGCCGAGGCCTGGTAGCTCAGCACCTTGTAGATGGCGTCCTGGACGCGGCCATGCAGATCGGGGTCGCTGGCCATGCCGATGCCGGAAGCCATCTCGTTGACGTATAGAAGCGGCATGGCACGGCTGGTGGTCTGCTCAGCGCAACCATAGGGATAGCGGTCGAGCGTCATCAGCAGCGACGGCACATCGAAGGCAGCTGACTGCGAAACGCCGACGCTCACCGAAGCGCCATCGAGCAGGCTTGCCGCCAACAGTTCCTTGTCGACGCGCAGCGCGCCGCCATTGCCCTTGAGGTCGACGACCATGCGGGTGGTCACCGGCAGTTGCGCCGGGCGCACCGGCACATAGAGCGTCTGCTCGACGGCGGTGCCATCGGCATGCGCAAGCTTGATGGTGATCGAGGCGTTGCCCGCGGTCTGCGCAATCAACGGCACGGTCAGTGTCTGCCGCTTGCCTTTGGCCAGCGTCAGCTTTTCAGGCAAGGCGGCACTGCCGGTAGACAGGTCGCCCGTCGTGTCGATGGTCAGCTTGTAGTCGCCAGCGGGGCCATCGGTGTCGGCGACGTCGAGCCGCATGACGGCGGAATCGCCGGGCGCCAGGAAGCGCGGCAGGCCGGCGGTGATCACCACCGGATCGCGCACGATGACGTCTGACTGGGCATGGCCGACCGCTTCCTTGGTCCAGGCGACGGCCATGACGCGCACGGTGCCGTTGAACTGTGGTATGTCGAAGTCGATCCGCGCCTTGCCGTCGGCGTCGAGCTGGACCGGGCCGGAGAAGAAGGCGACCAGCTTTTCGGTCGGCGGACTGCCTTGCGACTGCATGTTGGCGCCATCGCCGCCAGTGCGCAGCTTGCCGGTCGTGCCCAGCGAGCCGTCGATCAGCCGGCCATAGATGTCGCGAACCTCGAGACCGAGCATGCGCTGGCCGAAGAACCAGTTCTCCGGATCCGGTACCTTGTAGTTGGTCAGGTTGAGGATGCCGACGTCGACGGCCGCGACCATGACATAGGCGTTGGTGCCGGGCTGCACGCCGGCGACGGCGACCGGGATCGACAGCTGCTGGCGCGGCATGGTCTTGTCCGGCGGCGCCAAGCTGACGGCAAGCTTCCGCGAGCCGGGATCGAGCTTCAGCCATTTGACGCCGATGGCGCGCGCCGGCATGCGCGTCTCTTGCGCATCGCCCGGCCTGAACAGCGTTGCCGTGACGTAGGCGCCGGCACCCCAATCGTCGCCGACCGGGATGTCGACGGTGCTGCCGCCGGCCGGCACGCTGGCGGTGACCGTCCTCAAGAGCTTGTCGGCGCCGATGGTGACGAGCAATTCGCCGGCAAAGTGCGGCGACACTTTGAGCTTGGCTACTTCGCCCGCCGCATAGGTGTCCTTGTCGAGCGCTATCTCGAGCCCGTCAGGCGTTTCGGTGGTCGTCGAGCTGACATACCAGCCGGCGTCGAACTCATAGCTGGTCGCCGGGCCTTCCGGATCGGCTGTCTCGATATCGAGCCGGTAGCGGCCCCAGTCGACCGGCAGCGACATGGTAGCCTCGCCATCGGCGCTCAGGTCGACCTGGCCGTTGGCCACCGCCTTGGTGAAGATGACCGGCTCATAGTTCCAGGAATTGCTCGAGCGGTACCACTGGTAGCTGCGCTCGACCTTGACCAGCGACCACTGCGCACCCTTGAGCGCCTCACGCTTGCCGTCGGGGTCGACGGCGATCAGGCTGAACTTGGCCGTGCCGCCTTGCGGCACCTCGTCGCCGTCGAAATCGGGGCGGATGCCGATCATGTGGCCCTGCGGGCGGATGCCGATATTCAGCGAGCGCTCGATCGCACGGCCGCCGGTCTCGCGCAACCGGACCGTGACCTTGGCATCGACCAGCTTGGTGGTGGATGGCAATTGATCGACGGAAACCGGGAAGGTCGCCTTGCCGTCGTCTCCGACCACCGGCAGGCCGGTGAAGGGCGTCACCGTTGGTTCGGCCGACTGTTCGTCGGCCAGACCGAAGGAATAGCCTTTGAAGCGGTCCCAGTCGCGGGCGGTCGACAGCGTCAATTCGCCTTCGAGCGCGAGGCCCGCGGCCGGCGCGCCATAGAGAAAGCGGCCGTCGACGGTGATGTTGGCGGTCTCGCCCTGGGCGATCTCCTGCTTGTCGGCGGACAGGTCGAACTCGATGCGATCCGGGACGAAGTCCTCGACCAGGAACATCTGGCTGGCAACCGCCGCCTGCTTGGGATCGGTGTGGATCGCCACTGTCCAGGTGCCGCGCATGGCGTTGGGTTCCAGCGGCAGGTCGACGGCGTGGCCGCCGGCCGATGCTCCGTCGCTGACGATGCGGCGGTCCTCGACGCCGTCGGGCCGCGAGAAGATGAAGGTGAGCGGCAGGTTCTCGACCGCCTTGGCGGCACTGTCGCGGGCAAGAGCCGAGACGTGGACGTCCTCGCCGGCGCGGTAGATGCCGCGCTCGGTCCAGGCATAGACGTCGAGCGCGCCCGGCGCCGCACGTCCGGCGACGCCGCGGTCGGACAGGTCGAACCCGGCGCGGCCCATATCGAGGAAGACGAAGTCGTCGTCGCCCTGCTTGGCCATCAGCACCGCCGGTGCCATGCCGCTGTCGCCGCGCGTCAGGCCGGGATTGAACACCGCCCGCCCTTCCGCGTCGGTGGTCGCGGTGCCAAGGATCTCGTTGTTCCTGGCCAGCAGCGTCAGCTCGGCGCGGGCAATCGGCTTGGCGGTTGCGAGCGAACGGGCAAAGACGTTCAGCCCATCCTGTCCGGTATAGGTCGACAGGCCGATGTCGGAGACGACGAACCATTGCGTGGCGTGCGAATCATAGTCGTCGCTGCGATCGTTGACGGCTTGTGCGGTCAGCACATAGACGCCGGGCTTGCGCTTCGGCAACGCCTCGTCGATGGGGAAGGAGGTGGTGACTTCCTTGTTGAGGTCGTTGGCGATGTCGAGCTGGCCTTGCCAGACCGGCTCGCCCATCTGTTCGGAGATGTTCGAAATGTCGTAGCCGTCAAGTTGGCGCAGGAACTGATACCCCGACAGAAGCTGGGCCAGCGAGCGGTCGCCGATGCGGAAGAGCTTCATTTCGGCGGCATTCATGTTGACGGTGACGACCGGTATGCCGCGGCGTGCGCCGGCGGGCAGCACGAAGCTGTCGCCGGTGAAGCGGGCCGAAGGCGCGCGGTCCTGCACGTAGATCGACAGTACCACCGGTGCCGCGGTGACCTCGCCAATGGCGGCCGGCAGGCCGGCGCGGAAGGTCACGTCATAATGCTGGCCGTGCTCGAGCCCTTCGACGCAGATCTGCTTGTCCTTGGCTTCGACGCCCTTGGGAGCGGCGTTGTCGACGGTGACGAACTGGGAATAATCGACGCCGGTCTTGACCAACTCCTCGGAGAACTGCGCGCAGATACGCGGCGCGCTGGTGTCGGCATCGACGGTATGATCGATGACGCGGAAGCCCTTGCGGGCCTTGAGATCCTGATAGGCGGCCCTGACCGCCGGCGAATTGACCAAAGCGAGGCTCGCCTCGTAGGCCTGCAGGGCCGGCCTGTAGAGGTCGCGGCGGTCAAGGCCGTCGCCGAGCAGCGCCAGCACGTCGGCGCGCGTCTTGGTGGTGCGCAGCAATTTGTAGGCGTTGAAGGCGGCGGAAGTGGCGTTCGCCGGTAGGGTCGACGGCTCCGAACTGTTGGCGGTCGGATGGACGGCAAGCGTTTCGCGCGCCAGCTCGAGCCAGAGCTGGCCATCGTCCGGCAGCACCGAAACCGCCGCTTCGTATTTGTGCATGGCCGAGCGATGATCGCCCGTCAGCGCCGACTGTTCGGCGGCGGCCCTCAGCGCCGTCAGCCCCTCTGTCGGCTTGGTGTAGGTCGGGCCGGTGAGCTTGTTGCGGTATTGCTGGGCCTGGTCGGCCATCCAGTTGGGGAAGAAGGCGAGTTCGGGTGGCGCGCCGATGTCGGGATCGCCATCGATGTTGACGACCTTGCCGGCGACGGCGCCGCCGAAGGGTTTCAACGAGTTGTAATCGGATTTAAGGAAGCACCATTTGGCCTTGAGGTTGTAGGTGAAGGCACGGCAGGCCGGGTCGCCGAGGCAGGTGGTCTTGCACTGATCGAGGCTGACATTCTGGTCGGATCTGAGATCGAAACCAAAATAGTCGGAATTATCCGATGTCACCACCCGCCGGGCTTCGGCCGCTTGCGCGACACCGCTCCAGGCGAAAAAGAGAAGGAAAAGAATCGATAGACCACGAGCCGCGCGCATTGCCATAAACCCCTCCAGACAAGTGCTTACGTCCAGAAATCTTCAAGCTTCAGTCGCGCTTGTCAACATCAGGACGCGGCAGGATCCGCCTGCCAACGGTTTGCTTTCCGGTCGGTGACCGGTAGTAGCTCCATAGGACAGGGGATCACGCTTTCTTGCGGCGACGCAGAAGGTGTGAGTTCCAAGCCCTGTCTATTTCAGCAATTGGATTGTGGCCCCTTTACGAGTGCTTCAGAACTTCATTCCAATTTTAGGTTTGCGAGCTAGGCTAGGAGCATAATGCCGGCGTATGAAAGGCAGATGTCGGGAGGAACCGCGCCACAGCGCGCGCTTTCGCGCGCCCTGCTTTTCGCTTTGTTGTGCTCGACGGCACTTGTTGCCGAAACCGGAAGTGCGGCAGCCTTCGAGATTTTCGGCATCAAGCTCTGGGGGTCGTCAAAGGACGAAGATGCCGACATCGTCGACCCACTGCGCTATGCCGTGACGATAGAAGCGCCCGACGCCGACGAGGATCTTGCCGAGAAGCTCGAAAACGCCTCGGCGCTGAAAGCCGACGAGGAACACCCGGTATCAGGTTCGCTGGGTCTTTTGGCCAAGGCGCGCAGCGACCGTGAGCAACTTGTCGCCGCGCTCTACGCGGACGCGCGCTACGAGGGTGTCGTCACCATCACTATTCAGGGCAAGCCGCTCGACGATCTACCGCCCGATGCCGAGTTTTCCGGCCCGCAGCCGATTCCGGTGGTGATAAGCATAGCAGCCGGACCCAAATTCACGCTTGGCAACATCAGGCTGAAAGGCGATGCAGCGGGGCTGGCAAGTGCCGACTTCGGTCTGATCGCCGGCGGTGACGCCAGTTCGGGCGCCGTGCTCAAGGCCGAGGCGGCGATCGTGCGGGCACTCAAGCAAGAAGGCAGGCCGCTGGCCAAGGTGACGGGCCGCGAGATCGTCGCCGAGCACGCCGGTTCGACGCTCGACGTGACGCTCACCGTCGCGGCCGGGCCGGTCGCCGGCTATGGCGACACCACTGTCGAGGGCACCGAAAAGGTCGACCGCGATTTCACCGAATATATGACCGGCCTGAAGCGCGGCCGCCAATATTCGCCCGATGAGATCGACGATGCGCGCGACCGGCTGCTCGGGCTCGAGGTCTTCAACAGCGTGACGGTGAAGGAAGCCGACGCGCTCGACGCCGACGGCAACATCCCGATCGGTGTCCAGGTAAGCGAACGCAAGCCGCGCTATTTCGGCATTGGCGGCAGTTTCTCAAACACCGAAGGGCTGGGCCTCGAAGGCTATTGGGGGCACCGCAATCTGTTTGGCCGCGCCGAAAAGCTGCGCATCGACGGCAAGATCAGCGGCATCGGCAGCAACGACTTGACCCAGCTCAATTATAATGCCGGCGTCATGTTCGAAAAGCCGGGCGTGGTCGGGCCGGCGTCGAAATTCATTGCCAGCGTCAATACCGTGCTGGAGCACCCCGACGCCTACGACCATTTCTCGATCAAGGGCAGCACCGGCCTGTCCTACGAACTCGACAAGAAGCAGACGGTTTCCGCGCAAGTCGCGCTCGACTATTCCAGGATCCACGACGCTTTCGGCAAGCACACCTATCTGATCGCCAGCATTCCGCTGCAATATGTCTACGATAATCGCGACAGCAAGCTCAATCCGACCAGGGGCTTCAGGGTGCTGGCCTATGCCGAGCCGAGCTACGACATTTTGAGCGGGGCTGCGTTCGTCAAGCTGAAGGGCGAGGGGTCGGCCTACCAGTCGCTCGATTCGGCCTCGAAATTCGTTTTCGCCGAACGTGTCGCCATCGGCTCGATCATCGGCGCCGGTCTTCAGGATGTTCCGGCCGACCGCCGCTTCTACTCCGGCGGCGGCGGCTCGGTGCGCGGTTATGCCTATCAGGGCATCGGCCCGAAGGACAGCAACGGAGAGCCGATCGGCGGGCTTTCCTTCTTCGAGACCTCGGTCGAGATGCGCATCGCTGTCACCGACAAGATCGGCGTCGTGCCGTTCGTCGATGCCGGCACGGTGTCCACCAGGCAGGTCCCCGATTTTTCGGACATGAAGGTCGGCGCGGGTGTAGGCTTGCGCTATCTGACGGCGTTCGGGCCGCTGCGCATCGACGCGGCAGTGCCGCTCAACCGCGGCCCCGACGATCCTCATTTCGGCATTTATGCCGGCATCGGCCAGGCATTCTGATGGCAATATTCAGGCGCATCCTCCGTATCCTTTTCTACACGCTGCTCATCGTGGTGGCAGCGGCGGTGGGGGCACTCGTCGTGCTGACCAAAACCGAGCGCGGCCGCGAAAACCTTGCCGGCATCATCTCGACCATGGCCTCGACCGGCGATCGCAAGGTCACTGTCGTCGGCATCGACGGTATCTGGTCGGGCGCGCTGAGGGTCGATCATCTCGTTCTGGAGGATCGCGAAGGCGCCTGGATGGTGGCGCGCAAGGTGGCTGTCGACTGGTCGCCGCTGGCACTCCTGTCGAAGAGCTTCAGCGCCGATCGTATTGGGGCCGAGCGTATCGAGTTGGCAAGGCTGCCGGTGGCCAGCACACAGCCGAGCCAAAGCGGGGCGACCACGCTGCCGGTTTCCATCGACGTCAAGCAGCTCGACCTTCCCGAAATCGCACTCGGGCAGGCTCTGGCCGGCAGCGGTGTCGCCGAGCTGGCAGCCAAGGGAGCGCTCAAGGCGGATGCCTCGCCGCTGGCTATCGAGACCAATCTCAACATCGTTCGCCACGACGGCAAGCAAGGCACAGTCGACGCCAAAGCCCATTTCGCGCCGGCCGACAACAAGCTCGACCTCGACCTCAAGGCATCCGAGCCGGCCGGCGGCATCATCGCCAACCTGCTCAAGCTGCCGGGCACGCCGCCAGTCGACATTGTCGTTTCCGGCACAGGACCGCTCGCCAACTGGAATGGTATTGGGACCTTCGTTGTCGACGGCCGGATCGTCACCCAACTGACCGGTCGCCATCAGCTCACCGACAAGGGTCATTATGTCGAGGCCAACGGCGATGGCGAATTCGAGCGCTTCCTGCCCGAAACCCTGAAACCGCTGTTTGCCGGCAAGACCAGCTTCGACCTCGCCGGCACAGCCACCGCGGCCGGTGGCGTCGATGTCGAGCGCGCCAATATCGACAGCGGCGCCGTGCACGCGACTGCCGCCGGCATTGTCGATCCGAACGGCGCCAGCGATCTTTCGGTGAAACTCGCCGCGAAAGGGCCGCCGATCGTGCTTAGCCTCGGCAGCGAGGCACAGCCGATAACCGTGGCGATCAAGGACGCCACGGCCCGCGCTTTCGGCGATGGCAAGGCGCCGATGGTGGATATCGGCGCGTCGCTGGTCTCCGTGGTGGCGGGCGGCACGCGGGTGGACGACCTGATCGGGCAAGTGCATTCTGATGGCTTCGACATCCAGAACCGTAGCGGGCCCGTCACCATCAAGCTGACGGCGGCCGGCCTGAACACCGACGTTGCGACATTGGCGCCGCTGATAACGGGAAGGGTCAGCGCCGGTCTCGCCGGCTCGGTCAGCAAGGAACAGGTCGTTGTCGACCAAGGCACGCTGCGCAGCGACGCGCTCAATGCGTCCGTGACGGCCACTGTGGCGCTGGCCGATCTGTCGATGACGCTCAAGATGAATGCCGACGCGGCTTCGGCGGCGCTGCCGCCGCAGATCAGCTCGGTTCTCGGCGAGCGCGTGCAGTTTTCCGCAACCGCGACACGCGACCCGGACGGTGCGTTCGCCGCCAACGCATTGCAGCTCACCTCCGGTACGCTTAGTGCCAGCGGCACCGCCAGTGCGCAAGGCACCGATATCCGGGCCGATATCAAGGGCACGCTCGGCGACGTGTCGGTACTGTCGCCGCTGGTCGGCGCGAAGGTCGGCGGCGCCGTCGGTTTCGCGCTGACGGCAAGCGGCGCGCGCAGCGCACCGGATTTCTCGGTTTCGGCCAACAGCGACAGCCTGACGGCGTCCGGCCATGCGGTGAAGCAGATCAAGTTGAGCGCGAGCGGCAAGGCCGACATTGCCAGCCCNGCCCTGCCGCCGATGTCTCGCTGACCGGCTCGGTCGACGACCAGCCGCTCGATCTCAAGGCATCGCTGGTCACCACCGACGGCAAGCGCTCCATCAATGGACTTGCCGTCTCACTGGCCGACAACAAGGTCTCCGGCGACCTCGGGCTCGACGACAACCTGCTGCCGCTCGGCACGTTGAACCTCGATGCCGCGGATATTGCTCCGCTGGCCAGACTTGCCGCCCAAACGGTAGCCGGCGACGTGCGTGGCACGATCCGTTTCGCGAATGACAATGGTGCGCCGACGGTCGCGATCGATGCGACGAGCGCCGCGATTTCGCGCGGCGAACTGGCGGCGAAGACAATCGCCGTCAACGCTCTGGTCGCCAATTATCTCAAAGCCCCGGCGATCTCCGGCAAGATCAAGGCCGACACGATCACCTCCGGAACCACGGTGATCAGCGGCATCGACGTCGACCTGAAGCGCGATGGCGACTGGACCGGCTTTAGCGGCGGCGCCACGGTCGCCGGCATTCCGGCCAGCGCGGCCGGGCGGGTCAGGGTTGCGAACGGCATCACCAGCATCGAGCTTGCCTCCGGCGAGGCGACCATCCGCGGCATCAAGGCAGCGGTCGCGCAGCCATCGACGCTGACAATCGCCAATGGCATGGTGAGCATAGAGAAACTGGCGCTCGGTGTCGGCGGTGGTTCGGTTGCCGTGTCGGGTACGGCTGGCCAGACGCTCGATCTCGCTGCCACCTTGTCGGCGGTGCCGGCAGCACTTGCCAATGATTTTTCACCGGGCCTCGATGCCGTGGGCGCGCTCAGCGGCACCGCGCAAGTCACGGGATCGTCGGCTGCCCCCGACATTCGCTTCAACGCCCAGCTCAGCGGCGGCGAAACCAGCCAGACCCGGCGGGCCGGGCTCGGGCCGCTCAATCTCGATGCGGCTGGCCGTTTCTCGTCGGCCAGCGGCGTCGCCATCGAGCATGCGACGCTTGCCGGCGAGAAAATCTCCGGCAAGGCAGCCGGCACCATCAATCCGAACGGTGCCAGCGATTTCTCGCTCGACCTCGCATCCACCGGCCCGAGCCTGCCGCTTTCGCTCGGCAGCAAGGAGAGCCCGATCAAGCTCGAGCTGCAGACGCTGTCGCTAAAGGCGGCCGGGCAGGGCACCCAGCCGAAGCTCGACATCTCCGCGACGCTGCCATCGGCCGCCACCAATCTAGCTAAGATCGAGGGCATCACGCTTGCGCTGCACTCCGACCGCTTCGACGTGAAAGCCCGGAGCGGGCCGATCTCCGGCTCGGTGACCGCCGAAAAAATCGGCCTCGACAATCCGACCGTCGCGCCGCTGATCGCCGGCAAGGTCACTGCCAAAGTCGCCGGCAGCCTTGCCGCCGACGCTGTCATCATCGATAGCGGCACCGTGACCAGCGACGCGTTGAACAGCGGCTTCAACGGGCGGGTCTCGCTGGCCGACGGCGCCATCGATCTAAATCTCAAGGCGGATGCCGCGTCGGCGGCGCTGCCGGTAGTGGCGCGTGGCATGCTCGCCGAGCGGACGCAACTCAGTGCCGCGCTGAAGCGGGACGCCAACGGCAATGTCACCGCCAACGCGATCAGGCTGTCATCAGGCGCGCTGACCGCAGACGGGCAGGCGAGCCTTGCCGATAACAAGCTGAGCGCCGACGTCAAAGGCGCGCTGGGCGACGTCTCGCTGCTATCCAAGGATGCCAAAGGCGCTATTTCTTTCGCGCTGAATGCGCAAGGCGCCAGCACCGCGCCGGATCTGTCGCTGACTGTCAACAGCGATAGGCTTTCGGTGGCGGCGCGTGAGATCACCGGACTGAAGCTCACCGCCACCGGCAAGGCTGATGCCGCCAACCCGGCGGCGAATGTACAACTCACCGGAAATGTCGCGGGCCAGTCGCTGCAGGGTAGTGCCGTGCTGGCGACATCGGACGGCAAACGCGCCATCAACGGGCTTTTGCTGTCGCTGGGCAAGAACCGTATTTCCGGCGACCTGGCGCTCGACGATGCCTTCGTGCCGGTCGGTACGGTAGCACTGGACCTGCCCGATATCGGTCCGCTTGCTGCCCTGGCACTGGAAAAGGCCGATGGCGATGTGCGCGGCACGATCGCCTTCTCCAAGGCTGGCGCCGTGCCGCAGGTCGCCATCAAGGCGACGACGGGCTCGATCTCGCGCGGCGATGTCTCGGCCAAGGCCGTGACCATCGATGCGCTGATCGCCAACTACCTGGCGGCACCGGTGATCTCCGGAAAAATCCGTGCCGACAGCGTCACTTCCGGCGGCACGGTTATCCGTGGTGTCGACGTCGATCTCAAGCGCGACGGCGAATGGACCGGTTTCTCCGGTGGCGCCACCGTGAAGGATATTCCGCTGAAGGCCGGCGGCCGGGTCAGGGCGGTCAAGGGCACGACGACGGTCGAACTTGCCTCCGGCGAGGCGACCATTCGCGGCATCAAGGCGGCTATCGCCCAGGCCTCGACCATCAACATCGCCAATGGAGTGACCAGCCTCGACAGGCTGGTGCTCAACCTCGGCGGCGGAACGGCGACGGTCACGGGCAAGGCTGGGCAGGCGCTCGACCTCAACGCGACGCTGGCCCGCGTCCCGATCTCGATAGCCAACAGTTTTTCGCCTGGCCTCGATGCCGCCGGCTCCGTCTCGGGCACGGTGAAGGTGACGGGCGCGCCGGCCAATCCGGCCGTCGCCTTCAAGATCGACGCCGCAGGCGTTCAGACGTCGCAGACCCGCGGTGCAGGTTTCGGCGGCATGGGCGTTTCGTCTTCAGGTACGTATTCGGGCAACAGACTGACCTTCGACGCCAACATGAGCGATGCCGCCGGCCTTGGCCTCAAGGGCGGCGGCACGATGACGACATCAGGCGCGCCCACCCTTGATCTCAACTTTTCCGGCAAGGTGCCGTTCGCCTTCCTCACCAGGACACTCGCCGCGCAAGGCCTGTCCTTGAGCGGCACGGCCGACGTCGATGTGCAGGTGCGCGGCCCGGCGACGTCGCCGGTGATCTCAGGCACGGTCCGTACGTCAGGCGCCCGCCTGGTCGACGCGCGCTCGGGGCTTGCGATCAACGACATCACCGCCGATGTCGCTATCGGTGGTGGCGTGGCCAGGATCAACCGCCTGACCGGCACGCTGTCGACGCGTGGCAGCCTTTCGGCCAGCGGCACCGTCGGCATCGATCCGGCTAAGGGTTTCCCAGCCGACCTGTCGGTCAAACTGGTCGACGGCCGTTATACCGACGGCAAGGTGGTCACTGCTAACCTCGGCGGCGACCTGACCATCAAGGGACCGCTCACCTCCGGGCCGGTGATTTCCGGTACCGTCAACCTGGCCAAGACCGTCATCACCGTACCCGAAAAGCTGCCCGGCTCGCTGGCCGAGCTCAACGTCAAGCACAAGAATGCGCCGGCAGCCGTGCGTGCGCAGGACAAGGCGTTGCGCCCGGCCGCTGCAAGCAGCGGTGGCGGCGGCAGTGGCCTCAACCTCGACGTCACGATCAATGCGCCGAGCCAGATCTTCATCCAGGGCAGGGGCGTCGACGCCGAGCTCGGCGGTTCGCTGCGGCTGACCGGTCCGGCATCGTCACCCCAGGCGGTCGGCACCTTCACCTTGCGGCGCGGGCGGCTGACGATCCTTGCCAAGCGGCTGACCTTCACCGAAGGCACGGTCGGCTTCTCGGGCTCTCTGGTGCCCTACCTCAACCTTACGGCGCAATCCAAGACAACCAGCGCCACCGTGACCATCGTGGTGTCGGGCGAGGCGACCAACCCGAAATTCACCTTCTCCTCGGTACCCGCGCTGCCGGAGGACGAGGTGCTGGCGCAGCTGATCTTCGGCCGTTCGATGTCGAACCTGTCGCCGCTGCAGATCGCGCAGCTTGCCGAGGCTGCCGGACAACTGGCCGGCGTCGGCGGCTCGACCTCCCTGCTGCAGAACCTGCGCAGCGCGATCGGCGTCGACGATCTCGACGTAATCACCGACGAAGAGGGCGGCACCGCCGTCTCGGCGGGCAAGTATCTCAACGACCGCACTTACGTGACGATCCAGAAGGGCGATAGGCCCGGCTCGGGCAAGGCAACCGTCGATCTCGACGTCGGGCGCGGCGTCAAGCTGCGTGGGGAGGCAACCGACGCCGGCGAAGCCAAAGGCGGTGTTTTCTATGAACGGGAATATTGAAACGGCTGTTCGCGCAGAACAGTTGGTTGCCCGAAGAACGAGCGGCGCAGCAGCAAATGTCCCGGTTTAATTGTCCGTGGAGATTTCGCGCGAAATCCCTGGCGCAGTAGCAAATTTGCGCCAAGACTGTCGTTATCGCGCGAACCGCCCTGCTTTCAAAGTTGCACATTCCTTGGCATGTTCCCAATCCGTGCCGTCTTTGACATCATGGCGCGAATGCGGAATGTTAAAAGGCAGAAAGCCAACAATGGGAGTTAGTCATGACGATCTACAAGAGTAACGGCGACCGCGTTCCCGATCACATCCTGGCCATGGCCGAAGACGCCAAGGCAGGCAAGATGGATCGTCGCGAATTTCTGGCTCTCGCCAGCGTCTTCGGTGCGTCGACGGCGATGGCATATGGCATGCTTGGCCTTGCAGACCCCACGCCGGCCAAGGCGGAAGAGGTCCAGGGCAAGAAAGGCGGCGTATTGAAGGTCGCGCAGTGGATCAAGGATCCGAAGGATCCGCGCAAGTCCGACTGGTCGGAAATCGCCAATGCCGAGCGTCAGGCGCTCGAGCCGCTGGTCAAATATACCACCGAATACACATTCCGCCCTTATCTGCTGGAGAGCTGGGACGTGAATGACGACGCTACCGAATACACGCTGCATGTGCGCAAAGGCGTCACCTGGAACAACGGCGATCCGTTCACCGCAGACGACGTCATCTTCAACCTCAAGCGTTGGGCCGACAAGAAGGCCGAAGGCAATTCTATGCCCGGTCGCCTCGGTTCGCTGGTCAAGGACGACAAGCTGGATGAGAGCGCGGTGACCAAGGTCGACGACCACACGATCAAGCTGACGCTCAGCAAGCCCGATATCGCCCTCATTCCCAACGTGTGCGACTATCCCGGCCTCATCGTCCACAAGACGTTCGACGAAAAAGGCGGCGACTTCAAGTCCTGCCCGATCGGCACTGGGCCGTTCGAGCTGGTCTCTTACGATGTCGGCCAGAAAGTGGTCTACAAGCGTCGTGAAGACAACAAGTGGTGGGATGGCGAGGTCTTCCTCGACGGCATCGAGTTCATCGACTACGGCACCGATCCGGCGGCGATGGTCAGCGCTTTCGAAGCTGGCGAAGTGCACACCAATTTCGAAACCTCGGCCGACTATGTGTCGATCCTCGACGGCATGGACCTGGCAAAGTCCGAGGTCGTCACCGCCTCGACGATCGTCTGCCGCACCAATGTGACCAACAAGCCTTACGGCGACCAGAAGGTTCGCAACGCCCTGCAGCTCGCGGTCGACAACGCTGTCGTCCTCCAGCTCGGCTACGGCAATGCCGGCACGGTTGCCGAGAACCACCATGTCGCCCCGATCCATCCGGAATACTACGAATTGCCGAAGGTTGCTCGCGACCCGGCCAAGGCAAAGGCGCTGATGGCGGAAGCCGGCCAAGCCGATTTCGAGCACGAGCTGATCACGGTCGACGAAGACTGGCACAAGAACACCGGCGATGCGATCGCCGCGCAGATGCGCGACGCCGGCATCAAGGTAAAGCGTACGGTGCTGCCGGGTTCGACCTTCTGGAACGACTGGACGAAGTATCCGCTGTCGATGACCAACTGGAACATGCGGCCGCTCGGCGTCCAGGTTCTGGCGATCGGCTATCGTACAGGTGAAGCCTGGAACGAGACGGCTTGGTCGAATCCCGAGTGGGATGCCAAGCTCAACGCTGCGCTGGCAGTTGCCGACGCCGCCAAGCGCAAGGAAATGATGAAGGATATCGAGCAGATCCTGCAGGATTCCGGTATTATCATCCAGCCTTATTGGCGCAAGCTCTACAGCCATTCGGTCAAGGCGGTGCAGAACTACAAGATGCACCCGACCTTCGAGCGCGACTACGGTAAGGTCTGGCTCGACCAGGCCTGACCGGACGATCCGGAAAGGGGCGTCTGGCCCCTTTCTCTCGCTGGTTGCATGGTCCTTGGACCGGAAGTCGGCGCAGCAAAAAGTTGCGGACTCTTCGGCCGGGGTCTGCAATAAAAAGGGTATTGCATCTGGGACTGGTCTGAAGGCTTGTTCTGCCGCTGGCGGCAGGGCACGGCTTGCAAACCGGTTCCACCCCCCAACCCGACCGGCAGGGGACCGCCATGCTTTCTTTCGTTATCAGGCGTCTCGGCACCATGGCATTGACGATGCTGTGCCTGACGATGATCGTCTTCTTCCTGGTCAATCTCGGGCCCAATCTGAAGAAGCTCGCGATCAGCCAAACCGAAATGCACACATCGGCCGAGCAGCTCGAGGCTTGGCTGGTCAATCATGGCTATCGGCAGAATTTCTTTGTCCGCTACGGACAATGGCTGGGCGTCGTGCCCAAGCAGCCGGTGACCGACCCGGCGACAGGCAAGCCAGCGCAGCGTTTCTCCTTCTGCAACGATCCGGTCGTGCCGACATTTTCCGGCATCCTGCAAGGCGATTTCGGCTGCTCGACCAAATTCAAGACGACGGTCGCCTCGAAACTCTTTCCGGCGCTCAGCGCCACCGGCATCCTGATGCTCTGCGTGCTTGCGGTTATGGTGCCGGTCTCGCTCCTGATCGGCATTCTTGCCGGCATGCGCGAGGGCTCACGCACCGACCGCACATTGTCGGTGGCTTCGATCGCCTCGACGGCGACGCCCGAATATGTTTCGGGCGTCATCTTCACCGTCATCTTCGCCTCCTGGCTCGGCGTGCTGAACGGCTCGGCGGCCTCGGCCAGCCAGGGCATCACCTTCTACAATTTCACCTTGCCGGTGATGACGCTGGCGATCTACGGCATCGGCTACATCGCCCGCATGACCCGCGCCTCGATGGTCGAGGTGATGACGCAGCAATATATCCGAACCGCCCGGCTGAAGGGCCTCTCCTTCGGCAGCGTGGTGGTAAAGCACGCTCTGCGCAACGCGCTGATCGCACCGTTCACGGTCATCATGCTGCAGTTCCCCTGGCTGCTCACCGGCGTCGTCATCGTCGAGGTGATGTTCCGCTACCAGGGGTTCGGCTACACGCTGGTCGAGGCGGCCGGCAACAACGACATCGATCTTCTGCTCGGTTGCTCGCTGGTCTCGGTGTTTATCGTCCTGATCACACAGCTCATCTCCGATGTCGGCTACGCGTTCCTCAATCCGCGCATCAGAGTTCAATAGGAGACCGGGCGGATGCAGGTCGAATATCTCAGCGCCTTCAACGTCGTACTCGGCGTGCTTACCCGCTTCTGGCCGGTCTGGATCGCTCTCGCCCTGGTGATGGGGGCGAGCTTCGGCTACAAGAAGAAGCTTGGCCTTTACGGCCAGCTTTTCGACAGCGGCGTCGGCATCGTCGGCGTCGGCATCTGCCTGTTCTGGCTGTTCACGGCGATCTTCGCATCGACCGTCGCGCCCTTCGATCCGCTCGCCCAGGTGCCGATCATGAAGGACGTGCTGCCGGGCGCGATCGAGCCGGCGTCGAAACTTGTATACTATTTCGGCGGCGACAAGCTCGCCCGCGACGTGTTCTCCCGCATGGTCTATGGCAGCCAGATCGTGCTGATCATCGCGCCGGCGGCAACCGGCTTTGCGCTGATGGTCGGCATCACGCTCGGCTTGCCGGCTGGCTATTACGGCGGCAGGATCGATACGGTGCTCTCCTTCCTCGCCAATTTGGTGCTGGCCTTCCCGGTGATCCTGCTGTTCTACCTCCTGGTGACGCCAGGCATCATGGACACGCCGATCCCCTACGCGATGGCCGGGCTGTTCTTCCTGTTCCCGATCATCTTCTTCAGCGTGCTGTTCTGGACGCGCTACAAGAACCGGCCCGACCGCCTCTATATCCTGCTTGGCCTGACGTTGGTCGTTGGCGGCTGGATCTATGCCGGCCTTGTCTTCGACGCCGATCCGTTCAAGATCATCCACATCGATCCCAACCAGCTCAACATCTTCGTGGCAGTGGTGTTCGCCTCCAGCCCGGGCGTGTTCCGCATCGTGCGCGGCCTGGTCATGGATATCAAAACGCGCGACTATGTTGCGGCGGCGCAGACGCGCGGTGAATCGCCCTGGTACATCATGCTGTGGGAGATATTGCCCAATGCGCGCGGGCCGCTGATCGTCGACGCCTGCCTGCGCATCGGCTACACTACGATCCTGCTCGGCACGCTCGGCTATTTCGGGCTGGGGCTGGCGCCGGAAAGCCCGGACTGGGGCACGGCGATCAAGGATGCCAGCCGGCTGCTGCGCTCTTTCATCCACCCGGCGCTGCCGCCGACGATCGCATTGATGTCGTTCGTGCTCGGCCTCAACCTCCTGGCGGATTCGTTGCGCGAACAGTCGATGAAGGATTGATGCCGGGAAAGATTGAACCGGGAAAGATCGATGCCGGGTTCGGCCCGACATGCCTGCAGAACAAGGATTGGAGCGACCCATGAATGAGGCAGTTCGAAATCCCGCCAAGCCGACCAATGGGCCGATCATCGAGATCGAGAACCTGTCGATCTCCTTCTTCACCCGCAAGGGAGAGATCCCGGCCGTCATGGATTTTTCCTGCACGGTCATGCCCGGCGAGGCGATGGGCATCGTCGGCGAATCCGGCTGCGGCAAGTCGACCGTGTCGCTCGGCATCATGCGCGACCTCTCGAACATCGGAAAGATCGTCGGCGGAAAGATCAAGTTCCAAGGCAAGGACATGGGAGAACTGTCCGACGAGGAACTGCGCGCCATCCGCGGCAACAAGATCGCCATGATCTACCAGGAGCCGATGGCCAGTCTCAACCCGGCGATGAAGGTCGGCCAGCAGCTGATGGAAGTGCCACTGATCCACGACAAGGTATCGAAGGATGAAGCCTATAAACGCGCGTTGGAAATGGTGCGCGCGGTGAAGCTGCCGGATCCCGAGCGCATGATGCGTTCCTACCCACACCAGCTTTCCGGCGGCCAGCAGCAGCGCATCGTCATTGCCATGGCGCTGCTGTCGAAGCCTGCGCTGCTTCTGCTCGACGAGCCGACGACAGCGCTCGACGTGACGGTTGAGGCCGGTATCGTCGATCTGGTCAAGGGGCTGGGCGAGAAGTTCGGGACCTCGATGATCTTCGTGTCGCACAATCTCGGCCTGATCCTGGAGACCTGCGACCGCATCACGGTGATGTATTCGGGCGAAGCGGTGGAGACGGGCAAGATCAAGGACGTCTTCGACCGGATGCGCCATCCCTACACGCAAGGCCTGTTCCGCTCGATCCCGTTGCCGGGCGCCGACAAGAATTCGCGGCCTCTGATATCCATTCCGGGGCAGTTGCCGCTGCCGCACGAGCGGCCGAAGGGCTGCAATTTCGGCCCGCGCTGCCACCATTTCGTCGAGGGCGTCTGCAACGCCGCCGAAATTCCGATGATCGCGGTCGAAGGCCATGACGGGCATTTCTCGCGCTGCGTACGCTTCAACGAGATCGACTGGGAGGCGCTGCCGCCTGGCGCCAAGAAAGTCAACGAGCGCGTGGTGCCCGGTGCGCCGGTGCTCCAGATCGAAGACCTCAGGAAGTACTACAAAGTCGGCGGCAGCGAAGTGTTCGGCTCGAGCGAAGGACGTGTCGTCAAGGCCAACGAGACGATCTCTTTCATGGCGCGCGAATCCGAGACCGTCGCTATCGTTGGCGAATCCGGCTGCGGAAAATCGACCCTGGCCAAGGTATTGCTCGGCCTCGAAACGGCAAGCTCCGGCCGCGTGAAGCTGGGCAACAAGGAAATCCAGTCGACCGGGATCGAGAAGCGCAGCGTCGACACCGTGTCGTCGATCCAGATGGTGTTCCAAAATCCGTTCGACACACTCAATCCCAGCCATTCGGTCGGTTCGCAGATCATCCGTACGCTGGAAAAGTTCAATGTCGGCGACACGGTGGCCGACCGCCGCAAGCGGATGCTGGAACTGCTCGATCTGGTGAAGCTGCCAAGGGCATTCGAGACGCGCAAGCCGCGCCAGCTTTCAGGTGGCCAGAAACAGCGCATCGGCGTGGCGCGGGCCTTTGCCGGCGACGCCAAGGTGGTGGTGGCCGACGAGCCGGTCTCGGCGCTGGATGTGTCCGTCCAGGCGGCGGTGACCGAACTCTTGATGGACATCCAGCGCAAGAACAAGACCACGATGCTGTTCATCAGCCACGATCTGTCGGTGGTGCGCTACATCGCCGACCGCGTCGTCGTCATGTATCTCGGCTATATCGTCGAGCAAGGCACGACCGACCAGATATTTTCGCCGCCCTATCACCCCTATACCGAGGCGCTGCTGTCGGCGATCCCGATTGCCGATACCAGCGTGGTGAAAAGGCATATCGTGCTCGAAGGCGACATTCCGTCGGCGATGAACCCGCCCTCGGGCTGCCCGTTCCAGACGCGCTGCGGCTACAAGAAACTTGTGCCGGACAATCTTTGCGAAACTACGGTGCCGCCGGTCAAAAATCTCGGCGACGGTCATATGAGCCTGTGCTGGCTGGCCGACGACGTGCTGGCAAAAATGGAGCCGGTGATTAAATTCGACAAGGAACACGCGGCGAATGAGGGCGTGCCGGATGATGCAAACCACGGTGTTGGCCCGGGCTTTGCTGGAGATCCGCCCAAGCGCCCGCATGGCAAGACTGGCAGCGTTGAAGCCGATGCCGAGGGTCAGGCAGCGGAGAATGCCGAAGCGGTCGCCAAAGCCCGCCGTCACGAGGTTCGCGACGAGGTTTCAGAGACCGGCGGCATCTCAAGCTCTGCTGATAGCGCAGTGGCACCAATCACGCCGCCGACAGTCGGCGACGGCCGCCAGGCCGAGAACGCCACGCGCAAGCCGCGCAGACCCAAGGGCGGCTAAAATGCCGCTGATGTGCTAGCGCGCGCATTGCCGTAGCTGCGCGGCGTAGTCCTGCGCCATCTGTTCGGTGGCGTGCGCATAGCGCTGCACCTCGGCGTCGCCGCGATTGCCGCGCTTATAGGCATTCCAGCCGAGATAGTAGGCGAGATATAGATTGTAGGTGTCGTTGCGGGCGACGCCGAGCGTGTCGGCGGTCTTGGAATGATACCAGCCGACAAAATCGACGGCATCGGCAAACCTGGTGCGGCGCGCCGCCCAACTGCCGGTCTCGTTCTGGTATTGCGCCCAGGTGCCGTCGAGCGCCTGCGAGAAGCCGGTGGCACTGGAGATATGTTTCCAGGGAATGAAGCCCAGCAGCTTGGTGCGCGGCGGCCTGGCGTTGCTCTTGAAGCCGGATTCCTTGCGCACCGTCGCCATCAGCACGGGGACCGGCACCCCATATTTCTGCTCGGCGCGCTGTGCCGCCGCCTGCCAGTTGTCGAACCAGCCATCGTTCTGGTCGAAAACGGCGCAGACATCGTTGATGTGGTTCGGCGGCGTCGCGCATGCCGAAAGCGTCAGCGGCACGGCAATCGCTACAATTTTACTAAAACTCGACCTACGCATTGGAAGAGCATTAGGCCGAAAACATAAAAGGAATCTTGCGGCGTTCCTTAACGGCTCGTCGGCCGCTTTGGCAGGCGCTGAGGAAGTATGAAGATTCCGACGTTTGTTGTCGCTTTTACCGATATGCAATTCCCGGAATGGCGCCTTGGCTAAAATCACGCCCGCAGGTGGCGGATTCTTGACAGCTCGATCCTCGTGCCGGCGCTTTGATGCGCCGCATGAGCGAACCAAGACGCAAGCGCGGCGCCGAGCGAACGAGCAACAGGGGACCGACCGCCATCCCGCAACTGCCGCTCAGGCGGGTGACAAACCCTTATCCGCCGATGGCGATGCTCTCGGCCGACCAGATCGAGGCGATCCATGAAGCCTCTATGCATATCCTGGAGAATTTCGGCATCGAGGTGATGAGCCCGCGGGCGCTGTCGCTGTTCGAGAAGGCCGGGGCCAAGGTCGATCATGCCTCGATGAACGTCCGCATCGATCGCGGCATGATCGAGGAAGCGCTGAAGACGACACAGTCCAGCTACACTCTGACGCCGCGCAATCCCGCCCATGCCGTCCACCTCGGCGGCAATACCATCAACTTCACGCTCGTCGCCGGGCCGCCCAATGTGCACGACATGGAGCGCGGCCGCCGTGCCGGCAATTTGCGCGATTATTCCGATCTCGTCCGCCTGGCGCAGCATTTCAACTGCATCCACATGCTCGGCAACCAGGTCTGCGCGCCGGTGGAATTGCCGGCGAATTCCCGTCATCTCGACACCTATTTCGCCAATCTGACGCTGACGGACAAAAGCTTTCACGTCTCGGCCATCGGCCGTGGCAGGGCGCTCGACGGCATCAAGATGACGGCAATCGCGCGCGGACTGACGCTTGACGAGATGCGCGACGATCCCGGGGTCACCACGATCATTTCGGTCAACTCGCCGCGCCGCTTCGACGAGATGATGGCCGAGGGGCTGATGACGATGGCCGAGTTCGGCCAGTCGGTGGCGGTGACGCCGTTCACGCTGATGGGAGCGATGAGCCCGGTGACGCTTGCCGGCGCGCTCGCCCAGCAGAATGCCGAGGCGCTGTTTGGCGTTGTGCTGACGCAGCTCGTCCGTCGCGGCGCGCCGGTGATGTATGGCGCCTTCACCTCCAATGTCGATATGAAATCGGGCGCGCCGGCCTTCGGCACGCCTGAAAATACCAAGGCGAACATCGCGTCCGGACAGTTGGCGCGGCGTTACAAGCTGCCTTATCGCACGACACCGGGCTCAGCCTCCAATGCCGCCGACGCGCAAGGCGCCTATGAGACGCTGATGGCGCTGTGGGGCGCGGTGCTAGGCCACGGCAACCTCGTCTATCACGCCGCCGGCTGGCAGGAGGGCGGACTAACTGCATCGTTCGAAAAGTTCATCATCGACGTCGAGATGATCCAGCACATGATGGAGTTTTTGCGCCCGATCGAAGTCAACGAGGCCGAGCTTGCCGTCGAGGCTCTGGGTGCGGTTCCGACCGGCGGCCACTTCTTCGGCGAGCCACACACGCTGGAGCGCTACGCCACGGCCTTCTACCAGCCGATACTGTCCAACTGGCAGAACTACGAGGCCTGGCAGGAGGCCGGTGGGCTCGACGCCACGTCGCGTGCGACCAGGCTGTGGAAGAAGGCGCTGGAGGACTACGCCGAGCCGGTGATGGAAATCTCCAGGCGCGAGGCGCTGGAGGCGTACCTAGCCAAGCGCAAGGAAGCGATCGGGCAGAGCGAGCCTTAAGCACCACTCTTCTCGGATTCATCTTCTTCTCTTCCAGAATCATGAAACCCATCCAACTCTTTGAAATGACGAGAATCCCATGAAATCACATGCAAAGGTCGTGGTTATTGGCGGTGGCGTCGTCGGGTGCTCCGTGCTGTTCCATCTGGCCCGGCACGGCTGGACCGACATCGTGCTCCTGGAGCGCGATGAATTGACCTCCGGCTCGACCTGGCACGCGGCCGGCGGCATGCACACGATCAACGGCGATCCCAATGTCGCCAAGCTGCAGAAATACACGATCTCGCTTTACAAGGAGATTGAGGAACTGTCCGGCCAGGCGACCGACGTGCATCTGACCGGCGGTGTGCTGCTGGCGGCGACCGAGGCGCGGCTCGACTGGCTGCGCGGCGTTGTCGCCAAGGGCCGCTATCTCGGCATCGAGCTCGAGGAGATATCGCCGGCCGAAGCCGCCGAACTGATGCCTCTGCTCGATCCCAAGCAGTTCGTCGGTGCCGTCCGCAACAACGAGGATGGCCATCTCGATCCATCCGGCGTTACCCACGCCTACGCCAAGGCCGCGAGGAAGCTTGGGGCCGAGGTTGAGCGCTTCACCAAGGTCGAGGACATCGTGCGGCGCGCCGACGGGCTGTGGCGCGTCATTACCAACAAGGGCGAGGTGGTGGCCGAGCATGTCGTCAACGCCGGCGGCCTGTGGGCGCGCGAGGTCGGCCGCATGGTCGGGCTGGAGCTGCCGGTGCTGGCGATGGAGCACATGTACCTGATCACCGAGGACATGCCGGAAGTCGCCGCCTGGAACCAGAAGACCGGCACGGAAATCATCCATGCAGTCGACTTTGATGGCGAGCTCTATCTGCGTCAGGAGCGCGGCGGCATGCTGATGGGTACTTACGAAAAGGCCAACAAGCCATGGTCCGAGTTCCAGACGCCGTGGAACTTCGGCCACGAGTTGCTCGAGCCCGACATCGACCGCATCGCGCCATCGCTGGAGGTCGGCTTCCGGCATTTCCCGGCCTTCCAGAACACCGGTATCAAGCAGATCATCAACGGGCCCTTCACCTTCGCGCCGGACGGCAATCCGCTGGTCGGGCCGGTGCGCGGCCTGCCGGGGTTCTGGGTGGCCTGTGGTGTCATGGCCGGGTTCTCACAGGGGGGCGGCGTCGGGCTGGCGCTGTCGAACTGGATGATCGAGGGCGATCCCGGCGCCGACATCTGGGCGATGGATGTGTCGCGCTACGGCGACTGGGCGACGATGGCCTATACCAACGCCAAGGTGCGCGAAAACTATTCGCGGCGGTTTTCGATCCGCTTCCCCAACGAGGAACTGCCCGCTGGACGGCCGCTCAAGACCACACCGGTCTATGATCTCCTGTCGGCCAAAGGCGCGCAATGGGGCGTCGCCTATGGGCTGGAAGTGCCGCTATGGTATGCGCCGGAAGGCGTGAGGGACGAGTTCTCGTGGCGGCGCTCGAGCGATTTCGAGCATGTCGCAAATGAGGTCAAGACCGTTCGAGAAGGCGTTGGCCTGTCGGAGATTTCGAGCTTCGCCAAATACAAGGTGACGGGCGAGGGCGCTGCAGCCTGGCTCGACCGCCTGCTTGCCTGCAAGCTGCCAAGGCCCGGCCGCATGACGCTGGCGCCGATGCTGAAGGAAGACGGCAGGCTGATTGGCGATTTCACGCTAGCCAATCTCAGCAGCCCAAATTCGGAAAGGGACGGCTGGTTCCTGGCCGGCTCCGGCGTCGCCGAGCAGTACCATATGCGCTGGTTCGAAGCGCATCTGCCGAAGGACGGCTCGGTCAGTATCGAAGCGCTGGGAGCAAAACTCACCGGCTTATCGATCGCCGGGCCGAGCACGCGGAACCTTCTTGAAAAGGTCACACGATCTGATGTGTCGAATACGGCCTTTCCGTTCATGGCCATCAGCAAGATGGACATCGGCATGGCGCCGTGTCTGGTCGGGCGTGTCAGCTACACCGGCGATCTCGGCTACGAGATCTGGGTGGCGCCGGAATATCAGCGCGCCGCCTATCAGGCGCTGATGGCGGCGGGCGAAGAATTCGGCATCGGCCTGTTCGGCTCGCGAGCGCTCAACGCATTGCGGCTGGAAAAGAATTACGGCTCATGGGCGCGCGAATACCGGCCGATCTATGGGCCGCTGGAGGCCGGCCTCGATCGCTTCGTCGCCTATGCCAAGGAGGCCGATTTCATCGGCAAGCAGGCGGCGCTGGCAGAGCGCAAGCAAGGCGGCAGACTGCGGCTGCGGGCCTTTGTCGTCGATGCTGTCGATGCCGACGTCATCGGCGACGAACCAATCTGGCATGGCGGCGCCGTGCGCGGCTGGGTCACGTCGGGCGGCTATGCGCATCATTCGAAAAAATCCGTCGCTATCGGCTATGTGCCGAAAGAGATTGCCGACGAAGTCGACGGTTTTGAGATCGAGCTTCTGGGCAAACGCCATGTTGCGCGCATGCAGCCGGTCCCACTGTTCGACGCGAACTTCGAGCGGATGCGTGGGTGAGGTTTCAGGCGCTGCGGCGGTTATCCAGCGCCAATGCGCCGGCGCCGGCGAATACCAGATAGAGGAAGATGAAGCAGAACGATATTGCCGCATCGCCACCATTGTTGACCGGGAAGAAGTCGCGCGGCATGTGCGCCATGAAATAGGCGATCGCCATCTCACCGCTGAGAAGGAATGCCACCGGCCTAGTGAAAAGCCCCAATACCAGCAGGATGCCACCGGCGAATTCCAGGATGGCCGCGGTCAGCGATAGCCCGCTCAGGGCGCCGGCATGGTCGCCGACGGGGAAATTGAACAGCTTTTGCGTACCATGTTCGATGAATTGCAGTGCCGTCACGAAGCGCAATGCGGCCAGAGCCTGCAGCTGATATCTGACAAGACCGTCGAAAAGCTTCATCTAAGACTCCATTTTACCCCCGAACCGGCCATAGATCATCGCCCGACAGGGGACCATTCACTTCGCATGGCCCGCCAGCCACAATCATTGATTGGAAATGTTCCTCGTTCTTTTAATATTTTTCTCTCCAGGGTTGTATTTTAAATGCTATAGTTGTAGTGATATCCAGACACTCCAAACCATGTGGGTTCCGTTTGCCATGAGAAAAGTCGTCGTCAGCCTATTCGCCATCCTTGCAGGCACCAGCGTCGCCACGGCCGACGATGCCGGCTGTGCTGCCTTCAAATGGCCGGTGACGCGCGAGGAGGCCCTGTTTGCGGCGGCGCCCGCCGCGCAGTCCGGCGCTGACCTTTCGGTCGGCGAGGCTGCAGATGTGGCGTTGGCGCCGGTCGGCACGATCAGCTTCACCGTTCCGCCGGAACGCGCGCCGGCAGCCGGTACATTCGGCGCGATGGCGAGCGTGGCCGTGCCCCCGGAGGGAGAGCTCCAGATCAGCCTGTCTGATGAGGCTTGGATCGATGTCGTTCAGGACGGTAAAGCCGTGAAGTCGGCGGCTTTCAGTGGTATAAAAACCTGTCCGGGGATCCGCAAGAGCGTGCGCTTCAAGCTAGCCGCCGGCCCGGCGACCATCCAGCTCAGCGGCGCCAAGAAGCCCGATCTCAAAGTTTCCGTGCTGACGCCGGAATAGTTCTCAAAGAGCGTAAGGTTGGAGGGACAGCGCCCCTCTCTGTCCTGCCGGACATCTCCCCCACGAGGGGGGAGATCGGTTTTTGCTGCCGGTTTCGCCAATCGCGACGCGACGTTGCTACCGCACCGGTGCCATTAGCGCGAAATGGGCGCCTTGCGGGTCTGTGCACTGCACGATCCAGCTGCCGCCGGGGACCTCCATCGGACCCATCAGGATCTTGCCGCCATTGTCGGTGACGCGCTTGGCTGCCGCGTCGATGCCGGGCACGTTGAAATAGAACTGCCAGACCGGCATCGGGATCTGCTCGGGCTTGTTCATTATGCCGCCAACGGGCTCGCCGCCGAAGGCGAAAAGCTGGTAGACGCCCATCGGACCCATATCCATGGCGTCGCCCTTCTCCCAGCCGAACTGACTGGAATAGAAATCGGACGCCGCCTTCCAGTCTGATGTGTAGAGCTCATGCCAGCCGATGTTGCCGGGTGTCGCCAATGGTAGCGGCGGCTGGTCGGGACCGCTGGGCTGCAGGAAGTTGAACATCGCGCCTTGCGGATCGGCAACGACGGCGAAGCGGCCAACGCCCGGAATGTCGTCTGGCTCGCGGTGAACCGCGCCACCAGCCTTCTTGAGGGAGGCCGTTGCGGCATCGACATCCCTGGTGAGGATATAACCGATCCAGGCCGGCGGCATTCCCATCTTGCGCGCGTCATCGGGCAGCGTCATCAGCCCGCCGACGCCGCGCTCGCCGACATTCATGACGATATAGCGCGGCATGCCCGGCGCCCCGTCGAAAGGCTGCCCCCGCCAGCCTACCACGGCGGTGTAGAACGCCTCGGCGGCGTCGAGATCGGTGGTCATCAGCTCGTACCAGAAGAAGGGCATGGGGGACTGTGGCATTGTCCTGCTCCTTGCGGTTTTTCGATCATGCGCGATCCATTCTAGGACGATCTTCACGACGAAAATCCGACAGCCAACCAAAAAAGATGACGGCAAACCGGAAATGTTACCGGGTTGCGCGCCCTGTGGTTTTCGACTTTGCTTGCAGTCAACGAGGGGTTGTTGATCCATGCGCCGGATGTCGCTCACTTCCGAACTTGTCGCGCTGTGCGACGAGATCAGGTTGATCCATGGCAACGCTCCTGAATGCGGTTCCGTACCTGCTTCGTGACGTATATGGCCGTTTGGAAAAACATGATTATTGCAGTCATGTTTGTTGAAGCTTTTCAGTCGCTTGCGCCGAAAATTGACCAATTGATAAAAAAACAAAACGTGCTAGCCTTCCCCAAAACAAGAACATGGGGAACTGACGATGCCAGAAGGCCAGTTCAAGCAAGGCATTGCCGGCGGGCGGCTTTCGCCGGAACAATACGCCGATAATTTCGCCGACCTGCATCCGCCGCTCGATCACCACGAGGCGCTGGTCGAGTCCGACCGCTGCTACTTCTGCTATGACGCGCCGTGCATGAATGCATGCCCGACCTCGATCGACATCCCGCTGTTCATCCGCCAGATTTCGACGGGCAATCCGATCGGCTCAGCCAAGACGATTTTCGACCAGAACATCTTGGGCGGCATGTGCGCCCGCGTCTGCCCGACCGAGACGCTGTGCGAAGAAGTCTGCGTGCGCGAGGTGGCCGAAGGCAAGCCGGTGCAGATCGGTCGCCTGCAGCGCTACGCCACCGATGTCGCCATGGCCGAAAACAAGCAGTTCTACAAGCGCCCCGAACCGACCGGCAAGACGGTCGCCGTGGTCGGCGCCGGACCGGCCGGGCTTGCGGCCGCGCATCGGCTCGCCCGCTACGGCCACGAAGTGACCATTCTGGAAGCCCGCCCGAAGGCCGGCGGCCTTAATGAATACGGTATCGCCGCGTATAAAAGCGTGGACAATTTCGCCCAGGCCGAGGTCGACTATGTCACGTCGATCGGTGGGATCGACATCCAGAACGGCAAGGCGCTCGGCCGTGATTACCAGCTGTCGGACCTGACCCGGAATTACGACGCGGTGTTCCTCGGCATGGGGCTTGCCGGCGTCAATGCCTTGCGAGCGGATGGCGAGGAGGCGCAAGGCGTCACCAATGCTGTCGAGTTCATTGCCGAGCTTCGCCAGGCCAGCGATCTGGCCAGCCTGCCGGTCGGCCGGCGTGTTGTCGTCATCGGCGGCGGCATGACGGCGATCGACGCGGCGGTGCAATCGAAGCTGCTCGGGGCCGAAGAGGTGACGATCTGCTACCGGCGCGGCCCGGAGCACATGAACGCCTCCGAATTCGAGCAGGACCTGGCCGCTGCCAACGGCGTCATCATCCGGCACTGGCTGCAGCCGAAGCGGGTCATTGCCGATGGCGGCAAGGTGTCGGCGATCGAGCTCGAATACACCGCGATGGACGGCGACCGGCTCGTCGGCACCGGCGAGCGGCTGACACTGACCGCCGACCAGGTGTTCAAGGCGATCGGCCAGAGTTTTGTCCCGGCTGCGCTCAACGGCAGCGGGGCTTTGCTTGACCTGGAAGCCGGCCGCATCAAGGTCGACGCCGAAGGCCGCACCTCGCTGCCAAACGTCTGGGCCGGCGGCGACTGCATCTTTGGCGGCGACGACCTGACCGTCTCGGCCGTCGCGCAAGGCCGCGACGCGGCGGAAAGCATTCATCGGGCACTGACCTCGAACGGGAGGGCATGAGCATGGCAGACATCCGCAACAATTTCGTCGGCATCAAATCGCCGAACCCGTTCTGGCTGGCCTCGGCGCCGCCGACCGACAAGGCCTACAACGTCATCCGCGCCTTCAAGGCCGGCTGGGGCGGTGTCGTCTGGAAGACGCTCGGCGAAGAGGGTCCGCCGGTCGTCAACGTCAACGGGCCACGCTATGGCGCGATCTGGGGCGCTGATCGTCGCCTGCTTGGCCTGAACAATATCGAGTTGATCACCGATCGCGACCTGCAGGTCAATTTGCGCGAGATCAAGCAGGTCAAGATGGACTGGCCCGACCGGGCGATCGTCGTCTCGCTGATGGTGCCGTGCGAGGAGCATGCCTGGAAGGCGATCCTGCCGGTGGTCGAGGAGACCGGCGCCGATGGTATCGAGCTCAATTTCGGCTGCCCGCACGGCATGTCGGAACGCGGCATGGGTGCGGCGGTCGGTCAGGTGCCGGAATACATCGAAATGGTGGTGCGCTGGTGCAAGGCCAACACCCGCATGCCGGTCATCACCAAGCTGACGCCCAACATCACCGACATACGCAAGCCGGCACGCGCTGCGCTGTCCGGCGGCACCGATGCGGTGTCGCTGATCAACACCATCAATTCGATCACCGGCGTCAATCTCGACAATTTCGCACCGGAGCCGACCATCGACGGCAAGGGTTCGCATGGCGGCTATTGCGGTCCGGCGGTGAAGCCGATCGCGATGAACATGGTGGCCGAGATCGCGCGCGACCCGGAAACGCATGGCCTGCCGATCTCCGGTATCGGCGGCATCACCACCTGGCGCGACGCCGCCGAGTTCATGGCGCTCGGCGCCGGCAATGTGCAGGTGTGCACGGCGGCAATGACCTATGGCTTCAAGATCGTGCAGGAGATGATCGCCGGCCTGGAAAACTGGATGGACGAGAAGGGCCATGCCTCGCTCGACGACATCGTCGGCCGCGCCACGCCCAACGTCACCGACTGGCAGTATCTCAACCTCAACTATATCGCCAAGGCGCATATCGACCAGGACGCCTGTATCAAATGCGGCCGCTGCCACATCGCCTGCGAGGACACCTCGCACCAGGCGATCACCAGCATGGTGGACGGCGTCAGGCATTTCGAGGTGATCGAGGCCGAATGCGTCGGCTGCAATCTCTGCGTCAATGTCTGCCCGGTCGAGAACTGCATCACCATGGAGCCGCTGGCGGTCGGCGTGATGGACCAGCGCACCGGCAAGCCGGTGTCACCGATCTACGCCAACTGGACGACGCATCCGAACAACCCGATGGCCAAGGTGGCGGCGGAATAGCATTGCGAAAAAAAAGCGGCGTTCACGGGCGCCGCTTTTTTAATTTCCCTATTGCGGATAAAGATTATCCACGATAATCTATATCCATGACTAGGAGAGCGAAATGAAGCTGGGTGAGGGCGTCGAAGCGGCCATCCACTGCGCCGCGATGCTTGCTGGCGTTGATGGCGCCGCGACCATGCCGGGTGCTGCCATGGCGGAAGCGTTCGGGCTGTCGCCGAGCTATCTCCTCAAGCATCTCAACATGCTGACGGTGTCGGGCATTCTGGAATCGGTTCCGGGGCCGTCCGGCGGCTACCGGCTGGCGCGGCCGGCGGAACGCATTACGCTGCTCGATATCGTGTTGGCCGTCGAAGGGCGAGAACCGGCCTTTCGCTGCGCCGAAATCCGCCAGCGCGGCCCCGCCAGGCTCGATGCCTCGGTTTATGTCAAACCCTGCGGCATCAAGGTGGCGATGCTGAAGGCCGAGCGTGCCTACCGCGCAGCGCTCGCCGACGCCCGGTTGTCCGACATCGTTGCAGAATACACGGCCGATGCCGATCCCCGTTCGGTCGCCGCCAACTGCGCCTTCGTCGAGCGCCATCAGCGTCCGCAGAAATCAAGTTCAACCAAGCAAGCATGAAAGGCTAAAAACGATGAAAGAGAGGCTGCAATTTTTCGGCGCGGCGCCGGAGATCATGAAGGCGGTGTCGGCGCTCAACAAGGCAGTCGACGAATGCGGGCTCGAAAAAAGCCTGTTGCATCTGATCAAGCTCAGGGCGTCGCAGATCAACGGCTGCTCGTATTGCGTCGAGATGCACAGCCGCGAGGCGCGCCACGACGGCGAGAGCGAGCAGCGGCTCTATCTCGTCTCCGCCTGGAAGGAATCGCCGCTATTTTCAGAGCGCGAACGCGCAGCCTTTGCCTGGACCGACGCGCTGACCAGGATCGCCGACAACGGTGTTTCGGACGAACTCTACGCAAGGACGCTCGAGCATTTTTCGGAGCAGGAGTTGATCAAGCTGTCGGTTGCACTCGGCATGATCAACACCTGGAACCGACTTTGCGTTCCGTTCCATGCAATCCATCCGATGCCGGCGGTCATGGCCGCTTGAGCATGGACCAGGCGCGCGGCCTGCGTCGTGCGCCTCTTTTCTGCCCAAGGACCAACAGCATGTTTTCAAGCTTTGATAGTGAGATTCTATTCGCGGCCCGCCTGCTGCTCGGCGGCGCCTTTGTCTTTGCCGGCCTGCGCAACATCCAGAACGCGGCGTTCCTGACCCAATTGATGACGACGCGCGGCGTGCCGCAGGCGCGGCTGGTGCTCTGGCTGGGGATCGTCCTGCAGACCGTCACCGGAGCACTGGTGATCGCGGGCATCTGGACCGCTGCCGCCGCTCTGTGCCTGGTGTTGTTCCTTGTCGTTGCTACGCCGATGTTCCATAATTTCTGGGATCATCAGGGTCCCGAGCGCGCGTCCCGCATCAATGGCTTTGTCGGCAACGTCGCGCTAACCGGAGGATTTCTGGCGCTGATCGCGCAGTCGCTTTGAAAGCGATTGCCGCGTAGATGTAGCCGCGTTACGCCGCATACCGCAAGCCGCCGTCGCAGGTCAGGATCTGGCCGGTGACGAAGCTGTTCGAAACCAGGAACGCGATCGCCTCAGCAACGTCCTCGGCGCGGCCGATGCGGCCGACCGGCGTCTTGCCTGCATAATCGGCAAATACCGCATGGCGCTGTTCATCAGGCAAAAAATCCCACCAGGGCGTGTCAATGACGCCCGGCGCCACGACATTGACGCGTAACGGCTTCAGCTCCATTGCCAGGATCGGCACCACGGTCAGCAGCATGCCGTTGACGGCGGCGATGCCGGCGACACCCGGCGCCGACAATTGCGCCGACACCGCCGAGATGAAAGTCACCGAGCCGCCCTTGTTCAGCGTCGGCAAGGCGGCCTGCAGGCAGGAGAGCTGCGGCCGGACCTTCTCGTCGACGCCGCCGCCGATGTCGGTCAGGTCAAGCGTTTCGAACGGGCCGAGCCCCTTGCCGCCGCTGGCGGCCAGCACCAGGTGATCGAAAGGGCCGAGATCGCTGAAAAACCGGCGAACCTCGTCCGGCTTCGCGGCATCGAAGGCAGCTTTTCCGACCGCGCCGCCAAGGCTTTGCCCTGCGTTGTCGAGCCTTTCCCGGTTGCGCCCGGTGATCGTCACCTTCATGCCCGGACCAAGCAACTTTTTCGCAGTGGCGAGGCCGATGCCGGAGGAGCCGCCGACGACCACAGTGTGCTGCGCTTTCTCGATCATGAATTTTCTCTCTTCGATGTTGCGGAAGCCGGTGCGAGCCCGACAAGACCGAGGCTCAATTCCCGCAATCGACGTCGTGCCTTAGCGTCATAGGCTTGCGCATCGGCGCGGGATTCCCTCTGGCCGTCGAAATAGAGGCCGCTCCGCCCTTCGAGCGCCGGCGATGTGGCGAGATTGATGATGGCTTCGGCGCCGGTTTGGACCGAGCTCCAGGGTGTGACGCCCGCCTGCCGCACCATCGTGGTGTTCATGTAGCTTGCCGGATGCAGGCTGTTGACCGTGACGCCGGTGCCGTTCAGCTGCTCCGCCAGATCGATGGTGAACATGATCTGCGCCAGCTTGCTCTGGCAGTAGGCACGGATGCCGTCATAGGAGCGGGTCAGCATGACATCGTCGAAATCGATCGCCTGCTGGCCTGCCGAGGCGACGTTGACGATGCGCGCCGGCGCGCTGGCCTTGAGCAGCGGCAGCAGCTCCGTGGTGAGCAGGAAGCCGGCGAGATAGTTGACGGCAAAGCGCAGTTCGTAGCTGTCGGCGCTGACCTGTCGTTTGGCGTTGGGGCCGGCGGTGCCGACGCCGGCATTGTTGATGAGGACATCGAGTCGGCCCGTGCGGGCGCGCACGACCTCGGCGAGGCGGCGGACTTCCGCCAGGGAGGAGAGGTCGGCGACAAGCAGCTCGGCCTTGCCGCCGGTGGCTTCGATCTCGGCCGCGACCGCCTTGCCCCTTGTCGCGTCGCGGCCATGCACCAGGATGCGGGCGCCGCCGGCGCCGAGCCTTTGCGCGACGACACGGCCGACGCCGTCGGTCGACCCGGTGATGAGGATTGTCTTGTCTTTCAGTTCCATGTTCAGAGCCTCCATCTCATCGCTTTGAGCGGAAAGATGGGGCACCAGCCACTTGCCAAACAGTTCAAACTTTATCCTGGTATCGGTACTGCTATAATAGCGGCCATGGATTCCACCGCGCATTCCGCCGAAGACAGCCGCCGCCGCGAGCTCGGCGCCTTCCTGCGTTCGCGGCGCGAAAGGCTGACGCCTTCGGCCACCGGCATCTCGACCGGCTTACGCCGGCGCACGCCCGGGCTGCGGCGCGAGGAGGTGGCGATGATCGCCGGCGTCGGCACGACCTGGTACACCTGGCTGGAGCAGGGCCGCGACGTTCGGCCGTCGGTGGAAGTGCTGACCGCACTCAGCCAGGCGCTGCGCCTGGACGCGGCTGAGCAACGGCATCTGTTTATTCTCGCCGGCCGGCCGCAGCCGGAGCGTCGCGTCGACGCGCCGGAAAAGATCGACGGCCCCTTGCTGCACATGCTGCAGAGCCTGGTCCTGCAGCCGGCCTATGTCGTCGGGCGGCGCTGGGATGTGCTGGCCTGGAACCCGGCGGCGGCAGCCGTGTTCGGCGATTATGGCCTGCTGGAGGGCGATGCCCGCAACATCGTCCATATGGTTTTCACCAGCCCGCAGCATCGGCGCCTGCTCGTCGACTGGGAGGAACTGGCGCGCGCCGTGCTGGCGTCATTCCGGGCGGAAAGCGCGAAGTATGTCGGCGATCCGGATTTCGAGCGGTTGATTGCGCTGATGACGCGTTCAAGCCCGGAGTTCCGCGCCTGGTGGCCGCTGCGCGATGTGGCCCGCAACCTATCGGGTGTGAAGCATGTCAGGCATCCGATAGCGGGCGCCATGGCGTTCGAACATATGAGCCTGTCGATCGACGACGGCTCGGACATGAAGCTGATCGTCTACACGCCGCTCGCCGAGCAGAACTCGATCGCCAAGCTGCAGAAGCTGCTCGATGCGCTGCCGGCCGCGCGGCGCAGCGCGTGAACCATCAAGGCTAGTTTTTCGGCTTCAGCCCGTCGATGAACAGTTGCTCGAGAAACCTTGCGGCATCCTCGAAGCGGCCGTCGCCGCCGCGGTCGGGGCCGAGCACGGCGCGGACCTGGACGTCGAAATCGGCATAATGCTGCGTCGTCGCCCAGATCGAGAAGATCAGGTGCCAGGGGTCGGTGCGGGCAATCTTGCCGGCGCGCATCCAGCCCTTGATGACGTTGGCTTTCTCGTCGACCAGCGTCTTCAACT
Organism: Mesorhizobium sp. LSHC420B00; assembly: GCF_000503055.1. Taxonomy (GTDB): domain Bacteria; phylum Pseudomonadota; class Alphaproteobacteria; order Rhizobiales; family Rhizobiaceae; genus Mesorhizobium. Next base: position 147,345 of record NZ_AYVY01000019.1, on the reverse strand, counting down.
CACCTTCCAGCATCGGCATGATGCGCGGCGCGCCCTGCAGGATCTCATTAGCGAATAGCCGGCTCTCGCGCGGGAAATCGCGCGCCATTTCGAGCTTGCGCCTGATGTAGTTGCGCAGTTCGGTCAGCGGATCGCCAATGTCGTCGAGTTCGCGCAGCGGCGCCAGCCAGGTGTCGAGAAGCCGTTGCATCAGCGTCTCGTGGATGTCCTCCTTGCGGCGGAAATAATAGAGCAGGTTCGGCTTCGACATGCCGGCGGCTTCGGCGATCTGGTCGATGGTCGAACCGCGAAAACCGTTGGTGGAGAAGACTTCGAGCGCCGCCTCCAGAATGAGCTCGCGCTTTTCCAGCTGGATGCGGGTGCGGCGTGGAGCGGAGCTTTCGACCACCCCCGTCACCTCGAACAACCTTCGCTGTGAGGAGCGTCTGGACCAATTCTCTGGACCAGTTTTTCCCCGCCCTGTGGAGCGCACTTCGAAAGCCGCATTTCCGCTAGTAATCCCTTGACCGCTGATAAGGCGGTGCTAACGTTTGTCCAACCGGTCAAAAATTTGCGTAGCACGAAAACGCAGCAAAGACCAAGTGTTGGAAAGACCAAGCGTTAGCCGCACCGAAACAGGTTACAAGGGGAAGTCTTGGTCATGTCCAACCGGCTGAAAGTCACGCCGAACGATCTCAGCGCATTCTGGATGCCGTTCACGGCAAACCGGCAGTTCAAGCAGGCGCCGCGCATGATGGTGTCGGCCAAGGACATGCATTACACGACCAGCGACGGGCGCAAGGTTCTCGACGGCACCGCCGGCCTGTGGTGCGTCAATGCCGGCCACTGCCGCCCGAAGATCACCGAGGCGATCCAGAGCCAAGCGGCAGAGCTCGACTATGCGCCGGCCTTCCAGATGGGCCACCCGATCGTGTTCGAGCTGGCCAATCGCCTGGTCGACATCGCCCCGAAGGGCATGGACCATGTGTTCTTCACCAATTCCGGCTCGGAATCAGTCGAGACGGCGCTGAAGATGGCGATCGCCTATCACCGCGTAAAAGGCGAGGGCTCGCGCACCCGGCTGATCGGCCGCGAGCGCGGCTATCACGGCGTCAATTTCGGCGGCATCTCGGTCGGCGGCATCGTCACCAACCGCAAGATGTTTGGCACGCTGCTCGGCGGCGTAGATCACATGCCACACACGCATTTGCCGGAAAGGAACTCCTTCACGAAAGGCGTGCCCGAGCATGGCGCGGAACTGGCCAACGAGCTGGAACGCATCGTCGCCTTGCACGACGCGTCGACCATCGCCGCAGTCATCGTCGAACCGGTTGCCGGTTCCACCGGCGTCATCCTGCCGCCGAAGGGCTATCTGCAGAAGCTGCGCGAGATCTGCACCAAGCACGGCATCTTGCTGATCTTCGACGAGGTCATCACCGGTTTTGGCCGCCTCGGCACGCCGTTTGCCGCCGACTATTTCGGTGTCACCCCGGATATCATGACGACGGCCAAGGGCGTCTCCAATGGCGTCATCCCGATGGGCGCGGTGTTCGTCAAGAAGGAAATCCACGACGCCTTCATGACCGGGCCCGAGCATATGATTGAGTTCTTCCACGGCTACACCTATTCGGGCAATCCGATCGCCTGCGCGGCGGCGCTGGGCACACTCGACACCTACAAGGAAGAGGGGCTGCTGACGCGCGGCGAGGAACTGGCGCCGTACTGGGAGGACGCGCTGCACTCGCTGAAGGGCGAACCGAACGTCATCGACATCCGCAACATCGGCCTGATCGGCGCGATCGAGCTGGCGCCGATCGCAGGCCAGCCGACGAAGCGCGCCTTCTCGGCTTTCGTCAAGGCGTTCGAGCGCGGTGCGCTGATCCGCACCACCGGCGACATCATCGCTCTGTCGCCACCGCTCATCATTACCAAGGGCCAGATCAACGAATTGATCGACCATGTGCGCGAAGTGCTGAGGGCGGTGGACTAGATGCTCCCCAACATGTAGGGCGACGACGGGAACCGTCGTCCTAATGTGAGTAAATGAGAGGAACTTGAATGGCCGCCCCCGGCGAGAATCTGCGAATCAATTCAGACCGTTTGTGGGATTCGATAATGGAGATGGCGAAGATCGGCCCCGGCATTGCCGGCGGCAATAATCGCCAGACCGTTACCGACGAGGATGGCGAAGGGCGGCATCTGTTCAAGCGCTGGTGCGATGAGGCGGGGCTCGAAATGGGCGTCGACGAGATGGGCACGATGTTTGCCCGTCGCGAAGGCACCGACCCCAGCCTGCAGCCGGTGTATGTCGGCAGCCATCTCGATACGCAGCCGACCGGCGGCAAGTATGACGGCGTGCTCGGCGTGCTCGGCGGCCTGGAGGTTGTGCGCTCGCTCGACGATCTCGGCATCAAGACCAAGCACCCGATCGTCGTCACCAACTGGACCAACGAGGAAGGCGCGCGCTTTGCGCCGGCGATGATGGCGTCCGGGGTATTCGCCGGCGTGCTCGATCAGGCCGAAATCTATTCGCATGTCGACAAGGACGGCAAGAAATTCGGCGAGGAGCTCGAACGGATCGGCTGGAAGGGCACCGAGAAAGTCGGTGAGCGCAAGATCCACGCCTTCTTCGAATTGCATATCGAGCAGGGCCCGATCCTCGAGGACGAGGGCATCGACATTGGCGTCGTCACCCATGGCCAGGGACTGAAATGGCTGCAGGTGACGCTGACCGGCAGGGAGGCGCATACCGGCTCGACGCCGATGCCGAAGCGGCGCAATGCCGGGCTCGGCATGGCGCGGGTGATCGAGTTGGTGCACGAGATCGCCATGGACTACCAGCCGGACGCCGTTGGCGCGGTCGGCCATATGGAGGTCTATCCGAACTCGCGCAACATCATCGCCGGTCGCACCGTCTTCACCATCGACATCCGCTCACCGGAAAAGGAAGTGCTGGACGCCATGGACGGCCGCATCCGGGAAGGCATCGACACGATCTGCGAGGCGCTCGACATTAAATATCAAATCGAGCAGGTCGGCCATTTCGATCCGGTCACTTTCGACGCGGGCTGCGTCAAGGCGGTGCGGGATGCGGCGGAGCGCCTGGGATATACGCATCGCAACATCGTCTCCGGCGCCGGCCACGACGCCTGCTGGATCAACCGCGTCGCACCGACGGCGATGGTGATGTGTCCCTGCGTCGACGGGCTCAGCCACAACGAGGCCGAGGAGATCACCAAGGAATGGGCAACGGCCGGCGCCGATGTGCTGTTCCACGCGGTGGTCGATACGGCAGTGATTGTCGAATGAAGCCGCGTCGCAATCTTGACGAAGATCGGACGCTTAACGTGCTTCTGGGCTGGAAGGCAGATCAGCCTCCATTTCAAACCTCTCTCGTCGAACAATGCAGCATCGCGTTGGCAACGCCGCTGCGGAACCTTACGGGGGAGCAAATAAGGCTGCTGGTCAGCCAAGGATTCGGGCTGGAATATGTGGTCCCCAAAGCGATATCCATACTGACTGAAAACCCGTTGATCGCAGTGACGTTCCACGATGGCGATCTACTTATGAACTGCCTCAAGATTTCTCCGGAGTTCTGGATGGAAAACCAGGATCTTTGGATTGAGCTTGACGGGATCCTGCGATCGTTTGACCAAACCATGTCAGACATCGGCAAGCATCGGCCACAATTCGATTCCGCCTGGGAAATTTTGAGCGGTCAGGACGCGGGAATCGCAAGATCGAAGAAAGCTTAAGCTTGCCAACGCGGACATATAGGGGAACAAGAAAATGTCCAAAGTCATCAAGAATGGCACCATTGTCACCGCCGACCGGACGTGGAAAGCCGATGTGCTGTTCAGGCACGGCAAGATCGTCGGCATCGGGCCGGATCTGCATGGCGACCATGAGTTCGACGCCAGCGGCTGCTATGTCATGCCGGGCGGCATCGACCCGCATACCCACCTCGAAATGCCGTTCATGGGCACCTATTCGGCCGATGATTTCGAGAGCGGCACCCGCGCCGCGCTCGCCGGCGGCACGACGATGGTCGTCGATTTCTGCCTGCCGGCGCCGCAGCAGTCGCTGCTCGAGGCCTTGCAGATGTGGGACAACAAGACTTCGAAGGCTTCCTGCGATTATTCCTTCCACATGGCGATCACCTGGTGGGGCAAGCAGGTGTTCGACGAGATGGCCACCGTCGTTGACAGGGGCATCACCTCGTTCAAGCATTTCATGGCCTACAAGGGTGCGCTGATGGTCGATGACGACGAGCTGTATTCGTCGTTCCAGCGCTGTGCCGATCTTGGCGCGCTGCCGCTGGTCCATGCCGAGAATGGCGACGTGGTGGCGGCACTGTCGCAGAAGCTGCTGGCGGCGGGCAATAGTGGTCCGGAGGGACACGCCTATTCGCGCCCGCCGGAAGTCGAAGGCGAGGCGACCAATCGTGCCATCATGATCGCCGACATGGCCGGCGTGCCGCTCTATGTCGTGCATGTCTCCTGCGAGCAGGCCCACGAGGCCATCCGCCGGGCGCGCCAGAAAGGCATGCGGGTATTCGGCGAGCCGCTGGTCCAGCACCTGACGCTGGACGAGAGCGAATATTTCAACAAGGACTGGGACCATGCGGCGCGGCGCGTTATGAGCCCGCCCTTCCGCAACAAATGGCATCAGGATTCGCTGTGGGCCGGCCTGCAGGCTGGGTCACTGCAAGTGGTGGCGACCGACCATTGTGCCTTCACCACCAAGCAGAAGCGCAACGGCGTCGGCGACTTCACCAAGATCCCGAATGGCACGGGCGGGCTCGAGGATCGTTTGCCGGTGCTGTGGACGACCGGCGTCAACACCGGCCGGCTGACGATGAACGAGTTCGTCGCGGTGACCTCGACCAACATCGCCAAGATCCTCAACATGTACCCGAAGAAGGGCGCCATCGTCGAAGGCGCGGACGCCGACATCCTTGTCTGGGACCCGAAGCGCAAGAAGAAAATCACGGCCAAGAAGCAGCAGTCGGTCATCGACTACAACGTCTTCGAAGGTTTCGAGGTGACCGGCCTGCCACGCTACGTCTTCTCGCGCGGCGAACTGTCGATCGAGGAAAACGAGGTTAAGGCAAAGCCCGGCCATGGCGAGTTCGTCGCTCGCGAGCCGAACGCGGCGGTCAACCGGGCACTGTCGACCTGGAAGGAAATTTCCGCGCCGCGCAAGGTGGAGCGTACAGGCATCCCGGCGACGGGCGTTTGAGCTTGGCGAGCCACGGAGCGATCATCTCAATGGCCGCGGTGATCCTTGCCTCCGGGCCGGCGGCGGACGTCCTTGCCGGCTCCTTTGGCAATGAGGTCGGTTGCGCTGGTGTACGGCTCGGTTATCAGGACCGCGACGATTATGTCGTGCTGACCGCCGAGGGCGTCGAAACCTATGGCAGCGGCTGCGAGTTCGCACAGCCATTGACGACGACGCCTGGCACCCAGTTGTTGAGCTCCACCTGTTTCGCCGAGGGCGAGGAGGGGACGACCACAGATGTCGTCAAGGTCATCAACAAAGGAGGGGACGGTTTCTTCGTGACCATTCCCGGCCTTGAGGAGATAGGGCCGCTGAAATCATGTTCGTGACGGTGCCGATGACGGCCGCCGCCTCGACCCAGTCCTCAGGCGACCAACCCGTCCAGTTCCGGCAGCAGGACGACGCTTTCCTGTTCGTTGGGATCGGTGCGGGCAATAACCGCCGAGGCGGGGCTGTCGCTCAGATTGGCCGGCAGATGCGGCACACCGGGGGGAATATAGAAAAGATCGCCGGCCTTGACCACGATATGCTGTTCGAGCCGGTCGCCATACCAGGTATGGACTTCGCCGGAGAGCACATAGATCGCGGTTTCATGGTTTTCGTGCATATGCGCCTTGGCGCGGGCGCCCGGAGGCATGGTCAGCAGATGCATGCAGATACCGGAGGAGCCGACTGTTTCGGCGGCGATACCGGCGAAATAGCTCAGGCCCTGCTTGCCTTCATAAGAGCTTTCAGGGCGGATAAGATGGCACGTCGGTTTGGGCGACATCGGGGCAACTCCGGGCGTCTATCTGATGGGACAAGGGCACGTAGAACTGGGGCGCGTAGAACTGGCGCGAGTAGGACTGGGCGAGTGGAAAGCAACATCGGGGTAAAATCAATCGGATTCCGGCCGGTGGCGCAGTGGCCGGAAGCGACAGGCTACGGCCGATGACGGGAGCATCGCCAGCCGTTGTTTCGGCAAGCAAGCTTGGCCTGACCTTCCAGACCAATGACGGTCCGGTGCAGGCGCTGTCGAATGTCGACCTGACCATCGGCAAGGGCGAATTCGTGTCCTTCATCGGGCCCTCCGGCTGCGGCAAGACGACCTTGCTGCGCGTCATCGCCGATCTGGAGAAGCCGACATCGGGAGCCATTTCCGTCAACGGCATGACGCCCGAGCAGGCGCGCCAGCGCCGCGCCTATGGCTATGTCTTCCAGGCGGCCGCACTTTATCCGTGGCGCACGATCGAGCGCAATGTGGCGCTGCCGCTGGAGATCATGGGCCTGTCCAGGGCGGAGCAGGCGGCGCGCATCAAGCGAACCCTCGACCTCGTCAACCTCAGCGGCTTCGAGAAGAAATACCCCTGGCAGCTTTCGGGCGGCATGCAGCAGCGCGCCTCGATCGCACGGGCGCTCGCCTTCGATGCCGACCTTTTGTTGATGGACGAACCGTTCGGCGCGCTGGACGAGATCGTGCGCGACCACCTCAACGAACAACTGCTGGAGCTTTGGGAGCGGACCAACAAGACCATCTGCTTCGTCACCCATTCGATCCCCGAGGCGGTCTATCTGTCGACGCGCATCATCGTCATGTCGCCGCGCCCGGGGCGTGTCAGCGATGTCATAGAATCGACGCTGCCGAAGAAGCGGCCGCTCGATATCCGCGAGACGCCGGAGTTCCTGGCCATCGCGGCACGGGTGCGCGACGGGCTGAGGGCAGGGCACAGCTATGATGATTGAGCGGGATGAGGGTCCTCCTCTCCCCGACGGGGAGAGGGTGGCCGGAGCGAAGCGGAGGTCGGGTGAGGGGGCGGCGCCGACAGATCCAACTAAAAGAAATGTTGGGGCAACCGCTCGTGCCCGAAAGCTCCGGTTTGACGAGACCGAGGCTGAGTACCGGCTTTGGGGGGAACTGAGAGGACGTCATCTCAACGGCTACAAATTTGTGAGGCAGGTGCCGCTTGGCCTTTTCATCGCGGACTTCGTTTGTCGCGAGAAGGGTCTGATTGTTGAAGTCGACGGCAGTCAGCATGCGGATTCTCCAACCGATACGGCGAGAACTGCTTGGCTGAATGGCTATGGCTATTCCGTTCTTCGGTTCTGGAACCATGAAGTTCTGGCCGAACGTCGAGCGGTCCTTGATACGATATTGGCTTGCCTCGACGGAAAGATTTCTACCCCCTCACCCGGCCTCCGCTTCGCTCCGGCCACCCTCTCCCCGTTGGGGAGAGGAGGGCGCCAAGCGCCCGAGGATCGCTAGATGGACTCGTTTCGCGACAAGATCGTTCCCGTGACCTCGATCCTCCTGGGCGTGGTCGTCGTCTGGTACGTCATGGCCGTTGTCCTCAACGCGCCGTTCCAGCGCGATCTCGACCGCCGCGCCAATTTGACACCGGGCATTGTGGAATTCATCGGCAAGACGCTGGCACAACCGAAGCCGACGCTACCGGCGCCACACCAGGTGGCGGTGAATTTTTTCGAAAACACCTTTTTGCGCAGCATCACCTCGAACCGCAGCCTTGTCTACAATGCCTGGGTGACGCTGTCGTCGACGCTGCTCGGCTTTGCCTTCGGCACGGCGCTCGGCATCGTCATCGCCGTCGGCATCGTGCATGTGACGACGCTCGACCGCAGCATGATGCCGTGGATCATCGCCTCGCAGACCATTCCGATCCTGGCGGTGGCGCCGATGATCATTGTCGTGCTGGCGGCGGTCGGCATCACCGGGCTGATCCCGAAAGCGCTGATCTCGACCTATCTGTCGTTCTTCCCGGTGGCGGTTGGCATGGTGAAGGGGCTTCGCTCGCCCGAGCTCACCCATCTCGACCTGATGCATACCTATAATGCCAGTCCCTCGCAGACCTTCTGGAAATTGCGGGTGCCGGCCTCGGTGCCGTTCCTGTTCACCTCGATGAAGGTGGCTGTGGCCGCCAGCCTGGTCGGCGCCATTGTCGGCGAGCTGCCGACCGGCGCCGTCGCCGGCATCGGCGCCAAATTGCTCGCCGGCGCCTACTACAGCCAGACGATCGACATCTGGTCGGCGCTGGTCGCCGGCTCGGTGGTGGCGGCCTTGCTGGTTATGCTGGTCGGCATTGCTGGGCGCCTTGTCGACCGCGCCATGGGCGGGAGGCCGGCATGAGCTCGCTCCTGAGCCTTTCCTCAATCACCCCCCGATCCTGGCAAGGATATGCCGCGCTTATCCTTCTTGTCGGCGCGCTGCTTCTTTGGCCGCTCGTCAGTGCTACGCCCGGTTACGGCATGGCGACTACGGTTTTGATTTTCATTTTGCTGCTCATGGCAATCGAGGCCGACAACTTTCCACCGATGATCGGGGTGGTGTTGCTGTTCCTTGGCGCGCACGGCGCGGCGTGGATGTTGCTCGCCGGCATAACCGGCAATGAGGGCAGCGCTCGTGGCTCCTTCTATCTGCTGCTCGTCGCGGCGTGGTTTTTGGCCTGGCGCTGCGTAACGGTCTTGTCGTCGGTTCGCCCGACGTCGCGCTGGGCGTCAACCGCCTTGCGCCTGATCATTCCAGCCATCTTCGGCGCTTGGATCCTGATCATCTGGGAGGCGGTGACGCGTGGCGCCGGCATTCCCTTCATCCTGTTGCCGCCGCCAAGCGCCATCGGTGCACGCATCGTCGGCTCGCTGCCGGTGCTGGGGGCCGATGTCAGGCAGACCATCTTCAAGGCGGTGATCTTCGGCTATGTCGTGGGCAGCAGCGCCGGCTTCCTCGTTGCCATCGCCGCCGACCGTGTGCCGTTCCTGCGGCGCGGGCTTTTGCCGATCGGCAATATGGTGTCGGCGCTGCCGATCATCGGCGTCGCGCCGATCATGGTCATGTGGTTCGGCTTCGACTGGCAATCCAAGGCAGCCGTGGTCATAATCATGACCTTCTTCCCGATGCTGGTGAACACCGTCGCCGGGCTTACCGCCTCCGGCCATATGGAGCGCGACCTGATGCGCACCTATGCCTCGAGCTACTGGCAGACGCTGTTCAAGCTGCGGCTGCCGGCGGCGGCACCGTTCATCTTCAATGCGTTGAAGATCAATTCGACGCTGGCGCTGATCGGCGCCATCGTCGCCGAGTTCTTCGGCACGCCGGTGGTCGGCATGGGATTCCGCATTTCGACGGAAGTCGGGCGGATGAACATCGACATGGTGTGGGCCGAAATCGCAGTTGCAGCACTTGCGGGTTCGGTCTTTTATGGCGTGGTCGCTCTTTTCGAGAGAGCAATCACGTTTTGGCATCCCTCTGTCCGTGGTGGATAGGGGCGGTGGGTTTAGGGCGCTAACTTCAGAGGGTAAAAACATGAAAAGACTTGTTGTTTCGATGCTGGCCGGCGCGATGTCGCTTGCCGCGTTCCAGGCGGTGGCCGCGGACAAGGTGACGCTGCAGCTGAAATGGGTCACCCAGGCACAGTTCGCCGGCTATTATGTCGCCAAGGCCAAGGGCTTCTATGACGCCGAAGGCCTCGACGTCGACATCAAGCCCGGCGGCCCGGACATCGCACCCGAGCAGGTCATTGCCGGCGGCGGTGCCGACGTCATCGTCGACTGGATGGGCGGCGCGCTGGCTGCACGCGAAAAGGGCGTGCCGCTGGTCAACATCGCCCAGCCGTTCAAGAAGGCCGGCATGGAGCTGGTCTGCCCGAAGGACGGCCCGATCAAGACGGAAGCCGACTTCAAGGGCCATACGCTCGGCGTCTGGTTCTTCGGCAATGAGTATCCTTTCTATGCCTGGATGAACAAGCTTGGCCTCAAGACCGATGGCGGGCCGGACGGCGTCACTGTGCTCAAGCAGAGCTTTGACGTGCAGCCGCTGATCCAGAAGCAGGCGGATTGTATCTCGGTGATGACCTATAACGAATACTGGCAGCTCATCGACGCCGGCTACAAGCCGGAAGAGCTGACCGTCTTCAACTATTCCGCCATGGGCAACGATCTGCTCGAAGACGGGCTCTATGCGTTGGAGGACAAGCTCAAGGATCCGGCCTTCGAGGACAAGATGGTGCGTTTTGTGCGCGCTTCGATGAAGGGTTGGAAATACGCTGTCGACAATTCCGACGAGGCGGCCGGCATCGTCATGGACAATGGCGGCCAGGACGAGAACCACCAGAAGCGGATGATGGGCGAAGTCGCCAAGCTGATCGACAATGCCGACGGCAAGCTCGATCCGGCGACCTACGAGCGCACCGCCAAGGCGCTGCTCGACCAGAAGATCATCACCAAGGAGCCGACCGGCGCCTACACGACCGCGATCACCGACAAGGCGATCAAATAGAGCTATCAAGCAGGCTCTGTTGGAAGACGAAAAGGGGCGGGCGACCGCCCCTTTTTAGTGGGATGTAAAATGAACGTTACCCGCGGAAACATCCGCTCGCAAAATCGTTGTGCCGATGCATCCAACTCAAGGATGCCACAACGGAGGTTTCCATGCGCATCCAGTCCTTCACGCCGATGCTTTCGGCGCTGGCCATTTCTGCCGCCATCTTCTCGGTGTCACCGGCTCTGGCCGAAACCGTAAAGATGACCGCGACGCTCGATGGTGCTCAGCAGAGCCCGCCCGTCACCACGAAGGGCAAGGGTACCGCCACGCTCAGATTCAACACCGCCACCAAGAAACTCAGCTGGACGGTGAGATATTCCGGCCTCAGCGGGCCGGCGAAGGCCGGACACATTCACGGCCCGGCGGCGGAGGGTCAAAACGCCGATCCAGTGGTGCCGTTCGAAGGCAAGCTGAAGAGCCCGATCAAGGGTTCGGCGACATTGACCGATGCCCAGGCGACCGATCTTGAGGCGGGCAAATATTACGTCAACATCCACACCGCGGCCCACGCCGACGGCGAGATCCGCGGCCAGATCGAAAAGGTCAAATAGGCAGATCAAGACGACAAAACAGGGCAACCACCCTGTTTGTCAGGCCTTGTCGCGAATCTGGGTCATCGTGCGGGTCGGCGTGATGGCTTCGGGGTCGAGCCTGATCTCGACGATCGACGGCTTGCCGCTAGCACGCGCGCGCTCGAAGGCCGCCGCGAAGTCGGCGGTCTTTTCCACCGTCTCGCCATGGCCGCCATAGGCACGGGCCAAAGCAGCAAAGTCGGGGTTTTTCAGATCGGTGGCGACGACACGGCCGGGATATTCGCGCTCCTGATGCATGCGGATGGTGCCATAAATGCCGTTGTTGACTACGATGACGATGATCGGCAATCCGTATTGTACGGCGGTGGCGAATTCCTGCCCGTTCATCAGGAAACAGCCGTCGCCGGCGAAGGCGATCACGTCGCGGTCGGGGAAAAGCTGTTTGGCGGCGACCGCCGCCGGCGTGCCGTAGCCCATCGAGCCGGATGTGGGTGCTGCCTGCGTGCCGAAACGCCGGAAGCGATGGTAGCGATGCACCCAGGTGGCGTAGTTGCCGGCGCCATTGGTGAGGATGGCGTCGTCCGGCAGCATCGTTTCGAGATAATTCATGATCGGCCCCATCTGCACGGCGCCGGGGCCGCTCTCCGGAGGCGTCGACCAGTCGAGATAGGCGGTGTGCAGCTTCGCTGCCTCCGCCGCCCACACCGGCGTTGCGGCCGGCTTGCGTTTGGCAAAGGCTTCGACGAAAGCGGCAGGCGAGGTATTGATCGCCAGCGCCGGCCGGTAGACGCGGCCGAGCTCGCCGGCGTCGGCATGGATATGGACAAGCGTCTGGTCGGGGTAGGGGCTCTTCAGCAGCGTGTAGTCGGATGACGGCATCTCGCCCATGCGGCCGCCGATCAGCAGCACAAGGTCGGCCTGCTTGATGGCGGTTGCCACTTTGGGATTGATGCCGATGCCGACATCGCCGGCATAGTTCGCGTGGAGATGGTCGAACAGCATCTGGCGGCGGAAGGAGCAGCCGACCGGCAGCGACCAGGCTTCGGCTATCGTCCGCATCCGTGCAACGGCCTGCGCATCCCAGCGCGTACCGCCAAGGATGACGAACGGCCGCTTTGCCTTGTTGAGCAGCTCGTCCAGCGCGTCGAGCTCGGCTTCGCCAGGCCGCGTCTCGACAGGGGTGTAATGCCGGGCTTCCGGTGCCTCGGCAAGGCTGGTCAGCATGTCCTCGGGCAGCGAGATGACGACCGGGCCCGGGCGGCCGGACGTCGCCACTGCAAATGCCCGTGTGACGAATTCGGGGATGCGCGCGGCGTCGTCGATCTCGACCACCCATTTGGCGATATCGCCGAAAAACCTGACATAGTCGACCTCCTGGAAGGCCTCGCGCCCCTTGGCGTGGCTGGCGACCTGGCCGATGAACAGGATGAGGGGGACCGAATCCTGCATGGCGATGTGGATGCCGGCCGAGGCATTGGTGGCGCCTGGGCCGCGGGTGACGAAGCAGATGCCGGGCCTGCCGGTCAGGCGGCCATGGCAGTCGGCCATCATTGCGGCACCGCCCTCCTGGCGGCAGACGATGGTGCGGATTGGCGAATCATGCAGCGCGTCGAGCACCGCCAGATAGGATTCGCCGGGCACGCAATAGATACGGTCCGTTCCGTTGGCTTCGAGCGCATCGACGATGAGTTGTCCGCCGGTCTTCATTTTCCTGACCTCTCCAGTTCGGCAAGGATTTCTTCGGTGTGTTCGCCGAGGCGCGGCGAGGGCCGTTCATAGACCAGCGGCGTGCCGGACATGACCATCGGCGCCCGCACCGAGGGCAAGAGATTGCCATGGCCGTCGTCGAGGTCGAGCCGCATGCCGCGCGCGATTGTCTGCGGGTCGGCAAACATCTGGCCAATATTGTTGATTGGACTGGCCGGCACGCCGGCTGTCTCGAGCCTGGCCAGCAGCGGGTCGCGATCGAAGACCTTCAGCGCCTCGACCATGTGCTCGCGCAGCTTTGCCCGGTTGGCGACGCGGGCGGGATTGGTGGCGAAGTCAGGGTTCGACGCCAGCTCCTCGAGGTCGACGGCAGCGCAAAACTTTGCGAACTGGCCGTCATTGCCGACCGCCAGGATGATGTGGCCATTTTTCACCGGCACCACCTCGTAGGGCGCGATGTTCATATGCGCATTGCCCATCTGCACCGGCGACTGTCCGGAGACAAGATAGTTGAGGTTCTGGTTGCCGAGCGTCGAGATCTGGGTGTCGTAGAGCGCCATGTCGATGTGCTGGCCTTCGCCGGTCTTCTCGGCATGGCGAAGCGCCGCCTGGATGGCGATGACCGAATAAAGCCCGGTGAAAACATCTGAAATAGCGACGCCGGCCTTTTGCGGTTCGCGGCCGGCCTCGCCGGTGATCGACATCATGCCGGCCATGCCCTGGATGATGAAATCATAACCGGCGCGCAGCGCATACGGTCCCGACTGGCCAAAACCGGTGATCGAGCAATAGATCAGCCGTGGGTTGATTTCCCTCAGGCTGTCATGGTCGAGGCCGTATTTCTTAAGCCCGCCGACCTTGAAGTTTTCGATCAGCACATCCGATGTCGCGACCAGCCGGCGCACCGTCTCGGCGCCCTCGGGCGTCGAGAAATCGATGGCGATGGAGCGCTTGCCGCGGTTGCAGGAATGGTAATAAGCGGCCGAAAGGTTCTCGCCGTCATGGCCGATGACGAAGGGCGGTCCCCATTTGCGGGTGTCGTCGCCGCCGTCCGGGCTCTCGACCTTGATCACGTCGGCGCCGAGGTCGGCAAGCAACTGCCCGGCCCATGGCCCGGCAAGGATGCGTGCGAGTTCGATGACGCGGATGCCTTTGAGCGGAGGCTCAGTCATGGATCACCTGGTTGATCGAAAGCGCAGCCTCTATCAACCCCGCGCGCCGCTGTCACGGCCCTTGCGATGGGCCAACCGTTACGGCACCCTCAGCACGCGGTCGGCCCAGGCGGCAAAATCCTCCATTATGATGTCTCGGTTGATCTCGTTCAGGCTTTCGTGGCGGGTTTCGGCGTAAACCTTTGAAACGAGATTCGAAAAACCCATCATGTGCATCCGGACGGCAAGATGGCTGACCGCCTTGCCGCCGTCCGAGGCCGGATCCTGCTCGCCTCCGACCAGATTGACGAACAGGTCGCGCCGCACGCCGGAAAAATTGCGGTCGCGGCCGCAATGCAGCGTCATCTTGACGATGTCCTGCCACATCGACACCGATGCGTCCCAGCCGCAGAGCGGGTCGGCGATGTATTTCTCGACTTCGGCGGCATCGCGCGACAGCCAGTCGAAGGGCGTCCGGCGATCGGGCACTGCCTTGCCCCAAGCCCGGAACGTCAGCCGGGGCAGCATGCGCGACGGCACGTCTGAGCCAAGCCGGAACTTTTCCGAGGCAAGCATGCCCAGCGCGATTTGGCCGAGCAGTCCGGCAGAGAAATTGCCGTTCCAGATCGCGGCGGCATGGATGCGCGCCGAGTTGCGGAGGACAAAGTTCAGCGCGACCGACGCGCCCAAGGAGTGACCGAAGGCGATGACCGGCAGGCCGGGCTGTTCCCTGGCGATCAGATCATGGACGGCAGCGACATCGGCGATGACCTTGGCACTTCCATCCGCATCGGCGAACCTGCCAGGTGGCGCGTCGGGCGCCTTGGTGACGCCGTGGCCACGGTGGTCGTGCGCGTAGACCTGGTAGCCGCGCGCGCCGAGGAAATCGGCGAAGCGGGCATAGCGCGCCGCGTGCTCGGCCAACCCGTGATTGATCTGGACAATGGCGCGCGGCTGGCCTGTGGCGTGTTTCACATAAAGGTTGAGCTCGGCGCCGGTCGGCGATGCCAGCATCCTCTGCTTGTCAAATGGCATGTCTCGCTCCCGTCGGCGACTGTTGGGCGACGCAGCGATCGACGTCAAGAGACGTAGGGTACCCATTCGACGCTAGTTGACAGTATGCTGTCAATATGATTACATGACAGCATACTGTCAATTGGCCAGCAGATTGGGGGTATGACTATGAAAACCACCGGGGCCATTTCGCGGC
Source organism: Mesorhizobium sp. LSHC420B00 (assembly GCF_000503055.1). GTDB lineage: Bacteria > Pseudomonadota > Alphaproteobacteria > Rhizobiales > Rhizobiaceae > Mesorhizobium. The sequence continues at coordinate 132,174 of NZ_AYVY01000019.1, read as the reverse complement.
GTGCAATCTTGCTGGCGGGCTTCGCCTTCACGACGGCCACCCTGTTGCCAGGGATTGCTGCGTTCAGTCAGGAAACCAGGGAGATGACCCATGATGACGTCCACCGTTCCAGGCCCGCAAGGCCAGCTTGCCACTTATAGGATCAACGCCGGCAATGGCCTGCCGATCCTGTTCCTGCATGGAGATTGCAGCCGCGCTTCCCACTGGGACCGGGTGATGCAGCTCTCCGTCGAAGGCCGCGAGGCGGTAGCCTTCGATTTTCGCGGCCATGGCGCCTCCGCGCCGGCGCAGGACGGTGACTATGGCTATGACGGCCGTGCAATGGATGTCGGTGCCGTGGCCGACGCGTTTGGCCTGAAGCGGTTTCTCATTGTCGCGCACAGCGGCGGCGGTGGTGTGGCGCTCGCTTATGCCGCCAGCCATGCCGACCGGGTCGCAGGTGTCTTGCTCGTCGACCCGGCGACCAATCCTCGTGCGCTGCCGCAGGCGATTCGCGACGGCTTTGTCCGCGATCTGGCCGGTCCGCAAGGCCGCGATGTCCTGAACGCCTATTACACGTCGATTGCCGGCCCTAACGCGGCTGTTCGCCAGCGTGTTCTGGCCGATGTGGCAGTGGTCGATCCGGCGGCGAGGGCAGGTGTCGGCAAGGCACTGGCCGAATGGAACCCGGAGCCGGCACTCAATGCGTATCGCGGGCCTATGTTCGTATTGGCTACCGAGGCCAGTGACACTCCAGCCGCGCTCTACCGGCTGCGCACGGACATTCCGCGCCAGATCGTGGCGGGCAGCGGCCATTGGGTGATGCTTGACAAGCCCGAGGTCGTAGCCGAAGCCGTTAATAATTTCGTCGCGACCATCGAGGCCGGCCAGAAATGACGACCAGGACCGAAGCGGCAAATGTGTTCACGGAACTCGTGCTTGCCGTGTTCAGGATGAACGGCAGTTTTCTGGATGCGGCCGACCGGCTGGCCGCTCCAACCGGGCTGACGGCAGCGCGCTGGCAGGTTTTGGGTGCGGTTTTGAAGGAGCCGAAATCCGTGGCCGACGTCGCCCGCGACATGGGTCTCGCCCGTCAGAGCGTACAGCGGCTGGCCGACATACTGGCTGCGGAGGGGCTTGCCGCCTATGCCGACAACCCAGCGCATCGCCGCGCCAAGCTGTTGTCGATAACCGATGCCGGCCGGGCAGCGGTCAAGAATATCGGCACACGCCAGCATGTTTGGGCGAACCGCGTTTCGGAGGGTATGGACGCCGACGCGCTAAAAGCCTCGCTTGATCTGCTGCGCACCTTGACAGAACGGGTGGAGGCGGGCGGAGCCTGATCGACCACACGGGAACCGTCTCAATGCGCTGGCGATTGTTTTTACGGCCGACGAAAGAAATCGTAATTCTGACATGTCGCAAGTTTCTAGCTTGCGGCGTGAATCACGAGGAGTGCCGGAATGCGGATTTGGGCGATATGGGGGGCGGTGTTTCTTGCGTTTGCTGGCGCAAGCGCGGCGCGGGCCGATGTGAAGATGACCGGCTCTTTCGTCGCCGATGCCGCCTGTCCGGCAACGCAGGCGATCAAGAGCGGCAAGAATCCCGGCAACGTCTCGACCGCGGCTGGCCAGAGTTACGATCTGCTGGCCGGCAACAAGGACGCGCCCACGCACTATCTCATCCGCGTTCCGGGCGCTGATCCGGAGCGCCGCTGGGTTAAGATCACCTGCGGTCACGTTTCGGGCGGCAGCGCGTCGACGATACCGGCTGCACCGGCGCCTGCCGAGCCGAACAAGCCATCGGCGTCCGGAAAGCCGGAATATGTCTTCGCGCTGAGCTGGCAGCCGGCTTTCTGTGAGACCAAATCCAGCAAGACCGAATGCCGGGCGCAGACCGCCGCCGGTTTCGACGCGACCCACTTCACCTTGCATGGGCTGTGGCCGCAACCGAATGGAAATTTCTATTGCCAGGTCGCGGCAAGCGACAAGGCGAACGACGATCCGGCACATTGGCGGGATTTGCCGCCGGTCACGCTGGACCCGAATACGCGATCGGAACTCGACCAGGTGATGCCGGGCACCGCATCCGCCCTCGAAAGGCATGAATGGATCAAGCACGGCACCTGCTACGGCAAGAGCCAGCAGGAGTATTTCTCCGACGCTTTGAACCTGATGCAAGCGGTGAACGCGTCGCCGGTGCGCGATCTCTTCACCAGGAACGTCGGCAAGCAGCTGACGTCCGATCAGATCCGCAGCACCTTCGACAGCGCCTTCGGCAAAGGCGCGGGCGAGCGGGTCCGCGTATCCTGCGTGGTCGATCCTTCGAGCGGCAGGGGGCTGATCGACGAGCTGACGCTCGGCCTGGCCGGCCCGATCGCTTCGAACTCTTCGCTCGGTGCGCTGCTGCTTGCCTCGGCACCGACAGCCAAGGTGGGTTGTCCGAAGGGTACCGTCGACGCCGTCGGGTTCCAGTAAACAGGCCGAACGCGACTGTCGCCTTGCGCCGGGGGTGGTATGGTCTTGAAGGCACACATTCGTAGGGGGTGGCGATGAGTGGCATGACGGACGGGGCGCTGGCGCGGCTGGCGTTCTGGGCCAGGGGCATGACGGCGATCCGAGACGGCCATATGGAATGGCCGGGCTTTTCCTACACCGAAGTGGAGTGGGCGCGCATGACCACGCTGGCCAAACCGATCGGCGGCGGCACCTACCAATTGTTCACGCTGGTCAACGCGGCGATCTTCATCGCCATCGCTTCGCTCGGTATCTTCTGTGTCTTCCTGCCGCTGGCGACGCTGCTGTTCCCGGTACCGGCCGAAACCAGTGCGCTCAAGTTTTCGCTGCTCCTGGTTGGCATGCGCCTTGCTGATCATCGGCATCGGCTTGCCGATTTCGCTGCGTCTCTCGACCGCGCTGGTCGCGCCGAAGGCAATGCGGGCCGCGCTTGTCGCCGTGCCCGGCGACCAGATGCTTGCGGCAAAAGTGTCATGGCAGATCAACCGGATCACGCTCGTGCTTTGCGGCCTGCTGGTGCCGGGCATTCTTCTGTTCATCGCCTACGACATCGATGCCGGCCCGGTCATCGCGGCAATGAAATGGCTGGCGATCGGGTTGATGGCGGTTTCGGTTGCGATCGGCGCATGGCAGCGGCGCAAACAATCCTGATTGCGCCAATCCGAGACCAGAGTGAGCGTTACGCGCCGGCGCTGCGCTCCGGCCTGGTCCATGTGTTGCGCCCGTCTGCTTCGTTGCCACCCGGTTCGCCGACAACACGATCGCGTCCGGTCGATTTGGCCTTGTAGAGACGCTGGTCGGCCAGCGCAAAGAGATCGGCAAGGCAACGGGTCGTCTCGCTGACCGTCGAGATGCCGGCGCTGACGGTGATGTCGAACCGGCTGGTGCTCGCAGACGTCTTGACCGCTTGCCTGACGGTTTCGCCCAGCAGTCTGGCGAGCGGCTGTGGACGCCAGCAGAGGATGGCGAATTCCTCACCGCCGATCCTGAACAATTGATCGTCGGTCCCGACAAGTTCGCCAAGCAAAATCGCCAGGGCTTTCAGCACCTTGTCGCCCTCGGCGTGGCCGAAGCGGTCATTGATCGATTTGAAGTGGTCGACATCGATGATCAGCAGGCTGAGCGGCTTGGCGGTCCGTAGGCTGGTTGCCACGGAGGCCTCGCCATCGCTGTCGAAGCGACCCCTGTGCAGTAGGCCGGTGAGGCCGTCGCGACCGACGTGCTCGACCAGGGCCTCATAGCGCTCGCGATAGGTCAGCGTGTCGAAAATGTCGGAAAGCCCGCGCGGCGCCGGCACCTGCCGCGCCTCGAACCATCTGATGTAGGCGACCAGCATGGTGCTGTAGACCAAGGAAGCTGCCATCTTGGCGAACCAGCCGCCGAAAAACACCGCGACCGGCGCACCGGTGACGAAATGCAGCGCCGTGAAAAAGCCTGCCTGGTCGAAGGTGAGCACGCACGCGACGGAGACCAGGATGCGGGTGAAAAGCGCCTTGCGCAGATATTTGCCGAGCTTTTCATAGAGCAGGATGATCAGGATGGCGTCGACGAACAGCAGCGAAGTGCCCCACACCATCAGCCAGCCCATCTCGTCGATGAAGCCGATGTCGGGAAGCTTGCCGTCGGGCAGCGGTGCGATGTCGTGCAAGCGCAGGATCAGCACGAGCCCGATCATCAGGGCATTGCCGAGCAGCAGGCCGTAGATGGGCTGGCGGACGGTTGCCGCGTCCTCTTTGATGTAGAGCAGGAGAAGCATGACCAGCTTGCCGGAAAACAGCACAGCCGAACCCGGCGACACCATGCCGAACGGCAGCGCGACGTAGAAGACGCTGGCGAGGTAGGTTTCCAGGAAATGCATAACGCCAAGCGTGCAGACAAAGACGCCGAGGCCGATGCGGCCCCTGAACCGGAAAAGCGTGACCATGATGCCGAAATAGAGAACCGCTTCGGCAAAAAGCAGGAAACTGTTCAGCACGGCCCGATCTCTCTCCCCGAAATCGCGGCTGCCAGCGATTTCCCATCCAACACTGTTTTGACGCGGAATGGTTAACCCGAGCTTTCGCCCGGGCGCCGGCACGAAATGAAGCGGCTAAGCGATTACGATGCGACCAAATCCGCCTGGGGCCAAAACTGTTTGCCGTTCGGGGCCGCATCGCTTACATAGCCCCCAACTTCCATTCAATCCGACATCAGTCGACTTTTCAGGGAAAGCGCGCGTGGCACGCCAGTTCATCTATCACATGGCCGGCCTCAACAAGGCCTACGGCACCAAGAAGGTGCTCGAGAACATCCATCTGTCCTTCTACCCGGACGCCAAGATTGGCATCCTCGGTCCCAACGGCGCCGGCAAGTCGACGATTCTCAAGATCATGGCCGGCATCGACAAGGAGTGGAGCGGCGAGGCCTGGCTGGCCGAGGGTGCTACCGTCGGTTACCTGGCGCAGGAGCCGGCGCTCGATCCGAACAAGAATGTGTTCGAAAACGTCATGGAAGGCGTTGCCGCCAAGACCGCGATCATCGAGCGCTACAACGAATTGATGATGAACTATTCCGACGAGACGGCGGACGAGTCGGCCAAGCTGCAAGACGAGATGGACCGGCTCAATCTGTGGGATCTCGAGCAGCAGGTCGAGATGGCGATGGAGGCACTCGGCTGCCCGCCCAAGGAGGCCGATGTCACCAAGCTGTCGGGCGGCGAACGCCGTCGCGTCGCGCTCTGCCAGCTCTTGCTGCGCCAGCCCGACCTTCTGCTGCTCGACGAGCCGACCAACCATCTCGACGCCGAGACGACGGCGTGGCTGGAAAAGCATCTGCGCGCCTATCCGGGCGCGGTGATGATCATCACCCACGACCGCTACTTCCTCGACAATGTCACCGGCTGGATCCTCGAGCTCGATCGCGGCCGCGGTATCCCGTACGAAGGCAACTACACCAAATATCTCGAAGCCAAGGCCAAGCGGCTCAAGCAGGAAGGCCGCGAGGACGATGCGCGCCAGCGGGCGATCGGCCGCGAGCGCGAGTGGATCCAGTCCAGCCCGAAAGCCCGGCAGACCAAGTCGAAGGCCCGTATCCAGGCGTTCCAGGATCTGCTGGATGCGGCCGACAAGCGGCGTCCGAGCGATACGCAGATCGTCATTCCGCATGGCGAGCGGCTCGGCAATGTGGTGATCGAGGTCGAGGACCTGTCGAAGGGCTTTGGCGACACGCTTTTGATTGACGATCTCGAATTCAAGCTGCCGCCCGGCGGCATCGTCGGCGTCATCGGCCCGAACGGCGCGGGCAAGACGACGCTTTTCCGCATGATCACCGGCCAGGAAAAGCCCGATGCCGGCACCATCCGCGTCGGCGAGACGGTCAAGCTCGGTTATGTCGACCAGAGCCGCGACGCACTCGACCCGACCAAGACGGTCTGGGAAGAGATCTCGGGTGGCGCCGAAGTGGTCAAGCTCGGCAAGTTCGAAGCCAACACCCGCGCCTATTGCGCGTCGTTCAATTTCCGCGGCGGCGATCAGCAGCAGAAGGTCGGCAACCTGTCCGGCGGCCAGCGCAACCGCGTGCATCTGGCCAAGATGCTGAAGACCGGCGGCAATGTGCTGCTGCTCGACGAACCGACCAACGATCTCGATACCGAAACACTTGCGGCACTTGAAGACGCGCTCGAGAGCTTCGCCGGCTGCGCCGTCATCATCTCGCACGATCGCATGTTCCTCGATCGCCTGGCGACGCACATCCTCGCCTTCGAAGGTGACAGCCATGTCGAATGGTTCGAAGGCAATTTCGAGGATTACGAGCAGGACAAGATCCGCCGGCTTGGGCCCGATGCGGTCAATCCGCACAGGATGACGTATAAGCGGCTGACGAGGTAGAGTCTCGATCCGTTGCGGGCGATCGTCGTTTGGCCTAAATTGATCGGATGGAGTTGCCCATGATCACGGTCAAATTACCGCAAAAAGCCGAGAAGCTGCTGGCCGATATTGCCAAGGCCAGCGGCCGTACGATCGATCAGGTCGCAGTTGAAGCGATCCTCGAAACCATTGAGGATTGGCAGGATGCCAGGATTGCGGAGGAACGCCTGAGGGATGACGACGGCGTACGCATTCCGTTGGAAGAGGTGATCCGGAAGCTTGAACTTCGCGAAGTCGAGGAGCGGCACAAGAAACCTGCCGCTGAATGAGTTGGTAGGTCGAGTTTACGCGGCGAGCCGAAAAAGACATTGAAGGGCTTTCACCGAAGGACCAGCGCCGTGTCCTAGAATTCCTGTATCAAAGAGTTTCTGCGCACCCCAATCCAAGAGCACTCGCCAAACGGCTGACTGGGACCAAGGAAGCTTGGCGGTTTCGCGTCGGCGACTACAGAATCATTGCCCAGTTTCAGGACAGCCGGCTCGTCGTGCTGATCGTGGAGATAGGCAACCGTCGCGAGATCTATCGATGAATAACAGCATAGCGGCAAAGGCAAAACCCGACTGGTCCGCCGCACTCTACCTGAAATTCGAGGATGAGCGCACGCGGCCGGCGCGCGACCTCCTAGCGCAGGTGCCAGTGCCGGAACCGCGCCGGGTGGTGGACATTGGCTGTGGGCCGGGCAATTCGACCGAATTGCTGGTCGAGCGCTGGCCGCAGGCACAGATCAGCGGCTTCGATACCTCGCCCGACATGATCGAGAAGGCGAAGGCGCGCCTGCCCGGCGTCACCTTTGCCTTGGCGGACGCGGCGACGTGGCAGCCGGCCGAACCGGTCGACGTGATCTTCGCCAATGCAGTGTTTCAGTGGCTACCGGAGCATCCGGCTGTCTTCCAGCGGCTGATAGGATTTTTGGCGCCCGGCGGCGCGCTTGCCGTGCAGATGCCGGACAATATGGGCGAGCCTTCGCACCGGCTGATGCGGGAGACTGCGGCCGAGATGCCGTTCACTGAAAAGTTCGAGCGTGCGGCCCGCGCGCCGCTGCCGCCTGTCGCGTTCTATTACGACCTTTTGTCGCCATTCTCGGATCGGCTCGATATCTGGCACACGATCTACAACCATCCGCTGGCCGATGCCGAGGCGATCGTCGAATGGGTGAAGTCGACGGGGCTGAAGCCGTTCCTCGATCCGCTCGACGAAGACGAGCGGCAGCTTTTCCTGAAGCGCTACACGGCCAGGATCGCCGAAGCCTATCCGAAAACGGCAAGCGGCAAGGTGTTGCTGCGCTTTCCCCGTGTCTTCATCGTGGCGCGGCGTTCTAATTAGAAACTCTTAGCTACACCCAAAAACAGTGCATGGCGGATGCTTGACCGGCTTTCGCCGTCATGCGCATCTCGCTGGGGCAGGGATAACGGCCCTCATGGGCCATGGGGGGTGGATGATGACACTGAAAACGCTCATTTTTGGCGGCAGCATTTGTGCGGCCGCGGTGCTCGCCTTCTCGATATCGGCGCAGGCCAAGCGAGCGCGCTGCTTCACCAGCGACGACGGCTATTTCTCCTGCAGCTATCGGGCGCTGGACGATGCCGGCAGCTTTCGCATCTCGGCGCCGGGCTATCCGACTTACGTCCTGGAGATCGACGGACCGGGTTTTGCCTACGGCTATGTCAATCTCGGCCGCCGCAACGTGCCGCTGCCCGGGCAATTCGTGCGCAGCAATGATGACGGTGCCTGCTGGAACAACCCGCAGACCAATACCAAGCTCTGCGCCTGGTAAAGACCCGTTCCAGGGACTTGATTTAAGCCGGCATAAACTGGCTAGGTGCAAAAAGAGGTTGCGCCGAGCTTTTGCGGCGTCGACATGAAGCCGCAACGCCTGCGCACGGGACGAACTGGAAATGCATCGCGTCATCATCAGCGGCATCGGCGTTGAAATCCCCGAAGCGTCGATCACCAATGAGGAGCTCGTCGCCAGCTTCAACACTTGGGTGGACATGGAGAACGTCCGGCGCGAGGTCTCGGGCGAGCCGCTGCTGCAGAAATCGGACAGTGCCTTCATCGTCCACGCCTCGGGCGTCCAGACCCGCCATGTCATCGAACGGGAAGGCATCCTCGACCCGACCCGCATGGCGCCGCGCTTCCCGGCGCGGCCCGACGATGCGCTGTCGCTGGAGGCCGAGTTCGGCATCGCCTCGGCCAGCAAGGCGCTCGATCATGCCGGGCTGAAGCCTGGGGACATCGACCTGGTGATCTGCTCGGCCTCGCACCATCAGCGGCCCTATCCGGCTATCGCCATCGAAATGCAGCAGGCGCTGGGCACGAGAGGCGCCGGCTTCGACATGGGGCTTGGCTGCTCTTCGGCGGCGGCCGCATTGCACATTGCGGTCAATCTGGTGCGGGCAGGGGCGCATAAACGCGTACTGGTGACGACGCCGGAGATCATCACGGGCCACCTCAATTTTCGCGACCGGCAGACGCATTTCATCTTCGGCGACGCGTCCGTGTCGATGATCGTCGAAGGGCTCGCCCAAGGCGAGAAGCGGCCGGGGCGTTTCGAGGTGCTCGACACGCGTGCCTGGACGCAGATGTCGAACAGCATCCGCACCAATCTCGGTTATTATACCCGCGCCACCCAGGACGATCCGTACATGATCGATCTGGAAGGCAATCTGATCAAGCAGATCGGCAACAAGGTGTTCAAGGAAGTCACCGTTGCCGGCCACAAGTTCATCGTCGAATTCCTGGCCGAACACGGGCTGACGCCGCAAGCGATCCGGCGCTTCTGGCTGCATCAGGCGAATGCGCGGATGAATGCCATGATCCTGAAATTGTCGTTCGGCCATGACGTCGACCATGACCGCGCGCCGATGGTGCTGGAGCGCCTCGGTAATACTGCCGCCGCGGGTGCCATCATCGCCTTGTCGGAGAACCATGCCGATATGAAGGCCGGCGACTACGGCCTGCTCTGCGCCTTCGGCGCCGGCTACTCGATCGGCGGCGCGCTATTGCGCATGCTCTGACCATTTCGGCGCGAACGGAACCAGCATCGGAACCCCGCCGGGCATAGTCACATCAGTCCGCTTGATCGGAGCATCAGCGCTTTCGACTGGACCCGATGAGCTACCGAGGCTAATTGCGCGTATCACGCGAGGAACGAACCCATGCCGGATCTTTTCCCCGAGGCCGAAAATCCGGTCGAGATCGTGCCGGCGCGAAAGCTCACCGCCAAGGTGGCCGCGCTTTATCTCGCGCCGTTCGATCATTTCGAGACACGAGCCATCGACACCTTGCAGCTTGGCTTCGACGGCATTGAAGGCGATTTCCACGCTGGCACGACGCGGCGCTCCGGCGGACGGGAACCCTGGTATCCGCGTGGCACCGAGATGCGCAACGAGCGGCAATTGTCGATCGTGGCGGCGGACGAACTGACCACCGTCGCCGAACGGATGGGCATCGCCGAGATCAAGCCGGAATGGATCGGCGCCAATCTCCTAATCGAAGGCCTGCCGCACCTCTCGATGCTGCCGTCCGGCGCGCTGCTGTTCTTCAAAGGCGGCGCGACTGTCAAGATCGACGCGCAGAACGGGCCTTGCCGCATCGCCGGGCGATCGGTCGCCGAAAATGCCGGGATGGCCGATCACGAGGCCGGCGCGCTGCTGTTCGCGAAAGCGGCGAAGCGTTTGCGCGGCCTCGTCGCCTGGGTCGAGAAGCCCGGCACGATCACGGCCGGCGAGGAGATTTCGGTGCGCGTGCCAGAACAGTGGATTTACCGGGCCTGAAGACTAAAATCTTAGAGGATCAGGGATTGTCTGTTTGTAGTTGGCTGCTGAAACAGCTTCCAATCCATCGCCTTGTTTGGCCGTTTTCTTTGTTCGCCGCAATTTCGTCACCGCAATTCTTGCAACGATAGATGCCGGAATTCGGTGGCTTGCTGCCTGGCGACCATTCGTTGTCGTAAGCAACGCTGTCTTCTTGTGCCGCAAGCTCGGTGTTATCATAACAGTTTCAGGCGTGGCCGCGTTTCATCCGCGCCTGCTTCAGGATGGCGCGCCAGCGGATCATGGCGAAGGGAATAGGCTCGTTGTTGTTGGCAATGTGGAAGATCTCGTTGTTGAGGTTCTTCAGCGAGCGCCAGAAATCATAGTCGGTGATGCGTGGGTCAGCCGCCAGCCTGTCCGCCTCGACCTTGATGTCGGTTTTCATGCACGTTCCCCGAACCGCTGCTGCTCCGCCGCCCGTATCGCAATTCGATGCGGATGGTTTTCCAACGCCGCGCTGAGTCGTTCAACGTCTCAATTCGGCTTGTTCACGTTAAAACCTCGGTAAGGTTAACGGCGGTTGGGTTGCGGTTCAAGCCGGCTTACGACGAATACCGATCGAGCGGCCGGCGCGCTCCGGCATCGGCAGGGCGGCATGGGCGGCGCGCATCGCTTCCACATTGGCAAGGACGTCGGCGGGGAAGGGCGCCACCTTCGGGCCAGCCATGTCGACATGCAGCGACAGCGTTTCAGACGTGGCGGCAAGCCAGCCGTCGACATGGCGGATTTCCTGATAGGCCCTCAGCCGCTTGTCGTCATGGTCGAGGAGTTGGAACGAGACCGTGACCTTGTGGTCGAGATGCAGCTCCTGGACGTAGCAGACATGGACTTCCGCGGTGTAGATGGTCAGCCGCCGTTCCCTTACATAGTCCATCCCCATTCCCATCATCTCGAAGGCTTCGTCGGAGCAACGGTCGAACAGCACGTTGTAATAGGCCATGTTGAGATGGCCGTTGTAGTCGATCCAGGCCTTCTCGATGTCCATGGCGCGAGAGACGAAAGGGGCGGGGATGGGCATCGGAAACTTCCTTCTCGTCATGCCGGGATGAGCGTGGACTGGACAGAGCGTGGTCGGTGAGACTACGCATCCCTAGATGCAGAACAAGGGTGGACGCTGGTCCATTCGCGGAGGAATCGATGGCTCTAAGCGACCTCAACCCGGTCGAACGCAACGAGGAAGGCATTGCCGCCGTGCTCGGCATCCTCAAGCAGCGGCTCGGCGAGCGCTTCCAGACCGGCCAGGCGATCCGCGCCCAGCACGCGCACACCACGACCTATATCCCGACGCAGGCGCCGGACGGTGTCGCCTTTGCCGAGACGACGGAGGAGGTGCAGGAGATCGTGCGTGCGTGCGCTGCACATCGCGTGCCGGTGATCGCCTTTGGCGTCGGCTCTTCGCTGGAAGGCCATACCAATGCGCCGGGCGGCGGCATCTCGCTCGATACGTCACGCATGAACCGTATCGTTGCAGTCAATCCGCAGGACCTCGATTGCACCGTCGAGCCCGGCGTGACGCGCGAGGACCTCAACCGGCATCTGCGCGACACCGGCCTGTTCTTTCCGATCGACCCGGGCGCCAACGCTTCGCTCGGCGGCATGGCGGCGACACGGGCGTCGGGCACCAACGCCGTGCGCTACGGCACGATGCGCGACAACGTCCTGTCACTGACGGCGGTGATGGCCGACGGCGAAGCGGTTACGACCGGAAAGCGCGCCAAGAAAAGCTCGGCCGGCTATGATCTGACGCGGCTGCTGATCGGCTCGGAAGGTACGCTTGGCATCATCACCCAGCTGACCTTGAAGCTGCAGGGCATTCCGCAGGCGATTTCGGGCGGCGTCTGCCCGTTTCCCAGCGTCGAGGCGGCCTGCAACGCGGTGATCGCGACCATCCAGATGGGCATTCCGGTGGCGCGCATCGAATTGGTCAATGCGCTGCAGATGCGAGCGATGAAGACCTATTCGAAGCTCGACTATCCGGAGAGCCCCTGCCTGTTCGTCGAGTTCCACGGCAGCGATGCCAGCGTCGCCGAACAGGCCGAGACTTTCGGCATGATCGCCGAGGAAAATGGCGGCGGCCCGTTCCTGTGGACCAGCATCGCCGAAGAGCGGACAAAATTGTGGAAAGCCAGGCACGATGCCTACTGGTCATCGCTGACGCTGCGGCCGGGCGCCAAGGGCCTGTCGACCGATGTCTGCGTGCCGATCTCGCGCTTTGCCGAATGTGTCACCGAGACCGAGGCGGATATCGCCGAGATGGGCCTGATCGCACCGATCGTCGGCCATGCCGGCGACGGCAATTTCCATGTATTGGTGCTGATGGACGTGGACGACCCGAAGGAGATCGCATTGGCGGAAAAATTCGTGGCGCGGCTCAATATGCGCGCCATCGCCATGGACGGCACCTGCACTGGTGAGCATGGCATAGGGCAGGGCAAGATCGGCTTCCTGCGGCATGAGCTCGGCCATGGCGTCGACATCATGCGCACGATCAAGCAGGCGCTCGACCCGCTGAATATCATGAACCCGGGCAAGATATTGCCGGCCGAATAGTGGAAGAAGATCCAGATGGTCCCTGGCTTGACCGCACCACCATTTGGATCGAGACTCCAAGGACCTGAGAGGCAGGCAGGCGTCACAGACGGAGGAATGGTGTCATGGCGATTTCACGCAAGGAAGAGGCTCGGGCGCTGAGCGCCGACGAACATGCTCTCGTCGAGAAGTCGCACCATCCAGCAGTGCAGCATCTTGCCGACGCCGAACTCGCCAGCCTGGTCAAGCTCCTAAGGGAGCGGCGCGACAAGGCCCAGACCGAGGCGCATCGCCGCCGCCGCGAATGCGCGGCAAGGGTGCGCCAAAGGGCGCCGGCGCCTCGAAGGCCGATGAAGGTTCGCAGTTGAAGCTGGCGGTTCTGGCGATGACCATCCGGCGGCTCAATGGCGAGGCCGAACGCCGCCGCCAGTTGGCAGCGCGTGTTTCGCTGGTCGAGAATGCACGCAAGGCGCTGTCCATGAAGCAGGGCGCTGCGGCAGACGGTCCCGAGTTCAACACGCGCACCGCGCACAAAGGCATGCGCGCGATCGTGAGCCGGCGGCCCGAGAATCTGATCCGGCCGATGGAACTCGGCCGGCAGCGGCAGGCGGCAAAGGTGGCGCAGGCAAAGCGCGACGCGCGCTGAGTTTTCTTGGCCGCCTTCTTTTGCCCTGGACTTTTGCCCTGGACGCCTGTCTGGCGGGAATTGCCTCTTTATCGACACGCTGATGCGGGTAGAGTGCGGCTGATTTTCAATCAACCGCTTCGGAGTTCATGCTCGCACGCCTGTTCGTGATCTTCGGTGGGCTTCTCGTGCTGGTGCTGTGTGCGGCGCTGGTGGTGCCGTACTTTGTCGACTGGACGGGTTATCGCGCCGATTTCGAACGCGAGGCGAGCGCCGTTCTTGGCCGCAAGGTGACCGTGCGAGGCGATGCAACGGCAAGGCTGCTGCCGTTTCCCTCGGTGACCTTTTCCAACGTCGCCGTCGCCGGTGGCCCCAACGGCCAGCCGGCGATGACCGTCGAAACCTTTTCGATGGATGCAGAACTCGCGCCATTCCTGCGCGGCGAGGTGCTGATCTTCGACATGCGCCTGGTGCGGCCGAAGGCGACGATCGACATCGCCGCCAACGGCACGGTCGACTGGACGATACGGCCGTCCTCGCCGTTCGATCCCGGCCAGATCTCCATCGAGAAGCTGACGGTGACGGAAGGACAGATCGCGCTCAGCCACGCCGCCGGCGGCCGTAGCCATCTTATTTCCGAGATCAACTCGACGATCTCGGCCAAGTCGCTGGGCGGCCCCTGGCGGATGGACGGCTCCCTGTTGCTGGACGGGTTGCGGACCACGATCGCCGCTTCCACCGGCAAGGCTGAACCGGACGGGCAAATGCGGCTCAGGCTCAAAGCCGGTCCGGATGACTATCCGCTGGTCATCGAGACCGACGGCAATGTGGGCCTCGTCGAGGGCGCCGCGGTCTATTCGGGCCAGTTCAAGATATCGGGCGCAGACCAGACTGTAGCGCAGTTGCGCGGCACCGACGGCGAGGCAGTGAAAGTCAGCGCCGGCAAGCCGGATCCGGGGTTCAGGCTGAACGGCAAGTTTTCGCTCGACCACCAGGAGCTCGGCGTCGACGAATTCCGCTTCGAGACCGGACCGCTCGACAATCCCTACACCGCCGATGGCAAGGCTGCGGTCGACCTTGGGCTGAAGCCGCATTTCTCGATCGAGGCCAATGGCGCGCAGGTGCAGTTCGACGAGGCAGTGGGGGCGGCGGCCAGTGCCGGATTGACGCTGTCCGAGCGGGTGGCGGCGCTGGAGCAGGCGCTGCTCGATCTGCCGAAGCCGACCATACCGGGCACGGTCGAGGTGAAACTGCCGGCGGTGGTGGCAGGCGACACGACGATTCGCGACGTGCATCTGTCCGCCGAACCGGCCGAGGGCGGCTGGGCGGTAAAATCGCTGGCCGCCACGCTGCCCGGCCGCGCCAAGCTGGAAGCCAATGGCATGGTCAGCGTCGAGGATCATTTTGGATTCACCGGATCGCTGCTTCTGGCCGTGGCGCAGCCCTCCGGCTTTGCCGCCTGGCTGTCGAAGGACGTCGACGAGGCGATCCGCCGCTTGCCGGCCGCTGGCTTCAAGGCAAAAGTAGATTTGAGTGAAAAACACCAGGCCTTCAGCGATCTCGAACTCATCCTCGGCAAGGCGAAGTTCTCCGGCCGCATCGATTCCACCCAGCCCGAAGACACAAGGCCATCGGTGCTGATGCAACTGGAAGGTGGCGAACTCGACGTCGATGGGCTCGCCGCCTTCGCCTCGATCTTCGTCAGCGACAAGGGCGCCAACCGCTTTTCCGACCGCGACCTCGATTTCCAGATCAAGGCCGGGCCGGTCAGCGCAGGTGGGTTGACCGCCGATAGCGTCGACACCGCGCTTAGATTGCGCGACGGGCTGCTTGAGATCGACCGCCTGTCGGTCGGCGGACTTGCCGGCGCCTCTATCAGCGCCACCGGCCGGATCAAGGACTTCCCAGCGAGCCCGACCGGCAAGCTCGACGCCTCGGTGGTCGCCGTCGACCTCAAGCCGCTGATCGACGTCGCCGTCCGGCATTATCCGGACAATGCGGTGCTGAAGGGGCTGGCGGCGCGCGCCGCTGCCTATCCGGAGCTGTTCCAGGATGCGCGTATCGACGCCGTCACGAGTGCCGCAGACAATGGCGACGGTACGACTGGACTGGCAATGAGCGCACAGGGCAGGGCCGGTGGTTCGGCCTTTTCGGCGTCGCTGTCCGGCAAAGGGGCGCTCGACCGGCCCCTCGAAGCGCCGGTGACGTTGACCTTCAATGCCCGGAACGCCGACGCCACCGCACTTCTGGCGCTTTACGGGTTGCCGGCGCTGCCACTCGGCATGCTCGGCGAGGCGACCACCGACGTCTCGGCCAAAGGCACACTTGGCGGCGGCCTGGCGACACGCTTCAGCCTGGCCGGCAACGACTTCAAAGCTGGTTTCGACGGGACAGTTGCCGACACGCCTCAGGGCGCGGCCGCCAAGGGCAAGGTCAGCCTGGAAACGGCCGACATCGAGCCATGGCTGATGACGACCGGCGTCGGCCTGCCTGGCATGGGGACCGGCATGTCGACGTCGCTTGCTGCCGATGCCGACTACGGCAATGGTCTTTTGGTGCTGAGCGGCCTCAACGGCGCCGTCAACGAAGCGGCGGTTTCCGGTGACGTAAATATCGACGTCAAGGAGGGGCTGCCGCATCTTGCCGGCGCGCTGTCGCTGGACGAGCTGGACCTCGATCCGATGGCGATGATGCTGTTCGGCGACCAGGCCTTCCTCGTCAATGACGGGGCCTGGCCGACGGCACCGTTCAGCCAGAAATCCAGTTTGCCATTTACCGCCGATCTCGATCTGACGGCGGCGTCGCTTGCCGCCGGCCCGCTTGCCACCGCCTATGACGCTGCGCTTTCGCTGCAGCTCGACCAGGAGGGCATTCGTGTTTCCGACCTCAAGGCAAAATTCCTCGGCGGCGAGTTGAGTGGCCTGTTCGAGCTCAAGAACAATGACGGCACCGGGCTTTTCTCCGGTCAGATGAAACTCGCCGGCTCCGATCTGGCAGCCGTGCTGCCGGAGGCCGGTTTCAGCGGAAGCGGCGATTTCTCGACGGCGCTTTCGACCAGCGGCAAATCGGTCGACGCGATGGTCGCGGCGCTGTCCGGTTCCGGCACGGCGACGCTGAAGGGCATGACTATTGCCGGCTTCAATCCCGATGCCTTTGGCGCATTCATCGCCAAGGCCGACGCGATAGGGCGCGATATCGACGCGTCGAAGACTGCCGGCTTCGTGCCGCAGATCGCCGCGGCGGGAAGTTTTCCGGCGCAGGACACCGATATTGCCTTCACCATCGCCGGCGGCACGCTGAGGGCGCCACCGGTCAAATTCGAAAGCCCGGGCGCGACGCTGTCCGCCGACATCACCGCCGATCTGAATACCAGCACCGTCGATGCCAAGGGCGAGATCGCCTACCGACCCGGCGACGAGGCGCTGGTCGGCTCCGAACCAATTTTGAATTTCAGCGTCGACGGTCCGTTCGGCGCCATCAAACGGCAGTTCGACAGCGAGCCACTGGCACAGTTCCTGACCCAGCGTGCGCTGGAAAAGGAGCAGCAGCGGGTCGAAGCCATGCAAGCCGCGCTGCTCGAGAAACAAAGGCTGCGGCGTGAGGTGCGCTACTACGCTGCCCTGCAAACCGAGCGTGAAAGAGCGGCGGAGGAACTGCGCAGGCAACAGGAAGCAGCGCGGCTGAAGGCCGAGGCCGACGCCAAGGCAAAGGCCGAAGCTGAGGCGCAGGCCCAAGCCGAAGCGGAGGCGAGGGCGCAGGCTGAAGCCAAGGCGAAGGCTGAAGCGGACGCTAAGGCACAGGCCGAAGCCGAGGCTCAGGCCCAAGCCGAAGCGGAGGCCAGGGCGCAGGCTGAAGCCAAGGCGAAGGCTGAAGCGGACGCCAAGGCAAAGGCCGAAGCTGAGGCGCAGGCCCAAGCCGAAGCGGAGGCCAGGGCGCAGGCTGTAGCCAAGGCGAAAGCGGATGCAGCGGCGAAGGCCGAAGCCGAGGCCAGGGCGAAAGCCGAGGCGGCTGCAAAGGCCAAAGCGGATGCCGAAGCCAAAGCCGAGGCGGCGCAACAGGCTGCCGAGGAAGCAGCGCAGGCCGAAGAACAGCAACGCCAGAGGGCGGAAGAGGCGTTGCGGATCGCCTCGGAAGAGAAGGCAAAGCTCGACGCCGAACGCAAGGCCGCGGCGGAGCAAGCGCAGAAAGCAGAACGTGCGCCACCGGCCGCAAATAACGTGCCACCCTCAGTGCCGCCCCCGCCAAAGCTCAAGTTCGATCCCTCGTCGATCGACGATCTGCTAAAATCGCTGAATGGCGGGTGACGGCGCATCCCTTATGCGCCGCGTCCAGCAAGCAAGCGCTTCAGCATCGGCTCGATCCGCCCGAGTTCGTCGAGATGAGCGGCTGACAGATCGGCGAGACTGTCGTCGGCGCGGTCGGTCAGCCGCAGCAGCACGCGGCGGTGGTCCTCCTCGTAGTGGTCCCTCGCGACGAGCCCGGCTTCGCAAAGACGGTTGCCTATCCGGATGAGTATCTCGAGGGCCCCTCCGACAAGCTGCTGATGGCGAACGTGTCCCATTTGCCCGTCGTCACGCGAGAAAATGCGCGGCTGGTGGGCTATGTCGGCTGGAAGGACCTGATGCGTGTCAGATCGAAGAAGCAGGCCGAAGAACGCGACCGCTCGGCTTTGCTGGGCTTCCGTATCCGGCGCAGGAAACAAAATAGCGTTGCCTGAAGGCTACAACTTGCGGCGCTTGGCCCAGTCCAGCACATAGAGCCTGAGCGCCGAGGAGAGGTTCGCATCGCGCGGGCGGCTCTCGTCGATTTCGGCGACAAGCGCGGCGAGCGTCAATTTTCGCGCGGCCGCGATGGCGACCAGGTCGTCGTAAAAAGGCTTTTCGAGCGAATAGCTGGTGCGGTGGCCGCGAATGGTGACCGAGCGCTTTTCGACCGGGCTCACGCGACCGCCCTCACACTTCAAGCATCGGATTTGTCCGAATCGCCCGATTTTTCCCGGCGATGACTGGCGACGAATTTGTCGGCCTTGTCGGCGATCAGGCGGTCGCGATCCCGGCTGGTTTTGGAACGGCCATGCAGCGCCCGGTTCTGTTCGGCCAGGCGCTCCTTCTCGGCTCGCGCCTTCTGCTTGCGTGCCTGACGGAGATTGACGATCTCGGCCATGTCACGCCGCCCGTCGGGTCACTTCTTGCGGAAGGCGTCGAGCGACACCACGTCGGCCCCCTTGGCGCCGGCGTCGGCCGCGGCAGGCTTCTTTTCCGCCTCAGCGGTTTTCTTCTTCGTCTCAGGCTTTTTCTCGGCGACGATGGCCACCGGCTCGGGAGCAGGCTTGGCCTTTGTCTCCTGTTCAGCCGGGGTATCCGTCTTGACGTCGAATTCGAGCTCGAAGTTGACGGACGGATCGTAAAAGCCGCGTACGGCCGAGAACGGGATTTCCAGTTTCTCCGGCACGTCGGAAAACGACAGCCCGACCTCGAAGCCGGTGTCGCTCACCTTCAGGTCCCAATATTGGAACTGAATAACGATGGTCATCTGTTCGGGATAGCGTTCGCGCAGCCGCGAAGATACGCGCACGCCCGGCGCGCCGGTGAGAAATGTGATGAAGAAGTGATGGTTGCCTGGGAGACCGGTGCGCGCGACCTCGGCCAGGACCTTGCGCATGACGCCGCGCAACGCCTCCTGGGCCAGAATGTCGTAGCGGATGTGGTCGTCGGCCATGTGGCTGTCGGCTTCCGTTGAATCGTCCTGATAGCTGTAATCAAGCTTGAGCGCGGCGTAAACCGGATATAGATCGCCGGGGTGCGGAAGCGAAGCCTGTTGGCGACGATTTGATCGCCAAACGGCTTTGATCGTCAAGCGCTGGCGAGCACGCCCTGTTTGCTTGCCCGGACCACATGCTGCCGCTTGCCGAAGGCGCGCAGGAAGGTGCGCACGCCATTTGTCGCCGATTGCACCACCTCGTCCTCGGTCGGTGTACCGCCGAGCATGAACGTCGTCTGCAACTCGGCATTGGCAAGCGCCATGAACTGGCGCGCTGCGACATCGGGATCGTCGATATCAAGGAAGCCCGCATGAGCGAGGCGGGCGAAGCGGGCGGCGATCGCCGGCCATGTCCTGCCCGGTCCTTCTTCGCGCCATTCGGCGAACAACTCGGGATAGCGCCCGCCCTCGGTCTGGATCAGCTTGCGCAGGAATTTGCCGTCGCGGTTGCAGATGCAGTTGTGGTTCATCCGCACAGCAAAGGCGATGAGATCGGCCTCGAGATCCTTCGGCTGATCGGGAAAAGTGGAAATCGTGGCAAAGATGCTGGCATTGCAACGTTCGGTGAGGTCGCGGACGATGGCAATGAAGAGTTTTTCCTTGTCGCCGTGATGATTGTAGATGGTCTGGCGCGAGACGCCGGCCTCGGCGGCAATCATGTCGATATTGGCACCGGCGAAGCTTTCGCGGCAGAAGACCGAGGCGGCGGCGTCGACAATCGACATCCGCTTGGCTTCATGGCCCCGCGGCGGGAAAATGTCAGGAGAAACGTTGAGCTTCATGCAAAACTATATAGAGGTGGTTGACGAATTAGACAAGCCTGTCTAAATTTGTGGACCTGCACGAAGGGAGTTTCGTTCCGGAGAAGAGTCGGAACTCCACGGGATGGAACGTCCTAGGGTTACACGCCGGTCCTCGGCGGCAACCAGAATTCGAAAGAGCCTGCTATCATGAACGCCAAATTCCTCCGCATTGCGGTCGTGCTCGGCCTATTGTCCGCCATCGGCCCGTTTGCCATCGACATGTATCTTCCGGCCCTTCCGTCAATCGGCGAGGATCTGCATGCCGGCACTGCCGCGGTGCAAATGAGCCTGCTGATCTTCTTTCTTTCCATGGGCTTCGGCCAGATCGTCGTCGGACCGATCTCCGACATGGTCGGCCGCAAGCTGCCGCTCTACGGCGGCCTGGCGCTGTTCATGGTCGGCGGCGTCGGCTCGGCGCTGGCTCCCTCGATCGAATGGCTGATCGCCTTCCGCTTCCTGCAAGGGCTCGGCGCCAGCGCCGGCATGGCCGTGCCGCGCGCGATCGTGCGCGATCTGCATACCGGCACCGAGGCCGCCAAGTTGATGTCGCTGTTGATGCTGGTGTTTTCGGTGTCGCCGATCCTGGCGCCACTGACCGGTAGCCAGATCATCGAGAATTTCGGCTGGCGCGCCGTGTTCTGGACGGTGACGGGCGCGGCCGTGCTCGCCACCATCCTGCTGGCGACCTCGCTCAAGGAGACGCGGCCGGTCGAGGAGCGCGCCGGGTCGTCCTTCGGGACGGCACTTTCCGGCTACCGCTTCCTGATGGGCGACCGCAACTTCCTTGGCCTGACGGCCATCGCCGGCTTCGGCATTGCGAGCTTCTTCGTCTATCTGTCGAGCTCGTCCTTCATCCTGATCGACCATTACGGGCTGTCGCCTTCGGTCTACAGCGTGTTCTTCTCGATCAATGCGGTTGCCTTCATCGGCATGTCGCAGCTGACCGGGTTGCTGTCGGAGCGGTTCGGGCTGCAGCGCGTGGTACGCGTCGCGGTGACCGGCTATGCGACGACGATGGTGGTGTTGTTCGCGGTGATGGCCTCGGGTGTCGACCGGCTCGACGTGATGGCGGCCCTGCTGTTCGTCGGCTACGGTTTCCTCGGCCTGGTTATCCCGACCACGTCGGTGCTGGCCATGGAAGAGCATGGTGAGATCGCCGGCACGGCGTCGGCGCTGATGGGCACGCTGCACTTCGCCATCGGCGCGGTCGCCATGGGTGTCGCCGGCGTGTTCTTTGACGGCACGCCGCTGCCAATGGTGGCGGGCATCACGCTCTGCGCGGCGATCTCCTTCACGCTGGCCAAGGTAACGCTCGGCCGCAGCCGCGAAGCTGCGGAAGCGCCGGCGGAGTAAGCTTCTCCTAGCGAGACAAAAAAGGCCGGGCGATGTTCCCGGCCTTTCACGTTTGCGATCCCGGTTCAAAGCAGCCTATGCCTATATGACGGGTTCAGGACATGCAGCTTCGACATCTCAAGACATTCGTGGCGGTCGCCACCACCTTGAACATCACACGCGCCTCCGAGCGGGTTCATCTTGCCCAATCGAGCGTGACGGAACAGATCCAGGCGCTGGAAGCCGATCTGGGCACGTCGCTGTTCGACAGGTCACGGCGTGCCTTGAAGCTGACGGCGGCGGGACAGCGCCTGCTGGACTACGCAAACGATCTCCTCGACCTCGCGGACGAAGCCCGTTCCGCTGTCGCCGACGCGAGCGGCACGGTTGCCGGTCGCCTGACTGTCGGCGGCCTGGAGACGCTTTGCGTTACGCGCTTGCCAGCCTTGCTGAGCGAATTCCACCGGCGCTATCCAGACGTGGAACTGAACCTCCAGGCGGACGATAGCGGCCGGTTGCGTGCCGGCGTGGCCAGCGGGGCGCTGGACGTGTCTTTGCATTTCGGGGCCGCCCCGGTGGCGGCGCCGGAGCTGCGAAGCGAGCAGGTGGCAGAAGAAGAGCTCGTCATCATAATGCCGGCAAATCACCGGTTGGCCGGATATTCTGCCATAACGCCCGACGATCTGGCTGACGAGGCCTTCCTCGTCACCCAGCCCGGTTGCGTCTACAGGCGGATGTTCGACGAAACGTTTGCCGCAACGTTGCCTGACCATCCAAAACTGGTCGGCGAGTTCGCCAGCATGGGCGCGATACGGGGCCTTGTTGCAGCCGGTCTTGGATGCGCGCTGGTCCCGCGTCTCGTGGGTTCTGCGGCTGACGCCAATATCGTCGTGCTGCCTTGAGTCGGAAGCAGCCCGGTGACGCCGGTCACCATGGTATGGCGCCACCGGCGCATTCAAGCGCCGGTCTTGCAACTGTTCCTCGCAATGGTTCGCGAGGTCTGGCCATCACTAGACCAATCGCTGGCCACCATCGACATGAAGCACGGTTCCGGTGATGAAGCCGTTATGCATCAGGGACGTGATAGCTTGGGCAACGTCGGCTGCCCGGCCGATCCGGCCGACGAGCAGACGCTTTGCCATGGCGTCCAGCGCAGCCGTCTTTCCGCTGCCGACGACGGCATCCCAAATCGGCGTGTCGACCCAGCCCGGCGAGACGACATTGACGCGGATCGGCGCCAGTTCGACGGCAAGCGCGTAGGCGAGTGAGCCAAGGGCCCCATTAACGGCTGCCACCACCGAGCCTTTCGCCGCCGGACGATAGGCGGCGATGCCCGAGGTCAGCGTGATCGACCCCCTGGGCGTCAGACGAGGCGCGCCGTGTTTGGCGAGAAGAAGCGGCCCGACGATTTTGGAATCCATCACTTTCCGCGCTATCGAGACGTCCATCTCGGGAAGCAACACATAGACGCCGATGATGTCGGCGGCGGTCGAGACGATGTGGTCGAGCGTACCGACGTCCTCGAACAGGCGCTGGACCTCGTCCTCGCTTGTGACGTCGGCTGCGATCGTCCTCAGCCTTTCCGGGTGAGGCAAGTGCTGCCGTGCGGCCGACAACCGGTCCTCGGAGCGGCCGACGATCGTAACCTCGGCGCCGGCAGCAAGCTGCTGTTCGGCAAGCGACAGCCCCATGCCGGAACTGCCGCCAACGATCAGGATGCGTTCGGGTTTTGGCGTGGTTTCCTGGTTCATCTTATCTCCATCAGGTAGCTCGCGGGGCGTGACCGACACGCGGCGAGAAACTGAAGCCTTGTTCGACAAAGGCAGGGGAGAAGGGAAACGGGAAGATACGAATGCTGCCATCGGAGGTTCCGATGATGGAAAGCCCTTGGGTTTTCGCCTCAGCCTGAGACGCCTCAGCCTGAGACGTTGACGATGCGCGATTTTCTGTGTAGCAGCGATCATCATGAAGATCGCAATGGTTCTTGCAGTGGTAGGAAAGCGCACGGGCAGGATGGTGTAACCATCCGGCGACAGCCACTCGTGCGCGACAAACAGGCTCCCGACGGGGCCTTTTTTATGCCCGAAATTCTTCTTACGCCCGATTTCGGCGATGCCCCGTCAACCCATCCTCATCACGCTACGGGACAGAACCATGACAAGCGATAATTCCATTCAGGATACGAGCAACCGCATGACAGGAGCGGAGATCGTTCTCCGCGCACTCAAAGACAATGGTGTGGAGCATATTTTCGGCTATCCCGGCGCGGCTATTTTGCCGATCTATGACGAGATATTCCAGCAGGACGACATCAAGCATATCCTCGTGCGCCATGAACAGGGCGCCGGCCATGCCGCCGAGGGTTACGCCCGGTCCACGGGCAAGGTCGGCGTGATGCTGGTCACGTCAGGCCCAGGCACGACGAATGCCGTGACGCCCCTGCAGGACGCGCTGATGGATTCAGTGCCGATTGTCTGTCTGTCCGGACAAGTGCCGACAACATTGATCGGCTCCGATGCCTTTCAGGAATGTGACACGATTGGCATCACGCGATCCTGCACCAAGCACAACTCTTTGGTCAAAGACGTCAATGACCTGGCGTCAGCGATCCATAGGGCGTTCCACATCGCCCAGTCAGGGCGACCGGGGCCGGTTCTCGTCGACATGCCAAAGGACGTTCTGTTTGCGTCCGGCATGTACACGCCGCCTTCGGACGTTGCTGCGCTGAAAAATTATCAACCGAAGCTGCAGGGCGACATCAACAAGATCGGCCAGGCGATAGCGCTGATGGCCAATGCCAGCCGTCCCGTTATTTATGCCGGCGGCGGCATCGTCAATTCCGGCCCGGAAGCATCGACATTGCTCCGGGAGCTGGTTCAACTGACCGACTTTCCGGTCACCTCGACGCTTATGGGCCTTGGAGCTTACCCCGCCTCCGGCAAGAACTGGCTCAAGATGGTCGGTCTGCATGGTTCCTATGAGGCGAACATGGCGATGCACGATTGCGACGTCATGATCTGTATCGGCGCGCGCTTCGATGACCGCGTGACCTCGCGTGTGGATGCTTTTTCGCCCAACTCCAGGAAGATACATATCGATATAGATCCGTCCTCGATCAACAAGAACGTCCACGCCGATATCGGCATACAAGGCGATGTCGGCAATGTTCTGGGGGACATGGTTCGTCTATGGCGCGCATTATCTCAGAAACCGGATGGAAGCCGCCTTCAGGACTGGTGGAGAAAGATCGCCGCCTGGCGCGCATGCAATTCGTTCTCCTATGAGATGAACAACGACGTGATCATGCCGCAATATGCGGTGCAGCGCCTTTACGAGCTGACGAAGGATCGCGACACATACATCACCACTGAAGTCGGCCAGCATCAGATGTGGGCGGCCCAATTCTACGGCTTCGAAAAGCCGAACCGCTGGATGAGTTCGGGCGGCCTGGGGACGATGGGTTACGGCCTGCCGGCGGCGCTCGGCGTGCAGATCGCTCATCCGGACAGCCTCGTCATCGATATCGCCGGCGACGCGTCGGTTCAGATGACCATGAAAGAGCTGTCGACGGCAGTCCAGTACGACGCGCCGATCAAGATATTCATCCTGAACAACGGATATATGGGCATGGTTCGCCAGTGGCAGCAAATCCTTCATGGCAACCGCCTCGCGCATTCCTATTCCGAGGCCTTGCCCGATTTTGTCAAATTGGCCGAGGCGTTCGGAGCGGTCGGCCTGCGCTGTGACAAACCAGCCGACCTTGACGATGCGATACAGGAAATGATCGACGTGGACCGGCCGGTGCTCCTCGACTGTCGTGTTGCCAAGCTCGCCAATTGTTTTCCGATGATCCGGACGGGCAGAGGGCACAATGAGATGCTGTTGCCCGATGAGGCTACTGGTGAAACATTCGCCGGTGCGATCGACGCGGTCAGCCAGGGGCTGGTATAAACGCCGCGGCGTCTTGAGCGTATCAGGGCGCATAAAAAGCCCAGCCGGCGAGGCCTGCAGCTGCACATATCAAAAAAGAAGAAATGGAGGTTTCTGTTGCCAGGTACCTCCGAACCCCGCCTAGAAGTGCGAACCACTAGGGCTTGAATTGAAGCTATCGCACCGCTTACGCGGCGAGACGTGCTTCCGCATAGTTGTCGTTGGCAACTATAAGTTTAGCCCGATAACGGTGGTACAATGCCGGGCAAAAGTACGATCTTTACACCTTCGTCGATCCTATTTCGCCCCCAGCAAAAGCCGCTCTTGAGCAGCGGTTTTTGGTGGAGGCGCCGGGTACCGCCCCCGGGTCCGAACGGCTTATTTCATCGCCTGTTTATCACCATAGTCGGTCCAGCCGACGAGGCGAATATAGGGACTGGCGGTGGAAAATGAAAGGCCGGAATGCCACTTTCGTCCGTGTCAAAGTGGATCATCAAGGGGTTGACTTGCAGCCGGTCTCAACCGAAGCTTTGTGGCGGTTAGGAGACCCAGCGCACAGTTGCGGCAGCGCGCCACAATCCTCATCGACCGGATCCCGTGGCGCCGACGAGGGGAAATTCGATGGCCGATTATCTCGCAGACGTAAAAAAATATGATGCGGCGGCGGATGCCGACGCGGTCGCCAAGATCGTCAAGCATCTGGGCATCGCGCTCAGGAACCGCGATTCCTCGCTGGTGTCCTGCACCGACCCGGAGGAACTGAAGCGCGTCAGGAACAGCTGGGTCGCTGGCAAGCTCGGTGTCACCGACGGCGCCAAGGCGGATGCGGCTATCGAAAAGACCTGCAAGGCGATGGCGGCCGACAACAGCAAGAGCCGGGTGACGTTCTATTATCTTGTCGCCAAGGATCTGGGCATGCTCGGCTCGCTCTGAACAAACTCGCCGCTGATGCTGGCGAGGCTTCTGCTGGAATTGTCTCGCTTTGCTGTGTTCGGCCGACGGTCATTCGGCTATGATGGCTGACAACCCGAATCGGACCGGAGCCGATGCGCCACTATCTCGACCTTCTGAAGCATGTGCTGGAAAACGGCGCAGATCGCGGCGACCGTACCGGCACCGGAACACGCTCGATATTCGGCTACCAGATGCGCTTCGACCTGGCCCGCGGCTTTCCGGTCACCACCACCAAGAAGCTGCACCTCAAGTCGATCATCCATGAGCTTTTGTGGTTCCTGGCCGGCGACACCAACATCAAATATCTCAACGATCACGGCGTCTCGATCTGGGATGAGTGGGCCGACGAGAATGGCGATCTCGGCCCGGTCTATGGCAAGCAATGGCGTTCGTGGCCGGACGGTCATGGCGGCGCCATCGACCAGATTGCGAATCTTCTGAAGGAGATACGCAAAAATCCTAACTCGCGGCGGCTGATCGTTTCGGCGTGGAACCCTGCCGAGGTAGAGGCCATGGCGTTGCCGCCCTGCCACTGCCTATTCCAGTTCTATGTTTCGGAAGGCAAGCTTTCCTGCCAGCTCTATCAGCGCTCCGCCGACATCTTTCTCGGTGTGCCCTTCAACATCGCTTCCTATGCGTTGCTGACGCTGATGGTGGCGCAGGTGACCGGATTGAAACCCGGCGATTTCATCCACACGCTCGGCGACGCGCATCTTTACTCGAACCATTTCGAGCAGGCGCGCGAACAATTGCGGCGTACGCCCAAGGCGTTGCCGACGCTATGGATCAATCCCGAGGTGAAGGATCTCTTTGCCTTCGGCTTCGAGGATTTCCGGCTCGACAACTATTTCGCCGACGCGACGATCAAGGCGCCGATCGCGGTTTAGCACCCTACCTGACTGTGCATATCGAAATTGCCTACTGCGGCTACGCCCTCGGACGTTGTCAGCATCCATCTTGATCGACCGACGTCTGTGGTGCGCGCAACAGATTCCATGCGATATTTTCTTCGACCTCGATACCGCTGTATCTAAGGAGGTTATCGCAGGCGGAGAAAACCGCAGCTCAGAATGCCGTCGCCTGGTAAAGAGCCTTTCCTTGTTATGTTCACATGGATATATCGATGGACGGCTTCGGGCGATCCGAGACGAGGAGAGTTCATGCTGGCGCGCAAAGGTTCGACGACGATTGCCATCGCGGGTCTCGCTGCCATGCTGATGGCCGCGGTGCCGGCGGCCCATGCCGATGACAAGGTGGTCGTGTTTGCCGCGGCGAGCCTGAAGGACGGGCTCGATGCCGTCAACAAGGCCTGCGAGGCCAGTGTCGGCGAGGCGGCAACCATTTCCTACGCGGCGAGCTCGGCGCTGGCCAAGCAGATTGAAAGCGGCGCGCCGGCGGACGTGTTCATCTCGGCCGATCTCGACTGGATGAAATATCTTTCCGACAAGGAGCTGACCAAGCCCGACACCGAAGTGAAATTGCTCGGCAACCAGATCGTGCTGATCGCGCCGCAGGATTCCAAGGTTGAAACCAGGATTGAAAAGGGTTTCGATCTTGCCGGGCTCGTGGGTGACGGCAAACTTGCCATGGGCGATTTCAAGGCGGTGCCGGCAGGCAAATACGGCAAGGCGGCGCTCGAATCGCTCGGTGTCTGGTCTTCCGTCGAAGGCAACGTGGCGCAGGCCGAGAATGTGCGCGCCGCCCTAAAGCTGGTGTCGACCGGCGAGGCAGCACTCGGCATCGTCTATGCCACCGACGCGCATGCCGAGCCTGGCGTGAAGGTGGTCGGCACTTTCCCCGACAATACACATCCGCCGATCATCTATCCGGTTGCCCAGCTTGCGGATTCGAAGGGCAAGGATACCCCGGCATTCCTGAAATGCCTGCAATCCGCCAAGGCTGGCGAACTCTTCAAGGCGCAAGGTTTTACCGTGCTTGCGCCGAGCAACTGACGAACGGCCCTGAGCATGAGCTGGCTGCTGGATCTCGCTCCCGACGAATGGAATGCGGTCCGACTGTCCATCAAGGTGGCGACCGTGGCGATGATTGCCAGCCTGCCGCCGGGCGTAGCGATCGCTCTTGTGCTCGCCCGCGGCCAGTTCTGGGGCAAGACGCTGCTCAACGGGCTGGTGCATCTGCCGCTGATCCTCCCGCCGGTGGTGACCGGCTATTTGCTGCTTTTGACTTTCGGCAAGCGCGGTCCGGCCGGAGCTTTCCTGGCCGAACATATCGGCATCGTTTTTTCCTTTCGCTGGACCGGCGCCGCGCTCGCCTGCGGCGTGATGGGTTTTCCGCTGATGGTGCGGGCGATCCGGCTGTCGATCGAAGCGGTCGACCGCAAAATCGAGGCGGCCGCCGGCACGCTCGGCGCCAATCCATTATGGGTGTTCGGCACGATCACGCTGCCGCTGATCCTGCCCGGCCTGATCGCCGGTGCGATCCTCTCCTTCGCCAAGGCGATGGGCGAATTCGGCGCGACGATCACCTTCGTCTCCAACATTCCGAACGAGACGCAGACGCTGCCGTCGGCGATCTACACTTTCACGCAGGTTCCCGGCGGCGACGCCGGCGCGCTCAGGCTGACGCTGATCTCGATCGTCATCTCGATGGCGGCACTGGTCGCCTCGGAAGTGCTGGCGCGACGCGTCGGCCGGCGGATGGACATCGAATGACGGTTCAGGTCGACATCAGCCACCGGCTTGGCGATTTCGCCGTCAATGCCCGCTTCGAAAGCGCCGGGCGGCTGACTGCGCTGTTCGGGCCTTCCGGCTCCGGAAAGACGACGCTGATCAACCTGATTGCCGGGCTGATCCGCCCCGACAAAGGCCGTATCGCGGCCGACGGCCGTGTGCTGGTCGATAGCGATGCCGGCTTGTTCATGCCGAAGCACAAGCGGCGGATCGGCATGGTGTTCCAGGACGCGCGGCTGTTTCCGCATATGAGCGTGGCGAGCAATCTGCGCTATGGCCGCTGGTTCACGCCGGCTGCTGAGCGCTACGCGGATATCAATGGCGTGGTCGAACTGCTCGGGATCGGCCATTTGCTCGACCGGCGGCCGGCAAAACTCTCCGGTGGCGAGAAGCAGCGCGTGGCAATCGGCAGGGCGCTGCTTGCCAGTCCGAAATTGCTGCTGATGGACGAGCCGCTGGCGTCGCTCGACGAGGCGCGCAAGGCCGAGATCTTGCCTTATATCGAGCGGCTGCGCGACGAGACGAAAATCCCGATCGTCTATGTCAGCCACTCGATCGCCGAAGTGGCGCGGTTGGCGAGCGACGTCGTGGTACTGATGCAGGGCAAGGTCGCTGCTTCCGGTCCAACCGGAGTGATCATGCAGCGTCTGGATCTATTGCCGGCCGAAGAGCGCGGCGAGGGCGGTGCCGTGCTGGATACCGCGGTTCTGCGCCACGACGAGGCGTTTGGCATGACCGTGCTTGGCTCGGCGGCGGGCGAGATCCGTGTGCCGCTTCTGGCAACGCCGGTCGGTGCGCCGGTGCGCGTCCGCATCCGCGCCCGCGACGTGATGATCGCCACCGAGCAGCCGGTTGGCCTCAGCGCGCTCAACATATTCCCGGGCGCGATCATGGCGATAAAGCCGGGCGAAGGGCCTACGGTCGAGATCGGCATCGACTGCAATGGCGCAACCGTGCTTGCCCGCATCACTGAACAGTCGCGGCAGACGCTAGGGCTCCAGCTTGGTCGAAAGGTCTTCGCGGTGGTCAAGACGGTGAGCTTCGACCGGGCAAATACCGGCGCCGGCCTCCCCGCCGAGGCGGATGGGTGAACGGCCGATGATTCGCTATATCGTGTTGGAATAGCGGTATCGCTGGAGAACTTGTAGAATGGCGTGACCGCGGAGGAGCAAATGCCGTCGCTGAGCTTGCGGATAAATCTCGATCCAGATGGCCGCATCGGGCCGGGCAAGATCGAGCTTCTGGAACAGATCGCTGCCTTCGGCTCGATTTCGGCCGCGGCGCGCGGCATGGAGATGTCCTACAAGCACGCTTGGGATCTGGTCGAGGACATGAACCGCGTGAGATCGGAAGAGCACACGTCTGAACTCCAGTCACTTAGGCATGTCGTATGCCGTCTTCTGCTTGAAAAANATTTCGGCCGCGGCGCGCGGCATGGAGATGTCCTACAAGCACGCTTGGGATCTGGTCGAGGACATGAACCGCGTGTTCGGCAAGCCGCTGGTTGCGGCACAGACGGGCGGCAAGAAAGGCGGTGGCGCCCAATTGACGTCGGTCGGGCTTGCGGTGGTCAGCCGCTTCCGCGCCATCGAGCGGGCTGCGTCTTCAGCAGCGGCGGCGCATATGGAGGCGCTGCAGGCCGAGATCGATGCTGCGTGAACTCGGCGGAATTCATGCCGCGCTCAATCCCTGTCACTCCTCAGGCTCGCCCGGCTTGCGCAGCAGATAGGTGTCCATGATCCAGCCCTTTTTCCGGCGGGCCTCCTCACGAGTGCTGACGATCTCGTCGCTGACGTCGCCAATCCGGCCCGAGATGATGATCTCGTCGGGTGTGCCGAGATAGGCGCCCCAGTGGACGCTAACGTCCTTGTCGGCCAGCGTGTTGAAGGCGCATTTGCCGTCCAGCATGACGATGGTGCTGCCGGCGTTTTCGGGCAGACCTTCCTCGGCGAGCCGGCGGCCGGTGGTGATCAAAATGGCGTCGCCGATGCGGTTCAATGCCATTTTGTGACTGGCTGCGAGTGCCTGGATGGCGGTGATGCCAGGGATGACCTCCAGTTCGAACGCGACATTGCCTCTGAGGCGCACGCGCTCCAGGATACGCAGCGCGCTGTCATAGAGCGAAGGATCGCCCCAGATCAGGAAGGCGCCGCAGCCATCTTCGGGGAGTTCGCCGCGAATCAGGCCTTCATAGATCGCGGCGATCGCCTCGTGCCAGTCGTCGACGGTCGAGCGGTAGGAAGGCGCCGGCTCGGCGCGCACCGGCACATCGAATTCAACGCGGCGCGAGTTCGGATTGATGACGAAGCGGTCGCAGATCTGGCGGCGCAATTCGGCGAGATCGTTCTTCTTCGCGCCCTTGTCGGGGATGAACAGCACGTCGGCCCGATTGAGGCCGTTGATGGCCTGGACCGTCATGTGCTCCGGATTGCCGGCGCCGATGCCGATGACAAGAAGCTTGCGCATGAGCGAACTCCTGCCCGATCGAGACCGGCGTGTCTAGACCGACACGACAAGCCGGCACGCGCCGGCGCGTTTGCCGAAAGGCTTTGAAACGCCACATTGAACGGCTAGAGTCATGTTGGCATTTTCGCCGGGGGAGTTTCCATGTTCCGTTACGTCCTGACCGCAGCCTTGGCGCTCTCGGCTACGCCCGCACTCGCCAATGATTCGGTCGCCGAACTCGGCACCGGTGGGCTGATCCTGTCGCGCAGCGATGCGGTGGCGATGGAAAGCGAGGATCTCTACATCTCGCCGGAAAAGGTGACGGTCGATTACGTCTTCCGCAACAACACCGACAAGGATGTCGATGCGATCGTCGCCTTTCCGATGCCCGACATCGAAGGCGACCCCGAAGAAATACCGGCGATTCCCGAGGCGCAGAGCGACAATTTCCTCGGCTTCGAAGTGACGATCGACGAGGTGCCGGCAAAGCCGCAGCTCGAGCAGAAGGTGTTCGCGCTCGCCATCGACATCGGCGCCGACCTGGAGGCGCAGGGCGTGCCTTTCTATCCATTCGGCGATGCGGCCAAGGCAGCGCTGGCAAAGCTGCCGCAAGCGGTCACCGACGACTGGGTCAACCGCGGCATCATCATCGAAGACACTGCCGATGACGGTTCGGGCATGAAGACCGTCTATACGCCGTTCTGGCAATTGCGCTCGACCTATTGGTGGCGCTCGACCTTTCCGGCCAACAAGGCGGTGCATGTCTCGCATCGCTACAAGCCGAGCGTCGGCGGCACCTCCTCGGTCAGTTTCTTCTATGACGGCCAGTTCCAGGGCCAGTATGCCCCCTACAAGACCCGCTACTGCATGGATGACACGTTCGAGAACGCCGTGCGCAAGGCAGCCAAGGACGATCCCGACGGCTACCCCAAATATTTCGAGAACCGCATCGCCTATATCCTGACCACGGGCGGCAACTGGGCGTCGGGAAACATCGGCACGTTCAAGCTGACCGTCGACAAGGGCGATCCGAAGAACCTGGTCTCGTTTTGCGGCGAAAACGTCAGGAAGATCGGACCGACGACGTTCGAGATGAAGGCGCAGAACTTCTACCCCGAGCGCGACGTTGACATATTGCTGCTGGAGCCATCCGATGGCGGGAACGGCGGCTGATGGACCTCGCGATCTACGTCGCCATCGCCGAGAACGGCGTGATCGGGCGCGAGGGTGGGTTGCCGTGGCGGCTTTCCACCGATCTCAAGCGGTTCAAGGCCGATACGATGGGCAAGCCTATCATCATGGGCCGCAAGACCTATGAAGGCATCGGCCGGCCGTTGCCGGGCAGGCTCAACATCGTGGTGACGCGGGACAGGGCATGGCGCGCCGAGGGCGTAGAAGTCGCGCACTCGATCGAGGACGCAATCGCGCTGGCGACGGTGCGCGGGCGCTGCATGGCAGGCGCCGACGAGATCTGCGTCATCGGCGGCGGCGAGATCTATGCTCAGGCGCTGCCGCTGGCCGATCGGCTGCACGTCACCCATGTGCTGGCCGCGGTCGACGGCGACGCTCATTTCCCGCCGATCGACCCGGCACTGTGGCGGATAGTCTACTCACAGGAGGTTGAGGCCGGTGAGAAGGACAGCCATGCGACACGCTATTCGGTTTACGAGCGGCGCCGCGATGTGAATTGAAGACGACAAAGCGTCGCGACAGGTCTAAATGGACCCAAAGGCGGACTGTGACGGCAGCCGATCGCGTTGAAAGCGTGCCGTTGCATCCCTATAGAAGAATAATGTTGGATTTTGCGCCGGTGAGCCGGCGCTTGAGGGAATTCCAAGCGAAAGGACATTCATGCCCTGGAACGACAAGAGCGGCGGCGGCGGCCCGTGGGGCGGCGGCAACAATCAGGGACCTTGGGGACAGGGACCCAAGGGACCCAGCGGCCCGCAGGGCTCGCCTCCTGATCTCGAGGATATCATCCGGCGTGGGCAGGATAGGTTGCGGCGCGCACTGCCGGGCGGCGGTGGCGCGAGCCCGGCGGTGTTCGGGCTGATTGCTGCGGCGCTGGTGGTGCTGTGGGCGTTCAAGGCGGTCTACACCGTGCAGCCCGACGAAGTTGCGGTGGAGCTCAGGTTCGGCAAGCCGAAGGCGGAACTCTCGCAGCCTGGCCTGCATTTCCATTGGTGGCCCATTGAAACGGTCGAGACCGCCAACATCGCCGAGCAGCTTGTCAGCATCGGTGGCGGCAGCACCAGCGGCAATGGTCTGATGCTTTCCGGCGATCAGAACATCGTCAACGTGCAATTCTCTGTGGCCTATCAGGTTTCCGACCCGAAGGCCTATCTGTTCGACGTGTCCGACCCCGGCGGCATGCTGCAGCAGGTCGCCGAAAGCGCGATGCGTGAAGCGGTCGGCCGGCGCCCGGCGCAGGACATTTTCCGCGACGACCGGCAAGGAATTGCGGCGTCGGTGCGT
Source organism: Mesorhizobium sp. LSHC420B00 (assembly GCF_000503055.1). Taxonomy (GTDB): domain Bacteria; phylum Pseudomonadota; class Alphaproteobacteria; order Rhizobiales; family Rhizobiaceae; genus Mesorhizobium. The sequence goes on along the minus strand of NZ_AYVY01000019.1, from coordinate 98,416 downwards.
GAGATCATCCAGACGACGCTGGACGGCTACAAGGCCGGCCTCAACGTCAACGCCATTTCGATCGAGGATGCCGCGCCGCCGCGCGAGGTGGCGGACGCGTTCGACGAGGTGCAGCGGGCCGAACAGGACGAGGACAAGTTCGTCGAGCAGGCCAATCAGTATTCCAACCAGAAGCTCGGCCAGGCGCGCGGCGCTGCCGCGCAGATCCGCGAAGACGCGGCCGCCTACAAGAACCGGGTCGTGCAGGAGGCCGAAGGCGAGGCGCAGCGCTTCATCTCGGTCTATGACGAATATGCAAAGGCGCCGGAGGTGACGCGCAAGCGGCTTTACCTGGAAACAATGGAGAGGGTGCTGAAGGATTCGAGCAAGGTCATCGTCGAGCAAGGCAATGGGCAAGGGGTCGTTCCCTACCTGCCGCTGCCCGCATTGCAGCAGAAGGCGCCGGCACCGGCCGCCGGAGGAAACCAGTGATGGCCAACCGTCTTCCCGTCATTGCGGTCATCGCCGCGGTCATCCTGTTCCTGCTCTATTCGTCTGTCTTCGTCGTCAATGCGCGCCAGCAGGCGCTGGTGCTCAGGTTCGGCGAAATCGTCGACGTCAAGAACCAGCCAGGCATCTATTTCAAGGCGCCGTTCTCCTTCTTCGATGCCGACACCGTGCAGCTGATCGAAAACAGGGTCCTGCGCTTCGACCTCGACAACATCCGCGTCCAGGTTTCGGGCGGCAAGTTCTATGAGGTCGATGCCTTTATCGCCTATCGTATCTCGGATCCGCGCGTGTTTCGCGCCGCGGTCTCCGGCCAGATCGAACTGGCCGAGGCCCGGCTGAGGACGCGTCTCGACGCCGCCTTGCGCCGCGTCTACGGCCTGCGCGACTTCGAGGCGGCACTCTCGGAAGAGCGCGCCGTGATGATGCGCGAGGTACGCGATCAACTGAGGCCCGACGCCACCTCGCTTGGCCTGCAGATCGAGGATGTCCGCATCCGCCGCACCGATCTCACGGCTGAGGTCTCGCAGCAGACCTTCGACCGCATGAAGGCCGAACGTCTCGCCGAAGCCGAGCGGCTGAGGGCGCGAGGCAATGAGGCAGCGCAGCGGATCAGGGCCCGCGCCGACCGCGAAGTGGTGGAAATCGTCGCCGAAGCGCAAAAAGAGTCTGAAATCCTGCGTGGTGAAGGTGAAGCCCAGCGCAGCGCGACGTTTGCCGGGGCCTATCAGCGCGATCCGGCCTTCTTCGATTTCTATCGATCGATGAATGCCTATGGCACGGCGCTGAACAGCACCGGAACGACGATGGTGCTGTCGCCGAATTCCGAGTTCTTCCGCTTTTTCCGCGACCCGAACAGCAAGGAAACGCTCGCGGCACCGGCGGCACCACCGCCAGCGCCGCCCGCTCCCGCCGCGCCAGCGGCACAGCCAGGCACCGGCCAGTAGGGCCGGTGCAGGGGAAGCCGGCGTAACGGAGGATTTATCCTCTGGCGGTAGCCGTAGCCGCAAACGTGCCTTATTTCTTGCCAACATGACGCGACGCGGCGTTTTTGCCGAAGCGCTTTTTTAGAACACCCGGAGGCCTTTCGATGACATCCACCACCCTTCTGCGTGCAGCGAGGCGGACGTTCATCGCCGGGGCCGCTGCGCTTCTGGTCGGCGCAGTTGCCGTTCCGTCGTTCGTGACGCCGACAGTGGCAGCCGACGGGCCACCCTCGGTTGCCGATCTCGCCGCCGGCCTGCTCGGCGCGGTGGTCAACATCTCGACTTCGCAGACGGTGAAGGGCACGGAGGGTCCGGGCGCCGTGCCGATGCCGCAGCTCCCGGAAGGCTCACCCTTCCAGGACTTCTTCGACGATTTCTTCAAGAACCGTGGCGGCGACAAGGGCGGCGGCGGGCAAAAGGTGCAGTCGCTGGGCTCCGGCTTTGTGGTCGACGCCGAGCAGGGCATCGTGGTGACCAACAACCACGTCATTGCCGATGCCGACGACATCGAGGTGAATTTCTCCGACGGGGTGACGCTCAAGGCGACGCTGGTCGGCACCGACACCAAGACCGACGTCGCGGTGCTGAAGGTCGATCCGAAAGGGCACAAGTTGACAGCGGTGAAGTTCGGCGATTCCAACACGATGCGTGTCGGCGACTGGGTGATGGCGATCGGCAATCCGTTCGGTCTCGGCGGCACGGTGACGGTCGGCATCGTCTCGGCGCGCAATCGCGACATCAATTCCGGCCCGTATGACGACTTCATCCAGACCGATGCCGCGATCAACCGCGGCAATTCCGGTGGACCGCTGTTCAACAGCAGCGGCGAGGTCATCGGCATCAACACGGCAATCATCTCGCCGTCGGGAGGCTCGATCGGCATCGGCTTCTCCATTCCGTCGCAGCTCGCCTCGGGCGTAGTCGACCAGCTTCGCCAGTTCGGCGAGACGCGGCGCGGCTGGCTCGGTGTGCGCATCCAGCCGGTGACCGACGACATTGCCGAAAGCCTGGGCATGGCGACCGCCAAGGGCGCGCTGGTTGCCGGCGTCATCAAGGGCGGACCGGTCGACAACGGCACCATCCAGGCCGGCGACGTCATCATCAAGTTCGACGGCAAGGACATCCATGAAATGCGCGACCTGCCGCGCGTCGTGGCGGAAAGCCCGGTCGGCAAGGCGGTCGACGTGATCATCGTGCGCAAGGGGGTCGAGCAGACCGTGAAGGTGACGCTCGGCCGACTCGAGGACGGCGAAAAGCTTGCCAGCGGCGGTGAAAACGGCAACACCGACCAGGACGATGCCGACAAGGCGCCTGCCGTTTCGACGGCTGCCGTGCTTGGCATGACGATCGGCGAGCTCAACGACGAGACGCGCACGAAATTCGGCATCGCCGCCGACGTCTCCGGCGTCGTCGTGACCGACGTCACCAAGGATTCAGCCGCTGCCGAACGCGGCATCCAGCCGGGCGAGGTGATCACCGAGATCGCGCAGGAATCGGTCGCCACGCCCAAGGACGTCATGGACCGGATCGGCGCGCTGAAGGAGCAAGGGCGCAAGAACGCGCTTTTGATGCTGGCGTCGAAGACCGGCGAGCTGAGGTTTGTGACAATCCGGATGGATTGAGTCCGGAAGAGCCTGTAACACTCTGATCTTGAAAAGAAAAAGGGCGGCTAGCGGGCCGCCCTTTTTCTTGCTTGCCAGTCTGTGCGTGACAGCCTGTAGAAGACATGTCGCCTGAGTGCGGTGTGGCTGTCCGGAACACCGGGATGGTCGAAGTCGGAGGCCGGGTCGGCGATCATGTTCAGGCGCTCCATGACGGCAGTGGACCGGCTGTTATCCTTGACGGCGAAGGACACGATTTCGTGGAGGCCAAGTCTTTCAAAGCCATAGGTGAGCCAGGCTTCGGCTGCTTCGGTGACATAGCCGCGGCCCCAGAATTCGGGTGCCAGCCGCCAGCCGATCTCGATCGTGCCGGGCGGCAGGAAGGGCAAATGATCGGTTCGGGTTATGCCGACGAAGCCGATGCATTCACCTGTGGCTGTGATCTCAGCGGCCGCGAAGCCGAAGCCGTTGCGATCGATAGCGGCGCGCAACTCCTCCATCTTGGCGTCAGCCTGGGCGCGGTCGCGGCGAAACGGAAAGAATTCCATGACGCGCTCGTCGGAATTGATGCGATGGAAGAGCTCGCGGTCACGATCTTCCCAGTTGCGCAGGATCAGGCGCTCGGTGCGGATCGGCGTCATTCGATAAATTCTTTCCGGCGATAACCCTGCAGATAAAGCAAGGCGGTGAGGTCGCCGTGGTCGATGCGGATCTTTGCCTCGGCTGCCACGGCCGGCTTGGCGTGCAAGGCGACGCCGATGCCGGCAAGACGGATCATGTCGAGATCGTTGGCGCCATCACCCACGGCAATGGCATCGGCAGGCGTCAGGCCGAGGCGGGCGGAAATCTCGATAAGGGCTTCGGCCTTGGCGGCGCGGCCGAGGATCGGCTCGGCGACCAAGCCGGTGAAGCGGCGATCCTGCTCGATCAGCCGGTTGGCGCGATTTTCGTGAAAACCGAGCAATGCTGCGATGCGGGTGGTGAAGATGTCGAAACCACCGGAGATCAGCGCCGTCCAGGCGCCGTTGGCCGCCATTGTCTGGACGAGCGTGCGACCGCCGGAGGCAAGCGTCAGGCGATTGTCGATGATGCGGTCGATGATTGCGGCATCGAGACCCTTAAGCAGCGCCACGCGCTCGCGCAAGGCCGGCTCGAATGCGATCTCACCGTTCATCGATCGCGCCGTGATGGCGGCGACGCGATCCTTGACGCCGATCTCGTCGGCAAGCTCGTCGATGCATTCCTGCTCGATCATCGTCGAATCCATGTCGGCGATCAGGACCTTCTTGCGCCTGTTCTCAGCCGGCTGGACGGCCACGTCGATGGGTTCGGAAGCAAGCGCGGCATGCAGGCGGGCCGTTATTTCGGAAGCTTCGGCGGTCTCCGGCAAATCGAGCTCGCAGGCGATGCCTTCGGCCAGCCAGCGAACAGCGCTTGCGCCGACCAACCGCGAGGCCATATTCGCTAGCGTCGGCGTCAATGCGCGGCCGGCGGGATGGGATAGAAGCGTGGCGATCAGCGGCATCGAAAATTCCAGCAGACAGGCGGGCGAAGGTCGCGTGAAGAACGCGATCCTGATAGCCGGGCCGACCGCCAGCGGCAAGTCGGCACTCGCACTCGACCTCGCCGAGCGCAATGGCGGTGTCATCGTCAACACCGATTCCATGCAAGGCTATTCGGTGCTCGACGTGCTGACGGCGCGGCCTGGTCCTGCCGAACTCGCCCGCGTCCCCCACTTTCTTTATGGACACGTCGATCCGTCCACCGCCTATTCCACCGGCGCCTGGTTGCGTGATGTCATGAAGCTGATCGACGACGGCACGCTTTCGGCGCGGCAAGTGATTTTCGTCGGCGGCACCGGGCTTTATTTCCGGGCACTCACGGAAGGTATTTCGGAGATGCCCGACATTCCGCAGTCGATCCGCGAGCGCTGGCGCTACGAGCTCCAGGAACAGGGCGCGGTGAGATTGCACCGCATCCTGTTGCGCGAGGATTCTGCGGCCGGCATGGTGCTGAAGCCGACGGATGGCCAGCGCATCGTGCGGGCGCTGGAGGTGCTCGACGCGTCGGGCCGTTCCATCCTGGACTGGCAGGCCGCGCGTGGCCAGCCGTTGATCGACAGAAGCAGCGCGCGCTTTTTCGTCATCGAGCCGGAGCGGGCGGCGCTGGTGGAGCGGATCGATGCCCGCTTCGACCGCATGCTGGACAAGGGGGCATTGGACGAGGTGAAGCAGCTTTCAGTGCTCGGCCTCGATCCCGACCTGCCGGCGATGAAGGCAATCGGTGTTCGCGAGCTTCAGGCCGCGCTGGCCGGCGCCATCAGTTTTCCCGAGGCTATCGAGCGTGCGAAGATCGCGACGCGGCAATATGCAAAGCGGCAGGCGACCTGGTTCAGGCACCAATTGGGTCCGGAATGGCACAGGTTGCGTCCCGGTGAGGGGATCAACTGGGTGATCTCACCCCCTCCTTCGAGCGCAACCTGAAAAGTCGACATCGAGGGGACATTTCGCGTTGAAGTTGTCCAGGTTAACTGTCCGTAAGCTCCCGCATGCCATAAGATCGATAGGAACTTTTCAACGGGGAGCAGATGCATTTCCACAAGGCGGAATCAGCGTTTTTCGTCTTTATTTTTGTGATCCTGGCCGCCGGCCTGGTGACGCTTTACGCCTATGGACTCCTGCAAACCCTGGCGGCCGACATTAGCAATACGCCTTCGGAACTCGATGAAATCGTCTATCTCAACAAGCTGCTGTTTGCGATCGGCGTGCTGCTGGCGACTGCGCTGTTCTTCGGCATTTTCTTCATCTATCCGCTGATCCGAAAGCAGGCGACGGAAGAAGGCAAGCTGCGCGCGATGACAGTTTCACTCAGTGCGCGCTCGGAGACGCTGGAGCATGCGGCGCTGACCGACAGCCTCACCGGCATGCAGAATCGGCGCTATTTCGACGATGCGCTGAAAGAATATCTCGAGGAGTTTCGCCGCATCGAAAAACCAGTCGGGCTGATGATCCTCGATCTCGACCACTTCAAGCAGGTCAACGACAGCCACGGCCACGATGTCGGCGACGAGGTGTTGCGGGCCGTCGCCAACTGTCTCAAGGACATGACACGCTATCACGACGTGGTGGCGCGCCTGGGCGGCGAGGAGTTCGCGGTGGTCACGCCCAATATGGACGCCGAGCTGCTATCCAAATTCGCCGAGCGCATCCGCAAGGCGATCGCCAGCATGTCGGTGCTGACAGGCAATGTCCGACTGAAAATCACCACCAGCGTCGGGCTTGCCGTCTGGGACCGCAAGGAAACCGCCGAGGAGTTCTATCGCCGCGCCGACCGCCAGCTCTATGAGGCAAAGAGGCAAGGCCGCAACCGCGTCTGCGCCTGAATCCCGTCATTAAATTCGTGATGCTGGAAATTCGGGATGCTGGCCGTCTGGTGCCGTTTTCTGCGCTTCCGGCGCTCGCAGACCGACGTCGCCAAGTAGGCTGAGACGGCGCCTTGCAAGGCTTGTGGGAGATAGAGGTGTTGCCGTGATCAAATCCGACCTCTCCGATCTTTACCGAGGCTATATTGCATGTCTGAACAAGCAGGATTGGCCAAATCTGGGGCAGTTTGTTCATGATGAAGCGATCCACAACGGTCGGCCGCTCGGATTATCCGGGTACCTCGAAATGTTGGAGAGAGACTTCGATGAAATTCCGGACCTTTACTTCGACATTCGGCTATTGGTTGCCGATCCGCCTTATATAGCGAGCCGGCTAAGCTTCAACTGCACCCCAAGGGGAACGTTCCTTGGGCTCGATGTAAGCGGGAAGAGAATTTGGTTTACCGAGAACGTATTCTATGAGTTTCAGAGAGGGAAAATTCGCCAGGTATGGTCCGTTATAGACAAGGCAGCCATCGAAGTTCAGCTTTGATGGTTGCCGACGCACCGATGAGGTCTGCCTAAACGTCGCTCGGCTCAATCGTTCTGGGGACGCAGGCCGAAGGTCGCCGGCTTGAGGCCGTAGCGCAAGTCGAAATCCTCGTCCCGCTGGGTACGTACGGCCGGCGGTTTGCGATAGTCGGAATCGCCGGCCTGCCGGCCCGGATCAATGACTTCCGCGAACGCCATTGCCTGTTGTGGTCTAGGCACGTTGCGCAGCCGTTCGACGATCGCAACGAGGTCGACATCGTTGCCGGTTTCGGAGGGCAAGGCGTCCTCGCGCTTGGCCGTGCCGGGGATCAAATCCTCGGAGAGTTTTTCGAATTTCATCCGCATCGTCGTCGCCACGCCTTCTCCGAAGGCAATGGCCTCGCGCTGCCCCATGGAAGACAGGAACGCCAGCGTCGAAGCCGAGGAATCGGCGATCGCCGAGCGGATGATCGCCTGGTCCTGCTCATTGGCGAGCCGCATGGCGAAGAACGTCGAGCACTGCGACAGGATGGTCGGATCAAGCTCGCCCGGGCGCTGGGTGACGACGCCGAGATAACAGCCATATTTGCGGCCTTCCTTGGCGATGCGCGACAGCGCGTGCCGGGTCGGCGCGAAACCGAGGCGCGGATCGGCCGGCATATAGCGATGCGCTTCCTCGCACAGGAAGAGCAGCCGCAAGCGGCCTTCGCTCCACAACGCCAGGTCGAACGCCAGCCGCGCCAGCACCGAGCATACGGAATTGACCACCTCGGACGGCATACCGGCCATTTCGAAGCAGGTCACCGGGCGGCCGTGATGCGGCACGCGGAAAATGTTGCCGATCGTCTCGTGAATGGTGTCCTCGATCAGGCGCGAGTTGAACATGAAACGGTAGCGCGGATCGGATGCCGCCGATTCGACACGTGTCTTCAGTGACCTGAGGGTTGGACGATCGTTCTTGCTTTCTAGCAATCCCATGCGTTCGTCGACCAGCTTGATGAGGTCGGCAATGCGATAGGGTACCGGCGCGTCGGCGGTCAGCGCGTCGGTGCTGCGCCGCAGGTAGTTGCCGGTGTTCGGATTGCGATAGAGGTTCTTGGCCGCGGGAATGAGATCGCGCAAGGCGTCGACCTCTTCCGGCACCGTCTCGCGGCCGCGAAACAGCACCTCGGCGAATTCCTCGAGTTTGAACATCCAGAAAGGCAGGTCGAGCGTCGTCGAATCGACCCTGAAGCAATATTCGGGCAAGGACGCGGCGAACTCGTTGTGTGGATCCAGGATGAGCACGCGCAGGTCGGGCCGGGCGGCGATCGACTTGCGCAAGAGCAGCGAGACGGCGGTCGATTTGCCGACCCCGGTCGTGCCGACAATGGCGAAATGGCGCGCCAGCGTATCGTCGATGGCAATATTGGCGTCGATGGCCTCGTCCTGCGACAGCGTGCCGATGGTAATCGAATGACGCCCGGCGAGATCGTAGACGGCCTGCAGGTCGCGGCTGCGGATACGATGGGCAATGGCGCCGATATGCGGATAGGTCGTGATGCCACGGTCGAACACCGGCTTGGCGCCGGGTTCGGCACCGTCGCGCACCTCTCCGATCAATTCGATGCTGACCTCGATCGGATTCTGGCCCTCGCTGCTCCAGGCGCGATCCGACTTGCCGATTTCGTAAACCAGGCCGACGGTTCGTGATGTGCCGAGATTGATCGAGATCATCTTGCCGACGCTCCATAGGCCGGTGACCGTGCCTTCGATATCGTCGGCATAGGCGCTGATGGTGGCTCGCGCGCCATCGCATTGCACGACATTGCCCAGAATCCGCTTGTCGTTCTGCTCCGCCCTGCGGCGCTCCAGCAAAGTCGGTTCACCAATGGAGGTTTCGCGTTCGACGAGCATGGACAGGCCGATCCCCTTTTCCCAAACAATGAGCCTAGGCGAACGGCGTTAAGGTGGGGTGAGGCCGGATGGTTTAGCGGACGTTAAGCGGTTTGCGAAAACTGGACGAAACGGCCGTTGCCGGAGCGCGTGATTTCGCTATAGTGGATGAATGGATAATATAGCGAACGATATCTCATCGATTATCGGCAGAAGGATACACGCCGAAAGGGTGGCTCGCAGCTGGTCTCTCGCGGAACTGGCGGAGCAGTCCGATGTCTCGAAAGCCATGCTGAGCACGATCGAGCGCGGCATGACGAGCCCGACGGCGGCGCTTCTTGTGCGCATTGCGGCCGCGTTCGGCATGACGCTTTCCACTTTGATCGCAAGGGCGGAGTTGCAAGGCGGTGGCCTGCTTCGCGAACGTGACCAGCCGGTCTGGCGCGATCCGTCTACGGGTTATGTGCGGCGGCACCTTTCGCCGGTTTCGGACATGCCGCTCGAACTGATCCGGGTCCAACTGCCGGCGGGCGCCAAGGTGAGCTTCCCGGCGGCCTCCTATGCCTTCATCAGACAACAAATCTGGCTGATCTCCGGGCAGCTTGAATTCATCGAGGGCGACGTCGTTCACAGGCTCGAGCCCGGCGACTGCCTGGCGCTCGGCGCGCCATCCGATTGCGTCTTCCACGCTCCGGGACCGGACGCCGCCGACTATCTGGTTGCATTGGCCAGGAGCTGAGACGATGGCGCGCCGTCCGAAACGCTCCGACAATGGCGGTCCGCCGCTCGACGACTACGACGGTCCGCCTTGGGGCAAGGGAGACCCCTATATCTTTCTTGCCTGGCGGACCGCCCATGCCCAGGCATGGAAAGTGCCGAGCCGCGAGATCATGCTGATGCGGCTGGACNTGGACAAGGCCGAGCGGCTGGGCCTGACTTATGAGGAATACACGCTCGAACTGCTGGAACGCGGGCGACATCTGCAAGAGGAAGACGCCGAGCGCATCGGGGAAATCCGCCGAGCCAGGAAGCGGAAGCGGACCAGTCATTTCGGCTAACGGTGCAGGCCATGCTGCCGCTCGATGCACTGCCGTTCCCGTTGCACACAGAGGAGACCACATGGATTCAATAGAAATCAACCTGCTCAGCAATACTGCCGGAACGAAAAAAATGCTGGTCGATTTGCTGATCGGCACGGTTGCCGCCGGCGGCTCGGTCAGCTTCATGCATCCCTTGGCGCCGGAGATGGCCGCAGCCTTCTGGAACAAGTCGCTTCAGGCGGTCAACAGAGGCGAAAGGGCGGTGCTCGGGGCCTGGAACGGCGAGGCTCTGGTCGGCACCGTCACCTTGCTGCTCGACTGCCCTCCCAACCAGCCGCACCGGGCCGAGATCGCCAAGCTGATGACCCGCCTCAATTATCGCGGCAAGGGCGTCGCAACCCGCCTGATGGAGGCGGCGGAAGCCGTTGCCATGGAGAAAGGCCGCACGCTGTTGGTGCTGGACACGGCAAAAGAGGAAGGGGCTTCCGGCCTCTATGAAAAGCTCGGCTTCACGCTGGGCGGCGAAATACCAGATTATGCGATGAAGCCGCATGGCGGGCTGACAGGCACCCTCATCTACTGGAAGCGCATTGGTACAGTCTGATCCTGCCCGCGCACATTCGCCGTTGACAGCACCATCAAACCAATTCTATTGTCCGCGACCATGAAAACGGCACTCATTCTCGTAGGAAAGCGCGTGGGCAAGGCGGTGTAACCGCCAGGCGGTGACCTCCCATGCGCAAGACACAGGCTCCCTCGGGGGCCTTTTTTATTGCCCGAAACACGACTAAACGACCAGCAATCGCCCGATGGCGAACAGTACGGGACCAGACCGATGAGCAGTGGACAGAATGAGCGGCGCGAAACGCCAAGAACCGAGATGACTGGCGCCGAAATGGTGGTGCAGGCGCTGAAGGACAATGGCGTCAAGCATGTTTTCGGCTATCCGGGCGGCGCGGTTCTGCCAATCTACGATGAAATCTTCCAGCAGGACGAGGTCGAGCACATCCTCGTTCGCCACGAGCAGGGCGCTGGCCACGCGGCGGAAGGCTATGCGCGCTCGACCGGCAAGGCCGGCGTCATGCTGGTGACCTCCGGGCCGGGCGCGACAAACGCGGTGACGCCATTGCAGGATGCGCTGATGGATTCGATCCCGCTGGTCTGCCTGACCGGCCAGGTGCCGACCTCGCTGATCGGCTCGGATGCGTTCCAGGAGTGCGACACGGTCGGCATCACGCGGCCCTGCACCAAGCACAACTGGCTGGTGAAGGACGTCAACCAGCTCGCGGCAACGATCCACGAGGCCTTCCATGTGGCAACGACAGGGCGCCCCGGTCCGGTCGTCGTCGACATCCCTAAGGACGTTCAGTTCGCCAAGGGCATCTATGTCCCGCCGCAGACGGCGCCGCGCACCAGCTACCAGCCGAAGGTCCAGGGCGACCTGCAGAAGATCAAGGCGGCGGTCGAGCTGATGGCCGGCGCCAGGAGGCCGATCATCTATTCGGGCGGCGGCGTCATCAATTCCGGCCCGGAGGCGAGCCATCTGCTGCGCGAGCTGGTCGACCTGACCGGCTTCCCGATCACCTCGACGCTGATGGGCCTTGGCGCCTATCCGGCGTCGGGCAAGAACTGGATGGGCATGCTCGGCATGCACGGCACCTACGAAGCGAACATGGCGATGCACGATTGCGACGTCATGCTCTGCATCGGCGCGCGCTTCGACGACCGCATCACCGGGCGGCTGACAGCGTTTTCGCCGAATTCGAAGAAGATCCACATCGACATCGACCCGTCTTCGATCAACAAGAACGTCCATACCGACGTGCCGATCATCGGCGATGTCGGCCGTGTGCTGGAGGATCTTGTGCGACTGTGGCGGGCAACCGCCAAGGCCGACAAGAAGGCGCTTCACCCGTGGTGGGAGCAGATCGCCAAATGGCGCGCGCGCGATTCACTCGCCTACAAGATGAACCATGAGGTGATCATGCCGCAATATGCCGTCCAGCGGCTTTATGCGCTGACCAAAGACCTCGACACCTACATCACCACCGAGGTCGGCCAGCACCAGATGTGGGCGGCGCAGCACTATCATTTCGAGAAGCCGAACCGCTGGATGACCTCCGGCGGGCTGGGCACGATGGGCTACGGCCTGCCGGCCGCGCTCGGCGTGCAGATCGCGCACCCGGATGCGCTGGTCATCGATATCGCCGGCGACGCTTCGGTGCAGATGACGATGCAGGAGATGAGCGCGGCGGTACAGCACGAGGCGCCGATCAAGATCTTCATCCTCAACAACCAGTACATGGGCATGGTGCGGCAATGGCAGCAGCTGCTGCACGGCAACCGGCTGTCGCATTCCTATACCGAGGCGATGCCGGATTTCGTCAAGCTCGCCGAAGCCTATGGCGGCCACGGTATTCGCTGCGACAAGCCGGACGAGCTCGATGACGCCATCAAGGAGATGATCGCGGTCAAGAAGCCCGTCCTGTTCGATTGCCGCGTGGCGACGCTCGCCAACTGCTTCCCGATGATCCCGTCCGGCAAGGCGCATAACGAGATGCTGTTGCCTGATGAGGCGACCGACGAAGCTGTCGCCAACGCGATCGACGCCAAGGGCAGGGAACTGGTGTAGCCTGGTTCAAGGAAGCTGTGCGGAAACAGCAGATTAGCACAAAAGTTTGAAATCGAGATTCATGTCATGAACGCACAGTTGCAACCGACCGGCTCCGCCTATTTCATCGCCAAGGAGACGGAAAAACCAGAGAACCACACGCTTTCGGTCCTCGTCGACAACGAGCCGGGCGTGCTTGCCCGGGTCATCGGCCTGTTCTCCGGACGTGGCTACAACATCGAGAGCCTGACGGTCTCGGAAACCGAGCACGAAAAGCACCTGTCGCGCATCACCATCGTGACGCGCGGCACGCCCCACGTGCTGGAGCAGATCAAGCACCAGCTCGAGCGCATCGTGCCGGTGCATCGTGTCGTCGATCTCACCGTGCGATCGCAGGAATTCGGACAGGAGCGGCCATTGGAGCGGGAGCTCGCGCTGGTCAAGGTCGCCGGCACCGGCGAATCCCGCGTCGAGGCGCTCAGGCTCGCCGATGCATTCCGCGCCAGCGTCATCGACGCCAACACCGAGCATTTCATCTTCGAGATTACCGGCAAGGGCTCCAAGCTTGATCAGTTTATCGCCATCATGAAGCCGCTCGGGCTGGTCGAAATCTGCCGTACCGGAGTGGCGGCGATGAACCGCGGCCCGCAAGGGATGTAGTCATCCAGCTTGGCTCTATCTCGTCGCTTTGCCACCGATCGCATTGAATAGGGGAACGGCATGACATTCGACGCATTCTTCGCCCTGCTGGTCTATGCCTTCGTGACCTCGATCACGCCGGGTCCGAACAATTTCATGCTTTTGGCCTCGGGTGTGAATTTCGGCTTGGTCAAGACCGTGCCACACATGCTCGGCATCGGCTTCGGCTTCCTCGTGCTGTTGCTTGCCGTAGGCTTCGGGCTTGGCGCCGTGTTGACGGCCTTTCCGGTGCTGCATACCGGGTTGAAGATCGCCGGCGGCCTCTACCTGCTTTATCTGGCCTGGAAGATCGCCATGTCGCGCTCGCTCGGCGGCGAAGGCGAGGCGAAGGGCCAGCCGATGCGCTTCGTCGAGGCTGCGGCTTTCCAGTGGGTCAATCCTAAGGCCTGGGTGATGGCGATTACGGCCATGGCCGTCTATACCAATCCGGAACGCCCGTTTGTGTCCGTGGTGCTGATCGCGGCCGCTTTCGCCGTCGTCATGCTGCCGAGCATTTCGACTTGGGCCGGTTTCGGCATGGCGCTGCGCGGTTTTCTGGCTGATGCGGTGCGGCTCAAATGGTTCAACATCGCCATGGGCGTGATGCTTGCGGCGACGCTGTGGCCGATGCTGCGTTAGCTGCCGTTTTATTGTGCACTGCACATTAAATCTTCGTAATGACGGCTTTTGGCCCTTTTTCGCCTTCGGCATCCTCTATTATCTGGCAAAAGCGCGGCAAGAGGCTGCGAGTTGAGCTAGACTGCGGCCACCGGATAGCGGCGTGTCGGATCGAGAGGCCTTTTGTCGATGCGCGGAAAGATCGTATTTGCGGTGATTGCTGCAGCCTGCGTTGCCGCGGCGGCGTGGCTTTATCATTCGCCCACCGCAATGAGCGGTCTTCAGCAGATGCTGTCGGCGAAGCAGACGACGGCGGCGGCGGACAAGCCCGCTGCAGCGGCAAATGCCGCGCGTTCGACTTCGGTGGTTGCCGCCACCGCCTCGACGGCCGATTTCCCGGTCCGGCGCTATGCCATCGGCTTTGTGTCCTCTCCCGCCGTGGTCAGCATCAACGCACGGGTCTCGAGCCAGATCGTCGCAATCGCGGTCAAGGACGGACAGATGGTGAAGGCCGGCGACCTTCTGTTCTCGCTGGACGATCGCTCATTGAAGGCCCAATTGGCACGCGATCAGGCGACGCTCGCAAAAGACCAGGCGCTGCTTGCCAGCGCCACGGCCGATCTTCAGCGCGCCAAGAATCTCGTCGCCAGGCAGGCCGGAACACAGCAGACCTATGATCAGGCCGTCGCGGCGCAGAAATCCGCCGCGGCCACCGTCGACGCCGATAAGGCGACGATCGATGCGGACGAGGTCCAGCTTGGCTTTGCCACGATCAAAGCGCCGATTTCCGGCAGGCTTGGCGCGGTCAGCGTCGCGGTCGGCGACCTCGTCACCACCAGCAACGGCAGCAGCACGTCGACGCCGCTGGTGACGATCACGCAGGTCGACCCGCTGCAGGTGAACTTCAATCTTCCGGAAAGCGATCTTGCCTTACTGCACAAGGCGCTGGCGGCGCCGCAGCAAGGCGCGGTGACGCTGACCAAGGACGGCGGCCCGAAGCCGATCGGCAAGGGAACGCTGGATTTTGTCGATTCCAGCGTGGACACGGCATCCGGCACGATCGCAACGCGGGCCAGCGTGCCCAACACCGATCTTTCGCTGTGGCCGGGCCAATATGTCAATGTCGTGCTCGATGCCGGCATCATGCCGCAAATGACGTCCGTTCCGACGGTCGCCGTCCAGCCCAGCCAGAAGGGCCCGTTCGTCTATGTGATCAAGCCGGACAACACCGTTGAAATGCGGCCCGTGCAGGTCGCGCTGACAGAAGGCGCCAACACCGCGATCAGCCAAGGATTGAAAAGCGGCGAGCGTGTCGTCGTCGAAGGCCAGACCAAGCTGAAAAACGGCGCGGCGGTGCGCGAAGGCAAGGCCTCGACCGGTACCGGCGACCAGGCGACTCCGAAGGTCGCGGAGGCCGACAGGACGGGCGGAACACAGCCATGATTTCCGAATTCTGCATCCGCAGGCCCGTCGCCACGCTGCTCATGTCGTTCGCCTTGGTTCTGGGCGGGCTATTTGCTTACAAATTCCTGCCGGTCGCGGCGCTGCCAAGCGCGGAATTTCCGGTTGTCAATGTCTCGGCCTCGCTGCCTGGGGCCTCGCCGGAAACCATGGCGACCTCGGTGGCAACGCCGCTGATCAAGCAGTTTGCCACTATCGCCGGCATCGATTCGATCTCGACGACCAATTCGCTCGGCACGACCTCGATTGCCATTCAGTTCGTGCTCAACCGCGACATCGATGCAGCCGCCGCCGATGTGCAGGCGGCGATCGCACGCACGCAACGACAATTGCCGCCGGAGATGACCAGCCCGCCGAGCTATCGCAAGGTCAATCCAGCCGACGCACCGATCCTGCTGATGTCGCTGGTCAGCGACACCATTCCGCTGACCGATCTCGATGCCTTTGCCGAGAATGTGATTTCGCCGTCGCTGTCGACGATCGACGGCGTTGCGCAGGTTTCGATCTACGGCCAGCAGAAATATGCCGTCCGCGTCCAGATCGATCCGACGGCGCTCGCCGCACGCGGCATCTCGATCGACCAGCTGCAGACGGCCATTGCCTCGGCCAACAGCAACACGCCGCTCGGCGTGCTCAAGAACAACAAACAGCAGTTGACCATCACGGCGAACACGCAGCTGACCAATGCGGCGGGATTCTCCAACATCATCATCGCCACCAAGAACGGCCATCCGGTGCGGCTCGGCGAGGTGACCCGCGTCATCGATTCGGTCGAGACCACGACGACGGCAAGCTGGTATGACGGCACCCGCGCCATCATCATGGCGGTGCAGCGTCAGCCGGATGCCAATACCGTCGATGTCGTCGACCGCGTCAAGGCGATGCTGCCTTCCTTCGAGGGTCAGATGCCGGCAGCTGCGAGCATCCAGTTGCTCAACGATCGCTCAACATCGATCCGCGAGGCGGTCGACGACGTGCAGTTCACGCTCCTGCTCACTATCGCGCTGGTGGTGATGGTGATCTTCCTGTTCCTGCGCCGGGTGACGGCGACGGTGATCCCGGCCGTGGCGGTGCCGATTTCGCTCATCGCCACTCTGGGCGTGATGTACCTGTTCGGCTTTTCCATCGACAACATCTCGCTGATGGGACTGACGCTNCGATCTCGATCTCGCTGGTCGCCGTGTTCATTCCCGTGCTTTTGATGGGCGGCGTGATCGGGCGCATCTTCAACGAGTTCGCGGTGGTGGTGACGGTCGCCATCCTGGCGTCGATGTTCGTCTCGCTGACGCTGACGCCGATGCTGTGCTCGCGGCTGTTGTCGTTATCGAAAGCCGAGCAGAAAGCAGCGCACGGCGCGGACCATAGGCAAAACGTCTTCATGCGGGGCTATGACCGGCTGCTGACATTCTGCCTGCGCCACAAGTTCCTGGTTTTCCTTGTCTTCCTGGTAACCGCCGGGCTGTCGGTGTGGCTGATCCAGATCTCGCCGAAGGGCTTCTTCCCGCAGGAGGATATCGGCCAGGTCTCGGTGACGACCATCGCGCGCCAGGACATCTCCTTCGACGCCATGGTCAAGTTGCAGGGGCAAGTGGCTGATGTCTTCTCCCATTCGCCCTATGTCGCGCATGTCGGCTGGTCGGCGGGCAGTGGAAACAATGCGCTCAACCAAGGCCAGCTGTTTGTACAGCTGAAAGACAAGGACCAGCGCCCCAATATCGACAAGGTGCTTGCGGATCTGCGGCGCCAGCTTGCCAATGTGTCCGGCATCGAAACCTACATGCAACCGGTGCAGAACCTGCGGCTCGGCGCGCGCGCTTCGGCGAGTGCCTACCAGCTTGCCGTGCAGGGCCTCGATACCGGCCTGACGAATGTCTGGGCGCAAAAGTTGACGGACGCGATGGCTGCCGATCATGGCGCCTTCACCGATGTCACCAATGACCTGCAGAACAACGCGTTGCAGGCGACGCTGGTGATCGACCGCGACAAGGCAGCGACGCTTGGCGTCGATACCGACACGTTGCGCTCCAGCCTCTATGGCGGTTTCGGCACCCAGCAGGTGTCGACCATCTTCGGTTCGGCCGACAGCTATAAAGTGGTCATGGAGCTCGACCCGAAGATCGAGTGGTCGCCCGAACGGATGCTGGCGATCAAGGTAAGGACGGTCAGCGGCAGCCTGGTGCCGCTCGGTGCGTTCGCCCGTGTCGATCGGACCGCCGGCGCTTTGACCGTCAATCAGCTCGGCCAGCTTCCGGCAGTGACCATTTCCTACAATCTGCCGCAAGGCGTGGCCCTCGGCGACAGCGTGAGCCACATCAATGCGCTGAAGGACAAGATCGGCATGCCGCCGACGATCTCGACCGCCTTCTCGGGCACGGCGAAGACGTTCCAGGATTCGCTTTCCAACCAGGGGCTGCTGATCGGCGGCGCGATCCTGACCATCTATATCGTGCTCGGCATGCTCTATGAGAGCTTTATCCATCCGCTTACCATCCTGACCGGGCTTCCGTCGGCGGTGCTCGGCGCGCTGGTGGCGCTGCGGCTGGCGGGGATGGATTTGTCGGTGATCGCGGTGATCGGCATCCTGATGCTGATCGGCATCGTCAAGAAGAACGGCATCATGATGATCGACGTGGCGCTCGAGCTCAGGCGCGAGGGAATGTCGCCTGTCGAATCCATCCACAAGGCCTGCCTTATGCGCTTCCGGCCGATCATGATGACCACGCTTGCCGCGCTGATGGGTACCATCCCGATCGCGCTCGGCACCGGCGCCAGCGCGGAATTGCGCCAGCCTCTCGGCGT
Organism: Mesorhizobium sp. LSHC420B00; assembly: GCF_000503055.1. Lineage (GTDB taxonomy): Bacteria > Pseudomonadota > Alphaproteobacteria > Rhizobiales > Rhizobiaceae > Mesorhizobium. Next base: position 80,369 of record NZ_AYVY01000019.1, on the reverse strand, counting down.
GGCGGTGGTCGGCGGCCTTGTCGCCTCGCAGGCACTGACGCTGTTCGTCACGCCCGTTATCTACGTCTACATGGAACATTTTTCCGGCTGGCTCGTCAGCGTATGGGCGGGGCACCGGGGCGAGCCGAGCCCGGTCGAGGCGGTCGACCAGCCGTCACTGTTCGACGACGAGGAAGAACCGGTGCCGCAGAAGGCGGCAGCCGAATAGCACTGGGCCAAGCCGTGGTGCTTGCGGCCGGAGGTCCGCGATCGTAATTTGATGCCATGCTGCACAATCACGACCACGACAACGAGCTTGATGCTTTTGCGGCGCGTGTGCGCGCACTGGAGACGATTCTCACCCGCAAGGGGCTGATCGATCCAGCGGCGATCGACGTCATCGTCGATACCTACGAAACCAAGGTCGGGCCGCGCAACGGCGCAAAGGTGGTGGCGAAGGCCTGGGTTGATCCCGGGTTTGCCGCATGGCTGAAGCGTGATGCGACGGCGGCCATCGAATCGCTCGGCCACACCGGCCGGCAAGGCGAACACATGCAGGCGGTGTTCAACACGGCCGACACGCACAACCTCGTCGTCTGCACGCTATGCTCCTGCTATCCATGGTCGGTGCTCGGCCTGCCGCCGGTCTGGTACAAGGCGCCGCCCTACCGTTCGCGCGCGGTGATCGATCCGCGCGGCGTGCTCGACGAATTCGGGCTGACCTTGCCGGCGACGACGGCAATCCGGGTGTGGGATTCGACCGCCGAGCTGCGCTATCTGGTGGTGCCGATGCGGCCCAGGGACACAGAGGGCTGGGATGAGGCACGGCTCGCCGATCTGGTGACGCGCGATGCCATGATCGGCACGGCGCTGGCGCGGGAACCGGCATGAACGGGCCGCAGGATCTCGGCGGCCAGATGGGTTTCGGGCCGGTCGCGCCTGAACAGGACGAACCCTATTTCCATGCCGATTGGGAAAGGCGGGCGCTGGGCGTGACGTTGTGCGCCGGCGCCATGGGCGCCTGGACCATCGACGAGAGCCGGCACGCGCGGGAATCGCTGCACCCGGCCGACTACTATGCGTCGAGTTATTACGAAATCTGGATCAAGGCGCTGGAGGTGTTACTCAAACGCCATGGTTTCGTCAGCGACCGCGATCTGGCCAGGGGCGATGCGGTCGACCCGGCAGCGACACCCAAGCGGGTCCTGAAGGCGCAAGACGTTTCGGCGGTGCTGGCCAAGGGCGGGCCTTGCGACCGGCCGGTCGCCGTCCCGCCGCGATTCAAGGCAGGCGACCTCGTGCGAACCAAGAACTTTCATCCGACCGGCCACACCAGGCTGCCGCGTTACGCGCGCGGCAAGCGAGGCGTCATCGAGGCCATGCGTGACGGCTTTGTCTTTCCCGACACCAATGCGCACGGCCAGGGCGAAAACCCGCAATGGGTCTATACGGTGGCTTTCACCGGCAGCGAAATCTGGGGCGAGGGCGCCGACCCGAAACTTGTCGTGTCGATCGATGCCTGGGAGAGCTACCTTGAACCGGCGTGAGACGAACTCAGCCGCCGTGCTGCCCGCCGGTGTCGAGGCGCCGGTCTTCGCCGAGCCGTGGCAAGCAGAGGCCTTCGCCATGACGGTGGCGCTACACGACAACGGGCTGTTTTCGTGGACCGAATGGGCGGACGCCTTATCGGCCGAGGTGAAGCGGCCGGGCGCCGCGAGCGACGGCCATGATTATTACGAGCACTGGCTGGCGGCGCTGGAGAATTTGCTGTCGACCAAAGGCGTTGCCGGTAGAAACGATGTCGACAGCCTTGCTGCTGCCTGGGAACGCGCCGCGCATGCTACGCCGCATGGCAAGCCGATCCTGCTGGAGAACGACCCACAGCGGGCTGGGTAAGCTGCCATCGCTCGGCGTTGTTCTCTTTACGTTCCTCTTCGTCGCTGATAGCCTGGCCCTGTCGCAGCAGCGTGATTGCTGGCGATGAAATTGATGGTGACGGCAGTCACCTTGTCTTTCCCTCGCGAATCCGGTCTGTCGCACTGATGGAATTTTCTCCTCAACAGGACGAGGCGCTGAAGGCGGTGGCCGGCTGGCTGAAAGCCGGCAAGCCGCAGCTGTTCCGGCTGTTCGGCTATGCCGGCACCGGCAAGACGACGCTGGCGCGCTATTTCGCCGAGCATGTCGACGGCCAGGTGCAGTTCGCCGCCTTTACCGGCAAGGCGGCGCAGGTGCTGCGTTCCAAGGGCGCGGTCAATGCCCGCACAATCCATTCGCTGATCTACCGGCCGAAAGGCGAGGAATCGGTAGCGGACGAGGTGACCGGCAAAACCTCGATGTCGCCGACCTTTTCGCTCAACCGGCAGAGCCCGATCTCGCGGGCCAAGCTCGTCGTCATCGACGAATGCTCGATGGTCGACGAGCAGCTTGGCCGTGACCTGATGAGCTTCGGCACGCCGATCCTGGTGCTTGGCGATCCCGGCCAGTTGCCGCCGATCTCCGGCGGCGGCTTCTTCACCGACCACGAACCGGACATTCTGCTCACCGAAATCCATCGCCAGGCGCGCGACAACCCGATCATCCGGCTTGCGCTCGATGTGCGCGAGGGCCGCGAGTTCATGCGCGGCGACTATGGCGCGGCGCAAGTGATCGGCAAGGAAGACGTCACCCAGGAATTGGTGCTGAAGGCGGACCAGGTGCTGGTCGGCACCAACCGCACGCGCCGTCGCTATAATCAGCGGCTGCGCGAGCTGAAGGGGTTCAACGCCGATTATCCGCAAGCCGGCGACAAGCTGGTCTGCCTGCGCAACGATCCAGCCAAGGGGTTGCTCAACGGCTCGCTGTGGAAGGTGATGACCTCGTCGCGCGAGACGGTCAAGCCCGGCATCAATCTGCTGGTCTCGCCGGAGGAAGACGATCCGGATCGCGGCGTCGCCAAGATCAAACTGCTCAAGGCGGCGTTCGAAGATCCGGACGCCGACATTCCCTGGCAGCAGAAGAAGCGCTTCGACGATTTCGATTATGGCTACGCGCTGACCGTGCACAAGGCGCAGGGGTCGCAGTGGAACGAGATCGTGCTTTTCGACGAAAGCTGGGCATTCAAGGAAACCCGGCAGCGTTGGCTCTACACCGCCATCACGCGCGCGGCCGAACGGCTGACGATCGTCCGATAGGGCGGCCGTATCAGCGCTGGGCGATCGGTCTGGCGCCAAGCCATTCCCAGGCGGCGGTTTCGTCCTTAGCCTCGAAATGCCGGAGTTCGATAGGCAAAGAGGCTGGCAAGAAGGCTCTTGCCTCCGCTATCCAGTTCGGCTCACCGACCGCCGCGCAGCGGCCGATATGCTCCACCGCGTGAGCTATGCCCTGTTCGATCGTCTCGTCCGATACGTCGGTCCAGTCGACACCCTCATGATCGATCAGGCGCACCAGCACGTCGATTTTCGTGTGCAGCGCGTAGGCTGCCTCCAGCAATCCGAACAGGTTTTCGGCATCAGCCGCTGCGACATGGCCGACGACATCGATGGCGAAGAGGTCTTCGCGATCGGTATCGATGCGGCGGATCGCCGGCACGGCATCGAGAAAATTCAACAGGAAACTCCTTGCGCTCGATTTTCTTCGTTCCCCTGGAACACCTGAAACCCTCTGTCTGTTCCCCTTAAAGGCGCTATAGATGCGCGCCGAGATCAGCCTGGAACCGTGCAAATGCCTGCAAAGCTTTCCGTCAACCTCAATGCCATCGCCATGCTGCGCAACCGGCGCGACCTGCCGTGGCCAAGCGTGACGGGGCTCGGACGCATCGCCCTTGCCGCCGGTGCGCATGGGCTGACGGTGCACCCGCGACCCGACGAGCGGCACACCAGGCATTCCGATCTGCCTGAGATCAGGGCGCTGATCGACGACGAGTTCCCGAGTGCGGAATTCAACATCGAGGGCTATCCGACCGAGGAGTTCCTGGCGCTTGTGGAAAAGCATCAGCCGGAACAGGTGACGCTGGTGCCCGACGACCCGGTGCAGGCGACTTCCGACCATGGCTGGAACTTCGCCGCCGGGGCTGCGTTCCTGACACCGGTCGTCAAGCGCCTGAAGAAGGGAGGCTTTCGCGTATCGCTGTTTTCCGATCCGGATCCCGATGGCGTGAAAGCCGCTCGCGACACCGGCGCCGACCGGATCGAACTCTACACGGGTCCATACGGCAGCTATCATTCCGATTCGGCAAAAGCGGCGAAGGAATTGGAGAAATTGGGAAAGACGGCGGATGCCGCACTTGCTGCAGGGCTCCAGGTCAATGCCGGGCACGACCTTGTGGTGAGCAATTTGCCGGCACTGGCCAGGCGCATCCCGGCATTGGCCGAAGTGTCGATCGGACATGGGTTGACAGCCGATGCGTTGGAGTATGGCATGGCCGCAACGGTCAGGCGGTTTCTGAAGGCTTGTGGCTGGTAGAGAGAGGCGAGCCGATAGGCCGTGCGTTCCCGGCATGGCAGCGCGTCCGCACGTCTATGGGAGTGTCGTCCATGGCCCTTGCTCACGCCGGTAGCGAGGCAGAACCCATCGAGCAATCCAGCCACTCCACCGTCGAGCAGCACAGCACCAAGGTGCTGATGCTGGGCGCGCTGGGCGTGGTTTACGGCGATATCGGCACCAGCCCAATCTATGCATTTCGGGAAGCGCTGCACGCATCGTCGGGACCGGTAGCGCGCAACGACGTCCTTGGCGTGCTGTCGCTTATCGTCTGGGCGCTGACGATCATCGTCACGATAAAGTACGTCGCTTTCGTTCTCAGAGCCGACAACAAGGGCGAGGGCGGCACGCTGTCGCTGATGTCGCTTGCGCGCAGCGCTTATCCCAATGGAGCCAAGCTCATCCTGGGGATCGGGCTGTGCGGCGCGGCGCTGTTTTTCGGCGACGCCATCATAACGCCGGCCATCTCCGTGCTTTCGGCGGTCGAAGGCCTGGAAGTGGTGACCCCGACGCTGAAAACCTATGTGGTTCCGATCACGCTGGTCATCCTGGCAATGCTTTTTGCCGTGCAACGCTTTGGCACCGGCAGGGTGGCGGCCGTGTTCGGACCGGTGACGGCAGTGTGGTTCCTGGCGATCGGCGCCGCCGGGGTGTACCATCTGCTGGACGACCCGTCGGTCCTGCTGGCGATCAATCCCTATTACGCGGTCGCTTATCTGGCCAATACGCCCACCGGTGCCTTCGTCATGGTCGGGGCGGTGTTCCTGGCGGTCACCGGGGCCGAAGCCCTCTATGTCGACCTCGGTCATTTCGGGCGCAGGCCGATCGTGCTGGCATGGTTTTCCGTGGTGTTCCCTTGTCTGCTCCTCAACTATTTCGGACAAGGCGCGTTCGTTCTGGCCAACGGCGGCAAACCCACCAATCCATTCTTCCAGATGCTGCCTGATTGGGCGCTGATGCCCATGGTTGGGCTGGCCACGGCAGCGACCGTGATCGCCAGTCAGGCGGTGATCTCCGGCGCTTTCTCGCTGACCCGCCAGGCGGTGCAGCTCAATCTGCTTCCGCGCATCGAGGTGCAGCATACGTCCGAAATGCAATCCGGCCAGATCTACATGCCGCGCGTCAATCTGGTGGTTGCGCTGGGCGTGATGTTGCTGGTGGTCGGCTTTGGCGGTTCGAGTTCGCTGGCTTCCGCCTATGGCATTTCGGTGACTGGCGAAATGCTGATGACAACCATCCTGCTGTTTGTCGTGATGCGGTTCCGGTGGAAATGGCAGCTTGCACTGGCGGCGGCGCTCACACTGCTGTTTGGCACGATCGATACCGGATTTTTCCTCGCAAACATCGTCAAGATCCTCGAAGGCGGGTGGGTCTCGATAACAGTCGCTTGCGCCATGGGGCTGATCATGTCCACCTGGATCCGCGGCACCCGCTATTTGTTCGAAAAGACCCGCCGGAACGAGATTCCGCTCGATTTCCTTGCCGGCAATCTGCTGAAGAAGAAGCCGCATCTGGTGTCGGGCACCGCAGTGTTCCTGACCAGCGATCCGCTGAGCNATCTGCTGAAGAAGAAGCCGCATCTGGTGTCGGGCACCGCAGTGTTCCTGACCAGCGATCCGCTGAGCGCGCCGACCGCGCTGATGCACAGCCTCAAGCACTACAAGGTGCTGCACGAGCAGAACGTCATCCTTTCGGTGGTGACGGCACCGCAGCCGGTTGTGCCCGACAGCGAGCGCGTCAAGATGGAGACGGTCAACGAACTGTTCATGCGGGTGACGCTGACCTTCGGCTATATGGAGCAGCCCAACATCCCGCGTGCGCTGGCGATCTGCCGCAAGCAGGGCTGGAAGTTCGACATCATGACGACATCCTTCTTCCTGTCGCGGCGCTCGCTCAAGGCCTCGCCCAATTCCGGCATGCCGGTCTGGCAGGACAAGCTGTTCATCGGGCTGGCGCGCACGGCGGCCGATGCGACGGAATATTTCCAGATCCCGACCGGACGCGTGGTCGAGATCGGGACGCAGGTGGCTATTTAAAAACGTGTCCGTTGCGACATTCCAGGTAGTCTGCCGATGGGACTGAGTCTGCCAAGTCGTGGACGACTCGCAATATCGGGACGGAGCCATTACGTGACGGCACTTGATATTGCAGCGCAGCAAGCGTAGAGCACCGCCCGCTTATCGGAGTGTCGTCCATGGCCCTTGCCAATGCTGGTAACGAGGCAGAACCTGTCGAACAATCGAGCCATTCTGAGGTCGAGCAGCACAGCACCAAGGTGCTGATGCTGGGCGCACTCGGTGTGGTTTACGGCGATATAGGCACCAGCCCGATCTATGCATTCCGAGAGGCGTTGCATGCATCAGCCGGCGGCAACGTCGCCAACCGTGGCGACATCCTGGGCGTACTCTCGCTGATCATCTGGTCGCTGACGATCACCGTCACCATCAAATACATCATGTTCGTGCTTCGTGCCGACAATCGCGGCGAGGGCGGGGTGCTGTCGCTGATGGCGCTGGCGCGCAACAGTTTCCCGACGCGCTCGGCGGTGATCCTCGGCATCGGCATTGTCGGCGCGGCGCTTTTTTTCGGCGACGCAGTCATTACGCCGGCGATCTCGGTACTATCGGCGGTCGAAGGCATGAATGTCGTCACGCCGACATTCCAGCCCTATGTGGTGCCGCTGACGCTGGCCATCCTGGCGATCGTGTTTGCGGTACAGCGGTTCGGCACCGGCGGCGTAGGATTGGTGTTCGGGCCAGTCACGGCGCTGTGGTTCCTGGCCATCGGCCTTTCCGGCATTAACCACATCATCGCCGATCCGGAAATCCTGCTGGCGATCAGCCCGCATTACATCGTGTCGTTCCTGGTCAACTCGCCCGACGTCGCCTTCGTCACTGTTGGTGCGGTCTTCCTCGCCGTCACCGGCGCTGAGGCGCTCTATGCCGATCTCGGCCATTTCGGCCGCAAGCCGATCGTGCTCGCCTGGCTGGCAATTGTGTTCCCTTGTCTGTTGCTCAACTATGTCGGGCAAGGTGCCTTCGTGCTCGCAAATGGCGGTGTTGTCGGCCATCCCTTCTTTGAGATGAACCAGGGCTGGACGCTTATTCCGATGGTCGTGCTGGCGACGGCGGCGACCGTCATCGCCAGCCAGGCGGTGATCTCCGGCGCTTTCTCGCTGACCAGGCAGGCGGTGCAGCTCAACATGCTGCCGCGTTTCGTCATCCAGCACACGTCGGAAAAACAGTCGGGCCAGATCTATCTGCCGCGCATCAACCTGATGCTGGCGCTGGTGGTGATGTTGCTGGTGGTCGGCTTCGGCGAATCCAGCCGCCTGGCCTCGGCCTACGGTATTTCGGTGACCGGCAACATGCTGGTGACGAACATACTGCTTTTTGTTGTAATGACGCGCATCTGGAAATGGCCGCTCGGCGTCGCGGTCGCCTTGATGGCGGTGTTCGCCTTCGTCGATACCGGCTTCTTTGCAGCCAACATAGTCAAGGTGTTTGAAGGGGGCTGGTCCTCGCTTGCCATTGCCGCAGTTATTGTGCTGACCATGTGGACCTGGATCCGCGGCACCCGCTATTTGTTCGAAAAGACCCGCCGGAACGAGATCCCGCTGGATTTCCTCGCCGGCAATCTGCTGAAGAAGAAGCCGCATCTGGTGTCGGGCACCGCAGTGTTCCTGACCAGCGATCCGCTGAGNGCCGGCAATCTGCTGAAGAAGAAGCCGCATCTGGTGTCGGGCACCGCAGTGTTCCTGACCAGCGATCCGCTGAGTGCGCCGACGGCGCTGATGCACAGCCTCAAGCACTACAAGGTGCTGCACGAACAGAACGTCATCCTTTCGGTGGTGACGGCGCCGCAGCCTGTCGTGCCCGACAGCGAGCGCGTCAAGATGGAGACGGTCAACGAGCTGTTCATGCGGGTGACGCTGACCTTCGGCTACATGGAGCAGCCCAATATCCCGCGCGCGCTGGCGATCTGCCGCAAGCAGGGCTGGAAGTTCGACATCATGACGACATCCTTCTTCCTGTCGCGNCGCAGCCGCTGATGCCCGACAGCGAGCGGGTCAAGATGGAGACAGTCAACGAGCTGTTCATGCGGGTGACGCTGACCTTCGGCTATATGGAGCAGCCCAACATCCCGCGTGCGCTGGCGATCTGCCGCAAGCAGGGCTGGAAGTTCGACATCATGACGACATCCTTCTTCCTGTCGCGGCGCTCGCTCAAGGCATCGCCCAATTCCGGCATGCCGGTCTGGCAGGACAAGCTGTTCATCGGGCTGGCGCGCTCGGCGGCCGATGCGACGGAATATTTCCAGATCCCGACCGGACGCGTCGTCGAGATCGGGACGCAGGTGGCTATCTAAACAAACGGCCGTGCCCCTTGAGGGCACGGCCATTGTGAGGCTCAGCTCACCAGAGCCGCCTTGTTTGCTTCAAGAAATTGCTTCAGCGGCTGCGGCTTCCTGCCGGACAGCGTCTCGACCGCGTCGGTCACCATGCTGATGCGACCGGAGCGGGTGTTGGTATCGAAGGAAACGATAACGGGGGCGAAAGCCTCGGGAACGCCGGCTGCCTTCAATCCCTCGGTCAGCGCTTCATCCGAAAGCTGGACAACTTCGATCGGCTTGCCGGTGATCTCGGTGACGAGGGCTGCAATTTCGGCCATCGTGTGGGCCTTGGGGCCGGTCAGCGTGTATGTCGTGCTTTCGGTTGCGCTCGAAGCGAGGCCGGCGGCAATCGCGGCAGCCATATCGTCGCGCGCGCCGTGGGCAATGCGGCCGTCTCCAGCGGACGTGTACCACTGCCCAGAGGCGATGGCGTGCGGCAGCGCCAGGAACAGGTTCTCCTGATACCAGCCGTTGCGGAAGATAGTGGAGGGGATACCGCTCGCCTTGATCGCCTGCTCGGTGCCGTGGTGATCGGGCGCAAACAGCACCGGCGATCCTGGCTCCGGATTGGGCATCGATGTGTAGAGCAGATGCGAAACACCCGCGCTTTTTGCGGCGGCGACTGCGGTCTCATGTTGCTTCAGGCGCTTGCCCGGAATGGCGAGCTCGTTTGTCGAAATGATCAGAACCCTGTCGGCGCCGGTAAATGCACTGGCCAACGATGCGGTGTCGTCGAAGTCGACCGTCCTGATGGTGACGCCTCGGGCTGCCAGATCGGCCAGATTTTCCGGATTGCGGGTAGCGGCGATGATGCGCTGAGGGGAGACCTTGAGCGTGTCAAGCAGATGATTGATGACGCCGCGGCCAAGCTGGCCGGAGGCGCCGGTGACGAGAAGGGTGTCGGTCATGAAAGGTCCTGACGTTGCGCCGGAGCGGCGGGTGCATATGTTAGTCTCAAAAAGAGACCAGCACTAAAATAGGAATTGACCCATCCTCGTAAAGAAGGCAGTTTTGCGGGAGGTAGGCACAGCCAGGGAACCAGCCATGGACGGCAAGATCGTCAATCTGAGATCGAAGCTCGAGATCTACAAAGCAGGCAGCGGTGGCGGAAACCTTGCGGATTGCCCGGTTCGCGACGTGATCCAGGGCATAAGCAACAAATGGAGTTCGCTGCTGATGGAGGCCTTGGCCGAGAAGCCGTACCGCTTTGGCGAGTTGCGGCGCCTCGTGCCCGATATTTCACAGCGCATGCTCACCCAGACGCTGCACGATCTGCAGCGCGACGGCTATGTGCATCGCGAGGTTTTTCCGACCAAACCGCCGAGCGTTGAATACAGCCTCACCGATCTCGGGCGCTCGATGTTTGGACCCTTGCACCAGCTGATCCAATGGGCCGAGCTCAATCACGGCGCTGTACGCGAGGCGCGGAAGGTTTTCGATGCTGCCGAAGGCTGAGTCTCAAGGCCGAGACAGCGGCTTGATTTAGCGACAACGCTGAAGGATTGTCCGGCCTGGGTCGGGTCGGGCAAATGGGCAATTCTCTGGACATCGCGATTGCCGGCGCGGCGATCAGTTACGCGCTCATCGGAACGGACGTATCGATACTGCGCTGGAGGCTTGCGTCCGCGACAGGCTGGTGGCCAGTGGCAAGCATTCCGCCGGAAACGAATATCCTTGCCTCGATGGTTACAGGCACTGTGATCAATCCATTCAAGCCGATCGGGCTTGCGGAAGCCCGGTGGCCGGATCGTTTCGGCGGATGATTTCCGAAAGGTGCGAGCCCTTCGCCTGTAGGAATGTATGGAGGCGTTGCGGATAATCGGGAGCGACCGCGTCCTTCACGGATGGGCGTTTGCGCAACGCCTCGCGCCACACCTGGACATGCGGCTTTCCGTCCAGGATGCCGAAATCGCCGATCCGGTCGAAGACGTCGAAATAGCGGAAAATCGGCCCGTAGACCGCGTCGACCAGTGAAAAGCGCTCACCGGCGAACCACGGCCCAACCGCGCCATTCGCCAGTTCCACTTCCAGGCGATCGAACACCGCCGATAGCGCCTCGCTTTCGGCGAGCAACGCGGCTTCCGTAGGCGCTGAATAGAAGCGGCCGATGGCATTGAGGATTGCCGAGCCAAACTCGATCCAGGCGCGATGTCGGGCACGGGCATAGGGATCGGTGGGATGCAGCGGATTGGGCTGGGTTTCCTCGAGGAATTCGAGGATGACGAGCGATTCGAAGATCACCGTTTCCTGGCCGTCATGCTCAACGCGAAGCAGCGGCACCTTGCCGAGCGGCGATATCGCCTTGAACCAGGCAGGCTTGTTGGCGAGATCGACGGCGATGCGCTCGAACGGCACGCCCTTTTCGCGAAGCGAAATCGCCGCGCGCTGCACATAGGGACAAAGATGGTGGCTGACGAGGATGAGCTTGTCGGTCATCTCACTCTCCCCAGACATAGTTCAAGGCGCCGTTCTCGACGCGGGTGGAGAGGAACATCAGGCGGGAGCCCTTCGGCGCTGGGCCTTCGAGGCGATCACCGTTCGCCATGTCGAACGAGGCGCCGTGCCATTGGCAGACGAGCTTGCCGTCCTTGCAGTCGAGCGGGCCACCGAAATGCAGGCAGACGTTGGCGGCGGCGCGGATACGCTCGCCGCTGCCGTAGACATGGACCTCGCGGCCGAAAAACGGAGCGATCAGGCTGCCTGTTTCCGGAATGTCGGCGATCCTGCAGATTTCATGCTTCATCGGAATTGCCTCTCATGATTGATGCGATTGCATCTATATAGATGCATTTGCATCGATCGTCAAGCTTGATGCAGTTGCATCTATCGCCTACGATGTAATCATGACCGGGATTCCTTCACCTCCAGCAATCAAAGCCTGGGCCCGCCTGATGCGGGTTTCGCGCCAGTTGTTGGAACGAGCCGAGGACGCGCTGAAGGACAGTGGCCTGCCGCCGCTTGCCTGGTACGACGTGCTGCATGAGCTTGCCGAGGCGGGCGAGGGCGGATTGCGGCCGTTCCAACTCACCGAGCGCACCCTGTTTGCGCAATACAACATCTCGCGGCTGCTGGCGCGGCTCGAAGCCGACGGGCAGGTCGAGAAGCTTCCAGTTGCCGATGACGGCCGCGGGCAAACCATCCGCATCACCGGCAAGGGGCGCGAGACGCGCCGCCGCATGTGGGTCGTCTACGGCCGCTCGATATCGGAGTTGGTCGGCTCCCAGCTTTCCAACGATGATCTGGACACGCTGTCGGCTCTGCTTGGGCGCCTGCGAGATCCGCCCGCCCTGGCGTGACACGCCTTCGTGCCGAAGATGGCGCGGATCTGCGAGGTCAGGCACTGCCCCAAAGGAATGCCAATGTCGCCAGAACCCCAAGCCCGACGCGGACCAGATGCAGATTGCCCCATTTGACGATCATTGTCCGAGCCTCAGGATTGACGGTGTTAGCGTCCATTACCTCCAGCAGCCGATTTGCCGGCATCATCACCAGCAGCGTCCATGGCCAAGGCAGGATGATCAGCACGGCGCCGGCCAGATAAGCGAGATTGCCGGTCTGCCACCACGCGACGAGGCCCAGAATACAGGCGATGACGGCGATCGAGGCCTGCATGGCGGCGCCGCGCTTGTAGGAAGGCTGCCATTCCTGCAGCAATGCTTTGTCATCGAGGCGAAGCCGCGCCGGCTGTTCGGCGACGCTGACGTAGATAGCCGCGCCTGCAAACACAGCGGCAACGGTCAAGGCAAGCAATCCGGCGAGCATGATCCGTGTCTCCCGTAATGCCCCGCATGGAGCAAGCTACAGAAATAAGGCTTGCGCCGGGTCGGGCAATACGCCATAAAGCCGAACCGTAACGTACGGTACGCGGTCGAGTTCGTATCTGAACTGCGGGTGAGTTCGCCTCCTGAGGAAAGACTGTGTTGCACGCTGTGACCGACATCGACACCAGCGAGACGCTGACGGAGCGGCAGAAGGCCGTGCTCGACGCCGCCCTTCGCCTGTTGGTCGAAGAGGGCGATCAGTTGACCATGACCGCCGTGGCGCGGCGGGCGAGCTGCTCGAAGGAGACGCTCTACAAATGGTTCGGCGATCGCGACGGGCTGTTGACGGCAACGGTGCAATGGCAGGCGTCCAAGGTGCGGGTAGTGCCGGTCGACCGCAAGGGACTCGATCTTGCCTCGCTGACGGCGAGCCTCGAACGCTTCGCTTCGGACTGGCTCAGGGTAATTTCGAGCGACACCTCGATCGCGCTGAACCGGGTGGCGGTCGGCCATGCTAGTTCGGGGAAGGACGATCTAGGCGCCATCGTGCTGGAGAACGGCCGCTTCGCGCTGGCCAGGCGGCTGAAGCCGGTGCTGGAGGCAGGCAAGGAAGCTGGTTTCCTCGAGTTTTCCGACGCTGAGATGGCTTTCCGCACCTTTTTCGGGCTGGTCGCCCGCGACGTGCAGATCCGCCTGCTGCTCGGCGACCGGCTGGAATTGACTGATGCGGCGATCGGCGGCGATGCCGTCCGGGCGACGCAGCAGTTTCTCGCTCTTTACGGGGCAAAAACCGGGCCGCAGGGCCTCTGAATTCAAAACGGGAAGGAAGAAAAATGCGTGTCTATTACGATCGCGACGCCGATCTCAACCTGATCAAAGGCAAGAAGGTTGCCATCATCGGCTATGGCAGCCAGGGCAGGGCGCATGCGCTCAACCTCAAGGATTCCGGCGTCAAGGATATCGCCATTGGCCTCAAGGCCGGCTCGGCGACCGCGAAGAAGGTCGAGGCCGACGGGCTCAAGGTGATGAGTGTGGCCGATGCCGCCAAATGGGCCGACCTGATGATGATGGCGACGCCCGACGAGCTGCAGGCCGACATCTACAGATCAGAGATCGCGCCGAACATCCGCGACGGCGCGGCGATCGCCTTCGCCCACGGCCTCAACGTGCATTTTGGCCTGATCGAGCCAAAAGCCTCGGTCGACGTCGTCATGATCGCGCCAAAGGGCCCGGGCCACACGGTGCGCGGCGAATACCAGAAGGGCGGCGGCGTGCCGTGCCTGGTCGCGGTCAACCAGGACGCTTCGGGCAATGCGCTCGATTTGGCGCTCTCCTACGCCTGCGGCGTCGGCGGTGGCCGTTCGGGCATCATCGAGACCAATTTCCGCGAGGAGTGCGAGACCGACCTGTTCGGCGAGCAGGTGGTGTTGTGCGGCGGTCTGGTCGAGTTGATCCGCGCCGGTTTCGAGACACTGGTGGAAGCGGGCTATGCGCCGGAAATGGCCTATTTCGAGTGCCTGCACGAGGTCAAGCTAATCGTCGACCTGATCTATGAAGGCGGCATCGCCAACATGAACTATTCGATCTCGAACACCGCCGAATGGGGCGAATACGTCTCGGGTCCGCGCATCATCACCGCCGAGACCAAGGCCGAGATGAAGCGCGTGCTCAAGGACATCCAGACTGGCAAGTTCACCTCGGAATGGATGCAGGAATACCGCGCCGGCATGTCGCGCTTCAAGAGCATCCGCCGCAACAACGACAGCCACCAGATCGAGGAAGTCGGCGCCAAGCTGCGCGCGATGATGCCGTGGATTTCCAAGAACAAGCTGGTCGACAAGGCCAAGAACTGAAGGAAATCCACGTTCGTTTCGTTACGCGTCCTCGGGCTTCGCCCTGCGGGCGCGTGGGAATTTCCAAGAACAAGCTGGTCGACAAGGCCAAGAACTGATCGCAATTTCATTGTCGATCAAGAAAGCCGGCGGAGCGATCCGCCGGCCTTTTTGCGTTGATTTCTCAGCAGGCGCGCTATTCCCGCTGTCGTGGTATGCGTGTGCAGGGCATGGCACAAAATGGCCAAGGGGGTGAGCGTTGGAACTCAAATTTCTGTTGGTCGGGTTTGCCTGCGCGGTTGCCGGCATGCTGTCCCTCGTCACCTTGCTGAAGTGGTGGGAGGTGAGGGCGGTCAGCCGCTGGTCTCCGACGCAGGGAAAGATCATCTCGTCGCGGGTCGAGGCTCGCGAGGTGACCAGTTCGGGATCCGGTTCGGACAGCAGAGGGTCGACCGAGATGCGCAACTTCCCGGCGATCACCTTCGAATACAAGGTGAACGGCAAGAAGTTTCGCAGTTCGCACTACAGCGTGCAGGAGAACCTTGGAAACTTTGCGGTGGCGGAAACCCTTGCGAAATTTCCAAACGGGGCCGGCGTAACCGTCTTCTACAATCCGGCCGATCCAGCCAAGGCCGTGATCGAACGCACCATGCCCGACGGTTCCTTCAAATTCATGGTCCAGCTTTCGGCCGGGTTGGTGGTCGGCGCGCTGGTATTGGTCTTCTCCGTTGGCGGCGTCCTGGAAGCGATCCGGCCGTTTTTGCCCAAGCCGCAGAACCTCGGCGCCGCGGCCCTGCTGCTTTTCATGGGATTGTTTGTCCTGCGCATGGGCTTTGCCCAGAAGTCACTTGCGGAACAGGCGGCCAAATGGCCCATCACGGCAGGACGCATCGACGCCTCGGGCCTGCAGAAATTCGAGACCCGCGACAGGTCCGGAGGCGGCTATCGGCCTTGGCACACAGTTTTCAAATCCCGCATCGTCTACAGCTATAGCGTTGCCGGCCAGCGCTACGCCGCCGATCGCATCGCTTGCGGCGCAAACGTGACGGCGTCGCTGCCGAGCCTCGTCAGCGGTCAATCACAGCGCTACCTCGAGGGCGACAAGGTCGAGGTCTACTACGATCCCGCCAATCCGGCTGCAGCCGTTCTCGAATGCAGGGTGCGTGGGCTTTGGCTACTGTGGATCTGCGCCGCTGGCTTCCTTGGTGGAGCCGCGCTTCTGGTAGGCGTAATCTGAAGCTGCTGTTCTAGATGCTGCATATCCAGCGGAAGAAGGCACCTGTCGTCAGCATCTGACAAGAACTCCGCTGTCGAAGCCAGGCCAGGTCAATCTCACCGTCGTGCCATTGCCAACGATATGGACGAGACGCGAGAACGGCTCTTCGATCGTGGGATCAGAACCGTAGCATTGGCTGGCCCGCGCCACCCAGCCCGTGGATATCTTGCGAAACGTTGCGTGTTCGCAGCCGAAAGCAGGAACCGACAGTGCCTCAGGGTACAATGTGTAAACAGTCTGGCGTTGAACATCCGCGACGGCGCTACAGTTCGATCTGTCCCCGGACCATGTGCCCACATAGGGTTCCGTGGCAAAGGCGCTGCCGCACGAAAATGTTAAGATCGAAATGAGCATCAAGAGATTTCGCATCATCGATTTCTTTCTTTCGACCGGGCCTCGGGTCATGCTAAAGCATCGATGCTTAAACTTCACAATGCTGCTGCTCCAGGGACTCAAATGATCATCCGCAAAGCAGCAGCTATTTTTCTGAGCATGCTGAGCCTGTTGCAAGCAGCGAACGCGACAGAATGTTCGCTCAGCCACGCGACCTATCGCGAGCCGCGTTCGGGAGCGACGATACAGTTCCGGCCCATCGACCGCGAACCGGCCGCGCTGACGACAGAGGTCTTTTCGCTGATCGTGCCCAATACCCCCATTCGTCTGCCATCGGACATCACCTGGACCAATGGCAAGTACTCGTTTCCTGTGGGGACGATTCGGCACACCTGCAACGACGACGATCGTGAGGCGGGTCTCGAGGACGGCACCGGGCTGTGCAGAGTGTGGGATGGGCAGGTCTATGCGTTCAACGCAGGCGGTGCCGAGCAGTTGAGCTCCCTCGATGCCTCGCCGGCACCAACAGGGTTGCTGCTGCCTGACTTTGGCGCGATTTTTACCGAATGGCCCGATTTCGCCAAAGCCAACCCCGATGGTTCAGCCTGGGATGCCTTTACCTTGACGGGTTGCAGCGATGAATAGCAAGAGACTGCCGGCCTGCATCTGCGCCCTGCCGGTCCTTCTGGCCATGGCCATCGGGGCGCGTGCCGACCAAAGCAAGCCGTCGCGTCCGCCTGTCGACAAATGCACCTGGGAACGGCTGGCGGACAGAGATGTCGGGCTGGCTGCCTGGGTACAGCGCTGCGATTTCGGATTCCGCCAGATCCATTTCGAGCTTGGCGGCAATGCTCTTGCCATCAAATACAGCGATGGCGGGCCGGCCGATCCCGTCGTCGAAGTCTTCGATATGCTGCCGGGCGAGGCCGCTGGCGCCGCGTTGCAGCGAATATACTCGCAGAAGACCGAGAAGGCTGTCAGCACACGTTGCGTGCTCATGCCTTACACCGAAGGGGTCACGCCCACGGGCACCCTGCGGTATGTCTTCAGTCCCAATGCCGTTTATCTCAGTGAATTGAAAGCCGTTGCAGACCCTGACGAGGTCGGCGAACCGCCATGCGGCGAATGGGGCGAAGCCCCGGACGGCATTCATTATTTCGAGGTACAATCACCCGAGCTGCGAAAGCTTCTGTTCATTCGCGTTGGCCAGGAGGAGCCGCTGTTTGACGAGCAGACACTGCAAGTCCTGCCACCCGGATAGGGCCGGGAACCTCAACCGTAGTGCCAGCTGGGCTTTGGTTCGGTGCCGGTGAACATCACCCCAATTCGGTCCTCGCGGCGCCAGCGGACCTCCGCCTTGTAGGCAATGCCGTCGGTTGGAACGTAGAGCAGGAACTCATCGGGCACGCGCGCGTCGATCGAGACCTTCAATTCGGCACGGCCGGCATGCATGTTGCGCAGCGTGCATGTGACCTCGGAGTTGGTCATGCCGGTCAGGATCGCCGCACCCTTCAAGACGCGCTGCCGGCGTTTGTCCCTCTGTTCGTCCTCGGCCATCGTACGCAATCCAGCGATCTTTCGCGTCTCGGGCGTTCTGATCGGGAGGATTATTAGACCTGGCTGATAAAAATAGCGTTATCGCTGGTGGAGGCTGGACGATTTTCGCGATTCCTGGCTGAAAGAAAAAGGCGCCGCGAAGCACGGCGCCGAATGATGCTTGTTGTCGGCCTGCTCAGCTATAGGGCGAATAGCATTGCTGGCGCCGGCCGTTGTAGGGCTGGAACGTGTTGTCCCAGGCGCGGTACGACCGGTAGCGATTGTAACACCATTGGACATGCGCGCTGGACAGCCGCTGTGTCCGGTAATAGCGCCGCGGTGGCGGCGCGTCGTAGTAGTTGTAGTTGTTGTACAGGCTGCCAAGGCCGAGCCCCAGGCCCAAGCCAAGAATCGCGGCGCCCGCACCACCATCATCATAGTAGCCGCCACGGTAATGGCGGCGATGATGGCGCCTACGCCAGCTGTCGTCCCAGCCGCCATTGTCCCAGTGTCTCGAAAAATGACGGCCGCGGAAATTGTTGGACCGCCATCTCCAATCATTGTCGCCGTGCCATTGCCGAAAGCCGCGATGGCGCCAACGCCAGATCTGCCTGTCGTTGCCGCCTGCCCAATCTTCACGAATTTGCACGATGTCGGCGGCATTGCCCGCCACCGGCAGCAGGGGTTTGGGCATCGGCCCGGCAAGCGAGGGGGCCGAGAGGCCGGCTATCAGACCGAGGGCCATCAGCCCGGATCTGACGGAAGATAAAAAGAGCGGTTTCATCGCACTCTCCTAAGATTCAGGCCCCACGCCCAGAATACCCAGGGAAGAGCCCATTCATGGAACTTTCCATCTGAACGGAGGATGAACAAAAAAGGTTCCATCAACCATGACGAGCGCGCGGTCAATCGGGGCCGCCTGGGTTCTACGCCCTTGTTTTCGAGCGCGCTTGCGGGCAAAGGTCAAAGCCATGTCGCTGCGCCTTGCCACATTCAACGTCGAAAACCTGATGAACAGGTTTGATTATTCCGGATACCGCAATCAGCTCAACGAAGATCGCACGCTGGCGCTTTTCGACATCCAGAGCGAGGCCGAATACAAGATGCTCGAGCAGGCGCGGGCGATCGCGCAGTCTGACGACACGCGGCAGTTGACGGCACTGGCGATCGCGGCCACCCGCGCCGACATCATCTGCATGCAGGAGGTCGACAATATCGAGGCGCTGAGGGCCTTCGAATATGGCTATCTGTTCAAGATGGTGGGGCAAGGCTACCGGCAGAAATACACCACCGCCGGCAATGATTCGCGCGGCATTGACGTCGCCGTGATGATGCGCAACGAGACCGCGCAGGGCCAGCCGATCGAATTCGTGCGTATGACCAGCTACGCCTATGTCACGTTCGAGCAATTCGGGCTGCACACGGCGGAATTGGCTGCGCTTGGACATCAGGCCAATGAACGCATCTTCCGGCGCGACTGCCTGGAAATCGATCTGACGGTGGCTGGCGCGCCGTTGACACTCTATCTCGTGCATTTCAAGTCGATGGGCTCTCCCCGCAACGGCCTCGACGGCCGTGAAGCAACAATGCCGCTGCGCATCGCCGAGGCGCAAGCGGTGCGGCGGATCATTGAGGAGCGCTTCGGCAAGGACCATGCCGCCGACAAACGCTGGGCAATCTGCGGCGACATGAACGACTACCGGCAGCGCGTGAAGATTACCGGCGATGCCGTCGACGGCTATCGCTTCGAGGTCATCGACGAGACCCGGTCCTGCATCGACGTGCTCACTGCCGGCGGTTTTTGCGAAAACGCGGTCGAGCGGCGGCCGGAAATGGATCGCTGGACTTTCTATCACACGCGCGGACCGGAAGAGCGGCATCTCTGCCAGCTCGACTACATCCTTTTGTCGAGGGCGCTAGCCAGGCAGAACGCCACCGCCGTTCCCGATATCATCCGCAACGGCCAGCCCTGGCGGACCATATTTCCGGCGGGCCAGGAGGTCGAGCGCTTTCCACGCGCCGGGTGGGACCGGCCTAAGGCATCCGACCATTGCCCGGTAGCAATTGCCCTCGACATGGCGTGAGACACGCGTGAGTTTCGACCTGCCGCGCAACGTCATCCTGCCGGTCGATGCCATCGACGTCAGGCTCGATCCCGGCCCACATCCGTTCGAGCGCGATAATGCCGAGGCGATCGCCGCAAACTGGCGGCGTGAGACCGCAGCCAAGCCGGCGCTTTTTGACGGCACCGTGGTGCTGCTTTCCGCTCTCAGCTATCGCGACAATCGCCTCGTCGGCCGCTGCCATGCGGTGCGTTATTCGACCTTCATGCTTTGGCGCAGCAATAGGCAGGTGCCTGGCGCCGAACATGCCTACGCGCACGCCATGCTGGTCGCCGGCGACAACGCGTTGGTGGCGATCCGCATGGCGCCGCATACGGTCAATGCCGGGCGCGTCTACTTCGCCGCCGGTTCGTTCGAGCCAACCGATTTCCACGACGGCCTTGTCGACGTCGACTTCAACATGATCCGCGAGGTGCGGGAAGAGACCGGCCTCGACCTATCAGGCGCGGCACGCGGCAGGCACCATTACGCCCTGTCGACGGCAAGCGGCACGGTGATCTTTCGCCGCTACCGCGAGACGGCCTCCGCCGACGACCTGGCACAGCGGATCAGCGCTTTCGTCGCCGCCGAGTCAGAGCCTGAAATCGAAGGCCCCGTCATCATCCGCAATGCCGCCGATCTGCCGGACGGGCTGATGCCGCATATGAGACCGCTGATCGAATGGCACTTTGCGAGCGAGCAAGGCTTCCGACTCTAACGTCGTAGCCTGCCTTCAATAGCCTTGCGGTCGTTGCGGGCGGCGACAAAATACAACAGCACGCCGAGACCCAGGAGCGCCCCCATCGCCGTTCCCATCGTCTGCCCAATTACCTGCTGGAAGTCAGCGGTGACGCGATCGGGATTCTCCATCCCATAAAGGATCAAATTCCACCAAAGCCCTGCCAAGGCGGCTTCGACGATCACAATCGCCAGAGCCAGTCGCGCTTTCTTGCTCATCCATTGTTCCCCCTTAGTCCCCAACAGCATTGTTATCATTGCCGAATGTGCTGCGACAAGGGCAGGTTGCATAAAAAATCGGCAGCGTCTGGAGGCGACACTTGCTGCAACGCCTACTCATATCTCAGCGCGTCGATGGGGTTGAGCCGTGCGCCGCGCAGCGCCGGGAAGAAGCCGAACACCATTCCGATCAGCGCGGAGAAGCCGACCGCAAGCAGGATGACCGCCGGGCTTGGAGCAAACGGGATCGTCAGCGTCAGCGAGGCAAGACCGGCAAGCGCCAGGCCGATCAGGATGCCGATGATGCCGCCAAGCAGCGACAGCACGGTTGCCTCGACCAGGAACTGGATGAGGATATGCTTTTCGTGGGCGCCGATGGCGAGCCTGATGCCGATCTCGCGCGTGCGCTCGGTTACCGACACCAGCATGATGTTCATGATGCCGATGCCGCCGACGAGCAGGCTGACGCCGGCGACGGCGCCGAGCATGCCAGTCATGGTGGTGGTCGCGCTGGCCATGGCATCGGCGATCTGGGTCATGTCGCGGATCGAGAAATCATCGTCACGGTCGGGCGTGATGCGGCGTGTGTCGCGCAAGATGTCCTCGACGCGCTGCTGCAGCACCGTGGTCAGCGTACGGTCGTCGGCGGCGACATAGATCGAGTCGATGTCGCGATTACCGGCAATGCGACGCTGATAGGCGGCAAGCGGCATCAGCACGACATTGTCCTGGTCCTGGCCGAAGCCGGTATAGCCCTTCGGTTCGAGCAGGCCGATGATCTTGCAGGAGGTGCGGTTGACGCGGATGATCTCGCCTTCGGGATCGCCGGCGCCGAAGAACTGCTGGCGCACCGTCTCGCCGACGAGGCAGACGCCGGTGCCGGAGCGGGTTTCCGAATCGCTGAAGGGGCGGCCCGAGACCAGCTTCCAGTCGCGGGCATCGAGATAGGCGCTGTCGGTGCCGGTGACGCCCGAGGTCAGGCTTTCGGTGCCGAAAATGACGCGCACCTGCTTTTGCGACGCCGGCGAGATGGCGCGCGCGCCGTCCAGGTGCGCGACAAGCGCGGCGAAGTCCTTGTCGGCAAGAGGCCGGACCACCTGGTCGAGCCCTCCCGGGCCGCCGGGTCCGGCCGGCCGGCCGGAACGAATGACGAGCAGGTTGCTGCCGAGCTTGGAAATGTCGGACTTGACCTTCTCAGTGGTGCCCGAGCCGATGGTCAGCATGGCGATAACGGCGGCGACGCCGATGACGATGCCGAGCAACGTCAGGAACGAGCGCAGCACGTTGCGGCGGATGGAGCGGAGCGAGAGGCGAACGGTTTCCCAGATCATGGCTAGGCCATCTCGAGATTGGCTGTGTCCGAGGCGACATGGCCATCGAGGAAACGGATCGTGCGCTGCGCATAGCCGGCAACATCGGCTTCGTGCGTGACCATCGCGATGGTCAGACCGAGCTCGGTATTCAACTGCGTCAGGAGCTCCATGATCTCGTGCGTGCGGGCGGTGTCGAGATTGCCGGTCGGTTCGTCGGCGACGAGCAGCGTCGGCCTGGTGACGATGGCGCGCGCGATCGCCACGCGCTGCTGCTGGCCGCCGGACAGCTCGGCCGGCGTATGATGCTCGCGGCCGATAAGGCCGACCTCGGCAAGTGCCTGCATGGCCAGGCCGCGGCGCTCGCGGGCACCGACGCCGCGATAGATCAGCGGCAGTTCGACATTCTCGGCGGCCGTGGTGCGCGGCAAGAGGTTGTAGCCCTGGAAGACGAAGCCGACATAGAGGTTGCGCAGCACGGCGCGGCGGTTGCGGTCGAGACGGCCGGCGTCGATGCCTTCGAAGCTGTAAGTCCCGGCCGTCGGCGTGTCGAGGCAGCCTATGATGTTCATCGCCGTCGATTTGCCTGAGCCAGACGGCCCCATGATGGCGACGAATTCGCCGCTTCTGATGGCGAGGTCGACGCCGGCCAGCGCGTTCACCCGGGCCTCGCCCTGGCCATAGCTTTTCCAGACCTTGTCGAAGCTGATGAGGGCCGCGCCCGACGCCACAGTCTCAGCTCCGCTGCTGCGAGGCGGTAATGACTTGTGCGCCTTCCTCAAGGCCGGAGACGATCTCGGTCAGTTCGCCGTCGGTCGAGCCGACCCTGACGTTGACCGGATGCGGCAGGCCGTTCTCCAGCACGTAGAGCGTGCGCGAGCCGTCGGTGGGCTTCGTCGCCACCTGGCGCTGGCGGTTGCCGCCGGGGCGTCCCATGCGGCCGGTAAACAGGGTCGGTGAGGCTCCAGCCGCGCTCCGCCGTCTGCGCCGGCCGGTAGCGGAAGGCGATGGATGGCACGGTGAGCACGTTCTTGGCCTGCTTGGTGACGACCGAGACGGTGGCGGTCATGCCGGGCCGCAACAGAAGCTCGCTGTTATCGACATCCAGCCTTGCATCGTAGGTGACGACCCCGTCGGTGGTGACCGAAGCATAGGAAATGTCGCGGATTTCGGCGTCGAACGGCCGCTCAGGGAAGGCATCGACGGTGAAGCGCGCATGCTGGCCGGGCCTGACGGCGCCGATATCGGCCTCGTCGACTGCGGCTTTCAGTTCCATGTTCTTCAAATCCGCGGCGATGACGAACAGCACCGGCGCCTGCAGCGAGGAGGCGACCGTCTGGCCGGGATCGACCGAGTGCGTCAATATGATGCCGTCGATCGGAGCGTAGATGGTGCTCTTGGCAAGATCCGTCTGCTGCGCCTTGAGATCGGCATTGGCCATGGCGAGGTTGGCTCTGGCGATGTCGAGCGCCGCCTTCGAGCGGTCGCGCGTGGCGGTCGCCGCTTCAAGCGACTGGTCCGTCGCCATGCCGCGCTTGGTCAGTTGTACCGCGCGCACCAGACCCATTTCGTTTTCGGCGAGGGTTACGGTGGCGTCCTCGACGCTCGCCGCTGCTGCCTTTGCGGAAGCCTGGGCGCGCTCGATCTGTACCTCCAGCTTGGCAGTGTCGAGAGCGGCCAGCACATCGCCTTTCTTCACCAGCTGGTTCTCGTTGACCGAGACCGAGCGGACGACGCCGGAGAGTTCGCTGGAAATATCGACCTGGGTGAGGGGCTGCAGCGTGCCGGTAGCCGAAACCGCGACGGTAAGATCGGCCATGGCGGCCAGTGTCGTGGTATATTCGATCTTGGCGGGCGAGCCGGAATACCACTGGTAGCCGACAACCGCCGCGGCGACGGCGAGCAGCGCAAGCAGCGCGTAAAGCCAACCGCGACGGCGTTTTGTCTTCAGGCCCTGGTGGTCAAGCCCGAGCGCCGTCTCGATGACGGAAGCGGATTCCGTCTTTGGCAGATTGACAATCTGGTCCACGCCGGACCCCTATGTTCAGTGATATCCCATCAGTGCACAAATCAGGCTTTATGGTTCAAAATTCAAATTAAATTTCGCTCATGTTGGGAATGAGGCAGAGGACTTACTGAAATGCAGCCGCGGAATTACTTGCTTTACGACGTATTCACCACTACCCGGCTGGCCGGCAATCCGCTGGCCGTCGTGCTGGACTGTGACGGGCTGGACCTTGCGGCGATGCAGGCCATGGCGCGCGAGTTCAACCTGTCCGAAACCGTCTTCGTGCTGCCGCCCGATAATCCCAAACACCGGGCTCGTATCCGTATCTTCACGCCCGACTATGAAATGCCGTTTGCCGGCCATCCAACCGTCGGCTCGGCGATAGCGCTGGCCGAATTGGCAGGGGCCGAAAGGGCCGAGAATGGCGCTGGCATCTTTGTGCTCGAGGAGAATATCGGCCCGGTGCGCTGCGCTGTCAGCAAGCACGATAGTTCGACCTTTGCCGAGTTCGACTTGGCGAAACTGCCGGCGCAGCTGGAATTGTCGGCCGATCCCGAGGCGATCGGTGCGGCCCTTGGCCTTGGGCCGCACGAGATCGGCTTCGAGAACCACCGCGTTTCATTTTGGTCGGCTGGAGTGCCTTACGTGACCATCCCCGTCGCCAATCTAGAGGCGGCTGCCCGGATCAGGCTGGACAACCAGGCGTGGACGGAACTGGCGCCGCGCAAGAGCGAATGGGCCTTCGCCAGCCCCTATGTGTATTGCCGCGAGACGGTGCACCACGACAGCGCCTTCCATGTCCGCATGGTCGTACCCGGCAACCCTTCCTACGAAGACCCGGCGACCGGCTCGGCGGCCGCCGCCTTCGCCGGCGCGATCATGCATTTCGACCGGCCGACGGATGGTGCGTCGCAGCTGTGGATCGAGCAAGGGCTGGAGATGGGCCGGCCGTCGCGCATTCGCCTCGAACTGAATGTCGAAGGCGGCAAACTGGCAGCCGCCCGCATCGGCGGCCATGCGGTCAAGGTGGCGGAAGGCAAGCTGTTTGTCTGATCCTACCCTTACGCTTCGTCATCCTAGGGCGGAGCAGGAGCGAAGCGACTCGCGAAGACTCTGGGATCCATGCCGTGACCGGACGGCAACGCGCCGACGGTGCAAGCTGGACTTCAACTAGCCGCCGTCTTTCTGCTCATTTGCGGACGGATGCTAATCCGCGTCGCTGCGTTCTTCGACGACTGTCACGGCACGGGTCCCAGGGTCTGCGCTCCGCTTCGCGTTCGCTCCGCCCAGGGATGACGAGACCCCCGGTGCGATTTGTCGGGAAATGAATCCGGCAGGGCTGGACATGGCGGATGTCGGCGGCTATATGCCCGCCAACGCCGGTTTTGCCGGCCGAGTGGGTGCGTAGCTCAGTTGGTAGAGCAGCTGACTCTTAATCAGCGGGTCCACAGTTCAATCCTGTGCGCACCCACCAAATTTTTCAGAAAATTGGTGGAAAGACCTAGAAAGCGGGATGTTTCGCCGCTGTCGGGTGGCCGCATTTATGCAACCGCTATTGGATAGTTGGCCGCAGACAGCTGAGGATCGCCCGCACTATGGCCAAGACGCCGTCGACGGCATCGAAGTTTGTCCTGCTTTTACCGACGGTCCATTTAAGGTCGGGTGCTTCGGGCAAACGGAGGTCCTGACAGACAAACCAGCCTGAAAGCATAAAGAGGTCTAGATGTCTCGGATCGCCTTCCGAATAGTAAGGAAATTGGAAGAACAATCTTACGGGGCCACCGTATGCTAGCTTGAAAGTCATCGAGAATCTAATATCATGACCAAATTTGTCTTCGAAGATTCCGCTAAAACTAAGGTCTCGGGCATCGTATTGATGCCATTGCGTCGATAGCCCCAAAGAACTCCAAGCCTTAAGGGTATGGGCTTTCAGCTCCTTGCGATTAGGGAATTTTGCCTCTTCAGGGTTATAGGGAGTAGGCGGATCGACATAGTCCGTCTCGGTTCTCCACTCCTCCGCAGCGCTGCGAAGATCTTCGAAAATCTGAACGATTTTCGGATTTGTCTGCTCGCCGGAAAAAATTGAAATTCGCCATTGAGAAATCATCTCGCACAGTTCTTCGACCGTATGGCCGGATCGCTCTGCCCAATCCGCCGTGGCCAGTATCCACGGCGAATTGTATTTCAACCCAGCAAAAGCTCCGCTCTTGCTGTCGAAATCTTCGATAATCCGAGCAAGAATATCGCGAAGCCCCTGTTTGGGGTTTCCGAAATGTTGCGAGGGTTCGTTCATCGACGCAGCCCAAACTTTGCGAGCGTTTACGTCTCCGAAACACCAGCCTCAGCAAAGCTTGCCATGCGGGCGTGGCATTCGAGCGCTGAACGAACAATGTTGACGGCGAGGCAGGCGCCGGAGCCTTCGCCGAGCCGCATGCCGAGATCAAGCAGCGGCGGCAGGCCGAGCGCTTCGAGCAGGCGGCGATGGCCGGATTCGGCGGAGACGTGGGCAGCGAGTGTGTGGGCGAGGCCTGCCGGGTGCAGTTTCGCCAGGGGTGCGGCGGCGGCGGTGCAGACGAAGCCGTCGAGCAGCACCGGCACACCAAGACGGCGAGCGGCGAGCGTTGCGCCGAAGATGGCGGCGAGTTCGCGCCCGCCAAGCGTGGCTGCGATCTGCAGGGGATCAGTGAGAGCCTCGGCGTGGCGCTTGAGGCCGGCCTCGATGGCGACGATCTTGCGCACAAGGCCGGCATCATCGACGCCGGTGCCGCGCCCGGTCCATCTTTCCGCGCCGCCGCCGAACAGCGCGGTTGAGATGGCCGCCGCCGGGGTGGTGTTGCCGATGCCCATTTCACCGAAGCAGACGAGGTCGAGATCCTTGCTGACCGCGTCGTAGCCCGCGGAGACAGCGGCGAGGAAGGCCTCGTCATTCATTGCGGGTCCTTGGGTGAAATCGCCGGTCGGACGGTCGAGGTCGAGCGGGATGACGTCGAGTTCGGCACCGGCAATGCGGGCAAGCTGGTTGATGGCGGCGCCGCCGCCGGCGAAATTCGCCACCATCTGCACGGTGACTTCCGAGGGGAAGGCCGACACGCCCTGTGCGGTGACGCCGTGATTGCCGGCGAAGACGAAGACCTTGACGCGGTCGAGTTTTGGCATGTCGCGGCCCTGCCAGCGCGCCAGCCAGGCGGCTATCGCCTCCAGCCGGCCGAGGCTGCCTTGCGGCTTGGTCAGGGTGTCCTGGCGGTGGGCGACGGCATTGGCCGCGGCGTCGCTGCCATTGGGCAGGTCGAGGCAGGCGGCGCGCAGTTCATCGAGCGATTTGAAAGGCATGGGGGCAAAATCTCCGAAACAGAGTCAGGACAGGGAAACGGAAGCGACGAGCAGGATTGCGATCTCGCCGAGCTGCTGAAGGGCGCCGACGGTGTCGCCGGTCTGGCCGCCGATCTGATTGAGGCAAAGCGCGCGGAAGGCGGCGAATAACAGACCGAGCAGGATGATCGCGAAAACGGCAGCGCCGAACCCAAGCGCCAGCAGTGGGATGGCGCCGAGCACGGCCCCGATACCAGCGGTCTCGGCCGAGACCGTCCCCGCATTGGCCGAGAGGCCGTCTGCGCGCGCTGGCGGCAACAGGTGCATGAACGCGCCGAGCAGGCCGCGCGAAGCGGCATGCGCGGCTATGAGGGCCCAGAACACGTAGACCGGGCCGGCGAGTTCGGCGAGCAAGGTCCAGCGGATCAGCAGCGAGACAGCAAGTGCACAAGCGCCGTAGGCACCGATGCGGCTGTCGCGCATGATCTCCAGCTTTCTGTCGCGTGTCTTGCCGCCGCCAAAACCGTCGGCGACATCCGAAAGCCCGTCCTCATGCAGACAGCCGGTGGCGAGCAAGATCGCGGCAAGGGTCAATGCGGCGGCAGACCCTCCGGCCAGGCCGAGCCTTGTCCCGATGGCGTAGACCAGCGCACCGGCCAGAGCGACGGCGAGGCCGGCCACGGGCGCCGCCCAGATCGCGGCAGCAAGGCTACGGACGCGGAAGTCGGTTCTCGGCAGCGGCAGCCGGGTGAAGAAGACGAGGCAAAGCGCGATGTCCTCGAAAATCTGCCGTTGCGAGGCCTTCATCCACCCCTCGCAATGGCATGGAAGAAGGTGCCGCTGACATGGCCGCGCCGGTAGCCGGAGGCGCCGAGCGGATTGCCTTGCCCATCGGCGAGGTCGGCCAGCGGCTCGTCATTGCCGGTCGCGATCATCTGCGCATAATGGAATTCGTGGCCGCGGATCAGCGTGCCGTGGCTGCCGAGCGGGCACCCGGAACGCAGCCGCGCCTCGCGGTAGCCGAGATTCATCTTGCGCTTGGCGAAGCTGGTCGAATGACCGAGCAGGCCAAGCATTCGATGCGTCTCGCCCGACGCGTCCTCGAGCGCCTCGCCGAGCACCATGAAGCCGCCGCACTCACCATGCACCGGCCGCGTAGCGGCGAACCGCGCCATGCCGGCTCTGAAATTCGCCGCGGCGGCGAGGCGACCGGCGTGAAGCTCGGGATAGCCGCCGGGCAGCCAACAGACATCGCAATTGTCGCCTGGTGCTTCGTCGGCGAGTGGCGAGAAGGGAATAATCTCGGCGCCGGCCTTGCGCCAATGCATGGCGACATGCGGATAGAGGAAGCTGAAGGCGGCGTCCTCGGCAAGTGCAATGCGCTGGCCGGGGGGCGGCAGCGCGTCGCCGAAATTGCCCGGCGCGGGCGTGAATGGCGCCGCCAGCGCCATGATGGCGTCGAGGTCGAGCGAGCGCTCGACCATGTCGGCCAGCCGGTCGAGGTGCGCCATCAGATTCTCATATTCGCCGGCCTGGACGAGGCCGAGATGGCGTTCGGGCAGGTTGAGCGAGGGATCGCGCAAGATAGCGCCGACGACAGGCAGCCCGAGTGCCTCGATGGCATCGCCGCATAGCCGGCCGTGGCGCTCGCTGCCGAGCCGGTTGAGCACGACCCCCGCCATGCGCACATCCGGATCGTAGGTGGCAAAACCCTTGGCGACGGCCGCTGCCGTGGTCGACTGGCCGGAAACGTCGAGCACCAGCAGCACCGGCAGGCCGTAGAGCCGGGCAAGGTCGGCAGCCGAGCCGGACCGTCCTGGAGCAGCCGGAATCCCGTCGAACAGGCCCATGGCGCTTTCGAGAAAGATAAATTCGGCATCCTCGTTCGCTTCACCAGCCAGCGCGTTGAGCAGGGCAGGCGGCATTGCCCAACTGTCGAGATTGACGCCGGACAGGCCGGTGGCTGCGGCGTGGAAGCCGGGATCGATATAGTCCGGGCCGGATTTGGCGCCGCGCACCTTCAGGCCGCGCCGGGCGAGCGCGCGCAGAATGCCGATGGTGACGCTGGTTTTGCCCGAGCCCGAGCGCGGCGCGCCGATGATGATGGCGCGGGTCATGACTCACCCGCCAATGCCGCGCGCATCGCGACGATGCCGCCAACGACGATCAGCGCCGGCGAGGTCAGACCGGCGGCCGCTGCCTCTTCCGCAATGGTGGCGAGCGTGGCGACGACGATCCGTTCCTGCGGTGTCGTCGCAGCGACAATTACCGCGGCGGGCGTCGAAGGCGCCAGCGCGCCCTCAAGCAGCGAGGCGGCGATCAGCGGCAGATTGGCCATGCCCATATAGATGACCACCGGCTGGCCGGTACGGGCGATGGCCGCCCAGTCGAGATCGTCATCGGTGCCGGCGGCGTGACCGGTCGCCAGGATCAGCGCCTTGTTGATGCCGCGCATGGTGCCGGGAATGCCGGTGGCGGCCAGCGCGCTGAGGCCGGACGTCAGGCCAGGCAGGATGTGGAACGGGATGGTTTCCCCGGCCAGCGCCAGCGCCTCTTCGCCGCCACGCCCGAAAATATAGGGGTCGCCGCCCTTCAGCCTGACGACGCGCCGGCCCTCGCGCGCCAGCCGGACCAGCAGAGCGGTGATGTCGTCCTGCTTCATCGATGGTTTGCCACCGCGCTTGCCGGCATAGAACAGTTCCGCGCCCTCGGCGACGGCGACGACTTCGGGCGAGACCAGCGCGTCATAAACCAGCGCGTCGCACTGTCCGAGGGCGGCCAGCACTTCCAGCGTCAGGCAGCCGGGATCGCCAGGGCCGGCGCCGGCCAGCCAGACATGTCCGGGCTCCAGCTGGCGCGGCTTGAAGTTCAGCCGGGTGAGCGCCTGCTCGACAGTAGTGTTTCTATTGCTGCCGCTCACGATCCGTCTCGTCCGCGAAAACGCCGCTGGTAGTGGGCGTCGTAAAGTGAACTTTCACTAAAATCTTCCGCCGCCAGCGAGCGGCCGACGAAGATGATCGCCGTGCGTTCCATAGGATCCGCGCCTAGCTGCGCCCCAATGGTCGCCAGCGTGCCGGTCAACACCCGCTCGTCCGGCCAGGAGGCGCGGAAGACGACCGCGACTGGGCAGTCGGCGCCGTAGTAGGGCGTCAGCTCGGCGACGACGCGGTCGACAGCGTGGATGGCGAGGTGGATGGCGAGCGTGGCGCCGGTGCGGCCGAAGCCGGCCAGTGTTTCTCCGGGCGGCATTTTCGAGGCGCGGCCGGAGATGCGGGTCAGCACCAGGCTTTGCGCGACTTCCGGAATGGTCAGCTCGCGGCGCAGCGCGGCGGCCGCGGCGGCAAAAGACGGCACGCCCGGCGTCAGCGTGTAAGGGATGCCGTGCTTTTCCAGCCGGCGGATCTGCTCGGCAACGGCGCTCCACACGGAAAGGTCGCCTGAATGGAGGCGGGTGACATCATGGCCGGCCGCGTGGGCTGCCAGATATTCGGCCTCGATCTCGTCG
The DNA here is from genome assembly GCF_000503055.1 of Mesorhizobium sp. LSHC420B00. GTDB lineage: Bacteria > Pseudomonadota > Alphaproteobacteria > Rhizobiales > Rhizobiaceae > Mesorhizobium. The sequence goes on along the minus strand of NZ_AYVY01000019.1, from coordinate 49,611 downwards.
AGTGACATCGGCGCGGTGTCGATCAACATCGTTCCGGGCGCGCAGTGCTGCAACAGCTCCGGCGCGACGATCGATCCGGCATAGAGGCAGACGGGACAACTGCCGAGCAGACGGCTCCCGCGCAAGGTGATCAGATCGGCGGCACCCGGGCCGGCGCCGATGAAATGGACGGTCATACCGCATCTCCGCTGATGGCGATGGCGCAGGTGACAGCACCGAGCACGGTGCGTGGTCCGAGCAGTTTTGCGCCTTTGCCGGCGGCGGCAAGCGCGGAGGCTTCGGAAACCGACGGCGTGCCGGCGTGCTCCTGTGATAGGTTGGAGTGGCTGGTTGTAGATGCAGCTTTGAGTTCGTCCTGCTCGACAACGATCACCGGAAGGCGGAGTTCGCGTCCGGCGGCGAAGATTGCCGCTTCATCCTGCTTGAGAGACGCGGTCGCGAGCGCCGAAAGCGCGGGCAGGGCAAGCCCGTGCGCCTCCAGCGCGGTTTCTACCGCAGCAAGCACGTCGCGTGCGCTGACGCCTTTGCGGCTGCCGATGCCCGCGACCATCATGGCTTCACCCAGCTCCATTGGGTGACCGGCATAGCCGGCCGCCAAGCCTGCATCGAACCGACCGGCGAAGCACGGGATATGGCGATGCGGGTGAGCTCGCCGCCGAGCGCAGCGTGACGGGAAAGCAGCAGTGCCTCCATCTCCAGCGTCACCGCGTTGGCGACGAGGCGGCCGCCGGCGGGTAAGGCATCGATGGCTCTTTCCAGCACGCCGGCATCGCTGCCGCCGCCGCCGATGAAGATCGCCGCCGGCGTTTCCAGTCCGGCAAGAGCTTGCGGTGCCGAACCTTCAACGACGGCGAGACCGGGAACGCCGCAGGCCGCGGCGTTGTGTCGGATGCGCGCGGCGCGGGCCGGATCGGCTTCGACGGCGATGGCGCGCATGGAGGGATGCGCGAGCATCCATTCGACGCCGATGGAGCCGGAGCCGGCGCCAATGTCCCACAGCAGTTCGCCGCGCCTTGGCGCGAGAGCGGACAGGGTGACGGTGCGCACTTCGCGCTTGGTGATCTGGCCGTCGTGCTCGAACAAATGATCGGCAAGGCCCGATGTCAGCGGCAGGACGCGTGCTTGCGGGGTCGAATCAACTTCGATTGCGAGCACGTTGAGTGGGTTGATCTTTTCGAGGTCGAAAGCGCCGGCGTTCGCCGAGCGCAGCCTTTCGTTCTGCCCACCCAGCGCCTCCAGAACCGTCAACCGCGAGGCGCCGAAGCCGAGTTCGGTCATGAGACGGGCAATCGCTTCCGGTGCATCGCTATCCGAGGTCAGCGCCAGAATGCGGGTGCAAGGATGCAGCAACGGCCGGATCAGGTCGAGCGGGCGGCCATGCAGCGAAATGGTCTCGACGTCCTGTAGCGCCCAGCCCAAGCGTGAGGCGGCCAGCGAGAAGGCCGAGGGCGCGGGGATCACCCGCATATCCTCCGCCGCGACCTTGCGGGCGAGGGTGACGCCGACACCGTGGTAGAAGGGATCGCCGGAGGCCAGCACGCAGACGCGTCTGCCGGAGAGCGCCTGCACGTCGCGCATTTCGGCATCGAAAGGCGTCGGCCAGGCGCGCGCTTCACCTTTGGCGAGCGATGCGACGAGGGCCAGGTGGCGCTTGCCGCCGAAAACGAATTCGGCACCCGCGATCAACTGCTTGGCCTCGTCGCCGAGACCCGCTACACCGTCCTCGCCGATGCCGATGATCGTGAGCCATTTTGGAGTGAGCACGGCGGCGCGCGGACCTTCAGCAGGCATGATGACCCACCGCATTCTGATCCTCGGCGGAACCACCGAAGCCCGGCAGGTGGCCGGAATACTCTCGGTGCGCTCCGATCTCGCGATTACGCTTTCGCTGGCCGGCCGCACTGAAAACCCGGCCGCGCAAGGCGTGCCGGTGCGGGTTGGCGGCTTTGGTGGCGTCGACGGGCTGGCGTTGTATCTCCACGAGACGGACGTCGACCTGCTGATCGACGCCACGCATCCCTATGCGGCGCAGATCTCCGCCAATGCGGCGGAAGCAGCGCGCCGATCCGGCGTGCCGATCGTTGCGCTCAAGCGCCCAGGCTGGGAGCCTGCCGAAGGTGACCAGTGGACGCTGGTCGACGGTGTTACCAGCTCGGTGACGGCGCTGGGATCGGCGCAGCGCCGCGTGTTCCTGGCGCTCGGACGGCAGGAGATCACTGCCTTCGAGGCTGCACCCCAGCACCACTATCTCATCCGTAGCGTCGATCCGGTCGAACCAAGACTTACTGTGCCCGACGCGACCTATCTCTTGGCGCGCGGGCCGTTCCAGGAGCCGGACGAACACTCGCTGCTTCAAGAGCACCGCATCGATGTCGTCGTTTCCAAAAACAGCGGCGGCGAAGCGACCTACGGCAAGATCGCCGCAGCGCGGGCGCTCGGCATCGAGGTGGTCATGATCCGCAGGCCGGCGTTGCCGGACGTCACGTCGGCTGAGACGGTCGAATCTCTTGCCGCGATGGTCGATCATTTTCTGGTCGGTCATGTTCTTGGGCCCGCTGCCGACCGTGGCGTATAGACCAGCGCTGGCTTTTCACCGCGCTTGATGATCCGGGTTTCCGGTGAACCGATGATGATGCAGGTGGCCATGTCGGCATTTTGCGCATCGGCTTCCGCCAGCAAGAAAACTTCGATGCGCTCGTCGGGACGGCCGGCGGCGCGACCGAAGATCACCGGCGTGGTGCCCGGCAGGATCGCGGCAAGGCATTCGAAGGCGCGGCCGAGTTGCCAGGGGCGCGCCTTGCTGATCGGATTGTAGAGCGCGATGACGAAGCCGGCGCCGGCCGCGGCCAGCAGGCGCAGCTCGATCAAATCCCACGGCTTCAGATTGTCTGACAGCGAGATGGCGCAGAAATCATGGCCGAGCGGCGCGCCGATGCGGGCGGCGACGGCGAGCATGGCGGTGATGCCAGGCACGATGGCGATGTCGACCGCGCGCCACTCGACCGGCCCCGCCTCGATCGCCTCGCAGACGGCCGCCGCCATGGCGAAGACGCCGGGATCGCCGCCCGATACGACCGCGACATTGTGGCCTTCCGCAGCCTTCAGCAGCGCGTCCCTGGAGCGCGCTAGCTCCTCGCGATTGTCGGAAGCGACGCGAATCTGGTCGGGACGCAGATCAAGCCGGTCAAGATAAGGCTTGTAGCCGTAGAAGAATTTCGCCTCGGCGACGGCCCGGTTCGCTTCCGGCGTCACCTGGTCGGCGTTGCCAGGCCCCAGGCCGATGACGGTCAGGCGGCCGCTCATGCTTCGGCTCCCAATGCGCTTGGCCGCCCCGACCAGCCGGCGACCAGCACGATGGCGAAATAAGGCGCCTGGTCGTCCTTTTTGTCGGCAAGCCGCATCGAGACGCCGCCCGGCATGGTGCCGCGCTCGACATAGATGGCCCGCGGCAGCTTGTCGGTCGCCTCCAGCGCACGCCTGATCTTGGGCAAGTTGCGGCCGACCTTCATGATTACGGCGGCATCGGTGTCGGCGAGGCGGCGCGTCAGCTCGAATTCGCTCATGGTGCCCGGCAGCACCGTCAGCACGTCGTCGCCCTGGACGATCGGTAGGCCGGTCGCCGACCAGCAGCCGGACATGGCGGTGACGCCGGGAATGACTTCGGTCGGAAAGCGATGCGCCAGCCTGACATGCAGATGCATGTAGGAGCCGTAGAAAAGCGGGTCGCCTTCCGAGAGCACCACAACCATCCTGCCGGCGCTGAGATGCTCGGCAACCTTTTCGGCCGACTGCTCGTAGAAATCCGTGATCTGCGAGCGGTAGTCGCCATGATCCTTGTCGATCTCGGTGGTCACCGGATAGAGCAGCGGCAACTCTATCAAATCAGGGCGAAAATGGGTTCCGACGATGGCACGCGCGTTGCTGTTGTTGCCGCGCTTGGCGAAATGCGCAACGACATCGGCCTCCGCCAGCGCGCGCACTGCCTTCAGCGTCAAGAGTTCTGGGTCGCCAGGACCGGTGCCAACGCCGACCAGCCGACCTCTTGCGATCGCATTCATAGGCCCGGCCTCGCCAGTGCGTTGAGTGCGGCGGCGGTCATGGCGCTGCCGCCCAGCCGGCCGCGCACGATGGCGTAAGGCACGCCATAGGAATTTTCGGCCAGCGCATCCTTCGATTCGGCGGCACCGACAAACCCGACCGGCATACCGATGATCGCCGCCGGCTTCGGCGCACCATCGCGCAGCTTTTCCAGCAGATAAAACAGGGCGGTCGGCGCATTGCCGATGGCGACGACCGAACCGGCCATGCGCTCGCCCCACAAATCGATCGCCGCGGCCGAGCGGGTGTTGCCGATTTTTCTCGCGATGTCGGCGGTCCGCGGATCGCGCAGCGTGCAGATCACTTCGTTGCCGGCCGGCAGCCGCGCGCGCGTGACGCCATGCGAGACCATCTGTGCGTCGCAGAAGATCGGCGCGCCGGCGCTCAACGCTGTGCGCGCAGCGGCGACGAAATCGCGTGAGAAAACGAAATGCCGCGCAGCCTCGACCTGGCCGCATGCATGGATCATGCGGATAGCGACGTCGGCCTCGGCTTCGGAAAAGCGCGACAGGTCGGCCTCGGCGCGGATGATGGCGAAGGAGCGCTCATAGATCGCTGTGCCATCATGAATATAGTCGTAGGTGATGGGGTTCTGGGCGGGCATGCTCATTCCTGTCGGTAAGCTTTGACGACGCCGGCCGTGCCAAGCCTTGCAAGGCAGGCGGCGGCAGTCTGGCCTCGAAGTCGTTTTCTGCGGATTGCCGCTGCAATGCCGCCGATGCCGCGCGAGGCGTCATCGCCCGGCCTGTATCCGGCAGGAAACATCTTAGCCGTCCCGTCCACGACAAGTCCGGCTCCGTTTTCGCTACCGACCAATGTCAGCGCCGCCGGACCGGGATGGGCGCAGCCCTTGGCGCAGCCGGAGATGTGCAGCGTCAAGGAAGAATCGAAGATGTCGCGGTTTTCCACGGCGATGGTCTCGGCGATTTCGCGCGTCGCGATGCGGCCGGAGGCACAGGCGGGAGCACCCGGGCAAGCGGCGATCCTGGTGCGCGGGTCGGCGGCGTCGGTGACGAAGCCGAGGGTTGCGGCGGCTTGGTGGAGCGGCGGGCAGGCCGCTGGCGCGAGGCCGAGGAAAACCAGCGCGCGGCCCGGCGCCAGGCGGATTTCGGTGGCGCCAAGGGCCAGCGCGCTCTGCGCGAGAGCGATGATCTGGTTCGCCGGCATGCTGCCGAAGGGTAGGCCGATGCCGAGGGCGGTTCCGGCTGCAGCCAAGTCGAAAACTCCGATGGGCCGGCGATCCTTCGCGCCCCCCTCTGTCCTGCCGGACATCTCCCCCACTTGGGGGGAGATCGGCAGCTTCGCCGGTGGCTCACTCTTAGCATGCTTATCGATTGGCGAAAGCTGAGATGAGGGCGCAATCTCCCCCCAAGTGGGGGAGATGTCCGGCAGGACAGAGGGGGGCGCGAAGGATCGCCAATTTGCCAGAGATCTCAGCTGTCTTTCTGTCAAATCCCGCGCATGGGCATCGCGCCCCTTTTCGGCAACCATCCTTAGGATCGCAACGGCGATGTCGCAGGCCGCATCTTCCTCGGCCATGACGAGTAGCGTCGCAGTCTGACCGCCGCCGGCGATAGCCACCTGCCATTGCGTCCCCGCATCGGTCCGCACCGCAGCCAGCCTGGCATCGGCCGTCACTGCATCCAAGGTCAGCTGTCCGCCACCGTCGACAATCACCGAGACCTTCGGGCCAAGACGCTGCGTGACGCCGGCGTCCTCGATTGCCGCCCGAATCCGCTCCGCTAGCGGGCGCGGATCGGCGATTTCCTGCGGGTCGAGCCCGGCCAGCGGACCAGTCTCGACCGGCACGCCGGTGCGAACGGCAACACCCAGCGCATCGACCTCCATCGCCAGCAGCCGGGCGCTTTCGGGCGTCAGGCCGCGTATCTGCAAGCTGCCGCGGGCGGTCACTTCCATAATGCCGTTGCCGTGGCGCAGGGCGGATTCGCAGAGTCCGATCAACGACTTCGGCAACAGTCCTCCAGCGACCGGATTGAGCCGCACCAGCAGCCCGTCGCCGGTTTGCATCGGTGCCGACAAAGCAGGGCAGGCGCTGCGTCGGGAGAAAGCGTTCATGCCGCCACCCCAAGCGCCTGGGCTTCGGCAATCAGTGCGGCGAGATCGTCATCGATCGAATTGCGCAGCGGATGCCACAGACCGCGCCGTCGTGCCGACATGAAACGTTCGGCCATGACCTTCGCCGCCGACGGGTTCTCGCGCAGGATGAAGGCGCGGACAACGGGGTCGCCGAGATAGGCGTCGTGCACGGCCTCGATCAGCGCGCCAGATATGGCATGAGTGGTCTCGGCAAAGCCGACAAGCCGGTCGACCGTCTCGGCGAATTCCGAGGCGCCGCGCGGCCCGTGGCGCATCTGGCCGGCAATGAAGCGCGGATTGACGGCGCGTGCCCGTACGACGCGGGATACGGCGTCCCCAACCGAGCGTGGCTTGGGCTTTTGCGGATCCGTGGTGTCGAGCACGATCACGTCAGCGTTTTTGCCGAGCGCGGCAAGCGCTGCCGAAAAGCCGCCGATAAAGGCGACGTCGGCCGAGCCTTCGAGGATGTCGCGGCCGGGATCGTCGCCGGTATGAACCAGAAGGTCGGCCTCAGCGATGCGGCCCTCAAAAGCGCCGGGCGCCGAAATGCCTTCGCCCTCGGCGCCGCCATAGGCATGCGAGGTGGCGGCGAGATAGGCGCGGCCGATCTCTTCGCGCGCGGCCCAGTCGCCGCTTGATAGCAAGTCCTCGATGCCGGCGCCGTAAGTGCCGGGCGAGGTGCCGAATATGCGCGGGCTGATCTTGCCGTCTGCACGGGTTCTCGCCGCCAGCGGGTTTTCCGAATCGTCCTCGTCGCGGGTCGCGACGGCGTTGGCGGCGGCATCGATCAGCGCGATCTGGGTTGGGAACATGTCGCGGAACAGGCCGGATATGCGCCAGGTGACGTCGACGCGCGGGCGGCCGAGCGTTGCCGGCGGCAGCACCTCGATGCCGGTGATGCGGCCGGTGGCGGAATCCCATTGCGGCCGGCAGCCCATCAGCGCCAGGCCTTGCGCGATCTCCTCACCGCCGGTGCGCAGCGAGGCCGAGCCCCAGAGGTCGATGACCAGCGAGCGCGGCCAGTCGCCATGCGATTGCATGTAGCTGCGGACGACTTCTTCCGCTGCCACCTTGCCCAGATCATAGGCGGTCGGCGTCGGCATGGTGCGTGGGTCGGCGGTAAACAAATTGCGGCCGGTGGGCAGCACATCGCGCCGGCCACGCGCCGGTGCACCGGCCGGACCGGCGGCGACATGGCGGCCGTCGAGGGCCGCGATGAGTGCTACTTTCTCGGCTGCCGCACTCTGCTCGCGCAAAGGATCGGTTTCGCCCTCAGGCGAGCGACCGTAGATATGCAGGCCGTCCTTGATGGCGAAATCCTTGAGATCGCAGAGCCAGGCGTCGATGCGGCGCAAGGCTTCGTCGGCTGCGTCGGTCCTGGCGACGCCGGCCTCTGAGGCGAGGCCGGTCTTTTCCGCAGTCTCGACGATCAGCTTCGCCAGGCGGTCGCGGCGGCGGCGGTCGAGCCCGTCGGCCTGGGCATATTCGTCAACCAGTCGCTCGAGTTTATGCTGCTCTTCGTCCAGCCCGGCGCCGGTCAGCGGCGGCGGCAGATGGCCAAGCGTGACGGCGGCAATGCGTCGCTTGGCTTGTGCTGCCTCGCCGGGGTTGGAGACGATGAAAGGATAAATGACGGGCAGGGGGCCGGTGACGATTTCGGGAAAGCAGTTTTCGCTGAGCGCCACGGTCTTGCCGGGCAGCCACTCCAGCGTGCCGTGGGCGCCGACATGGATAATTGCATGGATGCCGAGCGACTTACGCAGCCACAAGCCAAAGGCGATCAGTGCATGGCGCGGCGGCAGTGTCGGGTCGTGATAGTCGGCGCGACGGTCGGCTGAGCGCCCGCGATCAGGGGCGAGGGCTACGGTGATATTGCCGAAGGTGGCGGCGCGGAAGGGGAATTTTGCGGTGGTGGGCGCTTGGACACCCCCCTCTGCCCTGCCGGACATCTCCCCTTCAAGGGGGGAGATTGGCAGTTCGGCTGCCGGCTCTCCCTTAACGCCCTTGGTAGTTGGCGAAAGCAGAGACAACAGCGCAATCTCCCCCCTCGAAGGGGAGATGTCCGGCAGCACAGAGGGGGGTGCCTCGCGCGAACCTGTCTCATCATCCGTATTCCCCCATGCGGCCTCCACCGCAGCGATGGCCGCCGGCGGCAATTCCTTCGAGAAGGTCAGATAATCCTGCAAAGCCAGTCCCTGGTCGGCTGGCTCCAGCACCTCCAGCAACTGACGCGGCGTTTGCGGAATCCCTTCAACGGCGTAGCCCTGTTCGCTCAGGTCGTGCAGCATCGCCAGCACGCTGGACGGCACGTCGAGACCGACGGCATAGCCGGTGCGGCCGGGCGCGCTCGGATAGTCGGGGATCAGGATGGCGAGCTTGCGCTCCGCACGCGGCGTCCGCTGCAGACGCACGAAGGCCTCGATACGGTTCGCGACCTGCGCCACGCGGTCAGGCTCTGGCCGGTTGGCGAAGGCGCGGAAGGCCAATGCCGGATCGATCTCGCTTTCGCTCTTGAAGGAAATGGCGCCGGCCAGGATGCGGCCGTCGAGCTCGGGCAGGACGACATGCATGGCAAGGTCGGCGGGCGCCAGGCCGCGCTGGTTGTTCTGCCAGATGTCGCGGCGGGTGGTCGCGACGACGACCTGGAACACCGGCACTCCGGCGCGGTCGAACAGCGTCTCGACGCCGGGTTCGGCGCCCGAGGCGAAAGCTGTGGCGGTGATGATGGCGGCAGGGTTCAGCGCGGCAAACGCGGTTTCGACAAAGGCGAGCGATGCCGCGTCCTTGAGGCTGGAGACGAAGATGGGGACCGGCGCTATGCCACGCTGCCCGAGCGCCTCGACAAGCGCATCGATGGGCGCGACATCGGCGGCGAGCAGCATCGAGCGGTAGAACAGGATGGGGATGATGGGGGCGNGCGCATCGATGGGCGCGACATCGGCGGCGAGCAGCATCGAGCGGTAGAACAGGATGGGGATGATGGGGGCGGGTTCGGCGGACGGTAGGTTTAGGCTGCGTTCCGTCGCGCCCCCCTCTGTCCTGCCGGACATCTCCCCCACAAGGGGGGAGATCGCCTGGTCATCGTCGCCTTCGTCAATGTTCGATGTTGCAGAAGTCGCGAGACGGTCAGTGACAGCCGATCTCCCCCCTTGTGGGGGAGATGTCCGGCAGGACAGAGGGGGGCGCGAAGGAATGCCGACGCTTGATAAGTCCATTCTTTCTATAACGCCGCGTCCCGGCTCGTAAAATCCCGCCTTTGGCACGCTGACAGGTTCAGCGACCGCCGCACCCGATCCGGCGAGACTTGCCAACCTCTGCACCAGCGCCGTCATATTCGCCGGGCCACCTTCGCGGAAATAGTCGAGCAGACCATCAAGTTCCTGGCGCGGCAGCGTCGAGCCTTCGATCAGCCGCAAATCCTCGTCGTGGCTCTCGCCCGGTAGGAGCGCCAGCTTAATACCGCGATTTCGCGCGACAACGGCAAGCTGGTCGCAGCCGTAGCGCCACCAGTCGTAACCGCCGAGGATGCGGACCAGGACGACCTTGGCGTGGCGGGCGACGCTGTCGATCCAGAGGTCGACGGACATCGGGTGGCGCAGGTCGCGCAAGGCGGCGAGCCGCATCGACGGCAGGCGGTCCGCATCTGCCTTCCACGCCGCCGCCAGCCCGGCGAGGTCGCTGTCGGTGAAGGACAGCGCCACGACATCCGCAGGCGTTTGCCTGAGATCGACAGGCTCGGCGAGATCGTCGAGCGAGGCGGATGTGGTGGTGAGGATGTGCATCGCGGCTCGTACCTGGGATCAGCCGGCGAGGATACGCTCGATCGCCGGGCGGTTCAGCCCTTTCAGGCCGATGACGACGAGGCGCGAGCGACGATCGTCTTCAGCGGTCCAGGCGCGGTCGTAATAGTGGTTGACGCGCGGACCGACGGCCTGCAGCAAGAGCCGCATCGGCTTGCCGCCGACGTCGACGAAACCCTTGACGCGCAATACGTTTTCTTCCTCCGCCGCCGTGGCGACGCGTTGTGCCAGCTCGTCCGGGTCGGACACCGACGCAATGTCGATGACGAACGAGTCAAAGTCGTCATGTTCGTGGTCGAGCTCGTCGTCGTGATGGGTCTTGCGGTTCTCGATGTCGTCCTCGACGGCGAGACCAAGGCCGAGCAGCACCGACGGATCGACCTTGCCTTGCGAGGTCGGCACGATCTTCACCGCCCGCGCAACATGCTTGCCGATGACGGCATTGGCGCGCGCCGCGCCGGCTGCGTCCAGCAGGTCGCTCTTCGACAGGATGATCAGGTCGGCACAAGCGAGCTGGTCTTCGAACACCTCCTCGACAGGATCGTCATGGTCGAGCGTCTCGTCCTGCGCGCGCTGCGCCTGCAGGGCGTCCATGTCGTTGGCAACGCGGCCATCAGCCAGCGCCGGCCCGTCGACGACGGCGATGACGCCATCGACCGTGACGCGGCTTTTCACCGACGGCCACTGGAAGGCCTGGACCAGCGGCTTGGGCAGGGCCAGCCCGGACGTCTCGATCAGGATGTGGTCGACCTTCGGCGTCAGCGACAGGATCTGGTCGAGCGCGGGGACAAAGTCGTCGGCGACAGTGCAGCAGATGCAGCCATTGGCCAGCTCGACGATGTTTTCCTCGGGGCAAGTGTCGATGCCGCAGCCCTTCAGGATCTCGCCGTCGATGCCGATATCGCCGAACTCGTTGACGATGATGGCCAGGCGCTTGCCTTTGGCGTTTTCGAGCAAATGGCGGATCAGCGTCGTCTTGCCGGCGCCGAGAAAGCCGGTGACGACGGTGCAGGGGACGCGCGAAACGTTGGCGGCCGAATCTGGGGAAGTCATATCAAGTCCTTCAAAAGGTCGAGGGGAGGGATGCGGGCAACCAAGCCGCGCTTCAGGCAATCGGGACGGCCGCGCCACGGAATGAGGCCGTCCGTCGAAGTAGCGAACAGCTTTGCCCCCGTCACCAGATCGGTGCCGCTGGTCGTGGTCAGGTCGCCGAAGACATAGCTCCAGCAGCCGTCGCGCAGCATCGCGGCGCTGAGCCGGCGCTTGCAATTGCCGAGGCATTCGACGGTGCGGATTTTAATGTTTTCGCTGGAAGCGGCGCGGCGCGTGTGCTCGGCGAGCAGTTCGCCGGCGCGGGGATAAGCGTCCGAACCGGTCTCGTCACGGCAGGACGAGCAGACGATGACGGTAACGCCGGCCGGGGAATCACCATGGCCGGACAATAAATCCGCTGTCTCAGCCGGAAAACTGCTGTCGCGTTCCAAATCAGGCTCCTTGCCCGGAAAACCCGCCAGGCGATCGGATTCTTATGTCCTAGACGGCAGGTCTCCTGGCTCGCGGGTCATCGCCTGGGTGCCGCCTTCCCGGGAATATCCCAGTGGTTTTCGGCCTTGGCTCGTCGCTTACAGTTGCGGGGACAGCCGCGGATTTGAAATCGAGATTTCGCACCGCATTCCCTCTTGGCCCTTGCCGTTGCGGGCAGGGGACCGTCTGGAACGGATTTAGGCTTGTGAAGGCAGTCGTGTCAACGCACGTCTATGACGCGGCGATATCTGCGAGCGGCTGGCCGAGGTCGCCGGCAGCCGTCACCTCGATGCGCTCGAGCCCGAGCCAACCCTGCATCTGCTTCAATTCCTCGAAAAGGGCGGCGGCAGTTTGCGGCGGGGCGCCGGGCTCCGAATAGGCGGCATGGACGCGCAATACGCCGGCCGGGCGGTCGGCCCTGAGGTCGACGCGCCCGACGATGCTGTCGCCGAGCAGGAACGGCAGCACATAATAGCCATACTGGCGCTTTTCGGCCGGCGTGTAGATCTCGATGCGGTAGTGGAAGTCGAACAACCGCTCGGTGCGCGACCGCTCGAAGACGACGGGATCGAACGGCGCAAGCAAGGCGCGCGCCTCGATCCTGCGCGGCAAACGGGCGTCCTTGTGGAGATAGGCTGTTTTGCTCCAGCCTTCGACGCTCACCGGCAACAGGTCGCCAGCCTCGACCAGTTCCTCGATGCGGCCCTTGATGTCGGCGGGCGAGAGGCGGAAATAGTCGCGCAGATCGCCCGCCGTGGCGACGCCATGGGCGCGGGCGGAGATGCGCAGCAGTTCGCGGTGGGCGTCCGCGGGGGACGGAACTGGCAAAGCGAGTACCGTTGGCGGCAGCACGCGCTCCGGCAGATCGTAGAACCGCTCGAAACCACGCCGGTGCGCCGTGGTGATGCGGCCCGCCCAGAACAGCCATTCGAAGGCATGCTTGGCATGGCTCCAGCCCCACCAGCCGCCCGAGCCCTTCTGGCCTTCGAAAGCCGACGCCGCGATCGGGCCTCGTTCAGCGACCTCGCGATAGATGTCCTCAATGTAGGCGGCGTGCTCGCGCCCCCATTTTGCCAGTCCGCTGTACATTTCCTCGCCGCGCTCGGCCCGCCGCATGCGCCAGCGCATCAGCGGATAGGTCTCGACGGGCAGGAACGAGGCTTCATGCGCCCAATATTCGAAGACCATGCGCTTGCGTGTCACCGCGGCGTCGTCGAGCAGCGCCAGCTTGTAGGGGCCAAGCCGCGAATAGAGCGGCATATAATGGGCGCGAACCACGGCGCTGACGGAATCGATCTGCAGCAGGCCGGTACGTGCAAGCACCCGGGCCAGATGCCGGCGGTCAGGCGTGCCGCTGGGGCGCGGGTCATTGAATCCCTGTGCCGCAAGCGCAATGCGACGGGCCAGGGCAAGCGAGATTTTTTCTTTCATGAAGGCGGTATCCGGACGATGTTAGACAGAGAAAATGACCTGCGATTCCGCCCCCATGCTAGCAAGGTTTTGGCGGCATCTATGTCAGGAGAGAAAAGTGGAGTGAAAAGTGAAGGAAATCAAACAGGAGCGGATCGGACCAGTTTTCCCGGATATGCCGTCCAGCACCGCGATTTGAACAAGGTTTGACTTGCTTCGCCGAAAGCGCTGCGCTAACCCTCGCCGCGTTGCAGCATAGAGCCCCCTTAAAACGGTTCAGTGGTTAATCTGTCACGCTTCCGCAAGTGGGTCCGGTGCTGTAATCAGAGTGGATTGGCCGCCAACGGAAAACTGCAGCATGAACGCACTTTTAGGTTCGTACCTGCCCATCGTCCTGTTCATCGGCGTGGCGCTGGTCGTCGGCCTGGCGCTGCTCGCCGCACCGTTCCTGGTGGCTTACCGCAACCCCGATCCGGAAAAGCTTTCCGCCTATGAGTGCGGCTTCAACTCGTTCGACGACGCCCGCATGAAGTTCGACATCCGCTTCTACCTGGTGTCGATCCTGTTCATCATCTTCGATCTGGAGGTGGCCTTCCTGTTTCCTTGGGCAGTGTCGTTCAGTCAGATCGGCATGCTCGGTTTCTGGTCGATGATGGTGTTTTTGGCGGTGCTGACCATCGGCTTTGCCTATGAATGGAAAAAAGGAGCGCTGGAATGGGATTGAACGACAGTTCCGGCACGCTCGTCGCGCCGAAGCCCAAGGGCCTCATCGACCCCAACACCGGCAGACCGGTGGGGGAGGATGATCCGTTCTTCCTGGAGATCAACAACGAACTCGCCGACAAGGGTTTTCTCGTCACTTCGACCGAGGCGCTGATCACCTGGGCGCGCAGCGGCTCGTTGATGTTCATGACCTTTGGCCTCGCCTGCTGCGCCGTCGAGATGATCCACACCTCGATGCCACGCTACGACAGCGAGCGTTTCGGTGTCGCGCCGCGCGCGTCTCCGCGCCAGTCCGACATCATGATCGTCGCCGGCACGCTGACCAACAAGATGGCGCCGGCGCTGCGCAAGGTCTACGACCAGATGCCGGAGCCGCGCTACGTCATCTCGATGGGCTCCTGTGCCAATGGCGGCGGCTATTATCATTATTCCTATTCGGTGGTGCGCGGCTGCGACCGCATCGTGCCGGTCGACATCTACGTGCCCGGCTGCCCACCGAGCGCTGAAGCGCTGCTCTACGGCATCCTTCTGCTGCAGAAGAAGATCCGCCGCACCGGCACGATCGAACGGTGAGCGGCATGACCCAGGCGTTGAATGACCTCTCGACCTATCTTGGCGAGAAGCTGACCGGCCGGATCGGCGAAGCGGTGCTCGCCTATGGCGAACTCACTATCTCGGTCGAGCCGCGCGACCTGATCGAGGTGGTGACCTTCCTGCGCGACGACCCGAAATGCCAGTTCATTTCGATCATCGACGTTTGCGGCGCAGATTATCCGTCGCGGGCAAAGCGCTTCGACGTGGTCTATCACCTGCTGTCGCCGAGGCAGAATATCCGCATCCGCATCAAGGTCCAGGCCGACGAAGAGACGCTGGTGCCGTCGATCACCGGCATATATCCCGGCGCGGACTGGTTCGAGCGCGAGACCTACGACCTCTATGGCGTGCTGTTTTCGGGCCATCCCGATCTGCGCCGGATCCTGACCGACTACGGCTTCGAGGGCCATCCGCTGCGCAAGGACTTTCCGCTGACCGGCTTCGTCGAGGTGCGCTACGACGACGAAGCCAAGCGCGTCATCTACGAGCCGGTCGAGCTCAAGCAGGAATTCCGCAATTTCGATTTTCTGTCTCCGTGGGAAGGTACGGATTACGTGCTTCCGGGAGATGAGAAGGCAAAGCAGTAAATGGCTGAAACCTCCGTTCGCAACTTCAATATCAATTTCGGCCCGCAACACCCTGCTGCGCATGGCGTTTTGCGCCTTGTGCTGGAGCTTGACGGAGAAGTCGTCGATCGCGTCGATCCGCATATCGGGCTTTTGCATCGCGGCACGGAAAAGCTGATCGAGCACAAGACTTATCTGCAGGCCGTGCCCTATCTCGACCGGCTCGACTATTGCGCGCCGATGAACCAGGAGCATGCCTTTGCGCTCGCCGCCGAGCGGCTGCTCGGTATCGAGGTGCCGAAGCGCGGGCAGCTTATTCGAGTTCTCTACTCCGAGATCGGCCGCATTATGTCGCACATCCTCAATGTGACGACGCAGGCGATGGATGTCGGCGCGCTGACGCCGCCGCTCTGGGGTTTTGTCGAGCGCGAAAAGCTGATGGTGTTCTATGAGCGCGCCTCGGGCTCGCGCATGCACGCGGCCTATTTCCGGCCGGGCGGCGTCCACCAGGACCTGCCGCAGAAGCTGATCGAGGACATCGGCAAGTGGATCGACCCGTTCCTGAAGTCGGTCGACGACCTCGACGCGCTTTTGACCGGCAACCGCATCTTCAAGCAGCGCAATGTCGACATCGCTACCGTCTCCCTGGCCGACGCTTGGGCCTGGGGCTTTTCCGGCGTCATGGTGCGCGGCTCGGGTGCGCCGTGGGATCTGCGCAAATCGCAGCCCTACGAATGCTATGCCGAGCTGGACTTCGACATTCCGATCGGCAAGAACGGCGACTGCTTCGACCGTTATCTGGTGCGTATGGAAGAGATGCGGCAGTCGGCGAAAATCATGCGCCAGTGCGTCGACCTGTTGCTCGGTAAGGAGGGCAGCGGGCCGGTGTCTAACCTCGACGGCAAGGTGGTGCCGCCGAAGCGCGCGGCGATGAAGCGCTCGATGGAAGCGCTGATCCATCACTTCAAGCTCTACACCGAAGGCTACCGCGTTCCGGCCGGCGAGGTCTATGCCGCGGTCGAGGCGCCGAAGGGCGAGTTCGGTGTCTATCTCGTCTCCGACGGCACCAACAAGCCCTACCGCTGCAAGCTGCGCGCCCCCGGCTTTGCGCATCTGCAAGCGATGGACTTTTTGTGCCGCGGCCACATGTTGGCCGACGTCACCGCCGTTCTCGGCTCCCTCGACATCGTGTTTGGTGAGGTCGATCGGTGAATCGCATTCTGAGCCTCACGTTAATCGTCATTGCTGTCGCAATGCACCCTGCATATGCAATCGAGTGCGGAGCCTCTATCGATGCTTCCGATCTTGTGAAGCAGCACTTCAAGCTGAGCTACGTCACGCTTGGCATGCAAGAAAGTGCGACAGCAGAATCCGCCGATGTCGATGCTTTCTATTTCAAGAGAGATACATGCGAGTGTAGCGTCGCAGCGCCGGATGGCGCGAGTTTCTCTAAGGCGGAGGTATCGGCAGCCGCTTCCGGCAAAACAGGGTTCGCGCGGCTTGTTGCTCGCTTGGCTGGTAAATCCGGCGTTTGCCCGCCTGTCATGACAAATTCGCCGACTTTCCAATGTTTCGACGGTACGGCGAAACTTTGTAAGGAGGCCGCAGCAAGATGACGAACCTATACGTCTTTGGTGAGGTCGATCGCTAAATGTCAGTCCGCCGTCTCGCAGAAGCCAGCCTCCAGCCAGCCTCCTTCGCCTTCAACCGGGCGAATGCGGCAGCGGCGAAGCAGTGGATCAAGAAATATCCGAAGGGGCGCGAGCAATCCGCGATCATCCCCTTGCTGATGCTGGCGCAGGAGCAGGAAGGCTGGGTGACCAAGGCGGCGATCGAGACGATCTCCGACATGCTCGGCATGCCCTATATTCGCGGGCTAGAAGTCGCCACCTTCTATACGCAATACCAGCTCAATCCGGTCGGCACCCGCGCGCATGTCCAGGTCTGCGGCACCACGCCCTGCATGCTGCGCGGCTCGGAATCGCTGATGGATGTGTGCCGCTCGAAGATCCATCACGACCAGTTCCACACCAACGACAAGGGCACGCTGTCGTGGGAGGAGGTCGAATGCCTCGGCGCCTGCGTCAACGCACCGATGGTTATGGTCTTCAAGGACACATACGAGGATTTGACGCCGGAGCGGCTTGCCGAGATCATCGACCTCTATGACGCCGGCAAGGGTGCTTCGGTGACGCCAGGACCGCAAAACGGCCGCGTCACCTCAGAGCCGGCCAGTGGCCTGACGACCCTCAAGAGTGAAAAGGCGATCCTCAAGGTAACCCGCGACCGGGAAACCAAGGCGGCGACCAAGGCGGGGCCGGCGACTGCCGCCGCAGCACCAGTTCCGTCTGCGGCTTCGACCGCGCCTGCACCGGCGCCGGTTGCGCCCTCGAATGCCAGCAAGCCGAAGACCGACGCGGTCGAGACCAGCCCGGCGCTGAAATCGCCGTCGGCGACAAAAGTCGCGCCCGCGGCGGAAAAGGCGGCGAGCGTTGCAGCGCCGCTGCATTCGGCCGCCAATGCCAACAAGGCCGAGTCGCAGGTCGAGGACGTCTCGAAACAGCGCAAAGGCCCCAAGAACAAGGCCGAGCCGGCGTCTGCTTTCAAAGCGCCGGAGGCCAAGGTTAAACCGGCGAAGGCCGCCGCCAAGGCGGCCAAGCCGTCGCCCGGAAACAAGAGCCGGCCGACCGGCAAGAAGCCGGTCTGAGGAACGAGCAATGCTTCAGGACAGAGACCGCATCTTCAACAACATCTACGGCCGCTTCGACAAGTCGCTGGCCGGCGCCATGGCGCGCGGTGCCTGGGACAACACGCCCGGCATCATCGCCAAGGGGCGCGAGTGGATCGTCAACGAGATGAAGGCCAGCGGCCTGCGCGGACGTGGCGGCGCCGGCTTCCCGACTGGGCTGAAATGGTCGTTCATGCCCAAGCAAAGCGACGGCCGGCCGAGCTATCTCGTCGTCAATGCCGATGAATCCGAGCCCGGCACCTGCAAGGACCGCGACATACTGCGCCATGACCCGCACACGCTGGTCGAGGGCTGCCTGATTGCCGGCTTCGCCATGGGCGCGGTCGCCGCCTACATCTATGTGCGCGGCGAGTTCATCCGCGAGCGCGAGGCGCTGCAACGCGCCATCGACGAGGCCTATGCCGCCAAGCTGATCGGCAAGAACAATACCTCCGGCTACGATTTCGACATCTACATGCACCATGGCGCCGGCGCCTATATCTGCGGCGAGGAAACGGCGCTGCTCGAAAGCCTCGAGGGCAAGAAGGGCCAGCCGCGGCTGAAGCCGCCGTTTCCGGCCAATGTCGGCCTCTATGGCTGCCCGACGACGGTCAACAATGTCGAGTCCATCGCCGTCGCGCCGACCATCCTGCGCCGCGGTGCCGCCTGGTTCTCGTCCTTCGGCCGGCCCAACAATGTCGGCACCAAGCTGTTCTGCATCTCCGGCCACGTCAACAATCCGTGCACCGTCGAAGAGGCGATGTCGATCCCGTTCCGCGAGCTGATCGAGACGCATTGCGGCGGCATTCGTGGCGGCTGGGATAATCTGCTGGCGGTCATTCCGGGCGGAGCGTCGGTGCCGCTGGTGCCGGCCGAGCAGATCATCGACGCGCCGATGGATTTCGACGCGCTGCGCGACCTGAAATCGGGCCTCGGCACGGCAGCTGTCATCGTCATGGACAAATCGACCGATATCGTGAAAGCGATCGCGCGGCTTTCCTATTTCTACAAGCACGAAAGCTGCGGCCAGTGCACGCCCTGCCGTGAGGGCACCGGCTGGATGTGGCGGGTGATGGAACGGCTGGTGCGCGGCGAGGCGCAGAAGCGCGAGATCGACATGCTGCTCGATGTGACCAAGCAGGTCGAGGGCCACACGATCTGTGCGCTTGGCGACGCGGCGGCATGGCCGATCCAGGGCCTGATGCGACATTTCCGCGGCGAGGTGGAGCGGCGCATCGACGAGTTTTCGCGCAACGCACACCGCGCCGAACCGGTGCTGGCGGCGGCAGAATAGAAGAATTCAAAAATGCGGGCGAATGTCCGAGACGAGGAAACGAGCGCGGGGCAGACGGAAACGACCAGGAGACCACCTATGTCGCTGTTTTCGACACCCGACGATTTTACGCCCGATATGGACCCGTTGTTGAAGATGAACCAGGATCTGACCAGGATGATGCCGAAGGAGATGGCCAATGCCGTCAATCTCCTGGCGCATCCTGTCGCGAGTGCGGCGGCGATGGCGGCACTCGGCATCGGTCTTGCCAACCACGCCTTTGGCATCTGGATGGGCGTGCTTTCGGGCGCGGCCGAAACTTCGCAGCGGCTTTGGCAGCCGGTCGCCGAGGATTTCGAGGCCAGGACGGAACGCTTTTCCGCGACCGGCAAAAGCTCCTCGACAAAGGCGCGCGCAGCGACCAAAACCCTGATTGCCGAGGCGCAGTCCTTCGCCAATGACGTGACCGACATTGCGACGAGCACCGCGGCGCGGAGCTTGGCGAATGCGAGCACCGTTGCATCGGATGCCTCGGCCGGGCTGATGCCGGAAGATTTCAAGCAGCCCAAAGCGATGGACCGGCCAGCTGAGCCGGCCGACCTCAAGGCGATATCGGGCATCGGGCCGAAACTGGAAAAGGTGCTGAACGGCCTTGGCATCTGGACATACGCCCAGATCGCCGCGTGGACGCCGCAAGAGATCGCCTGGGTCGAAGATTACCTGTCGTTGAAGGGCCGCATCGGCCGTGACGGCTGGATCGGTCAGGCGGCCGCGTTGGCCGGGGTCAAAAAGTGAATTCAATATCGTGCGCGGTCTCGGCTGCGTCCGGAAGGAAAGATTGCGGAACGTCCGCAGGGGTTTGAGGCGAAATGGCAAAGCTCAAGGTCGACGGGAAAGAGATCACTGTACCCGACCATTACACGCTGCTGCAGGCGGCCGAGGACGCCGGCGCGGAAGTTCCGCGCTTTTGCTTCCACGAGCGGCTGTCGATCGCCGGCAATTGCCGCATGTGCCTGATCGAGGTCAAGGGCGGGCCGCCCAAGCCGCAGGCGTCTTGCGCCATGGGCGTGCGCGACCTGCGCCCCGGCCCGAACGGCGAGCCGCCGGAAATCTTCACCAACACGCCGATGGTCAAGAAGGCGCGCGAAGGCGTGATGGAATTCCTGCTGATCAACCATCCGCTGGATTGCCCGATCTGCGATCAGGGCGGCGAGTGCGACCTGCAGGACCAGGCGATGGCGTTCGGCGTCGATTCCTCGCGCTACCACGAGAACAAGCGGGCGGTCGAAGACAAGTATATCGGGCCGCTGGTCAAGACGATCATGAACCGCTGCATCCATTGCACGCGCTGCGTCCGCTTCACCACCGAGATTGCCGGCATATCGGAGCTCGGCCTGATCGGCCGCGGCGAGGATGCCGAGATCACCACCTATCTCGAAAGCGCCATGACCTCGGAACTGCAGGGCAATGTCATCGACCTTTGCCCGGTCGGTGCGCTGACCTCCAAACCCTACGCCTTCCAGGCGCGGCCATGGGAACTGACCAAGACAGAATCCATCGACGTGATGGACGCCGTCGGCTCGGCGATCCGCGTCGATAGCCGAGGCCGCGAAGTGATGCGCATCCTGCCGCGTACCAACGAGGCGGTGAACGAAGAGTGGATTTCCGACAAGACCCGCTTCATCTGGGACGGCTTGCGCACGCAGCGCCTCGACCGCCCCTATGTGCGCAAGGATGGCCGGCTGGCCCCGGCAAGCTGGGCCGAGGCTTTTGCCGCGATCAAGGAAGCGGTGTCGAATGCGGCACCCGAAAAGATCGGTGCCATTGCCGGCGATCTCGCAGCCGTCGAGGAGATCTACGCGCTGAAGCTTCTGATGGCTTCGCTCGGCTCGAAGAACACCGACTGCCGCCAAGATGGTGCCGCACTCGATCCGTCGCTCGGCCGGGCGAGCTATGTCTTCAACCCGACGATCGAAGGCATCGAACAGGCCGATGCGGTGCTGATCATCGGCGCCAATCCGCGCTTCGAGGCGTCCTTGCTCAACGCCCGCATCCGCAAGCGCTGGCGGGCCGGCAATCTGCCGGTCGGCGTCATCGGCGATGTCGGCGATACGCGCTATGATTACGAGCAGCTCGGCGCCGGGCCGGAATCGCTGAAGGATCTTGCCGACGGCAACGGCAAGTTCTTCCAACTGCTGAAGAAGGCGACGCATCCGCTGATCATCGTCGGCCAGGGTGCGCTGGCGCGTGCGGACGGCGCGGCCGTGCTTGGCCAGGCGGCGAAGCTCGCCGTCGCCGTCAACGCCGCAAGGGCCGACTGGAACGGTTTTGCCGTGCTGCACACCGCGGCGGCCCGGGTCGGCGGCCTCGATGTCGGCTTTGTGCCGGGCGAGGGCGGCAGGAAGGTCGCCGGCATGCTGGGCGAGACCGACGTGCTGTTCCTGCTCGGCGCCGACGAGATCGATATGGCCAAGACCGGCGGCGCTTTCGTCGTCTATATCGGCACGCATGGCGACAAGGGCGCGCACCGCGCCAACGTCATCCTGCCGGGTGCCGCCTATACCGAAAAGTCGGGCACCTTCGTCAACACCGAAGGCCGCGTGCAGCAGACCAACCGGGCCGGCTTTGCGCCCGGCGAAGCACGCGAGGACTGGGCGATCCTTCGGGCACTGTCGGATGTGCTCGGCAAGAAGCTGCCGTTCGATTCGCTGCCGCAATTGCGCGCAAAGCTCTATGCGGAATACCCGCATCTTGCCCGCATCGACCATGTCGCGGCCGGCGACCCGGCCGACATCGCCAGGGTGGCCAAGCTCGGCGGGCGGCTGAACAAGGGCACCTTCACCTCGCCGGTCAAGGATTTCTACCTGACCAACCCGATCGCGCGGGCTTCCGCGGTGATGGCCGAGTGCTCGGCTTTGGCGAAGAACGGCTTCAGGCAGGCGGCGGAGTAGACATGGACACCTTCTTCTCCTTCTACGTGCTGCCGGCGCTGCTGATCCTTTTGAAGTCGGTCGTGCTGATCGTCGTTCTGTTGATCTTCGTCGCCTATGTGCTTTACGCCGACCGCAAGATCTGGGCGGCGGTGCAATTGCGTCGCGGCCCGAACGTCGTCGGCCCGTGGGGCACGCTGCAGGCCTTCGCCGATCTGCTGAAATTCGTTTTCAAGGAGCCGGTGATTCCGTCCGGCGCCAACAAGGGCGTCTTCCTGCTGGCGCCGCTGGTGTCGGCGGTGCTTGCGATCTCAGCCTGGGCGGTCATCCCGGTCAATGAGGGCTGGGCGATCGCCAACGTCAATGTCGGCATCCTCTATGTCTTCGCGATCTCCTCGCTCGAGGTCTATGGCGTGATCATGGGCGGCTGGGCGTCCAATTCGAAATACCCGTTCCTCGGTGCGCTGCGCTCGGCGGCGCAGATGGTGTCCTACGAAGTCTCCATCGGTTTCGTCATCGTCACCGTGCTGCTTTGCGTCGGCTCGCTCAACCTGACCGATATCGTTTTGTCGCAGCAGGATGGGCTGGGCACGAGGATCGGCCTGCCCAATACCTTCCTCGACTGGCATTGGCTGTCCCTGTTTCCGATGTTCATCGTCTTCTTCATCTCGGCGCTGGCGGAAACCAACCGTCCGCCCTTCGACCTCGTGGAAGCCGAATCGGAACTCGTCGCCGGCCATATGGTCGAATATTCCTCGACGCCGTTCCTGTTGTTCTTCCTGGGCGAATATGTCGCCGTCGTCCTGATGTGCGCACTGGCCACCATCCTGTTCCTTGGCGGCTGGCTGCCGCCCTTCAATTTCGCGCCGTTCACCTGGGTGCCGGGGCTGATCTGGTTCGTGCTCAAGGTCTGCCTGGTGTTCTTCATGTTCTCGATGGTGAAGGCGTTCGTGCCGCGCTATCGCTACGACCAGCTGATGCGGCTCGGCTGGAAGGNCTGGAAGGTCTTCCTGCCGATCTCGCTGTTCATGGTGGTCGCCACCGCCGCCTTCCTCAAGATCACGGGGTTTGCCTGATGTCAGCATTGTCCCAGGCCGCCAAGTCACTGCTATTGCAGGATTTCGTCAGTGCTTTCTTCCTGTCGATGCGCCAGTTCTTCGCGCCGAAGGAGACGATCAATTATCCGCATGAGAAGGGGCCGGTCAGCCCGCGCTTCCGTGGCGAACATGCGCTGCGCCGCTATCCGAACGGCGAGGAACGTTGCATCGCCTGCAAATTGTGCGAGGCGATCTGCCCGGCGCAGGCCATTACCATCGAAGCCGGCCCGCGCCGCAATGACGGCACGCGGCGCACCGTGCGCTACGACATCGACATGGTGAAATGCATTTATTGCGGCTTCTGCCAGGAAGCCTGCCCGGTCGACGCTATCGTCGAGGGGCCGAATTTCGAATTCGCGACGGAGACGCGCGAGGAGCTTTATTACGACAAGGACAGGCTTCTGGCCAATGGCGACCGCTGGGAGCGTGAGCTGGCGCGCAACATCTCGCTGGATGCGCCTTACCGCTGATATTTGACGCATGGACGGGGCGAGGGGCCTCGTTTAAGGAACACGCAACTTGCCGACCGGAGGCGGTGGCAAAAAACAGGACGAACGTCCTGTTCGGACAGGAAACCCGGGGGAACCCATGCTGAGTGGACTAGAGGCGGCCTTTTTCTACCTCTTCGCCTTTGTCGCGGTGGCATCGGCGTTCATGGTCATTTCGGCGCGCAATCCCGTGCATTCGGTGCTGTTCCTGATCCTGACCTTCTTCAACGCCGCCGGCCTGTTCATGCTGACCGGCGCCGAGTTCCTGGCGATGATCCTGCTCGTCGTCTATGTCGGCGCGGTGCTGGTGCTGTTCCTGTTTGTCGTCATGATGCTCGACGTCGACTTCGCCGAAATGAAGGAAGGCGCCCTGCAATATGCACCGATCGGCGCGCTGGTCGGGCTGATCCTGGCGGCGGAGCTGATCGTCGTGCTCGGCGGCTATACATTCGCGCCGAAACTGGCGGCGACGGTCGCCAAGCCCATTCCGGACCTGGCCGCGCGCTCCAACACGGCGGCGCTCGGCGACATCCTCTATACGGATTACCTCTATTACTTCCAGGTGGCGGGGCTGGTGCTGCTGGTCGCCATGATCGGCGCCATCGTGCTGACGCTGCGCCACAAGCCGGGCGTCAAGCGGCAGTCGATCGCCGCCCAGGTCGGCCGCACGCCGGCAACCGGAGTGGAAATCCGCAAGGTCAAGACGGGCGAAGGAGTCTGAGATGGTCGTCGGCATCGCGCACTACCTGACCGTATCGGCGATCCTGTTCACGCTCGGCGTGTTCGGCATCTTCCTGAACCGTAGGAACGTCATCGTCATCCTGATGTCGATCGAGCTGATCCTGCTTGCGGTCAACATCAATTTCGTCGCCTTTTCGGCGGCGCTCGGCGATCTGGTCGGCCAGGTGTTCGCACTGTTCGTGCTGACCGTCGCGGCGGCCGAGGCGGCGATCGGCCTTGCCATTCTCGTCGTCTTCTTCCGCAACCGCGGCTCGATCGCGGTCGAAGACGTGAACATGATGAAGGGTTGACGGAACCACCATGTATCAGGCCATCGTCTTCCTTCCGCTGCTCGGCTTCCTGATCGTCGGCCTGTTCGGCACCTCGCTCGGCGCCAAGGCTTCCGAATACATCACCTCAGGCTTCCTGGTGATCGCGGCTGTGCTGTCGTGGGTTGCCTTCTTCTCGGTCGGCTTCGGCGGCGGCGAGGTGTTCACCGTGCCGGTGATGCGCTGGATCCAGTCGGGCGGCCTCGAAGCGTCGTGGGCGCTGCGGATCGACACGCTGACCGTAGTGATGCTGGTCGTCGTCAATACGGTGTCGGCGCTGGTCCATATCTACTCGATCGGCTACATGCATCACGACCCGGACCGGCCCCGCTTCTTCGCTTATCTGTCGCTGTTCACCTTCGCCATGCTGATGCTGGTGACGGCCGACAACCTCGTGCAGATGTTCTTCGGCTGGGAAGGTGTCGGTCTGGCCTCCTATCTGCTGATCGGCTTCTGGTACAAGAAGCCGTCGGCCAATGCGGCTGCGATCAAGGCCTTCGTCGTCAACCGCGTCGGCGATTTCGGCTTCGCGCTTGGCATATTCGGCGTGTTCGTGCTTTTCGGCTCGGTCAATCTCGGCACCATCTTCGCCAATGCGGCGACGTTCATTCCGGCCGAAGGCGCGCAGCAGGGTCCGGCCGTACTGACCTTCCTCGGCTATGCGCTTGATAAGCAAGCCGCGATGACAGTCGTCTGCCTGCTCCTGTTCATGGGCGCCATGGGCAAGTCGGCGCAGGTGCCGCTGCACACCTGGCTGCCGGATGCCATGGAAGGCCCGACGCCGGTCTCGGCGCTGATCCATGCCGCCACCATGGTGACGGCAGGCGTGTTCATGCTGGCGCGGCTGTCGCCGCTGTTCGAGCTGTCGCATTCGGCGCTGACCGTGGTCACCTTCATCGGCGCCTTCACCGCCTTCTTCGCGGCGACAGTTGGCCTCGTCCAGAACGACATCAAGCGTGTCATCGCCTATTCGACCTGTTCGCAGCTCGGCTACATGTTCGTGGCGCTCGGCGTCGGCGCCTATGGCGCGGCGATCTTCCATCTGTTCACGCACGCCTTCTTCAAGGCGCTACTGTTCCTCGGCTCGGGTTCGGTCATCCACGCCGTCTCCGACGAGCAGGACATGCGCAAGATGGGCGGCCTGAGGACGCTCATCCCGACGACCTACTGGATGATGGTGATCGGCACGTTGGCGCTGACCGGCGTCGGCATCCCGGTGACGATCATCGGCACGGCCGGTTTCTTCTCCAAGGACGCCATCATCGAAGCCGCTTTTGCCAGCCACAATGCGGTCGCCGGGTTTGCCTTCATATTGCTGGTCGTTGCCGCCTGCTTCACCTCCTTCTATTCCTGGCGGCTGATCTTCATGACCTTCCATGGCGAGCCGCGGGCCAGCCATGAGGTGATGCACCATGTCCATGAATCGCCGCCGGTCATGCTGGTGCCGCTGTTCATCCTGGCGGCAGGCGCCCTGTTCGCCGGCGTGATCTTCCACGGCGCCTTCATCGGCGAGGGCTATGCCGAATTCTGGAAGGTGTCGCTGTTCACGCTGCCTGACAACCACATCCTGCACGAGATCCACGAACTGCCGCTTTGGGTCGAGCTCGCGCCGTTCATCGCCATGCTGATCGGCTTTGCGATAGCCTGGCAATTCTACATTCGCGCGCCGGAAATGCCTCGGAGCGTCGCGGCCAACCATCGCCTGCTCTATGCCTTCCTGCTCAACAAATGGTATTTCGACGAGCTCTACGACTTCCTGTTCGTGCGGCCGGCAAAGCGCCTCGGCAGCTTCCTGTGGAAGACCGGCGACGGCACTATCATCGACGGGCTCGGGCCGGACGGCATCTCGGCGCGCGTCGTCGACGTCACCAACCGCGTCGTCAAGCTGCAGACCGGCTATCTCTATCACTATGCCTTCGCCATGCTGATCGGCGTTGCCGCACTCGTCACCTGGATGATGCTCTGATGACCGCCTGGCCGATCCTATCGCTGGTCACCTTCCTGCCGCTGGTTGGTGTGTTGCTCATCCTTTTCGTGCGTGACGACAGCGACAATGCGCGCCGCAACATCCGCGCCATTGCGCTGTTCACGACCGCCTTCACCTTCGTGGTTTCGCTGTTCATCTGGACCGGCTTCGACAATTCGCAGCCCGGCTTCCAGTTCGTCGAGAAGTTTGCCTGGCTGGATTCCGGCATCTCCTACCATATGGGCGTAGATGGCATCTCCATGCTGTTCGTCATCCTGACCACCTTCCTGATGCCGCTCTGCATCCTCGCTTCGTGGGAATCGATCGAGAAGCGCGTCAAGGCTTACATGATCGCCTTCCTGTTGCTCGAGACGCTGATGATCGGCGTGTTCTGCGCGCTCGACATCGTCCTGTTCTATGTCTTCTTCGAAGCCGGCCTGATCCCGATGTTCATTATCATCGGCGTGTGGGGCGGCAAGCGGCGCGTCTATGCCTCGTTCAAGTTCTTCCTCTATACGCTGGCCGGCTCGGTGCTGATGCTGCTCGCTATCATGGCGATGTTCTTCCAGTCCGGCACCACCGACATCCCGACGCTTCTGACCCACAACTTCCCGGCCAATATGCAGACCTGGCTATGGCTTGCCTTCTTCGCTTCCTTTGCGGTGAAGATGCCGATGTGGCCGGTGCATACCTGGCTGCCGGACGCCCATGTCGAAGCGCCGACGGCCGGCTCGGTGATCCTGGCCGCCATCCTGCTCAAGATGGGCGGATATGGCTTCCTGCGTTTTTCGCTGCCGATGTTTCCGATCGCATCCGAAATGTTCGCGCCGCTGATCTTCACGCTCTCCGTCGTCGCCATCATCTACACCTCGCTGGTGGCGCTGATGCAGGAGGACATGAAGAAGCTGATCGCCTATTCGTCGGTCGCCCACATGGGCTTCGTTACCATGGGCATCTTCGCGATGAACCAGGAAGGCGTCCAGGGTTCGATCTTCCAGATGCTTTCGCACGGCCTGGTCTCAGGCGCGCTGTTCCTCTGCGTCGGCGTCGTCTACGACCGCATGCACACGCGTGACATCGACGCCTATGGCGGGTTGGTCAACAACATGCCGAAATATGCAACCGTGTTCATGATCTTCACCATGGCCAATGTCGGCCTGCCCGGCACCAGCGGCTTCGTCGGCGAGTTCCTGACCATGCTCGGCGTGTTCCGGGTCAACACCTGGGTGGCGTTCTTCGCCGCCACCGGCGTCATCCTGTCGGCGGCCTATGCGCTCTGGCTCTACCGCAAGGTGATCTTCGGCGCATTGACCAAGGAAAGCCTGAAAGGCCTGCTGGACCTGTCGACACGCGAGAAGGTGATCATCTATCCGCTGGTCGCGCTGGTCATCTTCTTCGGCGTCTATCCGGCGCCGATCTTCGACGCGACGGCCGAATCGGTCAAGGCGCTCGTCACCAATGTCACTGCATCCATCGGCGCCGCGCAGACCGCGGCGGCGAACTGACTGGGGTTTTGCGAACCATGACGCCGGACCTTCTCTCCAGCCTGTCGCTCTCGACGCCAGAGCTGATCCTCGCCATCGGCGCCTTGGCGCTGTTGATGCTCGGCGCCTATTCGCGCGCCAACACCACCGTCACAGTGAGCGGCCTTGCCGTCGCCGTGCTGGTGATCGCTGGCGCCTGGCTGATCTTTTCCCCGGGGCAGGGCAACGCCTATGGCGAAGCCTTCATCCAGGATCCGTTCGCCCGCTTCATGAAGGTGTTGGCGCTAATCGGCTCGGCGGTGACGCTGGTCATGTCGGTCCGCTTTGCCCAGGCGGAGCATTTCGACAAGTTCGAATATCCGGTGCTGATCCTGCTCTGCACGCTCGGCATGATGCTGATGATCTCGGCCAACGGCATGATCGGGCTCTATCTCGGCCTCGAGCTGCAGTCGCTGGCGATCTACGTGCTGGCGGCGATCAACCGCGACAGTCTGCGTTCGACCGAGGCCGGCCTGAAGTATTTCGTCCTTGGCGCGCTGTCTTCGGGCATGCTGCTTTACGGCATCTCGCTGGTCTACGGCTACACCGGCAATACCGGCTTCCAGGAGATCGCCGCGGCGCTGAGCGGCGGCGAGCGCCAGCTCGGCCTCGTCTTCGGCCTGGTTTTCGTGCTGGCCGGCCTTGCCTTCAAGATCTCGGCGGTGCCGTTCCATATGTGGACGCCCGACGTCTATGAAGGTGCGCCGACGCCGGTGACGGCTTTTCTGGCGGCGGCACCCAAAATGGCGGCGATGGCGCTGATGGTGCGCGTCACCATGGGCGCCTTCAAGCCGATCGCCGCCGACTGGCAGCAGATCATCGTCTTCATCTCGATCGCGTCGATGGCGCTCGGCGCCTTTGCGGCGATCGGCCAGACCAACATCAAGCGGCTGATGGCCTATTCCTCCATCGGCCATATGGGCTATGCGCTGGTCGGCCTTGCCGCCAACAGCCAGGACGGCGTGCGCGGCGTCGCCATCTACATGCTGATCTACCTGGTGATGACGCTCGGCACCTTCGCCTTCATCCTCGCCATGCGGCGCAAGGAGGGCAATGTCGAGCAGATCAGCGATCTCGCCGGCCTGTCGGCGACCAACCCGATCATGGCGACGATCCTCACCATCCTGATGTTCTCGCTGGCCGGTATCCCGCCGCTCGCCGGCTTCTGGGGAAAATGGTACGTGTTCCTTGCCGCCATCAATGCCAATCTCTACGCGCTGGCGATCATCGGCGTGCTGGCCTCGGTGGTGGGCGCCTATTATTATCTGCGCATCATCAAGATCATGTGGTTCGACGAACCGGTCGGCGGCTTCGTTCCGATGGCGACCGAACTGCGCGTCGTGCTCGGCGTCTGCGGCGCCTTCGTGCTGTTCTATGTGCTGATCGGCGGCCCGATCGGAACCTATGCCGCTGCCGCAGCCAAGACCTTCTTCTGACGGAATGACATTCAGGCTGGCTCCAACCGCGGCTTCGGAAGGGTTCCGGCTCGAGGCGCACGACACGGTCGGCTCCACCAATGCGCTGGCGCTGGAGCACGCGCGGGCCGGCGATCCGGGCAAGCTCTGGGTCGTCTCAAAAAAGCAGGAAGCCGGGCGTGGCCGCCGTGGCCGCGCCTGGGCGACGCCCGAAGGCAATCTGGCAGCGACGCTGCTGGTGATCACCAACACCGAGCTTCGGCTTGCCGCGACGCTCGGCTTCGTTGCCGGACTGGCGCTGGCCGACGCGCTCGACGCTGTCGTGCCGAAGGGCAGGATCGCGATCGGCCTCGATGGTGCGAGCCAAGGCAAGAACCGTTTCGAGCTGAAATGGCCGAACGATGTGCTTGCCTCGGGCGCCAAGCTCGCCGGCATCCTACTGGAATCGGCGATGCTGGAGGGGGGCCGTTCCGCAGTGGCTGTCGGCATCGGCGTCAATGTGGTGGCTTATCCCAGGGATTTGCCCTATCCAGCGACGTCGCTCAACGCGCTGGGGTCTGCTTGCGATGCCGAGACGCTGTTTCTGGCGCTGTCGGATGCATGGAGCGAGAATGCTCGGCTGTGGAACGAAGGGCGTGGGCTTGCCGCCGTCAGGCAGCGGTGGCTGGCGCGTGCGGCGGGGCTTGGCGGGCAGGTTGCTGTCAGAATTGACGGTAATGTGGTGCGCGGCACCTTCGAGACCATTGACGAGGACTGCCGTTTCGTGATCCGCGACGATGAAGGTTCGGTTCTGACGATCGCCGCCGGCGACGTGCATTTCGGCGCGGTTGCCTCGGCCGGCGGTTGACTGGCCAATACGTTTGACTGGCCTGTATTTGACCAGCTTGAATTTGACCGGCCCAAGAGTTTGACGGGCAAGGAAGGAAAGATCATGGCGAAAGCGGAAAACGCCGAACTTGTCTTCGTGCCGCTCGGCGGTGTCGGTGAGATCGGCATGAACTTCGCCCTCTACGGCTATGGCCCGGCCAATGCGCGCGAATGGATCGTCGTCGATGTCGGCGTCACCTTTCCCGATGCAACCCTGCCCGGCGTCGACCTGGTGCTGCCCGACACGCGCTTCATCGAGGAGAATGTCGCCAATCTGCGCGGGATCGTCATCACCCATGCGCATGAGGACCACTACGGTGCGCTGCACGACATCTGGCCGAAGCTCAAGGCGCCGGTGTGGATGACGCCGTTCAGCGCCGGCCTGCTGGAAGCCAAGCGGCAGGGCGAGCAAGGGGCGCCGAAAATTCCGGTGACGATCTACCGGGCCGGCGAGAAATTCACCGTCGGTCCGTTCGAGATCGAGGCCATCCCCGTCGCGCACTCCATTCCCGAGCCGATGTCGCTGGCGATCACCACTCCGGCCGGCGTCGTCATCCATACCGGCGACTGGAAGATCGATCCGGCGCCGACGGTGGGGCCGATGACCGACGAGTCACGCTTCCGCGCCTATGGCGACAAGGGCGTGCTGGCGCTGATCTGCGATTCCACCAATGCGTTGCGGGAAGGGGAATCGCCGTCCGAAGTGGCGGTGGGCGAGGGCATCAAGAGCGTCATCCAGAACGCCAAGGGCCGTGTCGCCGTCACCAGCTTCTCCTCCAATGTCGGGCGCATCGTCTCCATCGCCAAGGCAGCGCGGGATGCCGGCCGCCAGTGCCTGGTGCTTGGCCGCTCGATGAAGCGCGTCATCGATGTGGCTGATGAACTCGGCTATATGGACGGCTTGCCGGAATTCATCGCCGAGGAAGATTACGGCTTCATCCCGCGCGAAAACCTCGTCATCATCTGTACCGGCAGCCAGGGCGAGCCGCTTGCCGCACTCGCCAAGCTGTCGCGCGACGAGATGAAGTCGGTGGCGCTGACTGCCGGCGACACGGTGGTGTTTTCCTCGCGCACCATTCCCGGCAATGAGAAGGCGATCCTCGAGATCAAGAACCGCCTGATCGATCTCGGCATCAAGATCATTGAGGACGGCGATGCGCTGGTGCATGTCTCCGGTCATCCGCGCCGCAGCGAATTGCGCAAGATGTATGAATGGGTGCGGCCGCAGATCGGCGTTCCCGTGCATGGCGAGGCGGCGCATCTGGTGGCGCAGGGCTCGCTGATGTCGACGTCCGGCATCGGCCAGGTGGCGCAGGTGCGCGATGGCGACATGCTCAGGCTCTATCCGGGTGCGGCTGCGATCATCGACCAGGTGCCGTTCGGCCGCATCTACAAGGACGGAAGGCTGGTCGGCACCGACCAGGCGATGGGCATTCGCGACCGGCGCAAGCTGTCCTTCGCCGGCCACGTCGCCGTCAATGTCGTGCTCGACGACAAATACGAACTCGCCGGCGATCCCGATCTCGTCGCCATCGGCGTCGCCGAGGCCGATGGCAGCGGCGAGAGCCTGGAAGACCTGATGATCGATGCGGCAATCGGCGCCGTGGACTCCATCCCCCGCCAGCGCCGAAAAGACCTCGACCTGGTCCAGGAGGCGGTGCGGCGCGCGGTGCGCGGCGCGGCCAACGAAGCCTGGGGCAAGAAGCCGCTGGTGACGGTGTTCGTCACGCGGTAAGGGAATAGGGGAGTAGGGCAGTACGGCAGTACGGCAGTAGGGGAGAAAGTAGTTTTCCCTACTCCCATACTGCCCTATTGCCTTACTGCCCTAAGGACGCAGTCAATGCTCGGACGCCTCAACCATGTCGCGCTTGCCGTGCCGGATCTGGCTGCGGCGGCGGCGGCCTATCGGGGTACGCTTGGCGCCCGCGTGACCGCGCCGCAGGCGCTGCCGGAGCATGGCGTGACGGTGGTGTTCGTCGACGTCGGCAATACCAGGATCGAGTTGCTGGAGCCGCTCGGCGAAGGCTCGCCGATCGCGGCATTCCTCGAGAAGAATCCGTCCGGCGGCATGCACCATGTCTGCTACGAGGTTGACGACATTGTTGCGGCGCGCGACCGTCTCAAGGCCAGCGGCGCGCGCGTGCTGGGCGATGGCAATCCGAAGACCGGCGCGCATGGCAAACCTGTATTGTTTCTGCACCCCAAGGACTTTTTCGGCACGCTGGTCGAACTGGAGCAAGCATGAGCTGGGTCTCTTTCATCGCCCTGTTCTTCGCCACATGGTGGGTGGTGTTGTTCGCCGTCCTGCCGTTCAGCATGCGGACGCAGGACGAGGACCAGGATGTGACGCTGGGTACGGTTCCGAGCGCGCCGCGCGGACCGCATATGGTGCGCGCCGCACTGCGCACGACGATCGCCACACTGGTCCTGATGGGCATCTTCTACGGCATCACGAGAGGGCTTGGTCTCGGCATCGACGACATCCCGCACATCGTGCCGGATTTCAACCAGAGCCCAGCGCATTAGCCGGCTACCCAATGTCCTGCTATCCAAGACCTATGCCGACGCCCTGAAATCAAGCTCAGCCAGCAAGGTCAACCCAAGTAAAGGCCGTGGGCCGGATTTGGGCTGACGCAACGTCATGTAGTTTGGCAATCTGTCTTGCTAACCAAATGATTGCACAAAAAAAATGCAAGGCGCGAGGCCTTGCAATTTAAACGCGTCCGATCTGTTTCCGGTGTCCGGCGGCAGCGAGTTACCGCGCCTAGATCGCATCCTCCCAAGACTTTGACCGCGTAGGAGGGCAGATTTTTCTCCGCCCTCTCGGTTATCGGGGCACACTAGCCTAAGGCGGGTGAAAATGTCACGAAGAATTTTGCCCGGAAACAGGCAATCTCGTGCTGCAGTGCACAATAGTACGGCAGGCGTTGCTTGCGAAACGCCCAGCAAGCCGTGTGCGGCAATTGCGGCGTCTGTGCAGCGCCTGGGCCGGGTTTCCATTCCGCCATGAAATGGCTATGAAGCCGGGGCAAGCAAGCCTGCGCTGCGCCGATTCCGGCGCCGCCATCCTCTCTCACGGACCAGTTCATGCGTTTGTCGCGCTATTTCCTGCCCATCCTCAAAGAAAATCCGCGCGAGGCCGAGATCGTCTCGCATCGGCTGATGCTGCGCGCCGGCATGATCCGCCAGCAGGGGCAAGGCAGCTTCTCCTGGCTGCCGCTCGGCAAGCGGGTACTGGACAAGGTCTGCCGGATCATTCGCGAGGAGCAGAATCGCGCCGGCGCGCTCGAAATCCTGATGCCGACCATCCAATCGGCCGAGCTGTGGCGCGAAAGCGGCCGCTACGAAGACTACGGCAAGGAGATGCTGCGCATCAAGGACCGGCAAGATCGCGACATGCTCTACGGCCCGACCAACGAGGAGATGGTCACCGAGATCTTCCGCTCCTACGTCAAGTCCTACAAGGACCTGCCGCTCAACCTCTATCATATCCAGTGGAAGTTTCGCGACGAGGTGCGCCCGCGCTTTGGCGTCATGCGTTCGCGCGAATTCCTAATGAAGGACGCCTATTCCTTCGACCTCGATTATGAAGGCGCCAAGGCCGCTTATAACCGTATGTTCGTGTCCTATCTCAGGACGTTCACGCGCATGGGGCTGCAGGCGATCCCGATGCGCGCCGACACCGGGCCGATCGGCGGCGACCTCAGCCATGAGTTCATCATCCTGGCCGACACCGGCGAGAGCCAGGTGTTTTGCCATCGCGACTATCTCTCGCTTGATGTACCAGGGGCGAATACCGACTTTTCGAATGACGCCGAGATTGCCGAGATCGTCAAGACATGGACGACGCCCTATGCCGCCACCGACGAAATGCATGACGAGGCGGCATGGGAAAAGCTCTCCGAAGCCGACAAGGTCTCGGCGCGCGGCATCGAGGTTGGCCATATCTTCCATTTCGGCGACAAATATTCCAAGCCGATGGGCGCCAAGGTGACCGGGCCGGACGGCAAGGATCATTTCGTCTCTGGCGGTTCCTACGGCATCGGTCCGTCGCGGCTGGTCGCGGCGATTATCGAGGCCAGCCATGACAATAACGGCATCATCTGGCCGGAAGCGGTGGCGCCGTTCGACATCGGCCTGATCAACATGAAGGCTGGCGATGCCGAATGCGACCGCGTCTGCGGTGAGATGCATGCCGCCTTTGCCGCCGCCGGCAAGGAGGTGCTCTACGATGACACCGACCAGCGGCCGGGAGGCAAGTTCGCTACCGCCGACCTGATCGGACTTCCGTGGCAGGTGATCGTGGGGCCGCGCGGCGTCGCAGCCGGCGAGGTCGAGATCAAGAACCGCAGGACCGGCGAGCGCGAGACGCTGCCGATCGGCGACGTGAAAAAGCGTTTCGGTGCCGCCGCATGAACGAAGCGGCAGCAGCCAAACCTTCGGGCGCAGGACCCTTTTCCGGCTTTGAGCGTATGGTTGCGTGGCGCTATCTGCGCTCGCGCCGCAAGGAGACGGTGATCTCGGTCATCGCCTCGATCTCCTTCCTCGGCATCATGCTGGGCGTTGCCACGCTGATCGTCGTCATGGCGGTCATGAACGGCTTTCGCGCCGAGCTGCTGACGCGCATTCTCGGCGTCAACGGCCATCTGATCGTGCAGCCGTCCGATATGCCGCTGGAGGACTATGCCCAGGTCGCCGGCCGCATCAACGGCCTGCCCGGTGTCAAATACGCCATTCCGCTGATCGACGGACAGGTGCTGGCGCAAGGCAATGTCGGCGGCGGCACCGGCGCGCTGGTGCGCGGCATACGCGGCGAGGATCTCGGCAAGATCACCATCGTCGCCAACAACATCAAGGAGGGCTCGATCGTCGGCTTCGACACCGGCGAGGGCGTCGCCATCGGCAGCCGCATGGCCGAGAATCTCGGCCTTGTGCTCGGCGATACGATCACGCTGATCTCGCCCGAGGGCGACGTCACGCCGCTCGGCACGACGCCGCGCATGAAAGGCTATCCGATAACCGCGATCTTCGAGGTCGGCATGTCGGAATATGACAGCTCCATCGTCTACATGCCGTTCTCGGAAGCGCAGCTTTATTTCAACATGGACGGAAGGGCGCAGACGATCGAGATCTATGCCGACGACCCCGACAATATCGACGCGCTGAAGCCGAAGGTCGAAGAGGCGGCGCAGCGGCCGATCAGCCTTGTCGATTGGCGGCAACGCAACAAGACGTTCTTCGATGCGCTGCAGGTCGAGCGCAACGTCATGTTCATGATCCTGACGCTGATCGTGCTGGTGGCGGCGCTCAACATCATTTCGGGCCTGATCATGCTGGTCAAGGACAAGGGCCACGACATCGCCATCCTGCGCACCATGGGCGCCACGCGGGGTGCGATCCTGCGCATCTTCCTGATGACGGGTGCCGCGATCGGCGTTGTGGGCACCATCGCCGGCGTGCTGCTCGGTGTCGTGATCTGCCTCAACGTCGAGCGCATCCGCCAGTTCTTCTCCTGGCTGGCCGACGAGCGGCTGTTCAATCCCGAGCTTTATTTCCTCAGCCAATTGCCGGCCCGCATGGATGCCAGCGAGACGATCTCGGTCGTTCTCATGGCTTTGGCGCTGTCGTTCCTGGCGACACTGTTTCCGGCGTGGCGCGCCGCCAGGCTCGATCCGGTCGAAGCGCTGAGGTACGAATGATGGCCGAGGCCATTATCGAGCTGAAGAGCGTCGAACGGCACTATGTGCAGGGGCCGCGCAAGCTGACCATCCTGAACGGCGCCGATTTTTCGCTTAAGCGTGGCGAGATGGTGGCGCTGGTGGCGCCGTCGGGCACCGGCAAGTCGACGCTGCTCCACACCGCCGGGCTGCTGGAGCGGCCGGACGCCGGCGACGTGATCCTGGCGGGGCGCGCCTGCGGCCGGCTTTCCGACGACGAGCGCACGGCGATCCGCCGCAACGATGTCGGCTTCGTCTACCAGTTCCATCATTTGCTGCCTGAATTCTCGGCGCTGGAAAACATCATGATGCCGCAGCTGATAAAAGGGCTGGCGCGCAAGGAGGCGGCCGAGCGGGCGGCGCAATTGCTCGACTACATGCAGATCGGCAAGCGGGCGCAGCATCGCCCTTCCGAGCTCTCCGGCGGCGAGCAGCAGCGCGTCGCCATTGCGCGCGCCGTCGCCAACGCACCGCTGGTGCTTTTGGCCGACGAGCCGACCGGCAACCTCGACCCGGTGACTGCTTCCTATGTGTTCGAGGCGCTGGCAGCGCTGGTCCGGCAATCCGGCCTGGCGGCGCTGATCGCCACCCATAATCACGAGCTTGCCTCGCGCATGGATCGCCGCGTGACGCTTGCCGACGGCAAGGTCGTCCCGCTTTAGGGTGTGCTAAGACCGAGGTGATGCCGGCCTGCGAACTGGCGTGCGCCGTCCGCTATTTTTCGTGCGCGCTCTCGGCCCGAAACCGTCGGCAATCTGCCTCTCAACCCTTTCTTAACCCTGCCGAAATTGACCGCACGCAATTCCGGCCATGCCGGGATTGCGATCGTTGACATTCGAACAAAATTAGAACAAAATACGAACATACTAACAACAGGAGAGAGTTATGACCGATCTTGTTCAGGATGTCGTTTCGCTGGTGTGCATGAGCACGTTCCTCATTTCCATGGCAATCTGGATCGGCGCGATGTGAGGATGCGCTGAAAGACATGGCTCGAACGCTGACGACCCGTTCTTCGCGGAGGCGAGGGGCGCAGCGTAGGACTACGGTCTTCAGTGAGGTTCTGTCAGCCGACTTTGCGGGCCGCCTCGACCTGCAAAGGCGCTGCCGGGCCGAAGACATCTTCGAAGGCTGATTTCAGCGCCAGGTCGAGATCGGCCATTGTTACGGGAAGGCCGAGATCGATGAGGCTGGTGACGCCGTGATCCTGGACGCCGCACGGCACGATGCCGCTGAAATGGCCGAGATCCGGCTCGACATTGATGGCAATGCCGTGAAAGCTCACCCAGCGCCTCAGCCTGATGCCGATGGCAGCGATCTTGTCCTCGGCGACCGAGCCGTCGGGCAAAGCGGGGCGATCCGGCCGCACCACCCAGACGCCGACGCGGTCCTCGCGGCGTTCGCCGCGTACGTTGAAGGCGGCCAGCGTGCCGATGATCCATTGTTCGAGTGCCGCGACGAAGGCGCGGACATCCTCGCGCCGCCGCTTGAGGTCGAGCATGACATAGGCGACGCGCTGGCCCGGCCCATGATAGGTGTATTCGCCGCCGCGCCCGGCGGCAAAGACCGGGAAGCGGTCCGGCTCGATCAGGTCCTCGAAACGGGCGCTGGTGCCGGCGGTATAGAGCGGCGGATGCTCGACCAGCCAGACCATCTCGCCAGCCGCGCCGCTGCGGATTGCTTCGGCGCGCGCCTCCATCACGGCGAGCGCATCGNACCAGCCAGACCATCTCGCCAGCCGCGCCGCTGCGGATTGCTTCGGCGCGCGCCTCCATCACGGCGAGCGCATCGGGATAGGCGGTGAGCCCGGGCTCAATGCGCCATTCGACCGGCGCCGAGCCGGGCGAGGGCAGGAACGACGTGGCGATCTGGCTGCGTTCTGTCATGATATCTCGTCTCGCCCCTCATATGGCGGCAATCGGTACAAACGTCCAGTTCCGGGCACGTTC
Source organism: Mesorhizobium sp. LSHC420B00 (assembly GCF_000503055.1). Classification (GTDB taxonomy): domain Bacteria; phylum Pseudomonadota; class Alphaproteobacteria; order Rhizobiales; family Rhizobiaceae; genus Mesorhizobium. The sequence goes on along the minus strand of NZ_AYVY01000019.1, from coordinate 11,797 downwards.
GGCGCTTTGCAGAGTTAAGCCGATATCCGGCCGATTATTGCTGGCCGCGCACTTGTTTCACCGGAAACGATTTGCTACACGCCGCGGGCCGGTTCGTTCTGGCTCCTACCACGTGCGGTCGTGGCGGAATTGGTAGACGCGCAGCGTTGAGGTCGCTGTGGGGCAACCCGTGGAAGTTCGAGTCTTCTCGACCGCACCATTAAATTCGAAAGCGCCCCGTTGAGTTCGAGCACGGCAAAGAGCGTCTTTGTCAGGCGCGAGGCTTTTTTGCCTGCGATCGCGAGTTTGGCCGATGCGAAAACGCCATCGGCGCGTAGCCATATATGCGGTTTGCGTGGATAATTATTCGCGCACCAGGCGTCCGGTTGCCCACCAGATCACAGATACAGCAGCGATCGATACGTAGCCGTCCAGGGCATAGTGCCATCCAGTGTACACCGATCCGTACAGGATCAGGGCTGCAAACGCCCAACCCAGAGCGCCCAGCCAGAGATTGATCGAGGACAGCAAATAGGCGTTCAGTGCGGCAAAGGCGACATGCATGCTTGGCATGGCCGAGATGCCGCCGCCAAGGCTTGGCCGGCCACTCCGGTAAGCCATCAGGAGATATGCTGCGGGTTCCCGCACCATGTAATTATGGTCCAGTCTGTCCAAGGCGGCATTCAGTCCGTGGAAGCGATCCACGCCAACAAACTGGTGGTAGTAAACCGGCCCGACCGATGCCAGCGCCAAAGCCAAGACAGTTCCGAGGATGCACAACGTCAGCGCTGCCGCGCTGAGATAGCGGATGCGCGCAATCTCGTCCGACCAGAGCGCCACGAAAAGGATGGTGCCGAACCACTGGTAGAACCAAATGACTTCATAGCTGTTGAAGACGACGAGCGACCACCCGTTGCTGTCGAGCTTATGGGCGATCTCCCACGGCGGCATCCCGTGCAACCATTCATCAGCGTCGGCTAACCAGTGGTCGGCATAGTATGGGACGACGGACGGGATGGCGATCTTGTAGGTGGAGAACGCGGTCAAGCTGGCAAAGAAGAACAGCAGCACCAACAGACAGCCGCGCCAGCGCCCTTGAACCAAATCCAGGGCGTAGCGAACCGGTTGCCGTCGGCCATGGATGAGCGCGGCACAACAGACGCCACCGATAAACAAGACCGGCATGCCAATAAGAAACTTGTGAGAATAGATTAGGGCTGATGTACGGAATACTTCTGGATATAGTGCAGATGCACCTAACACGTACATTGCCATAAACAAGGAGAGGCGCAATTGCCATATGGCTGAGGGCCTGTGGCGAGAGGCTTCCGTAGTTAGGGCCAAGCCAATTTACCCGTTCTTAATGTTTCGCCGGAGAGACATATACACCGATAAGGTGAAAACCTTGCCGTCAGGTTTACTTTTCCCCGGTGGTCGACACCTGCCGGCTCGCATGCGGTGGATAGATTCCCTGAGCAATCTTGCATCCGCATTGCTGTCCATGCCCCGCGCGAAGGAATTGCCCGGAGCCTCGGGGTCGAACCGGCCGGTGCTTAAACACGGGCCCGCCACTCCCTCGGTTGACCTATCATAAGTTTTAGCTTATCATAAGTCATGGTTTATGATTACGCAGGAATGGTGGCCTTGGCCGATCCGACACGCCGCAAGGTGTTCGAGCTCATCGCCGATCGGCCGCGCTCGGTCATCGATCTGACGCGGGTGCTTCCGGTCTCGCAGCCGGCGGTATCGCAGCACCTCAAAGTGCTGAAGGAAGCCCGACTGGTCCGTGCCGAGCCCAAGGGCGCCAGCAATATCTATCATCTCGACCCGCATGGGCTCGGCGAGATGCGCGCCTGGCTCGATCGCATGTGGGGCGATGCGCTCGACGCCTTCAAACGGGAAGTCGACAACAGCAAGGAGAAGAGGAAATGACGACTATGATCAAGCCCGCACCGGTCAGGAAGTCGGTGACCGTGGAGGTGCCGCTCGACAAGGCATTCGATGTGTTCACGACAGGGTTCGGACGGTGGTGGCCGGCTTCGCACTCGATCGGCAAATCCGCCCTGACGACCGCGGTGATCGAACCGAAAGCCGGCGGCCGCTGGTACGAGATCGGCGAGGATGGGTCAGAATGCGATTGGGGCGAGGTTCTCGCCTGGGATCCGCCGTCGAGGCTGACGCTCGCCTGGCGTATCGGGGCCGACTGGCGCTACGATCCGGCATTGCTGACCGAGGTCGACATCCGCTTTGTCGCGCTCGGCGAGAATTCGACGCGGGTGGAACTCGAGCACCGGCTTCTGGAGAACATGGGCGAGACCGCAGAAGCAGCGCGCCAGGCCTTCGAATCGGAGCGTGGCTGGAGCGGTGTCCTTGGCGCCTACGCGGCTGAGGCCAAACGCTACGCTGCCTGATCGGCAGGCCTCTAAGCCCGATATCCAGCGAGGCCGTCGCACCGTCGGCCTCGCCTCATTCCCGGTGCAGCATATGCCGTTCTGCCCGACCACCGGGACTGTTGTTGTTGGGCGACCGATTCCCCGACCGGGGCACACCACACCTGGCGTTGTCGCGGACTGCCCGGCGGTTGGTCGGCGGCGATGGCAGAGCTGGATTACCGGTGCTTCTCGACGAAAGCCTTGCAGGCGGGTGACAACTGCTCGATCATGCTCTGAAGGTCGCATTTGCCGATCGGTGTCATTGGGCAAAGCCGTTTGTAGTCAGGCTTGCATTCCTTGCCCTGAAAAGATTTGAAGGCCTTTGCATCGGCGGTAATCGGGTTCAAAAGTATTCCCGAACAAACCAACGCAAGACTGGTAAACAGATACTTCCCCATAAACACCCTCCCTTTATTACCGGTAATTATAGAGATGCTAAATTAGAATCCTCTAATTATCAATCTTGAATTATCAATCTTGGGCAACCGGCAGCTCGCAAGGTCGCCTGATATCCGTCGGTTGCGCACAGAGAGGCCGATGCTCAAGCCAAATCGCGCCGCCGCTCCATCCTTGTGTTTGACCATGATCTTTTCGGAAAACCGGTTTCCACTTTTCAGGATCATGGTCTAGACCTGACAGGCATCTTATCCGGAAATCCGATGGCGGGAGGCGCTGGTGGAAGGCCAGGACGAACACATGACCGGCGCCAGGGCCGCTGAGGAGCGCCGCGCCGACATCTATGACGAGGACGGCGTCATCCTGTCGTCGTTTCTCACCCAGATCGGTGCCGCGATCGCCGATCGCGATACGCTGACGCTGAAGCGCGAAGTCGACGATCTGCACCAGTCGGAACTCGGCCACCTGCTCGAGGCGCTGCACCCGGAACAGCGCCGCGCCCTGGTCGAATTGCTGGGCAAGGATTTCGATTTTTCCGCGCTGACCGAGGTCGACGAGGCGATCAGGCGCGACATCGTCGACAATCTGCCCAATGCGCAGATCGCCCAGGCCGTGCAGGAGCTCGATTCCGACGATGCCGTCTACATCCTCGAGGACCTCGACCAGGAGGACCAGGACGAGATCCTGTCGCAACTGCCGTTCACCGAGCGGATCAGGCTGCGGCGCTCGCTCGACTATCCCGAAGAGACCGCCGGCCGCCGCATGCAGACGGAGTTCGTCGCGGTGCCGCCATTCTGGACGATCGGCCAGACCATCGACTACATGCGCGAGGACAACAACCTTCCCGACCGTTTCAGCCAGATCTTCGTCATCGATCCGAGCTTCAAGCTGCTCGGCGCCATCGACCTCGACCAGATCCTGCGCACCAAGCGCTCGGTCAAGGTCGAAGAGGTCATGCATGAGACCAGGCATGCCATCCCGGCCACCATGGACCAGGAGGAGGCGGCACGCGAATTCGAACAATACGATCTTCTGTCCGCTGCCGTCGTCGACGAGAACGAGCGGCTGGTCGGCGTGCTGACCATCGACGACGTCGTCGACGTCATCCAGCAGGAGGCCGAGGAAGATCTGCTGCGCATGGGCGGCGTCGGCGACGAAGAACTCTCGGACAGCATCCTTTCGACTTCGCGCTCGCGTGTGCCGTGGCTGCTGGTCAACCTTTTGACGGCCTTCCTCGCGGCTTCGGTGATCGGCCTGTTCGACCGCACCATCGAGCATATCGTGGCGTTGGCGGTGCTGATGCCTATCGTCGCCGGCATGGGCGGCAATGCCGGCTCGCAGACCATGACCGTCACGGTGCGGGCGCTGGCGACGAGGGACCTCGACATCTACAATGCCGGCCGCATCATCCGCCGCGAAATCGGGGTGGGCTTCATCAACGGCATCATCTTCGCCATTCTGATCGGCATCGTCGCGGCTGCCTGGTTCCACGATCGCAATCTCGGCGGCATCATCGCGGCGGCGATGATCATCAACATGTTCGTCGCGGCTCTGGCGGGCATCCTGATCCCGCTGCTGCTCGACCGCTTCAAGATCGACCCGGCTGTGGCTTCGGCGGTTTTCGTCACTACGGTCACCGATGTCGTCGGTTTCTTTGCCTTTCTCGGGCTTGCCACATGGTGGTTCGGCGTAGGCTGAACGGCACCTCAATTGACTTTTACGTAAATGCCATGCGAGGCTTTGAAAGGTGCCTTGTCCGCCGATTCTGGTACGCGCCTGGGCGCCGGCGGCGCCGGCCAGTTGGAACTCGCGGCGTGGCCGGGGCATTGGAGTGACGATGCGGGAATATTATTCGATCACGGAGCTGACCCGCGAATTCGACGTGTCGACGCGGACGTTACGCTTCTACGAGGACGAAGGGCTGGTGCAGCCGGTAAGGCGCGGCCGCACCCGGCTGTTCCGTCCGTCGGACCGGCATCTCATCCGGCAGATCATGCGCGGCAAGAGGCTCGGCTTCTCGATCAACGAGATCCGCGAAATCATCCAGATGTACAGGGAGCCGCCCGGCGAGGTTGGGCAACTCAAGCTGATGATCAAGCGCATCGAGGAAAAGCGCGAGGATCTTCGCCAGAAACGCCGCGACCTCGAGGAGACCCTGGCCGAGCTCGACCAGGCCGAGGAATCCTGCGTCGAGCGGCTGGTTGAACTCGGCGTCACCACGTAAGCGCGGTGTCAGCCTCGGCTCAAATCCAGCGCCGCACCCTTTTGGCGTAGTCCCGGTACTTCTTGCCGAATTTGGCCGTCAGCACCTTCTCCTCGCTCTCGATCGTCAGCTTCTGCGTCAGGAACGCCGCGATGACCGCCAGCGGCAGGAACCAGGCGATCCCCGAGACAAAGGCGAGGCTGACCAGCAGCAATGTGTTGGCGAGGTAGATCGGATTGCGGCTGACGGCGAAGGGTCCGGTGGTCACCAGATGGTCCGGCACGCCGTTCGGGTTGAGCGTCGTCTTGGCGCGGATCATGGTGCGGATTGCCGTGAACCAGAGCGCGGCGACCGCCAACAGCCCCACAAGCCCGGCGGCGAACAGGATGTCGCCGAGAAGATCGCCGATCCACGGCAGTGGATAGAGAAACCCTAGCGCGACGCTGACGATGATGGCGGCGATATAGATCAGCGGCGGCCATGGGATGTGCCCCAGCTTCGGCTGCCCAGGATTTTGCTGCACGGGTTTCGGGTGACTGTCGCTCATTGCTGTCCTCCCTCGATTAGCGCGTTCTCGGTTCCGCCGCCTCGGTTTGGGCGGTACAGGTGCCGGCGAGCTCGCCAATATGCGCCTTCCACTCCGGGGACTGGTCGTTGCTGTAGAGCCGGTCAAGCGAGGCTTCGCCCTGGAGAGTGTCCAGCATGCAGGCACAATAGCTGGAGCAGAACTCGGTGTCGCGCGCCTGCTCGCAGGATATTTGGCAGGATTTCAGAAAGTTCACCTCCCTGCTTTCGACCCGCGCCGGCATGAATTGCGAAAACAGCCAGACCGAGCCGATCAGCAGCGGCTGATGGATCAGATAAAAGGCAAGGCTGTGCCGGCCGATGAAGACCAGCGGGTTTGCCCAGCGGCCTGGCGTCATGGCCGACAGCCGGGTCAGCACGCCGGAGGTGGCGGCGAGTTTGGTAACCGCGATGCCGGCAAGCACGGCGCCGAACCAGGGCAGCAGCGGAACATAGTCGTTGGAGTGCGGATTGGTCGCCGATAGACCGACCCACCACAAAGCCGGATGATCGAAGGCCTCGGATCTGAGGTAGAAGGGCGCCGCGATGACAAACGCCGCGACAAGCAGCGTCAGCAGCGCCGGCAGCCGCAGGAACGCCAGGCCGAGCAGGCTGGCGAGCGTGATCTCGTGCAATATGCCGAAAAAAATGAAGCCGTCGGGCGTGGCGATTCGGGTGACCAGCGATATTGCGAGAGCCGCCCCGGCAACCATGGCGAAGCGCTTCCAGAAGCCTGTCCAGCGGATTTTCTTGCCATGGGCGAGATAGAGGCTGACGCCGACCAGGAACAGGAAGCTCGAGGCGATGCAGCGCGCGTAGATTTTCCACCAGCCGAAGGCGGTGAGGCCGGGATCGGTGTAGCCGAAAAATTCGAGATCCCAGGTGAAATGATAGCTCGCCATGGCAAGCAAAGCGATGCCGCGTGCGATGTCGATGGCGGCGATGCGCTTCGCCTTCGGTAGATCCTGAACGGCGGTGGTCGGCGTGGCGATGCTCATCGGTCTCGCTGTCTTGGTTCAGCCCCGGCAAGACGACTATCACGGTTGCCACCGTCAAAAGAAGCAGTCCTCGCGTCGCGTTGGCGCGGGTCAGCATTAGAACTCGCTTTAGGCCAGAGCCGGAAAGCCTTTGGCCGGCTTCGCTTTTTGCCGTGAAGGCGTCGGTTTCCTGTTACCCGGCCAGGAATCGCCGCGGCAGATTTGTGCTCCAAACCCTGCTTTGGGCGATTCTGCTTCGGGGAAAGCAATGGCTACCCATGTGCGCCATCCTATCTGGCTTGCGGCCTTGCGGCCGGCGGATGCACGCACCTTCGCCTCGCTTTATGCGGTCGAATCGTTCGCGCGCGCCACCGTCTCCAGCGTCATCCCGATCCAGGCCTATGAGATCCTGCACAACGAGCAGATCGTCTCGATCCTCTACACGGTCGTGGCAATGCTCGGCCTCTCGGCGACGCTGTTCATGCCGATGTTGATCCGGCGCTTTGCCCGGCGCTGGGTCTATACCGCCGGTGCCTGCCTGCTGGCCGTCGGCTCGCTGTTCTTCGTCACTCATACGCTTGCTGGCCAAACGGTCGGCATGCTCTGCCGCGTCATCGGCGCCAGCGCGCTGGCGATCACGCTCAACCTCTACATCATGGACCACATCCGCAAGACCGATTTCATGCAGGCCGAGTCGCTGCGCATGGCGTGGTCGATGCTTGCCTGGACCGCCGGGCCGACGCTCGGCATTTTCCTCTACACGCGTTTCGGCATCTATGCCGCGCATAGCGCGGTGGCCGTCTTCGCCATGGCCCTGCTGGCGCTGTTCTGGACCTACCGGCTTGGCGACAACCCGTCGATCCGCCCGGGCAAGACGCGGCCGGTCAATCCGCTGGCCAATATCGGCCGCTTCGTCGCGCAGCCAAGGCTGAGGCTGGCCTGGCTGATCGCCTTCGGCCGTTCCTGCTTCTGGACGACGTTCTTTGTCTATGGGCCGCTGTTCATGGTGATCACCGGCGAGGGCGAGCTCGCCGGTGGCCTCTTGGTTTCGGCCGGCAATGCGCTTTTGTTCATGGCCATCTTCTGGGGCAGGGCGGGAAAGCGTTTCGGCGGCCGGCGCACCATGACGTTTGCCTATTTCGCCATGTCGGCGACGCTGCTGGCGGCCGGCGCCGTCGGCGAGGCCGCGCCGCTCGTCACCGGCGCGTTGCTGCTTTGCGGTGCCTTCTTCACCATCGCGCTCGATGCGCTGGGCTCGACCGCGTTCATGCGCTCGGTGCGCTCGTATGAGCGGGCGCAGATGGCGGCGGTCTACCGCACCTATCTCGACTTTTCCGAGCTGACGCCGCCGCTGGTCTATTCAGTGGTGCTGGCGTTCTTCGGCCTGGGCGCGGTTTTCGCGACGCTCGGCCTGCTGGCGGCGGTCTGCGGCTTCGTCACTTGGCGCTATCTGCCCAAATCGCTTTGATGTTCAAGCGCCGCATGCCGCTCGCGCACCCAGTTGTGGAAGCGGTGCAAATCATATTCCTCGGGCATCAGCACGCCGGCCTTATGGCGCATCGAGCGCAGGCCCTTCTGGTTGACCTCGCAGATATCAGCGTCTTCCTCCAGCACCTGGGTACCGAAGGCGACGATGTTGTCGATATCCGCAGCCGGATCGACGAGCGCTTCGGGCGAAAAAAGCCATTCGGCGGTGAGTTCGGTCTGCTCCGGCCCAAGCGGCACCAGCCGCACGGTCCTGACATAGTCGACATGGCCGACGACGAACATCGACGGCAAGTTGGTGGCATAGGTCTGCCCGGCAGCACGCTCGGCCGGCGTCAGGCTCGAAAAGACCGAGCCGTGGACGCGCCCGTCGCGCGACCAGGTTTCGGCCCCGGCCCGCAAGCCGCCGGCAAATTCCGGCGCGTCATTGTCGGCGTGGCGCGCCCATTCGGGGTCGTCGTGCCGGCCCATCAGGCCGCGGCCATAGATCGGCACCAGCCGCGACAGGTCCTTGTGGACGCCAGGGCAGTGCAGGCACTCGTTGAAGTTCTCCCAAAATATCTTCCAGTTGCAGTTCATAACCTTGCGCAGCACATGGCCGCTCAGCAGCGTTTCCAGCGGCCAGTTGGCGAGGTTGCCGGATGCCGGATCGAAGGATGTTTCAGCCGAACCGGCAGCGTCTTGCGCGAGGTTGACGAAAACGAAACCGCGCCACACCGAAAGCGCGACGCGGTAGAGCGGATGATCGGCCTTGTCGAAACCGTCCGGCAGCGATTTCGACGGCACGCGCACCAGATCGCCGCGCAGCGAATAGGACCAGGCGTGGTAGGGGCAGGTGATGAGCCGCGCCTTCAGCCGTCCTTCGCTCTGCTGGCAAAGCTGCGAGCCGCGATGCCGGCAGGTGTTGTGAAAGGCGCGCAATTCGCCGGTCTCGTCGCGCAGCACGACGACCTCCTGCGTGCCTATGCGAAACGTCCTGAAAGCCAGCGGATGGGCAAGGTCGGCCTCGCGGCAGACCAGCAGCCAATTGCGATACCAGATGGCCTCGAGATCGCGCTGATAGCCTGCGATGTCCCAATAGGCCGATGACGGCAGCGTCGGCTCGGCCCGCGTCAGGCCGTTATAGGGACCGCGCTCATTCGGGCTGGGTTGCATGCCGGCTTCCTCCCCATCCGCCAGCCGACACCCGGCTGTGAGAATTGTCAATTGCGGCGCCGGCCGGCGAGCTTGGCGAGGCGGCGCATTCGCCACACGATCCGGCGGAATTTGGTTTGCCGGGCGCGGCGATTCTGCCTATAGTCGCTGATGTCGTCGGTTCCGTTTGGAACCAAGAGGGAATGCGGTGCGGGCGAAATTCTTGCCCAATGCCGTGGCTGCCCCCGCAACTGTGTGCGGTAGTCCTCTCCATATGCCACTGAAGATTTTCTTCGGGAAGGTGGGGAAGGGCGCTGATCCGCGAGCCAGGAGACCTGCCGGCGACAGGAAACTGACTTCTATGCCCTCGGGTGGAGGGCGAAAGGACAAGACATGAATACCGCTTCCGTCTCGCTCGGCGCTTCCGTCTCCTCGCAGTCGCGTTTCATGCAGCTGGCGCTTGCTGCATTCCTCGGCATTTTCGTCATGGGCTTTGTCGGCTTCTCGCACATCGATGCGGTCCACAATGCCGCCCACGACTATCGCCACTCGATGGGCTTTCCCTGCCACTGACAAGGGGCTGACATCATGACACTGTTTCGCAACGTCGTGTTCATCGCGGCGATCGCAGGGCTCGTGGCCGGCGTCGTTCTCGCCTGCATGCAGGCCTATGCCACGGTGCCGCTGATCCTGAAGGCGGAAGTCTACGAACAGGCCGGCGGCGGCCATGACCATGCCGCGGCACCTGCGGCACCGGTCGAAAACGCCGGGGGCACGATGGCTATAAGCAGCGCCGCGCCGGCACCGGCTGAAGCAATGGCTCCGGCGGAGGACGAAGGCTGGGCGCCGGCCGACGGTTTCGAACGTTTTGCCTTCAGCGTCGTTGCCAATATCGTCACCGGCATCGGCTTCGCGTTGGTCCTGGTTGCGGTTTCGGAGTTCGCCGGCGGCATCGGCAATTGGCGCCAGGGCCTGTTCTGGGGGCTTGCCGGCTTTGCCGTGTTCACGCTGGCGCCGGGCCTCGGCCTGCCGCCGGAATTGCCGGCAATGCCGGCGGCCGACCTTGTCCAACGCCAGATCTGGTGGTGGGCAACGGTGGTGGCGACCGCCGCCGGTCTCGGCCTGCTCGCCTTCCGCAGATCGCTGCCGCTGGCGGTCCTTGCGGTGGCGTTGATGGTGGCGCCGCATATTGTCGGCGCGCCGCAGCCCGACAGCTTCGAGACGACAATCCCGGAAGGCCTGCATCATCAGTTCGTGGTGGCGGTGACGCTGACCAATCTGGTGTTCTGGCTGGTGCTCGGCGCGGTCGTCGGCGTGGTGCGCGGCCGCTTCACCGGCACGGCGACCAGCCTGCGCGACAGCTTTGCCTGACCGCGCTGCCGGGGCGCTGACCCTGATCATCGGCGGTGCGCGCTCCGGCAAGAGCGTGCATGCCGAGAGGCTGGTGAGTGCCTGTCCGGCGCCATGGAGCTATATCGCGACGGCGCAAGCCTATGACGAGGAGATGCGCGAACGGATCGCGCTGCACCGCTCGCGCCGCAGCGCCGGCTGGACGACCATCGAGGCGCCGCTCGACCTTGCCGGCGCGATCGAGGCACTGCCTGACGGCCAGCCGGTGCTGATCGATTGCCTGACGCTGTGGCTGACCAACCATATGCTGGCCGAACATGATGTCGAGGCCGAATGCCGAAGGCTGGCAGATGTGCTGTCGCGGCCGCGTGGACGCTGGTTCGTGGTGTCCAACGAGGTCGGCCAGGGCATCGTGCCGGAGAATGCGCTGGCAAGACGGTTTCGCGACGCGGCCGGCCGGTTGAACCAGGACGTTGCCGCCGTCGCTGACACCGTGCTTTTGATGGTGGCGGGGCTGCCGCTCAGGGTGAAATGACATGGCTGATACTATCGACCCCAAGGACGAGGAGCGCCACCGCGCCAAGATGGCCAAGCGCAAGGCGGTGCAGGACGCCGAGGTTGCAGCCAAGACGGTCGAGAAAGGGCTGTTGATCGTCAACACCGGTCCGGGCAAGGGCAAGACCACGGCCGCCTTCGGGCTGGCGCTCAGAATGCTCGGCTACGGCAAGCGCGTCGGCGTCGTCCAGTTCATCAAAGGCAAATGGCACACCGGCGAGAAGGATGCTTTTGCCTGCTTCGGCGACCGCGTCGTCTGGCACGCCATGGGCGAGGGCTTTACCTGGGAGACGCAGGACCTGAAACGCGACATCGCGGCGGCCGAGGCCGCCTGGGCCAAGGCACTCGAGCTGATGGCCGAGCCGTCGATCAGCCTGGTGGTGCTCGACGAACTCAACATCGCGCTGCGCTACGACTACCTCGATCTCGAAAAGGTGGTCGCGGCGCTGAAGGCGCGTCGCGAAGGCCTGCATGTCGTCGTCACCGGCCGCAACGCCAAGCCGGCGCTAGTCGAGGCGGCCGATCTGGTCACCGAGATGGGCGTGACCAAGCACCACTTCTCCGCCGGCGTGAAGGCGCAGCAGGGGATAGAGTTCTGAGGGGTTTGGCGATCGGGGAAAGGCGTTTCGGAGCAGGCGGCGCCGGCGAAGCTGCCGATCTCCCCCCTTGTGGACCTGTTGCGCAGTCATGAGCAAAAGCTTGCGGCGGCGGGGTTGCGGCGG
>NZ_AYVY01000018.1 GCF_000503055.1 Mesorhizobium sp. LSHC420B00 | reverse complement strand
AGGATTTCCGAAACCGGCCTCGCCGCACTCGATCTGAAGAGCCATCATTCAATCCGCGTCCGTATCGGCGTCAAGGACGACGCCAAGCGCCCCGGCGGGATCAACATTTTCGGCAAGGGCTTTGGAAATTACGATCAGGACATCCTGCTCCGGATCAAAACTGGTTGATATCATGAAACCGGGTTCTGAAGATAACGCAGCAATTTCAATGAACTGGCTTTCTGCTGAGCCAAAACCTTCGTCTAATTGTCCTACTTTTGGCTATTTTGGCTTGACGAAGAGCTGCCAATTCCTCTTTGATATCGGGCAAGATGATTTAAATCATCGTTTGTGATATCGATGGGAGGAATGCATGAAGGCAGCCGTTACGGCACATCCGCATTATGTTGTCTCGGAAATCGATCCGAGGCTCTACGGATCCTTCATCGAGCATCTCGGGCGGGCAGTTTATACCGGCATCTACGAGCCAGGCCATCCGACGGCGGATGCCAATGGCATGCGTCAGGACGTCATCGATCTCGTCAGAGAACTTAATGTTCCGATCGTCCGCTATCCCGGCGGCAATTTCGTCTCCGCCTACAATTGGGAAGACGGCATCGGCCCCAAGGAAGAGCGCCCGGTGCGGCTCGACCTCGCCTGGCATACGTCGGAAAGCAACGAAGTCGGCCTGCACGAATTTGCCGATTGGTGCACCTCCGCCAACACCGAGATGATGCTTGCCGTCAATCTCGGCTCGCGCGGCCTTGACGAAGCCCGCAACCTTCTGGAGTACGCCAACCATCCCGGCGGCAGTAAATGGAGCGACAAACGCATCGCCAATGGCCGCAAGGAGCCCTTCGACGTCAAGCTCTGGTGCCTCGGCAATGAAATGGACGGCCCCTGGCAGATCGGCCACAAGACCGCGGACGAGTATGGCCGCTTAGCGCATGAGACGGCCAAGGCAATGCGCGCCTTCTCCAAGTCGCTCGAGTTGGTGGTCTGCGGCTCTTCGAATGCCAAGATGCCGACCTACCCTGAATGGGAAGCGACGGTTCTCGACCATACCTACAACGAGGTCGACTACATCTCGCTGCACATGTATTTCGACAACGAAGCCAACGACGCTTCGAACTATCTCGCCATGAGCGAAAAGCTCGACGACTACATTGTCTCGGTCGCCGGCGTCATCGACTATATCAAGGCCAAGAAGCGCTCCAACAAGCAGGTCTACATCTCGTTCGACGAATGGAACGTCTGGTACCATTCCAAGGAGCAGGACAAGAAAATCCTCGGCGGCAGCGACGGCTGGCCATTCGCCCCGCCGTTGCTCGAAGACATCTATAATTTCGAGGATGTGCTGCAGGTCGGCCTGATCCTCAACACCTTCATCCGCCGTTCCGATGTCGTCAAGATCGCCTGCCTGGCACAACTGGTCAACGTCATCGCGCCGATCATGACCGTTCCGAATGGCCCGGCATGGCGGCAGACGATTTTTTATCCCTATCTGTTTGCTTCTAACTACGGCCGCGGCAATGCGCTAGATCTCAAGGTGGAAAGCCCGACCTATAAATCCACCGTTGCGGGCGACGTCGCCTACGTCGACATTGCCGGCGTGCACGACACGAAGACCGGCCACGTCACCTTCTTCGCCGTCAACCGCCATTCGAGCGAGGCAATCGAAACAGTGGTCGACCTCACCGGCTTCGGCGCAGCGGAAATCGTCGATCACCGGGTCGTGGCGCACGCCGATCTGAAAGCCGTCAATTCGGCCGAGAACCCAGGCAATGTCGGCCCAAGGAAGGGTGAGGGCGCCTCACTCGCCGGCGGCAAGCTGAGCCTGTCGCTGCCGGCCTATTCCTACCAGGTCATTCGCCTGAGGCTCTGAGTTCAGGCGGATCATCGAGACAAGCGCAAGCGCTGAGGAGGAGCGTCGACGTGACGGCCGATATCGAGATCAGAAACGTGAGCAAGCAGTTCGGTGCCATGACGGTGCTGGATCATCTGTCGCTCTCCATAAGGGCACGCGAATTCATCGTGTTCCTGGGGCCGTCCGGTTGCGGAAAATCGACGCTTCTTCGAATGATTGCCGGTCTCGAAGCTGTCGATAGCGGCGAGATTGCCATCAACAATGAGCGCATCGATCATCTGCCGCCGGGCAAGCGCGGCATTGCCATGGTGTTCCAGTCCTATGCGCTTTATCCGCATATGACGGTGCGCGACAACATGGCCTTCGGGCTTGCGAATATCGGCGTTCCAGGCAAGGTCATCGAGGCGCGCATCAACGAAGCCGCCCGCATCCTCGAAATGCCGCATTTGCTCGATCGCAAGCCGGGCCAGCTCTCCGGCGGTCAGCGCCAGCGCGTCGCCATCGGCCGTGCGATCGTCAAGGAGCCGAAGGCGTTCCTGTTCGACGAGCCGCTCTCCAATCTCGATGCGGCGTTGCGCACCCGCACCCGCATCGAACTTGCCCAGCTTCATCAGCGCCTGCAGTCGACGATGATCTTCGTCACCCACGACCAGGTCGAGGCAATGACGCTCGCCGACCGCATCGTCGTCATGAACAATCGCAAGATCGATCAGATCGGCACTCCGATGGAGATCTACGAGCGTCCGGCGACCAAATTCGTCGCAGGGTTCGTCGGTGCGCCGGCGATGAACTTCGTTGATGCGACGCTCAACAAATCCGGCGAGAACGCCACGGCCAGGTTTGCGGACGGCATCTCGGTGCAGACCGAGATCGCCTCCAGCCAATTGACCGATGGCAAGTACACTTTCGGCATCCGTTCGGAAGACGTCCGTATCGTTGCCGCCGGACAGGGCAATGCCGATGGCGTGGTCGATGTGCTCGAGCGGCTCGGCGAACGCACCCTAATCTACGCGCGGCTGGGCGATGGCCAGCAGATAGTCGGTTCCGATGCCGGCAACAGTCGCGTCGCCGTCGGCGACAGGATCGGGCTCGCCTTCGACGGCCAGAAATCGCATCTGTTCAATGAGACCGGCCGCGCCTGGCATGCGAGGGAGGCCTGAGATGGTTGACCGGCTGGCGATGTCCCCGACCGCGACGCTTGCTGTCGGCGCCAGAACGCCGACCGCCGACATCTATGCGCCGCAATGGCGAAACTTCATTTTCGTTGCGCCATTCTTGTTCTTCTTCACGACGCTGCTGCTCTTCCCGCTGCTCTGGGGGATGTGGCTGAGTTTCCACAAGGCCGACACGTTCTCGTCCGGAAATTTTGTCGGTTTCGGCAATTACGTCAGGCTGTATCACGACAAGGTCTTCCTGCAATCGATCTGGAACACCTTCTACTTCGTGCTGCTGACGGTGCCGACGCTGGCGCTGATCGGTCTTTTCCTGGCGCTTTGCCTCAATCGCCGGACGCGCACTGCTGCGGTTTTGCGGACGCTGTTCTTTTCCTCGTCGGTGCTGTCGGTCACCATCGTCACGCTGATCTGGCGCATCGTCTTCATTCCGAATGTCGGCCTGTTGTCGACGATCTACGGATGGTTCGGCGCGACCGCGCCGGCTTTCATTTCCGATCCCAACCTGGCGATGGTCGGCATCGCCATTGCCACCATCTGGTGGTGCATCGGCCTGCCGATGATGCTCTTTCTCTCGGCGCTCCAGCAGATTCCGCAGGATATCTACGAGGCGGCGGCGCTGGACAATGCCAATCGCTGGCAGACGCTACGCTCGATCACGCTGCCGTCGATCAAGCGGACCTTCATCCTGGTGATCATTATCCAGATCGTGCTGCAATTCCAGCTGTTCGGCCAGGCTTGGCTGATGACGCGGGGCGGTCCGAACAACCTGACCAAGCCGATCGTGCTCTACATCTACGACACCGCATTCCGCCGCTGGGATCTCGGCCTGGGCGCCGCTGCATCGGAAATCCTGTTCATCCTCATCCTGATCGCGGCCATGGCCCAGTACCTGGTGACACGCAGCAGGGGAGACCAGGCATGAGCGCTCCAGCCGCTTCCATCAAGGGACGGGCATTTGGCGACCATTTGTTATTGGCCCTGGTCCTCCTGCTTTCGATCGTCATGATCGCGCCGGTTCTGTGGGTCATCGGCCTGTCACTCAAGGACAATGCGGAGCTGATGGCAGATCCGAATTCGGTGTTTCACGCGCCCTATACGCTGAAGAACTACATCAACACGGTCGGCACCTCGTCGGTGTTCATCTGGGTGCGCAACAGCATCATCGTCTCGGGCGGATTGACGCTCGGCACCTTGATCCTGTCGTCGCTCGCCGGCTACGGCTTTGCACGGCTGAATTTCCCCGGCCGAGACGTGCTGTTCGTGATCGTGCTGTTCGGCCTGGCGGTCCCGGAGCAGGCCGTGCTCGTCGCCCGTCACCAGATCTTCAGCATGCTGAAGTTCCACAACACCTTTCAAGGGCTCATTCTGCCGGGCCTTTCGGCTCCGTTCGGCGTCTTCCTGATGACCCAGTATTTCAAAGCCATCCCGAAGGAGTTGGACGAAGCCGCCATGCTCGATAACGCCAGCCGGCTCAGGATTTTCTGGAAGGTGCTTCTGCCGCTCACGCTGCCTGCGCAGGCAACGCTCGGCATCTTTACCTTTCTCGGCGCGTGGAACGATTATTTCTGGCCGCTGATTTCGGCAACGAGGAAGGACATGTTCACGCTGACGGTCGGCATGGCCTCGACGCAGACCAACTTCGCCCAGTCCGAAGGCATCGGCTTCCTGATGGCGCAGGCGGTGTTTGCCGGTGCACCGATCCTGATCGTCTACCTGTTTTTCCAGAAATACATCGTCACGGCGGTCTCCGGCGCTGCGGTGAGATAACGAAGATTGCCTGACGGCCGGGGGGAATGCGCAGCGATTGAAGCACGAAGGCCAATCCAGGGTGGAGCGGCGGAAACTCAGTAGGAGGAACTGATATGAAACTGAAGAAAATGCTGTTTGCCGCAGTCTCTGCGGGCGCAATGATGCTCGCAAATCCAAGCTTCGCGGCCACGGAACTGAGCGTGCAGCGCTTTTTCGGCGCCTGCGATGCCGATTTCGGCACCAACACCGATCCCACCAAAGCCGTTGGCGAATGCGGAATCATCACCTCGCTGATCAACAAGTTCAACGCCGACAATCCCGATGTCCACGTCAACGTCACCACCGTGGAATGGCCCGGCTACGATCAGCTGACCGCGCAGTTCGCTTCAGGCGACGCTCCGGACATCGTCACGATCCATGAATCCGTACTGTCGGATTATCAGTCGAAGGGCCTGTTGATGCCGCTCGACGATCTCTTGAAGTCAGTCGGCGTGACACCCGACGCCTTCACCGACGCGGCGCGCAATGGCGCCACCAAAGACAGCAAGATCTATGGCCTGCCGATCGACAGCTGGACGATGCTCTATCATGTCAACATGGATCTTTTCAAACAAGCCGGCCTCGTCAGTGCCGACGGCACGCCGATTTTTCCAAAGTCGCCCGAGGAACTGCTCGCCCAGGCCGAACAGTTCAAGCAGAAGACGGGCAAGCCTTATTTCGTCCAGAACCTGACCAATGAGACTGCGCTCTACACACGCAATCTCTACACTTATCTTTTCCAGCAGGATTCCGATTTCTTTGCCGATCCGAAGCATGTGAAGTTGAATACGCCGGAAGCCAAGAAGGTCGTCGAGATGTACAAGGCGATCTTCGAGAAGGGCTACACCACCAAGGACCTCGATTATGGCGGCTCGATCAATGCCTTCCTTGCCGGCGAGGGTGGCGTCCACCTCAACGGCACCTGGGTGGTCGGCGATTACAACGCCCAGTCCGAAACCAAGGGTACGGCGCTCAACAAGGGCGGCTATGCGGTTTATCCGTATCCGCAGCTGTTTGGCGGCACCCACGCGCAATATGCCGACGGCCACACCTGGGCCGTGTCGCAGAAAGACCGCACGCCTGAACAGATCGCGGCCATCGGCAAATTCCTGAAGTTCTTCGCCGACAACGACTTTGAGTGGTCGCGCACCGGTCACCTGCCCGCCTACAAGGCCGTCATCACCTCGGACGCCTTCAAGGCCCTGCCGCATCGCAACACGATCTCTGCGGTCGCCGACCTCGGCAAGCCGCTGCCGTCGGCCGTACAGCGCCAGTTTGCGATCCAGGACATTATCGGCGAAGAGATGAGTGCAGCAATCAGTGGCCAGAAGGACGTCGACACCGCCCTTGCCGACATGGAAAGCCGCGTCAACGAATTGCTCGCCAACATTTGACCACGGGTTTCGAAAGGCCCTCCCAAGGCGCCCCCGCGGCTGGAAACGGCCGCGGGGTTTTGGTGAGGCGGTGGTTGCAGTGGTTATTGCGTGACTTGCCCGTGGCGACCGGGTCGAACACGCCAATCACGGCGCCGCAACCTCGGCAGCAGCCGACGCGAGCCCTGACTGGAGGATTCCGCTAGAACGCCGCGGCCATGGGCATTGCGATCTTGTTGGGGATCTGGATGTCGATCTCCAATCTCGACGTCGTTTCGCCGTGATCCATGCTCACCTGCAGGAAATCCTGGTCGACCTGAACATGCCGGGCGATCACCGCCATGATCTCCTCGCGCAACACGGAGACGAGATCGGGCTGGTTGCGGCTTCGACGCTCGTAAGCCAACAGCAGTTGCAAGCGCTCGCGCGCCACGGGCGCGCTGCCGCGGCGCTTGAAGATATCGAGCAGGTTCATGCTGCCCTCCTTCCCAACAGCCGGTCGAGGAGGCCCCTCCGCTCGAAAGGCAGAACGACCGGCAGGTCCTCGCCCTCGAGTCTTCTTGCCGCGTCGATATAGGCGCGTGCGGCGGGGTTGGTGTTTTCGCTGAGCGTAACCGGCGCGCCCACATTGGATGCGCGCAGCACGTCCTGGCTCTCGGGAATTATTCCCAGCAGAGGCGTGGACAGGATCTCGAGAACGTCATCAATGCTGAGCATCTCGCCGCGGGCAGCGCGGGCAGCGTCATAGCGCGTGACGAGGACGTGTTTGGCAATCGATTCACCTTGCTCGGCTTTCATCGTCCTGGAGTCGAGCAGGCCGATAATGCGATCGGAATCGCGGACCGAGCTCACTTCCGGGTTGGTCACGATTACCGCCTCGTCGGCAAAGCGCATGGCAAGTTGCGCGCCGCGCTCTATGCCGGCGGGGCTGTCGCAGAAGACGTAGTCGAAAACCGATCGCAGCTTGTCGATGACATCGGCGACGCCTTCCTCGGTGAGGGCATCCTTGTCGCGCGTTTGCGAGGCCGGCAGCAGGAACAGCGTGTCGAGCCGCTTGTCACGGATCAGCGCCTGCGAAAGCTTGGCAGTTCCCTGAATGACGTTGACGATATCGAAAACCACGCGCCGCTCGGCGCCCATGATCAGATCGAGATTGCGCAGGCCGACATCGAAGTCGACGAGGGCCACCCGCTTGCCGGTTTTCGCGACCGCCGCGCCGAGAGCGGCCGTCGAGGTCGTCTTGCCGACACCCCCTTTGCCGGATGTGACAACCACTACCTTGCCCATATTTGTGCCTCCAATGTTGTTAGTTGAGCGGTGCGACGCAAAGTGCGCCGTCCTCGAGAAAGGCCTGTACCGGCCTTCCCCGCGAGGAGGCGTCCATCTCCTCGGCGGTGCGGTACCAGCCGTCTACCGCCAGAAGTTCGGCTTCATTTTTCCGGCAAAAGATACGAGCCGCAGAATTTCCCGTGGCGCCGGCGAACGCACGCCCACGCAGCGTGCCGTAGACGTGGATCGACCCCCCGGCGATGATTTCGGAACCGGAACTGACGGAGCCGACAATGACCACATCGCCATCGGGGTGAAAGATCGACTGGCCGGAGCGGATCGGTGCCTTGATCATCAATGAGTTCGGCGCCTCCGGCTCTTCCGTCTTGGCCTCAGCGGCGGCTTTTGGGTCCGGCTGCACGTAAAGCGCGTCAGCGGTGGCCTCCTTGGCGCCAACGAGGAGCGGCGGCAGATCAGCATCGAGACCAACATTGCCGTCCGCCTCGATCGCGTAGATGCGAATCCCGCGCTCCGCGAGCTGTGAGACCAGATCTTCGATCTCGCCCGCCTCGGGCTTGAGCATATTCAGGTCGAGCACGACCGGGCGACCGGCAAAGAAGCCGGGAGAGTTTTCGGTCCAGTGATCCAGGCTTTGCAGCCATTCCCCCAACGGGGCCTCAGGGGTGAGGGTGAAGGCTACAAACGAGCGCGCTCGAAAGCGTATGGACTTGTTTTGGATGGGAGCGACGCAGGTCACAGAGGCGACTCCTTACTGATTGGTTAAGGCTAGCCCGGCATGGTTAACGAACAGTTAATGGCGGCCTTCCGAGGCTTCCATTCTTGCTGTTTCGGAGCGCACCGACGGTCGATCTGATTGGACCCTGGAGACCCTCGCCGTTGCCGAAGACCGGCCGATGGGCGGAAATGAGGCGTTGCGACGGTGCGGAGGTGCCATTCGACCTCCGCACCGCAATCGCCATGGCACTTTTGTCAGTTACCCATCATCTGCTTGGCGTTTTCCGGCGTGATCGCCGTCGTTGCAACTGTGACCGTCGGCTCGACGGATGTGGCGCAATCGAGAAGAACCGACTTTGCCATATCGATCGCCTCCTTGGCGCCCGTCGGATAAGTGAAGGTTGCAGCCCATTCGCCTTCGGCAACGGCCCGGATGCCGCCGGCAGGACCTGGCAATCCGTCGGTGCCGATGATCTTGATCTGCCCTTCCTTGCCGGCGCCCTTGGCGGCAAGGCGCGCTCCGGCGGCCATCATGTCGTTGCTGGCGTAGACCATCTTGATATCGGGATTGGCCTGAAGCATGGCTGCGAACGCCGTCTGTGCCTTGTCCGGCAGCCAGTCCGCCGCCTGCTCGGCGACGACCTTGATCTTGTCGTTCTCCTTGACGCCGTCCTTGAAGCCGTTGAGCCGTTCCACGGCAGGGGTCGAACTGGGCAGCCCTTCCAGAACGGCAACTTCACCGCCGTCAGGAAGCAGTTTCGTGGCGGTATATTTGCCGGCTTCGAAGGCGATCTTGTAATTGTCGCCGCCAATAAAAGCCGTGTAGTCCTTGCCCGGATCGCCAACCGTCTTGCGGTCGAGCTCGATGACGGGGATGCCGGCCTCCATGGCCCGCTTCACCGCCGGCGTCAGCGGCGATGCTTCGAAGGGCGATATCAGCAGCAGGTCGACCTTCTGGGTGATGAAATTGTCGACCTGTGAGGTCTGGGTGTTCACGCTGCCGGCGCCATCGGCGATCTGCAAGGTGAACTGGGACACTGCCTTGGCGGCGGCGGTGAGTTCGTCATTGACGTGCTGGCGATACGGCTCGGCATTGTTGGCCTGAGAAAAGCCGATTACGAATTCGCCGGTCTTGGAGCAAGCCTTGACCAATGGTTCCGCAGCTTGAGCCCCTCCGGCGGCTGCGAGAAAGGTCCCGGCAAGCAGACACGTTTGCCAGGCCCTTTGTCTGCTATTGCGTGTGCTCCTGATAACCATGGTTGTTTCCTTCCTGTCGATGCCCTTGGCTCGACTGTTGGTTTGCTGAGCTTCACTCTCCCGACGCCGGGTAAGCTGGCGTTCAGGGGTCTTCCAATGTCGCCCACTTAACGGACCAGACCTTCGCGGCGACGGACGAGGGACTGAAGAACCGCCGCCAGGATGATGATCGCGGCTGTCGCGAGCAATTGCAGGGCGGGTGTGATGTTGTTGAGTTGCAGGACGTTGGCGAGCGCGCCGAGCATGATCGTGCCGGCGACCGTGCCGACCATCGATCCGGCTCCACCGAACAGGCTGGTACCGCCGATGACGACCGCGGCGATGGCGGTAAGTTCGTAACCGGCGCCGTCATTGGCACTGCCGAAGTTGAACTGCCCTGCATGGACGATGCCGGCGAGAGCGGCCGCGAAGCCGGTGATCGCATAGACGGTGATCTTGACGGCGGACACCGGAACGCCCGAGAGGCGCGCCGCCCGCTCATTGCCGCCGATGGCAAAGACATAGCGGCCAAAGCGGGTCGTGTTGAGAACCACTGTGGCGATCGCCGCAAAAGCGATGAAGACGATGGTTGCCACCGGCACCACATTGTTGAACAAGCGCTCGCCCAGAATGGCAAATACCGGAGGGGCAAGCCCGGGTCCGTCGCCATAGGAGATGTTGATGTACTCGTTGCCCGAGACGACCAGGGCCAGACCGCGCGCGGCCTGAAGGCCCGCGAGGGTGACGATGAAGGGCTCAAGGCGGAAGCGCGTCGAGATCGAGCCCTGAACGGCACCGAAGACCACGCCGGCAAGAAGCACGGCAAGGATCGTCGGCACGAGGCCAACGCCACCATTGATCATCATCGTGGCCGTGACGACACTGGCCAGGCCAAGCAAAGCGCCAACCGAGAGGTCGATCCCCGCAGTGATGATGACGAAGGTCATGCCGATCGCGATGATGCCGGTCTCGGACACGGCGCGTACGATGTTGGCGATGTTGTCCGGGGCGATGAACAGTATCTGTCCGTGCCGGCGCGGCGAGAAGATGATGCCGCCGATCACGACGACCACCAAGCCGATCAGGCTCTGGAAGCGGACGATGAGTGCAAGCGGATCGCGCCGCTTCTGAGCTGTCTTGCCGCTCGGCATTTCGGTATCCGCCGTGCTGGTGTCGGACATCAGGAGGCCTTTCCGGTTGCGGCGGCAAGCACCGTGTGTTCATCGACGCCGCGCTCGAATTCCGCCACGTTGCGGCCCTCCCGAAGAACCACGATGCGATCGCATAGGCCAATCAGCTCAGGCATTTCGCTCGAGGCGACGAGTATGCCGAGGCCTTGCGATGCCAGATCGCGAAGCCTGGCATAGATTTCCGCCTTCGCGCCGACGTCGACGCCACGCGTCGGTTCATCCAGCAACAGCAGCCGCGGATTGCCGAGGATCTCCTTGGCGAGCACCACCTTCTGCTGGTTGCCGCCCGACAGCGCGCCGACCGGCATGGCCGCATTGCGCGGTCGTATGTCGAATTGGCCGAACGAGCGCGCCACAGCGGCTGCTTCGCGTGCAATCGACATGAAGCCGCGCGGCGAGATTCGTCGCAGCACCGACATGACCAGGTTGCGGCCGACCGCTGTACGCAGCATCAGCCCGCTTCCTCGCCTGTCGTCGGTGACGAGGGCGACGCCGGCCCTGCGCGCAGCTCTGATGGACTCGAGGCGCACCGGGCGATCGTCGACCTCGACGGTGCCGGCCCAACGGCCGGCCAGGCCGGTGCCATAGAGCGCGCTGAGCAACTCGGTACGACCGGCACCCATGACGCCCGCCAGGCCGACAATTTCGCCCTCATGCACGTCGAGCGAAACGTTTTGGGGAACCTGCCAGCCGGCGCTGGCTCGAGCGGGATGGAAACGGGCGTCCTTGAGATGAAGGAGCCGGCGACCTGCGGTGCGTGTGCGTTTCGGGTAAAGGTCCTCCAGAGGCCGGCCGACGAGAAGGCTGACCAGTTCGGCCTGTGGTGCGTCCGGGGCTGTCGTCCCGGCCACGCGGCCATCGCGCATCACCGTTACCCGGTCCGCAACTTGGGGAACCTCCTCAAGCCGATGCGAGATGTAGATGATGCCCACGCCGGTGGCACTGAGCTTGCGCATGATGGTGAAGAGCCTGTCCACCTCGCTGACCGTCAGGGCCGCCGTCGGCTCGTCCATGATCAGGACACGCGATGCATAGGACAGTGCCTTGACGATCGCCACGACCTGACGATGCCCGATCGACAGTTCGCCGACGGGCCGTTCGACATCGATGTCCAACTCGATGGCGGTCAGCCGGGTGCGGGCTTCTTCGCGCATCCTTGCGACATCGAGAAAACCGCCGGGCTTCACCAACTCGCGACCGAGGAAAAGATTGGCCGCGACATCGAGGCCAGGCACGAGATCGAGTTCCTGGAAGATCGTGGCGATGCCGGCGGCCTGCGCTTCGCGCGGATTGGCAAAATGCACCGGTGCGCCATCGATCGTGATCGTTCCTTCGTCAGGGGCGTGCACACCGGACAGGATGTTCATCAATGTCGACTTGCCAGCGCCGTTCTCGCCCAGCAGGGCATGGATCTCGCCCACGCGCAGTTCGAAATCGACGCCGCGCAAAGCGTGAACGCCACCGAAACGTTTAACGACGCCATTCATGGTCAGAAGCGGCGAAGTCATGCCGGTCNGGTCTTCCGCAGGATGCGCGCAGGCGCAGCGTTGGCTCAAGGCGAACCGTGCGTCGTTGGCCATCTGGAAGTCCAATCCGCTCAATCAGCAACGCGGCTGCCTGCCGGCCCAAATCCTCGCAGGGCTGTTCGACCAGCGTCAGTCGCGGCTCGAAGTAATCGGCCCATTCGAAATCGTCGAAGCCGACCACCGATATGTCCCTGGGGACAGTGAGCCCTCGCTCACGGACCGCGCGCATCACGCCTATCGTCGACAGATTGTTGCCGGTCACCAGGGCAGTCGGAGGCACCAGCAGCGACAACAGCGCATGGGCGGCGGTGCTCGCACTGGCGGTGGTCGCGTTTCCCGTCACGACGTAGTCCGGCACAAACTCCAGGCCGTTGGCCTCCAGTGCCGCGCGAAATCCGTTCATGCGCTCCAGCGTGGTGGCAAATCCCCGCTGTCCGGCAACAAAACCGATGCGGCGATGTCCGAAGGACACGACGTGGTCGATCAGCGCGCGGATGGCCTCGAAATTCTCGACACCGACCTGATCAAAGCGATCGTCAGGTAGTCGGTCGATCAAGACGCAGGGCAGGGACCGTTCCGAGAGATATCGCAATGCAGCTTGCGGCGCGGCAGAGGGCGCCAGGATGATCCCGTCGACGCGTCGCTGGTGCAGTGCCTGGACGACAGCCAGTTCCTTGTCGGAATCGTCCTGCGTATCCGACAGGAACACCATGAGGCCAAGGCGCGCGCACTCGGTCTCGACGGCGCAGATGATGTCGCTGAAATAGGGGTTTGAGATCGCCGAAATCGCCAGGCCGACACTGCTCGTCGAGGCCAGCTTTAGCGAGCGTGCGACACTGTTGGGCATATAGCCGAGAGCAGCGATCGCCTCGCTCACCGATCTGGCAGTGGCCGGGGAGACATAGCGGGTTTGATTGACGACGTGTGAAACGGTCGACACCGACACGCCTGCCCTGCGAGCGACCTCGACGATCGTCGTCATCGCGGAGCTGTCGCGCTCGACGTGGTGACGGGCAAGCGCACGCACGCTCCTCCTCGAATCTTGCGTTTCCCAGTCTCACAATCTTTGAATCCGCCTGGGCGGCCGTTGTGACTTTCCGAAAGCTAGCGCCATCGAAACGTTTGCGCAACCGGTTTTCTGGCTTGATGTGACTTGCTTGCGCCGAAATCAGCCAGGACTTCCGTGCCGGCCATCAGCTGCGGCTGGATGCCACCGCGATCTGTTGGCCGGGCGCGACAACTAGAGCAAGGCTTCGTACCGATCGCCAATCTTGTCGACTGTGAAATCCGCCGCCCGGCTTTTCAGGACGGCAGCAGGGGTGGGGTGGTCCAGCATCTCGGCCATCGCCTTCGCCAGGGCTGCGGCGTCACCGACCGGCACCAAGGTGCCGAAACGGCCGTCACCGAGTATCTCGCGCGGGCCATGCGGAGCATCGGTGGAGATTACCGGGACACCGGCAGCCATGGCCTCGACCAACACGTTGCCAAAGCCTTCGCTGGTGGATGTAAGGACGAACAGATCGGCTGCGGCATAACAGGCTGCCGGATCGTTGACGTAGCCGGCAAAGAGCACGTCAGGGCCGATGCCGGTCTCTTCGGCATAGGCGTGCAATTCGGCAGCCAGCGGACCTTCGCCGAAGATGACAAGCCGGGCACGGCGGCCGGCGCGCAGGGCAGCGAAGGCCCGCAGCAAAGTCCGGTGGTCCTTGACCGGCACCAGGCGCCCGGCGGTGGCGATGACCGGGCCATATCCCATCGCTGCCAATTTTGCCTGCCAGGCATAGGAAGTCCCCTGCGGTGCTTCAGCCGGCGGCAGCGGGTTGCTGATGACCACGACCTTGGATTCGGGGAAGCCGCGGGCGATGATGTCACGGCCGACACCCGCCGAAACGGCGATGGCTTTGGTCGCGCGCGCTGCAACCAGCGCGGAAAGCCAGATCGCCAGCCTCGCGCCGAGGCCGCTCGCAGGCAGCGAGGCGGCGGCGTGGAAGCTTGGAAAGAATTTTGCGCGGCTTCTGGCCAACATGAGTGACAGCGCCATGACCAGATTGGCGAATTCCGGGGCACTATAGACCGCATCAGGATCAAGGCGGCGGAACAAATTTGCGCTTCGCACGATGCCTTTTAGCGTCGCCGACTTGGCGTAACCCTCGCCGCGCAAGAGAAGGCCGAAGTCGACCAGATGCACGGCGGCGGAGCGCAGCGCCGCGTTAGGCCCTTGCGCGTTCCAGGTAAAAAGCGTGACCTCGTGGCCACGCGACGCCATTTCATTTGCCATCAGGACGAAGACACGCTCGGCGCCGCCGCCTCGCAGGCTGGCGATGTGGAAAACGATGCGCTTCGCCATGCCTTGCTTCAGGCTCGGCTGGCAGCAAGGTCTGATCTGTTCGGCGGCCGGCGCATGTCGCGGATAATGCCCATGCCAATGGCCAGCAGCATGCCCAGGGCAAAGCCTGCGAACGCTCCTGCGCCTGCCACCAGGGCAGTGCGCGGGGGCCATGAGCGCCCTGGCGGGGGCACCGCGGTCGAAATCACCTGTACGTTTGTGGTGTCGATCTGCTCGCGCTCGCTGATTTGGCGCGCACGTGACAGAAAGCTCTCATAGACCGCTCTCTTCGAGGCCGCATCGCGTTCAAGCTCACGCAGGGCGACTTCGGACTCGCTGTCGGTGAAAACGTTGCTCTTCAGATCGTTCATCCTGGCGTTGAGAGAGGCCAACGAGGCCCTGGCCTTGTCCAGGCTGGACTTTGCCGTTCCGACGGTGCGGGAGAACTCGGCTCGGAGTTGCGAGTTGACGGTCTCGAGCTCCGTCCTCAGCCTGACAATCGTCGGGTGGCGCGGACCGAAGGTCATCGACTGTGAGTCGATCTGCTGTCGCAGGCTGTTTGACCTGTCGCGCAGCGCCGCGAGCGCTTCCGAAACCGTGGGGTCGGGATTGGCCCCATTTATCCCGGAGGCAACCAGGGCGTCGTAACTTGCCTGCGCGGCGATGACGCGCGATTGCGCATCGACGATTTCGCCGTTGAGCTGCGTCATCGTCTGCGAACTGACGAGCTGGCCGTTGCTGGAGGACAGGTTGTGGCTGCGCCTGTAGCTCTCGACCTTCTCTTCGGCAGCCTGCACGTCGCTCTTGAGTTGGCCAAGTCGGCTATCGAGGGCAGCCGCGGCACGGCTGGCACCGGCAGCTTCGGCCTTGGCCAGTTCTTCCTGGAAGTTTTTGACTATGGCCTGCGAGATCAGGATCGCTTTGGCAGTGGTTTCCGCGGATACCGAGAGGGTTGTGACAAACGAGGTTGGGTCCGCAGCGGCGTTTACCCGGTCCGCCAGGTTCTTCAAGGCGATAAGCTTCGGGTCGGGCTTCGCCACCGCGCCAGACGTAGACGTGCTCCGGTCTGGATCGAAAAACTCTGGATCGTGAGTCAGATTCAGTTCGTCCACCACACGGGAAAGCACGTTGCCCGAGGTCAAGATGCGCTGCTTGCTGCGCGTGCTGAGCAACTGGCTATCGACCTGGCCCGGTTGCGAATAGAGGTCGTTTTCCACAACCTGCAAATTGGAGGGGTTGATGAGTACCTCTGTCGTGACGGTGTAACGCTGCTTGCTCAGCAATGCATAGGCGCCGCCGACAATGCCGCCGATTACCGCCAGCATGAACGCCAGGGCGAGACCGGCCCGCAGCCAGACGAACAGGCGTCGAAAATCGAGTTCGAGGAAATCGCCGATCTTGTCCAGGGTCACCGTCGCGACAGGCTCGGATGGTTGCGGCGTCACCGGTGCGGAGCTGCGCGCCGCGACTGGGTCGTGCTGTTGCAGCATCGCCCTGCGCCGCGCATTGGCGATACGCTCGAACGCACTGTTATTGGAAGCCGTCGCGGAGATGGGGGGTGTGCCGGAACCGGCAGACATGGTGACAACCCTTGTTAAATCGTTACGCTTGGCCTGCTCTACAGAAACATCGTTAATATCTTATTTTCCAAGCTGGCCCATTTTGCCGTTCATCCCCCCTTCCGTCCGGCGGACGTTGAAGGGATTCGTTGCCCAGAATTTGGCGCGCATTCTTGCCGTCGCCCGATTTGCGTCCGCAACCGGTGAGTGATTTTCATGAAATCGGTAACGCGCACTTAACGGCGCGGTTGTATTGAAAAGATGGCAATGCCTTTTGAATGACATCTGAAGCACTGACCGCGACCTGCAGGATGGCGTCAGTCGCCTGCAATTGCAGGAGAGGAACGTGACGAAATTCTATTCGGTCCAGTATCTTCGCGCCTGCGCCGCTTTGTTGGTTCTGTTCGCGCACGCTTTTTCCTACCAGATCGGCATAGATAATCCGATTATCGTGACTGCGGGCCGCCTTGGTGTCATTCTGTTCTTCGTCATTAGCGGATTCATAATGGTCTATATTACGGGGAGCGGTCCCTTCTCTGCTCCAACCTTCCTGAAACGCCGAGCGATCCGGATCATCCCCCTCTACTGGCTTTTCACAAGCGTCGCCGCACTTCTGGCAGCTCTTGCACCAAGTCTCTTCCAGAAGACCGTCTTTACGTGGCCCCATTATCTCCAGTCGCTGTTCTTCGTTGTCCACCAAGCGCCGGAACGAGATGGCGTCAGCCCAATTTTGTCACTCGGCTGGACGCTCAATTATGAGGCCTATTTCTATATCGCATTCGCGGTGCTCGCATTCCTATCGGTGACCGCGCGCGCATTTGTGTTGACGGTCTTTTTCATTGCGATGTGGCTGGCCGGGCTGTTGATAGCTCCCACCAACCCTGTTCTCCAGTTCTATCTGAACGCTTCGCCGGTGGCCTTCGTCGTCGGCATGTGGATAGGCCGGCGCTATCTGGACGGCGGCTTTGCTTCCGACACACGCCATGTCTGGCTACTCGGCCCTATGGCCGCTGCAGGCGTGTTGCTTGCATTCGTCGATGACGGCACGCCGCTGATGAGCCAGATCAGCTTCGCGGGGCAGGTAATGTGGGCCGCCAGCCTGCTTCACCTTGGCCTCATTCTGGAACCGAAACTGAAGCACTGGAGCCTGCTCGAAGAGCTCGGCAACGCCTCCTACGCGCTTTACCTGTCGCATATCTTCGTGATCGGCGCCGTAGCCTACCTGGCCAGGCGCACCATCGGCTACGACCATCCGGCAACAGTGTTGCTGGTCTCGGTGGTCAGCATCGTGACTGCCTGCATAGCCAGCCTGGTGATCCACCAGATGATCGAGAAGCCGATTCTTCTCATTCTGAACGGCAGAAGGAAGGTTAGAGCCACATCGCTTCCTTACGCTGCCACGGGGAACAAATAAGGAGACCGTGCAAACGTCCGGGCATCGAACTTAACGGTTGTGGCAAACGCATGGCCCGGCATATTTTGACAACACACACGCCGCATCCGTTCGGCAGTCTCTTGAATGGATCTCGTGGCCGGAATGCCGTTTGAATACCTTCACTTGGATGGGCCATGAGCTATCCTGCTGCCGCATCGGAACGATTGTTGTCCAGCCAGGCGCGCCGTCAAAACGCGTTGTCGCTGCTGTTTTTCCTATGCGCCGCATTCGCGTTCCTGCTGCGCTTTACGGTGTCGCCGCAGGTGATGAACATGGTCGTCGACTATACGGCCCAGGGAGGCTCGTTCTACGAGAAGCTGCATTTCGGCACTTACGCGATCTTCCTGCTGCTTGCTGTCGTTCTTTTCAGCCGACCGTTTCTGCTGCAGGGCGACGAAATTGGAATATTCAAGGCGTTGATGCGCTATTCGGTGCTGATGTTCGCGCTGGTGCCTTATCTGTTCATTACCGGCCGTGCGGGCTCCTCCGGGTTCATCATCGATACCTATCTGGTGGCCGGCGCCACAGGCCTGTTGATGCTGGCATTAAACGCGGAGTCGCGGCGGGCGCTGGGCGACGTAGTGCTTGGAATGGCCATCCTGAGCGCCGTGATCGGCACTATCGAAGCGGTGACTCAACATCGATTCCTGCCTTACGGCATCAACGAACTGCAGTTCAGGCCGATCGGCCTAGCGGCCCATCCGCTGTCACTAGGCGCGCTCTGCGCCACAGTCATCGGATTCGTACCGCTGACGCGCTGGCGCATATGGGTGCGGGTGGTGGCGATTTTCGTATTGGTCGTCGGTTGTGCTGCATCGGGCGCTCGCGCCGCGCTTCTGCTCGCTGCCGGAGAAATCCTCATTCTGCTGCTGTTCGTGCCTTGGCCGGGCCTGTCGCTCAAGTATGAGCGGCAGGCCAAATTTGTCGTGCTGATGTTCACTATGACAGGCGGCGCGGTGCTTGTTGCGATGCTGTTTGCTGGCGGTCTGCTGAACCGGTTCAGCAACACCATTTTCGACCAAAATTTTATGGCGCGGGTGACGATCTACCAGGTGTTCGGACTTGTCAGCTGGAAAGACATCCTGTTTGGCATGAACGGCGACGAACTCCTGGCGATCGTCAACGAGAAGCTGCATCTGCCGTTCATCGAGAGCGCGCCGGTGGTCATCGTCATGCTCTTCGGCCTGCCCATAGCCGTGCTCTTTACGGTGCTGATATTCTGGTTCGTTTTTCGGCTGCTGCGCGGGGCGCCGCTGCCCGCATGGATAGGCATCATCACCTTCCTGCTTGCTGCGCTGTCGAACAACGCGCTCTCATCAAAATCGCCTGAAATCGCGATTATTGTGGTGTTGCTGCTTGCCTATAGGAAGCAGCCCGATAGAGGCCAGCTCGAGAGCATGCCTTCGGCCGCTGCATCCCACCCAAACCCGGCCGGGTCTCGTTAAGCACGGACCTCGGATCCGGTCAGCCGGCGCTATCCACGACCTCGACATCGCCGGCGCGATTGAGCGTGTGGATACCCGCCCGCGCCCATGCCGGCCCCGGATCGATTGGGCGGGGCAGTTCAAAACGGACGTCGAAATCATTAAGCCGATCCAGCCGCATCAACCCCAGGCCACCGCCATAGGCTCTCGAGCCGTTTTGCACCGGCAGCAGCAAGGCGTCGCCCTGACGGATGAAAGCGCCGCCCGGCCGAGTGGCCGAGTGATCGACGGCGACGGGATTGAGCGCATGCGCTACCCAAGGCCCACGCAGCGCCGTGGCGGAATAGACGGTCATCGTGTCCGACGCGCTGCCGTGACCGAACCGCTCCGTCCCCAGCAACCAGAAGCGGCCGTCGGATTCTAGCAGCGTGGCGTCGTTGAAATCCCTGTCCGCGATCAGCACCGTATCGCGTACCCAGCGATCCGGAAACTGCACGGCACGGTAGAGCACCAGTTCGCGTGCCGTAGCGCTTTCAGGAATCATGAAAATTTCGCCGGAGTGGGCGAACACCTGCGGATATGACAGGTGATGCGCTTCCTCCAGCACCAACCTCGGCACGCCGAAAACGCCGTCGTCGCCAAGTTCAGCGACGGAAATCACGCCGCGGCCGGTGGCGTAGGGGAACTCCTCGACAAAAAGATAGTGGCGGCCGTCGCGTTCGAGAACGAACGGATCGGCGTAGAATCGCTGCCCGTCATCGGCAAGCACGGTGAACGGCTTGCCATCCAGCTGTCCGGTTTCGGCGACGCCTGGACCGTCGATCAGCCGGTAAGCAACCTGCCAATAGAAGGGGCGCCGGCCACGTCGCAGTTTTTGCACGGCACGGTCGACCAATCCCCTGCCGAAAAAGGGCAGATAGTGCCGGATAAATCCGCCTTTCTGCAGGGGTGGCGCCGGGCTCTCGGCAATCGGCGCAAGTTTGCCCGTGGAAAAGCGGGCGACACATTGGGCAATCAGGGAGATGGCGCCGGCGAGTAGCTCGTTGCTGCTGCGGGACAGCCAGAGCCGATCGCTGATCATCGGCCGCGCCCTGGCGATGGCAACGCCGTCGAGGCGGGCGGTGAGTTCGGGTAGCCGCCCGCTCGCCAGTATCTCGGNCGCGCCCTGGCGATGGCAACGCCGTCGAGGCGGGCGGTGAGTTCGGGTAGCCGCCCGCTCGCCAGTATCTCGGTCATGCCTGCGGCAAAGCTGCTGCGGCCACAAAATTCGAGCGTCAGGACAGGCGTGCCCCGTCGTGCGGCGGTAGCGGTGAGATCGACTATAAGGTCGGCGGGGCCGGTATCGCCGGACGGCAACGGCTCGGAACGGCTTGCCAGTGAGGGGCCGAAGCGCCGGCCCTCGAGCGCCAGCACATTATCCATCCCGCGCGCGTTGGCTTCAGGCGTCGGCGCGCGGCAACTCGAGACAACGTGTCCAGCCGCGCTCAACCGCACCAGAAGCTCATTTTCCCAGCGCCGGGATGCGTCGGCGTGGCCGATGATTAAAATATTAGTCAATCCAATATATTCTTTTTCAAGACTACTACCATAGACTATTTGTCAGCCCGACCCTTTCACAAGAGTTAACCCGGGAGAACGCGGCCTTGGTTGTTAATCATATATTAAGAATTGAGATCACGAAGGCGTTTTCCGGCGCTATTATGGCTGTTGCGGACAATAGTCGGCATGTTTCGAGTGCTGCAGGCGGCCAGGATCAGCAATGAACGTCCTTTCACGTCCAAAACTGCCGTCCAGGCGGAAACTGCTGATCGTGTTCGGCACGAGGCCGGAGGCGCTCAAATGCTTTCCGGTGGCGCGCGCCGCCCTTGCTCATCCAGGCTTCATCACCGAAATATGCATCACCGCCCAGCATCGCGAGATGGTCGACCAGGTTGTCGAACTGACCGGCCTGCCGGTGCATCACGATCTCAACATCATGCAACCCGGCCAGTCGCTGTTCGACGTGACCTCGCGCGTGCTCTTGGGCATGGCCGAGGTGCTAGACAAGGCGAAGCCCGATATCGTCATGGTACAGGGCGACACCACCACGGCGATGGCCGCGGCTCTGGCTGCCTTCTACAAGCGCATCCCGGTCGCTCATGTCGAAGCAGGATTGCGCAGCCACAACATCAACTCGCCGTTTCCTGAAGAACTGAATCGCAAGATTGCCGGCGACATCGCCACCTGGCATTTTGCGCCGACCGTTCAGGCGCGCGACAACCTCATCGCCGAAGGAAAAGCCGAAAGCACTATCTTCGTGACCGGTAACACCGTGATCGACACGCTGTTGCATTTTTCAAGCGCGATCGATGCCGACAGGTTGATGAACGCGAAGCTCGCCGCCCGTTTCCCCTTCCTCGACTCTACGAAGAAAATGATCCTCGTCACCGGCCATCGCCGCGAGAATTTCGACGGCGGCATCCAGCGCATCTGTACGGCGTTGAAAGGATTGGCGGCGCGCGGAGACGTGCAGATCGTCTACCCTGTCCATCCAAACCCCAATGTGCGCTCGGTGGTCAACGCAGAGCTGGAAGGCGTGCCGAACATCCATCTGGTCGAGCCGCAGGACTATCTGCCGTTCCTGTATCTGCAGAAGCAGAGCTATCTGGTGCTTACCGATAGCGGCGGCGTGCAGGAAGAAGCGCCTTCGCTCGGCAAGCCGGTGCTGGTGATGCGCGAGAATACCGAGCGACCCGAGGGGATCGTGGCCGGCACCGCCCGCCTCGTCGGCACCGATGTCGAGAAAATCCTGTTCAACGCCAATCGCCTGCTCGACGATCAGGCTGCCTATCGCGGCATGGCGGAACGACACAACCCATATGGCGATGGCCGGGCCAGTAACCGGATTGTTGAGGAACTGCTGCATCATGGCTGAAATCAAAACCGTTTCCGTAATCGGCATGGGCTATATCGGCCTGCCGACCTGCGCCATTTTCGCCAGCCGAGGGCTCGACGTCATTGGCGTCGATGTGAACGGAGCGGTAGTCGAGAAAGTCAATCGCGGCGAAATCCACATCGTCGAGCCGGACCTTGACGGCCTGATCCAGAAGGTCGTGGCGAACGGCAAGCTCAAGGCCTACAGCACGCCGCAGCCGGCGGATGCGTATATCATCGCCGTGCCGACCCCGATGACCCACGACCATAGGCCGGACGTGACCTACGTGCTGGCGGCGGCACGAAGCATCGCCCCGGTGCTGAAGCGGGGAGACCTTGTTGTGTTGGAATCGACATCGCCGGTCGGCACGACACGCATCATGAACGGGCTGCTTGCCGAGTTGCGGCCTGACCTCAAATTTCCTGTCCTGCATGGCGAAGACGCCGATGTGCTGGTCGCCTATTCGCCCGAGCGCGTGCTGCCGGGAAAGGTGCTGACCGAGCTGATCAATAACGATCGCTCGATCGGCGGATTGTCCCGCAAATCGTCGGAACGGACCGCGGCACTCTATTCAACCTTCGTCACCGGCGACCTGTTCATGACGACGGCCGAAAGCGCTGAGCTGGTGAAACTTACCGAGAACGCGTTCCGCGACGTCAACATCGCCTTCGCCAATGAGCTTGCCGCAGTGTGTCAGGACCTGTCGCTCAATGTCTGGGAAGTGATCGATCTCGCCAATCGGCACCCTCGCGTGAACATCCTCCAGCCGAGCCCGGGCGTTGGCGGTCACTGCATTGCGGTCGATCCATATTTTATCATCGACGCCGCACCCAACAGCACGCGGCTGATGGCTTCCGCACGCCGGATCAATTCCGAGCGGCCCATGTCGGTGGTCAGGGATATCGAGGCCTTGCTCGACCCCTCCCGCAAACAAACGATCGCCTGTCTTGGCCTCAGCTTCAAAGCCAATATCGACGATTTGCGCGAGAGCCCGGCCGTCGAGGTGGTGAAGCTTCTGTCCGATAACCCCAATGTGAAGATCATTGCGGCTGAACCCAACACAAATGCGCTGCCGCATGAACTCGAGGGCAGGGGCATCGTGTTCACCGACGCACTTTCGGCCATCGACAAGTCCGATATCGTCGTCCTCCTGGTCGACCATCGGCAGTTCAATCTGGTAGACCCCGAAGCGCTCAAGGACAAGAAGCTCGTCGATACAAGGGGCCTATGGACCTGGCGCAAGGCACGCAAGCCCGACGCCCGTATCGAAGGCAAGAAACCAGAAGTCGCACAAGTGACGCTCGCAAGGGAGCAGGCTGCATGAACGCGCACGACCCGGCTTGGGCGCAGCATTCCCTGTTGGCATCACGGCGCCGGGAGTTCCTTGGCGCACCGATCCATGCGCTGACCATGGCCGAGACGCTGGCCATCGCCGACGAGGCGATGACCGTGCGGCGGCCGCTGCATCATGTGGTCGTGAATGTCGCCAAGCTGGTGACCATGCGCCAGAATGCCGAACTGCGCGAGGATGTTGCAGGGGCGGACGTGGTCAATGTCGACGGGATCGGCGTGCTTTGGGGCGCACGTCTGTGTGGCGTCGCGCTGCCCGAGCGGGTGGCGGGCGTCGACATCATGATCAATCTGCTGAGCCTCTGCGCGAAGCGTGGGTTCAGGCCCTATCTGCTGGGGGCCGAACAGCACGTTCTCGACGCAGTTGTAGCGAGACTTGCCAAGGACCATCCGAGCCTGGTCATAGCGGGGATGCGCAACGGCTATTTCAAGCCGGAGGATGAGGCCGGGATCGTCGCGGCGATCAACGCGTCGGGCGCCGACTGCCTGCTGGTGGCCATGCCGACACCGCGTAAGGAGCGATTTCTCAAGCGCTACCGCGACGAACTCGCCGCAAGCTTCGTGATGGGCGTGGGCGGCAGTTTCGATGTCTATGGCGGCAAGGTTGCCCGTGCGCCGAGGCTGATACAAGCAGCCGGCCTGGAGTGGCTGTTCCGCGTGGTCCAGGAGCCGCGACGCTTGTGGCGCCGCTACTACGACACCAACACTGCCTATGCCGGGCTGCTGTGCCGGGAGTTCTGGGAGCGTCGCTGGCGCCGAAACGCCGGTTTATGAGATCCGGCTGCCTCGACCAAACTTTTGCCTGAGATTGAGTTTCGCGCTCACGAGCCTGGGGCGCTGATCCAGTGCTTGCCGCTGGTCAACTGATGCTTCACGATGGGACGACGCCCGTCTCGAACGCGATATGCATTTCCAAGGTAACCGAGCACGCCGAGTTGGGCGTTCTCAGGAGCGTTCCTGGCCTGTCGGCTGCGGTTGCATCATTCATCTCATGACCGACAAGCGTAGAACGAACGTCCGATGCGCAAAGAACCGATCCATGAGACGGATGTTCGCCAACCAATGGCGAAAACAGAAAGGATATCGGTCATGGTTTCAAAACTGCATGTTGTCCTTGTTCTCACAGGCCTCGGACTCACCACCTCAAACGTTCTTGATGCGCAAGCTGCGGGGGCGCCAGAGCCAGGCGGGCCAAGAAGGCACGACTGCATTGGTTATGAACACCGGGATTTCGGTGGCGCAACCATTACTCAAAACGCCGGGAGGGGTTGGAGGTATGTAGGTGGCGGCTGGAACGATAAGATCTCGTCTTTCAGAATGAGGAACGGTTGCGGCATTCGCGCCTATCAGCATCGGGACTATCAAGGAGACAGCAAAGTGTTTCGCGGCAGCTACCGTTATGTCGGCGACC
This sequence comes from Mesorhizobium sp. LSHC420B00, assembly GCF_000503055.1. GTDB lineage: Bacteria > Pseudomonadota > Alphaproteobacteria > Rhizobiales > Rhizobiaceae > Mesorhizobium. The sequence continues at coordinate 112,626 of NZ_AYVY01000018.1, read as the reverse complement.
TGTGGAACGATCAGATCTCGTCATGGAAGTGCCAGTGCGACTGAGTGAAACATCAGTCAGACTTACTTCGGGGATAACGGCCGGGGTCTTCCTCAGCCGTGCCCTTCGCCGCTCAGCAGGATGCTGACCAGCTCCGCCTGGCGGCGCACGCCGGTTTTCTCAAAAATGTGGGTGAGATGCGTCCGAACAGTCGTCACTGAGACACCAAGCTGGGCAGCCACTGCATCACGCCCGCCTCCCTTAAGAACTTCCGCGGCCACATCGGCCTCGGCTTTGGTCAATCCAAACTGGCGGCGCATGTTCTCTTTTGTTTCGCCAGGCGGCACGTCAAAGGCTGCCCGGATCGGCGCCCCAATGAATATAGCCGCCGCCGCCTGAGGCTGCAGCCTTGCACGCTGCTGGCTGCCATTCATCGGCAGAACATGGGCGAAGATTGGCCGCGCTTCGGGTTCGGTTAAGCGGACGGCAAGGCCGGCCTTGCCGAGCATGACTTCGTTGTTGGCTGCAACGCGGATCGCCTTGCGCAGCTCATGCGCTGCCGCCGACGATTTCGCGCTGAGGACACCTCGTGTGCCTTGCACCGCCGCTCCGGTGCCAAACATGTGCTCCGCCGCGCGATTCGCGTGCAGAATGGTGGCTTTGTCGTCGGTCAGCACTACACCACAGCGGAGCGTATCGAGCACTTCGGCCATGCGCGCGCTTTCGACAGTGCGGGCGTCCAGCACATTGCTGATGGTGATCGCACGACGCAGGTGCGGGAGGAGAAGTGCCCCAATCTCAATTTCCCGATCAGTGATCGCGCCGTGCTGTTTGTGGCGTCCAATAACGAGTTCCGAGAAATGCGATGGGGTACGCATCAGGAATTGATGCATGACGTCGACAATGCCGAGCGGCTTCAGGCAGCGTTGGACGTATGGCGACCTCCGCAGGTAGTCGGGCGAGAGCTGCCGCGAGGCCACGTAAGGCTCGTTCACCGAGCATCCCTTAGCGAACCATTCCTCTAGCCGCGCATGGATTTCGGGAATATGCTTTTGTCTTTCCTCGAGCCCAAACCTATCCCAGCCTACGCTCTTGTCGATCAAGAGCCGGTTATGGCGGAGATCGTTAAGGGAGAGGATTGCGGATTCGCTTGACAGTGCCGCTGTGATTTCCGCCAACGTCTGCTCCCAGCGTGAGGGATCGAGCGCGCAGTCGTAAATGGCGCCAATCAGCGCCGGAAAGTAATCCGGCAATATCTGGCAGTCCTGAACCAGAATTCCAGGCTCGTTCTCTGCCGAAACGATGGAACTGCGCACGTTTCGTCCACTCCGCGATGAACGGCCGGGCAAGCCTTGGAAGACCAAAAATTTCCATTTCCGCAAGCCGCGGGATGTTGTTTGCAGATTTAGGAAAGAGCCGCTTACAGATCGCTTATGCGCCTACGCGATCCGTAGCCGCGCCCGCAGCTGGGCGAGGAATTGCGTCGCTGCCACAGGGTGGAATAGCGAGGTCAGCCCGAAGAAAACCGCAGCTCCGGCGGTGCCGCCGGCGATAAGCGAGAAGATTGCCGGCACATCGCCGGCCACCATGCTGGCAAGCTTGGCGGCCACCCCTGTGCTGAGCGAGATGATTGCCGAAACGCCAATGTCGCGCCACGGCACCGGCACCGGCGTGAGCCGTTCGCTGATGATGATGCAGGTTATGGAGCCCACCACCGAGCCGCCCGCCAGCGCCAAAGCGGCGCCGATCTCCGCCATCGAAGGGATCAATAGCAGAGACAATGCGATTGTTGCCGCCGAGCCGAAGAGATTGGCGATGATCAGCAGCCACGGCCGTTTGTGCGCGTGCACCACGACGCCATAGACGAAGCTGGTGAGGTTGGCACACAGCACGCTGAAGGCGATGATCGGAAACAGCAGGCCGAAGCGGCCGTGATATTGCGAGGGCAGCATGAGCTCAGTGATATCGCTGCTGAGCGCGACCAGCATAGCTGCAATCGGCAGGCAAAGCCGCATCATCAAGGCCATCAACTGCGATAGCAACCGACCCGATGCGGCGGGCCCGTCCTCGTCGAACCGGCTGACCACCTCGGGAAAGGCGCCCATGTTGATGGCGTTAGCGACCATGTCGATCGGTTGGCGGGCCAGCGCATAGGCTGCGGCGAAGATCGCCACAGCGCTGGCATCGTAATAGAACTTGAGGAACAGACGCTCCGCGCTGTTGAGCCCGAAGCCAACCAGCGCCATGATGATCAGCGGCACACCGAGCGCAAAGAAGTCTCTGTGGGTGAAGCGCGGCGGACCGGTAACGACGCGTCGGGATGCCATGATGCCCGCCACGATGCCGGCAATCAAGGCGCCGAGGCTCGAGCCGAGCGATACCGTCAGAAAGCTATCCTGGAAGATAAGGATGGCGCCGATCGGCAGCGCGAGTTGCAGCAGGGCACGCAGGGCTTCGAGCATCGAATAGACCGAGTGGCGCTGCTGCATCTGCAGCACCGTCAACGCGAAGCGGCTGATGGATCCGGCGACGAGATAGCCGCAGACCGCGATCGCGAACTCGACCCAGCGTTCCGGCACGACCACCGCCGACGCGCCTACCGATATGACCAGCGCCAGTGCCGTGGTGGCAAGCAACACCTGCCCGGCCAGCATCAGGCTGCCGCGGCTGACTTCGCCCTTGCCGCCAAGCCTGAGCAACGCGATGCGCAGCCAGTTGGTGACGGCAATGTCGGTCATTTCGCCGACGGTCACCACCAGAGTGAGCAGGCCATACTCGGTCTGGTCGATCAAACGCGTCACGACGACCAGCAGGAGCAACGCCGAGATTCGCGTCAGCAGGATCGCCGGAGCATAAATGAGCGTGGAACGGAGCAGCAAAGGCGTGTCCCTGGAAAATTCACCTTCGACTAGCCGCCGATTGGCGGAAAATCCAGCGCGATGACGGCGAAGGGTGAACAGATTCAGTTTGAACTAAAAGATTTGCCGTAAACCTTATCGGGAACGTTTGCTTTGCAGTTACCCGGTCTGTGTTATTTAGAGTACCATCATGTTGCAGCGCCTCATATCCGATCGAAAAATACATGTCTTGGTCGCGACGCCGTCGGGCGTTTCGGGCCAGGGCGGCATCGACCGCATCATGGGGGCGCTGAAGCAGGAGTTCGAACGGCAAGAAGTCACCGACATCGATGTGCGCTTCCTTGCCAGTCGTGGCTCGGGGCATGTCGGACTTTCGATCTTCTATATGCTCGGCTTTTGCTTGCGGATGCTTAAAGCGCGTCTGGCTGGACGCGCCGATGTCGTTCATATCAACATCTCAGTCTCCGGCAGCACCTATCGCAAGATGGTGATCGCCGCCTGCGCACGGCTGCTGTCGATACCCTATGTCCTGCATTTGCACGGGGCGCAGTATCAGACATTCTGGAAAGACGATCACGGGTTCATAAGCCGCCGTATCAAAGCTCTGTTCGAGCATGCCGATCGGGTGATCGTTTTGGGCAGGCTTTGGCGCGATTTCGTCGCCAGCCGGGCGCCAGGCGCTGCCGGCAATATCGTGATCGTGCCCAATGCGACCGAAGTCCCGTCGCTGGCGCACGTCGGTGGCGGCGGCCACGTGCATATCCTGTTCCTGGGTCGTATCGGCGACCGCAAGGGCGTACCGCAATTGTTGGACGCGCTGCACCGCATGAACCCCGTCAAGAACTGGCGCGCCACGATTGCCGGCGATGGCGAAATCGATGCGGCACGGGCAAAATCGGCCGGGCTAGGGATCGCAGACCGGATCGCCTTTCCGGGTTGGGTGGGACCCGACGATGTCGCGTCGCTGATCTCTTTCGCGGATATTCTGGTTCTTCCCTCCTTCGCCGAAAACCTGCCTATGTCGGTGATCGAAGGCATGGCAGCCGGTTTGGCGGTGGTGGCAACCCCGGTTGGCGCGGTCGAAGACATAATTACCGACGGGCAATCCGGGCTGCTGGTGCCGCCAGGCGATGTTACTGCGTTGACCGATGCGCTGGGCCGCCTCGTGGAGAGCCCAGCACTGAGGGCGAGGCTTGGTGCCGGTGCCATGGCCGTGCATCGGGAACGGCTTGAACTCGCCCCGTTTGTCGGCGCAATCTGCGATGTCTGGCGGTCGGCGGCGTCAAGCCGTCAACCGGTCAAGCGCTGAGGCTGATGATCGCGGCGGCGCCTCAAGCCCGAATTCGCGGTGGAATATCTCCAAATTCAACAGCGCCCATATCAGCTTTTCGTGGTCTGCGGCACCTGTGGTGTGTTCCGAGACGATTTGATCAAGCTGTTTCGGGCTCAAATAGCTGCGAATGACGGAGTTAGGCGAGCAAAGGTGGTCGTGCACGTAGTTCCTCATCGACCCCCGAAACCATTCGGCGACGGGCACCTTGAATCCGATCTTGCGGCGGTTGAGAATTTCCTCCGGAAGTATGTTGGCCATGCTGCTGCGCAAGATCAGCTTACCCTTCCGCCAACCCACCTTGTAGCGATCGGGCAATTTGCTGACGAACGCAACCAGATCGCGATCGAGGAACGGCATTCTTCCTTCGATTGAACCGGCCATCATCATCCGGTCGCCTCGTTCCAGGAGATTGTCGGGCAACCACGATGTCTGATCGAAAAATAGCGCGCGGCGAAGATGGGATGCTGTCGCGCTTGAGGAAAACGGTAAGTTGTTGCGTCCATTGCGGCAATTGGCCGGCGCACCGATGAGGCGACTGTGTTCCTGCTCTGTCATGGCTCCAAACCAGGAGATCATCCGGGTGGCAAAGTCCCTTTCACCCGCGCTTCGGGCAAATGTATCGAACTTGGCCGATGCGCCAGGCATGGCACGTATCAAAGGGGCGAGGAGGTTGTTGTGGAGCAAGGCTGGAACGAGCGACCGGTAGATTCCAGCCAGTGACTCTGCGCGATGTTTGGGATACCCGCCGAGAACCTCGTCTGCCCCTTCACCTGTGAGCACCATCTTGACGTCCTGTGAGGCTCGCTCCGACATCAGGTAAATCGGAATGTCCGAACTTTGTGAAACGGGCGCCCCCAGATGGCGAATCAACTTCGGCAGGTGGTCAATCAGGTCGTCCGCTTCTATGACCAGTTCGCAATGATCGGTCTTGAAATGATCGGCGACGCGTCGGGCGAATGGAAGTTCACTATAGGCCGGTTCGCTGAAACCGACCGAAAATGTGCGAATGGGCTTGTCGCTGTGCTTGGTCATCAGGGCGACGATTGCTGACGAGTCGAGGCCTCCGGAGAGAAAGGCGCCGAAAGGTGCATCGCTGCGCATTCTGATCTCGACGGAATGGTCGAGCAGTTCCAGAAATCGTCGCTTGGCGGTTTCGTGGTCGATGTCCTCGGTCAGGTCCGTTTGATCTGGAGGCGTATAATAGCGCGTTTCCGTCACAGTCCCTTGCGACCAAACGGCATAGCTTCCGGGGTTGAGCTTGCGGATTTGTTTAAAAAGCGTGCGCGGTCCAGGCACGTAACGCCAGCGCAGGTACTCGTGCACAGCGTCCAAATCGAGTTGCTGCGCATTTGGCTGCGATGACAACAACGCGTTGATCTCTGAGGCAAAGGACAGCAGTTTTTCGCTCTGCATGAGGTAAAGGGGCTTTTTGCCGAACGGATCACGGGCGAGGATCAATTCGTGCCTCTGAGCATCCCAGAGCGCAAAAGCGAACATGCCGCTCAACCGTTCGAACATGGACAAGTGCCACTGATCATAAGCTCTGAGCAGCACCTCGGTATCGGAGCGCGTTCGAAAATGATGACCGAGGCCGATCAGTTCCTGGCGCAGCTCGATATAGTTGTATATTTCGCCGTTGAAAATTATTCTGAGATAGCCGTCCTCGATATGCATCGGCTGATTTGACTCTGGCGCTAAGTCAATAATCGCCAGGCGGCGATGGACCAATGCCAATTGTTCCTCGCCAGTATTCAAGTCCAAGAACTCGATGCCTTCGGCATCGGGACCGCGATGCCGCAATGCATTTGACATTCTGGCGGCCCGCTCTTGTGGGTTCTCGGCCCTTCGGCCGATCCACCCGGCAATTCCACACATTGTTTCCCCCTAGGCGCGCGTATTCCTCACTCCAGTACAACAAATGTATTAAACACTTCGTGGCTAACAGATCGAGCCGCGAGGGAAAAACTGCCACAGGCCGTTCTCGATCCAACCTGGCGTTGAGAGGATCGAAGTTGACGGCTGCTCATCCGCGACGAGAACTGACGGCAATTAGGGCAGGCCCAGTGCCTGCAGCATCTCCGGGTCGGGCACCGGGGGGCCATCGGGCCGGATGAGGCTCATCCCATAGCGATTGGAGAACTCCCAGACAGACCATGGGATCGCGAAGCGTTCGGCCTCTCGGCGCACCGCCTTGAGATAGCGCGAACGGTCGGCCTCGAAGGCGCCCATGCGGCCGTCCGCTGACATGAGAATAGCGCCGAATTCGCCCATGAAGAGCCGCCGGCTTGGAATGCCATGGCCTTCAGCCCAGTCGACGGCCTGACGAAAGCTCGTCTCGAGTTGGCTCTGCCCCCAGTTCTGCTCGAAATATTTCGCTACTGCTTCGCGCGCGGTGGCCATGTTCATCATCTGCTCGACCCTGCTCAAGCCGGCAGCTTCCATCCGCGCCCTAAGGGTTTCGGTCACCACTTCGGGTGTACTGCTGTCGGCAGGCCAGGGAAGTCCCGAAACAAAGCTGTTTGTGTCGTCGGGCCGCTGGTGGGTGAAGCTGTGCGGCTCATACATATGGAAGCTGTAATAGAGGTTTGGGTCATCAAAGCCGGGGCTGAGGTTGACCAGTCCGGCAATGCTGCCGCCGCAGGCGCCGGTCGCAACGATGGTGAGTTCGCTGCTGACCGCTCGAATGTCGTGGACGGTCCCCGCCATGATCCGCTGCCAGTCATCGCTGCCGCTTGGATCGCAAGGGTAATATGCTGGCTCGTTGTAAGGTTCGAGGGCGACTTTGTCGGTGCCTATCTTGACCAGCATGGCGGCGACCGCCACAACCATCTGGCGGTAGCCGGCAACGCCCTCGCTGTCGGCGCCGCCGTAGATCATCTCCATGCTGTAGTCCGGAACCTGAGTGACGCCATGCAGGTCGAAAACCACCTTGAGGCCGGTCGACGTGATCCGCTCGACGGCGGCGGCAAGTATGTCCAGCGCCTGCTGCCGCCTGGCGCCCTCGCTGGCAAGCAGAGGGCCGGGATCGACGCTCAGCCGGACGAAGTCGAAGCCCATCGATCGGATGTGGGCAAACACCTCCCCGGCCGGCCAATCGGTGAACGGCCTGCTTCCCGCAAGCCACTCCTTTTCGCTGCGATAGGGCGGCCAAACGTAGGTTCCGTCTTTCTCCACCGGCGACCAGTTGAGCCACTCATGCACGCCAACGCCGCGCTTGAGAGGGATGGGCGCTGCCTCGGCCGCCATAACCAAGGCGAGCACCCAGGCAACAACACACACCGCTTTTCTCATCGCTCTCTCCGCATGGTGCCGGAGATATTAACCGCAACGAACGGGAAAGAAGATTGCCGGCGCGCAGCTTTTCGACGGCATGGTATACAAGGACCGAAACGTTGACGGGGCGTGCATGAGAATCGGCTGGTACATCAACCGATTGCGCAGCATGGGACCGGCCGAGGTGTTGCACCGGCTGAGCGAGCAACGTCGAAGGATCGCGTCGCGCCGCCGCGATGATGGGTGGGAGCGCTATCCATCGCCGCAGTTGCACCCGGTGCTGCCGGGATTTCGCCACGCTGTGCTGGCAGCGACCGACGCTCAACGGCAAGCCATAGCGGCGGCCGCGCAAGAGACGCTTCAGGGCCGGTTTTCGGCACTCGGGCGGACATGGCCAAAGCGCGAGCCCGATGTTTTGTTTCCTGCTGAGCTTTGGCGTCTTGATCCGGTGACCGGCAGGCTTTGGCCTGGCTCCGAGGCTCATACTTTCGACATCGATTTTCGCCATGGCGGCGACCTTGGCGATATAAAATATGTCTGGGAAATCAACCGGCTGCAGCAATTGCCGCCACTGGCTGCACACCTGCTCCTCAGCGAGGACAATCGGTCCCGGAGGGCCATTGAGGTGGCAATCGGCAGTTGGCATTCCGCCAATCCGCCGTTCCGAGGCATTGGCTGGGCGTCCGGCATCGAGGTAGCGCTGCGAGCCATCAGCCTGATCGTCACCCTGGACCTCGTTGGCGACCGGCTTGACCCGACGACCCTGCGGAAAGCCGGTGAGATACTCGCGGCAAGCGCCTATTGGCTGCCGCGGTTTCCATCGCGATATTCCTCCGCCAACAACCATCTCGTCGCAGAATTGGCTGGCGAATATCTGGTCGGCCTGGCGCTCGGGGCCGAATCCGAAATCGCCCACGGCGCCCTCCTGAATGAGACGCACAAGCAGATACTCGCCGACGGCGCCGGTGCCGAGCAAACGCCGACCTACGCAGCTTTCAGCGCCGAACTCATCTTGCTGTGCGCCGCCGCGGCACGCCAGGCGGGAACGCCGTTTCCCCACGCTGTCGAAGCGCGTCTGGGTGCCTTCGCCAATTTCGTCGGCTGGCTGCCACTGAAAGCCGCCCGCTTCGGCGACGACGATGAGGGCCGCGTGCTGAAGCTGGGGGACGAGCCGAACTATATCCGATCCGTCGCGGCCGCCATCCAAAGCTTACTGGGGACGCCGGGCAACGCGCCGGGGCCCGACGACTTTCGTTCGCTTTTCTTTGGTGCGCCGTCGGGCCCGGCACCGGCGGTGCATGGCTTGCAGACATTCGCGCGAGGTGGGCTCTCCGTCTGGCGCGGAGCAATGAATGGCCGCGATGTCGAACTGACGTTCGACCATGGGCCGCTCGGCTATCTCTCGATAGCGGCGCACGGCCATGCCGACGCGCTGTCGCTCACCCTGTGCATCGACGGTGAGCCGGTGCTGGTCGATCCGGGCACCTGGCTCTACGGTTCGGGAGGCGCATGGCGCGACTGGTTCCGCTCCACGCCGGCGCACAACACGCTGAACATCGAGGGTAAAAACCAAAGCACCATCGCTGGGAATTTCAACTGGTCGCACAAGGCAGTTGCGACGCTGGTGGACAGCGAGCCTGGAACGCACTGGAGGCTGTGTGGCCGGCACGACGGCTATAGAAGCCGCTTCGGCGTCATGCATCAGCGCACTTTGGCGCGCCAGGCCGATGGCATCCTCATCACCGACCAACTGCTCAGCGGCAAGCATCAGTCCGAGATCGTCTTCCAACTGGCCGCCGGCCTCCATACCGACCGGCATGAAAACACGGTCACGGTGTTGCGCGGCGACGAGGCGCTATTGGCCATCCGCTTTCCTGATGCCGCGCTCGATATCCGCGCCGGCGGTGACATGCCGGGGCAAGGCGGTTGGGTTTCACTGCGTTTTGGCACCAGGCAGCAAGCCGAACGCCTCGCCTGGCACGGTGAAGTGGGCGAAGCTGGAATCCATATCCATCTTGCCCCAATTCACCCGCCGCAACGGCAAAAACCGGCGCCAACGTAGAGTTGCCGGGCGAGTTCCAGCCGTATTCGACATTAATTACGTTTGGACATTTAGCGGTTTCGTTACCGTTGATCTGCTAGTCTCGCATCATCCAGCCTGCTTTGCCCGCTGCGCCCGCAACAGCCACTGGTTGCAGGCGGCGTAGCAGGTGTGGCGGGGATTTCGTGCTTTGCAATTCGCCCCAGGAGCCGCTGCAACGATGTTTTCCGAATTTGCCAGAGCGATTGTGGAAAAGCTTTCGAACGTCAATCTGACCACGCTCGGCCTGCTTCTCCTCACCGCACTGGGCAGCGCGGTGATCGCCTACTGGCGAACTGCCGAACATAAGTCCCTCAGGGACTTTTTCGACTTCGCCTTCCCGGCGGAAGTCATCCTGCACCCGTCGGCGCGAGCCGACGCCCTGTTCTGGATCACGAAACGGGCGATGATGCCTTTCCTGCTCATTCCTGCCGGCGTCACCTTCGTCGTCGCGGTGGGCTACGGCACACGCGAGGCAATCGGCTGGCTCCTTAACATCCACGCGCCGCTTCTCGGCGGCCCGGCGGGACCGATGACGATCGTCATCTTCACCGCAACCATGCTGGTCGCCTATGATATTTCCTACTACCTCTACCACGTCGCCCAGCACCGCTTTCCGTTCCTGTGGGAATTGCACAAGGTGCATCATTCGGCCGAGGTGATGGTGGGGATCACCAAGGACCGGGTTCATCCGCTGGACGATCTGATGAACCGTATGTGGGATGGCGTCATCCCGGGCATCTGCTTCGGCATCTGGAGCCTCATTGCACTCGATCCGGTAGAGATCGCTATCTTCGGCATCAACGTCTACGTCATCCGCAACATCCTGATGATGGACTTTGTTCGCCATACGCATCTCAAGATATCGTTCGGCTCGTTGAACAACATCATCCTGTGTCCGCACTGGCACCAGGTGCATCACAGCATCGACCCGCGTCACTACGATAAGAATTTCGGCCTGCTTTTTTCGTTCTGGGATCGTCTGTTCGGAACGCAATTTGTCCCGGAGCCGGATGAAGACCTGAAATTTGGCCTGGTCGATCGCGATGTGCGCGATTACCAGTCGCTCTTTGGGCTCTACATCCTGCCGCTCAAGAAGATGGCAAGGCATGTCATGCGACTGTTTCACAGACGGCCCAATGTGGTCGCGCAGCCACAGGACAGTTCTCCTTCATGAACACCGCTGTTTCCATCGACGTCCTAGGCGCGGAGCGCCTGGAAATCGTCCGTTCGGCGGATCGCCTGGCTGCGGTCGAAGCCGCTTGGATGGAGCTTTGGCATCGTACCGACGGGCTGATCTTTCAAAGCCATGCCTGGATTTCGGCATGGTGGAGTACCGTACAACGCCGTGACCAGCGCGCGTTGCGGATCGGCCTGGTCTGGAAGGGCGAGAGACTCGTTGCTGTCGTTCCGCTGGCGATCGGCAGGCGCAGGGGGCTGCGGTTTCTCGAATGGGCGGCCGGCAGCTATACCGACTATGGGGATATTCTCGTTGCTCCGGAATGCTCGTTGTCGGCGTTGCAGGAGCTATGGAGCCAACTCTGCGATGCAGGCGGCTTCGATCTTGCCTTGATCAGTCGTCTCTCGCCGGATGCGGCGGCCCGCAAAATTTTCACGCCGGGAGCTTCCGGCGGCATCAGGCTTCGTCACTTTCACCGAACGGAAGTCAGCTATCGCGTTGCCGGACAATGGGAAAGCGGAGCGGCATGGTTGGCGGACCAGTCGAAAAAGACGCGCCAGAACTATCGGCGCGGCATCAAGGCGCTGGAAGAAACCGGAGAGGTGAGATTTCGCCTGCTTGCGCCCGACGAGCCGCTGCAACCGGTACTGGAGCGCCTCGCGGCCTTGAAGCGGAAATGGCTGACCGAGCGCATGCGTGAATCAGACCTCTTCGAAGAGGGCGTGCCGGTACTCGCCGCGCTCGTCGATGCGTTGGCGCGCGCCGGCGTGCTGCATATCTTCGTCCTCGAATGCAATGGCGTGATGGTCGCGGTGTCGATCAACTTCGTCCAGCACGACGTGATGATGGCCTTCGTGACGACGTTCGATCCGGATTTCGGCCGGGCGTCGCCGGGTGTGATCCTGTTGATGGATTACGTGCAGTGGTCGATCGATCACGGCTTGAGCACGGTCGATTTCCTCTGTGGCGCAGAGTCGTTCAAACACAAATTCTCAACGCAGGCGGTTACGCTGGAATCCGTCATCGGGACGCGCACGGCACAGGGCGCGCTTGCATCTCTTGCCGATCGTGTCCTCCAGACCGTCAGGCATATGCGCGAGCGGTCATCGGCNGCCGCTGCTCGACAGGCTGGCTTAGAGCGCCGCTGGGCCTTAAAAGCGCGTCGCATTCGATCGGCCTCATGCGACGCGCTTTAGATTCTTGTTTTATACATGTCGTTATCGCAAAATCGCTGCACACTTTTGCGCGACATGCTTTAGAACGGTTCATCGTTTCACGGAAACGCGGAACAGCTCCATCTTTTGTTTTGACGCAATTCCGGACGAAAACCGTTCACACTTTTCCTGGAATTGCTGTAGCGGCCCGCTCGCAAAAAGCTCAAATGAAGCGCGGTATCGGACCGTTTTGCGGCGTGGTGCGGTCGCCGAGGTCGAGGAAGATTTCGTCGATGTAGCACCATCCCCAACCTTCCGGCGGATCGTAGCCTTCGATGACAGGATGGCCGGTTGCCCGAAAATGCTTGGTAGATCGGAAGAGCACACGTCTGAACTNGGATCGTAGCCTTCGATGACAGGATGGCCGGTTGCCCGAAAATGCTTGGTGGCATGTCGGTTGGGCGAGTCGTCGCAGCAGCCGACATGGCCGCATGTGCGGCAGAGCCGCAGATGCACCCACTGCGAACCGCTCTTCAGGCATTCCTCGCAGCCGAGCGCGCTCGGTGTCACGTCGCGAATGTCCCCGGCGTGCCTGCATTCGTCTGCCATCATACGCTCCTGACCAGTTGTGGCGCCACGGCGAGACTGCCGTTTCGCGCGAGATATGCATGCAGCGCTGCAACCACCTGGGCGCCTTCGCCGACGGCAGCGGCGACGCGCTTGATCGAGCCGGAGCGCACGTCGCCGATGGCGAACACCCCGCCGCGGTTCGTCTCCAGCGCACCACGTTCCTGGCCAATGTCAGGCCCGGTGCGAACGAAGCCCTTCGCGTCCAACGCCACGCCGCATTGCGCCAGCCAGTCGGTGTTCGGATCGGCGCCGATGAACAGGAAGAGGTGGCGGATCGGACGTGCTGTCTCGGTGTCGCGGTTGCGCCAGCGCACTTTGCCAAGATTGCCGTCGTCGCCTTCCAGCGCCGTGATCTGGGTCTCAGCCAGCACCTCGATGTTCGGCTGTGCCCTGACGCGCTCCACCAGATAGCGCGACATGCTCGCATCCAGGCTGCTGCCGCGCGCCAGCAGCCATACCTTCTTCACATGCGCCGCCAGATAAACAGCAGCCTGGCCAGCCGAATTGCCGGCGCCGACCAGGGCCACCTCTTGCCCGGCGCAAAGCCGGGCTTCGATCGGCGAAGCCCAATAGTGCACGGAGGTTCCCTCGAATTGCGCCAGGTTTGCCATATCAAGGCGGCGATAGCGCGCTCCGCTGGCGATCACCACCGACCGTGCCCGCACGGTCTCCCCGCCGCCGACGGCGAGCGTGTAGTGGGCACCGGACGCGTCGCTTGCGCTGCCCAGCAGCTTCGCCTCGTCCGGTATCACCATTTCGACGCCGAATTTCTGCGCCTGATTGTAAGCGCGCGCCATCAGCGCCATTCCCGAAATGCCGGTCGGGAAGCCGAGATAGTTCTCGATNGATGCGCGAGGAGGCGCCCGCCTGTCCACCAAAGGCACGGCAATCGAGCACGATCGTCGACAGCCCTTCGGAAGCCGCATAGACGGCCGCCGCGAGGCCGGCTGGTCCGGCGCCGACAATGGCCACGTCGTACAGCTTGTCGGCGTCGATCGGCCTCACCAGGCCGATGCAGCGGGCGAGCTCGTTCTCTCCGGGATTGAGCAGCAGCTTGCCGTTCGGGCAGAGCACGATCGGCAAATGGTGGATATCGACATGGAAGCGTTCGATCAGCGTCTTGGCGCAGGGATCGGTAGCGGAATCGAGAACCCGATGCGGCTGACCGCTGNGCTGCGGGCTAGGAAACCTTGCAGCCGCAATACGTCACCGCTGTCGACCGGTCCGACAATGATCGGTCCGGCTGTGCCGCTCTCGAGCAGGCCGACACGGCGCAGGATCAGCGCCCGCATGATGCGCTCGCCGAGGTTTGCTTCCTGTACCATCAGGTCCCGCAGCCTTTGCGAGGCGATGACGAGCGCCTCGACCGGCTCGACCGCCTCCACATCCACCAGTGAGGGCCGGGCTGAAAGCTGCGCCAGCTCGCCGACGAAATTGCCCGCACCGTGCGTGACGATCGTTTCGCGCCGGCCGAAGCTGCCGCCCTGGATTATATCCACTTTGCCGGACAGGACCACGATCAGACCGGGCGCCAGCTCACCGGCTTTGACGATCTGTTCGCCTGCAGCATAGGACACGGCTTCGCCGAAACGGCCCATGCGGTCCAGGTCAGGTTCAGCCAGCGCGGGAAACATCTGATCGCGACGGGCAATGGAGATCGGATTGGCAGATTGAGACATGGTTCGAGCCTATCGCCGCTGTCCGACAGATTGAAGCGGTTTTTTGCGGCTTGCGGGCCGTAGGAACCTAACCCGCCTGTCGGTAAACGCTGCGCCCCTTCGCTTCGCATTTCACTGACAGCGGGCCGTGCGCCGGTGCCGTCGCGAGGTGCCTCACATTCCGTTGCATCTCCCTGATTTGTTTGATTTGCGTATTCCGGCAAACCCGACGCATGCTGCTTCGGCCGGCGCCTGTCTAAGCCGGCCAGGCCCGGCGCGCCGTCCTGTGTCAAACTCTCGGCCGCCGGGCTTCTGAACAGGAGAAACGGCCTGCGTCCGCTAGGCGGCTACCTGAAGCACGATCTTGCCGCGCGTATGCTGCTTCTCGAGCCGTTCCTCGGCTTTGGCGACGTCCTCGAGAGGATAGATTGCCTGCACGAACGGCCTGACCTTCCCGGCGTCGATGAGGCGGCTGATTTCGGCAAGCTGTGCTGCGTTCGGCTTGGTCAGATAGGAGACGCCGCGAGCCCGATGCTGGCGGGCCTTTTCCGCCGACGGTTCGGAAAGCGTTGAGACGAGCGTGCCGCCGGGTTTGAGCACGTCCCACGAGCGGTCCTGTGTTTCACCTGCTACTAGGTCGAAGACGAGGTTGACGTCCTCGACAACCTCCTCGAAGCGCTGGTTCTTGTAGTCGACCGCCTGGTCGGCGCCAAGCGCGCGGACGAAATTGAAATCCTGCGCGGAAACGGTCGTCGCGACGAAGGCGCCCGCAACCTTTGCAAACTGCACCGCCAGATGACCGACGCCGCCGGCGCCACCATGGATGAGGACCCGCTGCCCGGATTTGAGGCCGCCGTGATCGAAAAGGCCTTGCCACGCGGTAAGGCCCGCAAGCGGCACGGCGGCGGCTTCGGCGTGGTTTAAGCGTTGCGGCTTCGCCGCCGCCTCCGTTGCCTTGACGACGACATATTCGGCGTTGCCGCCGCGGTCGTTGCCGAGCATGGCATATAGCGGATCGCCCTTCTTCAGCGTATGGGCCCGCGTGCCGCACAATTCCACCACGCCGGATACGTCACGGCCGAGCGTGACGGGCAGATCCGCGCCCGAAGAGCCCTCGCGAACCTTGTAGTCGACGGGATTGACGCTTGCCGCGTAGACCTTGAGCGTGACCTCGTCGTCATGCGGCTGAGGCAACGGAACCGCGTCCAGCGAAAGAGCCTCCGGTCCACCAAAATCGTGGATACGGACGGCCTTCATGGTAATCATGGCTTGCTCCTCGTCGGTTTGCGGTCCAGTTCGCCTCTGAACAGTTTCACCGGCAGGCTGGCGTCTATCCGGCCGGCGGTTCGGTCGTGGCAAGGCCGGTCGACGGTGCGCCGTCAGTGTATCGTTTGCGAATGCTCGCCGCCGGGTTGCGAGATGCCGCTTAGCGCTTCACCGGCTGTCGCCGTCTCGCTGTTGGTGGCGAGGTCGCCCAGCGAAACGATGCCGACCAGGCGCTTGTCGCGATTAAGCACCGGCAACCGGCGCACTTTCAGATCAGCCATGTTGCGCAGAACATCCTCCGCGTCTTCGTCGTCGAAGCAATACCTGACCTCGGTGCTCATCACTTCCCGTACCTTGGCGTCAGGTGTCTTGCCTTGGGCGACGCCGCGGATTGCGATGTCGCGATCGGTTATCATGCCGACGAGCCGGTCGTTCTCGCCCACCGGCATCGCGCCGGCGTCGAGGCGACCCATCATTTCTGCCGCATCACGTAGGGTTTGCTGCGGACTGGCGATCTCGACGTCCTTTGTCATGCAGTTGCCAACTTTCATTTTAACCTCCGTTGGTTGCAGGCCCTGCCGCCAATTCCGTGATGGAAGGGTGAATGAGCGCCAGCGCAAAACGTTCCATGGCAAGACCCGTTTCGAGCGCTCCGCCAAATCACCCTTGCCATCCTCCACTCCGACCGCCCTTCAGGCGGTCGGCCCGGGAAAAGTCGGTTCCGAAGGAATTTCGGAAGGGGTGCCAGGAGGAATCCCGATTGGCTCCTGGTCCGGCATTGGAATTGGATCCGGCGAGGGTGGGGGTACGCCTGGAGGTTCTCCCGGCGGAGTCTCCGGCGGGGCAGGCGGCCGGGCCGGCTCGGGATTGGGATTGTCCGGCAGTGGATTCGGGTTGTTCGGATCGGGATTGTCCATCGATCACTCCCCTGACATCTGTGGCCTGATCTCCGCTCAGAGTGGGTTGTCGCAGCGGCGATCAGGCTCTCTTGTCCTAAACCAAGGGGAAGCAAAAGCGTTCCCGATTCCGACGCCAAGCGCGGTGCGAATCTATCGGGCGGTTCCCAGGCTGGCATACATTCCGTTGGTGCGGAATTGCGTCGGGTTGATGCCGTAGAGGCGGCGGAAGACCTTCGAAAAATAATTGGCATCCTCGAAGCCGCACATGATGGCGACTTCCTTGACCGGCAGGAAATCGGCCTTCGTCAGCAACTTCGCCGCGCGCTGCAGTCGCTGCTGCAGCACGAATTCGGCGGGCGGAAGACCTTCACTCTCGGCGAAGCAGCGCGAGAAATGCGCGCGGCTCAGGCCGCTGATCTCGGCGAGATCGGCAACGCGGAGCGGCCTGTCGAGATTAGCCTTGATGTGATCGATGACCGGTTGCATGGCGCTCTTGTCGTCGGTGACGGCATGCGAGCCGAAGACATCGTCGTAGAGCGCCATGGCGGCTTCATAGGCGACAGCCGAGGCGGCTCCGGGCGAGACCGCGCCTGTGATCAGGCGTACGCTGCAATCCGCGAGATGATCGATCGTCGAGGGCTTCAGCCGAAGCACCGGACCGACGGCGGCAAGGATCGACTTGTGAATGCGCAGTGCCTCCTCGCCGTTCATCGATATCCAGAAGAATTCCCAGCGTTCGCCCCTGGCCAGCCAGTAACGGTGGTTGTGCGGCACGAGAACCAGCAACGTATCGCCCCTTTGCAGACGGTAGTTCCGGTTCTCGTAGCGCAATCGGCCGATGCCGCTGATCGTGTGCTGGAGCACGGTAAACGGCGTCTGGCCGCGCCTGCGCCCATCCCAGTCGTAGACCTCGTTCTCGCGCACTTCATAGCCCGTGCTTGTCGGCATGGTGTGCAGGCGCTGGCGGCCGCGCGGCAGCGATACCGTCCTGCCCGCCGGCCCGGCGTCGATCAAGTTCCGCAGCACAAAATTACCCCTAAAAGCATAATCCTTCTCTGGTCGCGTGCTGAATTAGGCGCATAATCCCTCGAGAAAAGCAAAAGAAACCGCGGTCAAAGAGCGGACGGGAGGAAGCGCCGGAGTCCAGCCTGCACGCCATGGGAGGCGGGCCAGGCCTGTTTTCGCCGCCTTTGCCCTAACATTCGATCAGGTCGAGGTGAGACTGATGAGTTTCAAGATCGCTATCATCGGTGCGGGAAGCGTCGGCTTCACCAAGAAGCTCTTCACCGACATTTTGTGCGTTCCTGAATTCAGGGATGTCGAATTCGCGCTGACCGATCTCAGCGAGCGCAATCTCCAGATGATCAAGTCGATCCTCGACAGGGTCGTCGAATTCAACAGGCTGCCGACCAGGGTTACAGCAACGACCGACCGCCGTGCTGCCCTCGAGGGTGCCCGCTACGTCATCAGCTGCGTTCGCGTCGGCGGTCTCGAAGCCTATGCCGACGACATCCGCATTCCGCTGAAGTATGGCATCGACCAATGCGTCGGCGACACGATTTGCGCCGGCGGCATCCTCTACGGCCAGCGCAACATTCCGGTGATCCTCGATTTCTGCAAGGATATCCTCGAAGTCGCCGAGCCTGGGGCGAAATTCCTGAACTATGCCAACCCGATGGCCATGAACACCTGGGCGGCGATCGAATATGGCAAGGTCGATACCGTCGGCCTCTGCCACGGCGTCCAGCACGGCGCCGACCAGATCGCCGAAGTGCTCGGCGCCAAGTCGCGCACCGAACTCGATTACATCTGCTCCGGCATCAATCACCAGACCTGGTTCATCGACCTGCGTCTCAACGGCCGCAAGATCGGTAAGGACGAGCTGGTTGCCGCCTTCGAGGCGCATCCGGTCTATTCGCAACAGGAAAAGCTGCGCATCGACGTCCTGAAGCGGTTCGGCGTCTATTCGACCGAAAGCAACGGCCATCTTTCCGAATACCTGCCCTGGTACCGCAAGCGGCCGGACGAAATCACCCGCTGGATCGACATGTCCGACTGGATCCACGGCGAGACCGGCGGCTACCTTCGTTATTCGACCGAAACGCGCAACTGGTTCGAAACCGAATTCCCGCAATTTCTGGAATCCGCCGCGAGGCCGATCGATCCTGCCAAGCGCTCCAACGAGCATGCCAGCCATATTCTCGAGGCGCTGGAGACGAACCGCGTTTATCGCGGTCATTTCAACGTCAAGAACAATGGCATCATCGCCAACCTGCCGCAGGATGCGATCGTCGAGTCGCCCGGCTTCGTCGATCGCTTCGGTATCAACATGGTGGCCGGCATCACGCTGCCGGAGGGCTGCGCCGCCACTTGCATTTCCTCGATCAACGTCCAGCGCATGTCGGTTCATGCGGCAATCTCCGGCGATATCGACCTGCTGAAGCTCGCGGTCCTGCACGACCCACTGGTCGGCGCGGTTTCGACCCCGGAAGAGGTTTGGCAAATGGTGGACGAGATGGTCGTCGCCCAGGCCCGCTGGCTGCCGCAATATGCCGATGCGGTGCCGGCCGCGAAGGAACGGCTTTCGAAATCCAGGGTCAAGACCCGAGAATGGGCCGGTGCGGCACGGCGCGACGTCCGTTCGATCGAGGAATTGCGTGCGGAAAAAACGGCTCTCAAGCAGGCCGTCTGAATTTCATCGGGACGGATTGCGGTAAAGTTTCGGAGGGATTTTCGGCGCCGCACCGTCTGCATAGCGTTCGAGGAGAAATGGAGCGGCGTCAACGCGCTCCTGAACAACAGGGAGGAGAGACGATGAGGAATTTTCGAAACATTGGCATTCTCGCAGGGCTGGCGCTTGGCGTCTCGGCCTCGGCGCTGAGCGCATATGCATCCGAGCCGACCGTGCCGCCGGTGCCCGCGCAATTTCCCGCCGAGGGAAAGATCAAATATGTCGCGCGCGACTCCATCCTGGAGTTCAAGGCACTTCCAGAATACCACGAACCCGATTGGGTCACCGACAAATACGTCAAGCCAGGCAAGCTGCCGCCGGTCAAGGACCGGCTCCCGAAGGAGCCGCTGGTCTTCAAGACCGGCAACATGCCGGACGGCGTCGGCGTCTACGGTGACACGATGCGCCATGTCATCGGCGGCCGGCCGGAGGGCTGGAACTACGGCGCGGGGCAGACGCAAGGCTGGGGCGGCATCGACATCGGCCTCTCCGAATGCCTTACGCGAACGGCCCCGCTTTTCCAGGTCGAAGCCAAGGACACCGAGCCGCTGCCGAACCTCGCCAGGGGCTGGGACTGGTCGAAGGACGGCCACACGCTGACGATGCATCTGGTCGAGGGCGCGAAATGGTCGGACGGCGTTCCGTTCAACGCCGACGATGTGATGTTCTACTGGGACGACGAGGTGATCGACCCCAATGTCTCGCCGCTGAACGGCGCCACGCAGGAGACCTTCGGCGTCGGCACGACGCTGAAGAAAATCGACGACTACACCGTCGAGTGGACCTTCAAGGACGCCTTTCCGAAGCAACACCTCTACGCCATGGCTTACGGCAAGTTCTGCCCCGGACCGTCGCACATCCTCAAGCCGCAGCATCCGAAATACTCGAAGAACACTTACGAGCAGTTCAAGAACGCGTTCCCGCCGGAATATATGAACATGCCCGTGATGGGTGCCTGGGTGCCGGTGGCATACCGCCCCGACGACATCATCGTCATGCGCCGTAATCCGTACTATTGGAAGGTCGACGAGAAGGGCAACCAACTGCCGTATCTCAATGAACTGCACTACAAATTATCGACCTGGGCCGACCGCGACGTTCAGGCGGTGTCGGGGGCGGCCGACATCTCCAATCTGGAGCAGCCGGAGAATTTCGTCGCCTCGCTGAAGCGGGCGGCGCAAAAGGACGCGCCGGCCCGGCTTGCCTTCGGTCCGCGGCTGATCGGCTATAATCTGCGGATGAACTTCTCCGCCAACGGCTGGGGCAATCCCGACGAGCGTGGGCAGGCGGTTCGCGAGCTGAACCGCAACGAGGATTTCCGCAAGGGCGTTACCATGGCGCTCGACCGCAAGGCGCTCGGCGACTCGCTGGTCAAGGGTCCGTTCACCGCCATCTATCCGGGCGGCTTCTCCTCGGGTACGAGCTTCTACGACCGGAAGTCGACGGTCTACTACCCCTTCGATCTCGAAGGCGCCAAGGCGGAACTCGCCAAGGCAGGCCTGAAGGACAGCGACGGCGACGGCTTCGTCAATTTTCCTGCCGGCACCGCCGGCGGAAAGAATGTCGAGATCGTGATGCTCGTCAACAATGACTACACCACCGACAAGAGCCTCGCGGAGGGCGTCGTCGGCCAGATGGAGAGGCTAGGTCTTCGCGTTGTCCTGAACGGGTTGAACGGCGTCCAGCGCGACGCGTCCATGTATTCTGGCCGTTTCGATTGGATGGTCAGGCGCAATGATGAGGAGCTCACCTCGGTCGTACAGAACACCGAGCAACTGGCGCCGATCGGCCCACGCACAAGCTGGAACCATCGCGCTCCGGAAAACGGCCAGGTCGATCTGATGCCGTTCGAGAAGGACCTCGTGGACATCGTCAACAAGTTCGTCTCGGCGCAGGACAACGACGAGCGCGCCAGCCTGATGAAGCAGTTCCAGAAGATCTCGACGCAACACGTCTATACCGTCGGGCTGACCGAATATCCCGGCGCGCTGATCATCAACAACCGCTTCTCCAATATCCCGCAGGGAACGCCGATCTTCATGTTCAACTGGGCCGAAGATTCGATCATTCGTGAAAGGGTCTGGGTCGCTGTCGACAAGCAGCAGAAATATGAACTGTTCCCCGAACAGCTTCCCGGAAAGCCCGGCGACAAGGGTCCGACGAACTGAGTTTCCTCCCCTGACTTGAAAATTCCCGGCCGCGCTGCTGGCGCGGCCGGGACAAAGCCAGCGGCAAGGGGATAACTGAAACCGAGCGAGGAGAGAAACGGCCGATGCTGCGATTTCTGCTTATGCGCATAGCATCCGCATTACCGGTTCTCGCCATTTTGAGCGTGGTTACCTTCGCGATCATCCAGGCCCCGCCGGGCAACTATGCCGACTACATCCGCTTGCAGCTCATCAACCAGGGTGGAGCCTCCTTTGCCGAGGCCGATGCGCAGGCGAAGGCTTATAGCGTGGAGCATGGCCTCGATAAGCCGGTTCCGCTCCAATACCTGAACTGGATCGCCGGCATCGTCACCCGCGGCGACTTCGGCTACAGCCTGTATTACAACAAGCCCGTCGCCGACGTGGTGGGCGAGCGGCTGCCGCGCACGCTGCTGCTTGCGCTTGTCTGCCATCTCTTGGCTTCGGTGCTGGGCATCGGCTTTGGCATCTGGGCGGCGACCAGACAGTACAGCTGGATCGACAGTACGCTGTCAGCGATTTCCTTCCTCGGCATGACGGTGCCGCGCTTCCTGATGGCCCTGATCATCGTCTACCTGCTGGTCTTCCAGTTCAATGTGTCCGAGATCGGCAGCTTCTTTTCGCCGCAATTTGGCGGGGCCCCGTGGTCCTGGGCGAAGTTCGTCGATCTCGTCCGGCATGTCTGGCCGGTTGTCGCCATCGCCACCTTTGGCGGGCTCGCCTACAACATGCGGGTGATGCGCGGCAATTTGCTCGACACGCTGAACGCGCAATATGTCGAAACCGCTCGCGCCAAGGGTCTCAGCGGTGGTGCGGTCGTGATGCGCCATGCGGTGCCCAATGCGCTGCATCCGCTGGTCATGTATCAGGGCGTGGTGCTGCCCTATATGCTGACCGGCGAGATCGAGACTGCGATCATCTTTGCCCTGCCGACCGTCGGCCCGGCGATCGTCGGTTCGATGGCGGTTGGCGACGTCTATGTCACGGCGACCTTCATGATGGTGCTGTCGGCGACGCTGATCGTCGGCAACATCATCGCCGACATGCTGCTCGTCATGCTCGATCCGCGTGTGCGCCAATATGCAGGGTCCTGAGATGCTTGTGTTCGAGCCCTCGCTGCCGCCACTTGCCGAGGAGCCGGCCAAGATCAAGCCGCGCGGCAATGAGAGCTACATCGCACTCGTCTGGCGCCGCCTGAAACGGTCCTGGACCGGCATGGCCGGGCTCATCCTGGTCGCGTTTCTGGTGCTGCTGGCGGTGTTTGCCGACTTCTTCGCACCGATGGATCCCAAGGTGACCGATGTCGGCTTCGCCCCGCCGCAGATGATGAGCTTCCATGACAAGGACGGCAACTTCGTCTTCCAGCCACGCGTCTATGCCCTGGCGGATTCGGAAGACCTCGACCCGGTTACCTTCCAACCCGTCGTCGGGCCGGACTACGACCATCCGCGGCTGCTCGGCTTCTTCGTCAAGGGAGCGGAGTACAGACTGCTCGGCCTGCTTCCCGCGAACCGGCACTTCTTCGGCTCGACCGACGGCCAGCCGGTGCACTTCCTTGGCACCGACAAATTCGGCCGCGATGTGCTGGCTCGTGCGATTTACGGTTCGCGCATCTCGTTGATGATCGCATTGACCGTGGTTTTCATCGTCACCGTGATCGGCACGACGGTCGGCATGGTGTCGGGTTATTTCGGCGGCACATTCGATGTCTGGGTCCAGCGCTTCGTCGAACTGGTGCTCGCATTTCCGCAATTGCCGCTTTATCTGGCGCTAACGTCGCTGGTTCCGGTGACGGCGCCGACAAATGTCTTCCTGGCCTTCGTGATCGTCGTCATGTCGGCGCTTGGCTGGGCGCAGATGTCGCGCGAGGTGCGCGGCAAGACCCTGGCGCTGGCGCGAATCGACTACGTCCGTGCGGCGATGGCGGTCGGCGCCACGGATGGCCGCATCATCATGCAGCACATTTTCCCAAACGTGATGAGCCACGTGATCGTTGCCGTCACATTGGCGATCCCCAGTGTCGTCCTGCTCGAATCCTTCCTCGGTTTTCTCGGCTTCGCGGTGAAGCCGCCACTGATCTCCTGGGGGCTGATGCTGCAAGACACCGCCACCTATTCGGTCATTGGCACCTATCCCTGGATCCTCTCGCCGGTCGGCTTCGTGCTTGTCACCGTCTTCGCGTTCAACGCGCTTGGCGACGGACTGCGCGATGCAGTCGATCCTTATTGACGTGACATGATGCAACACGCGCTCGTCAAATCTTTCGCACCGCCTGTCCGGCTCGACCATGATGGACGTTCGGAAAACCCGGTCATCGATGCCCGCAACATCGCCGTCGATTTCAAGGTCGAGCACGGCATGGTGGAAGCGGTCAAGGACATCTCCTTCCAGCTCTATCGCGGCGAGACGATCGCCATTGTCGGCGAGTCCGGATCGGGCAAGTCGGTGACGGCGCGCACCGTCATGGGACTGTTGTCGAAGCGTGCGGTCGTGTCGCCGAAATCGACCGTCGAATACAATGGGGCGAACATCCTGAAATTTTCCGAGCGTGCCCGGCGCAAACTGCGCGGCGACCGCATCTCGATGATCTTCCAGGAGCCGATGAGTTCGCTCAACCCGATCTACACGATCGGCAGCCAGATCGTCGAGGCGATACGGGTGCATCGCAAGATGAGCCGCAGGCAGGCCGAGGCAAGGGCGCTCGAGCTGCTGCAGCAGGTGCAAATTCCTGAGCCCCAGGCGCGGCTGAAGCAGTATCCGCACCAGCTTTCCGGCGGTCAGCGCCAGCGTGTGATGATCGCCATGGCGCTGGCCAACGATCCGGACGTGCTGATCGCCGATGAGCCGACGACGGCGCTCGACGTGACGGTTCAGGCGCAAATCCTCAATCTCATCCGCAACCTGCAGAAGAAACTGCGCATGGCGGTGATCCTGATCACGCACGACCTGACCGTGGTGCGGCAGTTCTCCGACTATGTCTACGTCATGCAGCATGGGGAGATGCGCGAGCACAATGTGACGGAGAAGCTGTTCGCCAATCCGCAGCATCCCTACACAGGCCACCTGCTTGCCTCCGAGCCGCGCGGCCAGGCAAATCCGTTGCCGGAAGGCGCCGACGTCATTCTTGAGGCCAAGGGTGTGCGCGTCTCCTTCATGCTGCGGCACGGCACGTTCATGAAGCCGGATCTGCGCGAACTTGTCGCCGTCGACAGCC
The DNA here is from genome assembly GCF_000503055.1 of Mesorhizobium sp. LSHC420B00. GTDB lineage: Bacteria > Pseudomonadota > Alphaproteobacteria > Rhizobiales > Rhizobiaceae > Mesorhizobium. The sequence goes on along the minus strand of NZ_AYVY01000018.1, from coordinate 88,185 downwards.
TCAGCCTGACCCTCCGGCGGCACGAGACGCTGGGCCTCGTCGGCGAATCCGGATCGGGCAAGACCACGTTCGGCGAGGCGTTGCTCAGGCTCAACACCACGGACAGCGGCGAGATCTATTTCGATGGCCAGCCGATCCATGGCTGTTCGCGGGCGCAGATGCGGCCGCTGCGGTCGCGCATGCAGGTCGTCTTCCAGGACCCGTTCTCGTCGCTCAACCCGCGCATGACGATCGGCCAGATCATCGAGGAAGGGCTTGTCGTCAACCGCATCGGCGCCACGAGGAACGATCGGATCGAGCGGGTGCGCGAGGCACTGATCAGCGCCGGCATGCCGGGCGATATCCTGTCGCGCTTCCCGCACGAGTTTTCCGGCGGCCAGCGCCAGCGTATTGCGATTGCCCGCGCCGTCGCGCTCGAACCGGAATTCATCGTACTCGACGAGCCGACATCGGCGCTGGATCTCTCGGTCCAGGCGCAGATCATCGAACTGCTGCGCAAGCTGCAGCGCGAACGGGGCCTGAGCTACATCTTCATCTCGCACGATCTCAAAGTCGTGCGGGCGCTGTGCCATCGCGTCATCGTCATGCAGCACGGCCGGATCGTCGAAGAGGGGCCTGTCGACGAAGTCCTGTCCCATCCCAAAACCGCTTATACCGAACGGCTGGTCAAAGCCGCTTTCGAGGTAGCCTGATTGTTATGCCGGAGGTTATTGTGGCAAGAAATCCCAAGGTCGCTTTCATCGGAGCTGGCTCGACGGTGTTCATGAGGAACATCGTTGGTGACATATTGCAGCGTCCGGCTTTATCCGGCGCGACGATCGCACTGATGGACATCAATCCGCAAAGACTTGAAGAAAGTGCAATCGTCGTTGGCAAGTTGATCTCGACGCTTGGCGTAAAGGCCAAAGCCGAAACCTATTCGGACCAGCGCAAGGCGCTGGCGGGCGCCGATTTCGTCGTCGTCGCCTTCCAGATCGGCGGCTACGAGCCCTGCACGGTCACCGACTTCGAAGTTCCGAAGAAATACGGGCTGCGCCAGACCATCGCCGATACGCTCGGCGTCGGCGGCATCATGCGAGGCTTGAGAACCGTGCCGCATCTGTGGAAGATCTGCGAAGACATGCTCGCGGTCTGCCCGCAGGCTATCATGCTGCAATATGTCAACCCGATGGCGATCAACACCTGGGCGATCGCGGAGAAATACCCCGACATCAAGCAGGTCGGCCTCTGCCATTCGGTGCAAGGCACGGCAATGGAGCTGGCGCATGATCTCGACATTCCCTACGAGGAGATTCGCTATCGCTCGGCCGGCATCAATCACATGGCCTTCTACCTGAAGTTCGAGCATCGCCAGCCGGACGGCACCTATCGCAACCTCTATCCGGATCTGCTGCGCGCCTATAGCGAAGGGCGGGCGCCGAAGCCGGGGTGGAACCCGCGCTGCCCGAACAAGGTGCGCTACGAGATGCTGAAGCGCCTCGGTTACTTCGTCACTGAAAGCTCCGAACATTTCGCGGAATACACGCCCTATTTCATCAAGGACGGGCGCGAAGATCTGATCGAGAAATTCGGTATCCCGCTCGACGAGTATCCGAAGCGCTGCATCGAGCAGATCGAACGCTGGAAGGGGCAAGCGGAAGCCTATCGCTCGGCTGACAAGATCGAAGTGGAGCAGTCGAAGGAATATGCGTCCTCGATCATGAATTCGGTCTGGACCGGCGAGCCGTCGGTGATCTACGGCAATGTCCGCAACAATGGCTGCATCACGTCATTGCCATATAATTGCGCGGCCGAGGTGCCGTGCCTCGTCGACGCCTCCGGCATTCAACCCACCTTCATCGGCGACCTGCCGGTGCAGCTTACTGCGCTAATCCGCACCAATATCAACGTCCAGGAGCTGACGGTCCAGGCGCTGATGACCGAGAACCGCGAGCACATCTATCACGCGGCGATGATGGACCCGCACACGGCGGCTGAGCTCGACCTCGACCAGATATGGTCGCTGGTCGATGATTTGCTGGTTGCGCATGGCGATTGGCTGCCGGCCTGGACGCGCGGAGCGCGCAGCGTTCGGGCGGCCTGAGGCGCAGGGCTGTCTATTTCACTCGCCTATGCCGACCATAAAGCCCGCTTTGAAAGCGGCGCGGCGTTGCCGGCCGATGTCTCGAAATCGAAGAGCTTCTGCGTCACCAGTGCAGCCGCCCCTCTTGCCCAGGAATTGTCCTCCCAGTCCAGCAGCATTGGCGGTGCTTGTCGAAAGGTGTTTTGCCCGAGCATCACCCGCATCGGGCCAAACAGCGCGTCGCCAAACGATACCGCTTCACCGCCGACAACAATGACCTCCGGGTCGGTGATGTTGACAAGATTGGCGAGATGCCGGCCGATGCCACGTCCGGCTTCTTCGAGAATGGCGACGGCTCGCGGTTCGCGGTCTGCCAAGGCTTCCATAAGGGTCGCTTTGCAATCCGCTTCGTCGTGCCCGGTGGCTTCGCGCCATGTGCGCAGGATCGCCGGCTCGGCGTAATAGGCCATCAGGCAGCCGCGTTTTCCGCACTCGCAAAGGCGGCCGTTCTCCTCATAGGAGGTGTGACCGAATTTGCCGGCAGCACCGTTCGCACCGCGATAGAGTTTGCCTTCGAAGACGAGCGCACAGCCGATCCCGACGCCGATCGCCAGCACCGCCATATTGCGGTGCTGGCGTCCGAGGCCGAAGAGTTGCTGGGCAATGGCGTAGGCATTGGTGTCGTCCTCAAGCCACACGGGGACGTCCACCCGTTCGGCCAGCATCGGGCCAAGGGGAACGTTGTCCCAGTTATAGCGATTGCTGCGGATACACACGGCCTTCTGGTTGTCTATAACGCCAGGCATTGAAACGCCGATCCCGGCAAGCTTGGCGCCGGGCCGATCGACAATCGCAATCAGCTCCGGCACCGCCTTGGCCAACGCCTTTGTAATACGGTCGGGATCGCTGTCCGAGAGCTTGACGCGCATGGAACCCAGCGGATTGGTCGCAAGATCGGTGACCACGCATTCGACCGACCCGACCATCAGCTTGAAACCTATGGCGAGGCCGTTTGCGTAGTTGATATCCACCGGGATAGGGCGGCGCCCGGCCGAGCCCACGACTGTCTTGCCCTCGATCAGCAGGCCATCCTCGATGAGGTCCGCCACGACGAAGGTGACGGCCGCCGGACTGAGGCCGGTAACGGACGCTATGTCGGCCCGGCTGCGCGGACCCTCCTGCCGCAAGAGATTGAGGATCAGTCTCCGGTTCATCGCCCGGGTCGTGCTCGGGTCACCCTTGAGCTTCACGGATTTATTCCTTAATTTTGTAAATTAATTATTGCCTCTCGATCAAACATATGCGTAAGTTTGCCCAACTGTTCAACACCCGAACCGGGGTTAACGAAAATAATCCGGTTCATACCGGCAGCCACCGCGCTCTGAAGGAGCGGGCAAGCATGTTGTCTTGCCCGGGAGATGCGTTGTCGGGTTCGCACAGCGCCGGGTGAGGGGGACGACCGCGTCGGCCGCGATGCCGGGCAGAATTAACAACAAGGGAGGAGTGACAATGACGTTCAAGTGGATCGAAAAGCCGTCGACGCGGCGCAATTTCCTTAAGGGAGCCGGTGGCGTTTCCGCCGCGGTGCTCACGGGCTTTCCAATGCCGGCACTCAGCCAGTCGAGCGAAGTCACCATCATTTCAGATGAAAACAATGCCGATGCCCTGCAGATTTTGCGGCGCATCGCGGCCGATTTCGAGAAGCAGTCAGGCACCAAAGTTGTGATCAACAACATGGATCACGAGGCCCACAAGACCGCGATCCGCAACTACCTTGTGGCCGGCGCGCCGGATGTCTGCTTCTGGTTCTCCGGAAACCGCATGCGTGCCTTCGTCAACCGCGGCCTGTTCGACGACATTTCGGATCTGTTCGAGAAGGAAAAATACAAGGACGTGCTGGGTGCTACGACCGGTGCCGTCACGGTCGACGGCAAGCAGTATGGACTGCCGACCGGCGGCACGATGTGGGGCATGTTCTATCGCAAGGACGTCTTTGCCGAGCACGGACTTACGGTACCGGCGACCTGGGACGAATTCCTCGCTTACGGCCAGAAATCCAAGGCCGCCGGCCTAATCCCCGTCAGCATCGGCACCAAGGAACTCTGGCCGGCGGCCGGATGGTTCGATCAGATGAACCTGCGCATCAATGGTCTCGACAAGCACTTCGCCTTGATGAACGGCAAGATGGCCTATACCGACCCGGCGCTGAAGCCTGTTTTCGACCACTGGGAGGAGCTGATCAGGCAGGGTTTCTTCACGCCGGATCAAACCTCGTTCGGCTGGCAGGAGGCCGGCGCCTTCCTCGCCCAGAAGAAGGCCGGCATGATGAACCTCGGTGCCTTCGTGAAGGCTACTTTCCCTGAGCAGGATCTCGAGCAGCTGACATTCGCGCCTTTCCCGAAGATTGACGCCGCCCTCGACCGCTACGAAGAATTCTCGGTCAATTCGGTACACATCCCGGCCAACGCCAAGAACAAGGCGGGTGCCCGCGAGTTCCTCGCCTTCTTTTACCAGCCGGAAAATTTCGGCCCCTATCTGGAACCTGGCGGCAACGTTCCGCCGCGCAACGACCTTCCAGCCAGCAAGGACCCGCTGGTCAACGCGGCTGTGGAAAGCCTCAAGACGGTGGCCGGCACGTCGCAATATTACGACCGCGACACCGATCCCGACATGGCCCAGGCGGGTCTGGTCGGTTTCCAGGAATTCATGGCCAAGCCGGAGCGCCGGGATGCCATTCTTCAGCGACTCGAGGGAACCCGTCGCCGGATCTTCAAGATCTAGCGCCTCCCAGCCGAGGGGAGCGGGGTCTTGCCCGCTCCCCGATGCGTTCCGGTGAATGAGGTCTCCCAAAATGACGAAGCTTTGGCGCCGCCATCGCTGGTGGCTGACACCGACACTTCTGATCCTGCCCGCTGCTGTGCTGTTTTCCGTCGTCATTCTGGCCTCTGCGGTCGAGAGCCTATGGATCAGCCTGCACGAATGGGACGGCTTCAGCCCGATGGTCTGGATCGGCCTTGGCAACTACCGCGAATTGTTCGCCGACCCGCAGTTCTATGTTTCGCTGAAGAACAATCTGATCTGGCTGGTGATGTTCATGCTGGCGCCGCCGCTCGGCCTCGCCATCGCGCTGCTCGTCAGCCAGAAAATCCGCGGCATGCGCCTGCTCAAGTCGCTGTTCTTCATTCCGCTGGTGCTGGCTTCGGTTGCCGTCGGCGTTGTCTTCACCTGGGTCTATACGCCGGAATTCGGACTTCTCGCCCTGATCTTCCGCACCTTCGGCGCGACCGCCCCGGCAGTGCTGTCGGATGAAAACTTCGTCACCTTCGCCGTCGTGATCGCAGCGTTGTGGCCGCAGATCGCCTTCTGCATGGTGCTCTATCTCGCCGGCCTCAACAATCTCAGCGAGGACCTGATCGGCGCCGGGCGGGTCGACGGCGCCAGGGGCTGGAACATGCTGCGCCACATCGTGTTGCCGCAGCTGACACAGGTCACCTTTATCGCCATCGCTGTCACCGTCGTCGGCGCACTGCGTTCCTTCGACATGGTCTCGGTGATGACCAGCGGCGGCCCCTTCGGTTCGTCCGAGGTGCTTGCCTATCAGATGTTCGAGCAGTCCATCTTTTCCTACCGCTTCGGCTATGGCGCGGCCATTGCCTCGGTGCTGTTCGTGATCATGGCGGTCTTCATCGCCTGGTACCTGACGCGGATGATCCGCGCCGATGAAAGGGGCGGCTGATGTTTCCCCGCCCGATTCCCGAAACTGCTATTTGGCAGCGTCGCCTCTATGTCGTGCTGGTGGTCGGCATCCTGATTGTCTGGCTGGCGCCGCTCTTTGCCATCATTCTTACCTCGTTCCGCTCTACGCAGGATGTCATGGGCGGCAATCTGTGGGGCTGGCCGACCCAATTCGGCCTGGTCGACAACTACACGGCAGTCTTCACCCAGACGCCGATGGCCCGCTACTTCCTCAACAGCCTGACGATCACCATCCCCTCGGTGATCGGCGTTCTCATCTTGAGCACGCTCGCCGGGTTCGTGCTCGCCCGTTACCGATTTCGCGGCAACATGCTCGTCTTCGCCCTGTTCGTCGGCGGAAACTTCCTGCCGCACCAGATCATGATGATCCCGGTCCGCGATCTCATGGTGCGGCTCAACCTCTACGACACGATGTCGGCCCTGATCATCTTCCACATCGCCTTCCAGACCGGGTTTGCAACACTGTTCATGCGCAACTTCATCGCCGCCTTGCCGGGAGAGCTGTTTCAGGCAGCCAGGGCCGAGGGCGCGACACCGTTTCAGACATTGGTACACGTCGTCGTCCCACTGGTACGGCCGGCTCTCGCGGCGCTTGCCATCCTGCTCTTCACCTTCATCTGGAACGATTATTTCTGGGCGGTCGTGCTCACCATCAGCGATACCGTAAAACCGGTCACCGCCGGCCTTGCCAATCTGCGCGGCGAATGGATCTCGGCCTGGAACTTGATCTCGGCTGGAACCATCGTCGTGGCTTTGCCACCAGTCGCCATGTTCTTCCTTATGCAGAAGCACTTCATCACCGGCCTCACAATGGGAGCGGTCAAGGGATGAACGACCATGGCTTCAAGGCGTCGCCCATCCGATTCGAAACCGATTTTGCAAGCAGGGCTCCATGACCAGTCTTGAACTCCGGCAGATACAAAAGAATTATGGCACCTATCATGCACTGCGCGGCATTGATCTCAGCGTCGAACAGGGCGAGTTCATTGTCACCGTCGGGCCGTCCGGTTGTGGCAAGTCAACGCTGTTGAAGATCATTGCCGGGCTTGAAACCGTTTCGACCGGTGAAATTCTCATCAACAACCGTGATGTCACCACCACCGAGCCGGGTGAGCGCGGCATTGCCATGGTTTTTCAGTCTTATGCGCTTTACCCGCATATGACCGTCGCCGAGAACATGGGTTTCGGCCTGCGCATGGCGCATCGCCCCAAGGCCGAGATCGATGCCGCCGTGCTGCGAGCCGCCAAGATCCTTCGCATTACCGACCAGCTCGACAAGCGGCCGAAACAGCTTTCCGGCGGCCAGCGTCAGCGTGTGGCGATTGGCCGTGCCATAACCCGCTCGCCCGACGTGTTCCTGTTCGACGAACCGCTATCCAACCTTGACGCAGCGCTGCGCACGCAGATGCGCGTCGAGCTTTCCGATCTGCACGCCAGGCTCGGCGCCACCATGGTCTATGTCACGCACGACCAGACCGAGGCGATGACAATGGCGAGCCGTATCGTCGTGCTCAATCGCGGCTCGGTCGAGCAGGTGGGCGCTCCGCTCGAACTCTACCGCAATCCGGCCAATCTCTTCGTCGCGGGCTTCCTCGGCGCACCCCGAATGAATTTTTTCGAAGTGACCGTCGCCGCTGTCTCCGGCGGCGCCGCCACGCTGTCGACCGCCGGTCTTTCTCCTTTGGCTGTCGAACTGACGGAAGCGGCATCCGTACAGGTCGGCGATAGGGTGACAATGGGGATTCGGCCGGAGAGCATCAGCCTGGCCGCGGAAGGGACAGCGAGTTTTGCAGGACGGGTGCGGCTGGTCGAGCATCTCGGCCGCGAGACCATCCTCTATGCCGACGCCGGCCCGCTGCAATGCGTCAGTTCTGAAAGCGGCAGCGGCAACGTCACCGTCCAGATCGGCCATGCGAGCGCTGTCTCTGCCGACGCGACCGTCGGCTTAAAGGTCGAGCCGCGTGACGTCTATCTCTTTTCCTCTGTCGATGAGCGGACCATCAGTGCCCGTAAACCCACCATCACCGACTGACCTGCAGGAGTATCCTTCGTGAACAAGACTTCAAACGGCCGCGCCCTGTCGGTCTGGCGGACGATCCAGACCGACCGCTTTCTGGTCGGCGCGCCGCATTACCCCGAGCATGTGGACGAGAGTTACTGGGACAATGACGCCAGGCGCATGGCCGAGGCCGGCTTCAACGTCGCCCGCCTCGGCGAATTCGCCTGGCACATTTTCGAACCGCGTGAAGGCACCTTCGATTTCGACCTGTTCGACCGGGCAATCGAGGGCCTCGCGCGTCGCGGCGTCAACACGATCCTGTGCACGCCGACCGCCACCCCGCCGCGCTGGCTGACCGCAAAGCATCCGGAAATCCTGCGGCTTGATGGAAATGGCCGGTCGATGGGCCACGGCTCGCGCCAGTATGCCGACACCAGCAGCCCGGTGTTTCGCGACTATAGCCGCAAGATTACCAGGGCGATGGCGGACCACTACCGCGACAATGCAAATGTCATAGGCTGGCAGACCGACAACGAACTCAACACCAGCATGCCGGAATCCTATTCGCCGTCGGCATTGAAGGAATTCCAGGCTTATCTCCAGGAAACCTACAAGACGATAGACAGGCTGAACTTCGCCTGGGGTGGCGATTTCTGGGCGACGGCTTACGGCGATTTCAGGGAAATTGTCTTCCCGCTGGATTTTTCCCCGTCCTTTCCCGGTCCCGGTCACCTCCAGGACTACCACCGTTTTCTCGCGTTTTCGACAGCACGGTTCCAGCACGACCAGGTCGAGATCCTGAGAGCCACGAATGCCGGTTGGTTCATCTTCCACAATCTCGGCGGATTGCGCGATATCGATTTTCGAGGCCAGTTCTCCACCGATCTCGACTTTGTCGGCTACGATATCTACCCGTTCCTCTATGACGAGTTCTTTCGCCTCGGCAACCACGCCAAGATCCAGGCACTGCATCTCGACATCTGCAGGGGATTTTCCGGCAACTACATAGTGCCGGAACAACAGTCGGGTTTTGGCGCCCAGCCGGGCTTCTGCACGCTGACGCCGGAGCCGGGCGAAATGCGACGCATGGCGATGTCGTCGGTTGCGCGTGGCGCCGATGGCATCATGTTCTTCCGCTGGCGTCCCGCGCATTTCGGCGCCGAGATATACTGGATGGGCATCATCGATCACGATGATGTCGCTCGCCGCCGCTATGACGAAGCGAGGCAGTTCGCCACCGAGATGATGGCGCTTAAAGACAAGATCCTAGGCACCCATGTGCGGATGGATGTCGGCATCGCCGGCTCGGACTTCGACAATCAGGAAGCCCACAAAACCTTCCCGATCGGCTTGCCAAGCCCGCAGGACGACGCAACCTTGCTGCATCAGTATTGCTATGACCGCGGCATCGCCTGCGGCTTCATCCACCCGGAAGACGATCTGTCGAAGCTCAAGGTGTTCTACGTGCCGCATTGGGTGATCTGGAAGGACAGCTGGACCGAGCGGCTGCAAGTCTTTGCCGAAAATGGCGGTACCGTCATCGTTGGCGCGCGCACGGGAACCCGCGACGAAAACAACCACGTCATCCGCGAGACAGCGCCGGGCCGGTCGCTGTCGAAGCTGACCGGTGTTCGCGTCGAGGATTTCGGGCGGCTGGCGGCACCTGGGGCCAATGGCCTGTTCAACACCATGTCGCGCTCCGGCGGGCTCGTCATTCCCCCTGACAGACCGGCCGAATCCAGCCGCCGCATCCGTCGTTATACCTTCGGCAACCACGAGTTCGATGCCGGTTATTTCTATGAGAACCTCGCAGTCGAACCGGAAGTCGAAATTATCGGGGTTTGGTCGAACCGCTACGCGGTGGGAGCGCCTGCAATCACTTCCCGCGCCGTCGGCAAGGGCCGTGTGCTCTATGTCGGCACCTACCTGACTCCGGAACTGACGGCTCAGCTCGCAACCCGCACTTTCGCCGACGCGAACGTGGAGCCTCTGGTTCCGGATCTGCCGGACGGCGTCGAGGTGACGATGCGCGAGAATGATGAACGCCAGCTTCTGTTCATGCAAAACATCAAGGACACGCCGGTTGCGGTAAGCGGCGTTCCCGCCGGCAGCAACCTGCTCGACGGCAAAAGGCCTGTCTCCGGAGTGCTGACCCTGGACGGCTATGGCTGTGCTATCATCGAATTGATCTGATGCGATACGATATGCCGCCAGCAGGTTCAAGATAGAAGAAGAGGGAGGTCAGTTTCCAGTCCACAGAATATCGAAAATGGTGAGAGCGTTGATTTTTTGGTAATGTTCTACTGGGAGATTTGGTAGACTGTTGACAGAGGAGGAGAAATTCTGTGGACGAGATGCCGAAAACTACTCGGAATTTGCGTTTCTCCCTGGCGCTTGGAATCGTGTCCTGGCTGTTGCTCGGTTCGTCCGTTCCGGCCGCGGCTGCCAGAGGATTTTCTGAGAGCGCATTTTGGCGATGGCCAGATGTCGCTTGAGCGGATCGTCGGCGGCCAATCCAACCCGACCTATTTCGTCGACTACGGCGGCCGCCGCATGGTGCTGCGCAAGAAACCTCCGGGACCGATCCTGCGCGGCGCTCATGCCGTCGATCGCGAATACAGGGTGATCGAAGCGCTAGCGGCGACAGAGGTGCCGGTGCCGCGGCCGGTGCTCTTTCACGACGGCGACGAGCCGCTCGGCACGCCATTCTACCTGATGCAGCGGCTCGACGGCCGGGTGTTCCACGATGGCTCGTTGCCGGGACTGGCGCCGGACGAGCGGCGCGGCATCTATTTTGGCATGGCCGAGGCGCTGGCAAAACTGCACGCAGTCCGGCCGGAAGAGGTCGGGCTCGGCGATTATGGCCGTCCCGGGAACTATTTTGAACGACAGATCGCGCGCTGGACCAGACAGTTGCGGGAATCGCCGAGCGAGCGCATCACCGCGCTCGAAGCCGTCGCCGAATGGCTGCCGCGACATCTTCCGCCAGATGACGGCCACGTCTCGATCGCGCATGGCGACTTTATCGACCCTTGGCCATCCGCTTGCCGATCTCGGCTTCTGCTCGATGCCCTGGCATTCCTCGCCTGACGAATATGGCGGCATCCTCGGCCTCGATCAGGCAGCGCTCGGCATTCCGACACAGCGCGAATTCCTCGATCATTACTTTGCCTACGCAGTGCTGACGGCGCCGCTGCAGCACTTCCATCTGGTGTTTGCCATGTTCCGCTTTGCCGTGATTTTCGTCGGCATCGCCGACCGCGTGATGGCCGGCAGCGCGGTTGCGGCCGATGCGGCCGACGTGTCGCCGCTGGCCGGCCGTTTTGCTGCACGCGCCATGGAAGTCATCGATGGCACGCGGCCCTGGTGAGGAGAGGCTGGCAATCAGCTGAGCGAGCCGCACGCGATACGCGTTCAGTTCATTCGAACTTCCGGTTCCGCCAGCAGTGGAATCTCCAGGCCACGCCGCAAGCCGGTCGCGACGACCGACACCCTGAATTTTCCGGCGAGTGCCTTGTCGAAGATGGCGCCGACGATGATGTCGGCATCGTTGTCGACCTCCTCGCGGATGCGGGTAGCCGCTTCATCGACCTCGAACAGCGTCATGTCCATGCCGCCCGATATCGAGACAAGGACGCCCTTGGCGCCCATCATCGAAGCTTCGTCGAGCAGCGGGTTGGCGATTGCCGCTTCCGCCGCCTTCTTGGCACGGCCTTCTCCGGCGGCCTCGCCGGTTCCCATCATGGCGCGACCCATGTCGCGCATCACCGACTTCACATCGGCGAAGTCGAGATTGATCAGCCCTTCCTTGACGATCAGATCGGTGATGCAGCCGACACCTGCATAGAGAACCCGGTCGGCCATGGCGAATGCGTCGGCGAACGTGGTTCTGGCGTCGGCGATCCTGAACAGGTTCTGGTTGGGGATGACGATGACGGTATCGGCGCTTTCGCGCAGGCGCTCGATGCCGTCATCGGCAGCGTGCATGCGGCGCCTGCCTTCGAAGACGAATGGCTTGGTGACGACGGCGACGGTCAGTATTCCAGCTGCCCGCGCTGCCTGCGCTATAACAGGCGCGGCACCTGTTCCGGTTCCACCTCCCATGCCGGCGGTCACGAAGCACATATGCGTTCCAGCAAGGTGATCCATGATCTCGTCGATGGATTCCACGGCCGCGGCACGGCCGACCTCGGGCAGGGACCCGGCGCCCAGACCTTCGGTGATATGAGCGCCCAACTGGATCAGCCTCGTTGCCTTCGACATGGCAAGGGCCTGGGCATCGGTGTTGGCGACGATGAATTCCGCGCCCTGCAGGCCTTCGGCGATCATGTTGTTGACGGCGTTGCCGCCGCCGCCGCCGACCCCGACGACGGTGATCTTAGGCCTCATCTCCGAGATTACCGGCCTCGTCGCGGTGTTCATTGCCGTTCTCCCTGGATACGCCGAGTGGTCGCTGGAAGCTTGTCCCGGGCGCACTGCGAAAACTTTGAACCGGGCAGTGCGAATCAGAACAGCCCAGAATGCAGGGAATCAGAGCGCGGAGCGGGCTGCAAGTGCGCGATGTGCCTCTTAGGCGACTTGCGCCTGAAAGTTCACGCAATGCGCCTCAGATCGTGGCGCGGGCGCCGCACGCTACAACTTCGGCGCGAGGCGCTGCGCGACATGATCGGCAATCGCCAGGCAGGAGGTCAGGCCGGGGCTTTCGATGCCGAACAGGTTGAGCAGGCTGTCCACGCCATGCACCGCCACGTCCTGGATGACGAAGTCGGCATTGGCCTCACCGGGACCGGACAGTTTTGGCCGGATGCCGCTATAGGCGGGCTGCAGGCTGCCATCGGCCAGGTTCGGCCAGTATTTGCGGATCTCGCTGTAGAAGCGCTCGCCACGAGCTGGATCGACGCGATAGTCGAGTTGATCAGTCCATTCGACGTCCGGCCCGAAGCGGGTGACGCCGTCGAGATCGAGCGTCAGATGAACACCGAGTCCGCCTGGTTCGGGTACTGGATAGATCAGCCGCGAGAAGGGCGCCCGGCCGGCCACCGAAAAATAATTGCCTTTGGCGTAATGGAGCTTTGGCACGAACTGCTGATCTAGCCCTTCAAGCGAGCGGGCAAGCGCTGCGGCGCTAAGCCCGGCCGCATTGACGAAGCGTGTGGTAGCGGTCTCGAAGCGCTCGCCGCCGGTAGCGTCCACCGTGTCGAGCACGACGCGGCCCGCTTCGATGCGGCCGGCGGCGACGCGGGTGTTGAGGCTGAGTGCCGCCCCGTGCTCCTCGGCATCAGCCAGCAAGGCAAGCATCAGGGCATGGCTGTCGACGATCCCGGTGGCCGGCGACAGCAGCGCCGCCGTGCACTTGAGGCTGGGTTCCAGCGCATGTGCCTCGGCTTCGCTCAAGGGCGCCAGGTCGCCGGCGCCGCAAGCGCGCGCATTGGCCCGGATCGAGGCGAGCACCGGCTCCTGTTCGGCATTTGTGGCGACGATGAGCTTGCCGCAGCGCAAATGCGGGATCGCACACTCGTCGCAGTAGCGATAGAGCTTTTCCCGGCCCGCCACGCAGAACCGGGCTTTCAGCGATCCAAGTGGATAGTGGAGGCCGGCGTGGATGACCTCGGAATTGCGCGCACTTGTTCCGGTGCCGATGGCGCTCTCGGCTTCCAGCACCAGCGTGTCGATGCCGCGCTTCGCCATCTCTCGCGCGATCGCCAGGCCAACGACGCCGGCGCCGGCGACAATGCAGTCGATTTGGTCCACGATCAGGTCAAGCCGAAGTTCTGCATGCGTCCATCCATCCGCTGGCCCTGTCGAAAGCGCTTGACACTATATCGTTCGAGAAAGATGCATCAAACCGCATAATGCACGGGGACCTGCCGAGCCGGACCGGCGGCGGAACTGTTTCTGCGTGCAGCACAGGAGCCGTCATGGACGCACGACCGAATTCGCCCGAAGCCCGCGACATAAGCTATCACATGCATGGCTACACCAACGCCCGCAAGCATCAGGAGGCAGGGCCGCTCGTCATCGAGAAGGGCGACGGCATCTATGTCGAGGACCTCGCCGGCAACCGCTATATCGAGGCGATGGCCGGGCTTTGGAGCGTCGCGGTCGGTTTTTCGGAGAGGCGGCTGGTCGATGCGGCGGTACGGCAAATGTCGAAGCTGCCTTACTATCACGACTTCGGCTCCAAATCGCATTCGCCGCTGATCGATCTCGCCGAGAGACTGGTGCAGATGGCGCCGGTGCCGATGAGCAAGGCGTATCACCAATTCCGGCTCCGAGGCCAACGATACGGCCATGAAGATGATCTGGTACCGGTCGAATGCGCTCGGCCAGCCGGCGCGCAAGAAGATCATCAGCCGCAAGAAGGGCTATCACGGCGTCACCATTGCCTCGGCGAGCCTGACCGGACTGCCCAACAACCACATCTCGTTCGATCTGCCGATCGCCAATGTGCTGCATACCTCGACACCGCACTATTGGCGCGAGGCGCTGCCGGGTGAAAACGAAGAGCAGTTTTCGAGCCGGCTCGCCGACGAGCTGGAAAAGCTGATCCTGGCCGAAGGACCGGAAACCATCGCCGCCTTCTTCGGCGAACCGATCATGGGTGCTGGCGGCGTCATTGTTCCGCCTTCCGGCTACTGGGAAAAGATCCAGGCGGTGCTGTCGAGATACGACATCCTGCTGGTCGCCGACGAGGTGATCTGCGGCTTCGGCAGGACAGGTGAGATGTTCGGCTCGCAGACCTTCGGCATCAGGCCCGACATCATGGTGCTGTCGAAGCAGATCTGTTCGTCCTATCTGCCGATCTCGGCCTTGCTGATCAACGACAAGGTGTTCCAGCCGATTGCCGACGAAAGCAATCGTATCGGCACCTTCGGCCACGGCTTCACCGGCGGCGGCCATCCTGTTGCGGCAGCGGTCGCGCTCGAGAACCTGAAGCTGATCGAGGAGCGCGACCTTGTCGGCAATGCGCGTGCGGTCGGCGCGCATATGCAGAAGCGGCTGCGCACGCTCGCTTCGCACCCGCTTGTCGGCGAGGTGCGCGGCATCGGCCTGATCGCGGCGGTCGAACTGGTCGGCGACAAGGCGAACAAGGCGCCGTGGGGGAAGACCGGTGAACTGGGCGGGCTCGTCAACGGCTTCATGCAGCAGAACGGCGTCATCTCGCGCAATATGGGCGATGCGCTGGCTTTCTGCCCGCCGCTGATCATCACCGAGCCGCAGGTCGACCAGGTGATCGACGCGTTTGAAAGATCGCTCGAGGCTGCCGTCAAGCAGGTCCGATCGCCAAGCTGATCGCGCTATTTAGCGATGCCGACCGCATCCGGCACGACGACCAGCTTGCCAACGAAATCCTTGGCGATGAAATCGGCTTGGGCGCGATGGAAATCAGACAGCTTGTAGACGCCGCCGACCAGCGGCCGGATCTTCTTCTCCTCGATGTAGCGCACGATGCGGCGGAAATCCGCCCGTGTGCCCTGGCTCGAGCCATGCAGTTGCAGCTGTTTCAGATACATGGTGCGCAGATCTAGCTGCACGACGGGGCCGGCAATTGCACCAGCCGTGGTGTAGCGGCCTTCCGGCCTCAAGATGCGCAGGAGGTCGTTGAAGATCGCGCCGCCGACCAGATCGGCGACGACGTCGATCGGCTGGCCCCCGGTCGCCGCGCTGACGGCGGCCGGCAGATCGGCAACGCCACGTGTGATCACCGCCTCGGCGCCGATGTCACGCACGGCCTGTTCCTTGCCCTTGCCGGCAATTGCATAGGGAATGGCGCCGCGCGCCCGCGCCAGCTGCACGATGCCGGAGCCCACGCCGCCCGAGGCGCCGGTGACCAGCACACGCTCGCCGGCTTTCAACGCGGCGCGTTCCAGCATCTGCTCGCCGGTGAGATAGGCGCAGCAGAAAGTGGCGAGCTCGACATCGCTAAGATCGGTGTCGACGACATGGGCGTTCTCGGCAGGCACTGTCTGGTATTCGGCATAGCCGCCGTCGCGGCCATGGCCCATATAGTCGATGTCGGCCAATGAATCGTCGTCGCGATTGTAGATGGAGAAATCGACCATCACCCGCTCGCCGATGCGAGCCGGCGACACGCCGTCGCCGACGGCAACGATGTTGCCGACCGTGTCGGTGCCCTGGATGCGCGGGAAGGTCAGCGTATTGCCCTGTCGACGCCAGGTCGACACAGCGGCGGCATCCTCCTCAGTGCCATACGCGCCCTGTCGCACCCAGACATCGGTGTTGTTCATACCGCAAGCGGTGACCTTGACCAGCACCTCACCCGGGGCGGGCGAGGGTACTTTGACGTCGGTGCGGTAGACGAGCTTTTCCGGTCCGCCGTGCCCGATCAACTGCACGGCGGCCATGGTGGCGGGGATGGTCTTGGTCATGGCATTCATGTCGGTTCTTCAGATGTTGGCATGTCGGTTCTTCAGATGTTGGCAAACACGCTCTTCACCGCATCGGCCGTCTTGGAGACGACGATGTCGGCCTCTTCCCGCGTCAGGCAGAGCGGCGGCGCAAAACCGAGAATGTCGCCCTGCGGCATGGCGCGGCCAATGACGCCGCTTGCCGCAAGCGCGGTCGCGATCTGCGGACCGATCTTCTGCGAGGCATCGAAGAACACGCGATCGTTCTTGTCGGCGACGAACTCGATTGCCGCCAGCATGCCGTCGCCGCGCACGTCGCCGACGTTTTTGTGGCCACCGACGGCTTTCGTCAGCTCGGCGCGGAAATAGGCGCCAGTCTCGCCGGCGTTCCTGACCAGATCCATCTCGTCGATCAGTTCCAAATTGGCGACGCCGGCGGCCACGCAGATCGGATGCGCCGAATAGGTCCAGCCATGGCCGAGCGAGCCGAGCTTGTCGGAACCCTGCACCAGCACCTGCCAGACTTTGTCTGAGACGATGACGCCGGAGAGCGGCGCATAGGCTGAGGTCAGGCCCTTGGCGATGGTGATCAGGTCGGGCTTGATGCCGTAATGGTCGGAGCCGAACATGGTGCCCAGCCTGCCAAAGCCGGTGACGACCTCGTCGGCAACCAGCAGCACGTCGTACTTCTTCAGCACCGTCTGGATCTTCTCCCAGTAGCCGGCCGGCGGCGGCACGATGCCGCCGGTGCCGAGGATCGGCTCGCCGATGAAGGCGGCGACCGTTTCCGGCCCTTCGGCCAGGATCATCTCCTCGAGCTTGTCGGCGCAGTATTGCGAAAACTGCTCCTCGCTCAGCGAGCGGTCGGCGCGGCGGAAATAGTAGGGCGCCTCGGTGTGCAGGACCGGCGCACGCGGCAGGTCGAAGGCGTTGTGGAAAAGGTCGAGGCCGGTCAGCGATCCGGTCATGATGCCGGAGCCGTGATAACCGCGCCAGCGCGAGATGATCTTCTTCTTCTCCGGCCGGCCGAGCACGTTGTTGTAATACCAGATCAGCTTGATGTTGGTTTCGTTGGCGTCGGAACCGGAGAGGCCGAAATAGACCCTCGACATGCCTTGCGGCGCGCGGTCGATGATCATCTTGGAAAGCGTGATCGAAGCCTCGGTGCCGTGGCCGACATAGGCATGGTAATAGGCGAGGTTCTTGGCCTGCGCGGCGATGGCGTCGGCGATCTTCTGGCGGCCATAGCCGACATTGACGCAATAGAGCCCAGCGAAGGCGTCGATGCTCTTCTTACCGGTATTGTCCCAGATGGTGACGCCTTCGCCACCGGCAATCACACGCGTCGGGCTCTCGCCACGCGCATGGGTGCCCATATGGGTCGAGGGATGGAAGAAGTGATCGCGATCCCAGGCGGCGAGTTCGTTTGACTGGTCGAGCATTTTTTTACTCCTGAGAAAAATGTGTCGGGCGCGGCTCACGCAACGTCGAGGCAGAGATATTTGAGATCGGTAAAGGCTTCGAGCCCGTGACGCGAGCCCTCGCGGCCGATGCCGGACTGCTTGACGCCGCCGAACGGGACCGGCGCGCCGGTGATCTTGACCCGGTTGATGGCGACCATGCCATAGTCGAGCGCGCGACCCATGCGCAATTGCCTGCCGCCATTCTCAGTCACGACATAGGCAACCAGGCCGTATTCGGTGGCGTTGGCGCGGGCGATGACCTCGTCCTCGCTGTCGAAAGGCGTCACTGCCGCAACCGGACCGAAGGTCTCCTCGCGCATGATCAAAGCGTCGTCTCCAACGTCGGCAAGCAGGGTCGGCTGGTAAAACAGCGGCCCGGCCGGATGGCGCTTGCCGCCGGTCAGGCAGCGCGCGCCTTTGGCCAGCGCATCGGCGACCTGCTCCTCGACCTTCTTGACGGCGCGTTCATGCATCAAGGGTCCGATTTCGGTGTCGTCAGCCAGGCCATTGCCGGCCCGCAATGCCTGGACGCGTTTGGCGAAAGCAGCGCAGAACCGATCGTATAGCGGACGCTGGACATAGAT
Organism: Mesorhizobium sp. LSHC420B00; assembly: GCF_000503055.1. Classification (GTDB taxonomy): domain Bacteria; phylum Pseudomonadota; class Alphaproteobacteria; order Rhizobiales; family Rhizobiaceae; genus Mesorhizobium. The sequence continues at coordinate 69,952 of NZ_AYVY01000018.1, read as the reverse complement.
GCGGTTGGCGGCGAGGCAGTCCTGGCCGGAGGTGGCGAATTTGGCGTCGACCGCGATGGCCACAGCCTTGTCGAGATCGGCGTCGGCGAAGACGATCAGCGGCGCATGACCGCCGAGTTCCATTACCAGACGCTTCATCGTCGGCGCACTCTGCGCGGCGATCAACCTGCCGACCTCGGTCGAGCCGGTGAAGCTCATGGCGCGAACGCGCGGGTCTTCGCACATCCGCCCAACGATGGTCGAAGCCTTGCCGGTGAGGACGTTGAACACGCCAGCCGGCAGGCCGGCACGTTCGCCAAGCTCGGCCAGCGCCAGTGCGGACAGCGGCGTTTCCGAGGAAGGGTGCGCGGCGATGGTACAGCCGGCGGCAAGAGCGGCAGCCGCCTTGCGGGTCAGCATGGCCGCTGGAAAATTCCACGGCGTGACCACGCCGACGACGCCGAGCGGCTCGCGCCGCACCATCATCTCCGCGCCCGGCAGATGACTGGTGACGCTTTCGGCGTTGAGGCGTTTGGTCTCCTCGGCATACCATTCGACAAAAGAGGCGGCGTAGTCTATCTCGCCGAGCGATTCCTTCAGCGGCTTGCCTTGTTCTAGCGTCATCAGCAGCGCCAGATCATTTTTGGCGGCGACGATCAGATCGAACCATTTGCGCAAGATTTTCGAACGTTCCTGCGGCAGCAATGCGCGCCAGGCGGGAAAGGCGCGCGATGCCGCATCGATCGCCGACGTCGTCTGCCGGGCATCGAGCGCGGCAACGAAAGCGACGGTGGATCCGGTGGCCGGATCGGTCACCTCGAAACTCTCCGCGGTCTCGCTTGCCGTCCAGTGGCCATCGACATAGGCGAGTTCACGCAGCAGCCGTCGGTCGGCGAGGCGATCAAGCGCTTCATGGCGCTGCGAGCGGGCAAAATGTGCGGACATCATCGGGCTCCCGGTTCGGGTGACGCCGCAAGACTATCTCTGCCGCGCAAACAGAGAGGCTGTTTCGGTGCCTGCACGTAGAGAGATTGTCTCTATTGCATCGCCCGGGCAGACGATCTCTCCTGTATCAGGAAAATGCGGGCAGCAGATCGGCCACTGGCAGCACACTCTCCTCCTTCACCGTCTTGGTGACGATGTAGGTGAAATAGCGGTCTATGCCGATCTCGCGTTCGAGCAGAGTGTCAACCAGCCGCTGATAGGCGTCGATNGTCGATGTCGCGCGCCATCACCTTCAGCAGGTAATCGACGCCGCCACCGACAGACCAGCAGGCGACGATCTCGGGGATGTCGCGGATGACGCGCTCGAAACGGTCGAAATCGGCCTGGCGGTGGCTGGCCAGCGTCACCTCCATCAGCACGGTGGCGACCGGCGCGATGGCACGCATGGCGATCCTGGCGTGATAGCCGGAGACGATGCCGGCCTTTTCCAGCTTGCGCAGCCGCATCCAGCACGGCGTCGGCGACAGGCCGACCTTCTCGGCCAGCGCCAGCTTGGTGATGCGGCCGTCGCGCTGGATGGCCTCGAGGATTTTCAGGTCGATCGGATCGAGTTTCGCTGCAGCCATGATCGTCCACTTCCAGTGCCGGACACCATGACGGCGCATTATTTCGATTGTCAATTGCACTGATTTCGATCTCTAATAAGTCATGACATTTTGGCGTCCAGATCCCGCTCTTATCCGGCGGCCGGCCTACCAATCGCTCGCCGACCAGTTCGCGCGGGCCATCCATGACGGGCGCCTGGCCAATGGCGCTCGGTTGCCGACACACCGGCAGCTGGCCGACGATCTCAAACTTTCCGTGCAGACGGTCAGCCGCGCCTATGAGGAACTGATCCGCCGCGGGCTGGTGTCCGGCGAGGTCGGCCGCGGCAGCTTCGTGCAGACGCAGCGCCGCGAGCCGGAGCCGCCCTATTTGCCGGAGCGGCTGGGTGAGGTCATCGACCTCTCTATCCTGAAGCCGGTCTGCGAACCGATGCATCTGGAGCGGCTGAAGCAGGCGCTGGGCTGGCTCGCCGAAAACCTGCCGTCGAGCTCGGCGCTGTCGTTCAGGCCGAACATGGTGTTCCCGCGCCACCGCGCGGTGGGTGTCGAGTGGCTACGCTTCTGCGGCCTCGACGCGTCGCCGCAGAACATCAGCCTGACCAACGGCGCCACCGCAGGGATGACAGTGGCGCTGATGAGCGTGGCGCCGCCCGGTTCGACCGTCGCCACCGAGGCGATCGGCCATCACACACTGATCCCGCTGGCGCGTTATCTCGGTTTCAACCTCGAGGGTTTGCCGATCGACGACAATGGGCTGATCCCGGAAGCGCTGGACGAGGCCTGCCGGCTGTCGGACATCCGCGCGGTGTTCGTGCAGCCCTCGGTGATCAACCCTACGGCGACGCTGATGGACGCCGCCCGGCGCGAACAGATTGCCGCCGTTGCGCGCAGGCATGACATCGCCATTATCGAAAACGACGTCCTCGGCCCGCTGGTCGAGGACCGGCCGCCGCCGGTCGCGGCGTTTGCACCCGAGCGCACGCTCTACGTCACCTCCTTCACCAAGATCGTGGTGCCGGGCCTGCGCATCGGCTATCTCGCGGCACCCGATCGTTATGTCGCCGCGGTTGCCAACCGCCACCTCGTCTCGAACTGGATGGCGACGCCGCTGGTGGCCGAGATCGCCACCAAATGGGTGACCGACGGCACCGCGATGGAACTCGTTCGATGGCAGCGGATGGCTTTGCGGCGGCGTCTGGACATCGCCGCCGAGGCGCTCGCCGGAGTGGACTATCGGGCTCATCGCGACGGGCTGCATGTCTGGCTGCAACTGCCCGATGATCGCGGCGAGGAAGGCTTTGTTTCCCAGGCCCGCCTGCAGGGCGTGGCGATCGCGCCCGGCACGTCGTTTCGCATTTCGCAGATGCCTTGGCATCCAGCCGTGCGGATTTCGCTGGGCTCGACCACGGAGGGGGAACTGCGTGCCGGTCTCGGCGTTGTCACCAAGCTTCTGCTCGGCGATCCCGAGCATCTCCTGCTTGCGATCTAGGCAACAATTGGCGGGGAATTGTGCGGAGTCCGAAATATTGTCATGATATTATTTTCTTGATTGACATGATTTGCCGCGATCCGCATCGTTAAAGGCACAGCTTCTCCAGCACGGGAAATTCATTGTCGGCGCCCATCATCAAGATCGACGGCATTTCGAAAAGCTTCGGCACCTTCAAGGTGCTGGATGGCCTCTCGATGCAAGTCATGCCCGGCGAGAAGCTGGCGCTGATCGGCCCGTCGGGTTCGGGCAAGACGACGATCCTGCGCATCCTGATGACGCTCGAGCGCATTGACAGCGGCCACATCCAGGTCGACGGCGAGCAGTTGTACCATATGGAGCGCAACGGCCGGCTGCTGACGGCGGATGAACGGCATTTGGCAAAGATGCGCCAGAAGATCGGCATGGTCTTCCAACTGTTCAATCTGTTTCCGCACAAATGCGTCATCGACAATGTGACGCTGGCACCGATGCTGACCAAAGCCATGCCGCGGGCCGCCGCCGAAAAGCGGGCGATGGAGCTGCTCGACATGGTCGGCATGGTCGACAAGGCCAAAGCGATGCCGGCGCAGCTTTCCGGCGGCCAGAAGCAGCGCGTCGCGATTGCCCGGGCGCTGGCGCTGTCGCCGAAGATCATGCTGTTCGACGAGGTCACCTCGGCGCTCGACCCGGAACTCGTCGACGAGGTGCTCAACGTCATGCGCAAGCTCGCCGCCGAGACCGATATGACCATGCTGCTGGTCACCCACGAGATGGGTTTCGCCCATGACTTCGCCGACCGGGTGCTGTTCTTCGATCGCGGCAGAATAGTCGAGGAAGGCAAGCCCGACGAGATTTTCCGCCATCCCAAACAGGAGCGCACGCAAGGTTTCCTGAAGAAGATCATTGCGGCCGGACATCGGGTCTGACTGCCATGCGAGGCGGCGTCGCCTCAAGCAAGCCAAGAAGACAGACAAACAAGGAGTTGGGAACAATGAAGAAATTTGCCATTTTGGCCGGCGTCGCCGGTATTGCGCTGACGGCGGTGCTGGCCGCCTCGACGGCCGGCTCGGCCGATGACAGCAAGCTCGAAGAGCTCAAGGCGCAAGGCTTTGCCCGCGTCGCCATCGCCAACGAGCCGCCCTATACGGCGGTCGCTGCCGACGGCAAGGTTTCGGGTGCGGCGCCTGACGTTGCCCGGGAAATCTTCAAACGCCTTGGCGTCAACGATATCGTCGCCTCGATCTCGGAATATGGCGCCATGATCCCTGGCCTGCAGGCCGGCCGTTTCGACGTCGTCACCGCCGGCCTGTTCATGAAGCCGGAACGTTGTGCTGCGGTCGTGTATTCGGAGCCGGTGCTGTGCGACGCCGAGGCGATGCTGGTGAAGAAGGGCAATCCGAAGGGCTTCAAGAGCTACGAGGATGTCGCCAAGGACACGAGCGCGACGATCGGCGCGCCGGGTGGCGGCACTGAGGAAAAGCTGGCGCTCACCGCAGGTGTGCCGCGCGAGCGCGTCATTGTCGTGCCGGACGGCCAGAGCGGCGTGAAGATGCTGCAGGACGGCCGCATCGATGCCTATTCGCTGCCCGTGCTGTCAATCAACGACCTGGTCAAGAAAGCCAATGATCCGAACCTCGAAGTCATCGCGCCGGTGGTCGGTGCGCCGGTCTATTGCGATGGCGCGGCCTTCAAGAAGGGCGACGAAGCTTTACGTGATGCTTATGATGTCGAGCTGGCGAAGCTGAAGAAGTCCGGCGAGTTCGCCAAGATCATCGAACCCTACGGCTTCTCGGCGGCGGCGGCGATGTCGACGACGCGCGACAAGCTCTGCTCGGCGAAGTAGGCGCGTTTTCCTTCTCCCAGTTCACGGGAAGAAGGTGGCCCGAAGGGCCGGATGAGGGGCGACGCCAGCTTTTGACAGATTGGGCTCTGCCCCTCATCTGCCTGCCGGCATCTTCTCCCCGTGAACGGGGAGAAGGACGCTGAAGTGATCGCCTCGCCAAATATTCAATGCGGAGCCCTTTCGACCAATGACCCAATGGTCCGGCTATTTCGGCCTGATTTTGCAAGGAGCGCTTGTCACCATCGAGCTGACGCTGATGGGGTCGGTGCTGGCCTTGATCATGGCCTTTCTTGCCGGGCTGGGGCGGCTGTCGCGGTTTTTTGTGCTACGCGCGCTGGCCACCGCCTATATCGAGTTCTTCCGCGGCACCTCGATCTTCGTGCAGCTGTTCTGGGCCTATTTCGTGCTGCCTTTCGCCGGCATCTCGCTGACGCCGCTGCAGGCCGGCGTGCTGGCGCTGGGCCTGAATGTCGGGGCCTATGCGGCGGAAGTGGTGCGCGGCGCCATCAAGTCGATCGGCCGCGAACAATACGAGGCCTGCACCGCGCTCAATCTCGGCCGCTGGCAAGCCATGCGCCATATCATCCTGCCACAGGCACTGCTGGTGATGCTGCCGACCTTCGGCAACAACGCCATTGAATTGCTCAAGGCCACCGCCGTCGTCTCGCTGATCTCGCTTGCCGACCTGACCTTCCAGGCGCAGGTGGTGCGCTCGCAGACCGGCAACACGCTGGTGCCGTTCAGCACCATTCTCGTCATCTATTTCGTGCTGGCGCTACTCATCTCATGGGGCGTGCGGTCGCTGGAACGCCGCATGGCGCGCGGCCTCGACGGGGTGCGCGTCTGATGGATCGGGCTCTGTAATGGAATGGGATTGGGATTTTGTCCGGCAGATCCTGCCGACGCTGATCCAGGGGGTGAAGATCACCATCCTGGCGACGCTGCTCGGCTCGGTGCTGGCGGCCATCGTTGGGCTGGGCATCGCGTTGGCGCGCCGTTCGCCGAACAGGGCTCTGTCGCGCACGATCGGCTTCCTTGCCGAGTTCATCCGCGGCACGCCGCTATTGGTGCAGCTCTATTTCATCTTCTACGTGCTGCCGGATTTCGGCGTCCTGTTGCCGCCGCTGGTGGCGGGCGTCATCGGTCTCGGGCTGCATTACGGCACCTACACAGCCGAGGTCTACCGCGCCGGCATCGATAATGTGCCGCGCGGCCAATGGGAAGCGGCCAAGGCCTGCAATCTGAACGCCACGCAGACCTGGACGCACATCATCATGCCGCAGGCGATCCCGCCGATGATCCCGGCGCTTGCCAATTATTTCATCGCCATGTTCAAAGAGACGCCGCTGCTGTCGGCGATCACCGTGCTGGAACTGATGAACCAGGCCAAGAGCGTCGCCAATACCTATTATCGGTATATCGAACCGATCACCTTGGTCGGCGCCTTCTTCCTCGCCATCAGCCTGTTCTCGGTGGTGCTGCTGCGCTGGCTGGAACACCGTTATGGGCGGATCGAACGATGAGCGCTGCACCCGATATCCGCCTGCGCTCGGCCCGTCCAGCGCTCGATGCACGTCCGCTGGAAAAGCGGGTCGGCCTGATTATCCTTGCCACCGACCATACGAGCGAACCGGATTTTCACCGCATGGTGGCAAGCGATCGTATCGGCGTCTATGTCGCGCGTATTCCCTACGCCAACCCGACGACGCCGGAGAATTTGCGCAAGATGCAGCCGTCACTGACGGCGGGCGCGGCCCTGATCCTTCCTGACGAGCCGCTCGACGCGATCTGCTATTCCTGCACCTCGGCCTCCGTCGTGATCGGCGATGCCGAAATCGAGGCGGCGGTGAAGGCCGCGAAACCCGGCGCGCCGGTGGTGACGCCGCCGATGGCGGCGGTGCGCGGCCTGAAGGCGCTGGGCGCCAGGACAATCAGCATTCTCACTCCCTATACGGTGGAGACCAGCCGGCCGATGGCGGCCTATTTCGCGGCGCACGGTTTCGAGATCGCCAGCTTCACTTGTCTCGGCTTCGAGGATGATCGCGAGATGGCGCGCATTGTGCCGAAATCCTTGGTCGATCTGGCTCGCGAGGCGACGGCCGAACACTCGGACGCGCTGTTCGTCTCCTGCACGGCGCTGCGGTCGGCGCTGGCAGTTGTCGGTATGGAAGAAGCCATCGGCCGTCCCGTCGTCACCAGCAACCAGGCGACAGCCTGGAATTGCCTGCGGCTCTGCGGAGATGAGATGTCGCGCCCTGAATTCGGCCGTCTGATGACGCTGCCGCTGAACTGATTGCAGAGCCATGACCGCTTCCAAGGTGAGCCTCTCCGATATCCGCGCCGCACGCGAGCGCATCGCAGGCAAGGTCGAGCGCACGCCGACCGTCACTTCCCCGAGTCTTTCCCAACACTTGGACGCTCCTGTTTATCTCAAGCTCGAACATCGGCAGACCACCGGCGCCTTCAAGTTGCGCGGTGCCTCAAACGCTATCGCCTCGTTGACAGAAGAGGAGAGCGCGCGCGGCGTCGTCGCGGCCTCGACCGGCAACCATGGCCGGGCGCTTGCCTATGCCGCTCGACTGCAAGGCATCCACGCGACGATCTGCATGTCGCGGCTGGTGCCTGAGAACAAGCTCGAGGAAATCCGTCGGCTCGGCGCCGAGATCCGCATCGTCGGCAACAGCCAGGACGATGCGCAGCGGGAGGTCGAACGGCTGGTCGCGGAAGAGGGGCTGATCATGCTGCCGCCTTTCGATCATCCTGCGGTCGTTGCCGGGCAAGGAACACTTGGGCTGGAGATCATGGAACAAGTTGCGGACGCCGCGCTGGTGTTGGTGCCGCTTTCCGGCGGTGGGCTGGCGGCTGGCGTTGCCGCTGCCGTCAAGGGCGTCAGCCCGGCAACGAGGGTCATCGGCGTTTCGATGGCGCGCGGTGCGGCGATGAAGGCAAGCCTCGACGCCGGGCATCCGGTGTCGGTCGAGGAACTGCCGACGCTGGCCGACTCGCTCGGCGGCGGCATTGGGCTCGACAACCGGCTGACCTTCGCCATGTGCCGTGATCTGCTCGATGATGTGATCCTGCTCAGCGAGGACGAGATCGCCGCCGGCATCCGCCATGCTTATGAGCAGGAGCGCGAGATCGTCGAAGGCGCCGGCGCGGTCGGCATTGCGGCTGTGCTTGCCGGCAAGGTCGGGGCGAACGGCCCGACGGTGCTCGTGCTGTCCGGCCGCAACATCGACATGACACTGCACCGCAAGATCATTTGCGGCGAAGCAATTGCGGAGAGCGCAGCATGAGCCGAATGACGATCCTCACCGAAGCTGAATTGCGCAAGATCGTGAAGCTTGATCTCGATGCCGTTGCCTGTGTCGAGAACGCGTTTCGCGCGCTCGCTACCTTGCCGGTGGCGATGCCGCCGATCCTGCGGCTCGACATTCCCGAGCATCGCGGCGAGGTCGATGTCAAGACCGCCTATGTGCCGGGCATCGACGGTTTTGCGATCAAGATCAGCCCCGGCTTTTTCGATAATCCGAAGCTCGGCCTGCCTAGCGTCAACGGCATGATGGTGCTGCTGTCGGCGAAGACCGGGCTGGTCGAGGCGCTGCTGCTCGACAATGGCTATCTCACCGACATCCGCACGGCGGCGGCCGGCGCGGTCGCCGCCAAACATCTGTCGCGTCCGGACTCCTCCGTTGCCGCAATCTTCGGCGCCGGTGTTCAGGCCGGACTGCAGCTCGAGGCGCTGATGCTGGTGCGGTCGATCACCGAGGCTCGGATCTGGGCAAGGGATGCCGCCAAGGCCGAAGCCGCGGCGGACGCATTGTCCGAAAGACTGGGCATCGCCGTTCACGCCGAGCCGGACGCGGCAAAGGCTGCGGCCGATGCCGACATCATCGTCACCACGACGCCGTCGACCGAGCCGCTGATCAAGGCCGGCTTCGTCTCCGCCGGCCAGCACATCACCGCGATGGGCTCGGACGCGGAGCACAAGAACGAGATCGCGCCGGCGATCCTGCGCATGGCCGACCTCTACATCGCCGACAGTGCGAAACAGACGCGGCGCCTGGGCGAACTGCACCATGCCATCGTGGCGGGCGTGATGGCGGCCGATGCCGAGATCACCGAGCTTGGCCACATCATCGCCGGCGAAAGGCATGGCCGGCGTTCGGACAGCGACATCACCATTGCCGATCTGACCGGCACCGGCGTGCAGGACACGGCGATCGCCACGCTCGCCCGCGACCGTGCGCGTGCAGCCAAGACCGGTACGATTTTCGAAAGCTGATACCGGCCGCAAGGCCCAACAAACGAGGACCAAGAACAATGCAGCCTAATTTGAAATTCTCGCGCGGCGAATATGCGGAGCGCCTCGCCAAGACGCGGAAGGCGATGGAGGCCAAGGGCGTCGATCTGCTTGTTGTCAGCGATCCGTCCAACATGGCCTGGCTGACCGGCTATGACGGCTGGTCGTTCTACGTACACCAGGCGGTCGTCGTGCCACCGTCGGGCGAGCCGGTGTGGTACGGGCGCGGCCAGGACGCCAACGGCGCCAAGCGCACCGCCTATCTCGCGCACGACAACATCGTCGGCTATGCCGACAACTATGTGCAGTCGACCGAGCGCCATCCGATGGATTTTCTGTCCAGCGTGCTCGCCGATCGTGGCTGGGGCAAGCTCAGCATCGGTGTCGAGATGGACAATTACTGGTTCTCTGCCGCTGCCTTCGCATCGCTGCAGAAGCACTTGCCCAATGCCCGCTTCGTCGATGCCACGGCACTGGTCAACTGGCAGCGCGCGGTGAAGAGCCCGACCGAAATCGACTACATGCGCAAAGCCGCCCGCATCGTCGAAGCGATGCACCAGCGCATCGTCGACAAGATCGAAGTCGGCATGCGCAAATGCGACCTGGTCGCCGAGATCTATGATGCCGGCACGCGCGGCGTCGACGGCATTGGCGGCGACTATCCGGCGATCGTGCCGCTGCTGCCGTCAGGCGCCGACGCATCGGCACCGCATCTAACTTGGGACGACAGGCCGATGAAATCGGGCGAGGGCACTTTCTTCGAGATCGCCGGCTGCTACAACCGCTACCATTGTCCGCTGTCGCGCACCGTTTTCCTCGGCAAACCGACGCAGGAATTCCTCGATGCCGAAAAGGCGACGCTGGAAGGCATGGAGGCCGGGCTTGCCGCCGCCAAGCCCGGCAACACCTGCGAGGACATCGCCAACGCCTTCTTCGCGGTTCTGAAGAAATACGGCATCGTTAAGGACAACCGCACCGGCTATCCGATCGGGCTTTCCTATCCGCCGGACTGGGGCGAACGCACGATGAGCCTGCGCCCAGGCGACCGCACCGAGCTCAAGCCCGGCATGACCTTCCATTTCATGACCGGCCTGTGGCTGGAGACGATGGGCTTGGAAATCACCGAATCCATCCTGATTACCGAAACCGGGGTCGCGTGCCTGGCCAATGTGCCGCGCAAGCTGGTGGTGAAGAATTGAGCCCGATGTCCAGCCTTCGCCCATCACCGATCACGCCGAGCGTCGATTTCGAGCGCGACGGCGTGCAGCACGGTTTCTTGCGCCTGCCTTACAGCCGTGACGATTCCGCCTGGGGATCGGTGATGATCCCGATCTGCGTCATCCGCAACGGCAACGGGCCGAGTGCATTGCTCACCGGCGGTAATCATGGCGACGAATATGAGGGGCCGCTGGCGCTTTACGATCTCGCCCGCACGCTCGATCCGAGGCAGGTCAGCGGCACGGTCATCATCGTGCCGGCGATGAATTATCCGGCGTTCCGCGCCGGCACGCGCACCTCGCCGATCGACAAGGGCAATCTCAACCGCAGCTTTCCCGGCCGGCCCGACGGTACGGTGACCGAGAAGATCGCCGATTATTTCCAGCGCGAACTTCTGCCGCGCACCGACATCGCGCTCGATTTCCATTCCGGCGGCAAGACGCTCGACTTCGTGCCGTTCTGCGCCGCCCATATCCGGCCCGACAAGGTGCTGGAAGAGAAGGGGTTCGCTGCGGTTGAAGCTTTCTCGGCACCCTGGTCGATGAAGATGCTGGAGATCGACGCGGTCGGCATGTTCGACACTGCCGCCGAAGAGATGGGCAAGCTGTTCATCACCACCGAGCTCGGCGGCGGCGGAACTTCGCGCGCGGAAACGGTGCGGATCGCGCGTCGCGGCATGCTCAATGTGCTGCGCCATGCCGGCATCGTCGCCGGCGCGGTCGAGATGCAGCCGACCCGCTGGCTCGACATGCCATCGGGAGATTGCTTCTCGTTCGCCGAGGACGACGGGATGATCGAAACCATGATCGATCTCGGCGAGCCGGTGGCAGAAAACCAGGTGCTGGCGCGCATCCATTCGATCGGCCGCACCGGGGGCGCTCCGCAGGAGATCCGGGCCAAAATGTCCGGTCTGTTGGCGGCGCGGCATTTCCCCGGATTGGTCAAGGCTGGCGACTGTGCCGCCGTGGTGGCCGTGCTGGTCGATTGAGGCTAGGAAGCCGATGTCGGAAACGGCTCGGCCTTGCCTTTGGCGCGGTCGCCGATGGCAAAGACGGCGCTCGCCTCGCTGACGATCGAGACATGATCCTTGGCGGCTGTTCCGGCGGCCGTACTGTCGCCGCGCATGATTGCGGTAACGATGGCGTCATGCTCCTGCCACGACTGGGCCAGCCGGCCGGGCAGCATGAATTGCGCGCGCCGGAACGGCGCCAGACGGCTGCGGGTCATGACGGTCAGTTCATAAATGTGCTTGCTGTGGGCGCCGCGATAGAGCCGGGTGTGGAACCCGGTGTTGAAAAGCTCATACTCTTCTTCGGCCCCGAGCTGCACAAAGCGCGCGGAGGCTTGATGCTCAGCCTCCAGCGTGCGGCGCTCGCCGGCGGTCATGCGCTCGGCCGAGAACCGCGCGCAGATCGCTTCGAGCTCGGCCATGCTCTCGAACATCGAGGCGAGGTGCTCCTGCGTCATCACCGCGACGGTGGCGCCGCGGTTGGGCCGCCTTTCGACCAGTCCCATGGCACTGAGCCGGCTGAGCGCTTCCCGGATCGGCGTACGTGAGACGTCGAAGCGGGCGGCGAGCGAGGCTTCGTCGAGTTTTTCGCCGGGACGCAGGAAACCGGTGACGATCCGGTCGCTGATCGCCCTCACCATCTGATCGACGGTCGTGCCCGACCTGATCAAATTGCGCTTTGCCGACACGTCTCCTCCGTCCAGTCTCTTCGCGCAGCCATAAGCCACGCACCGGCTTCGATTCCTCCGCAGCTCTGTATGCCTATGTTTTAGCCTTCATGTCAAATTGGCCGTTTTAGAGGCAAAAAGTGTATGCAATTGCTCCGGCTTTGTGCAGGCCACATCGGCACACTCGTTGATATTGCTGAATAAATCCCATTTCTGAAACTGGCACGCTGATTGCATACACTTCTTTCATTGAGGTGTTAACCGGCCCCAAAGGCCCCATAGAGGGAGCATTCACATGACCGAGCGATTCATGCTTAGCCGCCGCGACCTGCTCAAGACTTCCGCCGCCGGAGCGGCGCTCGGTCTTGCGTCCGCATCGTTTCCGATCAGCAGGGCCTTCGCCGCGACCGCAACCGTCGGCTTCATCTATGTCGGGCCAAAGGACGATTACGGCTACAACCAGGCGCATGCCGAAGGCGCCGCCACGCTGAAGGGGATCGAAGGCATTTCCGTCGTCGAAGAGGAGAACGTGCCGGAGACGGTCGACGTGCAGAAGACGATGGAATCGATGATCAATCTCGACGGTGCGTCGCTGATCTTCCCGACCTCGTTCGGCTATTTCGATCCGCATATGCTGGCCATGTGCGCGAAATTCCCCGACGTGCAGTTCCGTCATTGCGGCGGCATGTGGAACAAGGACAAGCATCCGATGAATGCCGGTTCCTATTTCGGCTATATCGGCATGGGCCAGTATCTGAACGGCGTCGTCGCCGGCCACACCAGCAAAACCAAGAAGCTCGGCTTCGTCGCGGCAAAGCCGATCCCGCAGGTGCTGCTCAACATCAATTCCTTCCTGCTCGGCGCGCGCTCGGTCGACCCGACCATCACCTGCCAGGTGATCTTCACCGGCGAGTGGTCGCTGGCGGTCAAGGAGGCGGAGGCCACCAATGCGCTGGTCGACCAGGGCGCCGACGTCATCACCTGTCATGTCGACAGCCCCAAGGTGGTGGTCGAGACGGCGGCCGGACGTGGCGCCTTCGTCTGCGGCTATCATGCCAACCAGAGCCCGCTGGCGCCGGAGAAATACCTGACCGGCGCGGAATGGAACTGGGCCAAGGTCTACAAGATGTTCGTCGACGATCTGGTGGCCGGCACGCCGCTGCCCAATTTCACACGCGGTGGCCTGGCAGACGGCTTCGTCAAGATGAGCCCGCTCGGCCCCGCCGTCGGCGATGCCGCCCGCAAGCAGTTCGACGGCACGCTGGCCGAAATGATGAAAGGCGGATTTTCCGTCATCAAGGGTCCGCTGAAGAGCAACAAGGGCGTCGTCGTCGCGACCGAGGGCCAGGCCTTCGTCGAGACCGCGCTCGAGCTCGAAAGCATGGACTACCTCGTCGAGGGCGTGGTCGGTTCGACCGCCTGAACCGGATCGGAGACGGGGCCATGGCAGACACGGTCAGTACCGCGAGCGCACCAGCGCTGTTTGGCGCCAGGAATTATCCGGCGGCACTCGAATGGGTGGCACGGCGGGCGGAAGCCTTCGTCATACCGCTCGCGGCGCTGATCGTCGGCATGGCGCTGTTCAGCCTGTTCATCGCGCTGGTCGGCAAATCACCGGTGCAACTCTACGTGACGATGTGGCGCGGCGGCTTCGGCTCCTGGTTCTCGATCCAGAACTCGCTGTCGCGGGCCGCACCGCTTTTGCTGGCAGCGCTCTGCGTGGCGCTGCCGGCTCGGCTCGGCCTCGTCGTCATCGGCGGCGAAGGCGCGATTGTGCTGGGCGGCGTTGCCGCCGCCGCCATCGGCGTCGCGGCGAATGGCGCGCCGGCTTTCGTGGTCATCCTGTTGATGGGCGTGGCGGGCGTGGTCGCCGGCGGCATCTGGATAGGTGCCGTCGGCGCACTCCGCCACTACCGCGCCGTCAACGAAACCATATCCAGCCTGCTGATGGCCTATATCGCCATCGCGCTGATGAACCATCTGGTCGAAGGGCCGCTGCGCGATCCGGCCTCGCTCAACAAACCCTCGACCGAGCCGCTGGCGGATGCCTACCGCATCGGCAACATTCCAGGCATGGACGTGCACTGGGGCCTTGTCGTCGGCATCGTCGCCTGCGTCCTGTCCTGGCTGTTGATCGAAAAGACGCGCTGGGGGTTTGCCGCCCGCATTGCCGGCGGCAATGTCAGGGCGGCCCAGGTGCAAGGGCTTGCCGTCGGCCCGCTGATCGTCGGCTTTACCGGGCTCGCCGGCGGCTTTGCCGGACTGGCCGGCATGCTGGAAGTCGGCGCCGTGCAAGGCAGCGCCAACGCTTCGCTCGCCGCCGGCTACGGCTATACCGGCATCCTCGTCGCCTTCCTCGCCCGCCACAATCCGCTCGCCATCATCCCGGTCGCTTTCCTGCTCGGCGGCATCGGCGCTTCCGGCGGGCTGATCCAGCGCCGCATGGACCTGCCCGACGCCACCGTGCTGGTGCTGCAAGGCATGCTCTTCGTGGTCATCCTGTTCAGCGAAACCTTTTACGGCCGCTTCAAGGTTTTCAATCCCGATCTGTGGAAGAGGGGCTCCTGATGGACGCGACCGAGATCGGCCTGTGGGGCGTGCCGCTCGCCATTCTCGGCGGCGCCATCCGCGTCTCGACGCCGTTCATCTTCGTGTCGCTCGGCGAAGCCATCACCGAGCGCTCCGGCCGCATCAATCTCGGCCTCGAAGGCACGCTGGTCTTCGGCGCAATGACCGCCTATGCGGTAGCAGTGGTGACCGGCTCGCCATGGCTCGGCGTGCTGGCTGCCGCCGGTGCCGGTCTTTGCTTCGGGCTGTTCCATGGCTGGATCTGCAAATTCCGCGGGGTTAACGACATCGCCATCGGCATCGCGCTGATGCTGTTCGGCTCGGGTCTCGCCTTCTTCTTCGGCAAGCCGTTCATCCAGCCCTCGGCGCCAGACCTGCCGGCCATCGCCTTCGGTGGCTGGTCGAATATTCCGCAGGTGCAGGCGGCGCTCAACGTCAACGTGCTGTTCCTGATCGGGGCCGCACTTGCGCTGTTCCTGTGGTGGGCCTTCCGTAACACCCGCGCCGGCCTGATCGTACGCGTCGTCGGCGACAGCTCCGATGCGGCGCGCGCCATGGGCCTCAATCCCAACACCGTGCGCCTGCTTGCGACAGGCGTCGGCGGCGCGCTCGCCGGCATCGGCGGCGCCTATCTGTCGCTCTATTACCCCGGCAGCTGGACCGAACGCATCTCGTCGGGGCAGGGGCTGATGGCGGTGGCGCTGGTCATCTTCGCACGCTGGAACCCGCTCGGCTGCTTTGCCGCGGCACTGTTGTTCGGCGGCGCCGGGGCGCTAGGCCCGGCGTTGCAATCGGTCGGGGTAACGCAGGGCTACTATCTCTTCTACGCCGCACCTTACATCCTCACGCTCATCATCATGATCGCCACCTCGTCGCCGAGCCGCTCGCTTGCCGGCGCGCCGGGCGAGTTGTCGATCACCAAATGACTGGAGTTTTCCCGATGAACGCCAGAGCCGAGATCACCCAGCGCTACATCGACGCCGACCCTTATCCATGGCCCTACAATGGCGAGCTGCGGTCGGACAATACGGCTCTGATCATCATCGATATGCAGACCGATTTCTGCGGGCCGGGCGGCTATGTCGATCATATGGGCTACGATCTTTCGCTGGTGCGGGCGCCGATCGAGCCGATCAAGTCGGTGCTTGCAGCCATGCGGGCCCAGGGCTACACCATCATCCACACGCGCGAGGGCCACCGGCCCGATCTCGCCGACCTGCCGGCCAACAAGCGCTGGCGCTCACGCCGCATCAATGCCGGCATTGGCGACCCCGGACCTTGCGGGCGCATCCTGGTGCGCGGCGAACCAGGCTGGGATATCATCCCCGACCTCTATCCGGCGGCGGGCGAACCGATCATCGACAAGCCGGGCAAGGGCTCGTTCTGCGCCACCGATCTGGAGCTGATCCTGCACCAGCGCGGCATCGAAAACATCGTGCTGACCGGCATCACCACCGATGTCTGCGTCCACACGACCATGCGCGAGGCCAATGATCGCGGCTTCGAATGCGTGATGCTTGAGGACTGCTGCGGCGCGACCGACTACGGCAACCATCTCGCCGCGATCAAGATGATCAAGATGCAGGGCGGCGTGTTCGGCGCGGTGTCGAGCTCGGCGTCCTTCGTCGCGCAGCTGCCGTGAGGGGGCGATCTTGAGCGGAACCATCGTCAAGAAAGCCGTCGGCGTCGAGACTATCGGCATGACCATGCGCTTCGGCGCCTTCACCGCGCTGGACGATGTCTCGATCAAGGTGCCAGCGGGATCATTCCATGCGCTGCTCGGCGAAAACGGTGCCGGCAAGTCGACGCTGGTCAAATGCATGATGGGTTTTTACCGCCCGACCGCCGGCGACATGCTGGTCGATGCCCGCGAGGTCGCGATAGCCAGCCCGAAGGATGCCTCGGCGCTCGGGCTAGGCATGGTCTATCAGCATTTTACCCTCGTCCCGTCGCTGACCGGTGCGGAAAACCTGGTCATTTCCCGCGAGAAAGTGCCGGGCGTCATCGACTGGCGCAAGGAGCGCGCCGCACTTGCGCAATTCATGCAGCGGATGCCGTTCAAGCTGCCGCTCGACGTCAAGGTGGCGGAACTTGCGGCCGGCGAGAAGCAGAAGCTCGAAATCGTCAAGCAGCTCTATCTCGGCCGCAGTTTCCTGGTGCTCGACGAGCCGACTTCGGTGCTCACCCCTGGCGAGGCACAGGAAGTGCTTGGCCTGGTGCGCGACATGACCAGGACAGGCGACCTCACCGTGCTGATGATCTCGCACAAATTCCACGAGGTGACGGCCTTTGCCGACGACATCACCGTGTTGCGCAAGGGCAGGCTGACCGGAACCGGAAAGGTCTCCGAACTTTCGCACAAGCAGATGGCGGCGATGATGATCGGCGACCAACCGATTGCAGCACTCGACAGTCGCGCTCCGGTGCCGGCCGGCGCCAGGCAGGTGCTGACGGTAAAGTCGCTGAAGGCGCCTGACCGCACCGGCTTGAAAAGCATCGACATCGGCGAGCTCGACGTGAAGTCCGGCGAGATCGTCGGCATCGCCGGCATCTCCGGCAACGGCCAGAAGGAGTTTCTCGAAGTCCTTGCCGGACAGCGGGCACGCAATGCGGGCGACGTTCTGGTGAAAGGCTCGCCCTATGGTGCCAGCCGCAGCGAGGCGCGCACGCTCAATGTCCGCTTCATTCCGGAGGAGCCATTGCGCAATGCCTGCGCACCGCGGATGACGGTGGCCGAAAACATGGCCTTCCGGACCTTCGACCTCAACGAGGCCGGCAAGCCGGTCAACTGGATCAGGATGAGCGCGATCAGGGACTACGCGGCCCGTCTTGTCGAACAGTTCAAGGTCAAGACGGCCTCGCTCGCTTCGCCGATTTCATCATTGTCGGGCGGCAATGTGCAGCGCGCGGTGCTGGCGCGGGAACTGACCGGCGAGGTCGATTTGCTCATCGTGTCGAACCCCTGCTTCGGCCTCGACTTCTCCGCCGTCGCCGAAATACGCGCCCGCATCATGAAGGCGCGCAATGCCGGTGCTGCAGTGCTTTTGATGTCGGAGGACCTCGACGAGCTGCTTGAGCTCTCGGACCGCATCTTCGTCATGTCGGATGGCGCGCTGGTCTACGAGACGCCGATCGCGCAGGCGAGCGTGCAGACGATCGGCGAGCACATGGCGGGACATCATTGATGGCGGAGATCGAGGCGCTGCCGTTCCCGTTTGCCTTCAAGCCTGAGGCGATGGCGCTGGTCGTCATCGACATGCAGCGCGATTTCGCCGAGCCCGGCGGCTTCGGCGCCAGCCTCGGCAACGACGTCAGCCGGATCACGGCGATCGTGCCGACGGTGAAAAGGCTGCTCGAAGGGTTTCGCGCCGCTGGCCTGCCGGTGATCCACACGATGGAGTGCCACAAGGCAGATTTTTCGGATCTGCCGCCGGCCAAGCGCAATCGCGGCAATCCGTCGATCCGCATCGGCGATATCGGTCCCATGGGTCGCGTGCTGATCGTCGGCGAACCGGGAACGGCGATCCTCGATGAACTTGCACCATTGCCTGGCGAGATCGTCATCGAAAAACCCGGCAAGGGCGCGTTCTATGCCACCAGCTTCGGCGATGACCTCAAGCGGCTCGGCGCACAGCAACTGGTCTTTGCCGGGGTGACGACGGAGGTCTGCGTGCAGACGACGATGCGCGAGGCCAACGACCGCGGCTATGAATGCCTGCTGGCGGAGGATGCGACGGAGAGCTATTTTCCGGAGTTCAAGACGGCAGCCCTTGCCATGATCAGGGCGCAGGGCGCGATCGTCGGCTGGACGGCGACAACGGACCAGGTGCTCGAGGGAATTTCCAATGCCTAACATTGCATACCAGGCCCTCATCCAAGGGGGCTGGCGTGATCTGCCATTCGAGCCTTTTCGCGAAGGCATCACGGTGCATTGGCTGCTCAAGGGGGGATCGACGGAACCGTCGGTCGCGATTCTCAACTACCGGGCGGGCGCCGGCGTGCCGCGTCACCGCCACGCCGGGCTGGAAACGATCATCGTGCTGGAAGGCTCGCAGAGCGACGAGAACGGCGATTATGCAGCGGGCAGTGTGATCCTGAACCCGGTTGGAACCGAGCATTCGGTGTGGACAAAAGACGGCTGCGTCGTACTCATCCAGTGGAACCTGCCGGTCGTCATTCAGGGCGAGGCCGAATGAGCGACATCCGCTTCGACATAGCGAGCCTGCACGCCGCCTATCAGGCCGGCCTCAGTATTGGCGATATGATCGATACGGTCCATGCGCGGCTCGCGGCGGCCGATGACCCGGGCATCTTCATCCATCTGGCGAGCAGGGCGGAGATGCTTGCCGAGGCGGAAAAGCTCGGCCCGTTCGATCCGTTGGCAAAGCCACTGTGGGGCGTTCCGTTCGCGGTCAAGGACAACATCGATGTTGCCGGCATGCCGACCACGGCGGCCTGCGCGGAATATGCCTACTTGCCGGCGAACGACGCCACCGTCGTCGCGCGGCTCAAGGCCGCCGGCGCGCTGGTCGTCGGCAAGACCAATCTCGACCAGTTCGCTACCGGCCTGGTCGGCGTGCGCACGCCCTATCCAATCCCGAGGAATGCGATCGACCCGACACTGGTGCCGGGCGGCTCCTCATGCGGCTCGGCCGTGGCGACGGCGCGTGGCATCGTCTCGTTCGCGCTCGGCACCGACACCGCCGGTTCGGGCCGCATACCCGCCGGCCTCAACAACATCGTCGGGCTGAAGCCGAGCGTCGGCGCGCTGTCGGCCGCCGGCGTCGTGCCGGCCTGCCGCACGCTCGACTGCGTCTCCGTCTTCGCACTCAACGTCGACGACGCCTACAGCGTGTTCGAGGTCGCGGCGGCGAAGGACGACGCCGATCCCTATTCACGTGACCTCGGCATCCAACCGCTTGCCGCGCGCCCACCGGTGCTGACGGTTGGCGTGCCGGCCAAGGCCGATCGGACGTTCTTCGGCGACCAGGCGATGCAGGCGGGCTTCGAGGCCGCTCTTGCCTCGCTGGAGACGCTGGGCTGCAGGCTGGTCGAAATCCCGTTCGGCGATTTCTACGCCACCGCCAATCTGCTTTACGAGGGCGCCTGGGTGGCCGAGCGTTACACCGCGATCAGGGACTTCATGGATGCCAACGAGGCGGCCATGCATCCGGTGACGCGGCAGATCATCGGCGGTGCGCGAAAACTTTCCGCAGCGGACGCCTTCAACGGGCTCTATGCCTTGCAGGCCTACAAGGCCAAGCTTGCGCCGGTTATCGCCTCGGTCGATCTTTTCTGTGTGCCGACCGCGCCGACGCATTACACAGTCGAAGCGGTGTTGGCTGACCCTATCGTCACCAACAGCCGGCTCGGCACCTACACCAACTTCGTCAATCTGCTCGACATGTGCGGCATCGCCGTGCCGACCGGAACCCGCAGCGACGGTTTGCCGATGAGCGTCACCTTGCTTGCCGCGGCGGGCAAGGACCATCTGACGGCGTCGCTTGCGCGCGATGTCCATGCGGCAAGCGGCCTTGCGCTGGGCGCTACCGGCTGGCCGCTGCCGCCGCGTGGCGATATCCGCGTGGACGTGGATGAAGGCACGATCGAGCTGGCCGTGGTCGGCGCGCATCTATCGGGGATGGCGCTGAACGGCCAGTTGCAGCAGCTCGGCGCGATTTTCGCCCGGGCTGCGAGAACGGCGCCGCTCTACCGGCTTTACGCACTCGCCGGCCAGTCGGTGTCGAGACCGGGGCTCGAGCGCACCTGCAATGGCAAGGGCACAGCCATCGAGGTCGAAGTCTGGCGGCTGTCGCCGCAAGCCTTCGGTCGCTTCGTCGCGGCGATCCCGCCGCCGCTCGGCATCGGGACGCTTCTGCTCGACGACGGAACTTCGCCGAAAGGCTTCCTCGTTGAAAGTGCCGGCCTTACCGATGCAGAAGAGATTTCGCATTTCGGCGGCTGGCGCAATTTCATGGCGGATCAGCAGCTGCGGAGCTGACGCCATCACTCGACCTTTTGCCGGAACTTCGAGTGGCAGCTCGAGCAATCCTGCAAGATGAGATGCAGGAGGTGCTCCGCCGGCAATTTGGCGGGATCGGCTTCCGCCGTCCCCGGTCGCTTGCCAAGCAGGCTGCCACCGCCCATCGCCGGGCCGGAACCCATTCTCATGTCGTCGGTAATGCGCGGCGGCACCCGCTCGGCGTCGGAGGCCAGGGCGCTGGCCAGCGTCCCGATGTGGCGAGCCAGCCCTTCGAACTCCGCGCGGGCAGGGTCGATATCCAGCTTGGCGCCTGAAGGCGCACCCAATGTCGCGCTGGGGAATTCGGCAATGAGGGAAGGGCCGGTGCGGGCGCGGATGGCCTCGGCCGCCGCTTGGAAAGCCGCGGCGTCATACGCCCGCTTGCCGTCGAACATCCCGGCGATCGCCTTTGCCGCCGCAGCCATTTCCTTCATCGAGGCCTGGCGAGCCTCGATGACCGCATCACGGCTCGAATGGGCGGCAGCGAGCACGACAGAGACGCAGGCAAGCGACAGCACTGTTAGAGCGGCTGCGAGCCTCACTGGGCCACGCCTTGTCCCGCCAACTCGTCGATGATCGGGCACTCCGGCCGCTCGTCGCCGTGGCAGTGACTGACCAGATGGTGAAGCAAGCCACGCAATCCGACCAGTTCGGCGATCTTCCTGTCGATCTCCACCAACTTGGCTTTCGCGATCGCCTTCACGTCAGCGCTGTCACGTTCCCTGTCTTGGTACAGCGAGAGCAACTGGCGGCATTCGTCGACCGAAAACCCCAGGCTTCGCGAGCGCTGCAGGAAGCGCAGCCGGTGAATATCGGCCGTCGAGTAATCGCGATAGCCATTGTCTGTCCGGGCCGGGTGCAAGAGCCCGATGTCCTCGTAGTAGCGGATCGTCTTGGCCGGTAGGCCGGATTTTTCGGATGCGACGCCGATGTTCATATCGGAAATCTCCTTTATCGGAGGAAATAGACCTTCCAGTAGATGGAAGGTCAACATGATGTGGCGATTTTGGATGCCCGACGCAACCGCCCGCCGGCTCCAACCGTTTGCCTGCCAACAGCGCATACTGAACCTTCGGGAAGAAATCAGTTTTCGGAAACGTTTATCGAACAGCGCTCAAACTCGGCGCCCGGCACCAGGTACCGATCAGCAAGGACCCTCCGGCGGCACGTTACGCCGTGCAGACGCCGAGGAGATAGAACATGCCCGTCAAGGCCTATATCAACCGGATCGCGACAGCGGTGCCGGAGCACGAGGTTCATCAATTCTACCTGCGTTTCGCGGCCTCGATGCTCGCGGCCGATCGCCGGAGGATCTTCGAACGCATGGCCGATCTTGCCGGCATCGAGCACCGCTATTCCTGCTTTGCGCCGGCGTCCGATCCCGAAGGACCATCCGCCGACCTGGCCGGGACCTTCATTCGGGGCGCGTTTCCCGGAACGGCCATGAGAATGGCGATGTTCGACGATGCCGCACCTGTTCTGGCGCAAAAGGGCATCGACGGATTGCAACTTGGCGGCGACGCTTCCCGCATCACCCATCTTATCGTCACTACCTGCACCGGTTTTTCGGCGCCGGGCATCGATCTCGAGCTGGTTGCGCGTTGCGGGCTGCCGAACGGGGTCGAACGCACGATGATCGGTTTCATGGGTTGCTACGCGGCGATCAACGGCCTCAAGCTGGCGCGTCACATCGTCCGCTCCGACCCGCAGGCCAAGGTCCTGCTGGTCAATATCGAGCTCTGCACGATGCACCTGCGTCAAACCACCGAACTGGAAAAACTGCTGTCGTTCTGCCTCTGGGGAGACGGCTGTGCGGCTGCGCTCATCACTTCCGAGCCGCTCGGCATCGAGCTCGATAGCTTTCACTGTCTGGTGGCGAGGGAGCGGCGGGATCTGATGCGCTGGAATATTCGCGACCACGGATTCGAAATGGTTCTTTCCGGCCAAGTGCCGGCAGCGATTCATGAAGCGTTGCGGAGCAACCAGGCCGCCATCCTCGGTGGCCGGCCGACCGAGGCGATCGACCTTTGGGCCGTGCACCCGGGTGGGCGTTCGGTGCTCGATGCCGTCGAAAGGGCTCTGGAACTGGAGCCCACCGCGCTGGAACCATCGCGCGCGGTGTTGCGCCAATACGGGAACATGTCGTCGGCGACCGTCATGTTCGTGATGAAAGAGATGCTGAAGGCGCCTGCCGGCCTGCTCGGCTGCGGCATGTCGTTCGGACCCGGGCTGACGGCCGAAACCATGCTCTTTCGAACGGTGTCATGAGCGGCCTGGAGCATCGGCAGCTTGCGCCGGAAATCCTTGACGGCCTTGCGGCCGACGATCCGCGAGCGCTGACCGCGCGCCGCGACCTTCGGCGCATCAATATGCTGATGTTTCAGGTGCCGATCATGACGTCGTTGCTCAGGAGGTTTGTGCCAAAGCCGCCACGCCGCATTCTGGAGATCGGCGCCGGCGATGGCTCCTTCATGCTGGCGGTGGCGCGGCGCATGGCCAGGCATTGGCCTGGGGTCGAACTGATGATGCTCGACCGCGTCAGCCTCGTCACCGCGCAATTGCGCGGCGATTTTGACAGGCTGGGATGGAAGGCTGAAGGGATCACCGCCGATGTCTTCGACTGGGCAGGAAAGATCGAGGGCGCACGGTTCGACGCCGTCACGGTCAATCTGTTCCTGCATCATCTCGACGATGCGCAGCTCGTGCGTCTGTTTTCGCTGATCAGGCCGAAAGCCCCGTTGCTGCTGGCGACTGAGCCGTTGCGGGCGAAACTGGCGCTGGCCGCGACCCGTCTTCTCCCGGCAATCGGCGCCAATGACGTCACACGAAACGATGCGGCGCAAAGCGTGCGTGCCGGCTTTCGCGGCAGCGAGCTTTCCGGTCTCTGGCTTGCGGCCAACGGCAAACCGGTCGAGGAGCGGCGCGCCGGCCTCTTCTCCCACATCTTCGTCGGCGCCAGTGCCGGCAGCGACTCATGACGCGATTGTCGACTCATGACGCGATCGTCATCGGTGCCGGCCCGGCGGGGACGTCCGTCGCGCTCACGCTGGCCCGGCGCGGATGGGCCGTGGCAATTGTGGAAAAGACCGCATTTCCGCGCCGCAAGGTCTGCGGCGAATACATCTCGGCAAGCAATCTTGCGCTTCTCGACCAGCTGGAGATCGGCGATGCCTGGCGTACCGATGCCGGCCCCGAAATCCGCCGCGTCGGTTTGTTTTCCGGCGAAACCTGCGTCGAGGCGGCAATGCCACGTGCAGGAGCTGGGCCTCCTGCAAAAGACGGCTTCGGCCGGGCACTCGGCCGGGACATTCTCGACTCTCTGCTTTTGCAGACGGCGCGATCGGCGGGTGTCGAAATCTTCCAGCCCTGCCGCGCCGTCGCCATCGACCGGGACGGCGAGATGCAAAGGGTACGAATTCAAGCCGGGGACGAAACGGCGATGTTGCGCGCCCCGGTGATTGTCGCCGCACACGGCTCCTGGGAACCGGGGCCGCTGCCCAGCCAGCTCGCAAAGGCCAATCGCCCGTCGGACCTGCTCGGCTTCAAGGCGCATTTCACCGGGTCGTCGCTGGCGCCGGATTTGATGCCTCTGCTGGCCTTCCCCGGCGGCTATGGCGGCATGGTCTCGGCCGATCATGGCCGCTTGTCGATCTCGTGCTGCATTCGCCGCGATATGCTGGCGCGGTTGCGTAAACAACATGGCCCCAAACACCGGAGCCATGTGCCGGCCGCCGATGCGGTCTCCCGCCATCTCGTCGACTCATGCCGGGGCGTGCGGGACGCTCTGGAACCGGCGCTTCTCGACGGTCCGTGGCTTGCCGCAGGTCCGATCCGGCCGGGAATCCGCTCGTTCTACGAAGAGGACATCTTCCGCGTCGGCAACGCAGCCGGAGAGTCTCATCCTGTTATCGCCGAGGGTATCTCGATGGCGCTGCAGTCCGGCTGGCTGCTGGCTTGCGAACTCGCATCCGCGCCAGGTGGCCGAGCAGGGCGCGAGGCTGCCGCCAGGCGCTATGAGGCGGCCTGGAAAAGACTGTTTTCGACACGGGTCTACGCTGCCGCGGCCCTTGCCGGAATTGCCCTTCGCCCCGGCAGCGCCACCTTGATGGCGGCGATCGTCCGGAATTTCCCGCAGACACTGACACTGGGCGCGCAACTGAGCGGCAAGACCAAGCGGGTTCCCGGCTTTGCCTGACGAGTGACGCGGCGTCGTGCTGCCCTGGTCGCCTTACATGCCACCGCCACAGTTGGCAGCAGCTGGCTCCTTCTCCCCGGAATTTGTCATCGCATAGTCGTATACCTGACTGCGTCCGCGGCTTCAGGTTCGCAGGTATTTGACCAAGGCTGCAATCGCGAGCAAGAGGGCGACGAACACCAGGACCCAGACGAGCGCCATGCCGCCCATCATCCACGTACCCATTGGACCATTCATCATTGCAATCACCTTTACGGTCAGTGAAGGCCCGCCTTCGTCGGTAAGCATCGGCGACTGCGAAGGCAATTAGCTCGCCGTGGAATTCGGTCAAGACGACTAGGAAACCGATCGGCCGCCTGTCGCCTTGTCCCGCCAACCGGAAGTGTCCTGTCCTTGCCGTCTCACATACCTCCGCCGCAGCCGTCCGAGAGATCCCAGACGTCGACGACCTGCTTGCCGGTGAAACCTTGCTCGCGGATCAGGAACTTCGCCAATCCGCCATACACTTTCCAGCGCCAGCATTGGCAGCAGCAAGGGCCTTTCTCGTTGGAATTGGCCATCGCATAGTCATAGGCCTGCTGCTCGTCGCCGGAGAGTTTCACATCGTAGTAGGGCATCATCTTCTGTGCGATGCCGGCCGGAATATCGTACGGATCGTTCGGGATCATCGCGATCTCGCGGTACCTGGCCAAACCGTTCACCTGCTCGGCATAGCGCTTTGTCTCCATTGGGCTGCAGCACGAGCCCGTGATCCGCGACATCGCCGGCATGGTCGCAATCGACTCCGTGAACTTGGCCGAACACGTGCTGTTGCCGTTCTGGCTGAGATATTTGAAGCGGCGCACCAGATCGGAATCCTCCGCGGCGATCGTCAAATCCGGCCCCTTGAGCAAGCCGACGACCGCAGCGACGCCAAAGGCGCTGCCCAGAACAACCGTCCGTCGGGTTGGATGGCATATCCGGCTCATTTGCTGTTCCTCGCTTGCTCGATCAGTTTCTTCATCGTTGCGAGGTCGGTCGCGCCGGGGAAAATCTGCTCGCCAACGACGAAGCTTGGCGTTCCACTGATCTTCAGCGCCTGTGCCAGTTGCGTATTCCGGTCGATCGACGCCTGGATATCGGGCCGCTGCATGTCGGTCTTCAGCTTAGCCACATCGAGACCGACGTCGGCAGCAACCTTCAGCACGACCGCTTCGGTCACCCGCGTCTTCACCGCATACAAGGCCTTGTGGAATGCCATGTACTTGCCCTGGCGCATTGCGGCGAGAGCCGCCTTGGAAGCAAATACGGAATCCGTGCTGAGGATCGGGAATTCCTTGTAGACGATTTTGAGCTGCGGATCGTCGGCCACGGCTTGCGCCAGGATCGGCGCAACCTGGCGGCAATAGGGGCAGTTGTAGTCAAAGAACTCGACCATGATGACGTCGCCTTCGGCGTTGCCGCCGACCGGGCTCGCCGGGTCCCGGAAGATATCGTCGGCCTTGGCCGCCAGGGCAGCCTTCGCCTCTTTTGCCGCGGCCTCGCGCTGGCGGGCATCGAGGCTCTGCAGCGCCTCCATGACGACCTCGGGATGCGCGAGGATATAATCGTGGATGCGCTGGTCGAACTGGTCCTGGGACATCTCGCCCGCGGCGATCGCCTTACCGTGGATACCGAGCGCGAGCCAGGCCGTCGCACCGGCCAGGACGAAGGCACGGGCCATTTTGCCAATGGCTCCGCGCCATGAATTGGATTTGTGGATCACAGGGTTCTCCTTCCCTCTGTTTCGCCGGACCGCCGGCATGTGAATGGTGCCTCAGAACATGCCCTTGATCGTCGCCCACCATCCCGTTTCCGGCTCATGGTGCGGGCGCTCGACATTGTTGGTGAGCGCATTGACGAAGGTGACGAGATTGACCGCAGCGAAATTCAGGCCATGGAAATTCGCCCGCCAGCGGCCCTCCTTGTCGATCACATGGGTGACGGTGCCGTGCATCTGATAACCATCGTCCGTCAGTGTGAACTTGTGGCCGAAGGCCTCCGCCAGTCTGCGGGTCGCATCCTCCGGCTGATCCGCCGTCGTGGTCAGGAACAGCCAATTGACGGGATCGAGCCCGTGCGTCTGCCCGTAGCTGCGCAGCACGTCCGGCGTGTCCCTGGCGGGGTCGGTGGTGATGGTCACAAAGCTGACCTGGCCTCTCATCGGCGTGCCGTTCACCATTTTCTGGACCTCGGCGATCTTCTCGGCATGCAGGGGGCATACATCCGGGCACGATGTGTAGATGAAGTGGAGGACGACCACCTTGCCGCGCAGATCTGCCGTTCGCACGACACGCCCATCGGCGGTGCGCAGCGTGAATTCAGGCGCCGGCTTGTCGATCGTTTGGAAATATTTCTCGTCGCCCTCAAGCATGGTGTCGATTTCGTCGAGCGAGTGGGCTTGCGCCCGATACGAAAACCCCACGGTCAGCGCCGCAATGGCAATGGCGCCCAGCAGCAAACACCTCCACTCGTTCAAAGCCGATGCAAGGCAGTGAGCCTTCAACCCGGACATATCTGTTCCTTTCTCACTCGGCAGCGATGCGGCTGCCGATGAAGTCGACCATGTCGGGCGCGTCCCATTCGGCCGGCCCAATCAGCCGGCCGATCTCCTTGCCGTCGCGATTGATCAGCAGGGTTGCCGGAAGGCCGACGGAGCCGATGGCGAACATGGCCTTGCCCGAGGCATCGATGTTGAGGGCGAGGTGCTTGATGCCGATCTCGGCAAAGAACTTCTTCACAATCTCAGGACCGGCACGGTCCATGGACAGCGCGACGACCTCGAAATCCGGACCGCCCAGTTTGGCTTGCAGACGATCGAGCGTCGGCATCTCCTTGCGGCAGGGCGCGCACCATGTCGCCCAGATGTTGAGCAGCACGACCTTGCCGTGGAAATCCGCAAGCGTTTTCGGCTTGCCATTGCCATCCTCGAAGCTGATTTCCGGTACGGGGGCGGGCGCCTCGTGAACGACAAAGTTCTGCGTCGGCTCGGCGGCTGATACCGGCAGCGAAAATGCTAGCAGCATGCCAATCAGGACCATGGCCAGTTTGCTCACAATAGCCTCACTCGGTCGCGTAGACGGTGGGTGCCTTGCCGTCCTTGGTGAAGGCGTAGACGACGAAGGGGCCTTGCTTCTCACCACCCATGCCTGGAGCGCCCGTCGGCATGCCGGCCAGCGTTATGCCGGTGATGGCAGGGCGTTCGGTCAAAAGCTTCTTGACGATTTCGACCGGCACCAGGCCATCGACGACATAGCCGTCGACCATCAGCGTGTGGCAGCCTTCGAGGTCGGCCGGCACGCCGGCATCGCTGCTGATCTGAGAGAGATTGTTGACCGGCTTGATGTCGACCTTGAAGCCGTTGTGCTCGAGATAGTTGGCGTAGGATTCGCAGCAGCTGCATTGCGGGTTCTTGTACATGACGGCGTTGATCGTGGCGGCGAAGGCAGGCAGCGGCGTTGCGATCAGCAGGGACAGTGCGGCTAGGCGGTAGGTCAGTTTCATTGCAGTTCTCCTTGGTTGGACAAAACTTTCAGGTCACGCGGAACACTGTCATCAGGCCGGCCATCTGGTGATCGGCGACATGGCAGTGCAGCATCCAGTCACCGGGATTGTCGGCAACGAAGGCGCATTCGATCGTGTCCTTGGGGGCGAGCAGCACCGTGTCCTGCCATTGCCGGTGCGGTACCGGCGAGCCGTTGCGCGAAAGCACCGACAGGCTGAAGCCGTGAACGTGCATGGGGTGCCACCATGCGGTTTCGTTGCGCATGGTGAGACGGCAGGTGGCGCCGCGTTCCAGCGTGAACTGTGGCGCCATGCCCGCGTGGCCGTCGCCGGTCATCGACATGCCGTTGATTGCCCAGGCGGCGGCGCCGTTCATGCCGGGCATCGCCATGCTCATCATGCCGCCGACGCCGGCCAGCTTGCCGCCGCCCATCATGCCGCCCTGCAGGACGATCTCATGCCGTTCGGCCTTGGCCAGGTCGGGGGCCGGCAGCGGATTGGCCGGCAGGCGAAGCGGCGCATCGAGAGGATGATCGCGCAGCGGTGCTCCGGCGTCATAGGCGAGCGCGGTCAGGGAGTAGGCAAGGCCGTCGTAGAACTCATCGATCACCGCGTAGCGCTTGCCCGGGTCGCCCTGCATGTCGAGCACGACATCGATGCGCATGGCGGGCGCAAGCACCAAGCGTCCGCCCTCCGGCTCATGCGGGTCGCAGGGCTGGCCGTCGATGGCGACGATGACCGGACGGTGGCCTTCGAAACGCAAAGCCATGATGCGAGCGAGTGACGCATTGGCCAGCCGCAACCTGACGCGCTCGCCGGCCTTCACGGTCAGGTCGGCCGGCGGTGCACCGTTGACGGTGACGACATTGCCGACGCGGCCCGACATCGCTGCATCCATCATGTTGCCGAAGCCGGCAGCGATTTGCCCATCCTTGGTGAGCCGCCAGTCCTGCAGCAGCCATAGAAGCTCGCGGTCGACCGCGACCGGTTCGGCTTCCTCGACGATCAGTGCGCCTGCAAGGCCACGGCCAAGCTGAACCAGGCTGTCGGCATGCGGATGGTACCAGAAGGTGCCGGCATCGGGCGGGGTGAACTCGTACACGAAATTTTCGCCCGGCCTGATCGGCGGTTGGGTCAATCCCGGCACGCCGTCCATCGCGTTCGGCAGCCGGATGCCGTGCCAGTGAACCGTGGTGTCCTCGCCCAGTCCGTTCTCGACGATGATGCGAGCGGGCCGCCCCTGGCGCAAGCGCAGTGTCGGGCCGGGGACCGTGCCATCATAGGCCCATACCGGAGTGCGCGGACCATCGGGGCCGGTGAGCCGTGCCTGGCCTGGCGCCACCCTGATCCGGTGTTCGCCGGTAGCCAGCGCCAGTGCAGGGCGGATCGGCACGGAGGCGGCAATGCTGGCTGCCGCAAACAGGAATTTGCGGCGCGTTATGAACGGACTTGAAACGGAATTCACCCTTGTGACCCCTGCGGTAACCGACGGCGAACGTCGCTACGTCGATTGGATTGCTGCCGCGCCCGCTGCGCATTGTGCGCAGCCGGACGATCAAACGCCGCCAATCAGCCGCGGAAACGGCAGAAACGGCGTCAGACGAGAGCGCTGGGTCTTGGAGGGAATGGCTCGGGCAACAGACTTCGCCCGTGCAGGAACGCGGCGGGAAGCGCCGGCGGCAGCTCTGCCCGCAGCAGTCCCGTCACGGGGAGAGCTTCCGGCAGCACCGCCAGAACCGGTGCGACGCAGGTCGGCGCACATTGCATCGGTTTGTCGTTGTCGGCCGAGCTCTTGAGGCAAGCGCTGCAGTCGCCGCCCTTGGCATCGGCCATCTTGGCCATGTCGGCGTCGGTGGTGCCGGCATCTGCGGCCATGGTCATGCGGCTGTCGATCGCCATCCTGGCCGACATGACGGCAGCCTGAGCGGCGGACAGGCTGAACCCGGCGATCACGAGGACCGCGAGCAGCATAGTCAGGAGGTGTTTTGGTGACAGACGTGCCATGTTCGGCCTAGGCTGGCCTCAAATAGCGGTTTTTGCAAGCCCCTGCGAGATCGAGACCATCGAGAGCCGGGGCGGCCAGCAATAACATCAACACCATCACATCGGGACAGACCATGCAGCAAGCCATTACGTCGGACGGCCTTCGCCGGGTGGTGCTTGTCGTCGCGCTGCTGAACCTCGGTTATTTCGGCATTGAATTCGCCGTGGCGCTGGCGATCGGCTCGGTGTCGCTGTTCGCCGACAGCGTCGATTTCCTGGAAGATGCCTCGGTCAACCTCCTGATACTGCTCGCCATGGGATGGTCGCTGCGTGCCCGCTCGCGGGTCGGCATGGCGCTGGCACTTATCCTTTTGGTGCCGGGCCTGGCGACGCTGTGGACCGCGTGGGAAAAGTTCAACATGCCGGTGCCGCCGCAGCCAACGGCCCTGACGCTGGCGGGGTTGGGCGCCTTGGCGGTCAACCTGTCATGCGCCTACATGCTGGCGCGCTACCGCCACCACAGCGGCAGTCTTACCAGGGCGGCATTCCTCTCGGCCCGCAACGACGCCGTCGCCAACATCGCGATCATACTGGCCGGACTGGTGACCGCCTTCCTATGGCGCTCGGCATGGCCGGATCTGATCGTCGGGCTGGGAATTGCGGCACTGAATGCAGACGCGGCGCGCGAGGTCTGGGAGGCTGCCCGGGAAGAGCACCGAGCCGTTTCGTGAAGCCAAACGCTCAGCGCGCTGCCGGATTGCTAATCCGCCAATGCAGGGCGCATACCGGCCGGCAGTGATCCAGAAACTTGCGTGATCTCTAATATAAACGCACACTTGCAAAGCGGACCGAGAGAGAAACCGCCACGAACATCATCAAAAAGGCTCGCGTCCCGGACGAGGACGCGGGCCGGTTTTCGTTGGCATGCGCTAGGCAGGTATCAAGACGGCGATGCGGTGGATGCCGACCACCTTGCTGGTGTTGGCTGCCGCCTCGGTCTTGCCCTTGGAGCAGGTATACATGTCACCTTCCTTGAGCTTGAATTGCTTGTCGGCTTTCTTGATCGTGAATTCACCGGCGGCAATGGTACATACCATGTCGTTGTCCATTACCATTGCGGGAGCGGCTGCTCCCGGCTGAAAGACCACATCGACAATTGAGATGCTCTTGTAGGCGGGGATATCGGAATTGCCGGTGCCGACCTCAACTACCCTGACGCCGGGGGCTATTTCCCTGCCTTCCTTCGGGCCGTATTTCTTGGCCTTTGCAGCTGCCGCCAGCGTGAACAAAGGCGTTACCGCGGCCGCCGTCACGCCGAGCGCAATTGCAGACCTGCGATTTATGGTTTTCATCGCGTCCTCCCATTATGTTGGCCGCGCACCAATGTGCATGGCCACTCTATGTTAGCACATTTGCAGATAACTGCAGAACGCCGTTTCGGAGGGTCCATGAGCGAACCGCCGCTCGGTCGAATGCGACCGAAAAACAGACAATTCCATGCTATGCTGACGAGCCATAAAACGGACGGCGGGGGATAGCAATGTTGGAAACGGACAAGGTGTTCGCTGGCTCGATTCCGGAAAACTACGACCGCTATATGGTGCCGTTGATTTTCGAGCCGTTCGCCGCAGATCTTGCACGACGGGCCGCGTCCTTGTCGCCCAGGGCCGTTCTGGAAACCGCCGCGGGCACCGGTGTTGTGACCCGCGCATTGGCGCCAAAACTGTCCTCCGGTGCAAGCTATGTCGTAACCGACCTCAACCAGCCGATGCTCGACTACGCCGCTTCGCGGCAAGCTCCCGACGATCGCATCGAATGGCGCCAGGCCGATGCTCTGGCGCTGCCGTTTGAAAATGCGGCCTTCGATCTCGTTTGTTGTCAGTTCGGTGCGATGTTCTTTCCCAACCGCTCATCTGCCTACCGCGAAGCCCGGCGAGTTCTGAAGCCTGGCGGACATTTCCTATTCAGCGTATGGGATCGCATCGAGGAGAATGTATTTGCCGACGATGTGACGAATGCTCTGGCGCGGATTTTTCCGAACGATCCGCCGCGCTTTCTGGCCCGCACGCCGCATGGCTACCACGATACGGCACTGATCCGCCGCGAACTGGAGGACGCAGGTTTTTCCGGTGTGGTGATCGAGACGAGGGCCGAACAAAGCCGTGCCTCCTCGCCGCGCCTTCCGGCCGTTGCTTATTGCCAGGGCACTCTCCTTCGCAACGAAATCGAGGCCAGGGAGGCGGGAAAACTGGATGCTGCAACCGACTACGCCGCAGCCGCGATTGCAGACAGGCATGGCAGCGGCGGGGTTGCTGCCAAAATCCAGGCTCACATAATCATGGCTGTGGTCTGAACGGTTCATCGTTTTCCGGGCGGAAAACCGTTTCACACTTTTCCTGGAATTTGCTTGAGGTGCTGGGTATTCCGTTCCAGCGCTGAGCAGCAAACGTCTTGCCGCTATCCTGAATTCCCGGACGTTAATCGTTCATTCGCCCGAGTGGCAGGTCGACAAGTGGCAGGTCGATAATCGCCAGTTCGACCGATCGCCGGGGCTTGATGGCGGCGGCTGCCGGCGGCGCGATTCTGGTCGGCCTGGCTTCACTTTGGCAGCCGTCGCCGACTCCGCCCAGCAAGGTCTAGTCATTTCGCTTTCTTGACTCGGCCGACAAAAACGGGCAGCAAAGTCATCATTGGAGGGCAGTTTTGCCAACTATGCAGGTTTTGGAGGGCGTTTTTCGGTGTGACCGTCGCCCAATCGGCGGTCGGTAGAGGGATTGGTTAACCAACTTTGTCCATCTTTTGAATCAATCGGCAACAGACGCGAAGTGTGCTGGGGGCACCAGGCGAACTGTGAATGTCACGGCTGCGAAATCCGCTAGCCGGCAACGGCCGATTGAGAGTGGTTGAATGGCGTTTGTAAGTGCGAAAACCCGGGGTGACAGTCCTGCAACTGGATTGACTTCGATGAGGCCCGGCCTGCGCTGGGTCGCGGTTCCGGCCGTCGGCGCAGCCATTGCTTTATGGTCGGTGGCGACCTTGGCCGGCCTTTATTCGATGGGAACCTCGCTCACCGCCGCTTCCAACGGTCTCCCGCAAAGCCTGCTCGCGCCGCGCACCATCGCGCTCGCCGATCCTCGCCGCAGCCTTGCAAAGGCGCAGGCCCCGACATGGGCCGCGGCAAACGCAGCGCTGTCGGCCCAGTTGCTGCAGCACGGATGCGATGCCAACTGCCTGCGGTCGGCGTCGAACTTCGTTCACCAGGGAAAATCGGCGCGTCTCAAGCGCAATACCGTGCCGCTTGTCGCCGATGCATCGCGGCAATCCAGCTTCGACGACGTGGTGGCCAAAGCCGCGCTGTCGCCGCAAAAGCTTGCCGCTGCCTTTGCCCGTGCCTCCTCCGGCTCACCCGTCATGCTCGCCAGCCTGCCGGCCGATGCCCGGTTCGCCGAGCCGGTACGCATACCCGACCCGAACGGCCCGCCATCGGTGCGCTTCGGGCCGGCGGTGGCGGAGATCGAACGCTCGTCGCGCCTGGCGCTGGCGCTGGCGAATACGTTGCCGGAGCAGATGATCGACGTGCTCCCGGCAGCCGTCATGGCAAGCGAGCCCGCGGCTTCACAAGAGCCGCAAGAACCTGAGGTCCAGTTGGCCTCGCTGCCGCCGCAGGACGACATGCCCGACAGCATTCCGCTGCCGACGCTGCGTCCGCGGGCGGTCATCGATCAGCCGGCGCCCCAGACTCAAGCCTCGAAAGACCGGGCGCCGAAAGACCGGACGCCAAAGGATCAGGCAGCAAAAACGGAGCCGCCCCAGGCATCCAAGGCCCAGGCATCGAAGACCCAGGCATCCAGGGCGAGCAAGGTCCAGACGGCCGATGCTCCGCCGGTCGAGACGCAACCCGGCAGCCTGTCGCCTCGCAATTCGTCACAAGCGGCAGTGCCGGCCGTGTCGGGCAAGCCGGGCAAACGGTCGAAGACGCAGGGCGGCGACATGCTGGCCTATGCCAAGCCCGACATGCCTTCCGGCGGACTCGGCGGGGCCTTCAGGAACCTGTTCACCACGCCTGGCATGGGCAGCGGCGTGGCCGTCTACGACATCTCGGCCAAGACCGTCTATATGCCCGACGGCTCGCGGCTGGAGGCACATTCGGGATACGGTTCGATGGTCGACCAGCCGCGCTACGTTCACAAGAAGAATGTCGGTCCGACGCCGCCCGACACCTACAATCTGACGCTGCGGGAATCGCGCTTCCACGGCGTCGAGGCACTGCGTCTCACCCCTGCCAGCGGCAGCAACAAATATGGCCGCGACGGCCTGCTCGCCCACACCTACATGCTGCGCGGCGGCCGCGCCGAATCCAATGGCTGCGTCGTCTTCAAGGACTATGCCCGCTTCCTCGCCGCCTACAAGAAAGGCAAGATCAAGCGCCTTGTCGTGGTGCCGCGGCTGTCGAAGCCGCTGACACGCGTCGCCCAAGAGGGCCGCGGCGCTTAGGTTATTCGCAGGCAGCGCAAACATGTGAGATGTCGGCGGGAACAGCGCCGGCATCGCTGGTTTTGCCGCGTGGACTTTCCCGCCCGATTTCCAACAGATTGTCAGCAGCCGGCCGCGAAACGGTTTTCATTCCCGGCCGGGGATATTATGACTGACCGGTCGGGCGGCTCCAGCTTCAAACAATCAAGAGGACATCATGACAATACGCGCTGTCGTTTGGGGCGAGAATATCCATGAGCGAACCAATGAGGTGGTCGCCGGCATCTATCCCGAGGGCATGCACGCGACGATTGCCAATGCGCTGAAGCTCGACCCCGAGATTTCGGTGTCGTGGGCAACCCTGGAGCAGCCGGAGCATGGGCTGCCGGCCGACCGTCTGGCCGAGACCGATGTCTTGCTGTGGTGGGGGCACAAGGACCATGGCGCCGTCGCCGACGAAGTGGTCGAGCGCGTGGCGCGCCGTGTCTGGGAGGGCATGGGGCTGATCGTTCTCCATTCCGGCCATTTCTCGAAGATTTTCAAGAAGCTGATGGGCACGCCCTGTACGCTGAAATGGCGCGAGGCGGGCGAGCGCGAGCGGCTTTGGGTGACCAGCCCCAACCACCCGATCGCAGCCGGGATCGGCGAGTATTTCGAGCTCGAGAACGAGGAGATGTATGGCGAGCAGTTCGCCGTGCCGGAGCCGCTCGAGACCGTGTTCATCTCGTGGTTCCAGGGCGGCGAAGTGTTCCGGTCGGGGCTGACCTATCGCCGCGGCGCCGGCAACATCTTCTATTTCAGGCCCGGCCACGAGACCTATCCGACCTATCACGATGCCAACGTCCACAAGGTGCTGCGCAATGCGGTGAAATGGGCGCACAACCCGCTCGGCTCCAATCCGGCCATCCTCGATGCGCCGAACGTGCCGGCGGAAAAGGCGCTCGAGCCGATCGTCGAGCGCGGCGGAAAACTTCATTCCGCCGGCGAAGCCGGCTTTCGCTAGACCACAAATCCATGGTCGAACAAGAAGATAAAGCCCTGTCCTAAGGATAAGAATCATGCGCCTCTTGATACTCGGCACCGGTTGGATGGCGGAGGAGCACGCCAGGCAGTTCGGCAAGATCGAGGGCGTCGAACTGATCGGCGCCGTCGATCTCGACCGTACGCGTGTCGACAAGTTTTCGGACATCTACGGTATCCCCAACCGGTTCGCGTCGTTGGACGAGGCGCTGGCATGGGGCAAGTTCGATGCGGTGGCGAACGTGACGCCGGATCGCATCCACCATCCGACCACCATGATGCTGATCGCGGCAGGCAAGCCGGTGCTGTGCGAGAAACCGCTGGCCGAAAATTTCGAGAAGGCCAGTGAGATGGCCAATGCCGCCGAGCGGGCCGGCATCATCAACATGGTCAACCTGACCTATCGCAACGTCGCGCCGCTGCAGAGAGCGCGCGCCATGGTGCTGGCCGGCGAGATCGGCACGGTCAGGCATGTCGAGGCGTCCTATCTGCAGAGCTGGCTGGTGTCCAAGTTCTGGGGCGACTGGCGCACCGATCCGAAATGGCTGTGGCGGCTGTCGCGCGGCCATGGCTCCAATGGCGTGTTGGGCGACGTCGGCATCCACATCCTCGATTTCGCCAGCTATGGCGCGGCGCTCGATATCGACCATGTGTTCTGCCGGCTGAGATCCTTCGACAAGGCGCCCGGCAACCGCATCGGCGAGTACGGGCTCGACGCCAATGACAGTTTCACGATGTCGCTGGATTTCAGCAATGGCGCCTTCGGCGTCGTCCATGCCAGCCGCTGGGCGACCGGCCATTTGAACGAACTCCGTCTGCGCATCTACGGCGACAAGGGCGGCATCGAAGTCGTGCACAATCTGACCGGCTCAGAGCTGAAAGCCTGCATCGGCGAAGACGTCGAGAACGCCAAATGGCAAGTTCTGGACACCGGAACGGTGCAGACCAACTACCAGCGCTTCGTCGATGCAGTGCGCAACGGTGTCCAGGCCGAACCGTCGTTCCGGCATGCTGCCGAATTGCAGAAGGTCCTCGACCTCGCCGTCGTCTCGGATGAGAAGCGNGGCCGAACCGTCGTTCCGGCATGCTGCCGAATTGCAGAAGGTCCTCGACCTCGCCGTCGTCTCGGATGAGAAGCGGGCTGAATTGAGCACGCACGCGGATGCGCAATAGGCCTGGGTTCCTCGCGGCGGGGCGGGGGCGGTCAGGGTCAAAACAAAACCGAGTTTGCATCTCCGCCATTCACGGCAGGAAGTCACGGCTCTGAAAGCAGAGTTCATTGTCTTGGAGAGAGGCCATCGAGCAGGAAGCCGAGGCCTTTCCGGAAAGCACCATCCCAATCGTTATCCAACAGCAGACGAGAGCGTTCGATCGTCGGATAGCGTTCGCTGAGCCCTGTAAGGCGCTGCTGCGTGTCGGCTCTGCCGTCGTCCGAGAGGTCGAAGTTCGCCCGGCTGATGGTGGCGCCCATCACATAGTTCCACAGCGACCATATCGCGACGTTCAAATCTGCGTCCGCCACACCGGCCCTGGACAAGGTCTTGCTCAGCAGTTCAAGGCGACTGAGGATGTTCGCGCCGAGCGCCCGGCGCGGCAACAGCGATGCCGACCAAGGATGGCGCAGCATGCTGGCGCGCCAGTCTTCGAGCATATGGACGACTTCTCCGCGCCAGTCTCGAGGTTCAACCAGTTGCGGCGGTCCGCCATATTCGAGCACCGAATCGAGCGCCAGATCAAAGACATCCTCTTTGTTGTCGACGTGCCAATATAGGCTCATCACGCCCGAGCCGAGGCGATCGGCCAGCCGACGCATCGTCAATCCGTCGACCCCTTGAGCGTCCAGCAGTTCTACCGCGGTCGCCACGATACGTTCCCGCGAGAGAGGCGGTTCACTGCGCGGCTTCTGCACNGTGTGCTCTTCCGATCTCGCATCGTCAATCCGTCGACCCCTTGAGCGTCCAGCAGTTCTACCGCGGTCGCCACGATACGTTCCCGCGAGAGAGGCGGTTCACTGCGCGGCTTCTGCACGGGCTGGAGCGACCCGCTTGTCCGCTGAGACCGCGTGCTCCGGGCGCCGCTACGTTTGGCTGCCATCCGTCTTCCTCGCTGTTCGGGCCGTCGATTTTGACCGGCAACGCGACGAATGTCGATCCTGAACGATTGACTCGTACGACGTACCATGCGACTGGCTCGTGCGGCGTACGAGTCGATCGCCGATATCAATCATGCCGGCCGCGAGGGTGTCTTGCTCGCAGTCGGCAGAGCCAAGAGAAAATCATGCCACGCGCCAAGCGCCTGCTTATCGGAGGGTTAATCGTGATGACCATGGGCGTTTCCACTGCCACAGCGAATGATCTCAAGCTGACCATCGTCAATCCACAAAACCTCTATGACCCATCGCCGAATGGCTACAGCACGGCGGTGATCACGCCCCGCGGAGCCCGGCTGGCCTACATCTCCGGACAGGGCGGCCAGGACAGCACGGGAGCCTTGTCGCCCGACTTCGCTGTCCAGGTTGCGCAGGCCTACGCAAATTTGCGCACCGCCCTCGATGCGCTCGGTGCCAGGCCGGATCAGGTCGCCAAGCTCACGGTCTTTGTGGTCGATCACGATATGTCCAAGCTTGGGGTCTTGACCAAGAACGTCAAGGAGATGTTCGGCGAGGCGCTGCCGGCGCAGACTCTAATTCCCGTTCCCAAGCTTGCAATCGACCCGATGCTCTTCGAGGTGGAGGCCGTGGTCGTGCTTGACTAGGGGCGCGGCTATAGCTCCGATCGCCCAAATTGAAATGGGTCGAGCGCGCCTCCGACAGCCGCGCGCTCGCCATCACGAGGGCCGAGCAACAGGGCTTCGCTTGTTGCGTCTGCGGCGACAAGGGTGGCATCGAAGTCGTGCACAATCGGGTCGCACCACGCATTCGTCATCCCAGGGTCTGCGCCGCGTCGCTTCGCTCCTTGCTCCACCCCCGGGACGAAGTCATCATGGCTGAGGCCATTGCGGATGTCGGAGATCGGCGGAGCGTTTCCTGCTCCCACCCAACATAGCCTCACCTGGAGATGAAATGATGGAAACCAGCGTAAGGAAGCTATTCGAGAGATATGAGCGCTTTTTCAACCAGTCCCTCGGCGGCGACATGGACATGGATGAAGTCGCATCGCTGTATGCTTCGGACTTCATAGCGGCTTCGCCCGCCGGGGTCATGACTGGAAAGAACGATGGGCAACTCAAGCAGGTCATGGCGCAAGGCTATGCGCACTATCGCGCCATAGGTACGAAGGAAATGCGGATACGCAACCTCAGGCTCTCGCCGATAGACGAACATCATTGCGTGGCCCATGTCGCCTGGACGGCAACCTATGCCCGCAGGGATCAATCGAAGGTGGCGATAGATTTTGACGTCCACTACCTCGTGCAGAAATTGGACGCTGAGCCGAAGGTTTTCGGCTGGATATCAGACGACGAGCAGGCGCTGTTGAGAAAGCACGGCATCGTCTGAGGTCCGCTTTGTCCTAATGCCCTCCTAATGCCGCAGGATCTTGCTCAGGAAAGCGCGGCTGCGGTCGGTCTTCGGGTTGGAGAAGAACTCGTCCGGGGTGCCGCTCTCGACGATGGCGCCGGCGTCCATGAACACGACGCGCTGGGCGACCTTGCGGGCAAAGCCCATCCCGTGCGTCACCACCATCATGGTCATGCCTTCCTCGGCGAAGACGTCGAGAACGCTAAATGGCAAGTTCTGGACGCCGGAACGGTGCCCACCAACTACCAGCGCTTCATCGATGCAGTCCGCAACGGCGTCCAGGCCGAACCGTCGTTCCGGCATGCTGCCGAATTGCAGAAGGTCCTCGACCTCGCCGTCGTCTCGGATGAGAAGAGGGCCGAATTGAGCACCCACGCCGATATGCAATAGGTTTGGCTTCCTCGCCCCCGCCAAGCGGGGGGAGATGTGGCCGCAAAGCGGCCGGAGAGGGGTCTTTGGCAGCGAGGGCCTTCGCAAGAACGAAATGTCTTTGATGTCGGGACAAGGTCGCACGCAATGACATGGTCAGCGCAATTTCCCCTCTCCGTCTCGGCGACCCGAGTGGTTTGTGAAACTCGCTAGCCGCGAGCGAGACTGAACTAACTCGGAAGGTCAGTTGACTCTTCGCCGCAACGGCCCATCGTTGATTGTTGGCCTGCCTTTCCGACCAACTTTTGAACAGGGAGGAAACAATGGAAGCCGTCAATCGTAGATCCACACTTGCACTCGGTCTTACACTGGCCGCAACGCCTCTGATCGCTTGGGGGACACCAGCAGCCGCCCAGACTTACGGCCCCGATGAGGGCAAAGAGGTCTCACCCGGCGTCAGAGTTGTAGCGCTTGGCGAGCGCAAGTCGGTCATACCAGCCTATGCAACGGTGAAGCTGCGCGATGTTGTCATTCAGCCCGGAGCGAAGACGGCTGACAACATGATGAAGAACGACATGCTCTGCCACATGACTGAGGGAGAACTTTCGGTCGTTCACAACAAACAAAAGTTCACAGTCAAGAAGGGCGATGTTTGGGCCTGCGCTAATGGCGCTACGACAGAAGGCACCCAGAACACGAGCAGTGCGGTCGCGATCATGCGGGTCATCGATTTGATGCCCGCATAAGGGAAGCGGCTGGTGGAAGTGCGGCAATGGCCGCCCTAAGAGGAAGCCCGGCGCGCATCTGTCGTATTAGGGAACGTCCAGCGAAGGGCCGCTTTCCATCCATCTCGGCCATCGACGACAGCCAGCTGAGTTGAGTTTGAACCCTAATGCCGCAGGATCTTGCTCAGGAAGGCGCGGCTGCGGTCGGTCTTTGGGTTGGAGAAGAACTCGTCCGGGGTGCCGCTCTCGACAATGGCGCCGGCGTCCATGAACACGACGCGCTGGGCGACCTTGCGGGCAAAGCCCATCTCGTGCGTCACCACCATCATCGTCATGCCTTCCTCGGCGACCGCGACCATGACGTCGAGCACTTCTGAGATCATCTCGGGATCGAGCGCCGAGGTCGGCTCGTCGAACAGCATGATCTTAGGGCGCATGCCGAGGCAGCGCGCGATCGCCACGCGCTGCTGCTGGCCGCCTGAGAGCTGCGCCGGATAGGCATCGACCTTGTCGGCGAGGCCGACCTTGGCGAGCAGCTCGCGCCCGGCCTTCTCGGCCTCAGTCCGCGGGATCTTGCGGACATGGATCGGCGCCAGGGTGACGTTCTCGAGCGCCGTCTTGTGCGGATAGAGGTTGAACGACTGGAAGACGAAGCCGATCTCGGTACGCAGTCGCGTCATGTTGGTGGCGGGGTCGCCGAGGCGCTGGCCGTCGACCGTCAGGTCGCCGTCGCGGATCGTCTCCAGCCCGTTGATGCAGCGGATCAAGGTGCTCTTGCCCGAGCCGCTCGGGCCGCAGACGACGACCACTTCGCGCGGCTCGACGCTCAGCGTAATGTCCTTCAGCACGTTGAGCTGGCCGAACCATTTGTTGACGCCGCGAAATTCGATCATGCCGGCACCATTCTTGCTGCTGAGGTTCGTCATAGCTGCACCTCGCCATGGGCTGCGCCCATGCGCTGTTCCAGCCGTCGGGCCAGCATGATCAGGGGGTAGCAGACGATGAAATAACCGACGCCGACGAGGAAGAAGACGAGCAGGCCGTTCGGCACACGCTGCACCACCAGCCACCCGACGCGGGTGAGATCGGTGAGCCCGATGGCCGAAACGACCGAGGAATCCTTGATCAGCAGCACATATTGCCCGACCAGCGGCGGCAGCACGATGCGCATCGCTTGCGGCAGCACCACCTGGCGCATGCGCTGCCAGCGCGACAGGCCGGACGCCAGCGCCGCCTCGACCTGGCCGGTCGGCACCGAGCGGATGCCGGCGACGACGATCTCGCAGATGAAGCAGGCGGCCAGATTGGTCAGCGCGATGATGCCGGCGGTGAAGGCGTCGAGCTCGATGCCGAGTTCCGGCAGGATGAAGAAGATCAGGAAAATCTGCACCAGGAACGGAGTGCCGCGGATCAGGTCGACCCAGCCGCCGATCGCGCTGCTGATCAGCCGGTTGCCGCCTGTGCGCAGGATGCCGAGGCCGAAGCCGAGCAAGGTGCCCAGCACCAGGCTGATCAACGACAGCACCACGGTCATGCCGAGGCCGCGCAAGGCGAGGGGATAGCTGCCGGCGATGCT
This sequence comes from Mesorhizobium sp. LSHC420B00, assembly GCF_000503055.1. Classification (GTDB taxonomy): domain Bacteria; phylum Pseudomonadota; class Alphaproteobacteria; order Rhizobiales; family Rhizobiaceae; genus Mesorhizobium. The sequence goes on along the minus strand of NZ_AYVY01000018.1, from coordinate 27,941 downwards.
TTGCAGTTGCTGCCAGATCATGTCCGTGCCCCCGCCAGGCCGAGCCAGCGCCCGGAGAGTGCCGCCAGTCCCTTCAGCCCGTAATAGAGCAGCAGGTAGAAGGCGGCGATGGTGATAAAACCTTCGGCCGGCATGAAGCGGTCGGAAGCGAGCAATTGTCCGGCGCGCGTCAGTTCGGCGACCGAGATCAGCGACAACAGCGCGGAATCCTTGACCAGCACGATCGCCTGGCCGAGCAGCGGCGGGATCGTCACCTTAAACGCCTGCGGCAGGATGACGAGGCGCATGCGCTGGACATAGGTCATGCCCGAAGCGACGCCGGCCTCCACCTGGCCGCGCGGGATCGACAGGATGCCGGCGCGGATGATCTCGGCGACATAGGCGCCGCTGTTCAGCGACAGGGCCAGGATGCCGACGACGAGCTCGGGCAGGACGAAGCCGAGCCGCGGCAGGCCGAAATAGAGGAAATAAAGCTGCGCCAGCAGCGGCGTGGCGCGCACTGCATCGATATAGGCCTTGGCCGGGACGCGGAACAGCCGGCCGCGCTGCAGGTTCATCGCGGCGAGTACGATGCCGACGGCGAGCGCGCCGGCAAAGGAGAGGACAGACAGCCACACGGTCGTGACGAGGCCCTGCCCGAACAGGGGCAGATATTCGACGATGGTGCGGAAGCTGAAGTTTTCGAGCATGGTGAGGCGGTGACTGGTGACTGGTGAATGGCGAGTAGCGAGTAGCGAGTAGCGAGTAGCGAGTAGCGAGTAGCGAGTAGCGTTCCCTACTCCCTACTCCCTACTCCCTACTCCCTACTCCCTATTCCCTCTACTCAGTGATCCTTCTTCCAGGCGTCGGAATTGACCCAGTAATCGAGGTTCTTCTGCAGGCGGCCGTCGAGGCTGACCTGGTCGAGGAACAGGTTCATCCAGGTCAGCAGGTCCTGCTCGTCATAGCGCGTGGCGAAGGCCAGTGGCTCCTTCGACAGCATGTCCGGCATGATGATGAAGCTGCCGGCCGGATAAGCGGTTGACTGGCCCTTGACCGCCGAGACGTCGTTGACGCCGCAATCGGCCTGGCCGTTGTTGACGGCGTCGAGCAGCAGCGGGCCGCCGCCCTTGTAGCTCTTGATGTCGGCATCGGGGAAGGCGGCCTTGGCTTCCTTCTCGCCGGTGGCGCCGAGCAGCACCGCGATCTTGGTGCCCTTGGCCTTGCAGTCCTCGGTGGACTTGAAGGCGGTCCCAGCCTTGGTGAAGACGGTGCTGCCCGTGTACATGTAAGGCTTGGTGAAGGCGACCTTCATGCCACGCGCCAGTGTCGGCGTCATGTCGGCAACCAGAAGATCGGCCTTGCCCGACAGCAGCGCCGGGATCAGGCCGTCCCAGTCGAAGTCGAGGAAGGTGATCTTGACGCCCATTTCCTTGGCCATCAGTTCGGCGAGTTCGACCGAACTGCCGGTGCGTTCGCCGGCGGCGCCGACCAGCGAGAAGGGCGGTCCCTGCGTCTGCACGGCGACGCGCAACTCACCGCGCTTGGTAATCTCGTCGAGCGTTCCGGCACTGGCGGCAGCGGTGAGGCCGGCGAGCGCAAGTCCGGCGATGAAAAGCTTGGCAATCTTCATTTGGGCATTCCTCCTTGTTGTCGTTTGTTGTTCCACTTGTTGTTTCACCCCATCGGGGCGCCTTTTGAGCGGCGGCGCCGTTGCCGGCGGCAACCACCGTTCGAAAATCTTCAATCCCAGCTCACCGTTTCGGCGACCTTGATGCCGCGCCTGGCCAGCTCGTCGAGGAAGCGGCCATCGGGCACATGCAGCAGCGGGTTGAGCAGGCCGGGCGTGGCGATCTCGCGCCGTGCCAGCATCTGCGCCACGATACTGGCGGGATAGCCGACGCCAAGGCTCATGCCGAACAGGCCGGAGGCGAGGTCGCGTTCGATGACCAGCTCCGAGGTCACCGTCTTGCGGCGGCCGCCTTCGCTGCCGACAAAGACGTTGCGCATCACGCAAAGGTCCTTTTCGTCGGCGCCATATTGCAGTTGCGGACCGAGCAGCCGGCCGAGGAATTCGCGTGGGCTGACGCCGGTGCCGGGCACCTTGTCCTCGGACAGGAAGCCGAGCTGCTTCAGCGGCGCCCAGAACGCCGACCAACCGGGCCAGCGCAGCGAATAGCGGCCGGAGCGCTGTAGCCCCTTGGCGGCGGCGAGCATGCCGGCATAATGCGGCGCGTCACCATTGGGGAAGGCCTCGAGCCTGCCCAGCCCGGCGATCTCGATATCGTGGATGAAACGATTGTCGTGCTGGCGGGCGGCCGGCACATCGACCCGGTTGCCGTCCTCGACCAGCACGCTGTCGCGGTTCTGGCTGACCAGAACCATGTCGAAATTCCAGCTCACCTTGTAGCGGAGCGGCTCGACCACCGCCTTCGGTTCGGGAATGCCGCCGCAATAGGAATCGATCGCGGTGATGGTGTCGAACTGGCTTGCGGCGCGCGCGTAGAGCACAAGGTCGATGCCGGGGTCGAGCCCGCATTCGGTGACGATCGAGACGCCGGCCTTTTCGGCCTCGGGAGCGAGATCGGCGATGGCCTTGCCGTAATTGGTGGTGACCAGCGGCGTGCGCGTCGCGATCGCCGCCTGCACCGCCTCGCGCATGAGCGGCTGCGGCAACAGGTCGATGACCGCGTCGACGTCCTTCATCACATCGGCCAGCACCGGACCGATCGCGCCCTCCGGCACGACAAAACGCACCCGGGCAAGGTCGGTCAGGCCGCCAAGCCGCGCCGCGCCGTCGGTTGCGGTGTCGAGGCAGACCACTTGCTCGACGCCGTCGCTGGCAACGAGATCGGCGATCGCCGCCCGGCCTTGCAGGCCGAGGCCGCCGAGAACCGCGATCTTCATGCCATTTCCTTTCGCGTCTCGTCCGACCAGCAGCCTTCAGGCAGGCTGACCCATTTGTTGCAGGACGCCATGACGACGAAGGTCTCGCTGCGCACGACTTCGCCCGGCTCACCGGCGCCGGGGATCAGCTCGCTGGTGACGCGGTAGAGATCGGCGACATCGCCGGCCACCGTTACGTCGACGATGATGTCGAAGCGTCCGGTGACGACGGCGGCCGAGTTCACGAAAGGCAGTTCGGAGATGCGCTGCGCCAGTTCACGCGCCCGGCCGCGCCCTTGCGCGTTGATGCCGACGATGGCCGAGATCAGCTCGGGGCGTTCGGTCAGGTTAAGCAGTCCGACGATCTTGAGCAGGTTGCGGTCGAGCAGGTTGCGCAGCCGCATGCGCACCGTCGGCACCGAGATCGCCATCTTCTCCGCGAGGCGGTTGACGCCAAGCTGCGCATCCTGCGACAGCAGCTTGACCAGTCGCCGGTCGGTCTGATCGAGATGTTCCCGCAAACGCTCAGGCTTTCATAAAAGGAAATAAACGGTCGGATTTTCTTTCTGATATGAAAATACCTTATGAGAGATTTTTAACAACGGCAAGAGCCACGTCATCCGCGGTGCCCCTGTGCCTGTCGGCAGTTTCGTCGCAGATGCCACATTTTGTTCTTGCTTTGTGCCGGCAGCTATGCTACTAATTTGGGTATGGTGCTAATCGCGCCGCCGACCCGCCCTCCCGAGGCGGGTTTTTTGTTTTCCGGATACCCTTTGAAGGTTCAGCGCCGCCGGCTTGAGTTGGCGGTACAGCGCCGTTCGGGACGCGCTGTGTTCGAGGGTGAAAGAAGCAAGTGGCGCAAGAGGTGCCTGGAATCCATAGCTTAGAAAGGAACGGTAGATCGACATGAAGAAGATTTCTCATCTGTTGGTGCTGACGGCAATCTGCACCATTACCGCCGCCATGGCGCCAGCTGGCGCCGCATATGCCCAGAATGCGCCCTACTGGCGAGCGGACTGGGAGGAGGGGCCTTGCACCGGAGCCTCGTGCTATACCGACTGGTCTTTCGTCCAGGCGGAGAATCCGGCGGAAGCCGATCCCAGCCTGAACGCAATTATCAGCGGCCTGGTCTCGACCGGCGCAGGGAATGTATCCTCGCACGGCGGCAACAGCTTCGGAAAGTTCGAAACGACGCTGGCTGCCATCAATGCCGGGAAGCCCCACTCCAAAGTCTACAAGGAGTGGCTCTTTGCAGGCGGCCTGGCCAAGAACGACGCTTTCGGACGTCCGCTCCAGGCGGTGTCGCCGTCAGGGATCGATGGAACTTATGTCGCGTGGTTTTTCATTTCCTCCGATTACCAATACGCGGGAAACGGCTGGACGAATATCTTCCAGTTCAAGGTGACCGAGCAATCGCCTTTCAAGCAGGACCCAACATGGTGGGTCAACCTGACCGACAATCCGACTGACGATGTGGTGATGCTGCATGTGGAGAATGCGGCGGCCGGAGTCCACAATCCGGCTAACGATGTTCCCGCCCCGAAGGGGCGCTGGTTTCAGCTGCGCGCGGATCTCTATGAAGGGGTAGGCATCGATTGGTATCTGGACGGGGTGTTTTGGCAATCGTCGTCGAACGCAACCTGGCCGGTCGGGCGGGATTCCGACGGATCAGGTACACCTCAGTCATTCGTGTTTGGCGTGGGCCACTATGGTGGAGTTGGCAAACTCTACACTGACGATGCCTACATGATTGCAAAGTAGCCACTGACACATTGTCGAAGTGCATAACAAGCTGCTTCGGGTCCAACCGGGCGGCTATTTTTGTATCTAGAGCGCGTCGCATTGAACGGATCCTGCGACGCGCTTTAAGTTTCTTGTTTTATGCATGTCGTTGTCGCAAAATCGTTGCGAGGCGCAACCGCAACTTATTGTGCCTTCACCTGATAGGCGGAGAGGCTCATCCGAGATATCGCCAAAAGCGGCTTCTCAATAAAACTATAGCTGGCCAGGGAGACGGCAATGCAGGCGGTGACAATAACCATGCCTGCGAGCCATGGTGATACATTGGCGCTTGCAACGACAGGAGCGGTCGCAAGCAGCACGATAGGATGTGTCAGATAGAGAGAGTAGGAAGCATCACCCAACCTTGCCAGCACGCGAGGAGCAAGAAGCCGGAAGTAGCTTTCCAGGCTTATGCAAGCCGCGACAAGGATCAACGCCGGGAGGGACTGTCGGGAATTCTGTGCGCGAGGCCATGATGATGGAAAGGAGAGAATCATCGCATGGCTATTGAGAAGGAACTTCTGGACCAACTGCTTGCCGGCCGCGATCCGAATGAGGTGTTTGCCAAGGACGGATTGCTCGACGACCTGAAGAAGGCGCTTTCGGAACGGATTCTGAACGCTGAACTCGACGAGCACCTTGAGGACGAACGCACCGACGGCAGCGTCAATCGCCGCAACGGCCATTCGCGGAAGTCGGTGCTGACGGGCACGTCGAAGATGACGCTGTCGATCCCGCGCGACCGGGCCGGGACCTTCGATCCGAAGCTGATCGCCAAATACCAGCGCCGTTTTCCCGATTTCGATGACAAGATCATCTCCATGTACGCGCGCGGCATGACAGTGCGCGAGATCCGCGGCCATCTGGAGGAGCTCTACGGCATCGACGTGTCGCCGGACCTGATCTCGGCGGTTACCGATGCGGTCCTGGAGGAAGTGGCCGAGTGGCAGAACCGGCCGCTGGACGCGGTATATCCGCTCGTCTTCTTCGATGCCATACGGGTCAAGATCAGGGACGAGGGCTTCGTCAGGAACAAGGCCGTCTACATCGCGCTCGGCATCCTGCCGGACGGCACGAAGGAGATTCTCGGCATCTGGATCGAGCAGACCGAGGGCGCCAAGTTCTGGCTGCGCGTCATGAACGAGTTGAAGAGCCGTGGCGTCGCCGACGTCCTGATCGCCGTCGTCGACGGCCTCAAGGGCTTCCCCGAGGCGATCAACGCCGTCTTTCCCCAGACTGTCGTCCAGACCTGCATCGTGCACCTGATCCGTCATTCCCTGGAGTTCGTGTCCTGGAAGGACCGCAAGTCCGTCGTGCCGGCGCTGCGCGCGATCTACCGGGCCAAGGACGCCGAAGCCGGCATGAAGGCTCTTGAGGACTTCGAAGCCAGCTACTGGGGGCAGCGGTATCCGGCGATCACCCAAAGCTGGCGGCGCAATTGGCAGCACGTCGTCCCATTCTTTGCCTATCCCGAAAGCGTGCGGCGGATCATCTACACCACGAACGCCATAGAGGCGCTGAACTCCAAGCTGCGCCGCGCCGTCCGCACCCGGGGACACTTCCCCAGTGACGATGCGGCCATGAAGCTGCTATATTTGGTGCTGAACCACGCGGCCGAGGAATGGAAACGACCGCCGCGCGAATGGTTCGAGGCCAAGACCCAGTTCGCCGTCGTCTTCGGCGAAAGGTTCGTCAGCCAATGACGAAACCGGCCTCGCGCACAGAATTCCTGACAGTTCCCCNGCCGTCGTCTTCGGCGAAAGGTTCGTCAGCCAATGACGAAACCGGCCTCGCGCACAGAATTCCTGACAGTTCCCCGCCGGGATTCCCTGAGCAAGGGTTCGCGGCAAGTTGAAGCCAAGGCCCATCACCAGCATGGACACGATGGCGAACACGAGTGCCGAGACACCCAGGACGGCAGGCGAACGCGCCAGCCTGCCGACCAGGTGGCCGAGAGCCATGCCGGCAAGGAACTCAAACAGGATTGGCGTGGTATAGAAAAACAGCACAGTATCGGCGGCGGGTTTGAAGATGATGCGCGCCGCTACGGCGATTGCAAAGACAACGCCGACCATGGCCATTTGCGTCAAGGTGCCAAGACCCATAGTTGCCGCGAACAGAATGTAAAACAGGATTTCCAGATTGAGCGTCCAACCCACGCCAAGCACTGGTTGGACATAACCTGTAACAGTGTCGAGATAGGGAATGAAAAGCAGGCTATTGGTGAGCTGCTCAAGAGACACTGCACGACCGGCAAACAACCAAAGTGCGGCGACCATGACGAAGGTCATAACCCAATAGAACGGAACGACGCGCGTGAAGCGCTGCATCAAAAAAGCACGATGGTCGCGACGTCTGTTCTCCGTCGAGAGAACCATGACAAAACCGCTGATGACGAAAAACAGATCGACACCACTGTTTAGGATGGGAATACCCAGATCGAGCATGCCCAGTGCGGCCGGAAGATGATAGATAACAACCATGAGGGCTGCTAGCCCCCGCAGGATCTGTACCGATGTATACTGTTGAACCCGGCGCGGCGCAGCGTGATCATTCTCTGGAATGATGTTCATCGAAAAATGGTCCCCTGTGCGGGGAGCATTAACACACGGGGTCGTTGATGTGCTGATTAATTGCTGGTTTAATTAATGCGTAAAGTTTTAGATAAGTTTTACTGACACCAGCACGCGGCTATACTTTAGACCCGCCCGACTTTGGCCTGCCTCTCTGTCAAAACCTGGCATCTCCCCAGTGAAGAGGAGATTGGCTGTTTCCCCGCGCTAACGGCTGGTCTCGAAGATAGCGACGGCTGCCGCTGTCAGCGCGGCGTTACCGGGTGCTACTGTTCCATCAGGAAGCTCCTTGCCGTCTTCCAGCCCGACGCGCGTCGACCAACGGCGTTCCGCCGCCCGGTGCACGAAAGGCCAGACCGTGGCGTCGGCACCGTGCAGCAGGATCGCCCGGCGCATCCCGGCGCCGTCGAGCACGGCGGCGATATCGTCACTGACCTCCAGCGCCGCGTCCAAGGGCTGCTCGGAGATTTCGAGCAGGATGCGCAGCACCCGTTTGCCATGGTCGAGGCTCACCAGGCGTTCGGCGTCGGCGACGGAGGCAAGCCCCGCCTCGATGCCGATGCCGCGCTGGCGCAGACTCTCCATGACGGCGGGCGCGGCGTCTTCGCTCAGATTGACCGAGGCATAGTCGGGCAGCTCGCTCCAAGCGGCGATCGCGGCCAGCGTCCGCTCGTCGTCATTCTCGATCCAGGCGCCGGTCGACACGCCGATCAGCGTTCCAGGGCAGGCGCGACGAAGCGCTAGCACAGTCTGGTCCATCGCCGCCGGAGCCAGGCTTTCGCGGCCGTCCAGCCCGCGCGCATGGACATGCAGCTCAGCCGCGCCGGTGGCGACGCAGGCGGCGCCGTCGCGCGCCATGGCCTCCGCGTCGAGCGGCAGGTTGGGGTGGAAATCGGCGCTGCGCGCGCCATTGATGCAGGTCTGGACAATCATGCTATGGGCAGTCCGGTTGCGGTTGCTGCCAGTCTAGCGCGGGCCAGTGAAAACCGGAATCGCGCTGGCGAAGGCTCCTGACATATGGACGTGGCACAGCCTGAATCAGTCTGGCAGAATGCACCTATATCGTGTTGTTCGGCTTAGTCTTCTTAGCAAACGAACATCCGTCGGGCAGAGTTACGGCGAAACACCCAACTCGCGTAATGCAGCGTTGGCGGCACGGTATTCGATAAAACTCTTTGGACAATGGCTGACGGTATGCCTGTAAAGCCATAGGGCGTGATCGCGTTGCCCTTTGAGCCGGCTGAGTTCTGCGTTGTAGAAACCGATCTCGCAAAACTTGCCGTGTTTCTTGGTTGGATCCGAGCCATCGGCGTCGTTCAATGTCGCGGTGGGCGTCTTTTCGCCAAGCAGCATTCGAACCACAGGCGCCGGCCACTTCGTCATGTCGAGCTTGGAAGCTGCCTTCCGCAAATGGCCCGCCGCACCGTTGCGTCGTTCAACAATATCCAGCCAGATGGCAAAATAGGCGTAGTCGGGCCTGAGCGCGGCCGCCTTTTCAAAGTCAGCCTGCGCCTTGGCCAGCGAGCCAGAATAGAAATAGAGAACACCCCTGTTTGAGTAGCTGTACGGATAATTCGGATCGAGCAGGATCGCTTGGTCGAAGTCAGCAATGGCTCGACCGTCGCCGGCCTTTCCCATCCAGGCAATGCCGCGGTTGTGGTAAATTCTTGCATTTTTCGGATCGAGACCAATCGCCCGGTCGTATTCGTCGATGGCCCGATCGTACTCACCTCGCTTGTTCCAGAGAAAGCCTCGGTTGCTGTAGGCGATGGCAAGTGTTGGGTCGATATCGATTGCGTGGCTGTAGTCCGCGAAGGCGCGAACATCGTTCTCCTTTGCCACCCAGGCCAAGCCCCGATTATTATACGCGAGGGCTTGTTTCGGGTCGAGCTTGATCACCTGGTCGTAGTCGGCGATGGCGCGATCATTGTCTCCCTTGCTAGCCCAGGCGATACCTCGATTGAAGTACGCTTTGGGGTCTTTCGGATCGAGGCTGATCGCCTTGTCGTAGTCGGCGATGGCGCGGTCATTGTCGCTCTTGCCTGACCAGGCCACCCCTCTGTTGTACCAGATGCTCTCATCGTTCGGATCGAGGCTGATCACTTGGTTGTAGTCGGCGATAGCACCGTCAAAATCGCCGCCCGTCAGCCGGGCGTTGCCGCGCCGGTAGTAGGCATGTGCGTTTTTCGGATCGAGGCTGATCACCTTGTCATAGTCGGCCAGCGCGCGCTCCTCTTCGCCCCTGCCGGTCAACGCATCGGCTCGGCCATTCAGGGAACCGACGTCGTTCGGGTTGAGCCTGATGGCCCGGTCGAAGTCGGCTATCGCGCGGTCGTCGTCGCCTTTGCGTGACCAGATCAGCCCACGATTATGGTAATTTCTGCCGTCTTCGGGATCGAGGCTGATTGCCCTGTCATAGTCGGCCAAAGCCCGGTCGTCCTCGCCCTTGAAGGTCCAGGCGACGCCGCGGTTGTAGTAGGCATCGCCATATTTCGGGTCCAGGCTGATCGCCTTGTCCAGATCGGCGATGCCCTTGTCGTAGTCGCCCTTGAAGACCCAGCTGATGCCCCGGTTGTAGTAGCCGCTGGCGACGGTCGGTGCGATGCCGATGAACGCGCTGTAGTCGGCGATCGCGCGGTCATAGTCGCCTCGTTCCGTCAGGGCATTGCCGCGCTTGAAATAGGCAATACCGCGGTTTTCGAGGGGCTCTGTCGCATCCTCGATCATGCGCGTGCAGGCGGCGATCCGCGTGCTGGCCTCGACCTTGTCGTCGCTGACGCAGTCGCTGCTGGCGGACAAGGCCGGGAGCGCCGAGACCAGCATCGCGACGAGACAAACGAGGAATTGCCGGACTGCCCCGTCCCTTTGTCGAACCCGTCCGCTCAATTCGCCCCCCCCCCCATCGCGGCAAGCCCCGCTGCATTGTATTCAACGAAATCCCCGAGACAATCGCTAACGAGTTCACCCGGCAAGAAACGGGTGGTCCGCGCGCGCCGTTTCACCCATCTCAATGACAGAGAAGCCACAGGAGGCGAAGCCATGACCATCCATTCGATAGGCGCGAAAGCGGCGGTGAAATCGGCGGAGGTGCGCGTTGCCGGATATGACTGGCGGAAGCTGGCCGATGAGCTGAGCGGCTATGGCTGCGCGGTGATGGAAGAGCTGCTGACGCCGCAGGAGTGCCGGCAGATTGCCGGACTTTATCCGGACGAGAGCCATTTCCGCAGCCATGTCCACATGGCGCGGCATGGTTTCGGCAAGGGCGAGTACGGCTATTTCCGCTATCCCTTGCCCGATCTGATCGGCGGCTTGCGCACCGCGCTCTATCCGCGCCTGGCTGCGGTCGCCAACGACTGGAACGAGCGCATGGGTATCGCGCAGCGCTATCCCGACGAACACGCCGCGTTCCTCGAGCAATGCCACGAGCAGGGCCAGACGCGGCCGACGCCGCTCCTGCTGCAATGTCCCCGGCGACTTCAACTGCCTGCACCAGGATCTCTACGGCGATCTTGCCTTCCCGCTGCAGGTGGCGATCCTGTTGTCCGAGCCCGGCAAGGATTTCACCGGCGGCGAATTCGTGCTGACCGAGCAGCGTCCGCGCATGCAGAGCCGCGCCGAGGTGGTGCCGCTGCGCCAGGGCGATGCAGTCGCCTTCGCGGTCCACAATCGTCCGGTCCAGGGCAGCAAGGGCAATTACCGCGTCAACCTCAGGCACGGCGTCAGCCGGCTACGCTCCGGCATGCGCCACACTGTCGGTATCATCTTCCACGACGCCAAGTAACCGAGCCTCTCGGCCCGGCGGCGATTACCTGGAAAAATCGCTGCGCACGATGCCGTGGCGCTGGAGCTTGTCGTAGAAGGTCTTGCGCGGAATCCCCAGCGCTTCGATCGTGCGCCTGACATCGCCCTCGTTGCGGCCAAGCGCCTCGCGGATGATGTCGGCCTCGTAGCGCTCCAGCCGCTCCGGCAGCTTCATGGCGGCGTTCGATTCAGTTGGGGCAGGGGGTTGTGCTTCGGCGCCTTCCTCCAATCCAAGCACGAACCGCTCGGCGAAATGCGCCAGTTCGCGCACATTGCCCGGCCAGTCATGGTCGCTCAGATGGCGATGTACCGTCGCCGGCACTGCCGGCACCGGACGATGGAAGCGGGCGGCGGCGCGCTCGGCGAAATAGAAGAACAGCAGGGCGACGTCGTCGCGGCGCTCGCGCAGCGGCGGAATGGAGATCGTCACCACGTTGAGCCGATAGTAGAGATCCTCGCGAAAGGCGCCGCGCTGGCGCGGATCGCCGAGATCGACCTTGGCGGCGGCGACGACGCGCAGATCCACCGGCCGCACCTCGTTGGTGCCGAGCGGAGTGACCTCGCGCATCTCCAAGACGCGCAGCATCTGCACCTGTGTCGAGACCGGCATGCTTTCGATCTCGTCGAGGAACAGCGTGCCGCCGCTGGCATGCTCGATGCGGCCGATCCGTTTCTTCTGCGCGCCGGTGAAGGCGCCGGCCTCATGGCCGAACAACTCGCTCTCGATGACGGTCTCCGGCAGCGTACCGCAATTCAGCGCGACGAAATTGCCCTTGGCGCGGCGGCTCCAGCGATGCAGAAGGCTTGCCACCACCTCCTTGCCGGAGCCGGTCTCGCCGGTCACCAGCACGTCGACATCGGTGTCGGCGATCTGGCGCAGTGTGCGGCGCAGCCTGTCCATCGCCGGTGTCTGGCCGATCAGCGGCAGGCCGTCCTGCGCCTCTCCGGCCGCCTCGCGCAAGGCGCGGTTCTCCATCACCAGGCGGCGCTTTTCCGCTGCGCGACGCACGCTCTGCACCAGCCGGTCGGCGGCGAAAGGCTTGGTGATGAAGTCGTAGGCGCCGTCCTTGATCGCCTTGACGGCCATGGCGATGTCGCCATGCCCGGTGACGAGGATGACGGGAATGTCGGCATCCAGCCGCAGGATGCGGTTGAAAAGCTGCAAGCCGTCGATCTGCGGCATGCGGATATCGGACACCACGACGCCGGCAAAATCGGCGTCGAGCCTGGCCAGCGCCTCGGCCGCCACCGCAGAGGCCGAGATCGAGAAGCCGGCAAGCTCCAGCGTCTGCGCGGTGGCCTTGAGGAGATCGCGATCGTCGTCGATCAAGATGACCGGCGCGGCATTGTCGTTCGTCATGATGGCTTACGCTGCTTTCATGAGATGGATGGAGAAGCGGGTGCCGCCGTCGTTGCTTGAAACCTCGATGCGGCCGCCATAATCGGCGACGATGTCCTTCGAGATGACGAGGCCAAGGCCGAGGCCTTTTTCCTTGGAGGTGTTGAACGGCGTGAACAGCGACTTGAGAATCCCGGGCGGAATGCCAGGTCCGTTATCGGACACGCCGACCGTCACGCCGTCCGCGGTCTCCTCGACCGATACCTGCACATAAGCGTCGTCGCGGCCGTCGAGTGCTTCGAGCGCGTTCTGGAAGAGGTTGATCAGCACCTGTTCGAGCCGGACCCGATTGCCCATGACTTTGAGGCTCGGCGGCGGCAGGTCGATGGCCAATGCGTCGAGCCGACCGGCAAAGCGGCTTCTCAACAGCATGACCGCGCCCTCGACAACACCACGTAATTCAACAGGCTCGGCGGCGGTGCGGCCCTTGCGGGCAAATGCCTTCAACTCCTCGGTGATTGAGCCGATGCGTTCGGTAAGTGCTGCAATGGCGCCGAGGTTTTCCTCGGCCGGCCCGGTCTGCTTGCGGTCGAGGAAGGTGCGGGCATTGTCGGCATAGGCGCGGATGGTGGCGACCGGCTGGTTGATCTCATGGGCGACACCGGCGGCGACCTGGCCGAGGATGGCGAGGCGGTTGGCCTGGACCAGATCCTGCTGCACGATTTGGAGCTTGGCTTCGGTGCTGCGGTGGCCTGCTATCTCGGCCTGCAGCCGGTCGCGGGCTTGGCTCAGATCCTCGGTGCGTTCGACGACGCGGCGTTCGAGTTCGGTGCGCGCCGCCTGTTCGGCGGCAATCCGCATCTGCGCCGACTGCCGCCGCCACAACAGATACGCGGCCAGGCCGAGCAGCGGGACGACGGCACCCAGTGCCAGAAGCCGCATTTCGCGGACGGCAGCGGCGATCGGCGCTTCGGCCGGGATCAGATAGTCGAGCTGCCATGGGGTCGAAGGGACCGGCGTGGAAAGGCTGAGATACTCCGCCTCACTGCCGCCGGGCGTCACCGCGTGGACGATCGACACATCCGGGCTGAGCGCCTGCCGGTGCATGATCGGCAGCGGAACCAGCGGCGCGTCGCCGAACTGTTGGCTGTCGCGGATCGCGGCTTGCTCAGGTCCGGCCAGCGGCGCGGTTGTCATGAAGCGCCAGGACGGCACGCTGGTGATCAGCACGACGCCGTTCTCGTCGCTGACATAGGCCGGGCGGTTGGCCTCGCGCCAGTCGGCTTCGAGCTGGTCGAACTCCATCTTGACGACGACGACGCCGAGCGGTGCGGCGGCATCGCCGACGCGTCGCGAAATGTAGAGGCCGGGACGCTTGCTGACATTGCCGAGCGCAAAGTACTCGGCGGTTCCGGCCTGCATTGCGCCGGAGAAATAATCGCGAAAACGGTAGTCATTGCCGACGAAGCTGATCGGCTCGCGCCAGTTGCTGGAGGCGATCGCCAGTCCGTCGGTGCCGACGACATAGAGCACCGACGCCTTGGTGCCGGAGACCAGCCCCTCGAGCTTGCGGTTCAGAACATCGATTGCCGCGGCATTTTTCTGCGACAGCGCGTCACGCACTTGCTGGTCCGCGGACAGAAGCAGCGGCAGGGCGCGCGGGCTTTCGAGCACGGCGCGCAGCAGCGCGACCTTCAGATTGGCGTCGGTACGCCCCTGCGCCGCCAGGGTCCCGACCTCGGCGGTGCGGCCGTAAAGGCCGGCGCCGTAGAGCGTTGCGGTGAGGATCAGCAGGGCGACGGCCGCAAACACCAGCCAGGCTCGGCGTGCCCGCCTGGCGAGTTGCTCGGGCGTCGAAGACAAGGCACCGGCGGGGCGTTGCAGCATCGCCCATTTGTGCATGAACTCGCACAAAACACAATTCGACCTATGCGGAGATTCGCACTTGTCTGTGTGTCCAGCAGTGCGGACGTTTGTGAATGCTCAACAAAATCAATGATGAAAGGCTCTTCTGCGTATCTGGCACGGCTGTTGCAAACACGAATTCAGCAGTCGCGAGGCTGCTGGTCAAAACAACTGCCCCGGGGAGTCGAGCTTTCGATCGGGGCGCCATGGAGGACGTCATGCAGACAGCAATCGCTGCCGCCGAGCCGCGCGGCAAACTTCCCTTTTACCGGCATCTTTATGTGCAGGTGCTGGCGGCGATCGCCGCCGGCGTGCTGCTCGGACATTTCTATCCGGAAACCGGCGAGGCGATGAAGCCGTTCGGCGATGCCTTCATCAAGCTGGTGAAGATGGTGATCGCGCCGGTGATCTTCCTGACGGTGGCGACCGGCATCGCCGGTGTTTCCGACCTGCAGAAGGTCGGCCGCGTCGCCGGCAAGGCGATGATCTATTTCCTGGTGTTCTCGACGCTGGCGCTTGTCGTCGGCCTGGTCGTCTCCAATGTCGTCCAGCCCGGCGCCGGCATGCACATCAATCCGGCCACGCTCGATACCACCAAGGTGACGGCCTATGCCGAGAAGGCGCACGACACAACCATCGTCGGCTTCCTGATGAACATCATCCCCGACACCATCACCGGCGCCTTCGCGCAGGGCGACATCCTGCAGGTGTTGTTCTTCTCGGTGCTGTTCGGTGTCGCCCTGGCACTGGTCGGCGATCGCGGCCGTCCGGTCGTCGATTTCCTGCAGGCACTGACCACGCCGATCTTCCGCCTCGTCGCCATCCTGATGAAGGCCGCACCGATCGGCGCCTTCGGCGCCATGGCCTTCACAATCGGCAAATACGGCATCGGCTCGATCGCCAACCTCGCCATGCTGATCGGCACATTCTACCTGACCGCGCTGCTGTTCGTGCTGGTGGTGCTCGGCGCGGTTGCCCGCTACAATGGCTTCTCGATCCTGGCGCTGATCCGCTACATCAAGGAAGAGCTGCTGCTGGTGCTCGGCACCTCGTCCTCGGAAGCGGCATTGCCGGGCCTCATGGCCAAGATGGAGCGCGCCGGCTGCAACCGCTCGGTGGTCGGCCTGGTCATCCCGACCGGCTATTCCTTCAATCTGGACGGCACCAACATCTACATGACGCTGGCGGCGCTGTTCATCGCGCAGGCGACCGACACGCCACTCACCTACGGCGACCAGATCCTGCTGCTCGCCGTCGCCATGCTGAGCTCCAAGGGTGCCGCCGGCATCACCGGCGCCGGCTTCATCACGCTGGCGGCAACGCTTTCGGTCGTCCCCACCGTGCCGGTCGCCGGCATGGCGCTGATCCTCGGCGTCGACNCTGGCGGCAACGCTTTCGGTCGTCCCCACCGTGCCGGTCGCCGGCATGGCGCTGATCCTCGGCGTCGACCGCTTCATGTCGGAATGCCGGGCGCTGACCAACTTCATCGGCAATGCGGTGGCGACAGTGGTGGTGGCACGCTGGGAGGGAGAACTCGACCAGACGAAGTTTGCCGCCGCCATGGCCGGCGACTTGCCGGAGGAAGTCGACCTGTCGCTGCCGGGTTTGCAGGCCGCCTGACTGTCTCGGCCACGTGACTATAAGCCCCGGAGGCGGTTCGCCGGCTCTGGGGCAAAAGCACCGGCCCGTCGCGGCATGCCGCCTGTAACACAACCTGAAGTGGCCCTGTTTTCGATGCGGGGCTTGTTCCAGCCGCATTTGAAGGCCAGTATCCGCCATGCCTTCAAGGCACCCGTCCGCTTCGCTCCTGACCTGATCGCGAGGCGAGACATTTTCCGTCGGGCTCGGTTGCGACATCACCTTGGCCGAACCGTCTGGGCTTTTGCTGCCGCCGACCCCTTACCATGGCAGCAGCCCTCGAAGGCATGGCGGCCTCAGTACGAAGTCGCAAAGCGAAACGTGACCCGTCTCCTGATAGAAAGCGCAGGCTTTCTCCCAGGGAACTCGTTGCGCGCCAAGAGGGCGCTTGAAGAGGGGGGCAGGCCCATGAGCGGGCCTTTGCCGAACCAAAGCAAGATGCGAGGTCAAACGCGATGCAGACTGTCCCGAGAATTCCGGTATCCATCATCATCCCGAACTACAACTACGCGCGGTTCCTCAAACGCAGCATCGACAGCGCCCTCGAGCAGGACTACGCGGATGTCGAAGTCATCGTCGTCGACGATGCATCGCAGGACAATTCCACGACAATCATGGAATCGTATCGCGACGAGATCCTCGCATGTCCGCGAGCGCAAAATGGCGGACACGCCGCGGCATTCAACACCGGCTTCGCAGCGAGCTCGGGCAAGATCGTCCTGTTCCTCGACGCCGACGATTATCTCTATCCGACCGCCGTCTCCACCATCGTCGAGACCTGGGACGAGGCAACCGCCCAGGTCCAGTCCAGACTGCACATCGTCGACGAAGGGCAACGCATCAAGGATGTCTTTCCGCCGCCCGAACTGGCTTTCGACAGCGGCGACGTCATGCCGAAACTCCTGCACAAGGGCCGCTATCAGACGACCGTGACCAGCGGGCTCGCCTTTGACCGCGCAACGCTCGAATCGATCATGCCGATACCGGAGCCGGAGTTCCGCCAGGGCGCTGACGGCTATCTGGCAACGCTGGCGCCGATGTACGGGCACGTCCAATCCATCGACGAATGCCTCGGCGCCTACCGGATCCACGGCGCCAACCATTCGGTCTTCGGCGAAAAGCTCGCCGAGCGGGCACGCTGGCGGGTAACCCACGATTTCCGCCGCATGCAGGCACTGTCGGACCAGGCCTCCGGGATCGGCCTGACCATCGTGCCGTCGGATGCTGTCCGCCACGATCCGGTCCACCTGGAGGAGCGGCTGGCGTCGCTCTGCGCCGACAGAGACCGACATCCGGTGGCCGACGATTCCCGGCTGGCGCTCGGGGCGGCCGGCGCCGTCGCCAGCCTCGAAATGACCGCATCCCTGCGGCGGCGCGTCATCCTTGCCGCATGGTTCCTGTCGGTCGGGGTGTTGCCGCGGAAAATGGCCACGGCGGTGCTGTCGTGGAAGCTCGATGCGTCGTCGAGGCCGGCATTTTTAAGCCGCCTGTCCAAGAGAATCCGCCACGCTATGGGGTAGTGGGTGGCGCAGTGACACAACGCCGCCAGGTTTTCGGGAGGTCTGGCAACCCGGGTAGATTTCGAGCAATATCACTATGGGCACGTGGCGACCCAACCGAAGGACAACCAGCCCATGACCTGTTATAAGCCGATGCGTCCGATGGAGCGCTGCCCATCCCACCCTGGGGCGCTGCTCGACGACATTATCCCGGCAACCGGAAAGACCAAGGTGGAAATCGCCAATCTGCTCGGAATCTCGCGCCAGCAGCTTTACGACATCATCCGCGAAAAGAAGCCGGTCTCGCCGGCCGTCGCGGCGCGCCTTGGAAAGATGTTCGGCGACGGCGCCGCGATCTGGCTCAGGATGCAGGCCGCTTACGATGCGTGGCACGCGGAGCGCGAGGTTGACGTCAGTGCCATTCCAAGGCTGCATGCTGCCTGAGATGCAATAGATCGGCCGAACCACCGAGGCTCACAAATCGATCACGGTCCCGCCTGCCTGGACCGGTCCTGCGGTTCAACGGCTCGCTCGACCAGGACATGCGCTTCCCGCGCGGCCTCGATGAACGCGTCCCTGGCGGCTTCGGTCCAGCGGTCGTCGCTCATAGCGCGGCGGCATGTGCGCCGTGCCAAGCCGTGTTTGGCGCTGCCAGCGTCGCGCCAGTGGGCTTCCAGCAATTCGACAGCCTGCCGTGCGTTGGAAATGTTGCGGATATCTCCCACGATGCCGACCGCAATCGCAACCGGCTTGGAAAACCATCCTTGATTCATGGCGAAGCCTTCGACGTGTTGAACTACCTATAACGAAAATCGTGGCGCAAGGTTTCATTCGCGCCAGTCACCGCGGCAGTGAGGCGGCCCTCACTGCGCCGCGCGCAGCCTGACCACGACGCTGCGCGCCACAAGCACCAGCACCGTGATGACGATCAGGATCACCGAGAGTGCGGCGATCGCCGGGTCGATGTTGTCGCGCAGGCCCATCCACATCAAGCGCGGCAGCGTGATGGCGTTGACCGAGGTGATGAACAGGGTGACGCCGATCTCTTCCCAGGACAGCACGAAGGACAACAACGCCGCGGTGACGATGCCGAACTTGATGTTGGGCATGATGATGCGGGTGGCGCGCTCCCACACGGTGGCGCCGAGGCCGCGCGCGGCAAGATCGATGCGGCGGTCGAGCTGGCTGAGCGACACCAGGATCAGCACCGTGGCGAAGGGCACCGTCATCACCGCATGCGCCATGGCGACACCCAGCCAGGTGTCATAGCCGAAGAACGACGAGAAACCCGAGATCGAGGTCAGCAGGAAATAGAGCGTGATTGCCGAGACCACCGGCGGTACCACCATCGGCAGCAGCACGAAGCCGACCAATGCTGCGGTGAAGCGCGGCTGGAACATCCAGACGCCGAGGCCGAAGCAGAGCGCGAGCACGGTGGAAAAGGCGCTGCTGACGACGCCGATCCTGATCGAGAGCAGGATCGAGTTGATCCAGCGCGGATCCTCGATCAACGCCCGGTAATGGCGCAGCGACAATTCGCCCGACGGCATCGCCAGCATGCGGCTCGGCGTCAGCGACACCGGAATGACGGCGAGCAGCGGCAACAGCAGAAACAGCGCGACCAGGGCGGCGAGGACCAGCGAGACGGGACCGGGGCGATAGGTCGGCATCGCGCTACACCAACTGCTTTGGTCTGATATAGCGGAACAGCAGCGCCATCAGCGCGCCGACGAACAGCACCAGCACCACGCTGATCGCAGCGCCCAGGCCCCAGTCCGGGCTCTGGAAGATGCGGAGATAGATCAACTCGGCGATCATCACGCTACGACCGCCGCCGAGGATCGCCGGCGTGACGAAGAAGCCGAGCGAAAAGACGAAAACGATCAGCGCCGAGCCGATGATGCCGGAGCGGGTCATCGGCACGAACACCGACCAGAAGGTCCGCATGCGGCTGGAGCCGAGGCCGCGCGCCGCCAGCAGCACGCGGTCGTCGAGACTGCGCATCGAAGAGGCCAGCGGAAACACGGCGAAGGGGATGAGGAAATGCGTCATGCCGACGATGACGCCGAACTCGTTGCGCACCAGCGCCAGCGGCTCCGAGATGAAGCCGACCGCCTGCAGCCAGGTGTTAATCAGGCCGCGATTGGACAAAAGCGCCACCCAGCCGAAGGCGCGGGTCAGCACCGAGATCCAGAACGGCACCAGGATGCAGAATTCGGCCACGACGCGCTGCACCGGCGTGCCGCGCACCCAGACAACGGTGATGGCGTAGGCGGCGGCAACCGAAACGATCGTCACGATCGCCGCGATGCGCAGCGTGCGGATAAAGACCGACTGCACCAACTGATCCGTGAGCAGCGCATTGTACTGCCCCAGCCCCGGCGTGGGCAGCGTAAAACTCCATTTGACCACGCCGAGGAATGGCCAGGCATAGGCCAGCACAAGAAAGAGGAGCAGCGGCGCCATCAACAGCGCCGCGCCCATCCTGTCGGAGAGGTATGCTCTCATCCGGTTATCCCGGCTTGTCAGGCGGAGATGATCTTCGTGTATTCGTCGAGTGCTGCCCCATAGTTCTTGGCGTACCAATCCATGTCGAGCGGGATCTGCTTTTTCATGTTCTCGGGATCGACCGGGTTGATGCGCTTCTTGTCGGCGGGGATCAGCGCATCGGTGGCCGGATTGGCCGGACCCTGGCCGAGCTTGTCGAACATGATGAGTTCCTTCTCCGGGTCCTGGGTGCTGGCGATGAACTTCATCGCCGCGTCCTTGCCGCCGGGATTGCCCTTGAGCACGGCGAGCGCGCCGGGCGAGATCAGGCCCTGGTCCCAGATGAACTTGATCTTGCCGCCGGAATCCTGCTCGATGAGCGAAGCCCGGGTCGACCAGACGATCGCCATCGACGCCTCGCCATTGAGCAGCACGCTCTGGCTTTCGGCGCCGCCACCCCAATAGGCGACGACGTTTTCCTTGAAGGCGGCGATCTTGTCATGCGCGCGTTTGAGGTCGAGCGGGTAGAGCGAGGCCGGCGCGATGCCGTCAGCAAGCAGTGCCGCTTCCCAGCTCGACACGCCCCATTTGTAGAGCGAGCGCTTGCCGGGGAATTTTGCCACGTCGAAGAAGTCGGCCATGCCGGTCGGTGCCTGGCTGCCGTATTTCTCGGCATCGTAGGCGATGACATAGGAGAAGAAATAGGTCGAGGCGGCGTGTTCCCAACCGAAGCCCTCGCGCATCTTCTTCTTGTCGACGATCGTATAGTCGATCGGCTCAAGCATGCCCTGCGCGCCGAGCGTGATGGCCGAGAACGGATCGACGTCGACCAGGTCCCAGGTCGGGGCGCCGCTCTTGAACTGCGCCGCGATTGCGCCTTCGGTCGGGCCGGAGCCATCCATCTTAACGACGATGCCGGTCTCCTTGGTGAAGGCCTGGCCGTAAGCCGCGTCATAGGCGGTGATGGCGTCGCCGCCCCAGTTGACCAGCACCAGTTCCTTCGCCGCGGCAAAGGCGCCGGTCGAGCGCAGCAGCATCGGCGTGCCGGCCAGCACCAGCGCGGCCAGCTGCGTGAACTGCCGGCGCGAGATCTCTCCGCGCACGGCCCTGGCGGACAGCGCCTCGATGGAATGTTTCTTGGTTTGGTTTGTCATGTCAGTTCCCCTTTTTTGTCGTTGGTATTTCCTGAAAGTCAGCTTGGCGAATTCGCCACGCCGATCGTCATTGTCCTCCATCCGGAAGGAGGAAACCTTTCTCCGCCGGCCAGGTCAGCCAGACGGAATTGCCTTGGCTGAGCGCGGAAGCGGCAACCTCGTTCGGCACCGAGACCGTCATCTTGGCGCCTTGGCGCGTCGTCAGATCGAGCCGCGTTGCAGCGCCGAGATAGGTCGAGGCGACGGCAGTCGCGGCAATGCCGTTCTCGCCTGCGGCGGCTTCGCGGGCGATCGACATGTATTCGGGCCGGATCGCCAGGATGGCGTCGCCCCGGACCTTCTCGGCCTTGCAGCGCATGCTGATCGCGCGGTCTTCGCAGAGGCCCGTCGAGCCATTGTCGGCCGGGCGCACGCCCTTCAGCGGCAGCATGTTGATCTCGCCCAGGAACTCGGCGACGAAGCGGTTGTCCGGCCGGTCGTAGACCTCGTCCGGTGCGCCGACCTGCAGCAGTTTGCCATGATTGAAGATGGCGACGCGCGACGACAACGCCAGCGCCTCGCTCTGGTCATGGGTGACGAAGACGAAGGTGGTGCCGGTCTCCTGGTGCAGCCGCTTCATCTCGGCCTGCATCTGGCCGCGCAGGCCCTTGTCGAGCGCCGAAAACGGCTCGTCGAGCAAAAGCACGCCCGGCTCGAACACCAGCGCACGCGCCAGCGCCACGCGCTGCTGCTGGCCGCCGGACAATTGCGACGGTAGTTTCTTCTCGTGGCCCTTGAGCCCGACGCGCTCGATCATTTCGCCGACGTGGCGTTTGATCTCGGCCGCCGGTTTCTTGCGCACCTTGAGCGGGAAGGCGATGTTGGCCTCGACGCTCATATGCGGGAACAGTGCGTAGCCTTGGAAAACCATGCCGGCGGCGCGCTGCTCGGCCGGCCGCTCTGTGATGTCGACGCCGTCGCTGTAAAGTCGGCCGTCGGTCGGCTGAACGAAGCCGGCAAGGATCATCAGGAAGGTGGTCTTGCCGGAACCGGAGGGGCCGAGCAGGGTGAGGAACTCGCCACGGCCGATATCGAGCGTCAGATCGTCCAGCGCACGGAACGAGCCGAAGCTCTTGCCGATCCCGATTGCCTTGATCTCTGCGGCCCGGCCGGGTTGCTGCATCCTGCCCTTTCCTTAGCGTAGGCGAAATCGTAGGCAGGGCGGCGGCTCACCGCAACCGAATAGTTTTCGCCTGATCGGCAAATTTGATTCATCTATGCACCAATCTCCTCCTCGAGGGGGGAGATTAGCGCTCCTTGTTCTCGGACAGCTTCGACCTCAGCCATCTCCCAAACGCCTCCAGCACCGGATGCGCTGCCTTGGCGTGCTCGGAGACCAGAAAATACGAGCGCGGCGAATTGATCGCTATGTCGAAGGGGCGGACCAGCCGGCCTTCGCTCAGCGCCCGGCGACTGGTCAGCTCGTCGCCCATGGCGATGCCCTGGCCGGCAATCGCCGCCGAAAAGACCAGGTTCATGTCGGAAAAGAAGATGCCGCCTTCCGGATCGGGGTTCTCGACCTTGGACAGGGCCAGCCAGCGCGCCCAGTCCTCGGTTTCACCGAGATGCAGGAGATTGGCGCGCAGCACGTCTGCCGGCTTGGAGAAGCCGCCGATCTTGTTGAGCAGCGTGGGGCTGCACAGCGGCGTGAAGGAGATTTCGCACAATGGTTCGACCACGCGGTTCGGCCAGTTGCCGACGCCGAAGGCGATGAAGGCGTCGGCCTCGGCATTGCTGACGTCGTCGAGGCGCCGCGGCGTCAGGATGCGCAGTGCGACATCGGGGTACATCTGCCGGAACTCGCCGATATGGGTGCACAGGAACAGCGAGGCGAAACCCGGCGTACAACTGACACTGAACGAGCCGCCGATGCCGGTGCCGGCATGGCGTGTCACCGCGTCGCCTAGCACCGTCAGCGCCTTGCGCACGTCGCTGGCATAGCGTTGGCCGCGTGGCGTCAGCGCCACGCCCTTGCCGATGCGCGCGAGCAGGTCGAAGCCGAGATCGCGTTCGAGCAGGCGCAATTGATGACTGACCGCACTGCGGGTCAGATGCAGTTCGTCAGCGGCGCGCCAGACGCTGCCGTGGCGGGCAAAACTGTCGAGCGCGCGCAGCGCCTGCGTCGAGGGAATTCTCAAGAGGTGAACCGAATTTGCATGAGCCGGGAAAACATATCACTTTTTGGAGAGGCGCTTCACTGCTTTCTTTCCGCCATGGAGAAACCGGTGACCTCGGCGCAAGCGACCGCGCTTGCCTGTCTGGACGACATCCAGCCGTCGCTGTCGGCGTGGACGCGGACCATCTTCGACTTCGGCGAGACCGCCTGGCGCGAATACCAGTCGGCCGCCTGGTATGTCGAGCGCCTGAAGCACGAAGGCTTTACCGTTGAAGAGGGCTCTGGCGGCATGCCGACCGCCTTCTGCGCCCACTGGACCAACGGGACCGGCCCGACAATCGGCATGTATGCCGAGTACGACGCGGTGCCTGGCAATTGCCAGGATGCGGCGACGGTGAAGCGACCGCGTCCGGGCCTCGGCGAACAGGCCGGCGGCCACACCGATCCGCATTCCGGGCTCGGCATTGCCAGCCTCGGCGGGCTGCTGGCGACCAAGGCGGCGATGCAGCGCCACGGCATATCGGGCACGCTGCGCTTCACCGGAGAGCCGGCGGAGAAGGTGAGGGGATCGAAGCCGATCCATGCCGCGAAGGGCTATTACGATGGGCTGGCGGGCATGATCTCCTTCCATCCTTTTTACATGCTGCCGCTGTGCAACACGGCGCGCTGGGACACGCATTGCGGTGCGGCCTATGCGATGATCTACCGCTTCATCTGCGACGAGCCGGAACATTGGTCGAGGGCGGCAGGCAACGCGGCGCCGATCCCGCAGGAGCATTCGGCGGTCCGGGCGCCGGGCGCCAACGACGCGCTCATGATGATGTACATGGCCTCGAAGGCGCTACGCGATTCCATGCTGCCGCATCAGGGCGGCTGGTCGATCAGCGAGGCGATCCTGACGGCGGGGCAGGCGACCGCCGACAATCTGCCGGCCGGGCTGGCCGAGATCCAGTACATGATCCGCGTGCCGACGCTGGCGATGGCCGAGCAGGTCACCGCCGTGCTTGACCGCAATGCGGAAGCCGTCGCGGTGATGGGCGGCTGCCGCTATGAGCGGCACTGGGTGTCGAAGTCGCGGCCGGGGCTCGCCAATCACGTAATGGCTGGCATTGCCTTCGACGCGCTGGCGGCGGTCGGGCCGCCGCGCTGGGACGAGACGGCTAAGGCGATCGCCCGCGAAATCCAGATCAATGCCGGCGGGGTGGCGAGCGAGGAACCATTCATCGACGAATTGGAGCGGCTGATTGCACCACAGGCGGCCGAGGCGGTGCTGCGCCGCGACCTGCCGCCGTCGCAGCTCAATTCGACCTCAGACGATTACACCGACATGTCGTGGCATACGCCGACGGCGCGGTTCTATGTCGCTCGCCCGGCATTGCGCTCGGAGAACGGTCACGCCTTTCCGTCCTGGGCGATGAATGCGCTGGGCGGCATTTCTGCCACCATCGACCCGATGGTCATCTGTGCCGCAAAGACGGTCGCGCTGGCAGCACTTCGCCTGTTGGAAGACGAGGCCGCGCGCGACGCGGCGATGGACGAATTCGTCGCCCGCACCGGTGGCGGCATCGGCGGCTCGAACTGGATCGCGCCGCTCTGCGACTACGAGCCGCCAATTGGATTTCGCTGGCCGGAATACATCACCACCCCGCGCGGACGGGACTGGTGGATACCGAGCAACCAAGCCGCATGACTCAACCAAGCCGCCCCTTCACGAGGAGAACCCATGACCGTCCATGACCGCATCGTCACCGAGCCGTTTTCGCTGCAGCGCCGCAACCCGGCCGGCGGCACCAAGAAGCTGACCGCCTGGGGCTTCGCCAACGAGACCGACGTGCTGACCGACGTGCTGCTCGGCTCGCCCAATTTCCTGCGCCATCTCTCGACCAGCTCGCTATCGCGAAAACATCTGCGCGAGGCGCCTTGCAATGTCCAGATCGCGCAGGCGCAGCACAAGGACCTTGTCGCCGCCTATGAGCATTTCGGCGTCAACATCCACTGGCATGAGCCGACGCCGGAACTGCCGATGCAGGTCTATTCACGCGATTCCAGCGTGATGACGCCATATGGCGTCATCATCACCGCGATGGCCAACTGGTGGCGGCGCGGCGAGAACTACGCGGCGATCCGCACCTATGAGAAGCTCGGCATCCCGATCTATGACATGGTCACCGCCGGCACATTCGAAGGCGGCGACTTCAACGTCATCGAGGACGGCGTGGTGCTGATCGGCTGCGGCGGCGCCCGCACGCAGGAGGAGGGCGCCCGCCAGGTGCAGGCCTGGTTCGACAAGGAGGGCTGGGAGACCCGCATCGCGTTCATCGACGAATATTACGTCCATATCGACCTGATGGTGGTGCCGATCGCCGAGAAGCTGACCGCCGTCTGCCTCGCCTGCACGGAGCCGGGC
The DNA here is from genome assembly GCF_000503055.1 of Mesorhizobium sp. LSHC420B00. Taxonomy (GTDB): domain Bacteria; phylum Pseudomonadota; class Alphaproteobacteria; order Rhizobiales; family Rhizobiaceae; genus Mesorhizobium. The sequence goes on along the minus strand of NZ_AYVY01000018.1, from coordinate 2,336 downwards.
ATCGTCGACTGGCTGAAGGGCAAGGGCCACGAGATTATCGACGTGCCGTTCCAGGACACGATGGCGCTCGGCTGCAACTTCATGTCGCTGGGCAAGGACAGGGTGATCGCGCCGACGTCCAGCCAGGCGCTGATCGGCCAGCTCAAGGCACGCGGCTTCGAGGTCGCGGCCATCGATATGAGCGAGATCTCGAAGACCGGCGGCGGCATCCACTGCATGGCACAGGCGCTGAAGCGCGAGCCGGCCTGAGGGGCCGGCCTTTAGCCCCAACGCTCCCACGAAAGCGCCATTGTCAGCAACGTCGAACCCGCCTGGCTCGCGGCACGCGCCTACAGCACGATGAGCTTTCCCTTGCGCAGACGCTTGGCGCAACGATAGGCGAGGTCGGCGGCGACCATGTCTTCCATCGCAATGCCCATCGCCTTGTAGGTGGTGATCTGTTGATTCGAAACGCGACCCGGCGCGCGGTCGAGCAGCATGGCGCCAAGCTCGGTGCCGAAATCCGGGTCGAAGCCGGCAAGCTCGCAAGAACCGACCGGGGTCGGTTTGAACGCATCCTTGGTTTCGACAAAAAGACTGGATTTGCCGATGAGCTCGATCGGCATTTCTCCGCCGGGCGGCGCCACCCCGACCGACGAGACATGCGTGCCCGGCTGGACCCAGCCTGCGTCGATCACCGGCTGGTAGGAGTGGGTCGCCAGGCACACCACGTCCGAACTGCGCACTGCCGCCTCGAGGTCGGCGACCGCCACCACCGACGGATGCAGCCGGGCAAGCGCTGCCGCATCGTCGAAGCTCTTCGAAGCGACCCGGATTTCGGCAAAGTCGCGCACCAGCGGCAACAGATGCAGGTGCTGGTTGGCCTGCACGCCGGCGCCGATCACTGTCGCTATCCTGGCATCCCGGCGGGCAAGCGCGCGCACCGACAGCACGGCGGAGCCGGAGGTTCGCACCGCGGTTATGAAGGTGCCGTCCATGATGCAGACCGGCAGGCCGGACAGCGGATCGAACAGGCTGATGGTGGCGAGATGGCTGGGCAGGTTCTTGGCCAGGTTGCCTTCGAAGACATTGACGATCTTGACGGTCAGGTTCATGTCCTCCATCCAGGCCGGCATGGCGAGGCTGTAGCCGGCTCCGGGGATGTCGAGCTGTGGTCGGGGTGGATTGACGACCTTACCTTGTGACAGCGCCTTGAAGCCGTCTTCCAGAACGTCGAGAAGCTGGCTGAGGTCGATGCACGCCATCACGTCGGCTTCGCTCAGCACCAGGATCTCGGTCGCTCCCTTGCTGATTTCCGCCGCACTCTTGCCGGCTGGGCTGCACGCTTCCTTGGTCATCCTGCACTCCTGTGTTCGTCGAAATCGGCTCACCACATCTGCTTTGAGTGGGTGAGGGAAGCGCAGGCTATTGCGAGGTTTTTTGTGATGAAATACGTTGATTTTGGCATCTGTGCGTGAATTAAGCACACAAATCCCTGAGATAGAGTGGATTGTGAATGGACGATCTCGACCAGATAGACCGCAGCCTGCTCCGGCTGCTGCAGGAGGATGGGCGCCGGACGACGCTTGATCTTGCCGGGCGTGTCGGGCTGTCGCCGACCGGAACCAGCCAGCGGGTGAAGCGCCTGTTCCGCGACGGGTTCATCACCGCGGTCAGGGCTATGCTCGATCCGCGCAAGGTCGGCAGGGGAACGCTGGTGTTCATCGAGGTCAGGCTTGACCACACGGCGCCGCATGTCTTTGACCGCTTCGCCGAAGCCGTGGCGAAAGCTCCGGAGGTTCTGGAGTGCCATATGGTGGTTGGCGGTTTCGATTATCTGGTCAAGGCGCGGATCGCTGAAATGGCGGTGTTCCAGGATTTCCTGCAGCGGGTCATCCTGCCTCTGCCCGGCGTGCGCGAAACGCACACTTTCGCCTCCATCGCCGATGTCAAGCCGAACGCCCTCTTGCCGGTGTAATCAGATGGAGGAGGGGAATGCTGTTCAGGGCGACGTTGAACGCATCTTCGCCACCTTGTCGCTCCCCCTAGCGCGCCTCCTGGTGCAGAGATGCCGGAGACCGGCTTGTCTTATGATTTTCCGTCGTTTCGAGGCCAAAGTGGGTTGCCGCCTGCGGGCCTTCACCACCCGCAGGCGGCGGGAGGGGTGGGATCGATGAACCGTCGGTCGTGATGGACCGAGCTAGAGTATGATCGCCCCTCTCTTTTCCATGAGGCCTGAACGAACGGCCCGGATGACAAGCACGGGACACGGAAAAGATGACCGCAATCATAGCACGAACGCTCGGAATCGACATCTCGAAAGATCGCCTCGACAGATCGGAAGAGCGTCGTGTAGG
>NZ_AYVY01000017.1 GCF_000503055.1 Mesorhizobium sp. LSHC420B00 | reverse complement strand
ACCGCGCGCGCCGCTGGCCCGCCGCTTCGGCGCATCGCTGCTATTGCGCCTCGACCAGGCGCTCGGCCGCCTCGACGAAGCCGTGTCGCCGCGCCTGCCGGTCGCGCCGCTTTCGGTCGAACGCCACCTCGCCGAGCCGATCATGCTGACCGAGGACATCGAGCAGCTGACAGGCATGCTGGCGGCCACATTGAAGAAGGACCTCGAGCGTCGCGGCGAGGGCGCAAGGCGGCTGGCGCTGCTGCTCTTTCGCGTCGATGGCGGCGTCAGCCGCATCGCCGTCGGCACCTCGCGACCTTTGCGCGAGCCGCTGCTGATCCAGAAATTGTTTCACGAAAGGCTTGCCGCGCTCGAACAGGATATCGACGCCGGCTATGGTTTCGATCTCGTGCGCCTCTCGGTGCTGACCGCCGCCGCCTTCGACATGCAGCAGGCAGACCTTGCCGGCGAGACGAACGACGGGGGCGCCGACATCGCGCTTTTTGCCGACCGCATCCGCGCCCGGCTCGGCGAAGGCGCGGTCTTGAAGCCGGTCGCCGTCGAGAGCCATCTGCCGGAGCGCGCCGTCGCCGCCATTCCCTTCGCCGAAGCGCCGCAGAGAAGCTCGCCGCCGAAGCAGCCGGACAAGGTGAAGGATGCTCCCACGACCGTCTTCCAGCCGGAACGGCCGATCCGGCTTTTCCGTTCGCCCGAGCCGATCGAGGTGCCGGCCACCGAAATGCCGGAAGGCCCACCTTTGAACTTCCGCTGGCGGCGCGCGCTCTACCGGGTCGCGCGCGCCGAAGGGCCGGAGCGCATTGCGCCTGAATGGTGGCGAGAGGCGGCGGGACGGGAAGATGCGCCGACCCGGGACTATTTCCGCATCGAGGATGCCGACGGCCGCCGTTACTGGCTTTACCGCCAAGGCCTCTACGGCGCCTCGCAGCCCGCTCCGCGCTGGTTCATGCATGGAGTCTTCGCATGAATGCGCTGACAGCCGTTCCCTATGCCGAATTCGGCATCCAGTCGAACTTCTCGTTCCTGCGCGGCGCCTCGAAACCGGAGGAGCTGGTGGTCGCGGCGAAATTCATGGGGTTTTCAGCGATCGGGCTCGCCGACCGCAATACGGTGGCGGGCGTCGTGCGCGCCTGGCAGCAGGCCAAGGTGGAGGGTGTTTCCTATCATCCCGGCTGCCGCCTGGTATTTTGCGACGGCACGCCGGACATTCTCGCTTACCCGCAGAACCGCAAGGGCTGGGGCCATCTCTGCCGCATGCTGACGCAGGCCAATTTGCGCGACGAAAACGAAAAGGGAGCAACGCTTCTCAAACAAAGCGATCTTCTCGAATGGGGCGATCTCTTGTCGCTGGCCATCCTGCCGGATGTGTCGACGGGCGCGGCCGATAGCCTTGCTGTGCTTAGCCGGCTCACGGATCGCTTCGGCGAAAGCCTGCGGTTTGCGGTTTCGCCGGATTACCGCGGCAGCGACCGCTTCCGTATCGAGCAGGCGGCGGCGATGGCCGAACTGGCCGGCATCCCGCTGATGGCGACCAACGATGTGCTCTACCATACGTCGGAACGGCGCCCGCTGCAGGACGTGCTGACGGCGATCCGCCTCAATGTGCCCGTCGCCGAGGTGGGGCTGGAACTGGCGGCCAATGCCGAGCGTCATTTAAAGCTACCGCTGGAGATGGCACGGCTTTTCCGCAGGCATCCGCAAGCGCTGGCGGAAACGCTGCGTTTTGCCGGCGAGCTGAGCTTCTCGCTCAGTGACCTGCAATACAACTACCCCGACGAGCCGACGGAATCGGGCCTCGGGCCACAGGCCGAGCTGGAAAGGCTGGCCAAGGAGGGGGCCGCCATCCGCTACCCCTCGGGCGTGCCCGCTTTTGTGACGCAGCGCATCGAGGAGGAGCTCGCTCTGATCGAGCGCCTGAACTACGCGCGCTATTTCCTGACTGTCTACGACATCGTCAAATTCGCCCGCAGCCAGAACATTCTCTGCCAGGGGCGCGGCTCCGCCGCCAACTCGATCGTCTGCTTCTGCATCGGCATCACCGAAGTTGGCCCGGACAAGATCGACACGCTTTTCGAGCGCTTCATTTCCGAAGAAAGAAACGAGCCGCCCGACATCGATGTCGATTTCGAGCATGAAAAGCGCGAGGAGGTCATCCAGTACATCTATTCCAAATACAGCACCAAGCGCACCGCGCTGGCCGCCGCCGTCGTCAGCTACCGCGGCCGCTCTGCGGTGCGCGAAGTGGCCAAGGCGATGGGCCTGTCGGACGACGTCCGGAGCGCGCTGTCCAGTTCGATCTGGGGCTGGTCGACCTCGGAGCTCGGCGAAAAGGAGACAAAAGCCGGCGGCCTCGATCAGACCGATCCCTCGACAAGGCATGTGATCGAATGCGCCAACGAGATCATGGGCTTTCCCCGCCATTTGTCGCAGCATGTCGGCGGTTTCGTCATCACAAGGGACCGGCTCGACGAGATCGTACCCATCGTCAAGACGGCGATGGACGAGCGCAAGATGGTCGAGTGGGACAAGGACGACCTCGACGCGGTGAAAATCCTTAAAGTGGACGTGCTGGCGCTCGGCATGCTGACCTGCCTGCAGCGCGCCTTCACCCTGCTCCAGGATCATTATCCCGAGGCGCGGGACGCATATGGCCAACCCTATGTGTTGGCCACTCTCCCGGCCGAGGACAAACATGTCTACGACATGATCTGCCGCGCCGACACGATCGGCGTCTTCCAGATCGAATCGCGCGCGCAGATGTCGATGCTGCCGCGGCTGCGGCCGAAAAACTTCTACGATCTCGTCATCGAGGTGGCAATCGTGCGGCCCGGCCCGATCCAGGGTGACATGGTCCACCCTTATCTGCGCCGCCGGCAAGGCAAGGAAAAGCCCGAATACCCGAAGCCGGAACTGGAAAAAATACTCGGCAGGACGCTGGGCGTGCCGCTGTTCCAGGAACAGGCAATGAAGATTGCCATCGTTGCCGGCGGCTTCAGGCCGGGCGAGGCCGATGAATTGCGCCGCGCCATGGCCACCTTCAAGCGCACCGGCACGATCGGCAATTACCGCAAGAGGATGGTCGACGGCATGGTTGCCAAGGGCTACGAAAAAGACTTCGCCGAGCGTTGCTTCAAGCAGATCGAGGGCTTTGGCGAATACGGCTTTCCCGAAAGCCATGCCGCCTCCTTCGCCCTGCTGGTCTATGCCTCCTGCTGGTTCAAGACCTTCTATCCCGACGTGTTCTGCGCCGCGATTCTGAATTCCCAGCCGATGGGTTTTTACCAGCCGGCTCAGCTTGTCCGCGACGCGCATGATCATGGCGTCGAGATCCGAGAGGTCGACGTCAACTTTTCCGGCTGGGATTGCGCCTTGGAGCAATCGCCTTTCGATCCGGCCCGCATTCTCGACCGCCATGTTCAAATGCGCGGTGTCATCCGGACCAGCCATGCCGTCCGGCTTGGCTTTCGCCAGGTCAAAGGCCTGTCGAAGGAGCGCATGGAAGCATTTGTGGTGAGGCGCGGCGACGGCTACACATCCGTGCGCGATGTCTGGCTGCGCTCGGGCCTCAACGTCGACGAGATCGAAAAGCTGGCGCAGGCCGACGCCTTCCGCTCGCTTGGATTGAACCGCCGCGACGCTCTATGGGCGGTCCGCGCGCTCGACGGCAAGAGTGCCGCCGAAAAGCTGCCGCTGTTCGATCAGCCGGCGATCCGCTTGCGCGATCTCGAGCCTGAAACCCGGCTCCCGACAATGCCGCTCGGCGAGCACGTCGTCCACGACTACCGCTCGCTCGGCCTGTCGCTGAAGGCGCACCCGGTCGCCTTCCTGCGTCAAAGGCTGGATCGGTCCGGCGTCACGCCCAATGCGCGGCTCGGCCAGGTGCGGGACGGCCGGCGCGTTTCGGTCGCCGGCCTCGTGCTGGTGCGGCAGCGGCCGGGCAATGGCAAGGCGATTTTCCTGACGCTGGAAGACGAGAATGCGGTCGCCAACATCATTTTCTGGGAAAGGACTTTCGACCGCTTCCGCCCCATCGTCATGGGCGCACGTCTCATCCGCGTCACCGGCAAGCTGCAATCGGAATCGGACGTCATCCATATCGTCGCCGAGAAGGTCGAGGATCTGACGCCGTGGCTGTCGGTGCTGCTGGAAGAGGCAGGACCTGAGCCTTCGAGCCGTACAGACGAGGCTCGGCCGGGCAGCATCGCGCAAACGGAATTATTGGGAAAGGCGGAGAAGGTCATGCCCAAGGGACGCAATTTTCAATAGGCCCCCTGTCTTCGTCAGAGCGTTGCTGCGGTGCGGAATTTGATGACGGCAGGACAGAGGGGCGCGCGAAGGATCGCTGCGGAGCGGCCCTTATTCCGAGCCACCCAGGCGCGGCGGTGGCATGGCATCGTCTATGGCGATGACCCGCGCCTCCGATGGCAGCATGATAGGAATGCCGTCCCGCACCGGATAGGCAAGCTTTGCCACCCGCGAGACAAGCTCGCCGCGCTCCGGATCCCAGGCAAGCGGCCCCTTGGTCAGCGGGCAGGCCAGCAGTTCCAGCAGCTTGGGATCGACAGTCCTGTTCCCGTCACGTCCATCCGCCATTCGATCCGTCCTTCCACAAGGCAACCGCTTCGGGGTTTCGCGCGCGGACTTCCCTTCTCCCCTTGTAGGAGAAGGTGGCCGAGCGAATCTCGGTCGGATGAGGGGTGTTCCAGCTTGGCACCGACGGCACTCCGTCCAGCACCCCTCAACCGTCTCGGCGCTACGCGCCGATCCACCTTCTCCCACAAGGGGAGAAGGCAAGAGCCTACTGCAAACTCGAACCGAAATCCTCATTGTCGCGCGCCAGCGCCATTTCGGTGATGGCGATCAGCGTTTCGGCACGTGTCTTTAGATCGGCCGCTTCGAGCAGCGCCTGTTTCTCGGCCGGCCCGTAGGGCGCCATCATCGACAGCGCGTTGACCAGCATGGCGTTTTCGGCGCGGCTGACGCTTTCCCAGTCGGCCTCCAGATCGTTGGCCTGCAGATAGGCGCGAAACGCTTTGAGCAGCGCCGGCCGGTCGATCTCGGCTTCCGCCTGGTCGTCGTCGAGATCGGTGAGAAAGGGTGCCAACCGGCACTGGCGAAACGGCGTCCTGACGGTGAGTTCCTGGACAATGCGGAACCGGCACACGCCCTGCAGCGAAATCAGATAACGACCGTCGCCGCTCTCGGACAGCGCGATGATGCGCCCGGCACAGCCGACATTGCAGAGTTCCGGCTCGCCGTCGGGACGCAGCGCACCGTCGAGGCTGGGCTGGATCATGCCGATCAGCCGCGCCCCGGCGATCGCCTCATCGACCATCTGCAGATAGCGCGGCTCGAAGATGTTGAGCGGCATGCGGCCTCCCGGCAGCAGCAATGCGCCCTCAAGCGGAAAGATCGGCATGGTCGACGGTAAGTCCGCAGCGAGTCGGTAATGCGCGTTTCCCGCCTGCACCTCAATCCTCCGATCGCTTCGTCAGGAAGCGCACCAAACCCGTCTCCTCCCGGCCGGCACAAGGCGCGACACCGGAAACCCGAAATCGAATGCCGTCCGAAAACCTAATCTGGCGCAGCCGCCGCCGACCGCAAGCCCGCCGGACAAAACAGTCTGCGCCGGCTCAGGAAAACAGCAGCGACGACAGTTTGCGCCGTGCCGACAGCGTTGCCTCGTCGGTCATGCCCCATGCCTCGAAGAGCTGCAGCAACTGGGTTCTGGCGCCATCGTCGTTCCACGAGCGGTCGGCCTTGATGATCGCCAGCAGATTGTCGGCCGCCGCCATGCGATCACCCTTGGCGTTCTGGATCATCGCAAGCTCGAACCGCGCCTGGTGATCCCCGGGATTTTCGGCCAGCCGCCGTTCCAGTTCCGCCGGATTGCCGAGCACTGCTGCTTGCGCGGCGAGCGCCATCTTGGCGCGCAGCGCGGCGAGCTGCGGCGCATCCTTCTTTGCCTCCGGCGCCCGCGCCAGCATCGCATCGGCACCTTCGGTATCGCCGGCCTCGAACAGCAGATCGCCCAAGCCGGCGATCGCCTCGATCGTCTCCGGCGCCTGTTCCAGGATAGCGTCGTAGATGTCGGCCGCGGTCTGCACGTCACCGGCCTCGCGCGCCTCGGCGGCCGCGGCCAGCGCCTCGGCCACTTGCGGTGCGCCACCATCCTTGCCGCCGACCTTCTGGATGAATTGCGTGATCTGGCTCTCGGGAATGGCGCCCATGAAGCCGTCGACCGGCTGGCCGTCCTTGAAGGCAATGACCGCCGGTATCGACTGGATGCCGAGCTGGCCGGCGATCGATGGATGGTCGTCGATGTTCATCTTGACCAGCTTGACCTTGCCGCCGGCGGCTTTCACCGCCTTTTCCAGCAGCGGGGTCAATTGCTTGCAGGGGCCGCACCATGGCGCCCAGAAATCGACCAGCACCGGCTGGCGGCGCGATTCCTGGATGACGTCGGCGGCAAATCCAGCGGTCGTGGTGTCCCTGATGACGTCGGCCGGCACCTCCGCAAGTGCGACCTTCTCACGCGCGGCATCGGTGCCGCCATACTGCACGGTGGTGGCATACTGACCGCCATTGCTGCCAAATGGCCCGCCAAAGGGGTTGCTATCGCTCATCTCGTCGCCCTTTCGGTCGCGCCGCCGGCCAAGGGACGGGCGCAACATCCTTCTTCAGAACCCGGTTTCAGTCACCCCGGTCTCAGTCACCCATGTGGCGATCATGCCGAGACTTTCAAGATAACAGCATCATGTCCGGTTGCCTCGACGAATTTGACCAGGTCCGTGGCGGCGATGGAAGTCGTCGCCTCATTGGTCAGCGGGTGGGCGTTGACCACAGCATGGCTCATCAGCTCCTCGTCGAGAACGACCTTGACCCTTCGCTCCGTGTCGTTGATCAGCCCGAAAACGGTGACCGCGCCCGGGACGACGCCGAGAAGCTCTATCAGCATCTCCGGCCGGCCGAAAGACACGCGGCCCGCGGCGCCGATCAGATGATGGATCTGCTTTAGATCGACCACCGCCTCCTCGCCGACGCTGACCAGGAAGAAATTATCTTTCTTGTCCTTGAGGAACAGGTTCTTGGTGTGGCCGCCGGCGATCTCGCCGCGCAGCACCTGCGAATCGGCGACAGTGAACAGCGGCGGATGCCGCTGTGTCGATACCTCGATCCCGAGTCCGGCAAGAAAGGCGAAAAGGTCGGCTTCGGTCTTCGGCATCGGTCTTTCTTCTGATNGATACCTCGATCCCGAGTCCGGCAAGAAAGGCGAAAAGGTCGGCTTCGGTCTTCGGCATCGGTCTTTCTTCTGATGGCCCGCTTTCAACGGCTTGTTCGGCCTACGCCGTTTACGGCCAATGATGCGGCCAAGACAAGCCCGTCGCGCAATGCAGGGGTGATTGCCTTGCGACGTGTCGCGGGACGGCTTGTCCGCATTGCCGGCGAAGCAAAAAGCCTGCGAATTCCCTGTTGCAATCGCCGCGCTCTTCAGCCATATAGGCGCGGCTTGCGGCCCGAAAGCCGCGCGAGCGGGTGTAGCTCAGGGGTAGAGCACAACCTTGCCAAGGTTGGGGTCGAGCGTTCGAATCGCTTCACCCGCTCCAGTTTCTCTCAAGGGAAATCAAGCATCGAAAAGCCGCGGTCCGCCGCGGCTTTTTCGCATTTGGGCGGCACAGGTCGCACTTGCCAGCAGGCGCTGCGGTCGCGCCAAGTACGCTGCAGATAGAATTCAGGACTTTTGCGTGTCGTCCTCGGACCAAGGTCCGTCTTGCAGAATGCTCTATTTGAACGGAACTTGTTGGACAGCGGGCTCCACTTTGGAAAGTCCTCACGTTTCTCACTGGAACCCATCCTGGCGGGAGGGCCACTCGAAGGAGGAATTATGAAAACGCGCACCTATCTATTCGCAGCGGCGGCCGCTCTCACCCTTGTCGCGTCTCCGGTCCTCGCTGCCCCCGGCGGCAATGGCGGCGGGAACGGCAATGGCGGCAGCCACGGCAACGGCGGAAACTCGGCTGGGGCCGGCTCGCAGGGACACGGAGCCGCCACCTCGGCCGCGGCCAAGGACAAGTCGACGACCGGAGTTGCTCATGCAATGGCGGTCGTTGCCACGACACCGGCCTCACCGCAGGCCACCCTGGCCTTGCAGGCAGCGCTGGATAGGAAGGCCGCGAAAGACGCGGCAAACACTGCCGACGACACCTCTGACGAAACCGAGTAAGCATTCGAAACTGACAACTTGTCGCGTTGAAAGCCGTGGTTCGCCGCGGCTTTTTTTCGTTTCCCCGCCTGGCGTTCGAACTCTCAAGGCCTTTGATGCATGTCGCGCAAAACTGTGCAGCGGTTTTGCGACACCGACATGCATGAAACAAGAACCTGAAGCGCGTCGCATGAGGCCGGTCGAACGCAACGCGCTTTTAGGGTCGGCAGGTCAACAGCGCTTCCAGAAAAAAGCTGCTCCACAGCGGCCCTGAAGCTACGCTGAGGCCAAACGCCGCCGCATCGGCGTCGGATTCGATTGCATGCGAGGAGATCCCGTGACGGGCTTTGTCGACCGAGAACGCGCAACAGACCTGATGCAGCGTGCCAATATCGAGGCATTGGTGCTTTGCGAGCCTGAGGCATTCCAATATGCCACCGGCGCCTGGATCGGCCCGGCCGGCCTGTTCCGCCGGGCCGGCGCCGGTTTCGTGGTCATCCCGAGACGAGACGACCTGCCGATCGGCGTAGTGGTTGCCGATTTCCAGGCTGCCCAGCTCCGGGCGGCGGTGGCGGATGCCGTGGTGCGCACGCATCCGATCTGGATCGAATCCGCGTCGCTTGAGCCGGCGACGGCCGGCCGGCCCGTTGCGCAGCGCATCGAGGCCGGCCTGGTTGGCCGCGCCCCCGGTTTTGCACGTCCAGCGACCTTCGAGCTTGCCCGCTCTGTCCGCGAGCTGAAGACGATGCTCGCCGAATTCGGGCTGGAGCGTGCAACGCTCGGCATCGAGCTGGATTTTGTCTCGGCCAGCGATTTGTCCGCGATGCAGGCGATGTTGCCCGGCACGGCCCTGGTCAACGGCTCGCCGATCCTCGACAGGCTGCGGGCAATCAAATCGCAAAGCGAGATCGACCTTCTGCGGCAGGGCATCGTCCTGTCGGAAACCGGCCTGTCGCGACTGCAGCAGCATGCGGCGACCGGCATGCGTCAGTCGGAGCTGGTCGCGCTCTACCGGCAAGGCGTCGCCGAAGCAGCCGCCGGGTCCTCGCTGCAAATCTCGACGGCGGAATACGTCACACTGGGCGCTCGGCCCAAAAGCGCCGATGTGGCAGCCACCGCCGGCGATCCGCTGAAGGCCGACATGGTCTGCAGCGTGAACGGCTATGCCTCCGACATGTCGAGGAATTTCACCTTCGGGCCGCCGTCGCCCGAACAGGCCGAATTGCATGCGATAGCCGAGCGCGCCTTCGCCGATGGGCTTGCCGCGCTTATGCCCGGAAAGCCGTTCGCCGGCGTGCATCGCGCCGCCAGCGAAAGCCTGGCGCGCCAGGGCCTGCGTTCCTATCGCCGCGGCCATTTCGGCCACAGCGTCGGCCATTCCGTGTTTTCCGAGCAATGGCCGTTCATCTCGGCCGACAGCGATGTCGTGATCGAAGCTGGCATGGTGCTGGCATTCGAGATCCCGCTCTACATCGACGGTCTCGCCAGCTTCAATCTCGAAGACCAGTTCCTGATCACCGCGAACGGGCCGCTGCCGATGAACCGCTTGCCGAGGCGCCTGGGGACTATAGGCTGAATCCAGCCGGTGCCCTTACCTGGCGCCGGCCACGCCCCTGCGGAAATCCGACGGCGACATGCCGGCAAGCTTGCGGAACGATTTGTTGAAGGCGCTGAGCGAGCCGAAGCCCGATTCCATGGCGACGCGCAGTACATTGGCATCCTGATGCATCAGCAGCGCCTGCGCGTAGCTGAGGCGCAGCAGATTCACATATTCGTTGAGCGTCATGCCGGTCGATTTCTTGAAGATGCTCATGGCGTATTTGGGATGGATGTCGGCCGCCGCGGCGATGTCGACGCAATCGATCTCGTAGAGGAAATTCTCGGCGATGAAGTCGCACATGCGCCCGACATTGCGCAGCGATTGCTGATCGAAGGGACTGCCTATCTCCTGTTCGACCGGGGTTTCGGGGGCGAGCCGGTAAGGCTCGAAGCGCACCCGCTCCAGCCGCAGCAAAAGCTCGTTGACGGCATGCTCGGCCTTGACCGGGTCGCCGGAGCGGGCATAGCGGTTCCAGCGCTCGAAATTGTGGTCGTCCGACCGGTCGGTGGCGTCGGTTACCAGCGTCGCGCCCGTCATCAGCCTGTTGCGGACGTCGACCGGCAAATGCAGCCGGAAGAAATGCACCAGCGGCAGATGCGCGCCGGCATAGATGGCATCGTCGGAGGCTTCGTCCATCTGGTGCGGCAGGCCGCCCCAGAACAGACACATGTCGCCAGCAGAGAGCGAAAGCTCGTGCCCGTCCATGCGGTAATGCACGGCCCCGCGCACGATGAAATTCACCTCGACCTGGGCGTGCCAATGCGGCTTGAGCATCACCAGGGGCTGGGTGTGAAACATCTGCAGCAGCAGCGGCAGGCCCTCCACGCTGCTGGCGCCAGGCTGGTAAAACGGCCTTTCCGGCATCTTACTTTCCGCTCATTTCTTATTCCCTTTGTCGCGGACAAGGCTTTCCCGAGGCCTAGTCTAGCCACGCTCGCAAACAGAGAGCAACTGAAATGGGAGGATTTCAATGCGCATAAAATTGACCTGCGCCGCGCTCGCGCTTGCCTTGGGCTCCAGCCCGGCCTTTGCGCAGTCCGGTGAAATCACGATCTGGAGCTGGAATATCGCCGCTTCGTCGCTGAAGGCCACCATAGCGGGCTTCAACAAGCAGTTTCCCGACATCAAGGTCACGGTCGAGGACCTCGGCAACCAGCCGACCTACGACAAGTCGATCGCCGGCTGTGCCGCCGGTGGCGAGGGCCTGCCGGACATCGTGACGATCGAGAACGGCGAAGCGGAAAACTACTGGAGCCAGTTCCCGGATTGCTTCGTCGACCTGCACACGCTCGGCTACACCGCGGAAGACCAGGCAAAATTCCCCGACTTCAAGCGCACCGAGCTCGAGGTGGACGACAAGGCCTATGCGATGCCGTGGGATTCGGGGCCGGTGGCGATGTTCTACCGACGCGACTTCTACGAGAAGGCCGGCGTCGATCCGTCCTCGATCAAGACCTGGGACGATTTCATCGCTGCCGCCAAGAAGATCCAGGCCGCCAATCCCGGCGTCACGATGACCAACGCCGATTTCAACGGCGATTCCGAATTCTTCCGCATGATCTCCAACGAGCAGGGCTGCGCCTACTTCTCCGCCGATGGTCAATCGATCACGGTCAACCAGCCCAAATGCGTCGATGCCATGACCAAGATCAAGGAGATGAAGGACGCCGGCATCATTTCCTCTGCCGACTGGAGCACCAAGATCACCAACAACACCGCCGGCAAGGTCGCCACGCAGATGTATGGCGGCTGGTATGAAGGCACCGTGCGCACCGAATCGCCCGATGGGACAGGCAAATGGGGCGTCTATTTGATGCCGAGCCTGACCGCCGACGGTCCGCACGCCGCCAATCTCGGCGGCTCCTCGCTCGCCATCACCTCGGTGTCGAAGAACAAGGAAGCCGCCTACGCCTATCTGAAATACACGCTAGGGACGAATGAGGGCCAGATCACCATGCTGAAAGGCTTCGGCCTGGTGCCGTCGCTGATTTCGGCGCTCAACGACCCCTATGTCTCCGAAGGCCTGCCCTATTGGGGTGGCCAAGCCGTGTGGAAGGACATCCTCGGCACCTTGCCCAAGGTCGTCCCCAGCCGTGGTACGCCGTTCCAGAGCGACGCCGAAATCATCATCCGCGCGGTGCAGACCAAATATCTGGCCGGCGGCTATCCCGACGCCAAGGCAGCGCTCGACGATGCCGCAAGCCAGATCGCCGCGGCGACCGGCCTGCCGGTCAAGTCGTGATCTGACACGGAATGATCCCAGAGTCAGTTACCGGGCGCTTGCGCTGCCCCTCACCCTTACCCTCTCCCCGTGAAGAACGGGGAGAGGGGGTCACCAGCGTTGCGGCCCAGCCCCTTCTCCCCGTCACTTACGGGGAGAAGGTGCCGGCAGGCGGATGAGGGGCGGCACCGGCCTTCGAACAAGCCGCCGTTTGCGGCGCCGCATCACCTGAAACATCAACACCGCGCGCCCCAGCAGGCGAAAGCAGAAAGGAGGAGAACGATGCGCTACCAGAACGCCACGGCGTATCGCTTCCTTGCGCCCTATCTGCTGATCTTCTCGATCTTCTGGCTGTGGCCGATCATCGATTCCTTCCTGATCTCGTTCCAGGCGACGCGCACCGTGCCGTGGCGGTTCGCGCCGACCTTCAACTGGGGCCGGCTGATCGGCGATCCGGCCTTCTTCAATGCCTTGAAGAACACATTGCTGATCCTTGTCATCCAGGTGCCGGTGATGATTTCGCTGGCGATTGTGATGGCGGTGCTTTTGAATTCGCCGCTGCTCAAGGCGCGTGGCCTGTTCCGCTTTGCGTTCTTCGCGCCGGTTGTGGTCGGCGAGGTCGCCTATTCGGCGGTTTTCCGGCTGATGTTCAATCTGGACTACGGCATCATCAATAAATTGCTGAACAGCATCGGCCTGCCCAGCGTCGACTGGTTTACCAACGTCACCCCGGCGATGGCGGTCATCATGATGGCGGTGACGTGGCGCTGGGCCGGCTACAACGCCATCATCCTGCTCGCCGGCCTGCAGTCCATCCCCGAGGATGTTTACGAGGCGGCGACCCTGGACCGGGTCAGCAAGGTCAAACAGTTCTTCTACATCACGCTGCCGCTGCTCAAGCCGATCATCGTGTTCTGCGCCGTGCTGTCGATCATCGGCACCATGCAGCTGTTCACCGAGCCCTTCCTGATCACCGAGCGCGGCGGGCCGGGCGGCGGCACCGAAACGCTCGGGCTGCTGCTTTACCGCCAAGGCTTCCGGTCGCTCAATTTCGGCTACGCTTCGGCCATCGCCTACACCATGGCCGGGCTGGCGATTGCCATTTCGCTGGTACAGATATGGCTGACGAGGGAACCGAAATGACCTCGCGCTCCCCAATCAGCCATTCCCGAGTCAGCCGTTCCCAGGCCAGATTGGGCCGCAGCATCGCGCTGCATCTGTTCCTGACGCCGCTGGCGCTGGTCTGGCTGTTTCCGCTGTGGATGATGGTGGTTTTTTCCACGATGCCCGACAACGGCATCTTCAGCCCCGACATCGAGCTTTTGCCGCACGGCAATTTCCTCGACAATGTCAGCAATCTGCAGCGCGGCACCAATTTCATCGGTGCCATCGGCATCTCCGTCTCGGTGGCGGTGACCTACACCTTCCTGTCGGTGATGCTGACCTCGATGGCCGGCTGGGCGCTGGCGCGTTACAACTTCTTCGGCAAGGGCATGGTCGTCGCCATCATCTTCGGCACCATCACGCTGCCCTATGCGGTCGTGCTGATCCCGCAATTCATCATGGTGGCACGCGACTTCAAGCTCGCCAACACCTGGGTGGCGCTGATCGTGCCGCCGCTGTTCAATTCGCTGGGCGTGCTGTTCATGCGGCAGAGCTTTTCGATGATGCCGCACGAACTGTTCGACGCCGCCAAGGTCGAGGGCGTCAAGGAATGGCGGATATTCCTGTTCGTCGCACTGCCTCTGGCGCGGCCGATGCTGGCAGCGCTCGCCATCATCCTGTTCCTTGCCTCCTGGAACAACTATCTCTGGCCGCTGCTGATCAATTCCAAGCCGGGCGCAATGACCGCGCCCGTGGCGCTCGGCACGCTGATCGGTCTCACCAAGGTGTCCTGGGGCGGCATCATGGCGGGCGCGGTGATGCTGACGGCGCCAATGCTCGTCGTGTTCGTGCTTCTGCAGCGCCATTTCGTCGCCGGCATCGCCGCCGGCGCTATCAAGTAAGGATCAGCATGGCGGCAGTCACACTCAAAAACGTCATCAAGCGCTTCGGCGTCTTCGAGATCGTCCACGGCGCCAATATCGATATCGATGACGGCGAATTCGTCGTCTTCGTCGGCCCTTCCGGCTGCGGCAAGTCCACGCTGCTCCGGATGATCGCCGGGCTCGAGGACATCAGCGACGGCGAGATCGCCATTGGCGGCAAGGTGGTGAACGACGTCGAGGCGGCCGATCGCGGCATCGCCATGGTGTTCCAGTCCTACGCGCTCTATCCGCACATGACGGTTGAGCAGAATCTGAGCTTCGGCCTGAGAATGACCGGCAACCCCAAGGCAGATACCGAGCGGCGGGTGAAGCGGGCTTCCGAAATCCTGCGCATCGCCGAGCTGATGAAGCGGCGGCCGCGGCAATTGTCGGGCGGCCAGCGCCAGCGCGTCGCCATCGGCCGCGCCATCGTGCGCGAGCCGCAAGTGTTCCTGTTCGACGAACCGCTCAGCAATCTCGATGCCGAGCTCCGGGTGCAGATGCGCGTCGAGATATCGCGCCTTCACAAGGAGCTTGGCGTTACCATGGTCTATGTGACGCACGACCAGACCGAGGCGATGACGCTGGCCGACAGGATCGTCGTGCTCAACGCCGGTAATATCGAGCAGATCGGCGCGCCGCTCGATCTCTACGACGACCCCGCCAACCGCTTCGTTGCCGGCTTCGTCGGCTCGCCGAAGATGAATTTTCTGGCGGCGAAAGTGGTCGGAACCGACAACAGCGCGGCGATCGTGGAGCTGGTCAACCATCGCGGCGTGCGACTGCGCAAGCCGCTTTCCGATGCCTTGCCTGCGATAGGCGGCGATGTCGTGGTTGGCGTGCGGCCGGAGCATTTCTTCGACGCCGGCCAGGGCGATTGCGACCTTACCCTCAAGGCCGACGTCGCCGAGCACTTGGGATCGGTGAGCTATGTCTATGCCAATTCCGGGACCGGGGGCGGGCGCGAAGAACTGATCATCGAGCGCGAGGCCTCACGGCATCGCGCCAACGGCGACGACCTGGTGGTGTCGATCAAGGCCGACCGCTCGCTTCTCTTCGACGCCACCGGCGCACGCATTCGCTAACCCATCTTTCTTTTGTCCGATCGCGATTGCTCGCGGCCACCCCACGGAGATTTGACATGACTTCCAAACCAGAAAAAATTCGCTGGGGCATTCTCGGGCCCGGCAACATCGCCAAGGCCTTTGCCGGCGGCGTCGCCCATTCGCGCACCGGCACCTTGGTCGCCTTAGGGGCGCGCAATCCCGGCAAGGCCGGGCTCACCGAGGCTTTCCCCGGCGCCCGCATCCTCGACGGCTACGAGGCTTTGCTTGGCGATCCGGATGTCGACGCGATCTATATTTCGACGCCGCATCCGAGCCATGCCGAATGGGCGATCAAGGCAGCCGAGGCCGGAAAGCATGTGCTTTGCGAAAAGCCGCTTGGCCTGACCGCCTTCGAGGCCGACGCGATGATCCATGCGGCGCGCAAGGCCGGCACCTTTCTCGGCGAAGCCTTCATGTACCGGCTGCATCCGCAGACGGCCAAGCTGGTCGAGCTGATCAGTGCCGGTGCGATCGGCGAGATCAAGATGATCAAATCCAGCTTCGGCTTCGCCATGCCGGGCTTCATGCCGGAGCACCGGCTTTACGCCAAGGATCTTGCCGGCGGCGGCATCCTCGATGTCGGCGGCTATCCCGTGTCGATGGCGCGGCTGATTGCCGGCGCCGCGGCGGGAAAGCCCTTCGCCGAGCCGGACAAAGTGGTGGGTACTGCGCATCTCGGCCAATCCGGTGTCGACGAATGGGCGTCGGCGCTGTTGCATTTTCCGGGCGGCATCGTCGCGGAAGTCTCCTGCAGCATCTCGCTCGCTCAGGACAATGTCTTGCGCATTCTCGGCAGCAAAGGCCGCATCGAGGTGGCGGACTTCTGGTATGCCGGCGGCCAGCAAGGCGGCACCGGCGAAATCCGCATCATCCGTCCGGGTAACACCGAGGTGGTCGAGGTCAAGGAGGACGGCTGGCTTTACGCGTTCGAGGTCGACGCCGCCGGCGAGGCCATTCTCGGCGGGAAGCAGGAGTTCGCCTGGCCCGGCATGGGCTGGGCCGACAGTCTCGGCAATCTGCGCGTGCTCGACAAATGGCGTGCCGCGATCGGGCTCGAATACGACATCGAGAAACCGGCAAAGCGCGTCAACACGATCTCCGGACGGAAGCTGCGCTCCGGCGGGACCGCCATCTCCAAGCGCAGCATTCCGGGCCTGCCGCGGCGGGCCTCGTGCCTGGCGCTCGGCTTCGAGGATTTCCGCACCTTTTCGTCGGGCGCCATCCTGCTCGACGCCTATTTCGAGGCCGGCGGCAATCTGTTCGACACCGCCTTCGTCTACGGTTCCGGCTATACCGAGACCCTGCTTGGCCAATGGCTGAAAAACCGCGGCGTGCGCGAGCAATCCGTGGTCATCGGCAAGGGCGCGCACTCGCCGCTCTGCTATCCCGACGTCATCGGCAAGCAGCTCACCCAGTCGCTCGAGCGGCTGCAGACCGACCATATCGACGTTTATTTCATGCACCGCGACAATCCGGACGTGCCGGTCGACGAATTCGTCGATGCGATGGACCGCGAGGTCAAGGCCGGCCGCATCCGCGGTCCGTTCGGCGGCTCGAACTGGACGATGGAACGCATGGACGAGGCGATTGCCTATGCCGAGCGCACCGGCAAGCAGAAGCCCGGCGCGCTTTCCAACAATTTCTCCTTGGCCGAGATGCTGGAGCCGATCTGGGCAGGCTGTGTCACCTCCTCCAGCGACGCGTGGAAGGCCTGGCTCACCGCCCGGCAGATGCCGAATTTCGCCTGGTCGAGCCAGGGCCGCGGCTTCTTCACCGACCGCGCCGGCCGCGACCGGCGCGACAATGAGGAGTTGGTCCGGGTCTGGTACTCGGACAAGAATTTCGGCCGTCGCGACCGTGCCATCGAGCTCGCCAAGCGGCTGGGCAAAAGCCCGATCCACGTCGCGCTCGCCTACGTCCTGGCGCAGCCCTTCCCGTCCGTCCCGCTGATCGGGCCCCGCTCGCTCGACGAATTGGAAGACAGCCTCCAGGCGCTCGACATCTCACTTTCGCCGGACGATCTTGCATGGCTGGATAGCGGTTCGGATCAGGCCCGCGCGCGGGCCTGACAGCAGGGAGAAAGGTTGCTAGAAGATGCGCTATGCGTGACTCGTGGGTTGGAAACGAGCTGATCAGAGTGCTTCTCGAGAACGACTCAGTGCACTTGGAGTTTGCTGGCGTTACCGTCCAACTCTGGACTTTATTCAAGGTGGCCTACGACGGAGGGCCTGACGTCTGGATAAAACCGGATAACCGTAGCGGCGATTTAAGCTTAATCTGGGCTTTGGTCGGAACGCGACTTGTAGAAGTAGCCTTGGAGGACACGGTTCGGGTCAGATTTGACAACGGCACGGAAATCATGGTCCCACCTGGCAACCGCCGAGGAGCCGTTATAACGGGAGTAGATGGCTACGATCCCTTCTGAATTTTGTACTGGCCCTACCGAATTTTGCGCGGCTTCTGGCACTCTTGGTCGACGAGGAGGATAGATGCTCGACATCTCACCGTCGAAACAGGCGGCCACCTGGCTCGGTTCTTTTGCGCGAGCGCTCGAAGCGGGCGACGTCGAGGCCGCAACCAATCTGTTCGTCGAGGACTGCTACTGGCGCGATCTTTTGACCTTCACCTGGAACATCAAGACGATGGAGGGGGCGGCCGCGATCCGCGACATGCTGGCGGCGACGCTGGCAACCACAAGGCCTGCTCAATGGCAGCTCAGCGGCGAAGCGACTTCGGACGAAGGCACCATCGAAGCCTGGTTTTCTTTCGAGACGTCATCGGCGTGGGGCCAAGGCATCATGCGCCTCAGGGACGGCAAGTGCCGGACGCTGTTCACGGCGATGAGCGATCTCAAGGGGTTTGAAGAGCGCAAAGGCCCGGCGCGGCCGCTGGGCGTCCGCCACAAGGCCGATCCGGAACGCGAAACCTGGCTGGAGGCAAGGCGCCGCGAGGCGCGTGACCTCGGCGTTAGCCAGCAGCCCTATTGCCTGGTCATCGGCGGCGGCCAGGGCGGCATCATGCTGGGGGCGCGGCTCAGGCAATTGGGCGTGCCGGCCATCGTCATCGAGAAGAACGCCCAGGCCGGCGATTCCTGGCGCAAGCGCTATCGCTCGCTCGTGCTGCACGACCCGGTCTGGTACGACCATCTGCCCTACATCCCGTTTCCCGAGAACTGGCCGGTGTTCACGCCCAAGGACAAGATGGGCGACTGGCTGGAGATGTATACGCGCGTCATGGAGCTCAATTACTGGACCTCCACGACATGCGTCAGTGCCTCCTATGACGAGACCGAAAAGGTCTGGACGGTCGAGCTCGACCGCGCCGGCGAGCGCATCACGCTGAAGCCGAAGCACATCGTCTTCGCGACCGGTGCTTATGGCCCGCCCAGGCGCATCGACCTGCCGGGCGCCGAGGTCTTCAACGGCGAAATCCTGCATTCCAGCCAGTATTCCAGCGGCGAGAAATTCCGCGGCAAAAAGGTCGCCGTCATCGGCGCGGCAAGTTCCGGCCATGACGTCGGCGTCGATCTCTGGGAGAGCGGCGCCGAGGTGACGATGGTCCAGCGGTCGCCGACGACGGTGGTCAAGTCGGACACGCTGATGGAGATCGGTTTCGAGATATTTTCGGAAAAGGCGCTGGCCCGCGGCATCACCACTGAGAAGGCCGACATGATCGTCGCCTCGACGCCGTTCGCGCTGCTGCCGCAAGGCCAGCGGGCGCTTTACGACGTCATCAAGGCGCGCGACGCGGCTTTCTACGACCGCTTGCGCGGCACCGGCTTCGCCATCGATTTCGGCGACGACGAGACTGGGCTCCTGATGAAGGCCTACCGCACCGGCTCGGGCTTCTACATCGACGTCGGCGCCTGCGATCTGATCATCGACGGCGAGATCGGCATCCGTAGCGGCGTCGGGATCAAGTCGCTGACGCCGACAGGCATCCTCTTCGACGACGGCACGGAACTGGCGGCCGACGCGATCATCGCCTGCACCGGCTATCTCTCGATGAACGAGACAGTGGCGGCGATCGTTTCGCGCGAAGTCGCCGACAAGGTCGGGCCGTGCTGGGGGATTGGCTCGGGCGTGAAAGGCGACCCGGGTCCGTGGCAAGGCGAGTTGCGCAACATGTGGAAGCCGACAGCGCAGGAAGCGCTGTGGTTCCACGGCGGCAATCTTGCGCTGTCGCGCTTCTATTCAAAATTCGTGGCGCTGCAGATCAAGGCGCGCATGGAAGGCATTCCGACGCCAGTCTATGGAGCGCCGGTGCGATAGGGCTGCCTTTCCCTTCTCCCCTTGTGGGCCTGTTGCGTAATTCGCTGATTGTGATTCTCTGAGGTGGACGGTCTGAGGGAATCGCGATGGCAGTGAAGCAGACGGGCCAGTTGAGCTTGGCGGAGGCTTTTCTAGGCACCAAGCTTGTGGGCGGCACTTCGCCGCTCGACCGATTGTCGGGTCTTGTGAAGTGGTATCGGTTTGAGAAACTGCTCAACCCGCTGCGTGATGGCGGTCCGGGTCGGGCGGCTTGGCCACCGCTGGTCCTGTTCAAGGCGCTTTTGTTGCAATCGCTCTACGGGCTTTCGGACCGTGAGTTGGAAGAGGCGCTTGGCGACCGGCTGTCGTTCCGGCGCTTTGCCGGGCTCGGGCTGGAGGAGAGCATTCCCGATCACACGGTGCTTTCGCGCTTTCGCAATCTGCTTGTCGGCGAAGGTCTGCTCGATAAGTTGTTTGGCGAACTGGACCGGCAGTTGGAGAAGGCCGGCGTGATCCTGAAGCGTGGCACGATGCTGGATGCCACGCTGATCAATGCGGTCTCGTCACCGCCGACGCTTGAGCGGCCGTCGAAGGATCCAGATGCCCGCATTACCGCGCGGCAGGGCAAGGGCGGCTTCACCTTCGGCTACAAGGCTCATGTCGGGGTGGATGAGGGCTCTGGCCTGATCCGCACGGTGATCACCACACCAGCCAACGTCAACGACACGGTCGTGGCTGACACCTTGATCTGCGGCGACGAGAAGACGGTTTGGGCGGACGCGGAACTGTCAGGAATTCTGTGCGCGAGGCCGGTTTCGTCATTGGCTGACGAACCTTTCGCCGAAGACGACGGCGNCCCCCGCAAACAAGCGAACAACCGCCGCAACCCCGCCGCCGCAAGCTTTGCTCATGACTGCCCAACAGGTCCACAAGGGGAGAAGGGAAGGTTTCTACGCATCCGCCCTGAACGTCTGCTTCTGGATACCCAGCCCTTCGATACCGAGCTCGACCACATCGCCGGGCTTCAGGAACACCGGCGGCTTCATGCCGAGGCCGACGCCGGGCGGCGTGCCGGTCGAGATGATGTCGCCTGGATGCAGCGACATGAACTGGCTGAGATAAGACACGAGATAAGCGACGCCGAACACCATGGTCTTGGTCGAGCCGTTCTGCATGGTCTTGCCGTTGACCGTCAGCCACATCGGAATGTTCTGCGGGTCCTTGACCTCGTCCTTGGTCACCAGCCACGGGCCGATCGGCCCGAATGTGTCGCAGGACTTGCCCTTGGTCCACTGGCCCTGCCGCTCGGCCTGGAAGGCGCGTTCAGAGACGTCATGTGCGACGCAGTAGCCGGCGACATAGTCCAGCGCCTCGGCTTCGGTGACATATTTAGCGGTCTTGCCGATGACCACGCCGAGCTCGACTTCCCAATCGGTCTTCACCGAGCCGCGCGGGATCAGCACGTCGTCGTTCGGCCCGACAATGGCCGAGCTTGCCTTCATGAAGATGATCGGCTCCGGCGGCACGGTTGCGCCGGTTTCTGCGGCATGGTCGGAATAGTTGAGGCCTATGCAGATGAATTTGCCGGTGCCGGCGACGCAGGCGCCGATGCGCGGTTTGCCGGAAACTGCCGGCAGCGATTTCGGATCGAGCTTCGACAATGACTCGAGCGATGCCGGGTCGATCGCCCTGCCGGCAATGTCGGTGACATGGGCGGAGAGGTCGCGGATCGTTCCATCCGCATCAAGGAGGCCAGGGCGTTCGCTCCCCGCCTCGCCATAGCGTAGCAGTTTCATGCAGTTTTCTCCCAGTTGCGACCAGAGGCCGTTTGCAAACTCGCTCCGCTGCGGCGAATGGCGTGGGTTTCGAGAACCGGAGCGGAGCGTACTTAAAGTACGTGAGCCTAGGCAAGCGCGGACGCCGCGCCAGGCGCCCGGCAGAATTGGATTTTCAGACTCCTAGATCGACCAGCCACCGTCGATATTATAGGCCTGCCCCGACGTATAGGTGGCACCGGCGAGATAGACGGCGAGGTCGGCGATTTCCTCGGGCGTGCCGAGCCGGCCCATCGGCTGACGGGCGATGAAGGCGGCGCGGGCTGCTTCGTAGTCGCCCTGCGCGTGCATGCGGTCGTGCAGCGACGGGCTTTCGACCGTGCCCGGGCAGATCGCATTGCAGCGTATGCCCTTGCCGACATAGTCGGCGGCAACCGATTTGGTCAGGCCGATAACGGCCGCCTTGGTCAGGCCATAGACGAAACGGTTGGGCACGCCCTTGGTCGAGCTGGCCAGCGACGCCATGTTGATGATCGAGCCGTCGCCGCGCTCAAGCATGCCGGGCAGCACGGCGCGGATGGCGCGGATCATCGAGCGGACATTGAGATCATAGGCAAAGTCGAGATCGCCGTCCTTCATCTCGAGGATCGAGCCGGAATGGACGAAGCCGGCGCAGTTGAACAGCACGTCGACGGCGCCGATCTCGGCAAAAGCGACGTTCACCGCCTCGTCGTTTAGGACATCCAGCTTGCGGGTCTTGATACCGGGGGTCTTGCCGAGGTCGGCGAGCACCACTTCGTTGATGTCGGTGGCATGGACGACGGCGCCGGCCTTGGCGAAAGCCAGCGCACTTGCCCGGCCGATGCCTTGCGCCGCCGCCGTGACGACAACGACCTTGCCTGTCAGATCCGCCATGCTTTTCTCCTCGCCCGTCTGTGATCGTTCGGCTTTTTACCGGCACAAGGCCGGGGCGCAATGTGCCAGACGGGCACCACCATCCCGCCTGTTTCGATATTCGCCCTGCCGGCCAAATGTTTTTTCTCGGTAAAGAACATCTTTTGGCCCGTCAAGCCCGGACGTCCCTCCGGGACACTCAGTCGCCGTAGGGCACCCAGACGTTCTTGACCTCGATCGCACGGCGCAGCAAGGCATCGCCGGCTGCTTCGCCCGACGCCCAGTCGAGGCTGTGGCCGTTGCCGGTCCAGACACGCTTGAGATTGCCGATGGACTCGGCCTCCGCCTTGGCACAGGTCTCGGCATCGGCGAACATCCAGAGCCCGTCGACATCGTCGTGCTTGGCCAGCACGCCGGCCAGCTCGGCGCTACGGCCCGTAACGATATTGATGGCGCCCGCCGGAACGTCGGAATATTCGATGACCTGGTAAAGGTCGGTGGCAAGCAGCGGGTATCGTTCGGACGGCACGGCGACCACGGTGTTGCCCATGGCGAGCGCCGGCGCAACCAGCGAGATCAGGCCGAGCAAAGGTGCGTTGTCCGACGCGACGATGCCGACGACGCCGACCGGTTCGTGCAGCGCCAATGTGACGGCACGGGCCGGCGGCTGGTGGACGCGGCCCTCGAACTTGTCCGCAAGCCCGGCATAGAGGAACAGCCGCTCGATCGACAGCTCGACCTCTTCACCCGCCGCCTTGGCCGTCGCGCCGGTGAGCTGGGTCAGACGGGCGGCAAACTCGTCGGCGCGGCCGGACAGGTTTTCGGCCAGATAGTAAAGCACCTGGCTGCGATTGTAGGCGGTCGCTTCCGGCCAGGCCTTGCAGGCGCGCGCGGCCGCGACGGCGTCGCGGATATCCTTGCGGTTGCCGAGACCGACCTCGCCGGCGAGCTTGCCCTTGGCGCTGGCGACGGCAAGGGAATAATTGCCGTCCGGCCGGACCTGCTTACCGCCGATGAACAGCTTTGCCGTGCGGTCGATGGCATCGCCTTCCGGGCGCTCGATGGGCTGGGCAGTGGCCACAGCCGGTTTGATGATCGGGCCGAGCGGCAGTTTTGCCGAGAGGTACTCGAACATGCCCTCGCGCCCGCCTTCGCGGCCGAAGCCGCTCTCGCGATAGCCGCCGAAGCCGCAGGCGGCGTCGAACATGTTGGTGCCGTTGACCCAGACGACGCCGGCCTTCAATTGCGGCGCGACGTGCAGCGCAAGATTGATGTTCTCGCTCCACACCGAGGCGGCCAGGCCATAGCGTGTGTTGTTGGCGAGCTCGACCGCTTCCTCGGTATTGCGGAAGGTCATGGTCGCCAGCACCGGCCCGAACACCTCTTCCTGGGCCAGAATGTTAGCCGGCGAAACACCTGTCGCCAGCGTTGGCAGATGGTAATAGCCCGAGGCGGGCAGTGCCGAGTCCGGCTGCCAGCATATCGCGCCCTGCTTGGCGCCTTCGGCAATCAGGCCCTTGACGCGGTCGAGTTGGGTCAAATCGACCAGCGGGCCGATATCGGTGTTCTTGTCGAGCGGGCTGCCGACGCGCAGCCGGCTCATCCGCGTCTTGACCTTGGCGATGAAGGCGTCGGCGATGCCTTCCTGCACCAGAAGGCGCGAGCCGGCACAGCAGACCTGGCCCTGGTTGAACCAGATGCCGTCGACCAGACCCTCGACGGCGCTGTCGAGATCGGCATCCTCGAAAACGGCGAAGGCCGACTTGCCGCCAAGCTCCAGCGAAAGTTTCTTGCCCGAACCGGCGGTGGCCTTGCGGATGATCTTGCCGACCTCGGACGAACCGGTGAAGGCGATCTTCTGGATGCCGGGATGATTGACGATTGCCCCACCCGCTTCCGGCCCGCCCTGGACGATGTTGACGACGCCCTTCGGCACGCCGGCGCGTTCACAGATCTCGGCAAACAGGATGGCGGTGAGCGGCGTGAATTCCGCGGGCTTCAGCACCACGGTGCAGCCCGCAGCGAGCGCCGGCGCGATCTTCCAGGCCAGCATCAAAAGCGGGAAGTTCCACGGGATGATCTGGCCGACGACGCCGATGCCCTTATGGGCTGGAAAGTCCCTGTCCAGCGCCTGCGCCCAGCCGGCATGATGGATGAAATGACGGATCGCCAGCGGCACGTCGATGTCGCGGCTTTCGCGGATCGGCTTGCCGTTGTCGATCGATTCCAGCACCGCGAACAGCCGTTGGTGGCGCTGCATGGCGCGGCCGATGGCATAGAGCACTTTGGCGCGTTGATAACCGGTGCTGGCGCTCCATTTCGGCAGCGCTTTTGTGGCGGCCGAAACCGCCGCATCGATATCGGCAGCACCGGCATCCGAGACCTTGGCCAGCAATTTTCCGGAGGCGGGATCGCTGGTGTCGAAGGTCTTTCCATTTGCAGCTGCTTTCCAGTCGCCGCCGATGAACAGGGCTTTCGAGAAATCACGGGTCGTCAGCCAGGCATCGGCCTCGTTGCGGGCCTCCGGCGCCGGGCCGTAATCCATGGCGTGATAGCGTTCGAGAATGTTCATGAAGCGCTCCGAATCACGCCATTGCGTGGCGATGATTGGCCGAGTAGTGGCCGGTCAGGTGATGCTCGAGCTGGCGCTCGATGTCGGTCAAAAGGCTCGATGCTCCGAAGCGGAACAGCTCCGGCTCCAACCACGGCCGGCCCAGCTCTTCTTTCATCAGCACCAGCCAATCGAGCGAGGCTTTTGCCGTGGAAATGCCACCGGCCGGCTTGAAGCCGATGAGATAGCCGGTTTCCTCGAAATAGGCGCGGATGGCGCGCACCATGGCAAGGCCAACCGGCAGTGTCGCGTTGACGCTTTCCTTGCCGGTCGAGGTCTTGATGAAGTCCGCACCCGCCATCATCGCCACCATCGAGGCGAGCATGACATTGCGCAGCGTGGCGAGGTCGCCTGTGCCGAGGATCACCTTCAGATGCGCCTCGCCGCAGGCGGCCCGCATCGAGACGATCTCGTTATAGAGCTCCTGCCATTTCGCCCCAAAAACCAAGCCGCGCGGGATGACGACGTCGATCTCGTCGGCGCCGTCGCGGACCGATGCTTCGATCTCCTGCAGACGCGTCGAAAGCGGGGCAAGGCCATGCGGGAAAGCCGTGGAAACGGCGGCGACACGGATGCCGCTGCCGCGCAGTGCTTCGACGGCAGTGGCGACGAAGGGATGATAGACGCAGACCGCCGCCGGACGGATGTTTTCACCGGCAATGCCGAGCCCCTCGGCAATGTCGCGGCGGAACGGGTTGACCGCCTTGGCACAGAGCCGGCGCACGCGCTCTTCCGTATCGTTCGAGTTCAGCGTCGTCAGGTCCATGCAGGCGACGGCGCGCAGCAGCCAGGCAGCCTGGTTATCGGCCTTGATCGAGCGTCTTTTGGTCAGGCTGGCGACGCGGCGTTCCAGCGCCGAGCGGTTGACGCTGCGCATCGATTCCATGAAGCCAAGATCGAGCCTCATGCCGGGATTGCGAGCAATAGCATGGGCCTGCGGCATCGGCGCATTGGCGGCGGCGCGCGCCGGCAGCGGCGTGATCTTGGACGTGCCGAGATCGGTTTCGCGGATTGTGCTGCTCATCTCCTGCCCCTTGTTCAGCGACTTATGCCGAAGATAGACCGTGAAGCAGCGCTTCACGAGTCCTTCAGGCGGTCATAGCGGAAAAAGACAGTCAAGGCAGCCGATTTTTGACCGTCCGGTCAAAATCAGGGTCTCAAAGCAGTGGACGCTGAACTGCCGCGTCTCAGCCGACGAAGGCGCGCTCGACTACGAAGCTTGCCGGATGATGCAGCGAGCCTTCCTGGAAGTCGAGGCTTTCGGCCAGTTCCTTCACGTCTTTCAGCATATGCATCGAGCCGCAGATCATGATGCGATCGGTCTCGGGATTGAGCTTGTCGATGCCGAGNATCGAGCCGCAGATCATGATGCGGTCCGTCTCCGGATTGAGCTTCTCGATGCCGAGGTCGGCGTAGAACTTGCCCGAGCCGATCAGCGCGGTGATGCGGCCCATGCGTTCGGACGTCTCACGCGTCGTCGAATTATAGAGCGTGACGCGGCCGCCGGTCAGTTCGCCGATCAGCGGGTCGTTCTCCAGCGCGGCCACCAGTTCCTGGCCGTAGATGAGCTCGGCATTGTCGCGGCAGGTGTGGGTCAGCACGACTTCACCGAACTTCTCATAGGTGTCGGGATCGCGCAGCAGGCTGGCGAAGGGCGCAATGCCGGTGCCGGTCGAGATCATGAACAGGCGCTTGGCCGGCGTCAGCGCGTCGACCACCAGCGTGCCGGTCGACTTCTGCCGCATGATGACGGTATCGCCGATCTGGATCTTCTGCAGCTCCGAGGTAAGCGGGCCGTCCGGCACCTTGATCGAGAAGAATTCCAGCTCGTCGTCCCAGGACGGGCTGGCGATCGAATAGGCGCGGAACACCGGCTTCTCGGCATTGGGCAGGCCGATCATGACGAACTCGCCGGAGCGGAAGCGCAGCGACTGCGGCCGGGTGATGCGGAACGAAAACAGCCGGTCGGTATAGTGCTTCACCGAGACGACGGTTTCGGCATAGACATTGGCCGGTATCGGAAACTGCAGCGGCCGCGCGCCGGCGGTGTTGAACGCGGATGTGGTGTTCATCAAACCTAACCTTCTGGGCCAGCTCAGCGCCCGCGCCAAATCTTCACCTGCGCGCCCGAACCGGTCAGGTTCCTGCGTGCCCTTGCACACTCCGAAGCGGTAAGCTCTTGTGTCCGGAATTTATTAGTATACAAACGATATTTGCGTCAAGACGCCGCCGTAAAACAGCTTTCCAAACTGAGGCATGTAAGCAGTTCGGGCATTTCGGGTTTCGACAATGGAACAGAATTTTTCGGCGCAAGCTCTGGATTCGACGGGCAGCGTCGTCGCCGGTATCGATGTCGGCGGCACCTTTACCGACCTGCTTCTGATCGACGGCCGCGACGGTGGCCGGGTGCATATCGCCAAGACCCCGACCACGGTCGACAACCAGGCTTTCGGCGTCGTTGCAGCTCTTGGTGCCACCGGCTTTCCCGTGGACGGCATCGACCTCATCGTGCACGGCACGACGACCACAACCAACGCGGTGCTGGAGCGCCGGCTGGCCAAAACCGGCATGATCACCACGCGCGGCTTTCGTGACGTCATCGAGCTTGGCCGGCGGACACGGCCGCAAGCCTATGGCATGACAGGCACCTTTGTGCCGATCATTCCGCGCAATCTGCGGCTCGAAGTGTCGGAGCGGGTCGAGGCGTCGGGCGCGGTGCGCATACCGCTCGACGAGGCCGAGATGCGGGCAGCGATTTCACAACTGATCGAAGCCGGCTGCGAATCGCTCGTCATCCATTTCCTGCATTCCTACGCCAACCCGGCGCATGAGCGGCGCGCGGCCGAGATCGGCGCCGAGCTTTGGCCGAACGGCTACATCACGACAGGCCATGCGCTGCTTTCGGAAGCGCGCGAATTCGAGCGCGGCGTTACCGCTTCGGTCAACGCCTCGGTGCAACCGATCCTCGAACGCTACGTCGAACGGCTGCGCAAGGAGCTGGCGTCAAAAGGCTACGCCCGCGACTTCCTGATCATGAACGGCAATGGCGGCATGATATCGGCCCGCTTTGTCACACGTGAATCGGCCAAGACCGTTATGTCCGGCCCCGCCTCCGGCGTCATTGCCGCGGCCTATACCGGCAAGCGCGCCGGCTTCGAAAACCTGGTCACCTACGACATGGGCGGCACCTCGACCGACGTGGCGCTGATCCGCAAGGCCGAACCGGCGGTGTCGAACGAGATCGAGATCGAATATGCGATGCCGATCCACGTGCCGATGGTGGCGGTGCACACGGTCGGCGCCGGCGGCGGCTCGATCGCCCGCGTCGACGCGGCCGGCCTGATCCAGATCGGCCCGGAAAGCGCCGGTGCTAATCCCGGCCCGATCTGCTATGGACGCGGCGGCGTCGAGCCGACCATCACCGACGCCAATCTGGTGCTCGGCCGGCTGGCGCCGAAGAAGCTGCTGGCGGTCGAGAACCCAGTCACCGTCGAGCATGTCACCGGCATATTCGAGGACCGGATCGGCCGACCAACCGGCCTGTCCGGCGTCGAGGCGGCGGGAGCGGTGCTGCGACTGGGCAACATGAAGATGGCCGGCGCCATCCGCATGGTCTCAGTGTCGCGCGGTCACGACCCGCGCGATTTCGCGCTGTTCGCCTTCGGCGGCGCCGGGCCGCTGCATGCGACCGCCCTGGCGCGCGAGCTCGGCCTGCCGCGGGTGCTGGTGCCGGCGCGGCCGGGCATTACCAATGCGCTCGGCTGCGTCGTCGCCGATCTGCGCCATGACTTCGTCAACACGGTCAACCAGCCGGTGGCGGGGCTCGATGAAGCCCAGCTCCACGCTATATTGGAACGGCACCGAAACGAAGGCGAAGAGTTGATCAGCAAGGAAGCGGTGAAGCCGGAGACGATCCGCGTCACGCATTCCGCCGACATGCAGTTCGTCGGCCAGACGCATATTATTAACGTGCCGCTGCCGTCGTTTGCGGTGACGCGCGAGGTCCTGCAGCAACTGTTCGAGAAGGCCTATTTCGCCCGCTTCAAGGTCGAGCTGCCGGAAATCCGCGCCAATCTGGTCAATCTCAACACCTCGGTGACCGGCGTGCGGCCGGCGATCGATCTGTCGCGGCTGATCGATCCGGCTGGCCGCGCCAAAACGCTCGAAGAGGCGCGGCGCGAGATCCGGCCGGTCTGGTATGGCGGGCGCTGGTACGACACGCCGGTCTACAGTAGGGAAAAGTTGCCGCTCGACGCCATCATCGAAGGCCCGGCGATCCTCGAACAGATGGATGCCACAACCGTACTCGAGCCCGGCGACCGGGCGCGCTCGGATGCCGACGGCAACATCATCATCGACATTGGTGAGGCCTGAGATGCAAAAGCTCGACGCCATCACCCTTTCGGTCCTCCAGGCGGCGCTGCAGCAGGTCTGTGACGAGATGGACCTGACGTTTTCGCGCGCCGCTTTCTCGCCCGTCATCGCCGAGGCCAATGACCGCTCCGACGGCATCTATTCGGCAGTCGATGGTTCGCTGATCGCGCAAGGCAGCCAAGGCCTGCCGGTGTTCGTCGGCGTCATGCAGTATTCGACCAAAACGGTGATCGAGATGATCGCCGACGGACGCTGCCTGCCGCCCGAGCCGGGCGATATCTACATCGTCAACGATCCTTATCTCGGCGGCACCCATCTGATGGATGTGCGCTTCGCCATGCCGGTCTATCGCGACGGCAAGATATTCTGCTGGCTGTCGAACACCGGCCATTGGCCCGACATTGGCGGTTCGGTGCCGGGCGGCTTCTCCGCCTCGGCGACTGCGGTGGAGCAGGAAGGCTTGCGGCTGCCGCCGGTGAAATTGTTCAAGAAGGGCGTGCTCGACCCTGAGATCTACGCCATCATCTGCTCGAACATCAGGGTTGCCGACCAGCGCATCGGCGACATCCGCGCGCAAGCGGCAGCACTGCTGATCGGCCAGGACCGGCTCAACGGCATTTCGGATCGTTACGGAGACGAAACAGTCGTCGAAGCAATCGCCGAATTGCGCCGCCGGGCCGCTGAACAGATGCGTGCCAACATCGCGGCAATTCCCGATGGCATCTACCGGTCGCAGGCCTTCGTCGATTCCGATGGGGTGGTGAACGAGCCGCTGACCATTGCGCTTGCCGTCGAGAAAAAAGGCGACACGCTCCGCTTCGACTTCTCAGGCTCGTCAAAACCCTGCGCCGGGCCGATGAACAGCGTGCTGGCGACGACCTTGTCCTCGGTCTACCTCGCCATGCGCCACATTTTCCCCGACGTGCCGATCAGCGCCGGCGCCTTCGAGCCGCTCATCGTCAAGCGGCCAGAAGGCACCTTCCTCGATGCCAAATATCCGCGGCCGGTATCGGGCTGCGCGGCCGAGGTTTCGCAGCGCATCGCCGAGGCGGTGTTCGCGGCCATGGTGCAGGCGCTGCCGGACAGGGTGACTGCGGCTCCCGCCGGCTCCAGCGGCAATTTCGCGCTCGGCGGCAACGATCCGCTCCGTGGCCGCGACTACGTCATGTACCAGATATCCGGCGGCGGCTATGGCGGCAATGCCGATCATGATGGCCTGACCAATGGCTGCTCGACCATCGGCATTTCCAAATCGCCGCCGGTCGAGATCATGGAACAGGCTTTCCCTGTGCTCTATCGCCACTATGCCTTGCGCGAAGGCTCGGGTGGCGCCGGCAAGCATCGCGGCGGTTTTGGCCTCGCCTATGAGGTCGAGATCCTGCGTGGCGACGCCCGCGCCTCCTTCGTCATGGACCATGGCCGTTTCGGCCCGCAAGGCGCGCTCGGCGGCAAGGACGGCGCGGTCAACACGGTGACCGTGTTCCGCGACGGTGAGGCCCATGTGCCGCCGCACCTCTCCAAGGAACAGGACATCGCGCTGAAGGCCGGCGACCGCGTGCGAGTTGGCACGCCGGGCGGCGGCGGCTACGGCAATCCCTGGCAGCGTGATCCGGAATTGGTCGCTCGGGATATCGCCCTAGGCTATTACACACCCGCAGAAGCCGGCGAAAAGTTCGGCGTCGCGCTGTCGGCGAACGGGTTGGCGATTGACCGGGCAGCGACCGAAAAGAAGCGCGCCGGCTGACGATGCTGGCCAGCATCTCCGCTGTGCCACGCTCAGTTCCGATGATCCAGCCTCGCGACCAGCCGGTCGCCGGCCCACTGGATGCCGCAGACCAGGACGATCAGGACGATGACCACGGCGATCATGACTGACGTTTCGAAGCGCTGGTAACCGTATCGGATGGCGAGGTCGCCCAGCCCGCCGGCGCCGATGGCGCCGGCCATGGCCGAGGCGCCGATAAGCGTCACCAGCGTCACCGTGAAGCCGGCGACGATGCCGGGCAGCGCTTCCGGCACCAGCACCTCGCGGATGATCGTCCAGCGGTTGCCGCCCATGGCGCGCGCCGCTTCGATCAGCCCGTGGTCGACCTCGCGCAGCGACACTTCGGCGATCCGGGCATAGTAGGGCGTGGCCGCGATCGACAGCGGCACGATGGCGGCCCATGTGCCGATCGAGGTGCCGACGATCAGCCGCGTCACCGGGATCAGCGCAACCAGCAGGATGATGAAAGGCACCGAGCGGAAACCGTTGATGACCGCGCCGAGCGCACGGTTCACCCACAGGTTTTCGGCGATGCCGCCGCGGTCGGTGGCGACCAGCGCCAGGCCGAGCGGCAGCCCGAAAACCAGCGAGATGAGGCCGGAGGCGGCCGTCATCAGGATCGTTTCCCAGATGGATCGAAGCAGGAGTTCAAACAGAATTGGCGACATGGCCAAGCACCTCCACCCGCGCATTGCGGGCTTTCAAGAACGCGATCACCTGTGCCAGGTGAGCTTCATTGCTACCGGCGACCGCGACGAACAGCGTCCCGACAGGCTGCTGCTGGACGTGATCGATGCCTCCATGAACGAGGCGGAACGAGCCGGGAACTGCCGAGGCAAGATCGGACAAAAGCGGGCTTCGCGCGGCCTCACCCGCCACGTCGATCCTGAGGATCGCCTCCACGCCGGCGTTCTGCGTTAGCCGGCTTGCGATCTCCGCCGGCAATTGCGGCCTGATGCCGCCGAGCAGGCTTTGTGTGATCGCCGACTTCGGATCGGCAAACACCGACCACACCGGCCCTTGCTCGACGATTCGTCCGGCGTCGATCACCGCGACCCGGTCGGCGATCGAACGGATCACCTCCATCTCATGGGTGATGAGCAGGATGGTCAGGCCGAGCTGCCGGTTGATGTCTCTGAGCAAGGCAAGGATGGAGCGCGTCGTCTCCGGGTCCAACGCCGAGGTCGCTTCGTCCGACAGCAGCAGCGCTGGGCGCGCCGCAAGCGCCCGGGCAATGCCGACGCGCTGTTTCTGTCCGCCCGACAGCGACGCCGGATAGGCTTTCGCCTTCTCCGACAGGCCGACGAGCTCGAGCAGCTCGGCAGCGCGCGCCAGGCGTTCGGCCCTGGGCCGGCCTTCGATCTTGAGCGGCAGCGCTACATTGTCTTCGACCGTCTTGGCGGACAGCAGGTTGAAATGCTGGAAAATCATGCCGATACGCCGGCGCAGCGGCTGCAATTCGCGCTCGCCGAGCCGGCTGATGTCGCGGCCTTCGATGAAGACCTGTCCTGTATCCGGCCGCTCCAGGCCGTTTAGGCAGCGTATCAGCGTCGACTTGCCGGCGCCGCTCCGGCCGATGATTCCGAGGATCTCGCCCTGGCGCACGCTGAGCGATACGCCGTCCAGCGCCGCTGTTGCGCCGAAGCGGCGCTTCAGCTCGATGAGGCGTACGACATCGTGCGGTCCCGCGGAACGGCTGCCGACGGGATGCATGACTTCGGTGACCGGGGCGAAATGCTGGTTCATGAAAGTTCCTGTATTGGTGTCCCGCAAAACGCGATCGCGGTCCGCGTTGGAGCGCGGACCGCTTTATCATGCCGGGCTTCAGCGCCAAGTCGAGCTCGGTATCAATAGGCGCTGATGCCGGTTCCCTTGTAGACCCGGTCGAATTCGGCCTTCACCTTTTCGTTCTGGTAGGAGGCGACCAATGTCTTTACCCAGGGCTGGTTTTCATTGCCGGCCTTGACCGCGATGAAGTTGCGGTAGGGATTGTCGGCCACCGCCTCCTGGGCGATGCGGTTCTCCGATGTGAGGCCGCTTTTAAGCGCCCAATCCGTGTTGACCACGGCCCCGTCGAGATCTTCCACCGAGCGCCCGACAATGCCAGCGTCGAGCTCCTTGACGACCAATTTCTTCGGGTTTTCGGCAATGTCGGTCGTCGTAGCCAGAATGCCGGTTCCTTCCCTGAGCTTGATCAGACCTTCGCTCTGCAGGACACGCAGCGCGCGCCCTTCATTGGACGGATCGTTCGGCACGCCGACGACGGCGCCTTCGGGCAAGTCGCCAATCTTCGCGTACTTCTTGGAATAGAGGCCGATCGGCCAGACCCCGGTATAGCCGACCGGGACGATGTGATAGCCCTGCGTCTTGATCTGGTTGTCGAGATAGGGCTTGTGCTGGAAGGCGTTGGCGTCGATTTCGCCACGCTCGAGTGCTTCATTCGGCTGGGTGTAGTCGTTGAACACCACGGTCTCGATCGTCAGCCCCCTCTCCGCCGCCTGGGCGGTCACGACCCGCCACACATCCTCGTCCTCGCCGCTCATGATGCCGACCTTGACCGCCGTCTTGTCTTCGGCGAACGACGGCGCAGCAAGGCCGACAATCGCAACCGCCGACGCGAAAAGTACAGCCAGACCGGCGCGCCGGTTTATAGTTGCTGAGAAGAATGGAAGCAAAGTGTTGATAGTCCCAGGCATGGTCAATCCCATCGGTTTTGAAATCATTGCGGCCAAGCGGAATGCGAAGCCTTGCGGGCATCATCGGAAATGCTGATCGCCAGATCAAAGAACGGTATTTCCCGCCAAATGAGGAGCCTGGAATATTCTGTCAAAGTTTCTGGCCTAGCGAGCACAGGACGCTGCCGCCTAGCGCGCTGACTCCGCTATGAGGCCCGCCGTGCGTCGGAACGGCGGGCCTTTCTGCGTCCGAATGCCCAGGCACGGGCACCAGTTTGGGATGTCGACAATGCAGGACGCGCCGCATGTCCCTTCAAAAAACGACGCGCATTGCTCACTGGATGACCTTCACGATCCTGCGTGTGCCCGGATCGACCAGGACGGTCTGGTTGTCGACGACGACATAGCGGTATTTGACGTCGGGAACCTCATGAAGCTCGACGGTATCGGGCACGGTCGAGCCGACATTGAGCTCCACGCCGGGAAGCTGGACGGACGCCAGAGGCTGCTTTTTCACATACTCGCGTACGATCGTCTCCTGCTGCGGTTCGATGACCACGTCCTGAGCGGCAGCGGCGCCAATACCCGCAAGCAGCAAGAACCCAGCCGCGGCTGCCGAAAGATGCATGCTCATGATTGTCTCCTTTCGTGGTGGGCCACCTCTGCGCTGCGCCGCGTCATGCTGTTCGCAGCGGGGTCGCTATAGGCGGGTAACGTCATCAGGTGGAGCTTGTTCCGCCGCTCGGATCGCTTGCCGTTTCGCTCCATTGGTTTGGAACAAAATTTTTTAGCCGCAGTTTTACGCGGTGAAGGGACGCATTTTCCAAGGAGATCTCTCATGAAAGGCGTTCTGATCACCAGCTTGCTAGCAATCAGCGTCAGCTGCGGNGCCGGCGCTGCCAATTGCCAGAATGGCGCCAAGATGGACGAGCAGGCTCAGGGCAAGGCCGGCGCTGCGACTGATCAACAGGCGCAGGGCAAACCGAAGCTGAAGACCGACGAGCAAGCCCAAGGCAAGGCCGGCGCCACGACCGACCAGCAGGCCACGGGCAACACCAAGATGAAGACCGAGGAACAGGCCCAAGGCAAAACCGGAACCACCACTACCGAGCAGGCCCAAGGCAACACGAAAATGAAGACCGAGGAGCAGGCTCAGGGCAAGACTNCCGGAACCACCACTACCGAGCAGGCCCAAGGCAACACGAAAATGAAGACCGAGGAGCAGGCTCAGGGCAAGACTGGGACCACGACCACCGAGCAGACTCAGGGCAATGCTTCTACGCAGACGCAGGACCAGAGTTCGACCGCTTCCATCAGCAATGTGACCGTTGAACAGAAAACCCAGATCACTCAGGTCATCAAGGAGACCAACGTCCAACCCGTTTCCAGCGTCGATTTCGACATCTCTGTCGGCATCGAGGTTCCGCGGAAGAAGGTCCGGCTGCATCGTCTGCCGGCGCGCATCGTCAAGATCGTTCCGGCTTACGAAGGCTATGAGTATTTCGTGCTCGCCGATGGTCGGATCGTCATCGTCGACCCGAATACCTACAAGATCGTGATTATCCTGACCTAGTCGCGGCCAGACGGTTTGATTGAACCAAAGCGTCCGTCGCGCAGGTCGCGTGGCGGCCCTTTCCGCATCTCCTCGCTGCGCGTCTGCTGCAAATCGCAGATCACGGTCCGTCCTCGGGGCGAGGAGTGAGCACGGTGTGATCGATGGTGTCGGGCAGGCATGGACTGGGCACGCAGCTTGTTCGGACTGACGCGGTGGTCATGCCCTCGATATCCGTAACTAGCACCATTCTCGCGTAGTGCCGCGGCCACAGCGGCTCTCCAAACAGGACGAAGACGCCGCCAATCATCAAGGCCAGCAACATGAGTGCCGTAACATTTGCAAATATCTCGCCGTAGCGCATGAAGGCAGCCTGTCCCGTTCGGAAAGCGATTTCAGCCTGTGACAGCGGCGACCAGGATGGCGCCGAAACCCAGCGCTAATGCCCTTGGCGCCTCGCGAATGCCGCCTTCCATTGGATACTCCCCGGAATAAGCCAAGTGAATAACGGCACTCTCGGTGCTTTGTTCCGGGCCGGACGACAGCCGCTTCATTCATGCCGGGGCGTTTCCGTTGGCAAGACCGCAGGCGGTCTTCGCCCTCATTGATGCGCAGCAGCGAGATCCTTCACGTGACGTTCGTGCATTTGCAGCACCGGCAGCGTCTTCTTGGCAAACTCCTTCATCGCCGGATCGTCGCCGGAATTTGAGTAAGCGGAAAACAGCGCCACCGCTTCCTTATGCGCCTGGGTCTGCATGTCGATATATTTCGATTGGAAGCTGTCCCCGCTGGCCTCCTTGAGTTGGTCGAGCAACGCCTGGTGCTTGGTGTCCAGCGGCGGGCCGGCCGGCGTGGTGGCCGAAGTTGTCTGACCTTTGCTGAGCGCCGCCTTGAAGTCCTCGCCGGCCTTGGTGTGGTCCGTGACCATTTGCGCCGCGAAGGCCTTCACATCGTCGGCCGTCGCCTGCTTCTGTGCAAGTCGGCTCGACTCGATTTCAAATGTATTGGCGATGGGCACCGTCTTCACGAACGTCGCCGTGTCAACCTTGCTCATGGTGTCGGTCGTCAGAGGTGTCAGCGTCGCCGATTGGGCAAAAGCAGCCAAAGGCGCGCCGGCCATCAGCGCTGCCGCAGTGATGGATAGAAGTGTTTTCATGGAAGTTCTCCGAGGCTGATGTCATCCCTCCGATGGCTCAACGCGGAAGCTGCGGCGAGGTTGCCTGGTCGCGGCGGCCAGAGCCGCTGCGACGCCAAACAATGGTTTGGAAAGGCAAAACAAAGGACGCCGGCCGCGTCGCGCAAAGTGCAACGCAAGCCGCGAGATCGTACGGAATCGTACAAGCTCTTTCGCTTTGCCGCAGTCTTGCTATCGTTGGCTGGGAGAGATGGGTGGAGGCTTCCGTGGGGCAGATCAGGTCGCCGCTAGGAATCGGTATTGATACCGACGCTGCCGTTCACACCATCATGGCCGACTACCATTCCGGCGACATTCTCTCGACCACCGTCGTCATAGCCGATTTGCGCAGACGCTTTCCTTGGTGCCGGCAAACCGACGAGGAGCTGGTTGGCTTC
The DNA here is from genome assembly GCF_000503055.1 of Mesorhizobium sp. LSHC420B00. Lineage (GTDB taxonomy): Bacteria > Pseudomonadota > Alphaproteobacteria > Rhizobiales > Rhizobiaceae > Mesorhizobium. The sequence goes on along the minus strand of NZ_AYVY01000017.1, from coordinate 100,586 downwards.
ATCGTTCGGGCGCTGGACGGTCGGGAGATCGCCGTCAGCTTCGACCACCGCGGCCGTTAGGCGGCTGATTCATGGCAAACTGACGAGGCTGCGGAGCGCACGCTCCGCAGCCTCGTCAGGCTATGATCACAGGGCGTTTACTTGCCGCAGTGGTTATCGTTCACCGTCGGCGCCATCGTTCCCGGAGCCTTGCCGGTCGCATCGGGCAGAGCCCCCTGCGGGCCCGGCGGGCAATTCCGGTCGGCATTCGAATTCGTCGTTGAGAAATCGCGAATGCTGTTGGTGATGGTCGAATCCGTGCCGGTGTCAGGGCCGCCATTATCCGGGACTACGACCGTCCGCCCGCTGCCGTCGGCAGCGGCTCCGGAGGGGTCGCCGACGTTCTGGGCCATCGCTGACGTGGCCAGACCGATCGTAAGCGCCGAAGCTGCGAGAATTTTCGTGAGCATGATGCTTCTCCTTTTTACGAGGGTCGTCGCGTTGCGACTACGAAAACAACCGTTCGGGCGGGCGAAGGTTCCGACAAATTTCCTATGAATTCAGCATGTTCTCAGGTGTTCAAGGTGGCCGGCGCGCCATTGCACAGCCCGGCGTTTTCCTCGCTGCATGAGCGTGCGCCTTGCTGTCCCGCCGGAACAGGAATGCTCCTTGCGAGTTCATACCTTTGTACAATGCGAACGCGCTGATGCGAATGGCGGCAGCGCAAACAAGGAGAGCAGACATCATGGGCCTTGGAACCATTCTCATCATCATCTTGGTCCTTGCCTTGCTTGGCGGCTTCAGCGGCTTGGGCGGCGGACCGTTCTACGGCACCGGCTATTACGGTGGCGGTGGCCTCGGCCTGGTGCTGCTCATCGTCATCATCTTGGTCGTGCTTGGGCGCATTTAGCGTCACGCTCACGACAAAACGCCTGCCGCCGGGTAATAAGCGGCGGGCGTTTTGTCGTGAATAGACGAAAAGTCTCTAGGACTCTGGCTAAAAAGGCCGACCTGGCGTCGGACCCTTCGACACCGAGGACCCCGCCATAGCAGCAGCTTTAGTGTTGGCGATCGGCGGCCAGTGCTTCCTTTAGATCGGCGCTTAGCACGCCCTCGTTGAACAGCGACATGATACGGGCGGCCAACCGCTCGCGGACCGGACTGTCGTCCGCAACACCCAACTCGCGGCAGCAGTCGTCGAGCGCTTTTCTCAGCACGCTCAGTTCGGCTGGAGTTGCTGCACCATGCATCGACATGCCATCCTCCCTGAAAAGGGCGAAAGCGCGAAGCGTCTTTCAAGCATCCACTCGCCATGCCTGTGTGGATGACTCAAATTCAATTAGCGCCGCTTGCCTCCAAACTCAATGTACGGAAATTACCGAGCGGACAGATCGGGAACGACTGCCTTTCACCTGCATTATTGTAGTGATCCAAGCCACCCTCATTTGGATCACTGGGCGTAGCCCACGACGCCCGAATGGAGCCCGTTGCATCCCTCGCGACGGGCTCTTTCGCGCCCGACATTTTTGATTTATCGATTTCGTACCAAGCACCTTTGGTACGTTTTCAACTCTAACTTTCAGTCAGATGTTTTCGTAGGCAAGCGGCAGGAGAAACTGCCGTGCATCGAATTCATTTATTTAGTAGGCTCCATACCTTTCAGCGCTTATATAAGCCGTATCGTCAGCAGGTTATACCGGGCGCGGACGGCTGGGAGATCAAAAAGCTCTTGCCCTGTTTTGGGCCCAGCTATGTCTGATCCAGCTATTTCCAATCAAAATCTATTCAAAAACAAGCTGTTGCGCCGGATGAGCGCCGGCGATTTTGCATTTCTCGAGCCGCACATCGAGCGCTGTTCGCTGGAGTTGCGGCAATCGCTCGAAGTATCCGGATCACCGATCGAGGCCATCTATTTCGTCGAGGACGGCATTGGTTCAGTGGTTGCGAAAATGCCGAATGGCAGCGATGCGGAAGTTGGCCTCATTGGCTTGGAAGGTATGACCGGCTCGGCCTTGGTGATGGGCGACGACCGCATGGTCCATGATTGCTATGTGCAACTGGCGGGAGAAGCCGCCAGGATAGATGCCGAGCCATTCAAGGCAGCGCTGACGCAAAGCCCGACATTGCGGCTGTTTTTGTTGCGCTACGTGCAGTGTCTGCATATCCAGACCGGCTACACCGCGCTGGTCAACGCGCGATCGAAGCTTGAAGACCGGCTGGCGCGCTGGCTGCTCATGTGTGACGATCGGGTGGCCGGCGACCGGCTGACGATCACCCACGAATTCCTGTCGATCATGCTCGGCGTAAGACGTCCGGGCGTCACGGTCGCGCTCCAGCTGCTTGAGGGCCGAGGGCTCATCCGGTCCCGCCGCGGCGAAATCATTATCCGCGACCGCGATGGTCTCGTTTCGCTAGCGGATGGCGGCTACGGCCTGGCCGAGGCCGAATATATCCGCCTGGTCGGACATACCGGCGAGCGCTGAGTGCTTTTCTCGCCTGTTGCTACCGCAGGTCGAGGCCCCTTGCGATACGACACAAGTGCCGTCGGAAAAATTTTCAAAGCTCCTGAACCGTCAGGGAACTTGTTTCCCATCGGAGGGTTATCGGACGCCTCTACTTTGCGAGGCTGCCACCAACTCCCGGGAGACGACCATGCCGACTACGAAAAAGGCCGCGAAGGCGGCAAGCAAGGGCCTCGAGGACCTGTTCCTCGACGGGCTCAAAGACCTCTACTACGCCGAGAAGAAGATACTGAAAGCGTTGCCCAAAATGGCCAAGGGCGCGGAGTCGGAAGAAGTGACTGCCGCCTTCGAGAAACACCACATGGAAACCGAAGGACATGTCGATCGCCTGGAGGAGGTGTTCGAGAAATTCGGCAAGCCGGCCCGCGGCAAGACCTGTCCAGCGATTGACGGCATCATCGAAGAGGGCTCGGAAGTGCTCGAGGAGTATAACGGTGCTCCTGCGCTCGACGCCGGGCTTGTCGGCGCGGCGCAGGCCGTCGAGCATTACGAGATCGCTCGTTACGGCACTTTGATCGCATGGGCGGAAGAACTCGGCAAGAGCGACGTTGTCGAACTGCTCAGGGCAACACTCAAGGAAGAGGTCGCGACCGACGAAGCGCTTTCCAAGCTCGGCGAAAGCGGTGTCAACGAACGCGCAATGCAAGAAGCCGCTTGATTTTCAGACTGCATCCCGAGCCTCGGCAATGGATTGCCGAGGCTCGGCTAGTGCGGCGAACCAGTGAATTCTGCATCGGTTCCGTCGTAGGCGGCAGAACGGAACACCAAGAGCGCCTTGAAGCGTTGCCTCCGGCGGGACTTACTCCATCTGCTCGAACGTACATTGCCGGGGCTCCTTGTCCGGCCGCCAGCGCAACAGCTTGGTTCCGTGCCGGAACCGGTCGCCTGTCACATGGTCGAAACGAACCTCGACCACCAGTTCAGGCTTTATCGGTTCCCATTGTGCGCTGCGCTCCGTGCTCCAGCGGCTTGGCCCGCCCGGCGCCTCGCCGGTGAAACCCGGTTTGGCCCGCAGTTTTTCCAGCCGTCTGGTCAGCGCCGCCCTGTCGTCCTTGCCGATGGTCGAGGTGAATCCGACATGGTCCAACCTGCCTTCGTTATTGTAGAGGCCAAGCAGCAGGGATCCGACTTCGTTGCTGCCGGCGAGATAGCGAAAGCCGCCGACCACGCAATCCGCAGTGCGCAGCCGCTTGACCTTGACCATGGCGCGCTCGCCGGGCTGGTATGGCTCGGCGATCAGTTTTGCAACAACACCGTCGGTCGAGCCATGGCCGGCGCCTTGCAGCCAGCGCTCGGCGGTAGCGGCATCGTGCGTGCATTTGGACAGGCGCAGTTCGCGCCGTCCCGCCGACGCGACAAAGGCCTCGATCGCCCGTCTCCTGTCGGTGAGGGGTTGTTCGATGATAATCTTGCCGCCGGGTTCGGCCAGCATATCGAACAGGACCAGCATGGCAGGCGTCTCCAGGCTCAACTTGCGGATCCTGCTTTCGGCTGGATGAAGGCGCATTTGCAGGGCCTCGAACGAGGACGATCCGTCGACCTCGATGACGATCTCGCCGTCGGCAACAAACCGTCGCGACCTCACATCGCGCAGCACCGCGATCAGTTCGGGAAAATAGCGGCCAAGCGGCTTGCCCGATTTTGCACGCAGATCGACGGCATCGTCACCCTTGAACACGAGGCACCGAAACCCGTCCCATTTCGGTTCGTACTGCCAAAGCCCGTCGCCGCCAGGAATTGCGTCGGCGGCTTTGGCTTCCATCGGACGAAGGTCGAGCGGCAACGGAAATGCGGTCATGGCTGGTCCGCGCCGCCGCTGAGGCATTCGCTACCGCCGTCGGCCATTCCCCTGGGCCCTGCTTTGCCGCCTCGCCACCTTGCGGCCGGTCTGGTCGGGCGCAGGCGACAGCGGATCGACTTCGTCGGACCCGCCGATCTCCTTGGTAATGCGATAGGCCAGATAAGCGACGGCTCCGGCAACCAGCAAGCGGACCATGTTTGAAAATCCTTCGTTGGCGTGAACCCACCAACCCCGGGCCGAAGGTTTTGTTCCGTCGCTGCCCATAGCCGAGGTGAATCGTCGGCTGCGCAACCAAAACCTAAGCGCATCGTTTGTTGCTTATCGACGAAAAGAATTTGCGATGAAGACGCTGTTACCCTTGTTCGCTTTGACCCTGGCGCCAATCCAGGCCAGCAGCGCTTGGCCTGACGGGTGACCGCGATGCTCCTCGTTGTTCCGGTTTGGCAAGACATCGCGGCACGGCTGCTTCTGACCGCGCTCGCAGGCCTTTTGATAGGCCTCAACAGGGAGGCGCGCGGGCACGCGGCGGGGCTACGCACCACCGTGCTGGTGGGATTGGCCGCCGCCATCACAATGATCCAGGCCAGTATTCTGCTGGAGACCGTTGGCAAGCACCCGGATTCGTTTGCATCGATGGACGTCCTGCGCTTTCCGCTGGGCGTGTTGACCGGCGTCGGCTTTATCGGCGGTGGCGCCATTCTTCGCCGCGGCAATCTTGTCAGCGGGGTCACCACAGCGGCCACGTTGTGGGTGATGACGGCGATCGGATTGGCTTTCGGTGGTGGCCAATACGGCTTGGGCGCGGCCGGCACGGCGCTGACGCTGGCCACTTTGCTGGTCCTGAAATGGGTGGACCTTCGAATGTCGCGCGAACACCATGCCCAGTTGGCACTGACGTGGAAGGCCGCGGCTCGACAGGAGCTCGATGCGCTCATCGGGCCGCTTGGCTACCAGGCACGCCTCGTCGCAATAGAGAGGCGCCCAGATCTCAAGGACCCTGTGTTCTCGTTCGAGATCAGTTGGAGGCGGCCCGACACTGGCGCACCGCCAATGGATCTGCTGGCATCGGTGGGCGAGCATTGCGAGATCCAGAAGTTTGATCTCCTCAGCGAGCCTGCCCGGTAGAGCGGTTCATCGTTTCACGGAAACGCCGAACCGCTCTATCGCTTTGTTTCTGCGCAATTCCGGACGGAAAACCGTTTCACACTTTTCCTGGAAGTGCTCTAGCGGCTCGCAACGATCGCGGCCTGAATCAGGCCATCGCTTCTTCGCGGCACTTTCGATACCTATCTGTCGAGGCAGGACTCAAGGAGCAAGCAAAAGAGCGTGGCACAGCGATCGGGAAGTGCTGACCTTCCACTTCACGGCGGGCGCGTGCCGAAATGGCTCGGCGACCGCATGACGCGGCTTGGCGCGGTCATGTGCGAGGCGATCATCCACCATTACGGCCGATGAATTGCTGCGCCGGCTGGCGCATCCGTTCTGGTTCCAGTCTTTTGGCGCCGTGATGGGGATGGACTGGCACTCCTCCGGCATCACCACCAGCGTCGTCGGTGCCTTGAAGCGCGGCCTGTCGCCGCTTTCCAGCGAGCTCGGCATTCACGTTTGCGGCGGCCGCGGCGCGCATTCGCGCAAGACCCCGCACGAGCTTGCCCTGATCGGCGAGCGTGTCGGCCTCGACGGGCAGGGCCTGGCGACTGCCAGCCGGCTTGTCGCCAAGGTGGACAGCGCCGCGGTCCAGGACGGTTTCGATCTCTATCTGCACGGCTTCATCGTCACCGATGACGGCAGTGGGTGGTGGTGCAGCAAGGCATGAACGGCGACAGCAAGGTGGCGCGCCGCTATCACTGGCTGTCGGAGGGCCTGAAGAGCTTTGTCGACCAGCCGCATGCCGCCATCGAAGGCGCCAACCAGGGCGAGATCGTCAACCTGACCGACCGCCGCGCCGAAGCGTCGCGCCAGGGACAACTGGACCTTCTGCACGATCTTGGACCGGATCGCATCGTGAGGGAGCTTGCCGCTTTGGAGCGGGGTTCGGCGCCAGTGCCGGAGCCGGCACAGAAGCTGCTGCCGCATCTGGTGATGCCGGGGCACCACGATGTACGCGAAAGCGATGTCGTCATGCGCCGCCTGCACGGCAACATCGCGGCGGCGGCCGAGCGCGGCCCGACGGATTTCGCCGGCCTTCTCCTGGTGCCCAACGTCGGCGCGCGCACGGTGCGGGCGCTGGCGCTGGTCGCCGAAGTCGTGCATGGCGCGCCATGCCGTTTTTCCGATCCAGGACGTTTCTCGCTGGCGCATGGCGGCAAGGACAGGCATCCGTTCCCTGTGCCGCTGAAGGTCTATGACGAGACGATCGGCGTGCTGAAGTCGGCTGTCCAGAAGGGCAGGCTCGGCCGTGAGGAAGAGATCGGCGCCTTGCGGCGGCTGGACGACCAGTCGCGGCAAGTCGAGCGCTATGCCACCGGGCCGAGCCTGAAGGAAATCGTCGCCGGGGAGTTCGAGCAATCGCATCTGCTCGGCGGCCGCAGCGTCTTCGGTTGGGAAGTCGCCCCCGAAACGACCGCAGTTAAATCAACGAAGTGATCGGCTCGGATCAAGCCTCCAGGTCGATCAACGCGACACCGAGCTCGGGACGGTGCCTGCGGCGGAGATGACCAGGCGTTTCCACCAGCGTGACCTCGAGCGTCGGGCGAACGATGGCGTCCAGCAGATGGCCGCCCCTTGTGCTGCCGTCGCTCAATCCGAGCACGGCATGGACGTGCAGGCTGGGCTTGCCGTCGTCGCCGATGGCAACATCGCCAATCGCGCTCAGCACCTCGCACTGTTCCCGGATGGGAATTTTCCGGTAGGTCCTTTCCCTAGGGTCGAACCAGCCGACAGTTGCCCTTTCGAAAGCGCCGAGCGCGGTCAGCGACGCGCTGCCAACGCCGTGGTCGGCCGCAAACGAGGTCAGCTGCGCAAACGCCTCTTCGCCGGGATCAAGCACAACGACGAACGTTCTTTGGCCGGCGCTTTCGGCAACAATCTGTGACTTCATGATCTCGCTCCAGACGCCATTTCGGTTCTGTCCGATCGGGGTTGAACGGCAAGCCGGCTCGAGAGTTCCCCGGCACGGTTCGGATGAACATAGGATCACAGCCACGTGAGGCGGAGGAACCTTGCCTTGCGTGACTGGTTCGGCCGGCTTGAGACCCAGCCAGCCGGGAGCCAGCCATGTCCGAAACCCCTCTTGCCAGCCTGAGCCGACGCAGTTTCATGACCGGATCCGTTTCGGCGGCTGCGGCAGGGCCGCTCATGGCCACGTCGGCAAAAGCTGCCGCCCCGCAACCTGCCGCTTCGGCCGAGCCGCGCGATCTGTCGGCGATTTCACTGCGCATCAACAAGCAGCCCTACAATCTCGCCCTCGACAATCGCACCAGCCTGCTCGACGCGCTGCGCGACCATGTCGGCCTGACGGGTACCAAGAAAGGCTGCGACCATGGCCAGTGCGGAGCCTGCACCGTTCTTGTCGACGGCAAGCGGGTACTGTCGTGCCTGAGCTTTGCCGTGATGAACAAGGGCCATGAGATCACCACGGTGGAAGGGCTCGCTTCCGCCGACGGCAATTTGCATCCGATGCAGCAGGCCTTCATCGACAATGACGCCTTCCAATGCGGGTACTGCACGCCCGGCCAGATCATGTCCGCCATTGGCTGCATCAACGAAGGCCATGCCGGCTCCGAGGGCGATATCCGCGAGTATATGAGCGGTAATCTCTGCCGCTGTGCTGCCTACCCCAACATAGTCGCGGCCATCATGCAGGCCCAGGACGAAACAAGGAAAGCCTGAGATGCGTCCCTTCGTTTACGAGAGACCGGCCAGCGTGTCCGCGGCGGCCGCCATTGCTTCCCGTTTTGCCGCAGAGGGTGTTCCGCCTACCGAGGCCGCCGCGCAATTCATCGCCGGCGGCACCAATCTGGCCGACTACATGAGGCTTGGCGTGGCCCAGCCGGCACGGCTGGTCGATCTCAATGGTCTCGGTGACAGGGCCCTGCGACAGATCGAGGTCGGCGACGACAGCATCCGCTTCGGCGCGCTGGTCCGCATGGGCGAGGCGGCTGACACAGGCGAGATCAAGCGCCGTTGCCCGATGCTTGCCGAAAGCCTGAAGTTCGCCGCCAGCGGCCAGATCCGCAACATGGCGAGCCTGGCCGGCAATGTGCTGCAGCGGACGCGGTGCGAGTATTTTCGCGAGACCTCCTGGCCATGCAACAAGCGCGAGCCGGGCTCCGGCTGCGCGGCCATGGAAGGGTTCAACCGGCAACATGCGGTCCTTGGCACCAGCAACGCCTGCATCGCCACCTATCACGGCGATTTCGCCCAGGCGCTGATCGCGCTCGGCGCGACGGTCGAGGTCGAGGCAAGGCGCGGTATGCGCAAGATAGCGTTTTCGAGGCTACATCGCCTGCCGCGAGATACGCCCAACGTTGAAACCGAACTGGCCCCTGACGAGGTGATCACGGCCATCGAGGTGCCGCTTGGCGCCTGGAGCCGCCGCTCACGCTACGTGAAGATCCGCGACCGCGAGTCCTATGCGTTCGCGCTGGCCTCGGCGGCCGTGGCTCTGGACATGGACGGCGACACCGTCAGCCAGGCGCGCATCGCGCTTGGCGGCGTGGCAACCGTGCCATGGCGGGCCAGGGCGGCCGAGGAAGCACTCAGCGGCAAGGCACTCGACGATGAGGCGGCCGAAGCTGCCGCCGAAGCCGCGTTCGCCGAGGCGAAACCGCGCGAACACAATGCGTTCAAGATACCGCTCGGCAAGCGCACGCTTGTGCGGGCCCTGCTCGAAACGCGCGACATGAAGGTCTGACCCATGAACCAAGCTGCTCCCGCGCCGAAAGAGAATATGGGAAATCCCGTTCCGCGCATCGATGCCCGCCTGAAGGTCACCGGACAGGCCGGCTATTCGGCCGATCTTCCAACCGCCAATATGGCCTATGGCGCACTTGCTACCAGCAGCATCGCCAAGGGCAGCATCACCGCCGTCCGGCTCGAAAAGGCGCGTAAGGTGCCCGGCGTTCTCGATATCGTCAGCGTCGGCGACATGGACGGCATCGACAAGCCGAAATTCGGCAACACCGGTGCAAGTTCGATCGCGCCGCTGCATGACAAGGCCATTTTCCACGACGGCCAGATCATCGCGCTGGTGGTGGCCGAAACATTCGAGGCGGCCGAGGAAGCCGCGGCGCTGATCCGCGCCGACTACGCCGAAGAGACGCCCAGCGCCGGCTTCGATTCCAGGGGAACGGAGATGGAGCCGGCCGCCGGCAAGAGTCCGTTGTTCAAGGAGGACGTCAAAGCCGGCGACTTCGATGCTGCCTATGCCGCAGCCGCAGTGAAGATCGACGAGAAATATTCGACGCCGACCCAGCACCACAACCCGATCGAGCTGTTCTCGACGACGGCGGTCTGGCAGGGCGATCAGCTCACGGTCTATGAACCGAGCCAGAACGTCACCGGCTGGAAGGCCGAGCTCGCCCGGCAGTTGAAGATCGATCCGGCCAATGTGCGGATCGTCAGTCCCTATGTCGGCGGCGCCTTCGGCTCCAAGGGGCCGATGACGGCCCGCACGGCGATCGTTGCCGTTGCGGCCCGCAGCGTCGGCCGGCCGGTGCGCTGCGTCGTCAGCCGCATTCAGGCGTACGGCACGCAGACCTACAGGGCGGAGACCCGGCACCGCATCCGCATCGGCGCAAACCAGGACGGCCGCATCACCGCCTTTGCACACGAAGGCTGGGAAGTCACGTCGCGGCCCGATCCCTATGTCGTCGGTGGCACTTCGGCCACCGGACGCATGTACGATTACGGCTCGGTGCTGACCCACGTCTCGCTGGTGCATGCCGACCGCAATACGCCTGGCTACATGCGTTCGCCGCCGGAGACGCCCTATGTCTATGCGCTGGAAAATGCCATGGACGAGATGGCGGTGGCGCTCGGCATGGACCCGGTCGAGTTCCGCCGCGTCAACGAGCCGCAGAAGGAGCCGATCGGCGGCAAGCCCTTCTCCAGCCGCTCGCTCGTGAAATGCTACGACCAGGCCGCCGAGGCCTTCGGCTGGTCCAAGCGCGAGGCCGCGGTTGGCTCGATGCGTGACGGCGACTGGCTGGTCGGCATGGGCTGCGCCACCGCAATCTATCCGACGGCGGCTGCGCCATGCGCCGCCCGCGTCCGCCTGACCACTGACGGCGAGGTTCGCGTCCAATGCGGCTCGCATGAGATCGGCACCGGCGTGCGCACGGTGGCAGCGCAGATGGCAGCCGAACGGCTCGGGATAGAAATGGACAAGGTCAGCGTCGAAATGGGCGACAGCGCCTTGCCGCCGGCACCGGTGTCCGGCGGGTCGATTTCGACGGCAAGCGTGTGCTCGGCGGTGCTGAAGGCCTGCGATGCCGTCCGCGCAAAGCTTTTCGCCGCGGCCGTCGCCGAAGCCGGGCCGCTGGCCGGGTCCGGCAACGCCAAGCTTGAAATGAGCCAAGAGAAAATCGTCGCGGACAACGGCAAATCGGCCAAGCTGTCGGATGTTTTCAAGACGATGCAGATCGGTGCGATCGAGGAATATGCCGAATTCGCGCCAAAGGGATCGTCACCGGAGGCGCTGAAGAAGCTCTATGCCGGGCAATCGGAGTTCCACGGCGGCGACCAGGACAAGGATTCGGTGAAATACGCCTTTGGCGCGGAATTCGTCGAGGTGCGCATCAACAGCCATACGCGCGAGATCCGCGTCCCGCGCATCGTCGGCGCCTTTGCCGCCGGGCGCATCATGAACACCCGCACCGCTCGCAGCCAGCTGATGGGCGGCATGATCTGGGGCATCGGCCAAGCCTTGCACGAGGCGACGGAAATCGACAAGCGTCATGCGCGCTACGTCAATCGCGACCTGCAGGACTATCTCGTGCCGGTCAACGCCGACGTGAAGCAGCTGGAAGTGATACTGGTTCCGGAGATTGACCACGAGGTGAACCCGGCCGGCGTCAAGGGTTTGGGCGAACTCGGCAATGTCGGGACCGCCGCGGCGGTCGCGAGCGCGGTCTACCACGCCACCGGCAAGCGCATTCGCGACCTGCCGATCAGGATCGATCACCTGATCGTCTGACCTCTCCAACTCAGCCCGGCTTCGGACCGGCTAGGCGCAGTTTGCATCTATTCCTTCGGCGCGGTGGCGGGCGCGGTATAGCGGCGGCGCACTGCGTCCAGGACGTGGTTGCGGCTCTCCTGCGCCGAAAGTGTGTCGTCTTTCTCCGCTTCGGCGGTTTCGCGCGCCAGCTCCTTATCCCTGATCTGGTGGCGAAACCATTTGGAATAGTCGCCGGCGCGCAAATGATGTTCCCAGGTCTTATCGTCAATGCCCTCGGCGATCTGGGCGAAAATCATCAGATTATGGGCGCGCAGGTTCATCGCATGGTCGGGGCCGCGGAAATAGAAGCTGCCCTTCTCGTCGAGCTGACCCTCGGCATATTTGCGGCTATGGCGCTTGAGCGACTGCCGCGGCTCGATCGGCTCGACCATGGCAGGTTTCTTGTGCGCCTGCGGCCGCCAGAACAGCACGTGCTCGTCTTTTGGAGAGCTCAGATCCTTGTCCTTTGGCGGTTCGGTGCCGGTCTCGCGACAGAACGTCTTGACGACCTTTTTCGCCTTGGGGCCGAGTGCGATGACGGCGGTGACCAGCCGCAATGCTTCGGTTGAGATCGCATCCGGATGAACGGTGATCAGGATCGTGCCCGGCAATTCCATCGCCAGAACCATTGGCGTGTCGTCGCGCCGCTTCGGCAAGAGGTGATGCGCCTCATCGATGATCAGCCAGTGTGGTCGCGCGGTGCGGAAGCGAACACCGCCTAGGCCCGGCAGCAGGTCGGCAAAGAAGTCCGGCCGCTCGTTGACGCGCAGCGCCAGGCCGTTGACGACCAGATTGTTGTCCGGCTTCTCCAGGAGATCGAGCAACTGCGTCTTCGTCGGCGCGTTCGAGCCGTCGCCCAGCCGGACGGCGCCCTCGAGGCCATCGTAGTCGCCTTCCGGATCGAAGATGCAGAACTGGAACTTTCTCTCGACAAAACGCTCCGTCAATGCGGTCGCCAAGGTCGATTTGCCGATGCCCGAGCTGCCGGCGATCAGCACCGTATCGGTTGGCGACAGATACACCTCCTTGCCATCGTCCGAGCCAAGCAGAATGCCATCGCGGCTTGGCACAAGCTCGCGATCGCGCTCGACCACCTTGGCGATCAGTTCCTCGACGCCTTTTCCGCGCGCGCCTCGTGTCACGAGATCCGCCGTATCCTTGACTGCCGGCAGTGCGTTGTCGACGGCGACGCTGAAGCCGCAGGCGCGCAGGAAGGCGTGGTCGTTTTCGGCGTCGCCGACACCGACGACGTTGTGCGGCGACAATCTGAGGTCCTGAAGCGCGGCTGTCAGCCCGGTCGCCTTGTTGATGCCGCTGGGCAGGATCATCACCGCGCCCTTGTTGAAGATGATTTCCAGCTCCAGCCCCAATTTCTTGATGACCTCGAGCGCGGTAACCTGATGCGGTTCCCAGGTGGCGACGATCGAGCGTCCGACCGAAAGCGGTTTGACACCGTGTTTCCTGAGTTTGGCGATGAACTCGGGGGCGGGCGGCGGAGATATCGTCCGCTCCTCCTCGCTGGCCGGTGTGTAGATCAGCGCCCCGTTTTCCGCGACCACCTTGTCGAAGATCGCGACTTCGGGAAAGACGCGTTTCAGGTCGGGCAGCTCGCGCCCGGTGACGAGAATGAGCTTGCGGCCGCTCTTCTTGAAGCGTTGAAGCGCCGCAAGGGTCTTTTCCGCGACAATCCCTTCATGCGCCAGCGTGCCGTCGTAGTCCGTGGCCAAGGCTATGAAATACATGTCGTCAGTAGCCGCCGACGATTGGCAATATCTCGCCGGTGATGTAGCTCGAGCAGTGCGGCGAGGCGAGGAACACATACGCTGGCGCGATCTCTTCCGGTTGTGCCGGTCGTTTCATCGGTGTGTCGGCGCCAAATTTCGAAACATCGCCGGCTTCCTTGTCCGAGGGGTTGAGCGGCGTCCAAACCGGGCCTGGTGCCACGGCGTTGACCCTTATGCCCTTGTCGACAAGGTTGCCCGAGAGCGCGCGGGTGAAGGCATGAATGCCGCCCTTGGTCATGGAGTAATCGACCAGTTGCTTCGAGCCCTCGATGCCGGTCACTGAACCGGTGTTGATGATCGCCGAACCGGGTTTCATGTGCGGCACGGCCTCCTGCGCCATGTGGAAATAGCCGTAGAGGTTGGTCTTCAGCGTGGTGTCGAAATGCTCCTCCGTCAGCTCGCTGAAATCGCTGGAATGGATCTGGAAAGCGGCGTTGTTGACCAGCACGTCGATCCGCCCAAACTGCTGCACGATCTCAGCCACCGCGTTGTGGCAGTGGTCGCGTTCGCTGACGTCGGCCTTGATCAGGATGCATCGCCGGCCTTCGGCTTCGATGGCCCTTTTGGTCTCTTCGGCGTCCTTGTCCTCCGAGAGATAGACGATCGCCACATCGGCACCTTCACGTGCATAGAGCACGGCCACCGCGCGGCCGATGCCTGAATCGCCGCCGGTAACGACGGCCACTTTGCCGTCGAGCTTTTTCGATCCGATATAAAATGGCGCATCGTAAAGCGGCGCCGGCTCGATCGCCCATTCATGCCCCGGCTTCGGCTGGTGCTGCTCGGGGAAGGGCGGCTCGGGATATTTGCGGGCACCGGCCTGCATGGCGCCTTTTGGCTTGCCTTTGGACCTGGACTTGTCCTTCTCGTCGATACGGCGCTGGATGTGCCGTTGCTTGGCGGCCTCGCCGGCGATTTCCGATTTCATCTGCATGGTCATCTCCCTGGCTTGAAACCCAACAACGCACGTCCGGCGAAAAGGTTTATGCGACCACGTCATTCCTTCAGCCCGGCGACCCGCTCCAGCAGCGGCCGTTGCAGCCGCGGCAGACGGCCGACGCTGAAGGCCGCGTTCCTGAAGCTTTGCATGATGCCGTTGTCCGACTGGGCCATTGACAGGATGCGCTCGCTGAGGGTGATCCACCGTCGCCCTATCGGGTGGCGTTCGCTTGTGTAGCCGGCCAGCGTGCCTTCGACGAAACGCCTGGCGAATGATGCGGCGTCCTAGATGCCGAGATTCATGCCGCGCGCGCCCAGCGGCGAATGCACATGGGCGGCATCGCCTCAGGACCGGCGGCGAGTGGGTTGGGGATCGTGGATGGTCATGATGCTTATCCGGGTGAACAAAAGGTGACCTCATCCGAACGCATGGAGGGTTCGATGGTTTCCGGTCAGCCCGACCTGAAGGGCCAGGGCGGGGTAACCATTCTGTGATCTCGGCTCCCCCAGCCGGAACTTACCCCCGCAGCCGCCGTTAGGGGGCTTGGGGGGTGGATACGGTTTGCTGGATGCGAAATCGGCGAGGGGATGCCGCAGGTCTTTTCAAGGAGCGCCAACGGCATTTCACGCTTCGCTCTGTGGGGCGCGTGTTTCATGGCCATCTTTGCGGCTCTCGGCGGTACCGCCATCCTGCGTTCGGACTTCGTCACCGGCGTTGGCCGGCCGTTGGCGCAACCAGTGCCGTTCAGCCACAGGCACCATGTCGGCGAGCTCGGCCTCGATTGCCGTTATTGCCATAGCGGCGTCGAGACTTCGTCATCGGCTGGTCTGCCGGCGACGGAGGTGTGCATGACCTGCCATTCGCAGCTCTTCACCAACGCGGACATGCTGGCGCCGGTACGGGCGAGCCTTGCCTCCGGGCAGCCATTGCAGTGGCAGCGGGTGAACAGTGTGCCCGACTTCGTCTATTTCAATCATTCGATCCATATCGCCAAAGGCGTCGCCTGCGAGACGTGCCATGGCGAGGTCGACGACATGCCGCTGATACGGCGGGCGCACGCGCTGTCGATGGAATGGTGCCTGGGATGCCATCGCGATCCCGAGCCCAATTTGCGTCCGCCGCAGGACGTGTTCCTGATGCACTGGAAGCCGCCGGCCGGCATCGCCGAAATCCGCCGGTCGCTCATCAGCCTTCTCGATATCCACCCCGAGACCATGACCGACTGTTATGTCTGCCACCGCTGACAAGCCGATTGCGGCTCCAGACATGGCCGGCCTGCGCGAACGGCTTTCGCCTGGTCCGGAGCTGTGGCGGAGCCTCGACGAACTCGCCGATACACCGGAATTCCGCCGCTTCGTCGATGCCGAATTTCCTTCGATCGCCGAGCGCATCCCGGCGCGGCTCGACCGGCGCACGCTGCTGAAGCTGATGGGTGCATCGCTGTCGCTGGCCGGGCTTGCCGCCTGCAGCCGGGCCGAAGACATCCTGCCTTATATCCGCCAGCCGGAAAACATCGTTCCCGGCCGGCCGCTTTATTACGCGACCACGCTGTCGAGCGACGGCTACGGCATCGGTGCGGGGGTCGAAAGCCATGAGGGCCGGCCGACCAAGGTGGAAGGCAATCCCGACCATCCGGCCTCGCGCGGCGCGACGGACGCTGTCATGCAGGCGGCGGTGCTGTCGCTGTTCGACCCCGATCGCTCGCGCATGCCGCTGAAGCATGGCGAACCCGCAGCCTATGACGACTTCCTTGCCGACATGGCCGAGCTCACCTCGCGGCTCGCTGGAGCTGGCACGGCGCTGCTGATCGAAGCAACGACCTCGCCCACCATGAAGGCGCAGCTCGAGGCGCTGCGCGCGCGCTATCCCAGGCTGAGGCTGTTCCGGCACGATCCCCTGGCGACGCCGTCCGGCACCGAAGCCACACAGATCCTGTTCGGCAGGGCGCTTGCACCGGTCTGCCGGTTTGATCGCGCCGACGTGATTTTCAGTCTCGACGCGGATTTCCTGGGCGAAGGCCCCGGTCGTCTCGCCTACGCCCGTGATTTCGCTGCAAGACGCCGCGTGCGCCGGGCGGACGATACGATGAGCCGGCTCTATGCGGTGGAGTCGACGCCGACGATCACCGGCGCTGCCGCCGATCATCGCCGGCCGGTGCGGCCGAGCGAGGTCGAAACCGTCGCAGCGGCGCTGAGCGCCGTGCTTGGCGGCGAAGCGGCGCCAAGCGCCTTGGCATTGGACCCGACCTGGCTGGCTGCCGCCGCGAACGACCTGAAGGCGGCCGGCCGCTCGGCGCTGATCGTGCCGGGCGCCCATCAAACGCCGTTCGTCCATGCCGCCGCTCTTGCCATGAATGCGCGGCTTGGTGCGCTTGGCAACACCGTGGAACTGATCGAGCCGCCCGACGCGATGCCCATCGAGGGCGACCTCGCGGCACTTTGCCAGGCGATCGCCGCGCGGGACATCGACACCGTTGTCATACTTGGCGCCAATCCTCTCCACACTGCGCCTGCGGGACTTGATGTCCACGACGTGTTTTCGCAGCTGAAGCTTCTTGTCCACTGGGGTCTCCACCGCGACGAAACCGCCTTCGTCGCACACTGGCATATCCCTGCTGCGCATGATCTCGAGAGCTGGAGTGACCTGCGCGCCCATGACGGAACCGCGTCGATCGTGCAGCCGCTGATCAGGCCGCTTTACCGGGGGCGGACCGTGCATGAACTCCTCGCCGTGCTTGGCGGTGAATTAGCTGTTTCTGCGCTGCAGCTCGTCCGCCGGACCTGGGCGCAGACACTGGACGATCCTGCGTGGCGAAAGGCGCTTCGCGACGGCTTTGTGTCCGGCAGTGCCAGCATTCCAGCCGATGTCGCGATGCCCCCGGATTTGCGCGGCCTGAAGCCGCGCATCGAAGCGGCAAAAGGCGTCGAAATCCGTTTCGTTGCCGATCCCTGGCTGCGCGATGGACGCAATGCCAATTCGTCCTGGCTGCAGGAGCTGCCGCGGCCGCTGAGCAAGATCGTCTGGGGCAACGCAGCCCTGATGTCGCCGGCGACATCAGGACGGCTTCAGGTGGAAAACGGCCGGGTCGTCAACATCGCCTCGAACGGCATGGACATCGATGCGCCGGTCTGGATCATGCCTGGCCATCCCGACGACACCGTGACGCTTGCTCTGGGTTTCGGCCGGAAGCTCGGTTCGGTGGCAGCACTCGCTGACGGCCACGACGCGTACAGGCTGCGAAGCCCTGAGGCTCCCTGGATCGTCGATGGCGCCATGATCACGCCGCGCGACAGCAGCGCACGGGTCATCACCACACAACACCACCAGGCGATGGAGGGCAGGGCGATCGTTCGCCATGCCTCGCTCGATGCCTTTCGCAAAAATCCGCACTTCGTGCGCGACGGCGTGCCGCCGACGCCAAGCGAGTCGCTCTATCCTGACTGGCAATACAGCCAGGAAGCCTGGGCCATGTCGATCGATCAGTCGGCATGCATCGGCTGCATGGCCTGTGTTTCTGCTTGCCAGGCGGAAAACAACATCGCCACCGTCGGGCCGGACGAGTCGGCACTCGGCCATGAGATGCATTGGCTGCGGATCGACCGCTACTATTCCGGCCCGCCCGACGATCCAGAGGTCTTTTTCCAGCCGGTGCCTTGCATGCATTGCGAGAAGGCGCCGTGCGAGGTCGTCTGTCCGGTCAACGCCACCACCCACACCCATGACGGGCTCAACGCGCAGGTCTATAACCGTTGCATAGGGACGCGCTATTGCTCGCAGAACTGCCCCTACAAGGTGCGGCGCTTCAACTTCCTGGACTTCCAGGAATTCGACAAGGATGCGGCGGGACCCGAACAGGCCGTGCACAATCCAGACGTCAGCGTCCGTTCGCGCGGCGTGATGGAAAAATGCACCTACTGCGTCCAGCGCATTTCCGAAAAGCGCATCAAGGCTCAGACCGAAAACCGCGCCATAGCCGACGGCGAAGTGGTGACCGCCTGCCAGCAGGCCTGCCCGACGCAGGCGATCGTCTTCGGCGATCTCAACGGCAAGGGCGCCAGGGTGGCGCAGGAAAAAGCGGCACCGCATCACTACGCCTTGCTCGAGGAGCTGAATACGCGACCGCGCACCACCTATCTCGGCAAGATCAAAAATATCAATGGCCGTCTCTCGTCGGGCGGGAAAGCCGATGGCTGAGGCTTTTGCTGCAAAACCGGGCGCATTGCCCGTTCTGCGTGGCAGGCACGACCTTCCGGAGATCAGCGGCCGTATCAGTGCGATCGTCCTCGACGGCAGGCTGCCGCGCTATTTCTGGGCAGCTTTTTTTTCCTGCTTCGTCTTCGTCCTCATCTTCCTCTATTCGATCACCTATCTGATCTCGGTCGGCGTTGGCGCCTACGGCATCAACGTCCCCGTCGTCTGGGGCACGATGATCGGCAATTTCGTCTGGTGGATCGGCATCGGCCATGCCGGCACGCTGATCTCGGCCGTGCTCCTGCTTCTGCGCCAGCCATGGCGCGCCTCGATCAATCGCTTTGCCGAGGCGATGACGCTGTTTGCCGTTGCAATGGCCGGGCTTTTCCCGATCCTGCATCTCGGCCGCCCGTGGTTCTTCTACTGGTTGCTGCCGCTGCCCAACACCCATATGCACTGGCCACAATGGCGCAGCCCGCTGGTCTGGGATTTCGCGGCGATCGCCACTTATGCCAGCGTTTCGCTGATGTTCTGGTATATGGGCCTGCTGCCCGATCTCGCCGTCCTGCGCGACCGAGCGAAATCGCGCCCGGCGCAGCTGTTCTACGGCATACTGGCAATCGGCTGGCGCGGTTCGGCCTTTCATTGGGCGCGCTATCAGACGGTCTATTTCCTGATGGCGGCACTGGCCACGCCGCTGGTCGTCTCGGTGCATTCGATCGTCTCGCTCGACTTCACCTTCGCCATCCCGCCGGGCTTCCACTCGACGATCTTTCCGCCCTATTTCGTTGCCGGAGCGCTGCTGTCCGGCTTCGCCATGGTGCTCACCATCGCCATCCCGCTGCGCTGGGCGTTTTCGGTCCAGGATCTGATCACGCTGCGGCACATGGACAATGCCGCCAAGCTGATGATCGCCGCCGGCATGATCGTCATCTATGGCTACGCGTCCGAGGCCTTCTTCGCCTGGTATTCGGGCGAGATCTACGAGCGCACGATGATGTGGCAGCGCGCCTTCGGACCTTATGCGCCGCTGTTCTGGGCCATGCTCGCCTGCAACGGCGCAGTTTTGCAATTGCTCTGGTTCCGACGGGTGCGCCTCAACATGCCGGGGCTGTTCGCCATTGCACTCATCATCAACGTCGGCATGTGGATCGAGCGCTATGTCATCGTCGTCACCGGGCCAAGCCGCGATTACCTGCCGTCGTCCTGGGGCGAGCAGTCATTGAGGTGGCTCGACTTCGGCATCCTGTTCGGCTCGATCGGCACCTTCTTAGCACTGGTCTTCCTGTTCATCCGCATCCTCCCGGCCATCACCATCTTCGAGGTCGAGGAGCTGGCCGAGGAAAGGGGCAGCGCAGGATGAGACTTTACGGCGTCATCGCGGCTTTCGCCGATCCCGAAGCGCTGACCGAGGCGGTCCGCACCATGCGGGCGCGTGGCTACCGGCGCATGGACGCGTTCTCGCCATTCCATGTGCGTGGGTTGGCCGAGATGCTCGGCATGCGCAAGACGCGCTTGCCGTGGGCCATCCTTGGCGGCGCCGTCGCTGGCGCGGTGTTTGTCTACAGGCTGATCCTCTATTCGGTCGAGATCGACTATCCGCTCAATGTCGGCGGCCGGCCGCTGCATTCCTGGCCGGCCTTTCTCGTCATTGCCTTCGAGGCGGCGATACTTGGCGCCGCGCTGGCCGCATTCTTCGGCGGGCTGGCCGCCAATCGCCTGCCCGAATATTACCACCCGGTCTTCAATGCCACGAGCTTCACCTACGCGCGCGGCGGCAAGTTCTACCTGCTCGTCGAAGCCGCCGATCCGAAGTTCCGCAAGGGCGTGACCAAGGGCCAGCTGACCCGGCTTGGCGCCGAAACCGTCGAGGAGGTGGAGGCGTGAACATGCGCACGAGTCTGCTGGCGGCAGCCTTGCTGCTCGCCGGCTGCCGGCAGGACATGGAGGACCAGCCGCGCTACGATCCGCTCGAAAAGAGCAACCAGTTCGCCAACGGCATGTCGGCGCGGGCGCCGGCCGAGGACACGGTCGCACGCGATGCCGATCTTTCGCCGGTGCCGGACACGTTTCCCTATCCGGTCACCATGACGCTGCTGCGGCGAGGCCGGCAGCGCTTCGACATCTTCTGTTCGCCTTGCCACGGCCGCACCGGCGACGGCCACGGCATAGTCGTCGAGCGTGGCTTTCCAGCGCCGCCCACCTATCATCAGGACGCGCTGCGCAAGGCGAGTGACAGGCATTTCTATGAGGTCATCAGCTACGGCTATGGCGCCATGTTTTCCTACGCGGCGCGCGTCCCGCCTGCCGACCGCTGGGCGATCGTCGCCTATATCCGCGCCCTGCAATATTCGCGCGAGGCGCCAATTGCCGAACTGCCGGAAAGCCTCCGCGCCGAGCTCAATGCGGAGCCAGATCGATGATGCGGCTTGCCACCGAACGTTTGATTTTGCCGGCGCTTGCCGTGGCCGCCGCCGGACTTGTGCTTTGCGCCGCGGGATTGGCCTTCGACCTCAGAGCCATGTTGGCCGGCTGGCTGCCTGCGGCGCTGTTCCTGCTCGGCCTGCCGCTCGGTGCGCTGACCATCCTGATGGTGCATGGGCTGACCGGTGGCCGCTGGGGCGAGGCAATCCGCCAGCCGCTACGCGGCTTGGTCACGACGCTGCCGCTGGCGCTGCTTCTGCTGCTGCCGGTTCTGCCCAGGCTCGACCTGGTCTTTCCCTGGGCGAGTGCCGATGCGGCTGCATTGCCCGAGACGGTGCGCCTGAAATTCTCTTATCTGAACGTTCCGTTCTTTTTGTTGCGCTTTGCCGCCTGCGCTACGATCTGGCTGGTGCTGGCGTGGCGCGTGCTCGACTGGACAACGACCGATAGCGGCCGCGGCAGCGCCGGCCGCGGCAAGGCCTATGCCGCTGGATTGATTGCGCATGGGCTGACGGTGACGATCTTTGCCATCGACTGGATGCTCTCGCTCGAGCCGGAGTTCTCCTCGACGATCTATGCGCTGCTGGAAGCATCCGCCGAAGTCGTCGGCGCTTACGCTCTGGCAATGACGGTGCTGTGTGCGAACCGCTCGATCGAGGTCATGCCGGGCGGCGAGGAGGATGTCGCGCTGAGCGAGGATTTGGCCAACATGCTGTTCGGCTTCGTGCTGCTATGGGCCTACCTGTCGTTCATGCAATGGCTGGTGACCTGGGGCGGCGACCTGCCGAACGAGATCCGCTGGTACCTCATTCGCAGCAGCAATGGCTGGCAATATCTGCTCTGGCTGCTGATTGCGCTGCAATTCGCGATCCCCTTTGCCGGGTTGCTCAGCCGGGATCTAAAGCGCAGCCATGCCGGCCTTCTGTGGATCTGCGGCATCGTGCTGGCCGGCCATTATGTCGATGTCCTGTGGCGGATCAGACCGCCGCTTGCCGGTGGCGGTGTGACAGCGTTCTGGTGCGACCTTGCCGCGCTGGCAGGAGCCGGCGGCCTCTGGCTTGCGCTGCTGCTTTTCGTGCTTGGCCGGCCGGACGGTATCGGCTTCTGGCGCCGGGGGCCGGCGCATGGCTAGGGCGGCCCGCCATCCCGAAACGCGCGATATCTGGCCGGGCGCGCTGCTTGCCTTCGCGGCCGGCTTGCTGCTGTTCCTGGCGGCATCAGCCATCGTCCTCGGGCTCGTCTTCGACACCAGACCGTTGTGGCCGCTGCCGGGGCCATCGTCGGCCGGCAACCGAGCCAGTCCCGCCTTGCAGCGCTTTCCGGAAGACGACCTAGCCGCCTTCCGCAAGGCGGAGGAGCAGGCACTGAACAAAGTCGGCTGGGTCGACCGCACCGCCGGCATTGCCCGCATTCCGATCGAGGACGCCATGTGGGCGATCGTCAGCCACGGTTTGCCGAACTGGGGGCAGCCGCCGGCGGCCGCCGGCGCCGACTGCGGATTGGTCGAGGCCGAGATACCACGCGCGCCACAGGCCGCTCGCTGCCGGACCGCGCCAGGCCAGGGAGGCAGGCCGTGAAGGCTTGGCTAACCGCTTTTTCCCTCCTCGTGGCGCTGCCCGCCACGGCCGTCGCACGCCCGGCCTTCGATCCCGAAATCGGCGCACAGCTCAGCCTCGACCGGGTGTTTCGTGATGCATCCGGCGTGCAGCGCACGATCGGCCAAACGCTTGCGGGCCGGCCGGCGCTGCTGATTTTCGGCTATGACAAATGTCCGAACCTTTGTGGTGTGACCCAACAGGCGGTCGCTTCGGATTTGAAAAAGACGTCGCTCGATCCCGAAACCTATCGCGCTTTGTTCGTCTCGATCGATGCCGCCGACACGGCCGGTGATGCGAGCGATGCGCAAACCACCGTCGCCGCTGTGGCCGACGCGAGGAACCTGTCGGCATGGCGGTTCCTGACCAGTGCCGACGGCGCCGGTGCCGCCCTTGCGGCGGAGGCTGGCATCAGCTTCGACACACGCGCCAGGATCGACCAGTTCGCCCATCCGATCGCCGTCATCGCGCTGACGCCGAAAGGCCGGATAGCGCAGGTGCTGCCGGCGCTGAGCTTCACGCCGCGCGATCTTAAGCTTGCCCTTGTCGAGGCATCTTCCGGCAAGCTCGGCTCGATCGCCGATCATGCCTTCCTGCTCTGCGCCGGCTTCGATACCTCTAAGGGGCAATATACGCCGGCGATTTGGGCTGCCTTGAAGCTCGCCAGCATCGTGATGGTGGTGGGGTTGGCGACGGCCATACTGCAGCTGGCGCGCAGGAGGCGGGCGTGAGCTTCGGTATCCGGTTTTTCCCGCCGGAAGCCTCGTCGATCGCAAGCAGCATCGATGCGTTGTTCTATACATTGCTGGCCTTCGCGGCCGCGCTCGGCCTGTTCCTGACCGTTCTCGTGGTCGGCTACGCCGTCAAATATCGCGTCGGCTCCGCCGCCGACCGTACCGGGGCGCGTGCCCGCAGCCTGCCGCTGGAGATGACATGGAGCATTGCCAGCCTGGTGATGGCCTTCATCTTCTTCGGCTGGGGCGCAGTCCTGTTTGTGCGGCGCGACCATCCGCCGCCGGACGCTATCGAGATCGCCGGCCTCGGCAAGCAATGGATGTGGGAGTTCCGCCATTCCGGCGGCCAGCGTGAGATCAACGAGCTGCACGTGCCGGTCGGCAAGGCGGTGGTGGTGTCGCTGGCATCGCAGGACGTCATCCACTCCTTCTATGTGCCGGCCTTTCGGGTGAAGCAGGATGCGGTGCCGGGACGCACCACCAACGTCTGGTTCATTGCCACCGAACCGGGCCGCTACCATCTGTTCTGCGCCGAATATTGCGGCACCCAGCATTCCGAAATGGGCGGCTGGGTAACGGTGCTGGCTCCGGAGCAATATGCGTCGTGGCTGGGCAGCCAAGATGAAGGCGAAAGCCTCGCCGCGAGCGGCGGGAAACTGTTCCGCGCGCTCGGCTGCTCCGGCTGTCATGGCAATTCCAGTAAGGTGCGGGCGCCCGGCCTCGATGGGATTTTCGGCCGGCCGGTGGCGCTGGCGAACCGGCAGACGGTCATCGCCGACGAACGCTATCTGCGCGATTCGATCCTTGTCCCGAACAAGGAAATCGCCGCCGGCTACCAGCCGGTGATGCCGAGCTTCGACGGTCTGGTCGATGAAGCCGAGTTGCAGATGCTGATGGCCTATCTCAAGTCGCTTTCGTTCCAATTTCCCTCGTTCCCGGCGGCAAACAGCGAGGCGCCGCAATGAATCGCGATTTGGCGCCGGCAAACTATCTCAGTGAGGGTGCCTGGCCGCGCGCCTGGCTGCTGACAACCGACCACAAACGGGTAGCGTGGCTCTATCTCGTCTCGCTGACGGCCTTCTTCTTCCTCGGCGGTGCGTTTGCCGTGCTGATGCGCATCGAGCTTGCGACGCCGGCCGGCGACCTGGTCTCCGACGATGTCTACAACCGGCTGTTTTCGCTGCACGGCATCATCATGGTATGGTTCTTTCTGGTGCCGTCGATCCCGGCGACGCTCGGCAATTTCCTGTTGCCGCTGATGATCGGCGCGCGCGATCTTGCCTTTCCCCGCCTCAACCTGGCCAGCTGGTATGTCTTCATGTTCGGCAGCCTGTTCGCGCTCGCCTCGGTGCTTTTGGGCGGCGTCGACACCGGCTGGACCTTCTACACGCCGCTGTCGACGCTCTATGCCAACGGCTTTGTCTCGACCGCGGCATTTGGCGTTTTCATCGTCGGCTTTTCGACAATCATGACCGGCATCAATTTCATCGTTACCGTCCACACCTTGCGGGCGCCCGGCCTCACCTGGTTCCGGCTGCCGATCTTCGTCTGGACGCTGTACGCCACCAGCCTGGTGATGGTGCTGGCAACGCCGGTGCTTGCAGCATCGCTGATCCTCATCGTGCTGGAGCGCGTCTTCGGCATCGGCATCTTCAATCCCGACCTCGGCGGCGATCCGCTGTTGTTCCAGCATCTGTTCTGGTTCTACTCGCACCCCGCCGTCTACATCATGATCCTGCCGGGCATGGGGGTGGTCTCGGAAGTGCTGCCGTGCTTCAGCCGCCGGCCACTGTTCGGCTACAAGGCCGTCGCCCTGGCTTCAATGGCGATCGCCGTCTTCGGCTTTCTCGTCTGGGGCCACCACATGTTCGTCAGCGGGCAGTCGGCCTATGCCGGCGTGGTGTTTTCGTTCCTGTCCTTCTGCGTCGCGATCCCATCGGCGATAAAGGTGTTCAACTGGAGCCTGACGCTGCGCAAGGGCGAAATCAGCTTCGAGACGCCGATGCTTTATGCCCTGTTCTTCCTGGCGCTATTCACTTTTGGCGGGCTGGCCGGCCTTTTCCTTGCCGCCCTCGCCGTCGACGTCCACGTTCACGACACCTATTTCGTCGTCGCCCATTTCCACTACATCATGGTCGGCGGCATGGTGACCGCCTACATGGCCGGGCTGCATTTCTGGTGGCCGAAGCTCACCGGCCGCATGTATTCGGAGATTTGGGGCCGTATAGCCGCGGCTGTGACCTTCATCGGCTTCAACCTGACTTTTTTTCCGCAATATGTGCTCGGCTTTTTGGGCATGCCGCGGCGCTACCATACCTATCCGCCGGAATTCGCTTTCTGGCACATCCTGTCGTCGGCAGGCGCCGTGGTGCTGGCGATCGGCTATCTGATGCCGCTGCTCTATTTGGCGTGGTCGCTGTTTCGAGGCGCGCGGGCGCCGGATAATCCATGGCAAGCCACCGGGCTCGAATGGCAAACAAGCTCGCCGCCTCCGGCGCATAATTTCGATCGCATGCCGACCGTCACCAGGCCAGCCTACGATTATCCGATGAAAGGCCTGACCGAGAAACGGTCGGACCCGGTGGAGGATCTGGTTTGAAGTCACCGATGACAAGCATCGCCTTCGACCCGCCGGCTCGCGAAACGGCAGCCGCCAGCTTTGCCATGTGGGTGTTCATCGGCTCCGAGGCGATGCTGTTCGGCGCCATCCTGCTCGTCTTCATGTTTGCCCGGTTGAGTTATGGCGACGCCTTCGCCGGCGCGGCGAAGCATCTGTCGCTGCCACTGGGCACGGCCAATACCGTCGTCCTGATCACCAGCAGTTTCGCCATGGCGCTCGCCCATATGTACACGGCCGCGCGGCGATGGCGCGCCGCCGGCCGGGCATTGGCTGCGACGGCGCTGCTCGGCGTCGTCTTCCTGGCGATCAAGGCGACGGAGTACGCCAGGGAATTCGGCGAAGGGCTGGCGCCGGTGCTCGGCGCGCCTTTCATCTATAAGGGCCCGGATCCTGTCCATGCCGAATTCTTCTTCGGCCTCTATTTCGCGATGACCTCACTGCATGCCTTGCATCTGATTTGCGGCGTAATCGTCATCGGCGGCATCCTCGCTCTGTGGCCGCGCACGATCGAGGCCAGCCGGTTCCGCCGCGTGCAGGCAATCGGCCTCTATTGGCATTTCGTCGATATCGTCTGGGTCTTCCTGTTCCCCGTCCTCTATCTGATCAACAGATGAGCGAGTTCCGCAAACTCACGCTTGCCTATGTCGGGCTTCTGGCCTTGCTGGCCCTGACTGTCGGCTCGTCCTTCCTGGCGCTTGGCGCCTTCAATTCGGCACTCAACCTGACGATCGCCGCGGCCAAGGCTGCCGTCATCGCCATCCTGTTCATGCATCTGGCCAGCGCCGGCGTCCTGCCGTGTCTTGCGGTCGCTGCTGCCGGGCTTTGGCTGATGATCCTGTTCGGGCTGACGCTGATCGGACAATAGGCCGAAGCGGCGCACCTCGTTCATACCCTTACAGCGGCTCCGGAACGGCTTTGCACGGACGGCTTTTGCTCGGCCGCCGGCATGGAAGCCCTTTGGCCATCGCCATTCAGATGCCGGGCCTCGTCCTCGGCTGCGTCTTCAAGCTTGGCGACGAGCAGATCCTTGAGGTCGCCAACCTCTTCCTCGATGTCTTCGATGGGTACGCCGGCGTCGGCCGCCTCTTCCTCGCATTCCCTGGCGAGGATTTCCGCCTCTCTTTCAAGCCTGATCGGAGGCGGCGGCACATGAACGTTTTCGTGAATCCAGTCCTGCAAGAATTCTATCGCACTATCACTCATGGGGCTCACCTGTAGCGGCAAACTGTAGTGCCATTAACGTACGTGCTGCAAAATGGATGCTTGGCAACGCCGGATTTCGAATAGCGATACTTGACAATAGCGTGATCGCCAAGGAGCTAGAGTTTTGCAGCCAGGGAAATCATTTGGCGTCGCAGAAATGCGGCTAACCAGACAGTTGGAGCGGGATGTAATTTGAAGGCATCCCGCCCTAAGACGCGTTGCGCCGTCGCGCTGGTGTTGCGCGATTCGGGTCGCCGGACGGCCGAACATCGTCATCTGCGGCAGATCGTGTCGGCCGCTCAGCGACACGGTCGGCGCGCATTTTGCGTTTATGCGCCATCCAGAATGGCAAGAGCTCGGCAAGAAAACTGTATATCGTTGTCTTCATCGGCATGCTCCGGACAACGGTTACAACTCGTCATCCCGGAGTTCCGTTCCAGCAAAGAGTTCCGTTCCGGCAAATCCGTCGCCTCTACAATTGCGATTCGATAGGCAGGCATCCAACCAGCGCTGCAACGATGCGCCGATAGAGACTGGCCTCGGGTTCATGCGAGTATTGCCGCATCTCGCCATCCGCCATGCCGAGCCACCGCAAGGCGCCTTTGTCCAAGACCAGCTGGTAGCTCGTCTGCGCCGACTTTTCGCGCTCGAACCGCCGGCGCAACTCCATCACCAGATTGGTATCATGGAAAAGCACGCCCATTTCCGCATTCAACGACACCGAACGCGGATCGAAATTGAAGGAACCGACAAACCCCAACGTGTCGTCGACCGTGAAGGCCTTGGTGTGGAGGCTGGCTCCCTTTGAGCCGAAAACGGAGATGTTGGCCTGGCGGTCGAATGGCTGCAATTCGAAAAGCTGGATACCCTTTTTAAGCAGCTTGCGGCGGTATTTGGCATAGGCGCCGTGCACGGCGGCGACGTCCGTCGCGGCGAGCGAGTTGGTCAGGATTGCAACCTCGGCGCCACGGTCCACCAGCTTCGACAGGATGGCCAACCCGGTGCGGCTGGGGATGAAATAGGGCGAGACAATTTCGAGGCGCTGCCTGGTCGCCGCGATAGCGGGAAGCAGCTCCTTTGTCAGCCAGTTCCTGCGGCTCTTGCCGCGCACCTTTTCCGGCGGATCGGAAATGACGCGAACGCCTTTCGTCCAGCAGACGTCGCTGTGCGCTACAATGAACTCCGTGATCGTGCGCCAGGCACGCAGGCTGTTCAAAAGCTGGCCGTCCGCGGTCGCATCGAGATTGTCGAGGAAATCGGCGCGCGAGCCCGCCGTAGCCGGATTGAGCAGTTGGATCGGCTTTGCCGCCTCGCAATTCCAGAACGCCTCGAAGATCTGCATCGTCTGCCCTACGGCAGGACCGAGAAGCAACAGGTCGAGATCACGAAAATTCGTCTCCGCAGCGTCGAAATAGGCATCGCCGATGTTTCTTCCTCCGACGATGGCCAGGCTCTCGTCGGCGATCCAGGCCTTGTTGTGCATGCGGCGGGTCATCGCAAACAGCCGGGCGACCATCTCCAGCGAGCGAAAGATGCTGCCGTTCCTCATGCCGCTGGGGTTGAATAGCCTCAGCTCGATGTTCTTGTAGCTGTTGAGCGCCAGGTAAGCGGCGTCGCTGTTGCGCGGATTGATATCGTCCAGCAGCAGGCGGACGCGGACACCGCGCTCCGCCGCCTTGACGACCTCCTGCATAAGCAGCCGGCCGCTATGGTCGTCGTGCCAGAGATAGTACATCAGGTCGAGGCTGCTGGTAGCACTGCGCGCGGCAAGGATTCGCGCGGCAAACGCGTCATAATTGTCGGCGATCAGCAGCAGTCCGCTATTACCGGCCGCGATCTTGTCCTGGGCAAACCGCGAAATGGCTGTATCCATGAAATGCACCGGCGAACGTCAGCGAAGCAAACGATCTGAAAATCTGACTAACAACCCTTCAGGTTCATTCTGGTTGCAGTCGCGGCTGCCTTATCGCGTCCAGGTTCAGGCGGGCCTTGATGGGCAGATGGTCGGAGGCGCGCTGCGCCAGCGGCGTCTTGTGCACCTCGATGCTGGAAATGAGGTGCGGCGGCCTGGCCAGGATGCGGTCGAGCGCAAACAGCGGAAAGCGCGACGGAAAGCTCGGCAGAACCGCATCGATCGGACCGAAATGCGGCAGCAGGGCCAGCAGCGAAGACCTGTTGCGGACGCGCCACTCGTTGAGATCGCCGAGCAAGATTGTCGGCCGCAGAACCGGGTGCGTGGCTTCGACAAGCGCGTTGGCTTGCTGCGAGCGCGAGCGCCGCAGCAAGCCGAAATGCGCGGCTATGATCCTGAGCGAGACGCCCTTCAGCTCCAGGTCCGCGATAACCGCGCCGCGCGGCTCGAGGCCGGGCAGCCGGATCTGGTTCACGCTTTCGACCACGCCGCGTCGCGCCAGGATCAGATTTCCATGCCAGCCATGGCTGCGGCGGTTTTCCGGGACATGTGTGGGGACGAGATCGCTGTCGCGCTCGAGTGCTGCGAGATCCAGCAATCCCTGCCTGCTTCCGGTCCTTTCGTCGGCCTCCTGCAAAGCAATGATATCGGCATCGAGCTCCTTGACCACGGCCGCGACCCGCTCCGGATCGAACCTGCCGTCGGTGCCGACGCATTTATGCACATTGTAGGATGCGACCGTGGTGCATGAAATTTCACTGCCGGGTGCCGTAAACCGCGGCACTTCCCTTCGCAGCGCAGCGCCAAGCGACCTTGGGAGGGTAGGCGATCGATCCAGCATGTGGTCCATTTGCGGTTGAGTCGGCGAGTGGCGGCCATTGCGATTATGGCGCGTGCGGAGGTCTGAAACAACGACGACCTTGCAAAACCGTTCCACCACCGGCCTCGGCGCGCCCGCGGTCTGGAACTCAGACGGGCAACAACACGTTTCGGGAAGGCAGCGCAGTCAACGGAGAAGTCGAATGCAGTCCTTAGCCGCAGATTCCGCCCCCCGCCCAGGCCCGCTCAGGATTGTCCCGTTCGATGGAACTGTGACCGTTCGGTTCTCCGATGCCATTATCGCGTCGAGCGAGCGGGCAAAGCTGCTCTATGAAGACGGCCATGATCCGGTTTTCTACATCCCCTTCGAGGACATCTATTTCGACCTGTTGGAGAAGACGAACACAACGAGCCACGGCGCGCTGAAGGGCACGGCAAGCTATTGGCGTGTTCATGCGGTCGGTTC
The DNA here is from genome assembly GCF_000503055.1 of Mesorhizobium sp. LSHC420B00. GTDB lineage: Bacteria > Pseudomonadota > Alphaproteobacteria > Rhizobiales > Rhizobiaceae > Mesorhizobium. The sequence continues at coordinate 70,437 of NZ_AYVY01000017.1, read as the reverse complement.
GTCGGCAGAAGACTTCATGTGGGCCTACGAGACGCCCGACACCCCGGCATTGGCGATCGCCCGCCATGGTGCGTTCGATCCCGACCGGGCGCGGATCGAGGCCGATCCCGCGGAAGACAAGCGGCACACGCCGCACGTCACCGAGTAGACCCACATCGGCGATAGCCGCCAGCTTTCCGTCAGCTCGGGAACTCTTCCTTGAGGATGCGCAGGCCGTCTTCGTATTTCGCCGTCGAGGCACCGATCTGCCGTGCCTGCCATAGATTGTCGGCGAGATCGGCGCGCTTGACCGGCAATGCTAGCGGGTTAGCCGCGGCCCTGCGAACGAAGGCGGCATCGTCCTCGTTCGGCCGCCGCGTCATGGCATCGACGGCAGATACGATGGACGGTCCAAACCCGGCCGCCTCAAGCCGGTCGCGGTTCCAGCCGTCGCCTTTTTCGATGACGTCGTGAAGATAGGCGATGGCTTTCTGGTCGAGCGTTTCGACGGCATCGACGACCCGGCGGCAATGTTCGATATAAGGCCTTCCAGTCTTGTCCGCCTGTGCGGCATGGGCCTGTTCGGCGATTTTTGCCGCGCGATACAGCACGCTCATCGGATCGACCCCGTAACGAACAGCGCATTCCTGGCGCACCAACGCGCCATAGTCAGCGCGAGTTCCGATGCACAACGGGACGCCCTGCTCCCTCACTTGCGTGCTGAATGCCGCCGCAGCAGGCGCGACACGTCAGGAGACGCGTTCAAAACTGTCGAGGCTGGTTCCAAAGGCGCGCCAGGCGGGGAGTTTCCTGGCTCGGGCCGGCGCCCCTTCCTTTTCCGCCGACAAAGCGGCATCGGCAACAGTGTGCCACAGCATCTCCAGCTTCCCGTTCCTGAGGATGCCGGTATAGCTCACCGCTGCGGCTCCGACCCGCCCTTCGGCCGCGCAGGTGAATCCGATGACGTCTCCATGGCAGGCACCGAACAGCGGCACCGTCATGCCGAAGAAGGCGCTGTCCTCCAGCGCCGTCCTGAAGGTTCCGCTGATCCGTCCGCCTTCTTCGCCGGTTATTTCGACCACCGACCCGTACTGGTTCCGCCAGGTGCCCAGCCAACTCATCGTTGCTCCTCCTGATTGCCTCCACAGGGATTGCGTTGCCACACGGCCGCCAAGCCGCGGCCGGTGTAGCGGCCTTCAATCAGCCGCGATGCCAGTCATCGACATCTGCACGAAGTGCAGCGGCGCCTCCAGCGTCCAGGTGATGCCGCTCCTGTCGAATTCCAGGCGTCCGGTGCCGCTGAGCGCCTGCGGCGTGACGCGTTTGAGCACAACCGTTCCGAAACCGCGTCGCGTGTTTTCATCCACCAATGGCCCGTCCAGTTCCCGCCAGACAAGGCGGAAGCCGTCGCTGCCATCGGCGGCTGGCATCACGGTCCATTCGACCTCGACCCGTCCGTCATGGCGCGACAGCGCTCCGTGCTTTACCGAATTGGTGGCCAGCTCGTGAAAGGCAATGCCGAGATATTGCACGGCGTTCGGCTGCAGCATGATCATCGGCCCGCTCATCGACAGACGGGCCTGTGTCGCGAAGGCCTTGGTCTGGGCATGGATCAATTCGCCGATAGTCGCGCCGCGCCATTCGGCATCGACCAGCAGATCGTGCGATTCCGAAAGCGCCATGATGCGTTCCCGGACCTGTGAAAGGAAAGCCTCTGGCGTCCCCGCCAGCTTGCTGGTCTCGCGGATCATCGAGACGATCACCGAGTACTGGTTTTTGACGCGGTGGTTGACTTCGCGCATGAGTGTGCGGATGCGCCGTTCGCTCTCCTTATGCGGGCTGATGTCGCGCGCGATCTTGGAGGCGCCGATGATACGCCCGATGCCGTCGCGTATCGGCGAGATGGTGAGCGAAACCGGTACCAGGGTGCCGTCCTTGCGCTGCCGGATAGTCTCGTATGAGGGAATCCGTTCGCCGGCGCGAATGCGGCTGATAATCATGGCTTCCTCATCCAGGTGGTCGGGCGGGATGAGGATCGTCACCGGGCGGCCGATCGCCTCGGCGGGCGTGTAGCCGAACAGGCGTTGTGCGGCGTCGTTCCAGCTGGTGATAATGCCGTTCAGGTCTTTCGACACGATCGCGTCCATCGAGGATTCGACGATGGCAGCGAGCCTTATGCCGACGTCGTCAGCCAGCGCCTGGGTGCGGAGGTCGAGCAAGGTGTTGATGGCGCCGACGACCTCGCCGGTCGCATCGCGAAGCAGGGCCGGGTGCGCGCTGAACGGGATGAACTGGCCGTCCGGCCGCTCGACGATCGCCCGGCCCCCACGAACGTCCCGCTCTTCCAGCAAGGCAACGGCCATCGGACATTCGTCGTGCGCCATCGGTCGCCCGTCGAGGTGGCGAAGCTTCCATGAACCGCACCAGCGGTCCTGGCCGATAACCGGACGATATCCCCAAAGATCGGCAGCGGCTTCGTTGAAGAAGGTGATGTAGCCTTGTCTGTCGGTGGTGTAGACGGCCACAGGCAACGCCTGCATCAGATCGGCGGAGGAAACTTGCGGGATTCCGCCAGTCTTTAGTTCAACGACGTCCACCAGTCCCCCGCTCCGCTTGGCTTGCCGACGGATTGCTTCGTCATCTAAATGCGCGCGAGCGTTTTCGGTTCCGTTCGGTCTGCTTTCGGACATTCAGGCTGATTTGCGTTTCGCGGCCGTTCCCGGACCTTTGCTCGGAGCCTTGCCGCCTTCTTGCGCCAGGCTCTTGCGCAGAACATCGGCGAGATTGACGACGTTCGTCCTCGGCTCGGGTGCCGGCTTGGGCGGTTTCTTGCCCTTGCGCTTGGCTTCGATCATCGCAACCAGCGCCTGTTCATAAGTATCTTCGAACTTCGACGGGTCGAATTTGGCCGGCTTCTTGTCGATCAGCAATTGCGCGATTTCCTGCATCTCCGGATCGACCTTGCGATCCTTCAGCCCTTCGAACACCGCGTCCGCCGCGACCACTTCATTGTGGTTGCGTAATTCAGTCATCACCATGCCCTTGCCCAGCGGCTGGATCAGCACCTCTCGGCCACGCTGGTACAGTACGACGCAGGAGCGGGCTGCTACCTTTTTCCTGGCCATGGCGTCCCGGATCACCGCGAAAGGCTCCGTGGAGGGCGCGTCGGCCGGAACGAGATAGTAGGGTTTTTCGAGGTAGCGTGCGTCGATTTCGGCGGCGGGCACGAACTCGCCGATCTCGAGCGTATGCTGCGATACCATCTTCAGTTTCTTGATTTCGTCCGGCTCAATGCGGATGAACTCGCCCTTTTCGACCTCGTAGCCCTTTACCTGCTCGGCCGCCTCGACCGTGTCGCCGGTCTCCTCGTCTATATAGGCGCTCTTGACCGGAAGACCGTCCTTGCGGTTCAGGATCCTGAAATGCACTTTCTCGGCCTCGCTGACGGCGCCGATGATCTTGACGCCACAGGAAACAGATCCGACTTTCATAAAGCCCTTCCAGGCAGCTCGTGGCGTCGCCATGTCGATCACTCATTTGCCGAACGGACGGAACGGCTGCGAGCGGAAATCGTTCCGCCGTGGCAGGCTATTCCACAGGCCCGCCCGGACGAGAACGTTCGTTTCATTTTCGTCAGGGGAATAGCGCAATGGCCAAACGCAGCGCAGGGTTGCTGATCTTTCGCCGAAGCGAAGGACATTTCCAGGTCTTGCTGGTGCATCCGGGCGGCCCATTCTGGGCGAAGAAGGACGACGGCGCATGGTCGATCCCGAAGGGCTTGATCGACGAGAACGAGGACGAGCTAGCGGCGGCAAAACGCGAGGCCGAAGAGGAACTCGGCGTCGCCATCGATGGAGGTTTCGAACACCTTGGCAGCTACCGGCAGCCGGGCGGCAAGCTCGTCATCGCATGGTGCGTCGAGGCGGATTTCGACAGCGACGCCATCAGCAGCAACACCTTCGTCATGGAATGGCCGCCAAGGTCCGGCTCGATGAAGGAATTCGCCGAAGTCGACAGAGCGGGCTGGTTCTCCCTGCCTGAAGCCAACCATAAGATCCTGAAAGGCCAGCGCGCCATGTTGGCGGACTTTGCCAGTCGGCATGGCGACGGATGAATTTGTTTCAGCCCAGTTCTTAAGGGCAGTGCTTGGGCTTCCTCACCGCTCTGCTTTAAGCGCGTTGCGGCCGCAGCGTGCGCAACGTGATCGAATAGCGGTGCTCGGCAACCGGCGGGATGCTGTGCTCCCATTCACTGCGCGCGGCGTCCGTCATCAGATAGGCCGATCTTGGCTCGACGGTGACCGTCTTGCGGTCCCATCGCGTGCCGTTTTTCCGGCGCAGGCGAAAGCTGCACGCGGCCAGCAGGGAAACGCCGGCGACCGCCTCGAAGTGAGGCTTGTCGCGGTGCCAACCGATACCGGCGCCCGGCCGGTACTCATTGATCAGAACCTGCACGAAGGTCTCGGCGGGCAAGCGGGCAAAATCCGCAACCTTTTCCCTGAGCGGCAGCAGAAAGCCGGGTATCGGCGGCGCCTCGACGACTTCGCGCCGGTCGTAATCATAACGCAGCCCAAAACCGACCACCCGCCGGTTTGCGAGATGGCCGTGAAAGTCGAAGGCCTGAAAAGGCAGGGTTGCGAGCTGGCTTGCCAACGCTGCTTCTTCGTCCGGCGTGATCAGTTCGGGCCGGTAGCGGAATCCTTCCGGCAGGTCGGCGGCGGCGGCAAAGAGATCGCCCTGGCGGGCTGCAGCCGATGTCTTGGGCGATGGCATCAACCGTATTTGGTGAAGCCAGCCCGTAGCGGCAAGGCTGCTTCGGCAGCAAGGAACCTCGCTCTCCGTGCAGGGTTATTCCCACGACGGCATGGAATTGAGCACTGCCGAGCATTGGACCTGTCGAGGATGCCTTCAACTGCGATCAGAAACATCGATTACCAGCCGGCGACGAGGGTACTCTCCGTATGGTTCGTCCCGAGCGGAAGCCGCTATGATTACGAGGACGTGCCGCCGCAAGTCCACGCCGCGTTCCGCAAAGCCTCGGCGAAGGGCCGGTTCTTCAACGAGCATATTCGCGACCGGTACAAATACCATCTGGTCGAGCAGAGCCATTCGAGCTGAGCCTTCAGCCGCTTCTCAACCACGATCTCGGCTTTCCGCCATGCCTCGCCGCGCGGTGGCAACGAGCGGACTTCGCAGTTGGCGAGCGACCTGATATTGACCATGGTCCTACCCGAAACATCGAAAGCCTGGAATGTCCGCCGAAGCCGAAAAAACCGAGCAGCTCCAGCAATTGCTCGACAACCTCGACCTGGCGGGCGCCCTGGACAGTGACAGTTATAAAAGGTTCCTCGACCAGCTGCCGATTGCGATCGCAATTTCCGATTTGGGCGGCGATGAACGTGTTGTTTACGTCAATTCCGAGTTCCAGAAACTGTCAGGCGTTTCCGTCGCAGAGCTGGAGCGCCGCAACTGGGCTGCGCTGAGCGGACAAGGCTTGGGCGAATACAAGGACCGGCCGCTGGCCCGGGCCATCGTCGAGGATATCGATCGCGCGGGGACTTTCAGGATGCAACGTGCCGGCACAGAGCCGGTCATGGTCGACGTTTATTCGAACCTGATCGAGGACGAGCGCGGGCGACGGTCCTTTCGACTGGTCGCCCTTGTCGATGTCACCGCGCACAAGGCAAGCGACAGCGAGGCCTTCGAACAACGCATCCGTGAAAAGGACATGCTGCTGCGCGAATTGCAGCATCGGATGAAAAACAATCTCCAGATGATCACGGCTCTCATCAGGTTGGAGGCCCGCAGCGCGGCGTCACCCGATCAGAAACGCTTCGAGCGTCTCGCCGGCCGCGTCGATGCACTCGCAATTCTTTATCAGGCGCTGTCGGCCGACGAACAGAAGGCCGAAGTTGACCTCGGCGTCTATCTCAGCCAGATCGCTTCCGCAGTGATGACGTCGCACGCCGTGCAGGGCATCCGGCTGGATATGAAGGTCGACACCTATCCCGTGTCCATCAACGTGGCGATGCCAACCGGCCTGGTGGTCAACGAGCTTTTGACGAACGCGCTGAAACACGCCTTTCTGGGTCGCGAAGGCGGGACAATCACGCTGCGCAGTGTTGTCGACGGCGACGGCTTTCGCATCGTTGTCGCCGATGACGGCATCGGCCTGCCCGAAGGCGAGACCTGGCCGAAACCCGGCAAGCTCGGAGCGTTGATCGCGCAATCGCTGACCGAGAACGCCAAAGCCCGGTTCGAGGTGGACTCGACCCCCGGCAAAGGAACGCGAGTGACCATCGTCTTCAACAGATCGGCCGCGCTCGCTTCGTAGCCGCACGAGCAGGGCTGCCGCAAGCGGGGTCATTCGAGGCCATCCGCATCAGCCGGGCCCCTCCATTACCTTGCGCGTGTGGCGGGCGATGACACCTTCTTCGTCGGTCGCCACGACGCGGACTTCGACCTTGCTCTCCGCCTGGCTCATCAGCGCGGCATGGGAGCTGTTGGCTGCCTCGTCGATCGCCACGCCGAGCCAGCCAAGCCTGTCGCAAATCGCTTTGCGGGCCGGAGCCGAGTGCTCGCCGATGCCGCCGGTGAACACCAGGCATTCGAACCCGCCCAGCGTGTTGGCGAGGGCGGCAATCTCCCTGGCGGCGCGGAAGGCGAAAAGCTCCACCGCTTCGCGCGCCCGGCGGTCGTCGCTGGCTTCCAGCGTGCGCATGTCGCCGGAAATGCCGGACACGCCGAGCAGGCCGGATTCCTCGTAGAGCATGTCTTGCAGCGCCTCTCCCGAAATCCCTCTTTCCAATAGCAGGTACAAAAGCACGCCCGGATCGATGGCGCCGCAGCGTGTGCCCATGACCAGGCCGTCAAGCGCCGAAAAGCCCATCGTCGTATCGACGCTTCGCCCGTCGCGCATGGCGCACAGGCTCGCCCCGTTGCCGAGATGGGCGACGATGGTTCTTTTCGCCGCCAGATCGGGCGATATCTGCTTGAGCCGGCCGGCGACATATTCGTAGGAAAGCCCGTGAAAGCCGTAGCGGTGGATGCCGTCTGCCTCATAGTGGCGCGGCAGCGCGAAACGGCTGACCAGAGGCTCGATGGTCCGATGGAAGGCCGTGTCGAAGCATCCGACCTGCGGCAGGTCGGGTCGCAACGCGGCAAGCGCCCGGATCGGCGCGAGGCTGCGCGGCTGGTGCAGTGGCGCAAGCGGCGTCAGCCTGTCGAGAGCCTCGATAATTGTCGGCATCAGGCGGACAGGTTCGACGAACTCGCGTCCGCCATGGACGATGCGATGTCCGGCGGCGATCAGTTTCCTTCCGCCAAGTTCGTTCTCGATCCATTGCAGCATCTGGCCGATGCCCATGTCGCGTGATGCGTCTGCGGCAAGTGGCCGATCGCACTGCAGCTCCCCATCGGCGGCTTTCGCGGTCAGCCTTGGCGCATCGCCCAGATCCAGTGAACCGCGCGAGGCAAGATCCAGCTCGGCGGACGCTGCAAGATCGTAAAGTCGGAACTTGATGCTCGACGAGCCGGCATTCAACGCAAGGATCGATCGTCGCATCAATCGCCGGCCCTCGTCGCGCTGTCCTGTGGCCAGGACCATTTCTGGATCTCGGGCATGTCCTCGCCATGTTCGCGGACATAGGCCGTGTGGTCAGCCAATTTCCCATGCAGCGCCGCGGCAAGATCCTTCGCCCGCTCGGCCAGCCCCGGCACGCGCGCGATCGCGGCGAGCGCCAGATGATAGCGGTCGAGCTGGTTGAGCACCACCATATCGAACGGCGTCGTCGTCGTGCCTTCCTCGCGAAAGCCATGCACATGCATGTTGTCGTGGTTGGCGCGCCGGTAGGTCANACGGCGTCGTCGTCGTGCCTTCCTCGCGAAAGCCATGCACATGCATGTTGTCGTGGTTGGCGCGCCGGTAGGTCAGGCGGTGAATGAGATAGGGGTAGCCGTGATAGGCGAAGATGACCGGCTTGGCTTTGGTGAACAGCGCGTCGAATCTGTCGTCGGCAAAGCCATGCGGATGCTCGGAATTCGACTGCAAAATCATCAGGTCGACGACATTGACGACGCGGATCTGCAGGTCCGGAATGCCTGAGCGCAGGATGTCGGCTGCGGCAAGCGTCTCCAGCGTCGGCACGTCGCCGGCGCAAGCGAGAACCACATCCGGATCTTCGCCCTTGGCAACCGTCCCGGCCCATTCCCAGATGCCGGCACCGGCCTTGCAGTGCGCTTCCGCGTCTTCGGCGGACAGCCATTGCGGCGCCGGCTGCTTGCCGGCGACGATGACGTTGATGCGGTTGTAGGTTTTCAGGCAATGGTCGGTGATCCACAGCAGCGTGTTGGCGTCGGGCGGGAAATAGAGCCTGACCGTGTCGGCCTTCTTGTTGGCGACGAAATCGGCAAAGCCCGGGTCCTGATGGCTGAAACCATTGTGATCCTGCCGCCAGACATGCGAGGTCAGCAGGTAGTTGAGCGAGGCGACCGGCTTGCGCCAGGCAAGTTCGCCGGAGGTCTTCAGCCATTTGGCGTGCTGGTTGACCATGGAATCGACAATGTGGACGAACGCCTCGTAGCACGAGAACAGGCCATGGCGGCCGGTCAGCAGATAGCCCTCCAGCCAGCCTTGGCAAAGATGTTCACTGAGCACTTCCATGACGCGGCCGTCACGGGAAAGATGGACGTCGTAGGGCTCGATCCGCTCCATCCAGACGCGGTCCGTAACCTCGAACACGTCGTCGAGGCGGTTGGAGGATGTCTCGTCCGGTCCCATCAGCCGGAAATTCCTGGCCTCGGCGTTCAAGCGGACCACGTCGCGAAGATAGCTTCCGACCGTGCGCGTCGCCTCTCCCACAGTGCCGCCCGGACGCGGTACGTCGAGCGCCAGGCCTTTCCAGTCGGGAAGCACGAGGTCCTGTTTCAGCAGGCCGCCATTGGCGTAGGGGATTGCGCCCATGCGTCGTGACCCCGTAGGTGCCAGCGCCGCGAGCTCCGCCAGGAGATGGCCGCCTTTATCGAACAGTTTTTCCGGCTCGTAACTGCGCATCCAGTCTTCGAGGATCTGGCGGTGCGCCGCATCGCCGCGTGCGTTCGATACCGGTACCTGGTGCGAACGCCAGAAATCCTCGACCTTCTTACCGTCGACCTCTTTCGGCCCAGTCCAGCCCTTTGGGCTGCGCAGCACGATCATCGGCCACAGCGGCCGCTCTCCCTTCCAGCCCGCGGCTCGTGCAGGCTCCTGGATGGAGTGGATCCGGTCGAGCACGGTATCGAGCGTGCGGGCCATCTCCCGATGCATCGCAGCAGGTTCATGACCTTCGACGAAGAAGGTTTCGTAGCCATAGCCGAGGAACAGGCTGCGCAACGCCTCGTCTTCCATGCGGCCGAGGATCGTCGGGCTGGCGATCTTGTAGCCATTGAGATGCAGGATCGGCAGGACGGCGCCGTCGGATGCCGGGTTCAGGAACTTGTTGGAATGCCAGGCCGCGGCGAGCGGACCGGTCTCGGCTTCGCCGTCGCCGACGACGCAGGCGACCACAAGGTTCGGATTGTCGAAGGCGGCGCCGAAGGCATGGACCAGTGCATAACCGAGCTCTCCGCCTTCGTGGATCGAGCCGGGCGTCTCCGGAGCCGCGTGGCTCGGCACTCCGCCGGGAAACGAGAACTGCCGGAACAGCTTTCGCAAGCCGTCTTCGTCCTTGCCGACCTCGGGATAGATCTCGCTGTAGGTCCCCTCGAGCCAGGTGTTCGCGACCATTGCCGGGCCGCCGTGACCCGGACCGCAGATGAACAGAACATCGAGACCACGTTCACGGATGATCCGGTTCAGATGCACATAGATGAAATTGAGGCCGGGTGTCGTGCCCCAATGGCCGAGCAGCCGCGGCTTGATGTGCTCGGGCAGCAAAGGCTCGCGCAAGAGCGGATTGTCGAGCAGATAGATCTGGCCAACCGAAATGTAGTTCGCGGCGCGCCAGTAGCGGTCCATCACATCGATCTGGTCAAGGCCGGTTGTTTGCGCAGTGGTGCGGGCCTCGTCGTTCATAGAAATGCCTCCGGAATACCCTCGTCCGTCGTTATCTGGGGTGGCGTCGCGCCGGAGAAAGGATTTGCCTCGAAATAAGTTAGGGCGGCCGCCAGCGCCGCTTGCCGATCCTGCAACCTGGCGAGCCCGACAAAAGCGGGTCGGTCTTTGGGGAACCTCGGGGCTTGCCAACGGTTAGGAAGGTGCACCGCATTGTATGAATCCAGGCGGACTGCCGAGGCCCTGGGACATGGACCGGCCAAAGTGCCGTTTGAGCAGCTTGGGCGATTGTGGCGGAGGCCCATAGGAGGAGCAGAAAAATGCTCGATCTCTCCCATGCCCGCAACCAAATGGTCGACATTCACTTAAGCCGCCGTGGCATTCGCGACCGCAATGTCCTTCAGGCGATGCGCGAGGTGCCGCGCGAGGCTTTCGTCGAGCCTGGTTTTGAAGAATTTGCCTATGAGGACGGGCCGCTGCCGATCGCCGAAGGTCAGACGATATCGCAGCCCTACATCGTTGCGTTGATGATCGAAATGGCGGAGATCGGAGCCGGTGACCACGTCCTCGAGGTTGGCACCGGCTCGGGCTATGCGGCTGCCGTAATGAGCCGGATCGTCGAACGCGTCTACACGATCGAGCGCCACGCCGCGTTGGCTGAAACGGCAAGGCAGCGGTTTAAAAAGCTTGGCTACGACAATATCGAAGTCCGCACCGGCGACGGCACCAAGGGCTGGCCCGAGGCGGCACCCTTCGATGCGATCCTGGTTGCGGCCGCCGGGCCCGGCGCACCGCTCGCCCTGCAAGAACAGCTCGACGTCGCCGGCCGGCTTGTCATCCCGGTCGGCGACGAATTCGACTCGCAGCGCCTGCTCAAAGTCACCCGGACTGGCGCAGCAACTTACACCGAGGAGGATTTCGGCGGCGTGCGGTTTGTTCCACTGATCGGCGAGCAAGGCTGGGGCGAGCCAGGCAGCGACAGCCAAATAGCGGCCGATCTTCCGCACCGGCATCAGCGCAGAAGCAGCCTGCCGCAGATGATAGCGACCGCCGCCGAACCGCTTCCGGATTTCGACGATCCCGCCTTCGGTGCGCTGTCCGACCGGTTTGCCGACCGCCGCGTCGTCTTGCTCGGCGAAGCCAGCCACGGCACGTCGGAGTTCTACCGCGCGCGCGCCGCGATCACTCGCAGGCTGATCGAGAAGCATGGCTTCACCATCGTCGCGGTCGAGGCCGACTGGCCCGATGCCGCGGCGATCGACCGCTACGTCCGTCACCGGCCACCGCGGCCGGGCGCCGATCCGCCGTTCCAGCGCTTTCCCACCTGGATGTGGCGCAACACCGACGTCGCGGCGTTCGTCGACTGGATGCGAGAGCATAATGAGCGGATCAGGATATCCTCCCGGCGGGCCGGGTTCTATGGCCTCGACATCTACAATATGGGCGGGTCGATCGCGGCGGTCTTGCAATATCTCGACCGGATCGATCCGCAGGCGGCAAGGATCGCACGCGAGCGCTATGGCTGCCTGACGCCGTGGCAGAACGACCCGGCCACCTATGGCCGTGTCGCACTCACCTCCGGCTACCAGAAATGCGAGAAGGCCGTGCTCGAGCAATGCCGGGAACTGCTTTCCAGAGAGCTCGACTATGCGCAGCAGGACGGCATCGATTTCCTCGACGCCACCCAAAACGCCCGCCTGGTCGCCTCCGCCGAACGCTATTACCGCACCATGTATTACGGCGGCGCGCAGTCCTGGAACCTGCGCGACACCCACATGTTCGAAACACTGGAGCACCTGCTGCAGGCCCGCGGCCCGGCCGCCAAGGCGGTGGTGTGGGCACATAATTCCCATATCGGCGATGCCCGCTATACCGAGATGGGGATCGTCAGAGACGAAGTGAACATCGGCCAGCTCTGCCGCCAGCGTTTTGGCGACGAGGTTGCCTTGATTGGGCTCAGCACGCATTCCGGGACGGTGGCCGCCGCCACCGACTGGGACGGCGACATGGAAGTGAAACCGGTTCGTCCTTCCCACAACGACAGCTATGAGCGGCTTTGCCATGACAGCGGCGTCTCGCCTTTCCTGCTCGATTTCGAGCGCGACGACACGCTGCGCCAACGGCTTCTGGAGCGCCGGCTGGAACGCTTTATCGGCGTTATCTACCGGCCGGAGACCGAGTTGCACAGCCACTATGCGGATGCCTCGCTCGCCCGCCAGTTCGATGCTTTCGTCTGGTTCGATGAAACCAGTGCCGTGACGCCGCTTGGGCCGGAACATGCGGGGACAGGCCTTCCCGAGACCTATCCTTTCGGGCTGTAGCGAATTTGGACCCTGGGGGAAGCGGAAAATCGAAAGAAGGACGTCACCAATGGCCGGAAAGAAGACTCATGAGCAGCAATTGCGCATCATCGAAGAGCGCGAGAACACGAAAAACGCTGGCAAGGATTTCGACGCGGAAGCGGATTTGAAAAAGACCAGGCAAGAGCGCGAGGCGTTCCGGCGCGGTGCCGAGCTCAGATCGGACCCCAAGGACATTGCCGATCCCGACGACCGCAACATCATCCGCGGCGAGCACCAGGAAAGCGCCCACAACAAGCATCGCGCCGACCGCTGAAACGGCGGGATCGCTTAACGTTAAGACAGTATGGCGCCGGTTCCCGTTCCCCGATCTGACGGATGCAGCGTTCGTGGCCGCAAATTGGCGGACGAGGGCGCCGCCTTGATCCCCTCGGCGCTATTCAGCAAAAAATGTCGCGGCGACAGCAATTGAGACGAGGCTCAGCATCGCCAGGCCTGCCCTGGCGACATGCGAAGTCTCCCAGACGTTGCGCAAATCTCTCCAGTCGCCGGTCTGCTTTCGAGAAAACATTGAAAAAAACGTCGCGGCTGATTGCGGCATGGCAACGTCTTGCACCCAGAAATTATTGACGGGATGCGTGACCAACCAATAGGTCGCATGTTCCGCCAGCAGGAAGACAAGCGCCGCCAAGGTCCACCAGAATCGAGCGCTTGGATAAGGCGTCAGGTAGAGCAGGATGGCGAGTGCAATGATGCCGCCGATCTCGGCAAACCCGCCGATCGTGAAGCCGGGATAGTAGATCGCCTGCACTGATTTGTAGGTAGCCTCCTTGAGGCGCAACTTGCCCGGCAACTCCAAAGCGTGCGCAAGCGACAGCGCCATCGTGACAGCGACCAGAAGAAGGCGGCGATCATCAATACGCGCATGTTCCTGCTCCAGATCGGAAGAGCACACGTCTGAANTGACAGCGACCAGAAGAAGGCGGCGATCATCAATACGCGCATGTTCCTGCTCCCTGACCACAGCGTGGTTGGTGATCCGGTAAAGGCGACGCCACCCGACTTCCCTGCAGGCCGGTTCGGTCATTCCCCGATCTGGCTGGTCGACCGTTCGTGGAGTGTGGCGCCGGTCTGCGCGTCGACCGCGACCATGCTGACCTCGTAGCCCCAGAGCTTGCGGATATGGCGCAGCGTGGCGTCACGGCTGCCGCCTTCCAGCACGATGCCGTCCTTGACCTTGTGCTGCAGGCGCAGATGCCGGTCGCCGAGCAGGTCCACGTCCACCACCTGGATGTCCGGCCGGCTGGCGCCGATGTCGTAGCTGTGGGCGAGTGCGGCGCGGACGCTCTCGTAGCCGCGCTCATTGTGTATCGAGGCGACTTCGTAATGCGGGTCGTTGGCGGCATCGGCAAGGACAAAGAACCGCCATTTCCGTATCAGGGTAGGGCTCAGATACTGGCGGATGAAGGACTCGTCGCGATGGTTGGCCCAGGCGTCCAGCAAGGTCTGGCGCCAGTCGCCATTGCCGGCGATATCGGGAAACCAGTCGCGGTCCTCAGCCGTCGGCGCGGTCGAGATGCGCTGGATGTCCTGCATCATGTCGAGACCCAGCGCGTAAGGATTGATACCGGAAAAGCGCGGATCGTCGAACCCTGGCTGGAAGATCACGTTCGAATGGTTGCGCAGGATTTCCAGCATGGCACCTTCGCCGATCAGGCCGCGGTCGAACAAAAGGTTCATCAGCGTGTAATGCACGAAGGTGGCGCAGCCCTCGTTCATCACCTGCGTTTGCCGCTGGGGATAGAAATACTGCGCGATCACGCGGACGATCCGGATGACCTCACGCTGCCACGGTTCCAGGATCAGGCTGTTCTTCTCCAGGAAATAAAGCAGGTTCTCCTCGGGCAGCTTGAGCGATTTCTTGCGCTCCGTCATGGTATCCGTTTCGCGGACCTTGGTGCCGTCCTTGGAAGGCGGCAGCGTGCGCCACAGATCGTTGTAGGAACGTTCCTCGTATTCCAGGCGCTCGCGAATCCCCTCGCGCTGCTTTTCCGACGACAGCTTCGGCGGCCGGTGATATCTGAACACGCCCTGTTCCATCAGCGCATGTGCGGCATCGAGGATCTCTTCCACCGCATCGACGCCGTGCCGCTCTTCGCAGCGGGCAATATAGCCCTTGGCAAAGTCGAGATAGCTGAGGATGGCGCCGGCGTCCGTCCACTGCCGGAAAAGATAATTGTTCTTGAAGAAATGGTTATGGCCGAGCGCCGCGTGCGCCGTCACCAGCGCCTGCAGGGCCATGGTGTTTTCCTCCATCAGATAGACGATGCAGGGATTGGAATTGATAACGAGTTCGTAGGCCAGCCCTCGCCCACCTTTGCGGTAGAGCAATTCCTGGTAGAGGTAGTGCTTGCCGAACGACCAATGCCGGTACATCAGCGGCATGCCGACAGAGGAATAGGCGTCGAGCATCTGTTCGGACGAGATGATCTCCATCTGCACCGGATAGACGTCGAGGTGGAGCTCTTCGGTGGCGACCGCCTCGATGGTCTCGTAGGCGCGCGACAGCGTCCTGAAATCCCAGTCGGAACCGGAAAACAGCAATCCGGATTTGCTCGCCATCAGCCCCCTCTTTCACCGCTCTTTTGATAACCCGGCTGTCTGGCGAAGAGTTGGCGGAAAACCGGGTAGATGTCGGCCGCCGTGGCGATGCGGCTCATCTGGAAGTTCGACCATCTCAACTTGACCGCACTGTAGGCACGCCACAGCGACGTGCCGTTGTCGGTGGCGCCGAAGATGTGGCTCTCACGCTCGTCGAGGATCTCGACATAGGCAAAATACTGGCAAAGCCGCATGATCTGTTCGTCGAGAAGGGCGATGCAGCGCTCGGAATCGGTGACGAAATTGTCGCCGTCCGAGGCCTGGGCGACATAGATGTTCCATTCGCGGCTGGGATAGCGTTGCTCGACGATGCGGTGCATCTCCTCGAGCGCCGTGGAAACCACCGTGCCGCCGCTCTGGGTGTTGTAGAAGAAGGTTTCCTCGTCCACCTCCTGCGCCTCGTGCGTGTGGCGGATGAAGACGACCTCGGTCCGGTCATAGCGCCGCTTCAGGAACAGGTGCAGCAGCACGAAGAAGCGCTTGGCCAGATCCTTCTCGCGTTCGCCCATCGAACCGGACACGTCCATCAGGCAGAACATCACCGCATTGGCGTTCGGCACCGGCTGGGCGTCGAAGCGGTTGAAGCGGATATCGACCGGATCGACAAAGGCGATCCGCTTGCGGCGGCGCTCCAGCCGCTCAAGCTCTTCCTGCAGCGCCACGATGCGCTGCCGCATCTCGGCGTTTTGCGGCTTGGCCTCCAGCGTCGCGATCTCCTGCGCGACAGCGTCGACCGCCTCCTGCTTGGGACGCCTGAGCGCTATGCGGCGGCCATGGCTGTTGCGCATCGTGCGTCCGACATTGATGTTGGTCGGCGAGCCGGTCGCGGCGAAGCCGGCCCGGCGCGGCTTGAAGGCGAGGATCTCCTTGAGGTTGAGCTTGACCATATCAGGCAGTTCGAGGTCTTCGAAGAAGAGGTCGAGCACCTCTTCGCGCGACAGCACGAAACGGAAATCGTCCTCCGATTCGGTTCTCCCCGGGGCGGATCCCATGCCGCCGCCCTGGCCCGGCTTGGGCAGCCGGTCGCCTGGGGCAAAATGCTTGTTGCCGGGCAGGACGTGCTGGCGGCTGCCGCTGTTCCGGGCATCGTTGAAGCTCGGCTCGCCGGTGCCTCGCGCCGGCATCGAAACGGCATGCTCGGCGTCCACGTCGGCGATCTTGCCGGTGCGGATCTGATCGCGGATGGTGCGCTTCAACTCTTCGCGCGCCCGCCGCAGGAAACGCTGCCGGTTGCCGAGGCTTTTGTCCTTCGGGTTCAGTCGGCGATCGATGAAGATCGGCATATGTTACCCCGGGCTGGCTTCAACCCGCCTTGTTCACCCGCATGTACCAGTCCACCAGCCGGCGGACCTGGCGCTCGGTGTAACCGCGCTGGATCATCCGCTGCACGAATTCGGTATGCCGCTTCTCCGTCACGCTGTCCTGCTTGGAGCCGAAGCTGATCACCGGCAGCAGATCTTCGACCTGCCCGAACATCCGCTTCTCGATGACTTCGCGCAGCTTTTCATAGCTTGTCCATGACGGGTTACGGCCGTGGTTTCTGGCCCGCGCGCGCAGCGTGAACTTCACCACTTCGTTGCGGAAGTCCTTGGGATTGGCGATGCCGGCCGGCTTTTCGACCTGCGACAGTTCGTTGTCCAAAACCTCGCGATTGAGGATCTGGCCGGTATCGGTATCCTTGAAGTCCTGATCCTCGATCCAGGCATCGGCATAGGCGATGTAGCGGTCGAACAGGTTCTGGCCGTATTCGCTGTAGGATTCCAGATAGGCCTTCTGGATCTCGTGGCCGATGAACTCGGCATAACGGGTGGCGAGCTCCGACTTTATGAAATCGAGATAGTCCGCCTCGGTTTCCTTCGGGAACTGCTCGCGCTTGATCGCCTCTTCCAGGATGTACATCAGATGCACCGGATCGGCGGCGACCTCTTCGGTGTCGTAGTTGAAGGTCTGCGACAGGATTTTGAAGGCAAAGCGGGTGCTGACGCCGGTCATGCCTTCATCGACACCGGCCGCGTTTCGGTACTCCTGGACCGACTTCGCCTTGGGATCGGTTTCCTTGAGGTTCTCGCCGTCATAGACGCGCATCTTGGTGTAGAGCGGCGAATTGTCGTGTTCGGCCAGGCGGGTCGAAACGGTGAACCGGCTGAGGATATCGAGCACTTCCGGAGCGCAGGGGCTGGAGGCCAATTCGCTTTCGCGCAACAGCTTCTCGTAGATCTGCCGCTCTTCGGTGACGCGCAGGCAATACGGCACCTTGACCACCAGGATGCGGTCGAGGAACGCCTCGTTGTTCTTGTTGTTCTTGAACTGCAGCCATTCCGATTCGTTGGAATGGGCAACGATGATGCCCTGATAGGGGAAAGCGCCGAAATTCTCGGTGCCGTTGTAGCTGCCTTCCTGGGTCGCGGTCAGCAGCGGATGCAGCACCTTGATCGGCGCCTTGAACATCTCGACGAATTCGAGCAGTCCTTGCGTCGTCCGGTTCAGGCCGCCGCTATAGGAATAGGCGTCCGGATCGGACTGGCTGAAGTTTTCCAGCTGCCTGATGTCGACCTTGCCGACCAGGGCCGAAACGTCCTGGTTGTTCTCGTCGCCCGGCTCGGTCTTGGCGATGCCGATCTGGCGAAGCCTGGACGGCATCAGCTTGACGACGCTGAATTTGGAGATGTCGCCGGACAATTCGTCGAGGCGCTTGGCCGCCCAGGGCGAGATCAGGCCGTTCAGCCGCCGCCGGGCGATGCCGTATTTGTCCTCCAAAAGGTCGCCCATGCGGTCGGGGTCGAACAGCCCGAGCGGCGATTCGAAGACCGGGCTGACCTGGCCGCCGACCTTCAGCGTATAGATCGGACGCTGCTCCATCAGCCTTTTCAACTGCTCCGCAAGCGAGGACTTGCCGCCGCCGACCGGGCCGAGGAGATAGAGGATCTGCTTGCGTTCCTCAAGTCCTTGCGAGGCATAGCGGAAATAACCGGCGATACGTTCGATCGTATCCTCCATGCCGTAAAAATCGGCGAAGGTCGGATAGATCTTGATCGTCCGGTTCGAAAAAATACGGCCGAGCCGCTCGTCCTTGCTGGTATCGACAAAGGTCGGCTCGCCGATCGCCTCGACCATCCGCTCGGGCGCCGAGGCGTACATCGACTTGTCCTCGCGGCAGGCAAGCAGATATTGCTGGAGGCTTATCTCCTCCTGCGCCGCATTCTTGTAAACCTCGGAAAACAGATCGAAGACGTCGGATTGATTCTCACGCATGGTATTCCTAGCCCCGGAGCCGGTGTGGCTGCACGTTTGTCTCTTGAACAACCAAATGTCGGAAAGCCCTTGTGGTTCCCTTCACTTTGCAGAGAGTGCCTGTGACCGAATGATAAGACTCTAGATAAGAGCATCCTGCATGCCGACAAGGCGTGGAACGTCCTGCTCGAGGCACAAAATCCTGAATCACGCCACGCGGTGCGGGCGACCTCCGACAAGACGGAGGAACGGTTCTGGTCCTTCCCGGTTGTGAGGGAAAGGAGACGGTTCGATGTTTGAGACTAGTTTGTGGTTGCTCGTTGTTGCAGGCGGTCCACTGCTGCTGGCAATCCTGATCGCCTACGCCCTGCTCACCCAGCGCCGTCGCGGCCCGGCGGAGCGCAGGGAAAGCGAGCGCGCGACCGAGCGCCTGTACCAGGAAAAGAAGGACTGACCGACGGGATCGCAGCTCAGCTGCGGGCAACCGCCAGCCCGGCCACTTTTTCGGCGCGCAGCAGCATGCCGAACAGGTCACGCGGCTCATCGGGATCGGCCAGAAGGTCTAGTTCCTCGTAAAGGCCGGTCCGCTGAAGCTGATCGCGGACGTAGCGTAGCGCGGAAAAATCCTCGATCGCAAAGCCGACGGAATCAAACAGCGTGATCTGTCCGGCGTCCGTCCGGCCTGCTGCCTTTCCTGTCATCACCTGCCACAATTCGGTGATCGGATGGTCCGCATCGAGCTGCTGGCTCTCGCCTTCGATGCGCGTCTGCGGCGGATATTCGACGAAAATATCCGAGCGCAGCAGAATGTCGCGATGCAGCTCGGTCTTGCCCGGGCAGTCGCCGCCGACCGCGTTGATGTGCACGCCGGACCCGACCATGTTGTCGGTCAGGATTGTTGCCGATCGCTTGTCGGCGGTTACCGTGGTGATGATCTGTGCACCTTCAACGGCCTCCTGCGCCGACGCGCAGAGCTTGATGTCGAAACCCATGCCGGCAAGGTTCTTCATGCATTTGGTCGAGGCCGCCGGGTCGATATCGTAGAGGCGCAGCCTGTCGACGCCAAGCAGCGCCTTGAACGCAATAGCCTGAAATTCCGATTGCGCGCCGTTGCCGATGATCGCCATGCATCTGGCGGCCCCGGGAGCGAGGTATTTCGCCGCGACCGCCGAGCTGGCCGCCGTTCGCAGGGCAGTCAGGATGGTCATTTCCGAAAGCAGCATCGGATAGCCGTTGCCGACATCGGCAAGCACGCCGAAAGCGGTCACGGTCTGGCGGCCGTCACGCGTGTTCTTCGGATGCCCGTTGACGTATTTGAAGCCGTAAAGCTGCCCGTCGCTGGTCGGCATCAGCTCGATGACGCCGTCAATGCTGTGCGAGGCGACGCGCGGCGTCTTGTCGAACAGCTCCCAACGCCTGAAATCCTCTTCGATATAGGCGGCAAGCTCGACCAGGAAGCGCTCGATGCCGATGGCAAGCACCAGCTTCATCATGCGGTCGACGCTGACGAACGGAACGATGTTCAAATTGACGGTCATCGCTCAGAACCCCCTCGTCGGGCGATCCATGATCCGCCGGCCCATCAGGCTTGCGGTCAGGTCGACCAAAAGCGTGGCGGTGCGGCCGCGCTCGTCGAGAAAAGGGTTGAGTTCGACCAGGTCGAGACTGGTGACGAGCCCGCTGTCATGCAGCATTTCCATCGCCAGATGCGCCTCGCGGAAGGTGGCGCCGCCGGGAACGGTGGTGCCCACCGCCGGCGCGATCGACGGGTCGAGAAAATCGACATCGAGGCTGACATGGAGCATGCCGTTGGCGGCGCTCACCCGTTCGAGAAAGGCGCGAAGCAGTTGCGCGATGCCGTGCTCGTCGATCGAACGCATGTCGTGGACCGTCACGCCGGCTCTGCGCAACGCATCCCGTTCCGCCAGGTCCACGCTGCGGATTCCCAGCGCGCATATGCGAGCCGGGTCCACCTGCGCCGCGAGGCGGGGGAAATAGCCCTCGAAGCCGGGCTGCCCGCTGGCATAGGCCAGCGGCACGCCATGCAGATTGCCGCTGGTCGTCGTGTCGAGCGTATGAAAATCGGGGTGGGCGTCGAGCCACAGCACGAAGAGCGGCCGGCCGGCCTTCGCCGCCCGGCGAGCAATGCCGGCGAGCGTGCCGGCCGAAATGCTGTGGTCGCCGCCGAGAAAGATCGGCATTGCGTCGGCGCTCGCGGCATAGGCGCTTTCGCTGATCGCTGCCGTCCAGGCGGCGATTTCCGGCAGCGCCTTCACCACCGCGTTGCCGTGTACGACAGGGCGCATGTCGGCAGGGACAATCGTTCCGAGGTCGGTCAGCGTATGGCCAAGCTCGGTCAGCGCGCCGGCCAGACCGGCCGTGCGCAGCGCGCTCGGCCCCATCTCGCAGCCCATCCTGCCTGAGCCCGCCTGGATCGGAGCCCCAACGATCGTGCAATGCATTCTCATACCCCACCAAATTGCGATGCTTTAGTGAAGCCCGCATCGCTGGCAGAATGAACATGTCAAATTGGCAAATTTGTTGAAGTGCCTTATCATAGTGGCAGCATCTACTTCCGTTGTGAGCAATCATGGACCGGCTCGACGAGCAGATCATCACCTCTTTGCGGCATGACGCCGGCGCAGCATTTCCGACCTTGCCGTTAGCCTGGGTGTCTCCCGGGCAACGGTAAGGTCCCGGATCGAGCGACTTGAAAGAGACGGCGTCATCGTCGGCTACACAGTCATTCTACGCGCCGACGCAGTCGATCAGCGGGTGCGTGGCATCATGATGATCGAAATCGAAGGCCATGCCGCAGATCGCGTCATCCGGGCGCTGGGCGGCTTCTCCGAGGTCTCGACGATCCACACCACCAATGGCCGTTGGGATCTGGTGATAGAACTCGGAACCCAGACGCTGAGCGAGTTCGATGCGGTGCTGAGACGTATCCGCCTGATCCCCGGAATTACCGGCAGCGAAATAAGCCTGCTCCTGGCAACGCCGCGCACCACCAAAGCGCGGCTGTGACCTTCGCCCGTGACCTGTAGCGGTAACGAAGCTACGGAACCGTCAATTGCCGCCGCGGTTAGAGCAATTCCAGGAAAAGCGTGGAACGATTTTCCGTTCGGAATTGCGTCAAAACAAAGAGATTAAGCGGTTCAGCGTTTCCGCGAAACCGTTCCATGCCCGGACAGGCCTTCTTCGAGGGAGAACAAGCATGGCTCACGCCCAGCAGGAACTCGTCGAATTCGTTATCAGCAAAGCCTTCAATCCGGTCATGCGGGCCAAACCCGACGGAAAACCCGATGCCGAGCGCAAGACGCTCGAACATGTCCAGCAGGCCACGAAGGCCGAGATTGAGCGTTATCGCGGCTACAGCTCGGCCGAGGAGGCCGCGACCAATTTCAAGCGCGACCTGAATTCCGACGCTGCCAAAAGTTGCACGCCCAGTTGCGCGCCTGCATCTGCCGACGATCGAGGACATTCGCGACGATTTCGAGGACAAGGCCCACGAGCTAGGCGTCAAGGCCTCGCCGTAGATCCGCGACCCTCGGTGACGTCCGTCCGGTTGTCATCACAATCCGTCCTTGATCGGAGGCCACCCCGACCGAACCGTCTCGGGGATGTTGTCCGACGTCAGCTCGCCCCGATTGAGCTTTTCAATCGCTTCACCGGCTTCGCTTTCGTCGAGATCGGAAAGCGGCAAATCCGCCGACCACGACGGCCTCGTCACTCTCGCTGTCATAGACCTCCCAAAGGCCTTCCGGATCCTGTCGTTTGTCGTAAACGGTTGGCAAGGCCATTTCCGTAATCACTCCTGCAGGCAACGCCGCTATTGTACGGCCGCTACCCATTTCAGGGCCTGGGCCTTCTCGTCCTCCGGGAACACCCGCGCCTCGATTTGCGGAAACAGTGCGTCCGTCATTTCCGTTGCTGCCTTGATCCCCTGCTTGTCGGAAATCACGGCGGCACGTTTGAAGCGGTGGAGCTCGGCAAGTTTGCGCAACCCATACTGCAGGTCGCACCGCAAGGCGCCAGCCGTCATGTCTTCGAAATCGGTAAGGTCAGTCAGGACGCCGATGTCCTTGTGGTCGCTCAGTTTCGCTTCGATGGCCGGGATTGGCTGGCTGCCTGAAACAAACTCGGGCCATTCGCGGATGTTCCCTGCCAAAAGCGTGTTTCACTTCGACCTAAAATGACGATCGGCTGGCTTCCTGACCGGTCCTCGGATCGCCTGCGTGACGACGGTATAACGCGTGATTTGGCCCTCCACGGGGTCCTCTCCGTGGAAGTGGATTTCTGCATTCAGCGGCATCTGCGCGGTGTTGCCGAATTGCTTGACCGCGCACGCATGCACGAGCTGTACGTCGGGGTCACGCGTCATGGCCTCCATTGCCGCAAGCTCTGCCGTGCTGCTGCCGCCGATCCGCCAGCTGGCTTCCAGCACACCCGATCGCCAGATGCCCGAGGA
Organism: Mesorhizobium sp. LSHC420B00; assembly: GCF_000503055.1. Lineage (GTDB taxonomy): Bacteria > Pseudomonadota > Alphaproteobacteria > Rhizobiales > Rhizobiaceae > Mesorhizobium. The sequence goes on along the minus strand of NZ_AYVY01000017.1, from coordinate 47,766 downwards.
ATCGACACCTTGGCCGATGTCGTAGTTGCGCCTCGAGGCGAAGAATCCGGGATGGCCAAGCATCGCCGCGTCGTAGGTCCTCGCCTGCGCCACAGCCAAAGTCAGCGCCGGAGACAGCTGCAGCCTGTCGAGCGCTTCCCATCCGCCGCGCACGACGACCAGATCGGATCCGCCGTAAACGGGCTGTCCGGCATTGTCGGCGGTCATCCGCTGCACGCCGTAATAGCTGACCGATGTTCCGTCGATCGCGGTTCTGCCAATGCTCAGCGTGACAATGTCGCGAAGCTCCGTTTCGAGAACAAGCCCGTATTCGCTTAGGTCGGAGGATGGATATCGTTCCAGCAGCCTTTCGATATCGGCGACCGTCGCGGCGGTGTGCTGGTCGCGGCCCCGCGAAGCGCGCGGTGGCTTGAACCGGACCAGCCCGAGCTGCAGCAGACGTTCCGCTGCGCGCAGCGCGTCATCGCGTGAAAATGCGGTGTAGCCTGGCAGTACGGCCGCGCCGACGGCGCTGCCGAAGCCGGTTGGCCAATCTTTTGGCCGTGCCGCCGACCCGTCCACCAGCTCGTGGGTTATGGCCTTGGTGGTTGCGAGGCGCCAGGGCACCACACCGCCGAAGAGGTCGTCGGGCCCGTTGATGCCCAGTTGGACCGCATCGGCGGCAAGCAGGCTGTCGTCCGGCACGAAATACAGCCCGCCGTTGTCACCGCCCCAGTCACGCAGGCCCTGGCGGAAGGAAAATCCCTTCAACGCCGCAATCGTGCGCGCGACGGCAGCGACGGTCTCCCATTCGTGGGCATAGATGGTCTCGCCGCCCGGCGCGGAGAACGCGACCACAACACCTTTTGCTCCGCCCGATTGTGTGCCGCTTAGCCCGGTCATGTCGCGCCGCCCTTCGTCCATTGCCGGGCCCATTGCCGTTATTCCGCGGCGATGCGTCCGAACCGAAAAACCCGCTTCCTCGGCGAATGTTCCGGGCAACGGCGCGCTATCCGGTTTGACCGAGTTGCGGCGATCGGAACATCGGCGGCTCATGGTTTTTATGCGGGAGCCTCAGACAGGGTGATGGATGTGCTCAAGGAGGCCGCGCCCCGCGCCCTGGGAGCGGCCGAGGTCGTCGACACATTCGAACGGGCTTGAGACCGAGCTGGCTGTCGCATGAACTGCGGCCAACGGCCGGAACTGTCACTAGCGGTTCATGTTCATGATCGCATTCGTCGGCATCAAATTGTGGTCGAGGTTGGCCATGATCCAGATCGAGCCGCCGATCACCAGGACGACGATCAGCACGCCGAAGGCAAGCGCCAGGGCGTTGTTGGTGTTGTCCGGCCCCGTCGTGATATGCAGGAAGAAGACGAGATGCACGCCCATCTGCGCGATCGCCAGCACAATCAGCGCCACCGGGATGCCCGGTGCCCATATAAGGTTGGTTCCGAGCAACCAGAACGAGGCGATGGTCAACAGCGTTGCCAGCCCGAGGCCGATCACATAGCCGCGTAACCCGGATCCGACCTCGGCGTCGCCGAGGTATTCGTCACCCGGCGCCGTATCGATGTCGTAGCGCTCCAGGCCATCGGTGTCGCGCCTTTGCGCATGGCGGTCGTCAGCATTGCTCATCGACTTGCTCCCAGGAGATAGACCACCGTGAACAGGGCGACCCAGATGATGTCGAGGGCGTGCCAGAACAGGCTGAAGCACATGAAACGCCGAAGAATATCGTCGCGGAATCCCTTGGCGAAGATCTGCGCCATCATCGTGAGCAGCCACAGCAGCCCCGCCGTCACGTGCAGGCCATGGCATCCCACCAGCGTGAAGAACGCCGACAGGAAAGCACTGCGCGTCGGTCCGGCATCGCGGGCAATCATATGCGCGAACTCGCGCAGCTCGAGCAGGATGAAGCTGGCGCCGAGCACGAAAGTGAGAGCCATCGCAACATAGAACCAGGAGCTTCGCCGCGCGGTCACGGCGAGGCTGGCGAGACCGCAGGTAAAGCTCGACAACAGCAGGGCCGCCGTCTCGATCGCGACGTTGCGCAGGTCGAACAGCTCGGCTCCGCTTGGTCCGCCCGCCGTCTTGCCCGCCAGCACAGCGTAGGCCGCAAAGAAGGCCGAGAACATCACGATGTCGCTCAGAAGGAAGATCCAGAAGCCGTAGCCGACGACGATCCGGATCGGTGCCGGTCCGCCGTCGCCATGGCCGGGGGCATGGCCGTGCCCGCGATGGCCGAGGTGGTAGGGGTCACGCTCTCGAACGTCGATCGCGGTCATGGCCTTGGCCCCGTATACGTGGCCAGCGCCTCGCGGCGGGCACTTCGGTTGGCGCGGTCGATCCGGGCGACTTCGGCGGCAGGAATGACGTATTCGGGTATGTCGCGCCACGCGAATACGACGAAGGTGGCGAAAGCACCGAGCGCGCCGAGCGCCACCATCCACCAGATGTGCCAGATGAGGGCGAAACCCATCACGGTCGCAAAGAAGGCGCAGATGAACCCGGTGGGACTGTTGCGCGGCATCTCGATCGGCTCGTATTCAGGCTCGTCGCGCAGCCGGTTTTGCTCGCGTGCCCGCTGCTTGATGCTCCAGTAGGGCTCTTCGCCCTCGACATGCGGAAGCGCGGCGAAGTTGAAGACCGGCGGCGGCGAGGGTGTGGCCCATTCCAACGAACGCCCGTCCCAGGGATCCCCGGTGACATCGCGAAGCGCCGCGCGCTGTCGGATGCTGACGACGAGCTGAATGATCTGGGCGACCACGCCGGCGGTGGTGATTAACATGCCGGCGCCGGCAACCAGCACCCAGGGATACCAGGCCGGCACGTCGAAATGCTGCATGCGGCGGGTCATGCCGAGCAGGCCGACGGTGTAGAGCGGCACGAAGGTGGCGTAGAAGCCGATCAGCGTCAGCCAGAAGGCCAGCTTGCCCCAGCCCTCGTGCAGCCGGAATCCGAATGCCTTGGGAAACCAGTAGGTATATCCCGCGAAGGCGCCGAACAGCACACCGCCGATGATGACGTTGTGAAAATGCGCCACCAGGAACAGGCTGTTGTGAAGCAGGAAATCGGCTGGCGGCACGGCCAGCAACACGCCCGTCATGCCACCGATGACGAACGTCACCATGAAGCCAAGCGACCACAGCATCGGCGTCGCGAAGCGGATGCGGCCGCCATACATGGTGAACATCCAGTTGTAGATCTTCACGCCGGTACCGACAGCGATGATGCTGGTGGCAATGCCGAACGCGGCGTTGACGTCGGCGCCGGCGCCCATGGTGAAAAAGTGGTGCAGCCACACCATGAAGGAGACGATGCAGATGAAGAGCGTCGCGGCCACCATCGAGCGGTAGCCGAACAGCGGCTTGCTGGAGAAGGTGGAGATGACCTCCGAGAAGATGCCGAATGCCGGCAGGACGAGGATGTAGACCTCGGGATGGCCCCAGGCCCAGATCAGGTTCACGAACATCAGCATGTTGCCGCCGGCTTCGTTGGTGAAGAAATGAAAGCCGAAATAGCGGTCGAGCGTCAGCATCGCGAGCGTGGCGGTGAGGATCGGGAAGGCGGCGACGATGAGCAGGCTGGCGGCGAGTGAAGTCCAGCAGAACATCGACATGCTGAGGTAGCTCATGCCAGGCGCCCGCATCTTCAGGATCGTGGTGACGAAATTGATGCCGGTGAGCAGCGTTCCGACGCCCGCTATCTGCACCGCCCACAGATAATAATCGACGCCGACGCCCGGCGAGTAGGCGGTCTCGCTGAGCGGCGGATAGGGCAGCCATCCGGTACGCGCGAATTCGCCGATCACCAGCGAGATGTTGACCAGCAACGCACCGGTGGCGGTGAGCCAGAAACTCACCGAGTTGAGCGTCGGAAAGGCAACGTCGCGGACGCCGAGCTGCAGCGGCACGACCAGGTTCATCAGGCCGATGACGAACGGCATCGCCCCGAAAAAGATCATGATGGTGCCGTGGGCGGAAAAGACCTGGTTGAAGTGGTCGGGCGGCAGATAGCCGGGCGCCTGGAAGGCGAGGGCTTGCTGGGACCGCATCATGACGGCGTCGCTGAAGCCGCGCAGCAGCATCAGCAGCGCCAGCAGCGTGTACATGACGCCGATCCGCTTGTGATCGACGCTTGTGATCCATTCGCGCCACAGATAGGGGAAATGGCCGGCCAGGAAGACCCAGGCCAGCACGCCGAGGATTGCCAGGGCGACGACCGCCGAGGCGATCATCGGCAGAGGCTGATCGAACGGGATGACGTCCCAGCTCAATTTTCCGAGCATTGTCAGCCTCCTGTCTTGGGCGATACGCTCGGCTCGGGGCGACCGGCCTGGGGGCCGGGCGCGGGCGGAACGCCCTGCGTCGCGATCTCATGGAAAAGGTCCGGCTCGACCGAGCGATAGGTCGAAGGCGGCACGTCCAGGCTCTGTCTGGCCAGTTCCTGGTAGCTGGCCCTGTCGAGTGCCTGTCCTTGGCTTCGCGCCGAATTGACGAACGCGTCGAAGGCGTCGACCGCGACAGCATGCAGCACGAATTGCATGCCTGGAAAACCGTCGCCGCTGAAGTGGGCCGACCGCCCATAAAATTCGCCCTGCTGATCCGCCTGCAGGTGAAGCTGCGTCGTCATGCCGTTCATCGTGTAGATCATGCCGCCAAGCTGAGGCACGAAGAACGCATTCATGACACTTGCCGAGGTAAGCGAGAAATGCACCGGCCTGCCCGCCGGCACCACGAGCCGGTTGATGCTCGCGACATTCTGCTCGGGGTAGATGAACAGCCATTTCCAGTCGAGCGAGACGACCTGCACCTCAAGCGGCTGTTGCTGGGAATCCAGCGGCTTCATTGGATCGAGGTCATGCGACCCGATCCAGATGATGCCGCTCAGAAACAGGATGACGAGGATGGGGATCGACCAGACCACCAGTTCGATGCGTCCGGAATAGGCCCATTCCGGCAGATACCGCGCTCTTGTGTTGGTTTCCCGGAACCACCAGGCAAAGCCGAGCGTCGCCACGATCGTCGGGATGACGATGGCCAGCATGATGGCAACCGAATTGAGCAGGATCGTGCGCTGCGCCGCGCCGACTGGCCCGTGAGGGTCGAGCACGCCGCCCTGGCAGCCGGCAAGCAGCCCGGCAAGTAGCGTCGTCGCGCCGACGCGGCCAAGAACGGCACAGTTTCGAACGATCGCCCTCAGCAACATGAGATCTCGCCGTTTCCTGAAAACCGATTGGAACGTTGCAGGCAGCGTGGCTGCCAACCCCGAATGTGCGCGCCGGTGTGCTCCTGGCGACAGTTTCTTCACGCACGCGGCTCCGGCTGGCAGAACCACATGCCGTGGATGTCGTTAAGCGGTCAACCTGTCGAGAACCCCTCCAAATCCTAACAAACCAGCGGCAAATCCCACGCAACCAAAGCCAAATCTTAAGAAACCAGAAACAGTACCCAGATCGACGTTATCGCCAGAAACGTGGCGAATGCCAAGGCGGCAAACCGGTTCACGGCCGCGCCCACAGTTGGGCCATTTCGTCCGCTCCCTACGACTCGGCGCTGAATCCAGTGACGCTGCCCAATGATGCTGCTCAAGATGGTTGCGCCAACCGAACGTATGTTCGTCGCGAAAGTTCCAAAAAGCCAGACCCGTCGCAGCCTTTGGTTGAAGGCCGGCGACAATGCGATGCGCACCAGCGGCGGTTGGGGCGGTTTCCCTGCCAAACGAAGTCGAGACTGGTTGCGTATGTAAAAACTACTTGTCTAGGTGAAAATAGTTGCTACTAATCGGCTGGGCGGTTCAGGGAGGAATTTCGGGCATGACAAGACTGCGCGGTCTCGCGTGGGATCACCGACGCTGCTGGGGTCCGCTCGACGCCAGCATCGGGCCGTATTGTGCCGCCAATCCCGGTCTTGAGATCGAATGGGACCGCCGCAGCCTCTACGAGTTCGGCGAGGGCGCGCTTGGTCCGGTGCTCGGCGCCTATGATCTTGTCGTGTTCGACCATCCGTTCATCGGCGATATTGCCGAAGGCGGGCTGATGGTGCCGTTCGATTTGTCGGCTGAGCAGCGCCGCGGCTTCGAACGGGATTCGGTCGGCGCATCCTGGCAATCCTACGCAAGGGACGGGCGCCAATGGGCGTTGCCGATCGATGCTGCCTGCCAGGTTGCCTCGTATCGCCCCGATCTCCTGGAGCGCTACGGGCCGCTGCCGCGCAGCCATGACGAGGTGCTGGAGCTCGGCCGGCGCGCCTTGAAGGGCGGCAAATGGCTTGGGCTGCCGTTGGTGCCGACTGACGCCATGTGCCTGCTTTTGACGCTGGGCGAACCGCGGGAAGACGGCGACGAGTTCATTGCCAGGGAAAAAATCGAGCAGGCCGTTGGGCAATTGCGCCAGCTTGCGGCGCTGTCGCATCCGGATTCGCCGAAATGGAACCCGATCCGCTGCTACGATCATATGATCGCGCATGACGATGTGGTCTACGTGCCGTTCGCCTTCGGCTATGTGAACTATGCCTTCAAGGCAGACAGGCCGTATCTGCGCTTCGCCGATGTGCCGACGCCGCGATCCGCCGGCGCCTTGCTCGGCGGCGCCGGCATCGGCGTCAGCGCCCAATCGAAACACAAGCAGGCAGCCATCGATTACGCGCTGTTTCTGTGCTCGCCCGGCTATCAGCGCGGCGACTATGTGAAATCCGGCGGACAGCCGGGATCGCTGGCGGCGTGGCAGGATGCCGAGGTCAACGCGCTCTCGGGCGGCTTCTTCGCCTCGACGCTGGCGACGATCGAAGCCTCCTATCTGCGCCCGACCCATACGGGCTTCATCAGCTTCTTCCGCCAATGCGCCCCTCATGCTGCCGCGGCCATCGCCGGCGAATTGCCGGCGGCCGAGCTCGCGGATCGGCTGAACCGGCTCTATCGCGAGACCAGGCATGGCCAGCCGCAACGGAGCGTCGCGTAATGGCCACCGATATTGCCCAGATCGTCGACGAAGGCGAAAGCGGCCGCAACGGCTATCGCGTGCCGGCGGTGGAGAAGGCGCTCGATATCCTGGAATTCATGGCTGCCAGCGGCGAGCCGCTGACCCAGACAGAGATCGCCACCGGAATGGGGCGCTCCATTCACGAGATCTACCGCATCCTGCTGCTGCTGGAGAAGCGCGGCTACATTTTCCGGACGCTATCGGACCGCTTCCGCCTGTCGCTGAAGCTATTCGAGCTGGCGCATATGCATCCGCCGGTAAACCGCCTGGTCGAATGCGCGCTGCCGGTGATGCGCGGCCTCGCCGCCAATGCCGACCAGAGCTGCCATCTGGTCGTGCGCGAAGGTGAGAGCGCGCTGGTCGTGCTGCAGATCGATTCGCCTTTGCCGATGCGTTATTCGGTTGCCCTCGGCTCGCATTTCCCGATCCTCGAGACGAGCTCCGGCGCGGTGCTGCTCGCGCATTCGAGCCGCGCCGAGCGCGACCGTATCGTCGAGCGGATCGTCGCTGCGGGCGAAGGCCAAGGCAGCCGGGCGGAAATCGAAGCGCGGCTGAACGACGTCGCAAGGCTCGGCTATGAAATGCGCGCTTCGCTGGCTGTCGAGGGCTGCACCAACATCTCGATGCCGGTGCGCGACCATACCGGCGCGGTCATTGCCGCGCTCACTGTCCCGTTCCTGCCGCAAAAGGCCGCCCGCTTCGATCGCAGCACCGTCTTTGAACGGACTAAGGCGGCGGCCGAGACGATATCGGCGGCGCTGGGCGCGGGCGAAGCTGCCAACTCTCCACGTGCCGACCCGGAACGGCGGGACTATCCGTTCAGCAACTGACAAGAAATACAGGGAGAAGAAACATGAACTGGTCCAAATCAATGCTGTTTGTCTCGGCGGCCGCGCTGGCTCTGAGCGCCGCCGCGGCACACGCCGAAAACATGCCGAAGCGCATCGGCTACGTCACCAATTACGCCACGCATGAGTGGTATCAGAACGTCATCAAGGGCATGCAGGCCCGCGCCAAGGAACTCGGCATCGAACTCGAGGTGCAGGACGCCAATCTCGACATCGCCAAGGAGGTTTCCGCCGCCGAAGACTTCATGGCCAAAGGCGTCGACGTGCTGATTGTCACGCCCGTCAACGAGGAAGGCGTCGTGCCGCTACTGCGCCAGGCGAAATCCAACAACGTTCCGGTCGTGCTCGAAGGCAATCCGGTCAAGGGCATGACCACCATGGTCGCGATCTGCGACTACGACACCGGCTACACCGCCGGCGTTGAAGCCGGCAAATACGCCAAGGAAAAGCTCGAAGGCAAAGCCAAGGTGATGAATGTCGGCCTGCCGCTGCTGTCCGCCACGGTGCTGCGTTCGCAGGGTTTCATGGACGGCCTGAAGACCATCGTCCCCGACGCGGTCATGGTCCACGACCTCGACGGCGGCGGCAATCCGGACCGCGCGCTCGAAGTCTCTTCGGCGGCACTTGCCAAGAACGCCGACATCAACATCATCTACGGCATCAACGATTCCTCGTCGCTCGGCGGCCTCCAGGCCTGGAAAGCGGCCGGCAAGTCGCAGGATGGCCTGTTGACGGTCGGCACCGGCGGCGAAGGCCTTGCCTTCATCAATGCCATGCAGAACGAGCCGTCCTATCGCATCGAAGCCGCGATGTTCCCGGAAAAGGAAGGCTACACCGCCATCGATGCAGCGGTTAAGCTCTTCAACGGCGAAGAGGTGCCGGAACACATCGTCAGCCCGACCGCGCCGATGAACGGCGACGACTGGAAGAAGTTCTACGACTACGACGGCACCACACGAACGATCAAATGGGATGCCGTCAATGCGCTCCAGCCACCGGAAAAATGCATGAAAACTTCCGCTGACCTGAAGAAGTAAGGATTCCGGGTAGCCCTTCCCGCGCGGCGGGAAGGGCATCGGACCGGATGCAGACGGGAAAACAGGTCAACCGCCCTGTTTTGGCCGGCAAGTTCCAAACGGCGACGCTGCCCGAAAATGAAATGGACATGAGCGAGCTTACGCAATCCTCCGCGCCAAGGCGTTTCATCGGCGGCCAGCTGCTGGGCAGCAGCCAGCTGGTGCTCGGCGTGATCCTGGCCGTGCTCTGCATCGCCATTTCGATTGCGGCGCCGCAATTCTATTCCGAGGCCAACATCATCGCCATCCTGCGCCAATGCGCGCTGGTGCTGATCGTCGCCTCGGGCATGACGATGCTGATCATCACCGCGGAAGTCGACCTGTCGGTCGGTGCGTCGCTGGCCTTTGTCGGCTGCATCGGCATGGCCGTACTCAATTCAACGCACAGCCTGACGCTCGGCCTGCTGGCGGCGCTCGCCTTTTCCGGTGCGGTCGGCCTGTTCAACGGGCTGGTTGTCACCAGGCTCAAGGTGAACTCGCTGATCGCCACCATCGGCACCATGATGATGCTGCAGGGCGGCGTCTATCTGTTCACCCGCGAAGCGGTGCAGAACCACCACCGGCTTGCAAGCTTCACCGATCTCGGCGCCGGCTATATCGGCGCGATCCCGCTGCCGGTGGTGATTGCCGCGCTGATTTTCGCGCTGGCCGCGGCAACGCTGCGCTTCACCACGCTCGGCCGCTATCTTTACGCGGTCGGCGCCAACGAGCGAGCGGTTCGCCTCTCCGGCGTGCGCTCGCAACGCCTGAAACTGTTCGCCTTCGTCGTCACCGGCCTTTGCGTCGGCATTGCCGGCATGATCCTGTCGTCGCTGATGAATGCGGGCCAGCCGACCGCCGGCCGCGGCTTCGAGCTGACTGTGATTGCCGCCGTCATCCTCGGCGGCACCAGCCTGCTTGGCGGCCGCGGCTCGCTGCTCGGCACGTTGCTGGGCGTGCTGGTGCTGAAGGTCATCGACAACGGCATCATCATCCTCGGCTGGAACCAGGACCTGCAGATGGTGGTGCCGGGCATCGTCATCATCCTGGCGACCTATCTCGACATCGTCCGGAACAGAGCCAATGTCGGTTGACTTCCTTCATCCCGGCAAAACCGCGGCCGTCGACAAAAGCGTGCCGGCGCTGGAGATGCGCGGCATCGGCAAGCGCTTTCCCGGCGTGATGGCGCTGGACAATGTCGATCTGACCCTGGAACCCGGCAAAATCCACGCCCTGATGGGCGAGAACGGGGCCGGCAAGTCAACGCTGATCAAGATCATGGCCGGGGTCTATGGCAAGGATGCCGGCACCGTCCGCCTGCGCGGCCGCGAGGCCGACATCAAGTCGCCGCACGACAGCCTGAAGGAAGGCATCAAGGTGGTGTTCCAGGAGATCGCGCTGATCGCCGAATTCAGCGTCGCCGAAAACATCTTCCTCGAAGGCTATCCGACCGGCAAAGGCGGCTCGATCGACTGGAAGAAGATCCGTGCCGATGCGGCCGCCTTGTTCAAGCGCATCGGCTTCAACGTCGACCCGGCGGCGCGCACGGGATCGCTGCCGGTCAGCCAGCAGCAAATGGTCGAGATCGCCCGCGCGCTCGCCCATGAAGCTCGCGTCGTGGTGATGGACGAGCCGACCTCCTCGCTGACGCCGAACGAGGTTTCGCTGCTGTTCACCGTCATCCGCCGGTTGGCCGCTCTCGGCATCGCGGTGCTCTATGTCAGCCACAAGCTCGACGAGGTCTTCGAGATCGCCGACACCGTTACCGTGCTGCGCGATGGCCGTCACGTCTCGACCAGGCCGATCGGCGAGCACACCAACGACACGCTGATCCAGGACATGATCGGCCGGCGCATCGAGAACCTGTTCCCGCGCAAGCGCAGTGCGCCGGGCAGCAAGGTAGCGCTTTCCGTTGAAGGGCTCAGCACCGCCAAGAAACTGAAGGACGTATCGTTCGAGGCGCATGCCGGCGAGGTCCTCGGCTTCTTCGGCCTCATGGGGGCCGGCCGGACGGAGCTCGCCAAGGCCATCGTCGGTTACGACCCGATCACTTCCGGCGCCATTTCGGTCGATGGCAGCCGGCTGCTGCCGCACGACACCCACACCGGCGTCCGGCTCGGCATCGGACTGCTCACCGAGGATCGCAAGAGCGAAGGGCTGATGGGCGAGCTGCCGGTCTACCAGAATGCCAGCCTCGNAGACGTGTGCTCTTCCGATCTCTATGTCGACCGTTTTCGCATCAGGACGCCCAGCCTGTTTCAGCAGGTCAAGAATCTGTCCGGCGGCAATCAGCAGAAAGTGCTGATCTCGCGCTGGCTGATGCGCGGTCTCAAGGTAATCGTCGTCGACGAGCCGACCCGCGGCATCGACGTCGGCGCCAAGTCGGAGATTTTCGCGCTCATCGACCGGCTCGCCGGCGAAGGCCTGGCGGTCGTCATGATGACGTCCGAAATGCCCGAACTGCTGGGCCTTGCCGACCGCGTCGCGGTGATGTGCGAAGGCCGCCTCACCGCGATCATGCCCCGCGACGAGGCCACGCAGGAGAACATCCTCAATGCGGCGATCGGCTAAGATGATGACGCTTCGCAAAGGGAGCAAGCGATGAGCCTTGCAGCCAGCCACTCCACCAAAGCCGGCCCGTCCATGCTGGCACGGCTGCTGGCGCGGCAGGAGCTCGCCCTGCTGCTTTGCCTGATCCTGGTGATTGCGTTCTTTTCCCTGACGGCGGAGAACTTCTTCTCGGTGCGCAACATCACCAATGTGCTCGGTCAGGCGTCGCTGGCGCTCACCGCCGGCATCGGCTGCGCCATCGTCTTCATGTCCGGCGAGGTCGACATCTCGATAGGGTCGCTGCTGGCGACCATCGCCCTGCCGCTGATCATCATCATGAACGAAACCAACTCGCTGCTGCTCGGCATCAGTGGTGCGCTGCTGTTCGGGCTGATCATCGGCGTGGTGAACGGCTATCTGACCGCCTATGCCGGCATCAACTCGCTGATCGTGACGCTGGGCACGATGTTCATCATGCGCGGCGGCGTCTATCTCTACACCGGCCAGCGCGCCATCCCCGACGATGCCGCGCTCGACAGCTTCATTGCGCTGTCGGACGGCCGCCTGTTCAATGTCATTCCGTATTCGGCGGTCATCGCCATCGTCCTGCTCGCCGTCTTCGCCTACATGATGCAGCATCGTCCGTTCGGACGGCAGATCTATGCCGTCGGTGGCAATCCGGAAGTGGCACGGCTGGCAGGCTACGACGTGCGCCGCGTCAAATTCATCTGCTTCATCATCAGCGCGCTGCTTGCAACGGTTGCCGGCATCATCCTGGCCGCCCGCGTCGGTTCGGCCCAGCATACGGCCGGGCTGAATTTCGAGTTCCAGGTCGTCGCTGCCACCGTGCTCGGCGGCGTGAGCCTTGCCGGCGGCGTCGGCAGCCTGACCGGCATGGCGCTTGGCGTGCTGATCCTGCAATTCCTGTCCAACGGGCTGCGCGGTCTCGGCCTGCCGACCGAGTGGCAACTGGTCATCACCGGCATGATCATCATTGCCGCCGTCGCCTTCGACGAAGCAAAGCGCCGGCGCGCCATTGGAGGCTGATATGGATCGTCTCAAAGGGAAAACCGCAACCGTTACCGGCGCCGCCGACGGCATCGGCCATGCGATCGGCGAGGCGATGGCAAGGGAAGGCGCGCACGTCTTCCTCGGCGACATCGCCGACGAGAAGGGTGAAAAATTCGCCGCGGAACTGCGCGCCGCCGGCCATCGCGCCGACTACGTCCATTGCGACGTGGCGGAGGAGGCCGACATCGCCGCCCTGATCGACGCAGCCGTCGCCAAGACCGGCCATCTCGATATTCTGGTCAACAATGCCGCTATCGCCATCGGCGGCATGCCGGTTCACGAAATGACCGACGAGCAGTGGCACCGGCTGATCGCGGTCAACCTGACCAGCGTGTTCCGCGGCTGCAAATATGCGCTGCCGCACATGATCGCGCAGAAATCCGGCTCGATCATCAACATGGCCTCGGCGCAAGGTCATATCGGGCTCGACGGCTGGACCGCCTATGCCGGCGCCAAGGGTGCGGTGATGGCGATGACGCGCCAGATGGCGGTCGAGTTCGGCCCGCTCAACATTCGCGTCAACTCGATCTCGCCCGGCACCATCAACACGCCAATGAACGACAAACTGGTCAAAGAGATCGGCGGCAACCTCGCCAAGGCCTGGGTGAAGATGCATCCGCTCGGCCGCATCGGCAAACCGTCCGAAGTGGCCGAAGCCGCCGTCTATCTCGCCTCCGACGCCGCTGGCTTCACCACCGGTACCGACCTGCGCGTCGACGGCGGCCTCACCGCAGCACCCCGCTACGTACCCGACCTGCTTTGACAACAAACGAGACAAAAATGAACAAGGCCCTCGAAGGCGTCCGCATTCTCGATTTCAGCCATCTGCTGCAAGGGCCGTTCGCCACGCAGCTGCTCGGCGACATGGGCGCCGACGTCATCAAGATCGAGCGTGCCGGCGCCGGCGACATGTTCCGCGGCATGACCTTCTTCGCCAAATGGGTCGGCGGCTCCGAAAGCCCGAATTTCCTCGCCTGGAACCGCAACAAGCGCTCCATCGCGCTCAATCTGAAGAGCCGCAAGGTGCATGCCATCATCATGGACATGGCCAAGAAGGCCGATGTGGTGGTGCAGAATTTCCGCCCTGGCGTGCTCGCCAGGCTCGGCTATGGCTACAAGGACTTTAAGGCGGTCAATCCCGCCATCATCTATTGCTCGGGCTCCGGCTATGGCGAGGAAGGCCCCTATGTCGAGCGTCCCGGCCAGGACATGCTGATCCAGGGATTGTCCGGGCTGATCTCCAACACCGGCCGCGGCGATCAGGCTCCTGTTCCGGCCGGCGCCGGCCTCGCCGACCAGATCGGCGCCATGAACATGGTTTACGGCATCCTGTCGGCGCTCTACTATCGCGAGAAGACCGGCAAGGGCCAGAAGATCGAGGTCAATCTGCTGGCCGGCATGCTGGCGCATCTCAATCAGGAATATGTCGCCGTGCTCAATCTCGGCGAGGATTTCGTGCGCCCGAATTCAGGCATCGGCCACCCCGGCATGCAGGCGCCGTTCGGTATCTACGAAGCGAAGGACGGCGGCTATGTGTCGATCGCCATGAGCCCGTTCAAGACGCTGTATGAAGTGCTGGAGGCGCCGCAGCTTGCTGTTTACGACGATCTGAAGACGCTGTTCGACAAGCGCGACGAGGTGTTCGACAAGGTCAACGCCGAAACCAGGAAGTTTGCCACGCAGGATCTGCTGGCGCGGCTGCTGGCGGCCGACATCTGGTGTGCCGAGGTGAAAGACATCCGCCGCGCAGCCGAAGACCCGCAGGTGAAGCACCTGGGCATGATCACCAGCTACGATCATCCGCGCGGCGGCAAGGTCAGGGTGGTCGCGCCGGCGGTCAAGATGAGCGAGACGCCGGCTACCATAGAACGGCCGGCGCCGCTGGTCGGCCAGCATGGCCGCGAGATACTGGCCGAGTTCGGCCTCTCCAGCGATGAGATTGCAGCGCTTGAGGCGTCCGGCGACATGACCGTGGATGCTGCCTGACGATGAGCGGTTACCAGACACTCACCTTGGAAATATCCGGGCGCGTCGCGGTCGTCACCTTCCGGCGCGCCGATCAGCTCAACGCCATGAACCGGCTGATGCAAAGCGAGATCACCGAGGTTTTCGAGGCGCTGTCGCAGGATGACGGTATCGGCGCGATCGTGGTGACCGGCGAGGGGCGCGGCTTTATGGCCGGCGCCGACATCAAGGAATACGCCGCCCAGACAGCTGCCGAGTTCGACGCCTTCCAGATGGCGGGCACGCGCATGTATGCGGCGGTCGAGAACAACCGCCAGCCGGTCATCGCGGCGGTCAACGGCTTTGCGCTCGGCGGCGGCATGGAGCTGGTGCTGTGCTGCGACATCGTCATCGCCAACCAGTTCGCGAAGCTCGGCCTGCCCGAGATCAAGCTCGGGCTGGTGCCCGGCGGCGGCGGCACCCAGCGCAGCGTCCAGAAGCTCGGCCGCAACCGCGCCAATCTGCTGCTGATGACCGGCGCCATCGTGCCGGCTTCCGAGTTCGTCGGCGCCGGTCTGGTCAACGAGATCGTCGATGCCGAAAGGCTGATGCCGCGGGCGCTGGAACTCGCCGAGATGATCGCCGCCGAACCGGCCGCAGCGATCGACGGGCTGAAAGCGCTGACAGCGCATGCCGTGTCGGGCAATCTGGCCGGCGGCCTTGCCATGGAGCGCGACATACTGGGCAGCCTCTACCGCAGCGAGATCGGCCAGCGGCGCGTCAGGGAATTTGCTGAAAAGAGCGCGGCACGGGCCAAGGCTGCGAAATGACGTCCCTGGTCAAGCAAAACCGGCCGCGCTTCACCGATGTCGAGGGCCTGGCCGCGATGGTCGGCGGCGGCGACGTCTTCGGCGTCGGCGGCCATCATTTTGCCCGGCTGCCGATCGCCCTGCTGCGCGCCATCGCGCGGTTGGGCGTACGGGATTTGCGCTACGTCTGCTGGGCCGGCGGCCTGCCGCTCGAGCTGCTTCTCGAAGCGAATGCCGTGGCGGAAATCGACCTCTGCTTTTCCAGCCTCGATATTTTCGGCCTGCCGCCCCGCTTCCGCGCGGCTGCCGAGACGAATGCCGTGCCGGTTCGCGACTGGACCGCGCTGGCCATGATCCAGGCGTTGCGGGCAGCGCAGCAGAACCTGCCGTCGATGCCGTTTCAGCTTCCGCAGGGTTCGGATATGCTGGCTCGCGTGCCCGGCGCGATCGCCGCGCCCGATCCGGTCGACGGAATCACGACCGGGGTCATCCCGGCCTTGCGGCTCGATACGTTCGTCGTCCATGCTCAGCGTGCCGACCAGAGCGGCAATGTCCAGATCATCGGACCACGGGCGCTGGACTTCGCCATGGCCGGCGCGGCGCGCCAGGTGCTGGTCACGGTCGAGGAGATCGTCCCTGTCGGAGCGCTGCGCCATGACGGCCGCCAAAGCATTTTGACCCGCAACCAGGTGTCGGCCATAGCGCTGGCGCCAGGCGGCGCCTATCCCACCTCCTGCCTGCCATTCTATGTGACGGATTATCAAGCCTTGGCGGCAGCGTTGGCGGCCAAGGAGATACCTTTGGCGGACAGCCTGAGCGTGCCTTCGGAGGGTGTGCCGGAGCGGGTTCAAGACGCTGCGAAAGTCCGCGCTGAAACAGTCCTCGCAATGCCCGGGCTCGTGCACGGCGAAAAGAAAGCATCCATCGACCAGATCATTGCTGCCCGCATCGCCGCCGAGCTCGACAATGACAGCTTTGCCAGCGCCGGCGCCGTGTCGCCGCTGGCCAATGTCGCCTACCGGCTGGCCAAGGCGACGCACGCGCCGGACATGATCATCGCGACGATGAGTTGCGGCCATCTCGACATAGCGCCGAGCCCGATGATCCTGTCGCTGATCGAAAGCCTCGATTGCGAGACGGCGGTGGCCCATGCCGGCGGCGACGACACCTATTCGACCTATTATCAGGCCGGCGCCGTGACGCATGAGATCGTCGGTGCCGCGCAGGTCGACCGACGCGGGCGCGTCAACACCATTGCGCTGCGCAAGCGCGACGGCAGCCTCATCCGGCTGCCCGGGCAGGGCGGCATGGCTGATGTCGCCAACATGCATCGCGATTATCTGCTCTACATCCCGCGCCACTCCCCGCAGTCGCTGGTCGACACCGTCGGGATCGCCAGCTCCGCGCGCGGCTTGCTGACAGAGGCCGAACGCGACCCGATGGGCTATCGGACCGGGGCGGCGCTGGTGTTCACCGACCTTTGCATCTTTCGGCTCGACCGGGAGAGCCGGCAATTGGTTATCGTCGAGACCATGCCGGGCGTGACGCGCCAGCAGATCCAGGATGCCACCGGCTTCGCCCTGACATTCGATGCCGATTGCCGCGAGGTTCCGCTGCCCTCGAACGAGACGCTCGACATCCTGCGAAACCGCATCGACCCGCTTGGCCTGCGGCGTCTCGAATTCGTCAGCGCCAAGGAGCGTGGCGCGCTTATCGCCGAGATCCTGGCGGCCGACCGGCTGATGGTCGAGCGCTGTATTGCCGTGCAGCGGTCGCATACCGCAACAGGCTGAAGAGGGGTGGCGCATGGCAAAGCCGTTGCTCGAAATGTCGGCCGCGAAGGTCTTCTTCGACGGCATCTTCACCAGCCCGCGCGTCGCCCATCCGGAAGGCGTGGCCATCCATCGCGACGGCTCGATCTGGTGCGGCACCGAAACCGGCGACCTGCTGCGCCTCGCCGCCGATGGCAGCTCGGTCGAGCACATGGGCGGCACGGAGGGCTTTCTGCTCGGCATCGCCTTCGATAGCGCGGACAACTGCTTCGCTTGCGATCTCAGGCATTCGGCGATCTTTCGCTGGAATGCCGGAACGGGTCATATGGAGCGCTTCGCCTCGGCTGGCATCCGCGTGCCGAACTATCCGATCGTCGACGAGGCACGAGGCTGGCTCTACGTTTCCGACAGCCTCGGCGAAGACAGCCGCTCCGGCATTTTTCGCTACGAGTTGAAGACCGGCGAAGGCCGCCTGTGGTGTAGCGAGACCCTGGCCTTCGCCAACGGCATGGCGATGGCGCCGGGTGGGAATGGGCTTTACGTCGTGGAAAGCCATGCGGCCTGCGTCAGCTATGTGCCGATCCATGCCGACGGCACGGCAGGACCTCGCCAGCTCGTCGTGGACGGCGTGAACAACGTCCCCGATGGCGTTGCCTTCGCGCCGGACGGTTCGCTGTTCATCTCATGCTACGAGCCGAGCCGCATTTATCGTTGGCGAAAAGATAGCGGGCTCGAAGTGCTGATCGAGGATCCGGCGGCAACGACGCTCGCCCATCCCACCAACATCGCCTTCAAGGGCGACAGGCTCTACACCTCAAATCTCGGCCGCTGGCACATTACCGAGATCGACTTGACGGCGATTTATTAGGTCGAGCCGAACCGGGCGGCTCTCCTCAGAGCTATTGCAGGCGGCCGTGACTGGAGCGGATGCGCAACACCTGCACCCGCGACGGCAACTCGATCAGGAACTCTTCGTCCCGCTCGAGATGGTGGATTTTTGTCGGATCGCCGCCGGTGAACGCCGCCATCGCCTCGACATTTTCCCAATAGGAAATCGTCACGAATTCCGAATGGGTCGGCGTGTCCTCGCGAAAGGTCTGCACGCCCAGCGCCTTCTCGACCAGCGGCTTGATGCCGGCTTCATAATTGTAGCTTTCATAGGCGTCTGCCTTCTCAGGCAAGGTTCTGCCACGCCAGACACGGGCGATGGTCGGGGTTTTCTCTGTCATAGCCATTGAATTGCTGCTGTCTCGAATCGTTCCGACCCGGCATTCGGCTTGGCAAGGCCAGCCAAGCAATGCATCTGCCAGCGACGGTTTTCGCCCTTCCCAGTCGACGTTGGGGGCGCCGCCTCAGCCCTTGCCGACCGCTAGGAGACTTACTCCTGATCCTCGGCGCCCCCTCCATGGAAGAAGGATCGGATTTCCTGCATGTCGACGCTGTCGTCGCCGTCCTCATCGACGGCGTTGAATATCCGCCCGACGAAATCCTGGACTTCGCTCTGAGAAAGCGCGCCGTCGCCGTCGGCATCGACTATGGCGAACATCATTCGCATCCTCGCGCCATGCATCCCCCGTCCCATGCCACCGCGGCCACCCGTCTCCCAGCCTCGGTCAGGCGGGCCCATCCTGTAGTCGCGATGCCAGCGGTCGCGACCGCGCCGTTCCGCCCGGGGCGCGCGATCCTCTTGCATTCTCTCCTCCAGCATCTCGGTCATCATCTGGCGCATCATATCGCGCATGGCATCCTTGCTCTGCCCGTTCATTCCGGGCGACTGTTCGGCGCCACGATCCGGTGCCGGCGTTGCGGGCGCAGGTGGGCTCGTCTGGCCGAATGCCGGCGCGGCCAACATAGCCAGCGCCGCGGCAACTACTGTGGTTTTGCTTGCGAGCGTCATCGTAATCTCCATCGGTATGAATTGGTGGCTGCTGCATCCAAGCCAAACCGGCTGCTCGCCTCATGGTTCCTGGGCAGTCGGCACGGCCGCACAAAAGTCCGCCCGATCGCGGCAACGAAAGCGGCTTGCCCACGTTGCCATTGATGCGAAGCTCCACCAGGAGGAAAAAATGGCTGACGATAAGAGCAAGCGAGATTTCCGCGACCGCGATCGCGTTTCCGCGGAAGATGAACGTGAAGTCGAGTATTTTGCCCAACAGAACGGCATCACCGCCGACCAGGTCCGCCAGCTGATCAAGAGCTTCGGCAATGATCGCGGGCGCCTGATCGAAGCCGCGAAGGCGTTGCGAGGGATTTCACCTGCCGGAGCCGACGAGGTGACCAGCGAAGCCCGCCAACAGAGAACGCCTATGCATCTCGGCAAACCCGACGAGTGATGCCAGGCAGCTGCTCTGCCGCTGCCGCAGGCGTCAGAACTTACGGCTCAAATAATCCGAGCCACGAAGGCCGAACCGCCACTCCGCATCGACAGCCTTGGAAATGCCGATCCGGCGGCCTGTAAGAATGGCGCTGGCGTCGCCCGGCCGCCTGAATTCGAATGGCGGCACGTCCAGCGGCAGCCCGTCATGGGATTTGTCGATTGCCAGCGCCTGGCAAAGGCGACCCGGTCCCGAACAAAGCAGCCCGGGATCGTCAAGGCCGCGATTGGCCCGCATCACCTCCAGCCCGGATTGCGGTTCGATTGCGCGGATAAGCACGGCACTGCCGGGCAGGCAGACGGCATTGAGGCACCAATGCAGGCCATAGGAGCGATAGACATAGGCGCTGCCCGGGGCGCCGAACATTGCGCCATTGCGCACCGTCCTGCCACCGAAAGCATGCGAAGCCGGGTCATCCGGACGATAGGCTTCGGTCTCGACGATGATGCCGCCAACGCCGTGCAAAAGCAGCGTGGCGCCAATCATGTCACGCGCCACGATGGTGGCGTCTCGGGCAAAGAATTGATGGTTCGTGGTCAAAGTGCACCGGACGGATCGCGCCTCAACCTGGCGCGGCAGCAAGTTCCTGGACCGGACACGAAATGTCCAGCCACTGCTCTCGGATATGCGATATTCAGCGCAGCAGGGCTGCGCCGATGAAAACCGCCGCGGCCAGCACGACGATGGCGGCAATCACCATGACTGGCCCATATCTACTCGGTTGGACGTCGGGCTCATCCTTCAGCGGACGCATCGCATTGGCATAGCTCGCCTGGTTGGTGAACTCCGGCTTTTCATGAGGCGCAGACCGATCCTTTGCCGGAACGCTGCCGGCCGATTCCGCGTCCGTCTCCATGGGAGCCGCGGCTGGGTCGATCCCCGGTGTCTTATCCCCTCCGCGCCCGGCGTCGATATCGCCCCGCGCTTGAGCCGGGCTTCGCCCAACAGGTGCTGCGTCGGTCATCGTCGAGGTCCTTTCAGAGCATCGGCCTCAAGCATTCTAACCTGCGTCTCATTTCAAAGTTCCCACGTTTCAAAAGTTCCCCCTTCTTAAAGTTCCCCCTTCTTAATGTTCCAACGAGCGGAAGCCGCCCAGGCCTGTTTACAGGAACAACCGACGATCGAGCGGGTTGAGCAAGCATTGGGGAGAGCAAGATGGACTTGGTGCGCCACGCGCCTACATGCGCGGCAGTTCGACAACAGGCCCCAACGAGCGCGCATGATCTACTTCACCGCCGACACGCATTTCAGCGACCCGCGCATTCTGCGCATCGACCGCCGCCCGTTCGGCTCGCTGGCGGAGCATGACCGGGCGCTCATTGCGTTCTGGAACGAGACTGTCGGCCCGGACGACGAGGTCTGGCACCTCGGCGATTTTGCCAAGGGCTCGGCGTCCTTCGTGTCGTCGCTGCTGTTGTCTCTTCATGGCAGCAAGCACTTGATCATCGGCAACAACGATGCTGCGACCACCATTGACGCGACGGGTTGGGCGAGCACGCAACATTACAAGGAGCTGAGCCTCGACGGCAGTCTGCTGATCCTTTGCCACTATCCTTTTCGCACCTGGAACCAGATCGGCCGGAGGTCGATCGACCTGCATGGCCATTCGCACGGCCGGCTCACCCCGGTCACGCGCCAGTATGACGTCGGTGTCGACAGCTGGGATTTTCGTCCGGTCACGCTTCCCGCCATCCTCGCCAGCCGCGGCCGCCGGCCGGCGCGGACAAAACCCGGCTGAAGGCGGCTGGCCGCAACCGGAACCTCCGCGGAGCTGAGGCGTTCGAAAAATTGCAAGGCGTAAAGGCAACGGCAATGGCTCAGAAGATCACGACAGGCATGAATGACCGGCCGCGCAATGAAACCATCGGCCAATCCGGCGAAGGCCTGCCGGACGATAGCAGCAGGCCGCTCGAGGTCGACGAAGGCTGGGTCGCCCGGTTGAGAAACAAGCTGCAGGGCAAGCCCCGGCAAGCCGCTCAAACCAACATGGACGAGATTCCGGCAGGCGTTCCCGGCGCTGGCGAGAACATTTGCCGCCGCTGTGCAGGGTCAGGCATGATCGACGGCCGGACCTGCCCCGAATGCGGCGGAACCGGCAAGGTGACGACGCCGATAGGCTGATAAGCGCCGGTCAGATCGCCGGCACCCACTTCCAGAACACGCCCTCCTTGCGCTCGGGGTAGTGCTTGAAGTCGCATTCGAAGCGCCAGCCGTAATTCTTGGCAGCGGCAAGCGCCTCCTTGCTGACCGGGTTCATGCCCGTTCCCGGCGCAAACCAGTCCTCCAGCAAGTCGTCGGGTATGTAGGCGCCAATCCTCAACGGCAACTGTTCGAGGACGACGTCCATTTCGGGCGGTGCAGGCACGGGGCGTCTCCTCAAATCTATCTCACGAACAAATCATTGGAGACCGATTGAGTTCCAGGCGATCGGTGAGATCGAAGGTATTGTCAGGAACGAGCAGGACATTCGGGCACCTCCCGACCGCTATCCAATCGAACAAGTCGGTCAATCCGTGACGAGAGTCGCTGCAAGTTGCCGTGAAGCGAATGGTGACTAATGAGCTCAGTGCCCAAGGGTGGCTGTATCGCAAGGATATCTCACGCAGACGCGCTTCACCGCCGTTGCGCCTGAACGGGAGCGGCATGGAACTTTGGAATGGCGCCAATCGGGAACAGTGATAAACGCATTGGGGAAATTTTTGAGGATTTTGAATTGAGCGATTCGGGTCAATCTGTAGCGACCTTTACACCGCATCAGGCCAAGTATTTCGCGCACTTTTTGACTCGCGAAAGCTTGGCTGCAGAGGATGGACTGACACAATCGCTGTCATCGGCTCGCGTGGACCTCAACCCGCATCAGGTGGATGCAGCGATGTTCGCTCTGCGGTCCCCGCTGTCAAAAGGCGTACTGCTGGCCGATGAGGTCGGTTTGGGAAAGACAATTGAGGCCGCACTGGTGCTCAGCCAGCGTTGGTGGGAACGGCAGCGGCAGCTTCTACTGATCGTGCCCGCCTCGCTTCGGAAACAATGGGCCACCGAGCTTCGCGAAAAATTCTCGGTGCCGTCAGTCATTCTCGACGCGAAGCGTGCGAAAGACCTCGCCAAGGCGGGAAAGCCGAACCCGCTCGGACGCGGCGAAGGGATTATCATCCTTTCCTATGAGTACGCCGCTAGGATCGCGGATCAGCTTCGTGGTATCGGATGGAGCCTCGTGGTCTTCGACGAGGCGCACAAGCTGCGAAACGTCTATCGCGCTACCGAGACATCGCGGGCTGCTGTCCTCCGGGACGCGCTCGCAGGTCGCCAGAAGCTACTCCTCACCGCCACGCCACTGCAGAACAACCTTATGGAACTGTACGGCCTCGTCACCATCATCGATGACACGTATTTCGGCTCCGAACAGGCATTCCGAGCCGAGTTTGGTGGTCGCGAGGATCGTACCTCACAGGCGCTGCTGGCGCGTCGGTTGGAGCCGATCTGCAAACGCACCTTGCGCCGCCAGGTTCAGAAGGCAGGGCTGATCAATTATACCAATCGGCTGGCAAGGACATTTGACTTCACGCCGGACAAGCTGGAAACCGACCTGTACGAGCATATGTCGCGCTATCTGCAGCGCGACGACACGTTGGCGGTGGGTCAGAACGGTCGCCACCTTGTCACCTTGGTGCTGCGCAAAATTCTTGGTTCGTCATCTTTCGCCGTGGCGGCAACACTTGACAAGATGGTCAATCGTCTGGAGCGCAAGCTGCCTGTGAACGAAGAGGCATTAGACGATATAGACGGGCTGCAAGNCTTTCCCTACACGACGCTCTTCCGATCTATCGACCCCAAACACCTTCAGGCCGAGATCAATGAACTAAAGCGCTACCGCGACCTCGCCGGTTCGATTCAGACGAATGCAAAGGGTAAGGCGCTACTCGATAGCCTGCCGGAAGTTCTCAACGAGATTGTTGCCAAACATGGCCAGCGCAAAGCTGTGATCTTCACCGAGTCCGTTCGCACGCAGACCTATCTGCGCGAGCTGCTGGAAGCGCACGGCTTCAAGGGGCAGACTGTTGTTCTGAACGGCTCAAATTCCGACAAGGACAGCAATATCATATACAAGGCATGGCTGGAGACGCATCACGGGACAGATGTCGTTTCCGGTTCGAAGACGGCGGATATGAAGGCCGCCATCGTGGATGCGTTTCGCAACGACCGCACCATCCTCATCGCAACGGAATCGGGCGCTGAAGGCATTAACCTTCAGTTCTGCTCGCTGTTGATTAACTATGACCTTCCCTGGAACCCACAGCGAGTCGAGCAGCGCATCGGACGTTGCCATCGCTACGGCCAGAAGATCGACGTGACCGTCATCAACTTCATGAACCGGAGAAACCAGGCTGAAGCTCGGATCGTTCAGTTGCTTGAGCAAAAGTTCAAGCTTTTCGATGGCGTGTTTGGCTCCTCGGACGAGGTGCTTGGCGCGATCGAGTCCGGTGTGGATATTGAGCGTCGCATCCTCGACATCGTGCAGTCATGCCGCAACAATGATCAGATCAACGCCGCGTTCGATGCCCTCCAGCGAGAGTTCGCGTTTGAAATCGACGAAGCCAAG
The DNA here is from genome assembly GCF_000503055.1 of Mesorhizobium sp. LSHC420B00. GTDB lineage: Bacteria > Pseudomonadota > Alphaproteobacteria > Rhizobiales > Rhizobiaceae > Mesorhizobium. The sequence goes on along the minus strand of NZ_AYVY01000017.1, from coordinate 23,784 downwards.
ATGGCGGCTCGCAACAAACTACTTGCCGAGATGGACGACAAGGTCATCTCTCGCCTGCACTTGCGCAAGGACGCGGTCGCGTCTTCTCTCGACGAGTTCAAACGCGCTCTGCTCAGCCTCGCACGGGCGGAACTGCCGGACGCTCGGTTTCATGCCGACCATGTCGAACGCTTCGACTACGATGGTAAAACGTACTCGTCGGAGTGGCCCGAAGCTGATGTGCGGGGATGGCAATTCTTCAGGTTGGCGGATGACGGCCTGGCAGATCAGATTGTCACAGTTGCAAAGGCACGGGAATTAGACGCTGCGGAAATGAGGTTCGACTACAGCGCCTACGCCGGGAATCTTGGCGATGTTGCACCACTGCGCGGAAACAGCGGTTGGCTGAGGGTTGCTCGCCTGAAGCTGATCACACCGGCGCGAGCATTCGACGAATTGATCTGTGTAGCGTTTACGGATGACGGCACCCCCGTGCATGCCGAAACTGCTGGCCGCATGCTGACGGTGCCCGCGACCGTGATCGGAGCTACGGTCGGGACAGCGCCGGAAACCGACCTGACCAAGGTTCTAGAGGCCAGCAGGACTGAGGTCGTCGGGCGTGCGCAACAGCGCCTTGGAGAATTCCTAAACGAGGAAGAAGAGCGCCTTGATAGCTGGCGCGACGATGCCCGCGTCTCTTACGATCAGCAGATCAAGGTTCTCACGAAGGAAGCCAACGAAAAAAAGAAGGTCGCCCGCGCGGTCCAGAATCTTCAGGAGAAGGTCGAGTTGCAGCGGGAAGCATCGGCGCTCAAACGGCGGGCCGACGACCTCCAGCACCAGTTATATACTCGGCTGAAGGAGATTGACGAAGAGCGCGAACGCATGCTCGACGAAATAGCCGAAAAGTTAAGCCTGACGCCCGAGATGACAACGCTTTTCACGATCCGATGGAGTCTTGCCTGATGGCTGCAAAAACCAAGCTCGAACTGACGTGGATCGGCAAAAATGATCGCCCACGACTCGAGCCGAGAATTCTGATCGCAAATGACAGCTATTCACACCACGCCCGGAAGCGCCGTGAGGGGGACGTGTTCGACAATATACTAATCAAAGGTGACAATCTTCTCGCTCTGCGAGCGCTTACGGACACCCACTCAGGGCTAGTTAAATGCGTCTATCTCGACCCCCCATTCAATACAGGGTCCGCGTTCGAGTACTACGACGATAATCTGGAGCATTCGATATGGCTCCATATGATGCACTCGCGGCTGTCGATAATTCGAGAACTGATGGCGGAGGACGGCGCGATCATCGTACAGCTCGATGACACAGAGGCAGCGTACTGCAAGGTTCTTATGGATGAGGTTTTTGGAAGAAAAAACTATATCACGACGATCACCGTCGAATCATCGACAATTTCGAGCTTTAAGACAGTTAATTCGGGTCCTACCCAGGTTTCGAATTTCTTATTTTTATATGCAAAGAACAAAGACTTGTTTAAATATCACCCGCCATATTTAGGTGAGGCCGAAGTTGATCTGGCTCATTTTTCAAGGTTTATAGAGAATTTTGAGGAAGACTGCTCGAAATGGCGATTTAAGAGTATCAACTCATATATCCTTCAACAGTTGGGGTTCGAAGGCGCTACTCCAAACGAGCAGTGGTCTTTAGCAAGGAAGAAACTTGGTGCCGAAGAGGCGACGGAGCGGGTTTCAGGGCTCGCAAACGAGTTTGCAATAAAGAACGCATTTCGTGTGTTCGAGACTAAAACGTTTCAGAAGCCTGCTCGATGGCTTCACAAACCCATCACCCGCTCACGCGAGTCCGAACACGTTATCAAATTGGATCGCGAAACCGGCGAACCGCTATACCTCTATAGGGGCAGGCAAGTTTATTTTCTGGGGAAGGGACTACGAGTTGTTGACGGGGAGTTGGCCGTTGCCCGACCCGTCTCAAACATTTGGACCGACATCCCTACTAACAACGTTCAAAGCGAAGGAGCGTAAGTTTTCCTTCAGGGAAGAAGCCGGAGTTTCTGCTACGTCGAGTGATCCAGATGATAACGGACTCTCCAAACGACATCGTCCTAGATTCATTTGCCGGATCGGGGACAACCGGCGCGGTTGCCCACAAAATGAAGAGGCGGTGGATTATGATCGAGGCCGGAGACCACTGTGAAACGCACATCGTGCCTCGACTGAAGAGTGTGATCGATGGCAAAGATTCCGGCGGCATTAGCGACATCACTGGATGGACGGGTGGTGGTGGCTACCGGTATTTTGCGCTGGCGCCCTCGCTTCTCGAAAAAGACCAGTTCGGCCAATGGGTGATTTCAAAATCCTATAATCCTGAGATGCTGGCCGAGGCGATGTGCAAGCATTTCGGCTTCACTTATGCGCCTTCAGCCGAACATTACTGGAAGCACGGCCATTCGTCGGAGACGGACTTTATCTATGTTACGACCAACAGTTTGACCCATGACCAGCTTCGCGCGATCTCGGAAGATGTCGGGCTGGAGCGCACCCTTTTGATCTGCTGCAAGGCGTTTCAAGGTGCCAGTACTGACAGCTTCGATAACTTAACCATCCGGAAGATTCCGGGAGCCATCCTCGACAGCTGCGAGTGGGGCAAGGACGACTACTCGCTGAAGATCGAGAGCTTGCCGTCGATCGAGGAAGACCTCGAGGTCGACGAAGCACCGCGCCGGAGGTCCGGTTCGGTGTCTAACCAACCGACCCTCTTTGACCGCGATGAGGAGGAGGCTTGAGCGCCTTAGTTGTCGATCCGAAGCGAGCTTTTACTCAGATTAACCAGCGTCTGTCGCTTCGGAGGCCGCAGACAGAATCCTTACGACGCTTGGCTGATATCGTGGACCTTGTCGCGCCGACGAAGGAGACGGACATAGAATCTGCGCGTGAGGCAATCCGGGCAACTTATGGCGATCTGGAGGATGCCGATTTCGACGACTTCGAGCGTGATTTCCCCAGCGTCTGCTTCGCTTTAGCAACTGGTGTAGGGAAGACGCGGTTGATGGGAGCGTTCGTTAGCTACCTATACATGATCGGCAAATCCCGCAACTTCTTCGTATTGGCGCCGAATCTGACGATTTATGAGAAGCTTCTGGCCGACTTCCAACCCTCTAGTCCGAAGTATGTTTTCAAGGGGGTCGAAGCGTTCGCTCATCAGCCACCGCTCATCGTCAATGCCGAGAATTACGAGGAAGGACGGGGCGTGCGTGGCACGGACATGTTGGGGCAGGAAGGTGCCATCATTAACATTTTCAACATCTCAAAAATCAACTCGGAGGCGAGAGGTGGCCGTTCACCTCGCATGAAGCGCTTATCGGAATATATCGGCGATAGTTACTTTGCGTATCTCGCTGGCCTGGACGATCTCGTGCTTCTTATGGACGAGGCCCACAGGTATCGTGGATCGGCGGGCGCTGCTGCTATCGCCGAATTGAAGCCAATTCTCGGTCTGGAGGTAACGGCCACGCCTAAAAGCGTGGGGGCAAAATCGGCTGATTTCAAAAATGTTGTCTATCGTTATGACCTGCCCAGTGCCATGGAAGACGGCTATGTCAAAGAGCCAGCGGTGGGCACCCGCGCCAATTTCGATCCGAGGTCGGTCAGTGAGGACATGCTCGAACGGATCAAGCTTGAAGACGGCATTCACTACCATGAGCACGTCAAGGTCGCGCTCCAGACTTACGCTAAGCAGAACGAGGTACGTACAGTACATCCCTTCATGCTGGTGGTGACGCAAGACACAGAACATGCCCGCAAGGTACGCGAATTCGTTGAGTCTGGAACCTTCTTCGATGGCCGTTATAAAGGCCGCGTTGCTGAAATTCATTCCAAGCTAACCGGCGAGGAAAGCGATGAAAATGCCCAGCGCTTGCTGAACATCGAGCGAAGCGGCGATACCGACGTCGTGATTCACGTCAACAAGCTGAAGGAAGGTTGGGACGTCTCCAATCTATTCACCATCGTTCCCCTACGCGCCTCGGCCTCAGACATATTGACCGAGCAGACACTAGGGCGAGGCCTTCGCCTTCCCTACGGCAAACGGACTGGTGTCGAGGCGGTCGATACGCTGACAGTGATTGCTCATGACCGCTTCAACGATTTGATCGAACGCGCCAAGACAGCTGACGGCGTGATCCACAAACTCAAGCAGGTAAGAATCGGAGAGGGCGGGGATGTATCGGCAGGGAAGCCGGTTATGGTCGAGGCTCCCTCGATCATCCAGCAGATGCTTCAACAAGTCTCCCATACGCCCGACACTCCGGAACAGGAGTTTGCACCCGAAGCGGTGCCGAAGGGCATGTCAGAGCCGCCAGCACCAGCTTTCACGTTCGACAAACCCGAGGAACTGGCGTTGGCACAGACTGTGCTGACGGACGTTCTTCCGTCGATCAAATCGCAGCTCACGACCATTCAACAGTTGCAGGACAAAAAGATCGTCAAGCGCATCGTTGCCGACGCGATGGCCATCCAGCGCTCTAAGGAAGGCCTGTTCTCAAACGTGACGCCCGAACGTGCCGAGGCTATCGTTACAGAATTCTGCGCTGCGTATGTGGCCCGTACCATCGCAATTCCGAGCCTGACGCTAACGCCGCAGGAGCAGGTTTCATTTGGGTTTCGGTCGTTCACATTGGATGTAGGTAGTTGGAACTATCAGCCCCTTTCCCGTGAACTTCTTGTACAGGTTCTAAGGACGGAGAAACGCACAGTCATCAGCGGGGACGATGGGGGCCATCGGCCCACCCGGCTCGAAGACTATCTGGTCTCCAAGTTGATTGACTTCGACGAGATCGACTATGACGCCCATGCTGAGCTTCTCTACGATCTGGCTGGCCAAGTGGTGGCCCGGCTCCGCTCCTACCTGAAGGATGACGAGGAAGTGCGGAACGTCATGCAAGGACGTGGCAAGGAAATGGCCACGGCTATTCTGGTCCAGATGCGCAAGCATATGTGGCGGACGCAAACCACGCATCGTGTCTCCTTGAATGCGGCCTTTGGCGAGTTGAAGCCGCAGGCGTTCGACGGATCGGGCAAGGACGCAATTCGCGACTTCCGAACACCTCCAGAACGGCTCAGTGAGATCAAGCGTTTTATTTTCACCGGCTTTAAGCGCGGCTGCTATTGGCAAGCGAAATTTGATTCCGACACCGAGCGCAAGTTGGCTGTCCTTTTGGAATCGGATCCTTCCGTCGAACTCTGGATGAAGCCGGGACCCAATCAGTTCAAGATTTTCGATTCCGAGGGACACGCCTATCAGCCGGATTTCGTCGTCGAGACCAAGACTGAAAAGCTAATCATTGAGACGAAACGTCGGTCGGATATGGACGACGCCGACGTTCGGCGTAAGGCACGCGCAGCGACGCTGTGGTGCATGATCGCCACCGAGCATCACTCAAAAGCTTATGGCTCAAAGCCTTGGCGATATGTCTTGGTGCCGGATGATGCTGTAGAGGTCAACTCGACCCTGTCTGGCTTGCTGTCCACCCATACTGTAGTCGCAGATACTGAACTAAGGATTCAGTTCGATCTCACACTAAATCCCACTGCGCTAGCGCTATCGGTACAGTCATTGTTCCGGCGGGTTTCTGTTGCCCTTATCGCGGCATTTTTTTCAACCCCCTTGGTTTCCTTCTTTGCAAAATGGCGAGAGCAGCTACGTCATGGGGAGAAAGGGTCTGTCAAAACGCTGTTGCCGAATACATTCGGGGCAGCGTCGCACTGAATGTTGGTGTAACTAAGCTATCGATTTTGTTGGCGCACCCGACAGGATTCGAACCTGTGACCTCTGCCTTCGGAGGGCAGGAGACGAGTTCTTACCCAAGCTTACCCCAAGTGGATTGACATAACCAAGGCCTTGTAAAGACGGCAAAATTCCCGTAGTTGGTAAGCAGCGGTCATTACCTGACATGACCCAAGATTGCTTACCCATGCTGACCTATTGCTTACCTGGGAATTTGGTTCCATGCCTAAGCTCACCAAGCGCATCATCGACGCCGTGTCGCCTTCTGCCGGCGATGTGTTTGTGTGGGACGATGGCTTGCCCGGCTTCGGGCTGAGGGTGAAGCCATCCGGTGCGAAGTCCTTCCTCGTCCAATACCGCAACAGACATGGCCGGTCGCGCCGCGTGACGGTAGGGCGCTATGGGGTGCTGACGCCAGACGAAGCGCGCGATGAAGCACGACAGATGCTCGCGGCGGCTGCGCGCGGGGCTGATCCCGCCGACCAACGGGGCATCGACCGAACGGCATGGACAGTGAAAGACCTGTGCGCGGACTATCTTACCCAGGCAGAGGCCGGGAACATCGTCACACGCCGCCATTCCGCCAAGCGGGCATCAACGCTAGCGACCGATGCAGGCCGGATCGAGCGGCACATTCTTTCTCTGCTAGCGCATCGTGTCGTACGTGATTTGAAGCCCTCGGACATTCGCGCGTTCTTCGTATCGGTGAAGGCGGGCAAGACAGCGGCGAACGTGAAGACCAGTAAGAAACGCGGGCGCGCCATCGTCACCGGAGGGCAGGGCACGGCGAAGCGGACTACCGGTTTGCTATCCGGCATCCTCGCTCATGCGGTCTCGCTTGGCCTGATTGAGCGGAACCCGGCGCACGGGCTTCGTCTGCCGGCAGACGGCAAGCGCAAGCTCTCCGATTTCCCTGCGAAATATGCTGCGCTTGGGAGAGCACTAGCGGTAGCTGAGGCGAACGCTGAACCCTGGCAGGCTGTCAGTGCGGTTCGGCTTGCGGCCCTGACCGGCATGAGGCGTGGCGAAGTCATAGGCCTGTGCTGGGCCGAAGTCGATCTGAGTGGCCGCTGCCTGCACCTAACGGACAGCAAAACCGGGGAGAGCGTTCGCCCGTTGAGCCGGGCCGCTATCGATCTACTCCGCTCGATCCGCGAACGCAAAGAGAAGGGCGACTTTGTGCTTCCGGCCGAACGCAAGGCCGATGCACCGTTTGGTGGTTTGCCGAAGGCCTATTTGCGGATCGTGCGCTCTGCCGACCTGGGCGAAGCCGACCGCGATGCGCTGGCCGATCTGACGCTTCACGGTTTGCGGCATGGCTTTGCGACGACAGCGGACGGCTTGGGCATGACGCTCCCGACCGTGGCCACGCTGCTCGGTCATTCTGCCGGTGGCGTCACAGCCGGCTACGTGGCACGCGTTGATGCCGTGCTGACAGCCGCCGCCGACAAAGTCGCCGATGAAGTATCGCGGATGATGGGCGACGCGCGCACTGCGATTGTAATTGATCATCCATCAATGCGAGAAAAATCATCGGCCTAGTTCGCGATCATTGATGTTATTGCAGTTTTCCGATTGGTGGAAGCAACCATTGGTCACGAAAAGTCATGTCAGGTAATCGAAAGAAAGGCATGACCAATGTTGACCTTCGCGAATATTCCTCCCCGCCTAACGCGCGCTGAGGCTTCGCTCTATCTCAGGGAACGGCACGGCATCAGCCGATCCAACGGCACGCTGGCAAAGCTCGCCGTGATCGGCGGTGGGCCAGCCTTCCGAAAGGCTNGCAAAGCTCGCCGTGCTCGGCGGTGGGCCAGCCTTCCGAAAGGCTGGCCCACGCCGTGTCGTCTATGACGTTTCTGAATTGGACCGGTGGGCGAACAGCATCACTTCGGAACCGATGGCGTCGACCAGCGCCGCCGCGTGATCGCCATGGCCGAAGAAATAGTTTTCTGCGCGAGGACCGGGCACCGGATCGTTGGCGATAACGTGATCCCGTTCCCTTCTCCTCACATGAAGCCGGTTGCTGTGGACGTTGTTAAAGTCGCCAAGGCTTTGACATGCCAGCCGACGCCAGCAGAGGACGGGCCTCCTGAACCCGGCGATGACATCTGAAAAACGAAAAGCCCGAGCGGCAACTCGGGCTTTCGAATAACTTCGAGACGGCGAAGCTAAGCAACAATCGACGTTGTGGGTTTAGCAACAGATCGCCGCCTCGTCAAGATTGACGAAGGCAAACATGACACCGGAAATTGATCGAGGGGAGTTTCTCCCCGACGAAAACACGATCCGAGCCGTTCGGATACTATGGCGCGGCGCGCGCTGGAAAATATTCCCTTATGGAGCATGGACGGAGGCTGGCGGCGCGTCGGTGATATTCGACAGGGCCTACCGGCCCATCTGCCGTGTTCGATCAGGCGGCGCGGTTGAGATCGTCCGTCCAGATCATTGGATAACCTTCAAGCGACAACGCTGGTTCTGGGATGGGTGGACGCATCCGAAGGATACCGCCGAAACCCGCGAGAGGCTGATCGCCCTAATCTCCCGCTATGGGTTGGAGCCGGAATTGCGCCGTCGCCGCGAATTAGAACAGCGCGGCCTGTTGCCGCCTTGTGCAGAGCGCCCCATATCGAGACGGGCGGCGCGCTGTGCGTGATCTGCCTCCGCTTGATGTATATGAAGCGGAGGCAGCTGAGAGGGCAGGGATGGCCGATGACGGCCCTCTCCCTCCTGCCGGCCCTGCTGAGCATGCCGCCGCGCTCGCACCTTCCAGTGAGACGCTGCGCCGGCCGTTTAATCGGCAAACGGTCGCGCCGCTCACCACAATCAACCTGTCGACGGTGCCCGTTGATGACGTCGCACCGCGCGCCTGGATCGTTCCCGACCTTATCCCTGATCGCAATGTAACAGACATTTCCGGCGACGGCGGCTTAGGCAAATCCCTGCTCGCGCTGCAACTCGGCATCGCCATGACTGCCGGTCGTGATTGGCTCGGCACGATGCCTGAGCCGGGCGGGTTTCTGTACCTTTCGTGCGAGGACGAGCCGAACGAAATACTTCGGCGGCGCAATGCGGTCCTGACCGGCATGGGGCTAACGCCCGGCGATTTACGCAATTTCTATCTGGCTGATCTGACGGATGCTGATGCCACTGAACTGGCAGCGCCGGGCAAACTCACCCTCGAATTGACGGCGCTACACCATCGGTTCGAGGCGACGATCCGGCAATTGCGCCCGAAATGCGCCGTCCTGGATACGCGCGCGGACGTGTTCGGCGGAAACGAATTGTCTCGCGTTCAAGTCCGCATGTTCGTCCGGTCGCTGCGGCGACTGTGCATCGCCCACAACATGGCGATCGTCCTTCTGTCGCACCCGTCCGTTTCAGGGATGGCGTCCGGCTCTGGGCAATCTGGCTCGACCGGGTGGGGCAATTCCGTGCGGTCGCGATTGTACCTTACGGCGCCAAAGTCAGAGGGCGACACTGACCCTGATCCAGACATTCGCGTCCTCTCAAGCAAGAAAGCGAACTACGGACCTAGCGGCGCTGAGGTCGTGCTGCGATGGGATCGCGGCATGTTCCGACCGGACCGGGAAGCCCTTGCGACCCTCGACCGCGATCAGCAAGACCGAGAGATAGAATTCACATTCCTACAGCTGCTTTCCAAACGGGAGAAGGAAGGCCGTCGCGCGAATGCGTCGTCTGGGCCGAACTATGCGCCGAAAGTGCTAGCCGAAATGTGCAAAACAATCAGCCGCGCGAAGTTCAAGGGCGCAATGGAGCGGCTGTTTACAAAGGAAGAAATCGCCTCAGTCTCCTATGAGGCGAACGGCAAGGGCAGTACTCAACTCGTGCTTACCGACAAGGGGCTGTCGAGGCTACGAATTCATTTCTGACAGTCCCGATCTCCCCCCGATCTCTCGGCCCGATCTCCCCCGAACTCCCTTCCGATCTCCCGCATGAATTCCCCGAACTCCCAGCGATCTCCCACCGAACTCCCTCCCCGAACTCCCCCCTCATACTCCCCCGCCGCGCTGGTGCGCGCCGCCCGGAAGGCGGCTTGCGCGCGTCCAATTCGTCAGATCGCTATGTGGTTGGTCGAGGATTTTGATTGGCACGGGAGGCTGGTGACGCCCCGTCGGATCGCGGCAAAATTTCGCACCGCCGTACGATTTCGTCTGCCAACTCTAATAATTTTGCATAGGGGGGCTTGCAGAATCGCACGAGCTCTCCCAAATTCGCAAGGTTTACCGGAAGTTAACGGTAGACAACGAGCGGCCCGGAAGGCGCGTCAACGCCAACCGGGCCTTTTTGAAGCCACCTTGCGGTGGGGTCGTGATCACTCCGGCATTAATTGGACATCCAGAGTCCGCGTGTCAAGAGGGAAAAACGTCCCCACCGTGTAGGACATAAAGAAAGTCTTATACGATGAATGAGAATGAACCACCCTACCAACTAACCCTTGATGACGCCATCGACGTTTGGCTTCGTCATTGGGATGGACAATTTCAGCACAACATCGCGGCGACGTACCGGGTAAACCCTGGGCGGGTCAATGAAGTGTTGAAAGGCCATCGTTTCCCTGAAAGTAAGGCACTCGCCGCCGCTAAGCGGAGGGCTGCATAATGGGACAGTGGCAGATCGCTCTTGTGAAAGAGCAAGGCGTGAACTTTGCCGTAGCCTCGGTACGGGATCATGTCGTTGAAAACCACGATGAAGCCGACGACCTAATCGGAGCACTTAGCCTCCGACTTGGTCAGCCTGTAGTGCTTTTGGGCGCGCAGCGGCATCGTCTCTATGGCCGGTCGGATATCGTCCGTTTTCTACGGAATGTATCTCCGAGCCGTCTTCCGTGGCGTCGCGTTGATATAGCGGCATAACGCAAATCGCTGTTGAGCGCGTCAGGGCGAAGATGCCTTGACGCGCCTCTCCTCCTTGCCCGCTTTCGCGATAATCCGCGACGGCGGGCTTTTTCATGCTGAGACGGAAAAGTGCTAATTTGTGCAAGGCGGAAACTGCCAACAACCATGCGCTGATACCCGTTGCCTTATGGCACTCACGCATCGTCAGCGGCGGTTCATTCAAGAATATCTGAGGTCGGAAACGGCCACAGAAGCCGCGTTGCGCGCTGGGTATGCATCGTCGTCGGCGCATGCCATGGCCTCTCGGCTCCTGGACGATCCTGAGATACTGGCTGCGATTGAGCAAGGACAGCAAAAGCGGCTTGATCGCGTCGGGGTCGATGCCGATTACCTTCTCAAGCGGCTGCACGAGGAAGTCGAGGCCGATCTTGCAGACCTCTACGAGGAGGAGACGGGCAGTCTTCTGCCGGTCCACGAATGGCCGGAAGTCTGGCGGCGCGGGTTAGTTGCTGGTGTCGAGACTGAGGAATTGTTCGACGGTCGAGGTGAAGACCGGAAGCAGATCGGCGTAGCCAGGAAAGTTAAGCTCTCTGATCGCGTGCGCCGCCTAGAGGCGATTGGGCGGCATGTATCGGTCGCCGCATTCCGCGATACGCTGGAGGTTAAGGGCTTGGACGGCCTTGCCGATCGGCTTGCGCGCTTATCGCGCGCTCAAGCTTTGGACGTGCCGGCGACGGATGCGCCTCAAGATAAGCCGGTGTCTCCAGCGCCCGAACCTGTCCCAAAGACGAAGGTCGCGCCGAAGCCGGAACAGGCCCCCGCGCCTTCGCCGGCTGTCTCGGCCGATTGGGAAGCACCGAGGTTGCCGGCTCCGTATCAACCCATCCTGCAATACCCGGATCGGCAGGGCTTTGCCGACACAGATTACGACAACGCTGAGGACGGATTTTTGAGTGTCCGCCGCAACACGTGAGAGAAAGGGAAACCGATGACTGACATAGCCACCAATATTGCGACCATCCAGACGAAGGCCGCTGAGCTTGACACGCTGATTGGTCAAGTCCGCGCTGCCAAGGCAGCCGTCGACGCCGCTGAGGCCGAAATCAGGCAGCAACGGCCCGTATCGGAACCAAGCCGCGCCTACCAAGAGCGCCTTGCGTTGGTGGCCTTCGACCAGATGGGCAAGCCCTCGATCGCGGGCGATAGGACCATCGCGGCGCTTGCTGCCGATGCCTGGGCAGGAGTGGCCTAAGATGACCACCATCACGTCATCGCAAATCCTGGAGAAGATCGGCGCACTCGACATCCTTGTTGCTGATCTGGACGCCGAATTCGGCAAAGTTTCGACCGACGCCGTGGCCGGCGCACCCGAAGCTGGCAAGAAGGCCGCTGAGATAAACCAGCGCATCGAACGGTTGGCCGTCGATCGCCTGATACTCAATCGCGCATTGGCACGAGCGCAGCGGGCCGAAGCCGCCGCTCGCGAGGCCAAGGCGGAAGCTGAGCGCCGGAAACACTTCGACGCCGCGAAAGGCCATGCAAAGCGCCTCCTTGCCGCCACCAAGCGCATTGATGCGGCGATTGCGGAAATAACCGCATCCTTGCCTGAGATCGCAGCCGAAGAACTACTTATCCGGCAAAACCTGGGACGCGCGCAGGTCAATTTGTCGGTCGGACCCATAGGGCAGATGGGTCTCGCAGTAATGGCGATCGATAAGCTGATCCGCCTGGCTGATGGCCGTGCGCGGCTCTCCGGCCCGGGCAAGTCCGTGACAGAAATCGCGACTTCGGCATGGGTCATTTTGCTCGCAGCCGAAAACGAACAGGAGACTGCGTGATGGCTGAGATTGATCACGCAAGCATCCTGTTCCCAAATGATGCGCCGTCAAAGCCTGCGTCGGTGCCGGAATGGGCCCAGGCGCAACATGCAGCTGCGGAACAGCGCTTGACGGGAAATCACGGCAAGCCTGACCCTGCCGCCGCCGCGATGTTTCCGAGCGAGCGCAAGGCCGAGGCCTCGCCTCCTGCCGGTAAAGACGACGACGCCGCGTCGATCCTTTTCAGGGATGATGCGGCTCGGAAGGACGTAGATTATGAGCGCGCTGTTGGCGGTGAACTGGATCAGTTCACGCTTGACGCAATGAAGGACGGCGACACTGAGCGGGCTAGCGCCTTGAAAGCGGCGACGGCGGCGCTGTCTGAGGATTTCCGCGCGTCTGGAACCGATACTGCGACGATTGAGGAAGCTTTCACTATCGTTCGCCAGAGCGCCGATAGCTTCTCGCCGCCAACACCCGAACAGATCGAGGCAGGCTTTGCTGCAAGCATGACCGAATTGACATCGGCAGGTGTAACAGACGCCGATCTTACCATTGCGCGGCAATTCATCCGAGACCTGGAGCTAGTCAGTCCTGGTGTCGTCGCAAGCTTGGAGCGCCATGGTGCAGGCAATAACCCGAAACTGGTCCGAGCGGCCATCAAGGAAGCCAAGCGTCGGGGATACCGCTGATGCCTGGGCCGCTTGACGACATCAAAGAGGGGCTGGGTGAGGCGGCTTTAAACTGGCCGCTGGATGACTTCTTGGCCCATGTGAAACACATCGCATGGCTGCGCTCGACGCTACCACCACAGCCGCCGAAGCCTCAACGGTTAGAGGACGCGTTGCTTGCCCGTGCGCCGGAAATCCGCGAGGCCGCAGCACGCCGGGCAAAGGCTCGGAAGTCGAAGGCGATACGGTGACCTGCCCCTGCTGCAACCAGTCTGTGTCTGCCCCGGCACTTGGCGACTTGATTGCGGAGCGTCGCATCAGCGGCCACGCCGCTGCCCTTCTTGAAGCTGTCTGGCGCGGCAAGGGCATGCCGGTGATGAGCCATGTAGTTTTCGACGCATTGTACGCCGACGATCCAGACGGCGGGCCATCGCCGACGGTCATGTACCGCGCGCTTAGAAAAGCATTTGACGGCCTGAGCGCTCGACTGAAGGACACCGGCGTCTCCGTTGTCGAAGTCGGCTATCGGCAAGGCTTCCGGCTCGTTCTGCACCCATAGAAAAATTCGCCTAAAGGAGATCAATCTTGGATACAATCGCGGACTATAACGCCTGGAAAGATAAGCAGCAACAGAACGGCGTCGGTGCGGCGCAAGTCGTGCTCGGCTCGGTTAACGAGAAGCCCGACGAAATAGCCGGCGATCTGAACCTCGCAAACGAGTTCGGCAAGGCCACAGGCAACCCGGTTCCGCCGCTGCCAATGGTCCGCGAGTACCGGAACGTCTTTCAGCAAAAGATCGAAGAACAGAAGAACAAGACGATCCTATCATCAAAGCCGCGCCTGACCGAATGGCTGCGCAGCCCCGACAATGCGGCGCTCGCCCGCGACGATCTTCAAAACCTGTCCTGGTTCGAAGGCTTCGGGCGCGGTGTGACGAACACGCTGTCACGCTCTGGTGATCGCCTTAGCCAGATGGGCAATCAATTCATGTTCGAACAGACGGCCGGCCGCGACCGCGACCGCTCTAAGCTGTTCGGGCAAATCCTCCAGGAGGAGAAAACCAGTTCCGGCTTGAAGGATATGCAGGGCAACCCGCTTGAGACCTGGACGGGCGCGGAATACCTCGGCGCGTTCGGACGCTGGGTAGATGCCCGCTACGCCGACATGATCGGCGCGGATGACAACGCGGCTGCGGTGCAATTCGCGGAAGGCGTCAAAGCCAGCCAAGACCGACTTGCGGCAACGCCAAAATCAGCGACCGCACAGTCGTTCGAAAAGGCCGCAATCGTCAAGGACGCGACGGCCGGCCAAGCGATTGCCAACTTCGGCACCGCGTTCCTACAGAACCCTATCGGCGGTCTGTCGTGGGCTATGGAGACGGCCGGCGAAAGCGCACCGCAACTCGCGGCGGCGCTCGTTGCTAGCCGGTTCAACCCGGCGCTTGGCGTCGGCGTTCTCGGCGGCGGTTCTTACGCCACAGAACGTTACACTGCGCCGGCCGATTTCCTGGCCGAAAAGGGGATTGATCTCGGCAAGCCTGAGGACGTGCAGCGCGTTCTGTCTGATCCGAAACTTTTGGAGGAAGCGGCAAAGCGCGGCGTCATTCGCGGCGCAATCGTTGGCGCTTTCGATTTGCTGTCCGGTGGTCTCGCCGGCAAGGCCGCGTCTCACAATCCCATTGTCGAAGCGATAGCGCAAAGCGCTCAACAGGCGATCCTCGGCTCTGCCGGCGAATACAGCGCTCGGGTTGCATCTGGTCAGCCAATCGACTGGAACGACATCGTTGCGGAGGGTGTCGCGGAGATCGCCACCGCTCCCGTTGACATGGGCGTGGCCGGTCGAGAGTTTGCAGCCAATCGGCGCAAGGCCAAGACCGCTGAGGGAACGGTCGCCCAGCTTGGCGAGATATCCGCCAACGCCCAGGCGTCGGCGGTGCGCGCTCGCACGCCCGACAAGTTCCGCCAGTTTGTCGAGGCCGCAACCGCGAACGGGCCGGTGGAGAATGTCTATGTCCCGGCCGAACAGTTCTCAACGTATTTCCAAAGCCTCGGCGTCGATCCTTACGCCTTGGTCGATGAACTCGACGGCGTGAGCCGTGACGATCTCGACATTGCGCTTGCGGGCGGCGGCGATCTGCAAATCCCGACTGCCACCTACGCGGCCAAGATCGCCGGCACCGAACACGACGCTTTCCTCATGGAAAACATGCGGTTCGATCCGAATGAGTTCACGGCGCTGGAGGCCAAGGAGTTCAACGAACGCGCACAAGACGCAATGGATGAAGCATTCCAAGCCGCTGAGACCGCACGCCTGGAGGATGAGGGCTCGCGGTCCTTCGAACAGCAAATCTACGACACGATGGTTTCGCGGTTGCGCGAGGCAGGCCGGTCGACCGATGTAGCCACCACTGAGGCCACCCTTTATCCGGCGTTCTATCGCACTATGGCCGAACGCTCGGGGCAGACGGTCGAAGACTTCATGGCCGCTTATCCGCTGCCACAGGTGAGCGGATCGATACCGGAAGGCATGCAGTTCCGCGACGTTGACGCCTTGAACCGGACGCTCGCGGAGGCCCGAGCTCGCCGCTCTGCCGGTTTCGACAAGCGGCAATCGCTGCTTGAGTTCATTTCCGATTACGGCGGCATCAATGACGTAGGCGGGAACTTGAAGGCTCGCGATGCCGCCGTGATCAAGCGCAAGGGCAAGAAGTCGCTCAAGTTGGCGCGCGGCGGCATAGTCGACGGCGTGCGCGATATGTTCGGGCAGACGAGCGGCAAGAAGCACGGCATTGATGATGTGGCCCAGGCGGCGATTGAGGCCGGCTATCTGGTGAACGATCCGGTCGCGACCGACTATCGCAACGCGGTAAAGGAAGGTCGCGAGGTTCCTAACATCGGTAACGCGTTGCTCGATGCCATCGACCGCGAATTGCGCGGCGAAGCTGACTATGCGGTTCCGGCTGATGCAGCTGCGGCGGATCACTCCGCCCAGCTTGACCAAATCGAGGCGTATCTGTCGAGCCTGGGCGTCGGGTTGGATGATGACGACGCCGCGATCCGTGCTGCCGTTCAAGCCGATCAGGCAGATGAGGGGAAGAAGTACGGCCAATCCGGCGACGTGCGCGGCCCGCGCGGCTCAATCCAATTCCCAGGCGGCGGCGTCGGCAATGGCGACACGGTTGTTCGCCTGTTCGAAGGCGCGGACCTATCGACGTTCCTGCATGAGAGCGGGCACTACTTCCTGACCGTGCTGCGCGATCTCGCGGCCAAGGGCGAGGCGTCATCTTCCGGCGACATGGAAAGTGTCAAGGCATGGTGGGGCGAGAACGCCGACGCCGTGGCGAAAGACGGCATGCGCGTTATGCCCGATGTCACCTTGACCGCCGATGATGTGAACGCGGCGCTCGCCAACGGAACGACCGGCGATCTGATGAAGGACGCGGCGGTTGACGTCGGCATGCAAGAGCAATGGGCGCGCGGGTTTGAAGCCTATTTGATGGAAGGCAAAGCGCCGTCCATCGAACTGCGCGGCGCATTCGAGAAATTCCGGTCTTGGCTGATCTCGGTCTATCGCCGGCTGGCTGGCCTCAACGTCACGGTGTCGGACGGCATTCGCGAGGTCTTCGACCGCATGGTTGCCTCGGATGATGAGATCGCCAAAGCCAAGGAGCAGGCCGGCGATCGCGGGCCGATCTTCGCCACGGCTGACGAAATGGGCCTGACGCCGGGCGAATTTGCCTCCTTCCTCAAGCTGCGCGATCAGGCTGAGGATGACGCCAAGGCGCGGCTGTTGCGCGAGGCGATGGCTCCGGTGAAGCGCGCTCAAGAGAAGTGGTTCAAGGAAGAACGCGCCAAGGTTCGCGAGGAAGTCGAGCGCCAAGTCAACACCTATCGCTATTATCGCGCATGGGAATGGATGGGCAACCGCCGTTGGTGGGACGCCGAAACGGAGCCGGAAGGAATGCCCGATATCCGGCTGTCCAAGGAAATCCTTGTGCAGCGCTACGGCGAGGGCGTCTTGAAGACGCTGCCGCGCGGCATGCAAACCATTTACGCGGTCGAGGGCGGCGTTGACCCCGACGACGCGGCCGGCTGGTTCGGGTTCGATAGCGGCGATGAGCTTGTCCAGGCTCTCGAAAAGGCTCCGCCGCGCAAGGAAGCCATTGAGGCTGAAACGGACAAGCTCATGCGCGAGCGGCATGGCGACGTGCTGACTGACGGCTCGGTCGAGGCGGCGGCACTCGATGCGCTGCACAGCGACAAGCGCGGGCAATGGATCGCGGCCGAACTCAAGGCCGTTGTCGAGGTGGCTGGGGCCGGCCTTGGCATGACCGCGAAAGAGGCTCGCGCGTCGGCTCGCGCGTCGATTGCCCGCATGCGCGTCCGCGATGCCGTAAACTCCAGCCGGTTCCTCGCCGCCGAACGCAAGGCCGCTGACGACGCTGCGAAGCTCGGCGCGATGTTGTCTCGTGAAAAGGTCTGGCTAGACGCCTCGCGCCGTCGCATCGAAACAAAAGCTCGATCCGCGTCCAAGGGCAGCACCTCGCCCGATACCGTCGCCACGGCGATTGACGCCTACAACGCCAAGTTCGAAACGACGCAATCGACGTTCACGGTCCCTGATCGCGAGGCCGTCAGCAAGTCGGGCAATGCGTTCACGATCAAGGGCGGCGAGCGCACCGCAACATCGCTGGGCTATAACGATCTGGTCGCGAAGCTGGTCGAGACCAAGCGCCGCCAACTGGTCAATCACGCGCTCTACATGGAAGCGCGCAATGTGGCCGGTGAAGTCGAGAAGGCGGAGAATTTCGTTGCCAAGCTCGGCAAGAAATCGACGCGCGAACGGATCGCGGGCGCTGGCCGGCGCGAGAACGCCCAGGTGGACTATCTCGGCGCTATCGATGAAATCCTTGAGCGCTATGACTTCCGCAAGCTGAGTGGGGCCGCTGAGGGCCGGCGCGGGGCGCTGAACGCGTTCGTCGCCGCGATGACGGCTGCGGGCCGGGAGAATGAGCTTGCCATCCCTGAGGCCGTCCTAAGTGACGCGGCGAGGCGTCCATACAAAACCCTGCCGGTCGAAGAAATGCGCGGCGTGGTCGACAGCCTCAAGAACCTGGAGCACATGGCGACACGATGGAACAAGCTGATCGACGCGCAAAAGCAGCGCGAGCTTGAGGCGGTCGTTACCGATGTCGTCGCGGCCTTTGACGCCAACATGCCGAAGCGCCCGCCCGGCCGCGTCGGGACCAAGGGCGAAGCGTTGCGCCATTCGGTTCGCCAGTTCTTTGACCTGGTGCTGAACGCCGGCACGATCCTGCGCGAGATCGACGGGTTCAAGGACTTGGGCGCGGCCTATCGCAACATCAAGACGCCGATCGATGAGGCAATGGATCGTCTGACAGTGCGAAAGCTGAAAGCGGCGGGCGATCTCGAAAGCCTGTATGCCGTCTATGACAAGGCGGATCGCCGTCGCATGGCCGTCCGCGATCATATCCCCGAACTCGGCTATGCGCTTTCGAAGTGGGAGCGGATCGCCGTTGCGCTCAATCTCGGCAACGCTGGCAACCGGGCGAGGCTCACCGATCCAAAAGTTAGAGGATCCTTGACTGAGGCTCAAATCGCTGCCGTGATCGCCACGCTCGACGCGAAAGACGCCGCTTTCGTGCAATCGGTGTGGGATTATGTCGGGTCGTTCCGCGACGATATCGCGGCTCGCGAGCGCCGCGCCACGGGCGTTGAACCTGAGTGGGTCGAGGCAACGCCGGTCGAGATCGCCGGCAAGACGTTGAAGGGCGGCTATTACCCGCTCAAATACGATCCGCGTCTGTCGTCGCTTGCTCGCGATGATGAGGCGAACAACATCGCCCAGGCGCTCCAGGCCGGCCGGTTTGGCAAAGCGCAGACACGGCAAGGGCACCTCAAAGAGCGCGTGCGATCCTCTGGCCGCGATGTCGAGCTTGATATGTCGGTCCTGCACCGTCACGTCAATCAGGTGATCTATGACCTGGAGCTTAGTGAGCCGGTCGCGAACTCCTGGCGCATTCTCCAAAACGGTGAAATCCGTTCGGCGTTCATGGAAGCCGGAAAGCAGGCCGATTTTGACGCGCTGGAAATCTGGCTAAAGGACGTGGCTGAGGGCGAGTTGAAATCCGCCGATCTGGTCGGCCGGGCGGCGCGCACACTGAAATCTAACTTCACCGCGGCTAAATTGGCGTTCAACATTTCGACAGTCGCAATGCAGGTGACCGGCTTGTCTCAGTCCATGGTCGTTGTCGGCAAAAAGGACATGGCTGTCGGCATCATGCAGGCGGCGAAAAACCCGGTCAGCATGGCGCGCGACATTGCGGCCAAGTCGCCGTTCATGGCCTCGCGTCAGACCACGTTCAACAAGGATATCTTCGATTTCTATTCAGATCCGAAGACGGGGCCGGTCGCCTCGCGCTGGGGAGAGATAAAGGCTGAGATCGTCGGGCCAATGTCCTTCTGGCTAATGACAAAGGTGCAATGGTATCTCGCCGATGTGCCGACATGGCTGGCCGGCTATCGGCAGGGCTTGCGGCAATACGGCAACGATGAGGCCAAGGCCGTGGCGCATGCTGACGCCGTGGTGAAGCGCGCCCAGGCGTCTGGCCTGTTCGCCGATCGCTCGGCGGTCGAGCGCGGTTCGGTCTCACGCACCGCGCGCCAGAATGACGTTGTACGGCTGTTTACGGCGCTCGGCTCGTACATGTTCGCCAAGTTCAATGTCGCCTATGAGCGGACGGCGAAGGCCAAGCGTTTAATCGGTCAAGACGGATTTTCCGCGCGCTCGGCACAAGAGGCTCTGTCCTGGACGCTGGACATGGCTTTCCTGTTCACGCTTGAGGCAGTTGTGGGCGCTGCGATCCGTGGCCGGCTACCTGACGACGAAGACGACAAGGATGATGAATGGGCGGCGTTCCTCGCCAAGCAAACAGCGTTTTCCGTCATGGGAACGCTGCCGTTCATCCGCGACAGCGTGAGCGCAATGCAGGGCTTTGAGGCGGGAGGAGCATACGGCAGCTTCGTCAAGGACGTGGTGCGCGGCGGCAAGGGCGTAGCTGATATTCTCACGGCCCCATTCCTAGAAGATGGGAAGGTCAATGCGTCTGATCTTAAGGCGGTGATCAACGCGACCTGCCTCGCTACCGGCCTGCCGGCTGTTCAGATCAATCGCTTTGTCGATGCTGCATGGCGACAAGCGGAGGGCAAGGACGTTTCGCCGCTTGAATACCTGCTCGGCCGGATTGGGGGCTAAGTTATCCCTCATCCTTGGCGGGGACGACTTCACGCAGTGGCGAGGTCATGCCCTCCTGTCCCTCCTGCGCACTCCAGCGCCTCCGCCGTTCTCCGGTATGAATGCAACCCCGCCAACCTCAAGGGCCGTCTGAACAGCATTCACCGTAGCGATTACACTTCGCTCGGTGCCTCGCGTTTCCATAAGCTTAATTGTCGGCGCGGACACTCCAGACTTTTCCGCGAGGTCGTCACGGGTCCAGTCGAGCAGCGCTCTGGCGGCGCGCATCTGTTCTGCATTGATCATTCTCGCATTCCCCTCGTGGTGTCTAAAAAAGATAATAGATTATCCGAAATGGCTTGACAACTGGTTTTGCATCATTGACCATAAGGGACAACGGAATATCTATAAAGGATACCGTTGACTGAACCAAAACGGAAGGACGGGCATCATGGACCGCAACGGCATTGTCTTCGAAGGCGAAATGAATTTCCTCGGCATCCTGCTGCATCAGGCTATGACCTATTCCAAAGCGAAGATCGACGCGTTGCCCGAGGACATCAGCGTTGATGAGGAGTTCGCGGCGATCGACGCTGCGAGCGCGCCGGCCTTCGCCATTGCGGAAACAATCTCGTCTCTGCCGGCGCAGAGCGAAACGGAAATCCGGATAAAGGCCACAGCTGCCGCTTGGATCGACGGAACCTACTGGGCGGACGTTGGACTTGGGACATTGAATTGAGAGGGACCGAATTCTTGTTCGCAACCTGGGTAACTTGACAGGTGTCGGCTTGGCCGTCGTGATGGCAGAACATCCGGGCTTTGATTCCGATCAGCTTTAGGGTTCACCAGATGTGCATTCCATACGGCCACAGAGTACCGCAGATCCCGCTTGAGCCCGGCTACTACTGGGCGAAATGGCGAACAGCCGCGGACGGGACCGTAGACGGCGACGAGCTTACGCCGTGTGATAACTGGGAGATCGTCCAGGTCATGGGGAACGATCCGGATTGGGAAACCCATCCAGCCGACGACAAGGCCTTATTTGTGTTCGTTTGCGGGGTCGAGGAGGCCCAATGGCGCGCATCTTTCGTGTGGGGCGATTTCGTCGCGCCCTTAGACAACGGCATTAAAGGAGACCAATGAACACCGTTTTTTTACTCATGGCGCAATTCGACGGCGCAGCTGTGATCCCCGTCGAGAAGGTGTGCGCGTCCTTTTTCAGCCACCTCACGCCTCAACAGTTCATCCGCAAGACGACAGAGGGCGAGATCGATTTGCCGGTGGTGCGGATCGAGAACAGCCAGAAGGCGGCTAGGGGCGTGTATCTGCCCCACCTTGCCGCCTGGATTGACAAGCGCGTCGAGGCCGCGAAGAAAGAGAACGACCAGCTACAGGGGCGAAGGTAGCGAGACGGCTCCGCTACTTTGAACCGATTGCCGGGATCTTCTTTCCGCATCGATATGCGACGAAGCCGAACAAGGCCGCACAAATGAGGTCAATTGGCAACCAAATTTCCCGCGAAAGAAATACCGGCAAGAATGGGTTGAAGGCCAGCGCGACGGCGAAAAGAGAGAAGGCAAGTTTCTCGTCATCGGCTGATTTCAACTTAATGCCGCAATAGATGCCGGCAGCGAAAATTCCCAGACGCAGCAGCTGATAGTACCCGTATGGCAAGGACAGGGTTGCGATGGTGAGCGCTACCGCAGCGCAAATCGCGACAATTCTAATCATCCGCGCACGCGCTCCGTCACCCCGCCGACAGCCGCTACCAGCAAGCCGGCAAGCATGAACGCAAGTGCTGGGAAGAAGACCGGGACAACGATCCAAATCGGCCATTCCCATGTATAGTATGCTCCGTAGCCGCCAATCACCATTGCGGCGGCGATTAGCAGGCCTGATCGAAACATGATCACAGCGACAAAGAACAGAACCGGCACCCACCATCCATGCCATCCGAACCATTCATCAGCACCAGCTTCGAATGCAACGGTATAGAACGCGAGCGTTCCAAGCCCGATCGCCATCACGCCAAAGACGCCGACGATGCCGAGAACTGACGTAACAAAATTTTTCATGATTGATCCCCCAAACCCATAATCAGGATGGCTTAAGTTGGGGATTATAACAAGACGTTTGTGGCCTCGTTGCTAATACCTCGCTTGTCTAATGCAGCGCACGGATGCAAAGATTCGGCGAGGGACCGTGGCCGCGTTGGCGTCTCAGCAAAAGGTGCATGATGATCTTATTTCGCATGTTTAGAACACTACGAGACTTCGATCAGCCGAAATCATTTTTTGAACAATGGCTCGGCAACACCAAAGCGGTGCATGAGTTCATCTTCGTAACGATCGAAAGCTTGATTATTATGAGCGCACTACAACTAGCCTGGCAAAAGAGTGGTTCGCCTGCGGTGTTAGTTTTGTACTTGTTAGCTTATGGCGGCGCGTTCCTATTTATCGGAACTTACATACGCTACGGTCTGCACGCAGCCGCCGAGCACTTTGAGCTACCGGCCCGCTTTCGAGAGGCTTTCTTGTGGTTTTCAGGGGTCACCAGCTTCGTTGTCTCGATCTCGCTTCCCTACTTCTTTGGGCTGATTGTCACCCAGATCATAGCCAACAGCATTATGATTTGATCCCCAGTGTCCCGCGCGCCCAAGGGACGGTTCGAACTTAGGTTTCTGCTTACCCTACGCTTACCTGAAGGATGACAGAATTGGAGGGGCGATAGCTCTAAGCCATAATTCGCTGATCTCGTTCGATATCTTGGCGCACCCGACAGGATTCGAACCTGTGACCTCTGCCTTCGGAGGGCAGCGCTCTATCCAGCTGAGCTACGGGTGCTTTCAGGATCGGTGATCCGGAAAACGAACCAGCCGGGTAACCGGCCAGCCACGGCTTCTTAGCGGAAGCAGGCGCCGGCTTCAACGGCCAATCGCGGGCGGGCTCACGTTGTCGTAGCAGCCCCGGGGAGACAGACACCGTTCCGTCCGGCGGCCACCGCCTGCTCATTCGGTCATGGTAAGCACTGCCTTGCCGCTGATGCTGCGCTGCCGCAGCGCGTCGAGGGCCCGGCCGACGTCCCGCCACGACACGGTCAGGACCACGCGGGTTTCGAGCCGGCCTGCTGCGATCAGCGCGAGCAGCGAGGCGATATCGGCGCCTACCTCGGGACCGGAAGCGTAGTAGGCGAAGGTCTGCAGCCGCGCGCCTTCGTGACCCGGAACGAACTGGCGGAAGCCGATGGGCGTGAGTTCGCCGCTGCTCGAGCCGAACATGACGATCGTCCCGCCGGGCGCCACCCGTTCGATCGCGTGGGCGAAGCTATTGCCGCCGACCGACTCGGCAATCAGCGAGAACAGTCCTTCGGCGAGCTCGATCGATTCGACGACCCGCTCGGCTCCGAGGCCGCGGAGATCTTCGGCGTGCCGGGCAGCGG
>NZ_AYVY01000016.1 GCF_000503055.1 Mesorhizobium sp. LSHC420B00 | reverse complement strand
TTGTCCGCATTCTTGCGGGCTATATCGAGATTGGCGCCATCAATGACGGCAATCTGTGCATGGGCCGTGCTTGCCCAAAGCGCCAGACTGGCCACAATCGCGAATTTCTTCATGTCAGCCTCCTATTGCTGCAGAGAATCGATGACGCTGGCAGCGCCAGCAGGGTCAGTGGTGATGATCATCGAGCGGCTATCGGCTGAGCTTGTCCCCGCGTTCTCAACCGCGCATGGTAGCCACCGATCGCGATCGATCTTCAACCGTTCCAGTTCCGCGGGATTGCAAGAGAACGGGTTTGGAGAACCGCTCTTCGGCTGTTGCACCAGCTTCGACGCCTGCGATGCCTGAACGTTCTGCATCGATAGAAGCTGAGCCAGCAACGCCGTAAAGTCGCCCGCCTGGGCGAGGTACTGGTTGGTGACACCGGCGTTGATCCCACGAGCGGACGAGTTCAGCTCCCAAGCCTCCTTGTATTCCGTCACCTGGCCAACGTTGCCCGCTAGCGCGTCGATCGCCGCATCGTTGGCGCCCATCTGCGATGAGCTTGCATCGAGGCCGCCAGCCGCCTTCCTGACCGTGCCCATGGCGCGTCCTGGGCCGTGCCGCCTGCGCCGTCGGCCGTTACGATCGAGAAGGGTGGCGGCGCGGCGGCCGGAGCCTTGCCGCTCGACGCATAGTCGTTGAAGTAGCTGTTCCAGCGGCCGACACCGCCGGCCCACTGGTTTTGCTCGCCAGCGTTCGATCCGTTGTAGAAGGAAGCGAGACAGCTATAATTCGTCGCCCCGCATTGCTTCACGCCCATTCCGAGATACTTGACACCGCCTTCGACATTCTCCTCGTTCACGTCACGATCAAGCCCCATGGACTTGCCGGTGCCCTTGGTCAGCTGCATGACGCCTTGACGCCGGTGTGGCTCCCGGCGCATGTGTCGAAGCGCGATTCCTGATAGGCGACGGACAGCGCCAGGCCTTCGGGCACCCCGTATTTTTGCGCATAGTAGCGGATTAGCTTTACGTTGCCTGCGTCGCGCTGCAATGCGTCGGCCGGCGACCGGCGAAACATCTGTGAGCGGTATTTGTTCGAATAGGTGCAGACGACGCTTTTCTTCCTGTCGGTTTCGTCCTTCTTCGCTTCATCCGACTTCGTGCTGTGCTGCTCGTCCTCTTGCCGCTTGTCGAGGTTCGAATCGTCGATGACCGCGATCTGAGCGACAGCCACGGTCATGCTTCCCGACGTCGCGAGAGCCACGGCCAGACAAGCGCTGCTAAGCCGCTTCGTCATGCTCGTTCTCCCATCCGCAGAAGTATGGCAGCCACATCTCCGGCTCGTCGCCGAAGGTCTCCCGGAGCCGTGCGCATTCCTTGCTGTTGGCTTCGTTCGAGGACAAGACCTTGATGAGATCGGGCATCGCCGACAAATCGAGCTTGGCTACGATCGAGTCGCTGTCGTGCTTGACGAGGAAGGTGCGTGTTTCCTTGGCGGTTCGGCGCACGAACTCGAATTCCTTCGCCGTCAACGAGAAGCGCTCGATGTAGGAGTCCTTGCTCGCCTTCGGGTTGGGGAAGAAAATGTTGGTCTTCGTTTGCTCGATCAGCGACGACGAGATGGAGGAATTGACGACGTCCTCCGCCGTCTGCGTGCCAAAGCCGACCACGCCGTTGCGGCGACGAATGGTCTTCAGCGTCTCGTTGATGAAAGCGGCGAAAACCTCGTCGTCCAACAGCTTCCAGCCTTCATCGAGGAAGAGCATGATCGGCGAGCCGTCGATGACGTCCTCAAGACGGTGGAAAATGTAGAGCAACGCCGCCGAACGCAGCTTTCGGTCACTCAGGATCTTGGTC
Source organism: Mesorhizobium sp. LSHC420B00 (assembly GCF_000503055.1). Lineage (GTDB taxonomy): Bacteria > Pseudomonadota > Alphaproteobacteria > Rhizobiales > Rhizobiaceae > Mesorhizobium. The sequence goes on along the minus strand of NZ_AYVY01000016.1, from coordinate 132,850 downwards.
ATATCGAACCCGACAACCGGCTTCGAAAAATCGACCAGATCGACGGGATTGTTGAAAAGCCAGCCCTTGTCCTTCGGGTCGAGCCAGGGCTGTATCCGCGCGGCCAGATCGTTCATGCCGGGCATGAGCGACCCCCGCAGCACTTCCGGCAGCAGGTCGAAGGTCCGCTGTTCGCGCGGAATCTTGTAGATCATGTCGACGGCGGCGTTGATGACGCGCATCTCCGCCACATCCAGCGTGCCACCTTCCGGCGTCAGAATGTAGATGAGCAAATCTTCCAGGAAGGACCGGTTTTCTGCCGTGTCCTCGAGCTGCAATGGCGCGAACCCCGTCGGCTGGGAAGGCTCCATCACCTCGTAGCGACCGCCCAGCGCCCGAACAAAAATTTCAGCGCCGCGCATATAGTCGAAATAAACACATCGGGGCCGCGGCATGATGCGCATGGCTTGCGCCATCAGGAACGACAGCACCACGGTCTTGCCCGAGCCGGTCGGGCCGAACACCGTGAAGTGCCCGACATCGTGAACGTGGAAATTGAAGTAGTAGGCCGTCTGGCTGGTCGTTTCGAGCAAAGCGATGGGCCGTTTCCAATGCAGCCGCTCACGTTGGCCCGACGGGAAATTGTGTCCTGAAAAAAGGCCGGCGAAATTCAGGGACGAGATCAACGCACGTCGCGCGATGTAGCTGAAATTTCCCGGCAACTGCGCCCAAAAGGCCAGTTCCGTGTTCAGTGTCTCGCGAACCGGCACGATCGACATGCGCGAAAGCTCCGCCGTGATGTCGGATAGCGCACGGTTGAGACCAGCCATGTCCGGTGCCAATGCCATGACGCTCATGTGATGTTGTCCGAAGACGACTTCGCCGCCGGCCAGCTTGTCGGCGCCNACACCATGGCGCCGAGCTTGCCAGCGTCCGGTCCGCGAAGTTCCAGCGCGGACTTGCCGAAAAACAGCTGCCGCGTCGCCAGCACATCGCCAAGGCTCATGCGCGGCAAAGGCATTTCCACGTCGCCGCCACCGGCGAGGATCTTCGCCAAAAATTCCGCAGGCTCGGAAAAGAAGCTGTCGCGGCGCTTCACGACACCGAGAAGACGCCCCCCATAAGCGGCAAAATCCTTGACGACGCCGTCGAGAACGTCATGCAGTTCTGCCATCGCCTCTTCGCGGGTTTCTTCGCCCGCCGTACTGATGCGGAATGCATTGAGCGCCTTGTCCACCCAGCCGACGCGGCCGACCATCGGTCGGCGTATGACCGTCAGATACGCCTCGTTGACGAAAAGGTTTTTCGCCCCAAGCTCATCCATGTAGCGCGCGTCAAGCTCGGCCACGAAAGCATTATCAAAGTCGCCTTCGATCTCCGGCGTCACGTGACGGCGGATGATCGTGGCGTAGACCGCAAAGCGAGAGGTCGAGAGATTGCGGAATGTCGTGTTGCGGTTGAACATACGGCTGTTCAACTCGGCCTGGTCCATCGTCTGGAAGGGCAGTCCACTGAGCTGGATGACGCCGACCAGAAAGCCACTCTTCGTCACGACTAAATTGTCATCGACATGGCGAAGGTAGGGGATGTGCATCGCCGCGGGCTTCTCACGGCGGCGCTCACGGCCAAATTTCAGGTCGGCATCGAGGCTCATGGCGAATAGCTCCTCGCCCCCCAGAAAGTAAGGTTCGCCACCGCTCCGCGTTTTGAGACGCGCCGCTCGAAAATATGAAACATGTAGGGGTCGCGCTGGCACAGATATGCGCTGACCAGATGCACCACGCCGAACACGCCAAGGCCGAGCATGAAGCTGCTCGTGGCGATAAAGCCGATCACCGCAAGGATGCCATTCAGTGCAAAGACTTCATAGCGCACCCCCCATTTCATCGGGGGGCGTGTCAGTGGCAGGCTGACCGGCTCGACATAGACCTCCTCGTCGTCCATGTCTCAGCTGCCTCCAGCGGTCGCGCGAACCGCATCCACAAGCTGGGCGGCGCCGAAGATCAAAGCGATGCCGATGATGATGGAGAAAGCCATCATCCACGCCAGCCGGCCCGTCATGGCGAGGAAGCCGAGAAAACAGACCGCGATGATGGCGAATGAACGCGCTATGTTGCCCTGCAGAACTCCGACGAACCACTCCAGCACATTTTCGACCGGGGCCGCCGACTGGGCATACGCAGTGGCTGGCGCGAGAGCTATTCCGACCGCTGAGGCCAAGGCCAGTTTCAGGGCAAATTTGCCCGCTTTCCTGTATTCCACCCTTGGCTCCTTTCAGTTGCCGAAATCCATGACATGACCATCCTGCCAGGCGTCCTCGCTTGCTGGCGGAGCGGCCGCGAGCATTTCGGATTTGGCCAGGGCGGACTTCTTCACGACACCGCCGAACTTCCAGCGGTTCAGTATTTTCGCGATGTAATCTGCCGTCTCCGGATTCACCGGAATGCCCTGCGCCTTGTAGACGCTGTTGGGCCCGGCGTTGTAAGCCGCCAGCATCAGCAGCGGATCCTGGAACTCGTCATAGAGTGACTTCAGATAGCGGAGGCCAGCGCGGACATTTGCCTGTGTATCGCAACGGTCGCTCACCCCTAGATCGGCCGCCGTGCCCGGCATCAGCTGCATGATTCCCAGGGCTCCGGCCTTCGAGGGACCCTGACTGGCGCCGAGATCGCTTTCGGCCCATGCAATTGCCTCGGCCAGATCGGCGTCGAACCCTTCCTCTTGAGCGATTGAACGCACAAGTCGGGAGACCTCAGCACGATTTGCGGTCTTACACGCTCCCGGCGTTTGCGCCCCGACTGAGGCAAGGGCTTGCGCCGGCGTTGCAAAGGCAACTGCGACGCGGTCTGATGCCATGTCCTGGCCGTGCGCATTGAACGGCATCGTGGCGCCACACAGGGTGAGAAGGAGAGCGAATCGAGTGTTCATAGTGTCGCCAAAATTTAACACTTTACTATGGCTACACGCAGCCCTAGTAAAGTGTCAACACGATATCGATTGCAAGGACGGATTTCGATGAAACAGACGGCCCTTTGCACGGTTTTGCTGCTCCAGGGCACCGTGGCTTATGCTGCAGGCGCCGACGCCCCGAGTGCCTTCGCGCAGCCGTCGGAGCACTACCTGCTCCAGTTTGCGAAGCCGGGCGAGAAGGTGTTCGTCTATGAACGCTACGATGCAAAAGGCGCGCTCTTTCAGCGCGATGCGGCGACCCTCATCTCGCCGGTCAAGGTGCCGTCGGCGACCGAGCGCGTCATCAACGGCGTGACGTATCGGCTGCGCGGCCTTGCGGCCTGCCCAAAAGCGAAGATTGCGTACAAGACCCAGCAATGGGACTGCACGAAGGCCGCGCAGAACTATGAAGAGGCAATCTACAACGATCGTGCATCTGTGGTGCTTTGCAAAACACTTGTTCTGCAAAGCAAGACGGGTGAACCCGACGCCGTGTCGTGTTTCTCGCTCGTGGGGGCGGGCAATGCAAACGACCCGTACAACGTCGCCTACGACGATGACGAAATGGTTTTTTTTGACATGGCGGCAATCGGACGCAACAAGGACGGCAAGTCGCTGCGCCCCGATCTGGAGCATTCCGCCGACCTCGGTGGACAGTTCCAGGAATGAAACAGGCGAGCTTTACAGCGCTGGCCGCATTTTGTTTTTGTGCATCGGCACAGGCGCAGGATGCCACCGCCTCCGCCTTTCCAATGCCCTTCGCGGTATCGAAATCGGCTCAACTGCTGACCGGAGATACCTGGCGTGACGGAGATCACCTTTTCCGCCTCTATGGCGTCCAGTCATGTCTTCGAGGTACGTCAGCCGAAGAGCCAAATGGAAACAAAATCGATTGCGGGAACATCTCGCTGGCGCACCTTGCTGCGCTGTTCGATAGCGCCGCGGTTACATGCCAGCCAATCGGCTACGCCCTCGACAAGGCGGTTTTTGTAGTGTGCGGTGCGCAGCTGAATGGCGAAACAATCGATGTTGGCACCGCGCTGATAGCGACCGGATACGCGTTTGCCGCAACGACAGCAAAGGGCAAAGCCGCCAATGAGAACTACCTGGTCGCGGAAATCAACGCTAAGATGAAACGTGCAGGTTTGTGGGGCACAACGTTTCAGCATCCTGTGCAACTGCTGCTGAGCCAAAAGTCAGAGAGACAACAATGAAGCACGACGATGAAGCGCACAGGTATTACTATCCCGTCGAAGGACGCACCGACGGCGCCATTGGCGATGCTATCGCTCTCATCGCGATCATCTTGGTGCCGGCAGGCCTCTATGCGACCTGGAATACCGTGGCCTCATGGATTTCAGCACTCTTCTCCTAGGACTGCAGTTTCGCAAAAGAACCGAGCAACGCGCGAAAATCGTCGACATCAACCTCGCACCAGTCGTTCCCTAACAACCGCCGGAAATAAGCTGCCTTCATTTTCATCTCAACGACATCGGCCACCGGCGCAGCGGCCGCGCGCCGACGCGCGATAGCCTCCTCTACCATGACCGAATCCAATCGCCGGCCGATCAGGGTCGCGTCCGGCCCTTCGGCCGTCATCCATCGCTTGCCGAGACGTTCAACCATGGCGACTGCATGACGATGCGCCGCGAGCAGATTCGCGACCCCATCGGCCTCTTCCATCACTCCGTTGTTACAGACCACTTGAATGGGCATCGACCGGCTCCACGCGCATGACAATTCGTAAATGATACCTGGGCAGGCGAGAAAAATAGGGATGGGTTCATCCCTCTGCTTCTCAGGCTCCCGAAGCCCTGGCTTCCCCTACTTTTCGCTCATGCGGTCACACTACCCTGCCACCAGACAAACGTTTCAGATTGTAGCCGAAATTGTCCGTGGCCGGCGGTTTGCGAAACATCTCCCACGCAACAACCGTGTTCAGCCTCTCCAGTGGGTCACCCGTCATTCGATCTTCTCCCGTGCCGGCCAAAATCGAGTTGATAAAAACGTTGATTGAGGACGAAGGCACGATAGGATACGAAGCCTGGCGAAACGGAACGAAACTAGAGCCTATAAGTTGTTGTTTAGGAACGGAAAGTTATTTCTCCCTCCGCCGAGAGACGGGAGTGATTTCAAAGAATTATTCAAACGACTGGCGGCGGCGGGTGCGGGCCGACTATTGGGCAAAGACGGGTTTCCTGCTGGCCCATGGACGCCCGAGCTCCTTGCAGAGGCGATTTCACAGATTGATTCCAACCGGGTTGGGGTCGATCTGCGAACGGTGCAGCTTTGGTTTCAAGAGAACGAGAAGGGAATTAGCACTGCCAACATTCGTTGGCTGGCGAGGATTTTTGGATGCGATGATCCGGTCGCAACTAGCGAATGGCAGATGGAGCTTAGTGAGGCGCAATCGCGGTTATCGGCCAAGAGACGAGAATGGAAGAGAGCCGGAAGCAGCGTTGCACAGGAGATTCCAGATACGGCACTGACTGCGACCTTCGATGACGAGACAGACCCCCCGGCAGAGCTGACACGGGATGCTGACCCCAAGGGGCCGAGCCGGCGTTTTAGTTGGCGGGGAAATCGGAGGCGTTTTTTAGTCGCGGATCTCCCCTGAATTTGCCGGCGTCGGTGTTTGCGGGTGTCACCGCTCTTGGGTTTTTGTCGTATCTTACGGGGATTCACAGCGTGACATATGGCCGGGCGGATGGCGTCGTCAAGCAGGTTGGGTTTCTTTGGACAGCGAATTGGACATTCGTCTTCATGGTATTTTTGCCACTGTTTTTTGCCTTCGTAACCGAGCTGGTGACCTTTTGGAAAGATGAAGGCCGCCCAAAGCTTGTAGCACAGGGCAACAAGATGGAAAGCGACGATGCTTGGGCGCGCAACGTAGAAGCTTCTTCGTATTCATATTGGGCGGTTTTTTTGATTTGTGTGATGTTCGCCGGTCTTTTTCAGTGGATCGGCGTGTCTTTAATCCCGTTGCTCAAAGGGGGTGGCAACTATGCGACGGATTGGGGCTCGTTAGCGATTGTGCGCCCTGAGGTTATATCGGTTCCGGAAGCGGTCGTATTCACGGGGCTCGCTTACCTATACATGTGCCTCTGTTTTTATCTGTTCTTCGTAGGCCTCATTCTGCTTTATACGGTGATCCATGATCTTTGGAGAATTCCAGAAGCAGGGAGTAATCGGCCTGAGGTGGATCATCAACACGAGCTCCATGAAGCCAGCCTCAGGGTTATGCGTGCGATTTTTCGGTGTACTGTTTTGGGGCTTCTGATCGCCATAGTCATGAAGCTCCAGAGTGCTTACCTGACATCGCGTGGAGAGAATATTGTGGCTTGGTTGGTCGGCGATATGTCTTCCGCCTTCTATGGGCGCAATGATGTGAGCGCCGGGATCAGCTACCGTAGGCCGACCCATTACAGTAGCCTTCTTATCGCTATTTCGACCTGTGTTGTATTTCTGTACGGCACCATCCGTTTAGGTGTCGAACGTCGGTTTTGTATGCCTTTGTGGAGGATGTCAGCGATCGTAGCATTACTCGTGGCTGGTTACTTGCTAATCGATGCATTTGCTGGCTTTTCGATCCTTCTAGGCGTTGGAGTGCTGCTCGCAATATACGGCCTGTTTGATCCAGGGTTGGGGCGATGGCAAGCGAGTAAGTTAGGGAACAATCAGAGTGTATCATAGTTGGCTAGATCATTGGGATGAGCGGCGGGCGCGACGCGGTGAGGAAGGGAAGAAACCAACGGATTTCCTCCTTGACGCGGAACGCGCCTTTCCAGGTGCGAAGAAGATAACAAGTATCGAGGAATTCTGCGCCCTTGCGGATCAAGCCGTGGCTGATCCAGCCTTTTTCGATGAGCCGAGTGTGAGTGATCAGGGTTTTGAAAGGCTAGGTGGGTGGCTCAAATTTCCATCGGACATTTCTACGGATATCGAACAGAACAATGTCGTCTCGGCGAAAATCACAGAAAGCGGGTCGTTCGATCAGGCCATGGTGATTTTTCACCATTGGAATGCAAGCGCCCGGAATCGTCAGATTGCCAACTTTTTCTCGCAGCGTGGCATCACGGTTGTCGAGATTGCTATGCCTTATCACTTCGAACGTAGCCGTCCCAGCTCCGTGCACGCCGACTATATGCTTAGCCCTAATCTCGGTCGAACGATCCAATCTGTAAGGCAGGCAGTGTTGGATGGGCGAAAACTCATACGTTGGTTGAAGATCGAAGGCTATCGAGAGATTTCGGTTCTCGGTATGAGCTTAGGCTCCTGGGTTGCGGGGGTGGTCGCGGCGCACGACTCGGCTGTGTCAAAAGCCTCGTTGTTTCTGACGGCCGGGAGTCTAGCGGATATGGTTTGGACGGGTCGCGCGACACGATTGATACGTGATAGCCTTGAGCCTGAGATTGAGCTGACCGATCTCAGAAGGGCCTGGGGTCCACTTAACTTGGAGAATTATGCACATAGTTTGGCGCGGCCTGATCTCGATCTTCATGTTGTGTTGGCTAAGCGAGACAAAGTGGTTTTGCCAGAGCTATCGGAGAGGTTCATGCAGAGGCTGAAGGCCGCCGGAGCTAGGCCAAATATTTTGAAATTAAACTGTGGTCACTATTCGCTCGCCATGCCGCCTTACATTTTGTTGGCCGGTTTGAGCTTGAAACGGTTTCTGTCGCGTGCTGACAAGTCGGCCCGGCGAGCATGAGTTTGGCTTTGGCCGGTCAGTTCATCAGCAAATTCTCTGGCAGGCATCACAACACAAAAGTGATGAATGTGGGGTCGCCACCTACCGGGACCGACCCCTGGAAGTGGCCGACAAAGGCGCAGGCATGACACCGGCGGTCGAAAAGGCCACGACACCCTTCTTCTCTACGCGCGCCGGCAGGTTTGACGGCTTGTTCTCATATGGTTTCGACCGTCAAGGGAAAGCTCTTCATCAGTAGCATTCCCGGCGCCGGCACAGTCATCCATGTCAAAGTCCCGTTATCATTCCCGCCGCTAACAGCCGACGATGACAGCAGCGGCCCGACAGCCGCGGCGGGGGGCGCTAGTCGGCCGCCGGGCCTGACCGGCAGGGCATAGGAGCGGCGCCGGCGCTGGGGCGAATTATAGGTCCTTTAGGAACACTCGTCGGGCGCTAGGTGTCGGCTCTGCCAGGCGGGATCTTTTCGGAAAAGAGGAAGGTCGCTGGATCAAGTTTCAACGCCTTGGCGATCGCCGCAATCGTGTCCACGCTGATATTGCCACTCGCGCGTTCGAGTTTCATGTATGTCGCCTCCGCCACGCCGATGAGCTCGGCCATCTCATAGCGGTGCAAATTACGTCGTTGTCGCTCAAAATCGATGATGTGCGCCAGCCGCTTGCGGATCGCATTGTCGTCCAACCGATGCGCCCAATCCGGAACTTTCTTACTGCCGGCGAGCAGTCCTGCGAAAGACACTTGCAAGCCGTTTGCCATGATCTGTAGCGTCGTCAATGTGACATTATTTTTCTGACGCACAGTCTGAATGTAGGTTCGATAGGCCAGTTTTTCGCCCTCGGCGGTCCGAAACAGTTCGGCCATGTGCATATGGGATAGGCCGCGTCTGGCTCTCTCCCGCTCAAGCGTCAGGGCAATGTTGGCGCGCAACGGGTTGTTGACCACGCCTCCGTCGTCTCGTTTCATAAATCGATGTAGTCGCACAAATCTGCCTTTTCGACCTGTCCTTTTTCGCGCGGATCATCCATAGTAAACTGTCAAATCTGCAGCGAGGAAAAGGCTATGACCATACTCAAATTCCTACTGGGGGGTGCCGTCGCCATCGCGGGCGCCGCAGCTCTTCCATCCCAATCAAAAGCGTCGGAATGGGGCTGTCAGGTCCTCCTATGTCTTTCCGGCAATGGCAAGGCACCCCCTCGTGCCACCCGCCAATTTACAAGTTGATTGCGGCGATGGAAGCCCCGGGTTTTAATTGGCCGACCTGTCCGCAAGCCAACTCCAGCGCGGCGAGATTTGAGAAGTATGAGGATTGTCCGTCTGGCTGGCAAGCAGTTGGCCGCTCCCAATCCGATCGGCCGGGCTTAAGTCAAGAACGGAACATCTGCCGCATCGCGGCCGATAGGCTCTCCTTGCCCGTCGTTTTCAAAAATAGCGGCCTCGGCGGGCATCATGGAGACGGATCACGTCAGGTCCAAATCGAAATCGACGGTAAGGTGGTAGCGGCAACAATCCAGACCGCGGGGAATGATCGAGGGCATTCCCTTGGCAATGGCCCCACCTACTGCACCATCCCTCGACCTATGCGCGGAAAGCCCTGGTTCATCGAGTATGATGACGCGAACGGCGTGCGCCAGAAAAGCTGGTTCAATCTCAACATGCCATGAGCCAGGCGATCACGCAGGACGAGGTACTATGGGGTCGCAATTCAGGGAGGTTTGTAGTGTTCAAGGCGCTTCTCCTGTCCACAGTGATTATGAACACAGGCGCAGCATTGGCAGCGGCTGGTCAGAGCGACAGGCCGCGATCAAGCGTGGACAATCCTATGTGGCCCGCTTCATTGAAATGGGACTGCAAGACCGCTGCCAAAATCGTGTGTGAGCGTGATGGCAGTTGCTCGGTGGCTGAGGACCACACTAGATTTGTGCTGAACTACGGCAGCAACGAAGCTGAGTTCCCGGCCAGCAATGTCCGGATCAAACGCCACTATCAACAGAGGGTACAGGCAAGCCCTTTGCAGCAGGAAGTTAAAGTCGAACTGGTCGACAATCGCGTTCTTTGGCTGACGGCCGTGGATGCCAGCCGCACTTATTCGGAAGCGTGGGTCGGTGCACTGAGCGAGTTGAAGGGTGGCGCGGTACTGATGGAATCCGAGGGAGTCTATTGCATACCGCACAAGTGAGTGCGCCGAGAGGGCAGGCGAGTAAAGGGCGACATGGTCTGACCGGGGCCGCCGACCCCGGCGTTTCAGAAGCGTTCAGAGTCTTCCGTCCGGTTTTATCCGGCGGTGAGGTGATGGTAAGTAATATCGATCTGTCGTATCGACACTTAGAGTAGGAGTGACTTCAACAGCACTCGATCTAGTTCCTCTAGGTGACTGTCGAAGACTTGAGGCGCGAGCTATGCATACTGTGCATAATCGAGAAAATATTAATTATGGTGATGTCGCGTAATATATCTTATGGAACTTGATGTTTATACAATGATATCAGCTAGGTCCACAATATTCATTATGTAAATTGAGAGATTGATGCGGATGCGGCAAATCAGCAGGAAGGCGACCACGGACAACAGCAACGGGCTGCGCGGCCCTGTGCGAGGGTCGTCACAAGGGTGTGCACAACGCCGTAATTGCAGGCTCGCGCGGCGGCCTTTGCTGCCGTAATGGTCGCCTCGATGTTGCGTTTGTTAACAGGCGGGATCACTCCCGACAGTAAGGACTTTTCCATCTTGCCCAGGTCTACGGTGCTGCCTGCTAAGAGAACGTAGTTGAAGAAGAGATCACTCATGAAGGACACTGCCGGTCGGCCAAGTTCCTTCTTGAGGTTCGTCACATATTGCGGGTAACGGCTGTAGAGAGTCGCCGCCGACGTATCGCCGGTGAACCCGGAGCACGTATTTAAGTCACTGATTCTATTTAATTTTTCGTGGATCAGAATCAAGAAGTCTTCCGTATGGTTCCGCATAGTTCCGTGACATTTTCACAGTCGAATTGGCTAAGTCTATGCCCATATTGACCGGCCCCAACCGCAGCGGCGGCAACCAGTACTGATACCGGACCCAGCCATTGCGGCCGAGACGCGTTTGCCGGCTATTTGCATTGATGTGGGTCAATGCCAGGCGACTACGGTCCTACTATCGTCACGGTCAGCAATGAGTTTGGAGACAACCGATGGACGAAGAGGTCAGCAATAAGATCCTGACGCTGTTGGATCAGCACCGGATCATGACAATTGCAACGCTGAGGCCGGACGGCTGGCCGCAGGCGACGACCGTCGGCTACGTGAACGAAGGCCTTACGCTCTACTTCCTCTGCGGCCTGGATAGCCAGAAGGCGGAGAATCTGGCGCGAGACGATCGCGTATCCTTGACCATCGACCACGACACGCCTCAGGTGATGGAAATCACCGGGCTTTCTATGGCGGCGCGTGCGCAGGCGGTGGTAGACCGGGCCGAAGCGGAAAAGGTGCTGCGCATGCTGCCGCTGAAGTATCCGGAGCAAGTCTCGCAGCCGGGCCCGATGCCGACTCCGGAGCAGGTGCGCATAGTCCGCGTTATACCTACAGTCATCTCCGTGCTCGACTACTCCAAGGGTTTTGGCCACACCGATCTCATCACCTGCTGAGCGCGCTTCCTCCAAGACAGTTTGGGTTATGCGGCATCACAGGCCGGCAAATCGCCGGTGACGATCTTCGTGCCGCTCCTCTGACTTGATGCCTCGGATAAGACCCTGGCGCCAAACCAGAAGCCAGGCGTGAATGGGCTTTTATCGCCCCATCTAGATCGAGCAGCGGATGCCGCGCGTGACCAGCTAGAAGTCCAGCGTAGCTGCCGCCAGCACGACGTATCGGGCCGACCTTGGCGAAGGTGCCGATGGCGAGAAGCTCCACAGCGGCTCGCGCAGCAGTTGGCATGGCATCCGACCATGACGGAGACGATCCCGCCAAGCTGCCGCCGGAGCATGTCCTGCACCTCCTCTTGCAGGATTGTTCAAGCTTCATTCGCGAAATCCGACAAAAGGTCCGGACGCTGAACGCGGGCCGGAAGGTTCGACACAATCGGTGAGATCGTTTGATGCTCATCCAGTCGATTCAGTTTCCTCGTCGCATGATTCATCTTGGCGGCCTGCGCACAGCATTCGTCACGTGGGATCAGTTCCGCAGATGGGTGTCATGGCGCTCCTCCTGATACCACCTTGCACGTTCAGATGGCCAAGACCGGAGCAAACCCGCCGCCGGGAGTTCTGAAATTCGTGGTCTGGCCCTGGTAGAGGCGCGCCGCTGCGAGCAGCACCTGGCTATCATAAGTATAAAGCCGCACGTCCATCTTGCGCGGTGCGGGTGCGCCATCGATCTCGATCATACGCTGCCCCGGAGCAGCAAATACCTGGGCCACATAGCCACCACGGGCGATCTCGGCCCACACGCCCTTCGTCACCTTGTCGCCTCGATAGACCGCCTTGCTGCCGTGGCCAGAGAGCGGCTTGAAAAACATGTCCTTGCGGGATTGCCAAAGGACGTCCGCGTTGTCGGGCGTGACCAGCGCGGTCCGCGGAACGCCGGCGAGCCGCGCGCGCATCTCCGGGAAAAGGCCAAAGGCTTCCAGAGCCACCGGATCAGACAGCAACGTCAAATTGCGCTTGCTTGCAAAGAGCGCGTGGCTGTGCGGATTGGGCGTGACCACCACGGCGCCGTCCTGATAAGCCGCTCTGAGCGCGGCATGGTCCGGGCGGTCGAGTGCGAAATCGACCAGGCGGTTGTAAACGAGGTCAGTCTCCTGTCCGTTGAGCCAAAGCCTGCCGCCATCATATTTCAGCTCGCTCGCGTCCCCGATCATCGCCTTGATGCCGTGCTTCAGCAACAACTGCCGGGCAAGCACGAATTCAGGATAGAGATACTGCTCCTCAGGCCGATCATCGACGATCGCGATCATGCGCGGCGAACCGGCTCCGCGCTGGCGGCGCCATTCGTTCTCGAACATCGTAACGACGTTGGTTTCGAAGTGATTGTCCCTGGCGCCGATCAACGCCCGATCGACTTCGGAGCAGCAGGCCTTCTGGGCCCTGGCCAGCAACGCATTGAGGAAAGCACCACCCGCGTTGGTGTTCACCTCGATCAGCTTGGGACCATCGTCGAGATGGAAATCGTAGCCCATCAGCGCGCCGATGGGTCCAAAATCCCGTTGCGCGATTTCAGGGGCCCAGGAGAGGACAGCTTCGCGGTAACCTGGCAACCTAGCTGTCGCCTCAATCGCAACGACGATTCTCTGCATCTCATCGAGGGCGGACGCAGCAAGAAAGACCGGGACATTGGAATACAGATGCGGCCGCGATGCCATGAAGGTTTCGCAGAAACCGGGCTCGCCGGCTTCGCGATCCAGCGCCGCCCAAAGTTTCGGCCGGTCGAGCGTGATGCAGAAGCATTTGCGGTTGAGCCGCCCCGACAGGGACGTGCTGGCTTTTGCCACGCCGGGGACTGTGAGCACGTAGTTATCTCCTCATTGCCGGCCTCCTGATCGCGGGCGGTGCCACTGCTGGTCTTGCCGAACAGGCTTCTGCAATGGGCGTCGGCGTCACCGGTGACGTTGCGACGTTCTCGACGAGCGCCTTGCACAAGGTGATGGGTCACGCCGCGTTCACAGACCAGGACAACCATCGCGCGCCATGTGATGGCTGCCTGGATTGCGTACACTCGACCGGCTCCGGCTGTTGTGCTGCAGGCATTTCCGCCGGCGAAGGTGACGTTCTGCATGATGCGCCGGTTGCCCCCCGGTTCAGGGCGGGCAAGGCATTTCTGCCAACGGGCATCGACCCCGAGGCGCTCCTGCAACCTCCCCAGACCTTCGCCTGATATCGCGCGCGCGGTACTTGGGACTGTTGAATCCAGCAGTGCCCGTCAAGGCCCCATAGCGCGCGAGCGATCCGCGAAACCATAACCGGCAGCGGCGATCTGGGGTGCCTCCGCGCCCATTTCAGGGATCGCCTGTCGCTTCCCACCAACGACAAGGAAACTGTCATGAAAACTCACCTTCGATTGATCACGTTTGCAGCATTCACAACTCTTTCGGGCGCGGCATTTGCCCAGACCGATCCGCACCATCCGGCGGCCGATGCGCCGCAAGCCACGACAGCCGCTCCGGCCGCACAAGCGATGCAGGCCGCGTTGCCCGAGCAGTGCACAGCGATGATGTCCACGATGCAGAAGATGATGCCCATGATGGAGAAGATGGCTCCCATGATGCAGCAAATGATGCCGATGATGCAGCAGATGATGCAGGGCGGCATGATGCAGGGTGGGCAAGGCGGAATGATGCAGGGTCAGGGCGGCATGACGCAGGGCAGCGGCATGACGAACATGCCGATGGACACCGCCAACATGTCCGAGGCCTCCAGAAATTATATGGACGCGATGAAGGGAATGGATGCACCCATGATGCAGGGCATCCAAGCCGGCGATCCCGATGTCGCCTTCGTCCAGGGGATGATTCCGCACCACCAGGGGCGATCGACATGGCCCGTGCGGTTCTGCAATTCGGCAAGGATGATCAGGTCAAGGTTTGGGCCAATCAGATCATCACGGCTCAGCAGGCCGAGATCGCCGCCATGCAGGAATGGCTCAAGCAACACGCGAAGTGACGGGAGGATGACATGGACAAACTCAGCGTCCTGTCCGTCGGCATTGCTCTGGGCGTGACGTCGGCCCTGATGAGCATGCTCTGCGCTTTGGCAGTCGCTATCTGGCCAGAGGCAACCACTCGATTTCTTCGGTGCCATCTTGCACGGGCTAGACCTCAGCGCGGTCAGGTCTACGGCGCCGATAAGCCCCGTCCGTGTTCTCTACGGCGTTCTCGGGCTTGGCATCGTCGGGCTGCTGGCGGGTGTCGTTTATGCCTCGATCTACAATGTCGTCGCCAACCTGGGGCGGTGCCGGGAAAAGGCCGCGCTGTGGCGTCCACCCTGCTCGACAGTGGCGCGGCTCTCCGCAAGTTTATGGCGATCTGTGAGGCACAGGGCGGCTTTGCCGAGCCGGGAGTGGCTTCGTATCTCAGGCCGGTTCTAGCCAACCGCAGCGGCCAAATCCTGCGAATTGACAATCGTCGGCTTGCAAAGATCGCCAAGCTCGCCGGCGCTCCAGCCAGTGCCACTGCCGGGATTGATTCAAGGGTTCGGATTGGCAACAACATCCAGGCCGGTGAGCCGCTGTTTCACGTTCATGCCCGGTCCCCGGGAGAACTGGACTACGCATTGGACTATGCCTCGGCTCATCCAGACATATTCCAAATCGGAACCGGACAATGACCCGCGTGCTGCTTCCTTTCCCGTTGCAGCGAACCGTGGCTGACGCAACAGGCCACTTTGCTGGAACCGGACGGCTGGATTGGCGCCGCTTTCCCGATGGCGAATCCCTGGTCACGATTGAACGGGGTCTGGACGGTGCCCTGGAGAGTTGGCGGATGGTTTCGCAGCTTCTGGCAGGGCCTGGGTGGGATGCGCCTGGTGGCCCCAGGTGAGGGCTTAACCCCGCAACTCCGACACTAATACAGCTAGGATTCCGACCGCGACAGCGTTCCACGTCAGAACCAGATCGCTACCGAAGCCTACGACCCAAGGCGAAACAATGAGCCAAATGCCGACGGCGGCATTGATGCGGCCCTCCCAAATTGTCGAGGCCATCAGCTGCGCTATGGAGATGACCATCATGATCAAGCCGACAACCAGAAAGTTCCACAAGGCGCCGGCGCTGATCTGGATCTGTGAAGGCGGAGCCATCGACAAATGCACAAGAACCCAAGGCGAAATGAGGGTCCAAAGGGCTATCATGGCCCTGACAAAACCTTTCAGGGCAGAATTCTTCACAATATCTTTTCCCTTGAGAGACAGCGACTTTGGTCTTGACCATGGAGCCGTGCCTCCTCTCTTATTTCCTTGATGAGGATCAAATCGGGATCAACGCCATCCAATTTGTGGCAACGCCAGAGCTTTGCCGAATGCAGCTCGCTCCGTGCAAGTCGATCAAGCATCACGCACCCGCTCCCGATCGAACTCATTTAGCCAGCCGCCTTCAAATCCTGCTCGCTGCAGGCCGCTTCGGATATAAGGGCACGAGCGCATCAGCCGCCACAGGAGGCCGCTGCGGTCGTTCTCGATCATCAGCACGACGGGGCCTTCGTTGAGGCCGAAGTGCCAAGGCGAAACCCACCATCCAAAGGCGTTGCCGGATGTTCCCGGATGCGTCGGATTGAAGGCCGCCTTGAAGCCATAGGCATTGGCGGCCTTGAGCTTGGCCTGGTGGATGCAGAAGCTGATCGCCGGCCGGACGATTTCGGGAGCAAACGGCAAGGAGGCAGCGACGGACCACGGAGCGAGCGTGCCATCGTCGGGACCATACGGGACCCCCCGCCCGACATAGCCCTCGAACCTGCGTTCGATGCCGTTCAGCTTGAGCGTCGAAGGGCCAGGACCCTCGCTTGCGGTGATGCCCCAGCAGTGCTCGCCATAACCCTCGAATCCGCGCGGATTGTCGACAGCATAACGCTGGTGGACGAAGGTGGCGCGTCGGCTGTTCTCGAAATAATCGCTTCCCTTGCTGCGCATGAATGCATCCTGCACACCGCGAAAATCGATCCACGCATGGGAGAGCTGGTGGATGAACAGCGGCCCCGCATAGAGGTAGTCGTAGCCGTAGCAGTGTTCCCATCGAAATGTCGTGGTCCAGGCTCTGTAGCTGCTCTCGGGCAAAGGGTGGGTCGGCGAACCCAGTCCCAGGACATAGAGCAAGAGCGCTTCGTCATAACCTTCCCATCGATACTTCAGGAATCCCTGCTCGGGTGTCCAACCATGGGTGACGGTCTCTCCCCCATCCTGTGCCCAGCACCAATCGGCTCGGTGATAGAGCGCCTCTGCCAACGTGCGGATCTCGGCCTCGGCCTCGGCATCGAAATACTGCCCGGCAGCCAGCGCGCCGCCAGCAGGAACGTGCTGTCGATGGTCGACAGCTCGCATTGCCAGGCCCGTCGGCCGGTTTGCATGTCCAGAAAGTGATAGTAGAAGCCGCGAAATCCCGTAGCGTCCGGCTCCGGGCCTTGTGGACTGTTCCAGAAGAAGCGCAATGTTGTCAAAGTGCGTTCCGCAGCCGCGCTTCGCGTCATGAATCCGCGCTCGACTCCCACTGGGTAGCACGCCAGCGCAAGATACCGGTGGCAGCGATGCTTGCGGGCCAATTCGCTTCGGTCTTGTCCAGAATGAGACCGTTGGCGGGGTTCGCTTCATGAATGAAATAGTCGAATGTCTCCCGCTGCAGGGTCGCCAGATCGTCTTGTATGGCAGAGTTGTTCACTAGATGATCGGCTTCGGGAGGATGCGATCGCATCGCTATATGCCTTCCCGGCCCGCTGTTCACGGATGGGCTAGGTACAGGTGGTCGAACACACCTTTGACGCCCCTGACGCCCTCGGCAACCACGCGGACGGCATCTCGTTGACTCTGCGATATGACTGCTCCCGAAAGATGAACCAGGCCATCGGTGACCGTGAGCGTTAACGCGTCTCCTTTGACGCCTGCGTCGTCTCGCAGCCGGGTGAGAATGCTGCGCCGGATCGCATCGTCGCCTGCCGCCGTATCGTCGTCGAATTTCGCCGCAACGACGACGCGCAAAAGGTCGGCACGGCTGACAACGCCGACGAGATGCTGCCCCTTCATCACCGGAATGCGCTTGATGCCGTGCTCCTGCATCAGCGCGGCAATTCGCTCTATCGGAGTTTCCTCGTCGGCCACAACGACATCTAAAATCATCAAATCCGCCACTTTCCAGCTGTGGCCCTTCACATAGCCGCGCGCCTCCCCTGGCGCTGAGGCACCGAGTTCCGACCTGCGCAGGAAATCGCCTTCGCTCACAATCCCAACCAGGCGACCGTCGTCGTCGAGGACCGGCATGCCGCTGATGCGATGATCCATGATCCGTGCTGCGTGTCGTACGCTGTGGTCAGGCGACACGGTCACAACCTTTGCCGTCATTACATCCTTTGCTTTCATCCGCCTCATCCCCTCGGTTCAAGTGAACAGGCGCCCGAGCACCAATTGGCGGCATCGTAGCGTAGTTGCCACCGACCTCCTTTGAGGCAAATCAATACCGGCTCCGAACCAACCGACGCGGGCGACTTGAAATGGTCACTTACAGTACTTGCCGACTGCGGATGCCGGAACACATGACCGCCTCGGATCCGGTTTTGATTTGCATCAATGTCGCGCGCACCTCGACGGGTGACTGTGGCACGCGACGCGACAGATGCCTCAAAATCCCTAACGGCCATGGCTGACACCGTCTTCACTGCAAAAGCGCTGACCAAAACCTACACCTCAGGTGAGACGCAAGTGCTTGCATTGCGCAAGCTGGACCTTGAAATCTTCGCGGGAGAGATGGTCGTCCTGCTTGGCCCATCGGGCAGCGGGAAATCGACCCTGCTCAATATCATGGGCGGGCTTGACCATGCCACGAGCGGCCAGTTGTTCTTCAGGGACCTGGAGCTGACCAACCTCGACGATCGGGGGCTGACTGCCTATCGACGACAGCACGTTGGGTTCGTTTTTCAGTTCTACAACCTGATCCCCAGCCTGACGGCCTATGAAAACGTCGCCTTGGTTACGGAGATTTCCGACCATCCGATGCGCCCGGAGGAGGCCCTGGCGCTGGTCGGGCTTGAGCCGAGGATGCACCATTTCCCAGCTCAGCTCTCTGGTGGCGAGCAGCAGCGGGTGGCCATTGCCCGCGCGATCGCCAAGCGCCCCGATGTCTTGCTCTGCGACGAGCCAACCGGAGCTCTCGACTCCAAGACGGGCATTCGGGTGATCGAGGCACTGCTCGGCATTAACGCGCAGCTAGGCACCACGACACTTATCATCACGCATAACGCCAGCATCCAGGAAGTCGCCGACCGCGTGCTGTTTTTCGCCGATGGCCAGATCTCCAGAATTCGCAAGAACGAGGTGCGCCGGACTGCCGCCGAGCTTGTCTGGTGATCCGGATGCGTGCGCTGGACATCAAGCTTCTTCGCGACTTCGCCCGGCTCTGGGCGCAGGCGCTGGCGATTGCACTCGTCATTGCCGGAGGCGTGGCGACGCTCATTCTCGCGGTCGGATCCTACCGTTCCCTCGACGAGACGCGCACCGCATACTACGAACGCTACCGGTTTGCTGACGTCTTTGCCACGGTGAGCCGCGCGCCAAGGACGCTTGTCGACCAGATTGCCGAGATTCCCGGCGTTGCTTCGGTCGACGCGCGAATAGCCAAGCTCGTGCTGCTTGACATACCAGACTATCTGGAGCCGGCCACGGGCGAAGTCATCTCCCTGCCCGAGATCGGGGAGGCTTCGCTCAACCAGCTCTACATGCGCGTTGGCCGCATGCCGGAGCCTGGACGCGCCGAAGAGATCGTCGTGAACGAAGGCTTTGCCTTGTCCCACGGCTTTCAGCCCGGGGCCCGCTTCTCGGCAATATTGAACGGCCGAAAGCGGGAATTGACGATTGTCGGGATCGCGCTGTCTCCTGAGTTCATCTATGCGGTCGGCCCAGGCGATATCATGCCGGACGACCGCCGCTTCGGCCTCATCTGGATGTCGGAAAGAGCGCTCGCCAGCGCCTACGACCTCGACGATGCGTTCTCGTCCGTTTCGTTGAAGTTGCGGCGGGGCGCGTCCGAGAGTGAGGTCATGATGCGCCTCGACGCGATGCTTGAGCGCTATGGTGGCCGAGCGGCCTATGGCCGGAAGGACCAGACTTCACACGCCTGGCTGAACCACGAACTCGATATGCTCAACAACATGAGCCGGACGCTGCCACCGATTTTCCTTCTGGTGTCGGCATTTCTGGTCAATCTCACCCTCAGCCGGCTCGTTGCTCTGGAGCGCGAGCAGATCGGGCTGATGAAGGCGCTGGGATACAACAACGCCAGCATCGTCGTGCACTACCTCAAATTCGTCGTCGTCATCGCGATGATCGGCATTGTGATCGGCGGTGCAGCGGGCACTTGGCTGGGGATGCGCGTCACCAGTCTGTTCGGCGACTTTTTCCATTTTCCGTTCCTCGTCTTCACCAAGAGCCCGGACCTCTACGTCATTGCCGCCGCGCTCAGCCTCGTTGCTGCAATCATCGGGGCGGTGCGCGCGCTTCGCGAGGTCGTGCGATTGGCGCCTGCCGTTGCGATGCAGGCGCCGGCGCCTCCGCGCTATCGGCGACTGCTGCCGGCGAGCTTCGGCGTCGACAGGTTCATGTCGCAACCGACCACCATGATGTTGCGCAACATCACTCGCCATCCACTCAGGTCATTATTCACGACGCTTGGAATTGCACTGGCGACAGCCATCCTGATCGTTTCACTTTTCACTGGCGATGCGATGGAACAGCTCATCGACGTCACGTATTTCCTGGCCGACCGTCAGGACGCCACTGTGA
The DNA here is from genome assembly GCF_000503055.1 of Mesorhizobium sp. LSHC420B00. Lineage (GTDB taxonomy): Bacteria > Pseudomonadota > Alphaproteobacteria > Rhizobiales > Rhizobiaceae > Mesorhizobium. Next base: position 112,778 of record NZ_AYVY01000016.1, on the reverse strand, counting down.
GTTTCGTGGAAAAACGCACGCGGGACATCACCCTGCAGATCGCACGGCTGCCGGGCGTTCTCGCCGCCGAGCCCTACCGCGAGGTGCCTGTCCGCATCAGGAACGGAAACGTCGAGCGCCGGATCATGATCAGCGGAAGGCCGCGAGACGCCGATCTCAACCGCATCATAGATGTCGACCTGCGTCCGGTCGTTCTGCCGGAAGCGGGCCTGGCGATTTCGAACATGCTTGCCATGATCCTCGGAGTGAGGGTCGGCGATTCCGTCGAGGTCGACTTGCTCGAAGGAACGCGGCGGACCGTTGTCGTCCCCGTGGCAGCGCTGGTCGAAGATTACTTCGGCATCCGCGGAATGATGGATTCAGAGACGCTCGCGCGCCTGATGCGCGAAGCGCCGTCGGTGAACAGCATCAATGTCAGCCTCGACCAGAACAGTCAGGAGTCGTTCTATGCTGCCATCAAGGACATGCCTGTTGTCGGTGGCCTGGCTTTGCAGCGCGTGTCGCTTGCGAATTTCCGCAAGCTGGTCGCCTTGCTGATCACGACAATGGCCAGCATTTACACCGGGCTGGCTGCCGTCATTGCATTTGGCGTCGTCTACAACAGCGCCCGGATCTCGCTTTCCGAACGGGCGCGAGAGCTGGCCAGCCTGCGCGTCCTCGGCTTCACCCGGGGAGAAGTGCTGCGCATCCTCCTCCTTGAACTCACCCTGCTGACATTGATCGCGCAGCCGCCCGGATGGCTCATTGGCTACGGCCTTGCCTGGATCATGCAGAAGAACCTGGCCGGCGAATTGATGCGGGTGCGCCTGATCGTTGAGCAGTCCACCTACGTCTTCGCCAGCGCGATCGTGATAGCCGCTGCCGTGCTTTCCGCCCTCGTCGTTCGCCGAAGGCTCAACGAGCTGGACCTTGTCACCGTTCTCAAGACACGGGATTGAACCATGCACACGATCTGGATGAAGCGAACGTTGGGCATTGCAGCCTTGACCATCTTGGGCGCCGGCGCCGTGTGGTTGGCATGGCCGCGGCCGATTGCAGTTGATCTAGCCAAACTGACGAGAGGCCCGATGGAAGTCACGATCGACGACGAGGCAAAGACGCGCGTGCGTCACGTTTACACGGTGTCTGCCCCCATCGCCGGCAAGGTCCTGCGGATCTCTCCGCCCCGCCATATCGGGGATCAGGTCACAAAGGACGAAACCGTCATGGCAGTGATGGAGCCAACGCTGCCGAGCTTTCACGATGCACGCACTCATGAGGAGCTGCGAGCGGCGCTGGCTGCGGCCGATGCGGCTGTGAACCTGGCGGCAGCCGAAATGCGCCGGATTGAGGCTGCGCTAGCATTTTCGCGAACAGAGTTGGGGCGGGCCGAAGCGCTTGCGCGCACCGAGGCGATCTCTGTCAAAGCCCTCGACGGAGCCAAGTTCGACGTCGAAACCAATGAGGCAGCCCTGGCCAGTGCAAAAGCTCTGCTGGAGGTCCGCCGAAACGAGCGTGACAGCGTTGCAGCACGGTTTGGCGAACAGTCGGGGGCTGCACCGGAGCCAGATCCGGCCTGCTGCATACAGTTGCGCGCTCCCGTGACAGGCAGCGTGCTGAAGATCATCCAGGAGAGCGAAGGAGCCGTCCAGGCCGGTGCGCCCCTGATCGAAATCGGCGATCCACTCGATCTCGAAATCGTCGCAGATCTGCTGTCGACCGATGCTGTTCGGATCAAGCCTGGCGCACCCGTCATGATCGACAACTGGGGTGGCCCGCCGCTCCAGGGCCGCGTCTCCCGCGTCGATCCGGCCGGTTTCACCAAGGTTTCGGCACTTGGAATTGAGGAGCAGCGCGTCCGCACGACCATCGACTTCACAGATCCTCCCGCGAAATGGTCGGCGCTGGCACACGATTATCGGGCGATCGTGCACGTGACGATCTGGAAGGCCGATGACGTGTTGACCGTCCCGGTAGCGGCCCTGTTCCGGCAGGGGGACGAATGGGCTGTGTTCGCGGTCAGGGAGGGTCGTGCAGCGGCGACGATCATAAAGGTGGGTCAGCGAAACAATCGCACGGCGGAGGTTCTGTCGGGACTAGCCACTGGCGATCGTGTTGTTCTGCACCCGAGCGACAGAGTCGCGGACGGAGTGACCGTTGCGGAGCGCGCTCTACAATAAGCAGGATGCCGTTGGCTAGCCGGACGCAGGAGGCGCCCATTCAGTTGTGGCGCGCCGCCCGAAGAGATTCGAACTCCCGACCCCCAGATTCGTAGTTAGAGAGGCTCGCTTCGCTCAGCCGTAGCAGCGAAGCCGGAACTGGCAGTTCAGCGGGTGGGGGGAAAGGCGGTAGCGCTCTTCCGACTCGAGCCCCCGAATAAGCGCGTCGATGAATTTTGCACCCCTGCGGATCCAGACCGCCAACTTCCTTCATAGGCGCGCGCAATTCGGCTGGAGGCGCAAAGCATTTCGAAAAGCTTCCAAAAACACCCAGGCAACTGCACGCTGCAGCGGACGATAAGGTTCACGGATATCCCGGCGAACATCCGCATTGGAGCGGTCGATATCGTCGGCAGAAGAGCGTCCGAAAAGGGCTGTCGGCGGCTCCGTCGTGGGAACGAAAAAGAAGAGAAGCAGAACTTTCGTGTGCGATTTTTGCACACAACATATCGTAACTAGCTGATTATATTTAGATATCTGCCCCATCCATCATAGGTGCCACGGTAACTTTGTGTCTTAACATACTAATTTTATTATCTTTTTTCTGTATCAGTACGTCCAATGCCCGGTTGGAAAGACTGACTAATTTGGCAAGATGCATGCACCAAAAACTAGCCTATTTTACGACTATGCCGCCGACAATAAAAGCCATTCGGCCATATCGCATTTCTCGTTGCACACATAGTGCACACGAAAGCGGTGGGCCCAGTGTTTCGAGGCAGTAGGCGACGCCACATAGTATCTGAACCCAAATTGTCGACTGACCCGTTTAGCGAGCGGGGCAGGCAGCACGACCAGGCGACACCATCCGGTGTCTTGGACGCGATCTGCGCTTGGAACGACGCCCTCCATCTCTGGTCGGCTGCTCCACCCTGCAGCGTTCAATATTGCCCCGACGACTGCTCCTTAGCTTGCCCGCGGCATGAGCACCGCAACCAATCGAGGGAACCAGGGGAATCCGCGCGAACTTTGCTCTCGATCAATGAATATCCGGTTTCGGGTTGGTAGGGTGTTTGGGATCAACCGAGTAAGGCGGCTGAGCGAGATAATTCAAATAATTGCTGCCTAGACGACCAACGGTTCAGTCAAACATCGCGGAACTTTTCTGGTTCCTCCGTCGAATTGACAGTGCGTTGATAGAAAGCGGAATCTGATACGACACCCGCATTGCCTTGTCTTGAAGCAGCCGTGGTCTAGTAGCCGAAAGGAAGAGCTGGGGTTCTGGGAGGATATGCATGGGTGAGGATCTATCCGGTCATCACGCCGACCGCGTTCAGGCCGCGATCGCTTCGGACGCGGCGGCGAAGTCCGCGCTGGTCGCTTCCTGGCGACGGTCTTCCAGTCTGCACCGGCTCGATCCGGCCGATTGCAGCCCCCCACTCTATCTGACAGAGGCGGAATTGGGAGAGGCCCGGCAACGCATCGAGCCGCTCGTCCGGGTTGCTCAATCAAGCCTGGACCGGCTCTATCTTGCGGTGGGCGGCGTCGGATGCTGCGTCCTGCTCGCCGATCGCGACGGCGTGCCGGTCGAACGGCGCGGCGCGCCTGTGGACGACGAGACGTTTCGTTCCTGGGGGTTATGGACAGGCTCCGTCTGGAACGAGGAGAGCGAGGGCACCAATGGTATCGGCACCTGTCTGGTGGAACAGCGCGTCCTGACGATCCACCGTGATCAGCATTTTCACACGCGCAACACCGGGCTGAGCTGCACCACGGCTCCGATCTATGATCACTGTGGAGATCTCGTGGCTGCTCTTGACGTGTCTTCCTGTCGGGCTGATCTGACCGAGGTCTTCTCCAATCTTATTTCATGGCCGTGGTCGACGCGGCGCGTCGGATCGAGGCGGAGAACTTCAAGATGGCATTCCCCAAGGCGCGCATTCTGCTGGCGCCGGTGCCCGACAAGGGCTCCGGGGCGCTGATCGCGGTTGATGCGGACGACCTCGTGGTCGGCGCGACCCATTCGGCTCGCCTGGCGCTAGGAATTACGCAACAGTGTCTCGACAAGCCGATGCCTGCGGCCGATCTGCTCGGTTGGGCCGAGAGCGGCCCCGAAGTCCTGGCCGAGGCGGAGCGCGGCGTTCTGCATCGGGCGCTGGCGCGGGCAGACGGAAATGTCTCGGCTGCGGCCCATGCGCTCGGCATCAGTCGCGCCACGCTTCACCGCAAGCTCAACCGCCTGGACGTCCACAGGTCCCACTGACTTTCGAAACGTCGCATGACTGTCGCAATTCTGCGACACATCCTGCCCGCCCACTGTCCCCGGCGTATTGGAAATAGCGGTGGGAGATCGCAAGTGTCTTTCCGAAGCGTCGCATTCCGCGACGTCAGCTTTGGGAGGAAGACACATGAACAAGGTAGAGTTCTCACGCCCGGTCAAGGCGCCCTTCGACAAGCGCTACGGCAATTTCATCGGCGGCAAATGGGCCGAACCGCGTTCGGGCCGTTATTTCGAGAACTACTCGCCGGTGAACGGTCAGCTGCTGTGCGAGGTGGCGCGCTCGGATGCCCAGGACATCGAGGCGGCCTTGGATGCTGCGCACGCCGCCAAGGACGCCTGGGGTCGCACCAGCGTGGCCGAGCGCTCGCTTATCCTCAACCGCATCGCCGACCGCATGGAGGAAAACCTCGATCTGCTCGCATGCGCCGAAACCTGGGACAACGGCAAACCGATCCGCGAAACGACCGCCGCCGACCTGCCTTTGGCCATCGACCATTTCCGCTATTTCGCCGGGGCCGTGCGTGGCCAGGAAGGCAGCCTTTCGCAGATCGACGACGATACCGTCGCCTACCATTTTCACGAGCCGCTCGGCGTGGTCGGCCAGATCATCCCGTGGAACTTCCCGCTGCTGATGGCCTGCTGGAAGCTTGCGCCCGCCCTTGCGGCCGGAAACTGCGTCGTCCTGAAGCCTGCCGAGCAGACCCCGGCAGCCATCATGCTGTGGGCCGATCTAGTCGGCGATCTGTTGCCGCCCGGCGTGCTCAACATCGTCAACGGCTTCGGCCTCGAGGCCGGCAAGCCACTCGCGTCGTCGCCGCGTATTGCCAAGATCGCCTTCACCGGCGAAACCACGACCGGCCGGCTGATCATGCAGTATGCCAGCCAGAACCTGATCCCCGTCACCTTGGAACTGGGCGGTAAGTCACCCAACATCTTCTTCAAGGACGTCGTCACCGAAGACGACGATTTCTTCGACAAGGCGATCGAAGGCTTCGTCATGTTCGCGTTGAACCAGGGCGAAGTCTGCACCTGTCCGAGCCGTGCGCTCATCCATGAAGCGATCTACGACAGGTTCATGGAACGCGCCCTCAAGCGTGTCGAGGCGATCGTGCAGGGCGATCCGCTCGACCCGGCAACGATGATCGGTGCCCAGGCCTCGTCCGAGCAGCTGGAAAAGATCCTGTCCTACATCGACATCGGCCGCCAGGAAGGCGCCGAGCTGCTGACCGGCGGCGAGCGCAATGTTCTGCCCGGCGATCTGGCCGGCGGCTACTACGTCAAGCCGACGGTGTTCAAGGGCCACAACAAGATGCGCATCTTCCAGGAGGAGATCTTCGGGCCGGTGGTTTCGGTCACGACCTTCAAGGATGACGACGAAGCGCTGGCAATCGCCAACGACACGCTGTACGGCCTCGGCGCCGGTGTCTGGACACGCGACAGCAACCGCGCTTACCGGTTCGGCCGCGCGATCCAGGCCGGCCGCGTCTGGACCAACTGTTACCACGCCTACCCCGCGCATGCGGCCTTCGGCGGCTACAAGCAGTCCGGCATCGGCCGTGAGACGCACAAGATGATGCTCGACCACTATCAGCAGACCAAGAACATGCTGGTCAGCTATAGCCCGAAGAAGCTGGGCTTCTTCTGATCGCGGCTTTGACTTACAGGCGCGGCTCCGCGAGGGGCCGCGCCACAGGCTGGAAATCGGAAAACACAATGCAGGCTAAGGTCACGGCGACACCGGCAGCCCTTGAACTGATCACGGAGATTGTCGCCGATCACGGTCCGGTGCTGTTCCATCAGTCCGGCGGCTGCTGCGATGGCTCTTCGCCCATGTGCTATCCGCGTGCCGGCTTCCTTGTCGGCGACCACGACGTTCTGCTCGGCCATATCGGTGACGCGCCGTTCTACATCGGAGCGTCGCAGTTCGAGGCCTGGAAGCATACCGATCTTATCATCGACGTTGTGCCGGGTCGCGGCGGCATGTTCTCGCTCGACAACGGAAGGGAAAAGCGGTTCCTGACGCGGTCGACGATCTGTGCCGTATAGGCGAAACCTGCCGGTTTTGATTTCGAGCAAGGAAGGCGCTGCGGCAATCTCTACCGTCCGAAGATGATCCTCAATCTGCTCATCGGCACCGTCGTCATCAGTCTGACGGTTTTGATCCACACGTTTGGTCTGATCGCCGTCACGCACATGATGGGACATCTGGTCGCCCGGTTTCGCATGCACGGACGCCGCAGCCGTATCGTCGCTATGATCAGCGTGGTGATGGGCCTCTTTGCCGTCATGACCGCGGAGGTCTGGCTCTGGGCGGGCCTGTACCGGTTGCTTGATATCTTCGCTGATTTCGAAACCGCGCTCTATTTTTCGACCATTACCTTTTCGACCGTCGGCTACGGCGACATCGTGCCCGCCCACGCGTGGCGTGTCCTGGCGGCGCTGGAGGGCGTAAACGGGTTCTTGCTGATCGGCTGGTCGACCGCCTATCTGATCGCGGCAGGCACCCGCATCGGCCCGTTCAAGGCCGGCGAACATTTCTGACGGGAGCCAATGCTCAGACCGCCACCGAATGCCTGGCTTTGCCGGTTTCGAAATATTTGTCGAACTTTGCCGCGATGCTCCTGACAAAGGGCCGACTTTCCGCCGGCACGACGAAGCGGTCACCGTCAAGTTCAAGCAACCGCGCAGGATCGTGAAGGGCCGTGGAACTCGCTTTGACGAGAAGACTTTGGCCGGCTTCGCCAAAGCGCTCCACCAGCTCGATCGCCGAGAAGGCGAAATCACACATCAGCCGCTCGATGATCCAGCCGCGAACGCGGTCGTCGGCGGAAAGGGCGATACCCCGAACAGCGGCCAGCCCGCCGTCATCAACCATGCGTCTATATTCGCTGGTTGAAGGCATGTTCTGCGTATAGCCCTGCCGAAACTGGCTAATGGATGACGGGCCGAGCCCGATCAAGGTTTCGCAGCAATCGTCCGTGTAGCCCTGAAAGTTCCGGTGCAAAGTCCCGGCGCGTGCCGCAATCGCCAGCGCATCGCCCGGTTTGGCGAAATGGTCGAGCCCGATTGCCTCGTATCCATTGTCTACAATCGCCTGCGCAGCCAGTTGTGACTGGGCAAAGCGCTCCGCGGGACCCGGCAACCAGGCCTCGTCGATCATCGTCTGATGTTTCTTGAACCACGGTACATGCGCGTAGCCAAACAGTGCGATCCGATCCGGTTCCAGGGTCAGTGTCTGCGTGACCGTAGAAGCGACGCTTTCCCTGGTCTGGTGCGGCAGACCGTAGAGCAGGTCCAGATTGACCGATTCGACGCCGCGCGAACGAACGCCGTCGACGACCGTCTTGGTCTGCAGGAAGCTCTGCTCGCGGTGGATCGCCTTTTGCACCTTCGGATCGAAATCCTGAACGCCGAGGCTCGCCCTTGTCATGCCGATTTCGGCAAGCGCATCGAGGCGGGCATCGTCCATATCGTTGGGTTCGATTTCAACGCTGATCTTGGCGCCGGGAAGAAAGCCGAAGCTGTTGCGCAGGGCGGTTCCCAGCGCCACCATATCCCCAGGTTTGAGCATCGTCGGCGAACCGCCGCCAAAATGGATGGCACGGACGCGGCCTTTGCCTGCGACAAGATCGGCGACGGTGGCGATCTCGGCATGCAGTGAGCGCAGATATGTGGTCACCGGTTCGTAGTGGCGTGTCTGCTTGGTATGGCAGGCACAGAACCAGCAAAGTTTGTCGCAGTACGGGATGTGCAGATAGAGCGAGATTTCGTCGCCCTCGTCGAGCCCCTGTAGCCAGCCACGACAAACGGTAGCGTCAACGCTTGCATTAAAATGCGGCGCTGTCGGGTAGCTCGTATAGCGCGGCACGTTCTCGCCAAGCCTGGCAACTAATTCTGGCCGCATGTCGCTATCCGATCCCCTTTGCATTGCGCGACACTGGTCACATTGCGCGCCCGCGGCCTTGATTTCGGTCAAGGCCGCCCGCGGACAAACTGCCGCAAGGTTCTTTTGTCCGCCAATGCTACCTTGCGGACACATGGAATCCTTCGGACGATGAAGATGACGGTGCACCAAGACGTTCACAGTTCCAGCATTCCAGTGCTTTGCCAGTCTTGCGATGCGCGGCACCGCGGCGTTTGCGGTGCGCTCGATCCCGACCAATTGGTAAGCCTCGCCAAGACCTCATCGAAGCACAACGTTGAACCGGGCGTGGAACTGATTGGCGACGCCGAGACCGTCGACAGTTATTCCAATGTGCTTTCCGGCGTGGTGAAGCTCACCAAGAGCCTTTCAGACGGACGCCAGCAGATTGTCGGCCTGCAGTTCGCCCCCGATTTTCTGGGGCGGCCTTTCAAGGCGGAAAGCGCGATCAACGCCGAAGCCGCAACTACCGTTTCGCTGTGTTCGTTTCCAAAGGCCGCCATCGAGCGCATGATGAAGGAATCGCCACAGCTTGAGCATCGTCTCTTCAAGCAGACGCTCAATGAACTCGACGAAGCACGAGACTGGATGGTGACGCTGGGGCGCAAGAGTGCTTCGGAAAAGGTGGCGAGCTTTCTCCTGATGATCGCCAGGAATATCGATCCCACGCTGGACCCGGCGGCCCAGTCGACGACCTTTGACCTGCCGCTGACGCGCGCCGACATCGCCGATTTCCTGGGCCTGACGATCGAGACGGTGAGCCGCCAGTTGACCAGGCTGCGATCGGATGGCGTGATCCGGATCGAGAACAACCGCGAGGTCACAGTCGGCAACTTGACCCGGCTGCAGCGACGCTCTGGCGTCTAGAATCAGTCGACGACCCCTATCATCGGCAAGACGTGCTCGCGTTCAAAGGCGATATGTCGGCGCAAGCTTTCGAAGAAGCCGCGCAGCATGAAACCGACAGCCTCGGCATTGTCGACTTTCTCGCCATGGCCGATCGCCAGCAGGATTTCAGTCACCTCCCCGGCAAAGCATTCGTCCTCGACGTGCTCGGCGCGCAATCTGCGGGTTGAAGCAAGGTTGGCATCGCTGCTGGTCAAAGCAGCCTCGTAGGCCGGAAAGATAACCGTCTCCTCGTATTGATGAATGTTGCGCAACAGCGGAACGATCGCGTTTGCTGCAGCAAGGCATGCCAGGCAATCCACCCTGGGCAGGGTGTCGGCTATTCTTTCCAAGGCATCGCAGAGCTGCAGCTTTTCCAGATGCGCACGTCTCATCAGCGCCGCCGGGACCGCTTCTCTGCCAGATCGGACTGTCGGTATCGAACTGTCGCGGCGCGTGTCGAACAGCGACGATCCCAGCTCCCTCTCCCCGTTCAATGACTGCCTCCTGACCGTTTGCCGGATCGACGCTGCCCAATCCAAAAGCAGATGGCTTTGACATGGATCAATGCGGCGATGAGGCGACTGCTGAATTGCTGTCCCGGCGGATTGGCGTCCGCGCACCGGAATCCGACGTCGGGGACAAGTCATGAAGTTCGGCACGCAAATCTTCGCTTTGGGCCTGTTCACGTTTGCAGCCCTTGTGGCCGCTGGCTTCGGGGTGGACGAGCCTTTCCGGCAGCACATGTGGGTGCTGTTTTTTGTCCTGCTCGGTTTTGTCGGCATCCTCATCCGCAACACGAATTTCGAAGTGGCTGCTCCGATCGATCCGTCCGCCTACATGGATGGTCCAATCCGCTACGGCGCCATTGCCACAATATTCTGGGGCGTGGTTGGCATGCTGGTGGGTGTGGTCATCGCGCTGCAGCTTGCCTATCCCGATCTCAACATCCAGCCCTGGTTCAATTTCGGCCGTTTACGCCCGCTGCATACATCGGGCGTCGTCTTCGCCTTCGGCGGCAATGCGCTGCTTTGCACGTCCTTGTATGTCGTCCAACGCACCTGCCGCGCGCGGCTGTTTGGCGGCGATCTCGGCTGGTTCGTGTTCTGGGGTTACCAGCTCTTCATCGTCATGGCCGCGACAGGCTATCTGCTCGGCATCACCGAGAGCCGCGAATATGCGGAACCCGAATGGTATGTGGACATCTGGCTGACCATCGTCTGGGTCGCCTATCTCATCCTGTTCCTCGGCACGATCCTGAAGCGCAAGGAACCGCACATCTACGTCGCGAACTGGTTCTACCTTTCCTTCATTGTGACCATCGCGATGCTGCATGTGATCAACAACCTGTCGATGCCGGCCTCCTTCCTCGGTTCCAAGAGTTACTCCGCCTTTTCCGGCGTCCAGGACGCCCTGACGCAATGGTGGTATGGCCACAACGCCGTGGGCTTCTTCCTGACCGCCGGCTTTCTCGGCATGATGTATTATTTCGTGCCCAAGCAGGCAAACCGGCCAGTCTATTCCTACCGTCTGTCGATCGTCCATTTCTGGGCAATCATCTTTCTCTACATCTGGGCTGGGCCCCATCACCTGCACTACACCGCCCTGCCCGACTGGGCGCAGACGCTTGGCATGGTGTTCTCGATCATGCTTTGGATGCCATCATGGGGCGGCATGATCAACGGCCTGATGACGCTGTCGGGCGCTTGGGACAAGCTCCGCACCGATCCGATCATCCGCATGATGGTGATGGCCATCGCCTTCTACGGCATGTCGACCTTCGAAGGTCCGATGATGTCGATCAAGACGGTCAATTCGCTGTCGCACTATACCGACTGGACCATTGGCCACGTTCACTCCGGTGCGCTCGGCTGGGTCGGCATGATCTCGTTCGGCGCGATCTACTTCATGGTGCCGAAGCTGTGGAACCGTGAACGGCTCTACTCACTGCGCCTCGTTACCTGGCACTTCTGGCTGGCGACGCTTGGCATCGTTGTCTACGCCGCTGTCATGTGGGTGTCCGGCATCATGCAGGGCCTGATGTGGCGCGAATACGACGAGCAGGGCTTCCTAGTCTACTCCTTCGCTGAAACCGTGGCCGCCATGCACCCCTATTATGTCATGCGCGCCATCGGCGGAGCCATGTACCTCTCCGGCACCCTGATCATGGCCTGGAACATCGGCATGACCATTCTCGGACACCAGCGCCAGGAGGAGCCGATGCCCGGCTCTGTTCCCGCCCTTCAGCCTGCCGAATAGGGAGCCAGAAAATGGCCTTGATGGACAAACACGCACTGATCGAGAAGAACGCTACACTTCTTCTCGTTGGCTCCCTTCTTGTGGTGACGGTCGGCGGCATCGTCGAGATCGCACCGCTCTTCTATCTCGACAACACGATCGAGAAGGTGGAAGGCATGCGCCCTTACTCGCCCCTCGAACTGGTGGGGCGCAACATCTATGTGCGCGAGGGCTGCTACCTCTGCCACAGCCAGATGATCCGGCCATTCCGCGACGAAGTCGAGCGCTATGGTCACTACAGCCTGGCGGCCGAGTCGATGTACGATCATCCTTTCCAATGGGGATCGAAGCGCACCGGACCGGACCTCGCCCGGGTTGGCGACCGCTACTCGAATTCATGGCATGTCGATCACCTCACGGATCCACGTTCGGTGGTGCCGGAGTCGATCATGCCGAGCTACGCGTTTCTGAAAGACACGCCGATCGACGTGAAGGATTTCTCGACGCATCTGGTCGCCAACAGCCGTGTCGGTGTCCCCTACTCCGACGACATGATCGCGCACGCCAATGCCGATTTGATGACGCAAGCCGATCCCAAGGCCGACACATCCGGACTCGAGGCCCGCTACCCCAAAACCAAGATCGGCGACTTCGACGGCAACCCGCAACAGGTCACCGAAATGGATGCCCTCGTCGCCTATCTGCAGATGCTCGGCACGCTGGTCGATTTCAAGAACTACGATGAAGCCGCCGGCTACCGCTGAGAGGAGTTTTACCCATGGATTACAATTTGATGCGGGAGTTCGCCGACAGCTGGGGTCTGGCCGCCATGGCTCTGTTCTTTGTCGGCGCGATCGCCTTTGCCCTGCGCCCCGGCAGCCGCAAGCTTGCCGACGAAGCTGCCCGGATTCCCCTTGAGGACGAGTGATCATGAGCGACGAGCATATCGATGAGATCTCTGGCGTTTCGACCACTGGTCATGAATGGGATGGTATTCGCGAGCTGAACAACCCGCTCCCGCGCTGGTGGGTCATTACCTTCTACATCACCATTGTCTGGGCGATCGGCTACACCATCGCCTATCCGGCATGGCCTCTGCTGCATTCGGCAACCAAGGGCGTGCTCGGCTATTCGAGCCGCAACGAGGTCGGTTACGAGTTGATGGCGGCCGAGGTGGCCAAGGGCAAATACGTCACGGCAATAGAATCGAAAAACGTCTCGGAGATTGCCGCAGACGATGGTTTGCGCGAATTCGCGGTCGCTGCCGGCGGCGCCGCGTTCAAGGTCAATTGCGTGCAGTGCCATGGTTCCGGCGCCCAGGGCACAAAGGGCTTCCCGAACCTCAATGACGATGACTGGCTGTGGGGCGGCAAGGCGGACCAGATCCAGCAGACGATTACGCATGGAATCCGCTTCGCCTCCGATCCGGATACGCGCCTGTCGGAAATGCCGGCCTTTGGCGACATCATCACTGCCGATCAAATCAAACAGGTCAGCGCCTATATTGCCAGCCTGTCCCAAACCGTCAGCGACCAATCTTTGGTGGCGCCCGGTGCCAAGGTTTTTGCCGAAAACTGCGTGGCCTGTCACGGCGACAATGCAAAGGGCAACAAGGAGCTCGGCGCTCCTGATCTGACCGATGCCATCTGGCTCTACGGATCGGGCGAAGCGGCCATCGCCGCCCAGGTCACCGCGCCGAAACAGGGCGTGATGCCGGCCTGGGGCGCGCGTCTGGGCGAAACCAGGGTGAAGGAACTGGCGGTCTACATCCATTCGCTTGGCGGTGGAGAATAGGAACGGGGGTCTATTCTCCGGCCCTCACCGCCCAAGCGACGAGGCCCGGCTCTGCCGGGCCTCGATTTGTTTGCGTGTACCCGGCGATTGACCTGCATCAACGCGGCGCAATCCAGTCGGCGGCACAATCCGCTCGACGCTGTATTTCGCGCACCTGTCTGCACCCAGCCAGGTCACGTGCCCGGCGAAATCACAAGCTCCGCGACGGGAGAGATCAGTGCTGGACAATACGCAGGTAGAACGGCTCGAAGCCGAGGCGGTCAACTCCGCTAAGGTACGACAGCCGATGTATGCCGCGCGCAAGAAGATCTTCCCGAAGCGGGCCTCCGGGAATTTTCGCCAGTTCAAATGGCTGGTAATGGCGGTGACGCTCGGCATCTACTATCTGACGCCGTGGCTGCGCTGGGACCGTGGCCCGTTTGCCCCGGACCAGGCCGTGCTGCTCGATGTCGCCAACCGGCGTTTCTATTTCTTCTTCATCGAGATATGGCCGCAGGAATTCTACTATGTCGCCGGCCTTCTGGTCATGGCCGGCGTCGGTCTTTTCCTAATCACGTCGACTGTCGGCCGTGCCTGGTGTGGCTACACATGCCCGCAGACCGTGTGGGTAGATCTGTTCCTGGTTGTCGAGCGGACCATCGAGGGTGACCGCAATGCGCGCATGAAGCTCGACGCCGGTCCCTGGACCAGCCGCAAACTCGTGCTGCGGCTGTCCAAACACGCCATCTGGCTGGTCATAGGCGCATTGACGGGCGGCGCCTGGATCTTCTATTTCGCTGACGCGCCGACGCTGCTCGGCGAACTCTTCGCCGGCACGGCGGCACCTGTCGCCTATATCACCGTCGCCGTACTGACGGCGACGACCTATACGTTCGGCGGGCTGATGCGCGAGCAGGTCTGTACCTACATGTGCCCGTGGCCGCGCATCCAGGCAGCCATGCTCGATGAAAGTTCGCTCACGGTCACCTACAATGACTGGCGCGGCGAACCGCGCTCGCGTCACGCCAAGAAGGTTCTCGCCGCAGGGCAGCCCGTCGGCGACTGCGTCGACTGCAATGCCTGTGTCGCTGTCTGCCCGATGGGCATCGACATTCGCGACGGCCAGCAGCTCGAATGCATCACCTGCGCGCTCTGCATCGATGCCTGCGACGGCGTCATGGATAAACTCGGCAAGGAGCGAGGACNCTGGTCAGGACGGATGACGGCCTGTTTTCGGACAGGGTGGCTCATTTCCACATTCGCAAGATCTTTCGTCCGCGCACCTACGTGTACATGGCTATGTGGTCGCTGATCGGCCTGGGCCTGCTCTATTCGCTGATGACGCGCGACCGGCTCGAAGTGAACGTGCTGCATGACCGCAATCCGCAATTCGTCACGCTGTCCGACGGCTCGATCCGCAACGGCTACACCGTCAAGCTGCTCAACATGATCCCGGAGCCAAGGACGATCGTCGTCACGATGCAGGGCTTGCATGGCGCCGAGATGAGCGTGGTCGGCGGCGACATCCCGGCAGGCCGTTCTTTCGCCGTTCCAGTCGAACCCGACCGCCTGAAAATGCTGAAGGTCTTCGTGCGCCAGCCGGCGGATCAAATTCAGGGCACAGCGCGGACCTTCACGTTCCGTGTCGAGGACAAGGCGAGCTTCGAGTCGGACGAATACACCGCCACCTTCAACGCGCCGGAGACTGCCAGATGACTGCCAGAACACAAAAAACCCGCGAATTCACCGGCAGGCACATGCTGTTCACCATCCTTGCCTTCTTCGGTGTGGTCATCGCGGTCAATCTGACGATGGCGACGCTTGCCAACACGAGCTGGACCGGGCTTGTCGTCGAAAACACCTATGTGGCAAGTCAGCAATTCAACAAGAAGGCCGAGGAAGGACGGGCGCAGGCAGCACTTGGCTGGACCGGCAAGCTGACCATCGCATGGGGCGAGGTCCGCTACGGCCTCACCGACGCCGCCGGCAAGTCGGTTCCCTTGCATGGCGTGAAGGTGCTGTTTCGCCATCCCGCTTACGAGAAAGAGGACAAGTCCGTCACGCTCGCCCTCGCCTCCGGCCAGGAATTCGCCGCGCAACACATGCCGAGCGATGGCGTCTGGATTGTCGAAGTCGACGCCGATGCCGGTCTGGATAAATCCTACCGCGATGTCCGCCGGATCATGATTTCCCACGGAGCGCTGCAATGAGCTGTTGTGCACCGGGCGCTGAAATGGCGCTGGATATGGGCAGCATCACATCGGTCGTGCCGTCTAGCCAGGAAATCAAATTGGCCAGCCGATCGCTTGACGATGATCTTCGCCAGACCGAGCTTTCGGTGCCGAGCGTTCATTGCGCAACTTGTATCCAGACGATCGAGACGGCGTTGGGAAAGCTCGATCGCGTCGAGAGCGCCCGCGTCAACCTGTCAACGAAACGGGTCTCGGTCCGGTGGCATGGGGACGAGGTTCCACCGTTCGTCGTCGCGCTAAGGCGGCTGGGCTACCAGGCGCATCTCTTCGCCCCCGAGGCCGACGAAAAGGACAGGACGCTTTCGGAGTTGATCCGCGCCGTCGCTGTTGCCGGATTTGCGGCGGGCAACATCATGCTGCTGTCGGTTTCGGTCTGGTCCGGTGCCGAGGGCGCGACCCGCGACCTGTTCCACTGGGTCTCGGCACTGATCGCCATCCCCGCACTCGCCTTCGCCGGCGGCATCTTCTTCAAGTCGGCCTGGAATGCCTTGCGTCACGGCCGCACGAACATGGACGTGCCGATCGCGGTCGGCGTGTCGTTGGCCTACGCGATGAGCCTCTATGAGACGATCACCCATGGTGACCACGCCTATTTCGACGCGTCGGTGTCTCTGCTGTTTTTCCTGTTGATCGGCCGCACGCTGGATCACCTGATGCGCGAACGCGCCCGCACCGCCGTGAAAGGCCTGTCACAACTGGCCGCGCGTGGCGCCATGGTGCTGCGCGACGATGGCGCACGCGACTATCTGCCGGTTGGCGAGATCGAACCGGGCATGCTGTTGCTGATCGCGGCGGGCGAAAGGATTCCCGTCGACGGCAAGATCACGCGTGGGACATCGGACGTCGATTGCTCGCTGGTTTCGGGCGAGAGCACGCCCAGAAGCGTGGCGCCAAACGACGCCGTCCAGGCCGGCGTGCTCAACCTTACCGGCCCGCTGACCATCGAGGCGACAGCCGCCGCGAAGGATTCGTTCCTGGCGGAAATGGTTCGGCTGATGGAAGCCGCCGAGGGCGGTCGCGCACAGTACCGCCGCATCGCCGACCGCGTTTCAGCGCTCTATGCTCCAGTTGTTCACCTCACCGCCCTCGTGACATTCCTTGGCTGGATGGCGGCAACTGGCGACTGGCACCGGGCCATAACCATCGCTATCGCCGTTTTGATTATCACATGCCCCTGCGCGCTCGGCCTCGCGGTGCCGATCGTCCAGGTGGTCGCTGCGCGGCGCCTGTTCGAAAACGGCATCATGGTCAAGGATGGTTCGGCCATGGAGCGCCTGGCAACAATTGATACTGCAGTGTTCGACAAAACCGGAACGCTCACGCTCGGACAGCCCCGGCTCATCAATGCGTCGTCGATCGATCCGGCAATGCTGGCAATCGCCGCAGACATGGCCGCGCATTCCCGCCATCCGTTTTCAAAGGCCATTGCCGGCTTTGCCGCTCCTGGAGGACAACACAAATTCGATGCCGTCACCGAGCATCCGGGGTTCGGAATCGAAGCCACTGTCGCCGGAAATATCTGGCGGCTGGGCCGGCGCGGATGGGCTGGATGGAAGGCCCGAACCGGCGGCGAAGGCAAGCATGGCTTTGGCGGGACGGTCCTGACGAAAGACGGGATCATTGGCGCCACATTCGATTTCGAGGATGCGCTGCGTGCCGACGCTGGAGCGGCCATCCAACAGTTGAACGATGCGGGGGTATCGGTGGAAATGCTGTCGGGCGACACTGCGGCAGCCTGCGCCGGTGTTGCGAAAATGCTGGGAGTCGACGACTTCGTTCCGTGCCTAATGCCGTCCGGCAAGGTCGAACGTATCGAGACCCTGGCGAAAGACGGACACAAGGTTCTGATGGTTGGTGACGGCCTCAACGACACGCCTGCACTGAGTGCGGCGCACGTCTCGATTGCTCCAGCCACCGCCGCCGACATTGGCCGCAACGCAGCGGACTTCGTATTCCTGCGGGAAAGCCTTCTGGCAGTGCCTCTCGCGCTGGACGTCTCACGCAAGGCGGGAAGCCTGATCCGCCAGAACATCGCGATCGCGATCGTCTATAATGCTGTTGCCGTGCCGATCGCCATCCTGGGACATGTCACGCCTCTTATCGCAGCGATCGCCATGTCCGCTTCGTCGCTGCTTGTGATAGGAAATGCGCTGCGGCTGCAAAGTTCCACGCCGAATTCGCCGGCGTAAAATGTTCGGCGCGACAGACGTTTCGACATCAACACATTGGCCCGATCCTCATGACAACCCTTGCCTACCTGATACCTGTGGCCCTCTTCCTTGGTGCGCTTGGACTGGGGAGCTTCCTGTGGGCTTTGAGGAGTGGCCAGTACGAAGATCTCGACGGCGCCGCCGAGCGGATCCTTATCGAACGGGAAGACAAACCCGGCCGCTAGCCAAAGCTGATGCAATAACCGGGGCCACGACCTTCTCCACCTCGATCATGACGCGCAAGATCGCTGTATCCGAGGTTCTTGCCTGCCAAGACTGAACTCCAGCAATTTGCGCCAGCGCAAAGAAACGCCGCGTCACGTCAGATAGCTTCTACTCATCTGCAATGGTTGAGAGATAGGAGACTGACATGATCACGCGACGCGAAGCCCTCTTCGGAGCAGCGATTGGCGCTGCCGGCGCAGCGGCGCTGCCCGCATTTTCGGCAACGGTGACAAAGGCAGACATTCGCGGGCTCCCTCGCGGAAAGATCAAGCTCGTCGCACCGCCGTTCGTGCATCCGCACGATCAAGTCGCCAAAGGCGGACCGAAAGTCGTCGAGTTCACCATGACGATCGAGGAAAAGCCCGTTGTCATCGATGCCGACGGCACGACACTGAATGCGATGACCTACAACGGCTCGATTCCCGGCCCACTGATGGTCGTGCATCAGGACGACTACGTCGAACTGACGCTCATCAATCCCGATACCAACTCCCTCGCCCACAACATCGACTTCCACGCCGCGACCGGCGCTCTGGGCGGCGGCGTCCTCACCTTGATCAATCCCGGCGAACAGGTGACCTTGCGCTTCAAGGCGACGCGAACGGGAACGTTCGTCTATCACTGCGCGCCTGGGGGCGCGATGATCCCTTGGCATGTCGTTTCCGGCATGAGCGGCGCAATCATGGTCCTGCCGCGCGATGGGCTCAGGAACGACAAGGGCGAGCCGGTCAAATACGACAAGATCTTCTACATCGGCGAGACCGACTTCTATATTCCGCGCGACGAGAAGGGCAACTTCAAGAGCTACGAATCGGCCGGTGACGGTTACGACGACATCGTCAAGGTCATGCGCGGGCTGATCCCGACGCATGTCGTGTTCAACGGCAAGGTCGGATCCCTGACCGGCGACAACGCAATGAAGGCGAAGGTCGGCGAGACCGTGTTGATCGTCCATTCGCAGGCCAACCGCGATACCCGGCCGCATCTGATTGGTGGTCACGGTGATTATGTCTGGGAACAGGGCAAATTCGCCAACCCGCCGTCCAAGGACCTGGAAACCTGGTTCATCCGCGGCGGTTCGGCGGGCTCGGCGCTCTACACGTTCCTGCAACCGGGCATCTACGCTTACGTCAATCACAATCTGATCGAAGCTGTGGAACTCGGAGCGACTGCTCACTTCATGGTCGAGGGCGAGTGGGATGACGACCTGATGACGCAGGTCGAGGCTCCTAAACCCATCGTCACCAACTGACGGCACTCCAATTTGCCCGGGCAGCGACGCTGTCCGGGCATGGACGAAAGCCATGTCTCCTTTCACCTTGAAGGTTCTCCCGGTCGCCCTGGCCGCCGCTGCTGTTCCGGTAGGGCTCTCGCAACAGGCGGTCTTCGGGGATACACAACGCCATCCCATCGCCATGACGGTCACCTTGCCCCCTGGTTCGATCACCTATCCGACTCCGGGCGAGTTCCTGAAAGAGGGACGCCCGCAAGGCAATCCCCGCCTCGAGCGGCAACTCGACAGACCTCTCGAAATCATGGCCTATCAGGTCGGCGCGGCCGACTACGCGGACTGCGTATCGGCTGGCGGCTGTCAGCCGGCACAGGAGACGCGCGCGATCCCGAGCAATGCTCCGGTGACAGGGGTGAGCTATCTCGATGCCAATGCCTACGCCCGGTGGTATTCGCAAGTGACCGGCGACCAATGGCGGCTGCCATCCGATGAAGAATGGGCCTTTGCCGCCGCGGAGCGGTTCGCCGGCGAATTCGAGGGGGTCGAAAACGACGCCAGCAATCCCGCCAGACGTTGGCTCACCAGCTACAAGGCCGAGGTGGACCTTAATCGCAAACCGGACCCGTTGCCCAAGAGCCGTGGCTCTTTTGGATTCAATTCCCTCGGCCTCGCCGACTTTTCCGGCAATGTCTGGGAGTGGACCTCGACCTGCTATGTCCGCACCACGTTGGCTGCGGATGGAAGCGGTGTTGCGAGTTCGGTCGACAATTGCGGCGTCCACGTCCTTGAAGGGCTTCACAGAGCCTACATGTCGAACTTCGTTAGTGACGGAAAAAGCGGAGGCTGTGCCGTTGGTACGCCTCCCGACAATCTGGGATTCAGATTGGTCCGGGACCATTCGGGATGGGCAAGCCGGATCCTTGGCTGGCTTGGTATCGTCTGAAAAGCAGGAATAGCGGGCCACGTCTTCCCGACCCGTCGCGAGCCCGCCCGCCGCTCTTCCCTCGCCTCACCGTGCCTTGGGTGTCGTCAACGCGGTTCCGTGGATCAGGAGGAAGCCGGCGAATGCCGCCATCCATGCGGCGCCGGCCATATCGATCACCGCGTCTGAGGGGACGAAGGCGGCCAGGATTCGCAATGATCCCGCGAGAAGGACGGCTACGAAGATGAACGAGGTCCCTTTCCCGGCCTTGAGCTCCCGCCCTGTGTGCCCGAGCGTTGCGCGGGTCATCACGGCAAGCGTCATCGCACCGACCGCACCCGCTCCGAGCGCGTGGAGCCCTGCGGCGGCCGGCACGATGGCAGGAACGAAGATCGATGCCGAAACGAAGGCAAGGCCGACCGGCACGAAGGCATATGCAAGATGGAGGATGAGCACGAGCGGATCCCGCACTGTGCGTTCGCCAGCCCAGCGCGACAGACGCCACGCCTGGCAGATTGCAGCGACTGCCATAAGCATTCCCGAGGCGCGGTTGTCGGGGGCGAACGTCCATGCTCCCAGCGCGATAGCTGAGATGGCTATCGATATGATGTCAAAACGGCCGAACGGCGCGGGCAGCTTGCCTGGATTTTCCCGAACGAGCCAGTTGCGGGTGAAGCTCGGAATGATGCGCCCACCGATCAGCGAGATGAGCACGATCGCCGCGGCCATACCGAGCCTGCGGCTGATGTCGGATGTGCCTTGAAGATGCGCCTCGATATGGAACACGCCGTTGGCACACGCCAGGACGGCGAGCGGTAGCAGCACCTTGAGATTGCGCCAGTTCCGCCCCGCGATGATTTCGCGTGCCGCCGCGGCCGCAACAGTAAGCAGAAATGAACCATCGATCACGGCTGCCGCTTCCCAGCCGATATCCGCCGAGAAGAAGACTGCGGCACGGCCGGCAAGCCACAGGACCACCAGCGCCAGCAGCGGCAGGCCTTGCACGGGCAGCCGGCCGGTCCAGTTTGGGATGGCGGTCAGCAAGAACCCGGTAACGATCGCCGGCAGATAGCCGAACAGCATCTCGTGAATGTGCCGGTCGACGGCAACGAACGCACTGTGAGCATCGAGCTCGCCGGCATACATGGGCAGCCAAAGCAGAATGGAGAGCGCGGCATACAGCGACCCGAGGAAGAAGAAGGGCCTGAATCCGTAGGAAAGAAATGCTGGCCCGGTGTAAGCCCGCGGGCGTGGAATCCCCATGATCTGCGTCTCCAAATGAACAGGGCCGGATGAACCGCCGCCCTCGGTCCGTCCGGCCCTGCCTGCCCTTCATGCGGCAGGCATGGCTGTATCGATTCCCGGTCAGTTGGCCGGGACCTGGCTGAACAGGTCGGCAAACACCGTCTTTGCCTTCCCCGCATGTTTCACCGTCTTGGCTATGTCGAGGTTGACCGCCTTGCCGACAACGATCAGGGCGACCATGCCCATGCCGTAGTGAGGCGCGCATTTGACGCCGTACACACCTTCCTGGGTCAGTGTGACGGTGATCTCCTCGTTGGGCTTCCCCTTGAAAGGTTCGGCGCCATCCGGGATCATACCCTTGATCGACTCCGCATCGTGGCCCTTATCGGTCGGCACGAACTTGACTGTGTCGCCGGGTGCCGCCTTGACAAAGGCCGGCTGGAAAACCATGGCGCCTTTTTCGCCCTTATTGAGCATTTGCACCACGTGCTCTTCCCCGCTTGCGCCGCTGGCGAGCGCGAGGATGGAGATTGCGGCAGCGAGGATGGAGAGTTTCATCGATTTGTCCTTTGTTTCGTCTTCGCGGCATTGCGCCGTTCCATGCGATTTAGCTTGATGCGGCCGGGGATAATTTGCGCTGGCGCAAACTCGGGATAAGAAAGGTCTCCCGCACGACTGATGCGGAACCGTAGGGCTGTGAGGGATCCGCTTGGCTGCGTTGGATCGATCGGTGATTTCTGGACTGCCTCTCTTCCAGGGGCTTACGCCCGACGAGCAGAGCGAGATCGTACAAAATGCGCGGTCGTCTCGGTATGCCAAGGACACGGCGATCTTTGAGCAGGAAGCCGAGGCCCATTCGTTTTTCGTGCTGGTCGCCGGGCACATACGCGTTGTCCGCACCACGCCTGACGGGCAGCAGGTCATCGCCAGATACATCAGCGAAGGCGAAATTTTTGGTGTCGCTGCAGCACTAGGGCGAACGACCTACCCTGCCAGTGCGGTCGCCGCGGTGGACTGCGTGGTTCTAGCCTGGCCCAACGCTCTCTGGCCGGACCTGGCGCGACGGTTTCCCCTGTTTGGGGCAAGCACCTACAGGACGATTGGAACCAGGCTGCAGGAGACCCAGACGCGGGTGGTGGAGATGTCCACGGAGCAGGTTGAGCAGCGGGTTGCGCATGCGCTGCTGCGCCTGGCGAACCAGACCGGCCGAAAGACAGACAGCGGCATCGAAATCGACTTCCCGATTTCGAGGCAGGACATTGCCGAGATGACGGGAACGACACTGCACACGGTGAGCCGGCTGCTCAGCAGGTGGGAGGAAAATGGAATAATCGTCAGCGGTCGCCAGAAAGTCACGGTCAAGGATGCACATCGCTTGGTGGTTCTGGCCGAGAACCGCGATAAGGGGTGACCGTCACCGTTCTTCTCGAACAGCCGATTCCAGATCCAAAATGAAGCGGGTCTCGTCGATCCCATGCTCGCGGCATGCTTCGGCCACGGTATGGAAAGCGCCGATCGGGCAACCCACGCAAAGCATCCTGTAGGCCAGCATCACGGCCACCGTTGCCGGCCATTTTCTCATGATCTCGTCAACGACCATGTCGGGGTTGATTGAACTGCGCTGCTTCACGATGAAGTCTCCGCGATATGCGAGGTCTCTTCATAAATCGCGCGCGGGCTGCCTTCGTTGCGCTTTCGCAACTTTGATGAGCGTCTGCCAGGAAAACTAGACCAACGTCATGACCACGATCTTGCACCGACGACGATCAGAACAAGCCCGCCGATCAGCATAGGGAGCAGTGTGTTGTTCAGGTCGACGCCGGACTCGAATTGCTTGGCCATCGGTGTGTCGTTTTTGTTTGAGTCAGTCATGCTTGTCTCCACGGGCAGGCAGATACGCATCGCGCGGCGTTGCGGCTGATTGTGGGTTTACCCACGCTAATTGGTATGGCGGAGCATCGGATGCAGGTAGCCCGCCGACAAAGTCCTGGGCGTCAACGCGACGTCGGCCAGCGTGTAACGGTCAAGGGTGTTCTGGAAGGAGGCCATCGCCTCGCCGAACATGCCTGAAAGTTGCAGCAGCCGGTAAGCACGCACTCATTTCAGGTCGCGAAGCACTCCACAAGCGCGAAATCTGGCTCCGTCAGCCGTACCACGTCGCCGATCCGGAACTTCTCGCGGCTCCGCCCCAGGGCAAGCCCACCGGAGCGACCGCGGACCGCCTTCAAGTAACGCTGCGCGTCAGGGAATTGGCGATCTTGTTGAGGTGCGTTTCGGATACGTTAAACGTCCGTGCCACCTCCTCGATCGCGATCAGGCGTTCGCCGACGGATCATGGCCTCGTCAAGCACGTATGGCAACGGAGTACCATCGATGATGATCGTTCTCTTGCTCCGACCATTCGCAGTCATGTGCATGTCCTTGGTTTTCGAGGGACCTCAAGGTGATCCCCGCACTCAAACAGGCCTGCGACGCGCCGAGTGAAGTCGCGTCTACGATGGGGCCTTCGTCGGCATGGATCGGATCGGACCTGAAAGAAATACGTAAATATGTTTTTTATCCAATCTTACTGTGTCTGCAAATCCGCACGTATCACCCGAGCAACAACTGCCGGCGCCTCGCAGTGTCGTTAGTTAGCGGCGCGCCGTTGCGGGGCATCGCTGCAGGTTCCTGTCATGGTGGCCTTGATAACAAGCGGGCAGCCCGTGGGGCCAGTCGGCTGTTTACATGAAAGTGGAGTTGCAGGCATTCGCGGCGGCCTTGGTGACGCGAACTGCGGTATGCCTGCGTAACGCTCTATCATTGGCCAACGGCTGCGTGCCGCAGCTGTGCGATCAGGTCGCGGTTGCGGCAATAGTCTGGCGGATCATCAGCTTGCTGGTGTTCATCAAGCCAAGTCGAGCATTCATCCTGGTGCCCGCAGGAGCGACACCGGTCCACCGCCCGATTGGTTACGCCAACATGGTCCGGAACGACCTTCAATTGTTTGTCGACGCCGAGCTTCTGCATCATGCTTCCCATCAAGGCGGTCCTGGCGTCGACTGAAATCAGGTAGTCGAGAAAACTCATGTCGTTTTACTCCCGTTTCCCGGCAGATCATCGCCATGTCGGCGACCGCTGCATTGATCTCGGTCAACAGTCGACTCCCTCTCGTGGCGATTGGGGCTGGCGTGAATGCCGCAAGGTGACAACTTTGAAATTCCTATGTGACCGGCGGCTATACGACATGAGGGTGCAGCCGGCAGGCCGATGGGGTGAGCTCCGAAAGGTCCAGCAGGCTCGACCGCAACTGTTTGGCTTCATGGGTTTTCCGTGTGCAGAACGAGCAATGGATGGTAACAAGACTGCGCTGCGGGTTCCCCGATCATAGGACTTGATTTGGACGACAAACAAACACGTAACTTGTCGACTGGTGTTTGCGCCGAAGGGCGGGGCACGGCCGAACACGACCGGCTCTCCCAGATGTTCGAGCAGGCCCCTGGTTTCATCGCGTTGATGCGTGAGCCGGGCCACGTCTTCGAGCTGACCAACGCCGCCTATCAACGCCTGATTGGCCAGAGGCAAGTGATAGGAAGGTCGGTACGCGAGGCCCTGCCCGAGCTTGCAGGCCAGGGTTTCTACGAGCTGCTGGACCAGGTGTACGAAACGGGCGAGCCCTACAGCGGTCAGGGCGTGAAGGTCGCTCTTCGCAACAAGGATGAGGAGCCGGTCGAAGAGCGCATCCTCGATTTCGTCTATCAGCCCATCAAAGCCGACGATGGTCGCATCACGGCCATCTTTGTCCAAGGCACCGACGTCAGCGAGCTCTCCTTTGCGAACGCCGCACTTCGTTTGCGTGAAGATCATTTGCGCTCGATCCTGGCGACGGTGCCCGACGCAATGGTCGTCATCGACGAACAGGGCAGTATTCAATCCTTCAGCGCGGCTGCCGAAACGCTGTTCGGTTACCAGTCGAGCGAAGTCATCGGTCAGAACGTCAATCTGCTGATGCCGTCACCCTACCGCGAAGAGCATGATGCTTATCTGCACCGGTATCTATCAACCGGTGAGCGCCGGATAATCGGGCTCGGCCGCACCGTCACTGGAATGCGCAAGGATGGCTCAACTTTTCCGATGGAACTTTCTGTCGGTGAAATGCATCCTGGAACCGGCCGCTTCTTTACCGGCTTCTGCCGCGACTTGACGGAGCGCCACAGAGCAGAGGCAAGGATACAGGAGCAGCAGCAGGAGCTTCTCCACATGGCGCGGTTTACCGCGCTAGGCGAAATGGCTTCGACACTTGCCCATGAAATCAACCAGCCCCTCACGGCAATCACGAACTACCTGAAAGGCAGTCGCCGGCTTCTCGAAAAAAGCACGGAAGAGAATGCGCCGATGCTGAGGGAAGCCGTCGAAAAGGCAGCGGAACAGGCATTAAGGGCCGGAGACGTCATTCGCCACCTGCGGGACTTCGTCGCAAGAGGCGAGAGTGAGCGTCAAGTCGAACGCCTGCCGGCGATTATCGAGGAAGCCTCGTCACTGGCACTGGTCGGCTCAAGAGAAATAGACGTGCGTGTCAGCTATAAGCTCGATCCCGCCGCCGAACTGGTCTTGACGGACCGCATCCAGATTCAGCAGGTCCTGCTGAACCTGATGCGCAATGCGATAGATGCCATGCAAGGCGTACCACGCCGTGAGTTGCAAATCATAACTGTGGCCCGTGATGACGGCATGGCTGAGGTAAGCGTGATCGACACGGGCACCGGTCTTGCGCCGGAAGTCTCCGCCCAGCTTTTCCAGCCATTTGTCACCACTAAAAAGCAGGGCATGGGCGTCGGCCTCTCTATTTGCCGTACGATCGTTGAGTCGCACGGCGGTCACATCTGGGCCGAGGCAATGCCGTCCGGAGGAACCGCCTTCCGGTTCACCTTGCGCATCGTGGAAAAGGAAGAGGTCGCCAGTGGCCGATAGCCATCTTGTGCATGTAGTCGATGACGACGTCGACGTTCGCAAATCGCTTGGTTTTCTGTTGGCGACGGCTGACTTCGCTGTGCGCCTGCACGAATCGGCGACAGCTTTTCTGGCCACGGCCACGAGCAGTCTTGACGGCTGCATCGTGACCGATGTGCGCATGCCCGGCATTGACGGCATCGAGTTCCTGCGGCAGCTCCGGACCCGCGGGCATGCCATTCCAGTTATTGTCATGACGGGTCATGCCGACGTGGCGCTCGCTGTTCAGGCGATGAAGGAAGGTGCCGCCGATTTCATCGAAAAGCCGTTTGACGACGAGGTGCTGATCGATGCGATCCGCTCCGCGTTGGGCAATCGTAACCAGGCGGATGCGACACACCCACAAAGCGTGGAAATCCGCGGGCGTCTGGCCGCCCTGTCGGAGCGAGAACGACAGGTGCTGGACGGTCTTGTGTCCGGCCTGCCAAACAAGGCGATTGCCTACGATCTTGGCATCAGCCCGCGCACGGTCGAGATCCATCGCGCCAATGTCATGAGCAAAATGGCCGCGAGCAGCCTGTCGCATCTCGTGCGCATGGCATTGGTTGTGGAATCCGAACGTTAGGGCGAGTCCCCAAGAAACTTCCCGCTGTTTGCCGGGATGCCATCCGGAATCCAGTCGCGCCAGTGGGTCGGGTGGATGTCAACGCGCGATCGGCTGGCAGCGTTCCTCCAGCCTTCCCGCTCCTTTATGCAAGGGAAGACAAGGGTATGTTCGCCGTCCTCGTCAAAGACGGCGAGTTCGAGCTCACGACCGAACGGAGCGCTTGAGATTGGCTTCCACATCATTCCCTATGATGCGTAGAAGCGGCAGGCCCCCGCATTGATCTCGATCATATTTCCGAGATCGGCCACTCCCGCATCGCCGGTGACAGCGCGGCCTGGCCTCCATGTGAATGACGAGACCGGCCACACATGGTCGTTTGGTCGTATGTCGCATGACCGACTCCTTGATCGTGATCAATCATCGCCCTGGCAGCAGGACTATAATCGAGATTCAAACAAGATCCGCGATGCCGGATATAAAACCCAATAAAGCACGGTGACACCCGTGCAGTGACGAAAAACAGGAGATCGCGTTGATGTTGATCCGTACGCTTTCCGCCTTGGAATGTACGAAATTGCTCACGACCAATCGTGTCGGCCGCTTGGCATGCGCGAAAGACGGGCAGCCCTACGTCGTCCCGCTGCATTATGCCCATGCGGACAATCACCTTTACGCATTTTCCATGTTGGGTAAGAAGATCGACTGGATGCGGGCCAATCCGCTGGTGTCCTTCCAGGTCGACGAACGCGGCCAAGGGCGGGGATGGAGAAGCGTGGTTGTCGACGGCCGCTATGAAGAACTGACTGACCAGATCGGCTGCAAGGTTCAGCGCGACCATGCATGGTCGGTGTTGAGCAGGCACACCAACTGGTGGGAGCCAGGTGCCCTCAAGCCAGTTACGCCCGCCGTTTCGGACAGCACGCCGCACGTTTTCTTTCGCATCCTCATCGAGCAGGTGTCGGGCCGCGAAGCAAGTGAATAGCTAAACGATCGCCGAAAAAGACGTTCGGGCCAGCGCAAGCGGTGGTTATAGGTAATTCCCCGTAGGGACATAACCGAATTTCGCGACATAAGGATTCGCGCGATTGCTGTGACACGGACCAACCGGGAAAACAGCCATGCACGCCTACACAACCTCGCGAATCGAAGCGCAGTCGCGGTCGCCTCAGCCGAACCCGCCGGAGACATTCCATCCCGCGCTGCTGCAGCCGCTCAACTTCTTTCCCGCCGGTGCGGGAATCTATGCCCAGGGCGAAAAGGCCGGGGTCTTCTACCAGGTCGAGTTTGGCGCCGTGCGCATCTACCGCCTGCTTGCTGACGGGCGCCGGCAGATAAGTGCCTTTCACCTGGCTGGAGAGACATTCGGCTTCGAAGGCGGTGCAACGCATCATTTCTTCGCCGAAGCTATCAATGCCACCGGCATCCGCGTCTTCCGCATCGCTGCCGGAGCCGACATGTCGCATCAGTTGCTGCCGCTGGCGCTCAAGGGCCTGACAAGGGCGCAGGAACACCTTCTGGTCCTAGGTCGTCAGAACGCCATTGAACGCGTCGCAGCGTTCCTCGTCGACATGGCGGAGCGCCAAGGCGGTCTGCGTAAGATTGAGTTGCCGATGTCGCGCATGGATATCGGCGACTACCTAGGACTCACCATCGAGACGGTCTCGCGGGTCTTCACCAGGCTTAAGAAGAAAGGCGTCATTCGTTTGATTAGCCTGCGCAGCATCGAAATCGCCAAGCATGACGCGCTTCAGAATATGAGCGAGTGAATGGCACATGCTACGTCCAAGCGGAATACGGCCTCCCTCTATCGGTTAGAAACCTGTATCCGCCCGAACCGCGGATTCGCCACGGCGCGGACGCATGGTGGCCTGACCTTCGTCGTCACCGGATGGCCCTTGCCGAATTCGAGGCCCAAGAAGGATATTGAAGGCAACTATCTGAAGGTGATCGAGCTTGCACCCCAGTTCGCCGGGCGATTTCGTGGAGCTAAGCGCGAAGCGCGTTTTGCGGGTGCTGCAATGCCGAACTTTGCCGCAAGCCTTACGGCCCCGGCTGCGGACACTCATGCCGCCTTGCCGCCTTGCCGCGTGACGCCGTGCGCCAAGTCGGTCAAGATCACTTCGGCAGCCGTCTTGCGCAAAGGCGCTACATGGATAATACCATTCCGAACTTGACTTCGATCTTGCTTCGACCAGGCCAAGAGATGCCTGGTCGCGTTGTGCCGAGCTCCTCGGTTGGCTGGGCGACTGTGGTCAGGCGCGGCACGGACCGATAATCCTCCGCAACGGCGGATAGCATGTCGCCGTGCCTTCGCTTGGAGCATCGACTCTGGATACGGCATCCTATCCGGAGCATGCCGGGCGTGTTCGGTTCGGCGCTCAGAGCTTACCATCAAGGCCAAACTCCGATCAACTCCGGCGTTAGTGCCAATAATACCAATGGCGGTGGTGCCAACCCGGACGATAGATTATCACGGGGCCCCGCACCACGGGACGGACAACAACACGTCGATTGGGCACACAGCGCCCCCAGCGATTTGGATGCCAGCCCCAGCCGCAACCGTAACGGACGTTTTCGATCGGAGACGATGTGACAGGCGGGTTTGTCGCGCTCAACGGGACGGCAGGAGATGGACCACTGAGCATTAACAGCGATCCGGCACCTATAAACGCTGTCACCAGACATTTCACAACCATCGTCGGAATCTCCTTCAAAAGATACTCACGCCCGTTAAACGCCGCAGAAATCTCGATCCGTCGCTGGCAGTGATCTTTTGAATCGGCGATCCTCCGGTCGCCTCTTTCGGCCATTTGAAAAATTGGCGAGAGCCTCTGGCGAGCGCTGAAATGGCTGCGAACTCGACAGGCATTCCGAACTGCGCCCGGACAACAGGTCTGCGTCAAGACCAGCGGCACTGGGCCAATCTGCTGCGTACCAGCGATCAGGTTTCAATCAGGCCGCTGAGCGCCGTTTTGAATGTTCTGTCGGGAAACAAGCGTCGCATCGTCAGCTCGGTTTCAAGCCTAGGCCCTTCGGCGGCCACAGTCGCGATAAGCGCGTCCAGATCCAGCGTCGGCGCCAGGTCCCTCCCCTCTTAAAGCGCGCTTTGGCTAAATCCGGGCCAATCCGCCAGTACGCGGCCACCAAGCACTGCGCCTCCTAGCACCATTGGCTGCGGAGGCCGTGCCGTGATCTGTGCCGCCTGTGCCGTTTACTGCAGCCGTGCGCCCGAATTCGGTGGCGACGAGTACTGCGGTCTGGCGCCAGACCTCGCCAAGCCCCGCGCGAATGCGCCGTTCAACGTGTCAAGCGCCCGCAACTGGTTGGCGAGGCGGCTGATCTGGCCGCTATGCGTGTCCCATCCACCGGTCGCGATCATCGCGACCCGCGGCCCGTCTGCATCCGCCCCACCTGGCTGGATTCTGTCGCGCGTGCGCGTCTAGTGCCAGCCCGCGGCCATCCTGTCCTGGCGCGGAACGACGGACGCGTCGTTGACGTCGCGGCGAATTAGTTGTTGCCGGAATTAAGGCGCCGCAGCATGGCGCCGCGGCCTCTCAAGCCCTCGACTAAGATCTGGCGCTCAGCCTGCGTAAGCGTTTGGGCGAAATCGATGACGGCCTTTTCAAGACGCGTGCGCAAGGCAATGTCAGCCGTCCGGACTGCCGACAGCTGCGCTTCGACGGCCGTCCGGTCCAGCGGGTCCTGCGCGATAAGTCGCGCCAGTTCGGCGCGGCCGGCGCGTGCGGCTTCGAACCGTTCGGGGCTCATTGTGTCCGCTCCAGGCTAATCGTCACGCTCGGCCTCAAGATGATTGCGCAGATTGCGGCGGGCGCGCGCGAGAAGGCTTTCCAAGGCTTCGACGCTGATGCCCATGACATCGGCGGCGTCGATATTGGAAAGTTCCTGATAGTACTGGCGCTGCCGATCGGGAAGTATCGCCAGCGCTGTTGCGATCGATTGCCTTTCGCCGCGATCGCGCAATCTCTGGTCGGGGCCAGGCCCCGGGTCGGCCCGGTCGGGCGGCTCTGCGATATATATTTCACGGCGCCTGCGGAGGCGGTCATGGCAAAGATTGAGCGCCCACGCGATGCAGCCATGTGTCGAAGCGTGCGTTCCCCGCCTCCCAGTCCGGTGACTGGCGCCATATCCGGAGGAACACTTCCTGTGCGACATCCTCTGCCTCGCTACGATCACCCAGCATGCGTGCCGCAAGTCCGAGCACGCGGGGCAGCTTCCGGGAGATCATGCTGCGAACCGCCGCCTGATCGCTTCGCGCGATCCGGGCCAGAGGTCCTCGTCTGTCTCCCGGCCACTCAAGGATAATGTGCCCGCAAATCTTTGCCTTCACTTCTTGGCCAATGCCTTTCGCGCTGAAAGCTCCTCAGCCGAAATCATGCCGTCTGCGTTTGTATCGATAAGATCGAAACGCCGTCTTGCCATCGGATCAATCTCGGCCTTTTCGAGAAAGCCGTCATTGTTCTTGTCCAGTGTTGCAAACACTTTTGAGGGGTCACGCTCGCCCTTGCCCGCGGCCGGACGCGCTTTCCATTCGTCCAGTGAGATTCTGCCGTCGGTGTTGGTGTCGGCACGCATTATCCGTATTTCGAACGCCGACTGAAATTCGGCCAAGGCCAGCTTGCCGTCGCCATTCTTGTCACCGAGCGGCGCGGCCGCGCCCGCCCCCGTGCAAAGCAGGATGATTGCGGGCATGGATATGCTGCGCTTGAGGAAGGTCTTCATTGCGTGGTCCTTTCGGTCGAGGTTCAGGCTCGATCGTTAAACGCCGGCAAAAACGATATCCGTCGCCGGTTGGACCGCTTTCTTTGGCTGGAGCACTTTGATCACCTGTGAAATTCAATAGGACGTGGAATGGCGTGGCCGCATGATGGTCGTGACGACATCACCAGCGGCCGGAGTCGCCCCCAAGCGGAAGCTCGCTCGCTCCGGGTCAATTCACGGCCGTGACCAAATGCAGCTTATCCCTGGCAGGCGGTCCGCCCCCTGCCAAGGGCAAGGTCGTCATCAAGGCAGATAGCGCTTTCCTTGTTCTTATTGTCTTCACCTCTCGCCCATCATCTCATGTCGCGCCAGATGGGGTGTGCTTCACGTGTACGACCTAAGCGAGACTCCGAGAGGCAAATTTTCAGGCCCAATAAAAGTCCCGCCGGACCCTTGATCGCCAGAAAATGAATCCCCAAGTGGGCACCAACCCGCTGGTCCGGGCCCCTCTGGTGAGAGCCTCGGCACTCTTGCGATGTCGGACCGATTTTCTGACAACCCGTGCCGACAGGGGATTGCCCTTGAACCTCTCATTTTTGTTCGTCGAGTGGCTGGGAACGCCGCTCTGGATGTGGTCGAGCTTTTTTGCCCGCGTTATCGCCATTTTGTCGTTCGACCTTGGAATTCTTCACAGGCAGGACAAGGAAATCGGCGTCCGTGAAAGCGTAATGCTTTCTGCCCTCTATATCGCGCTCGGGCTCGCCTTCGGTGGCTGGGTATGGTGGTATCTCGGCTCCGACGCCGGCCTCGCCTATCTGACAGGCTTCGTCGTCGAAAAGACGCTGGCGCTCGACAACGTCTTCGTCATTGCCCTGATATTCTCATTCTTTGCCGTGCCGCGCATTTACCAACACCGGGTGCTCTTCTGGGGCATCCTCGGCGTCCTCGTGCTGCGTGCCATCATGATCGGTGTCGGCGCGACGCTGGTCGTCGAGTTCGCTTGGGTCCTTTATATCTTCGCCGCGTTCCTGATTGTCACTGGCATCAAGATGCTGATCATCAAGGAGGCAGAACCTGACGTATCGAAGAACGTCCTCGTCCGCTTCATGCGCAATCGCCTTAACGTCACCGACGAGCACCACGGCGAGCGGTTTTTCGTCAAAAAGAGAAATCTCGGCACGCGCCGGACGAGCTGGTTCATCACGCCGCTCTTCATGGCGCTGGTGATGGTCGAGGTGGCCGACGTCATCTTCGCCGTGGATTCCGTCCCTGCGATTCGCGATCACAACCGATCCGTTCATCGTCTACACCTCGAACATCTTTGCGATCCTCGGCCTTCGCGCCCTTTATTTCGCGCTTGCGGCGATGATCCACCGCTTCCGTTACCTGAAGCCCGCGCTCGCTATCGTTCTGATCTTCATCGGCTCGAAGATCTTCGTCGCCGATCTCCTGGGCCTTGAAAAGTTCCCGGCCGCCCTCTCGCTCGGCATTACCTTTGCGATCATTGGCGCCGGCGTGGTCTGGAGTCTTCTCAAGACGCGGGATCAGCAGCGGCAGCCTGTGTGACCGGGCTCTGCAAAGACGAAGACCGTTAGCTAAGGAACAGAAGGAAGAAGATATGATTGCGGAATTCATCACCTGGATTTTTGCCATGCTCGTCATCGGCCCCCTGCAAACCCAGATACAGGAACAAGCTGAGCGCGCGAGGCTTCCGGTGGAAATCGTTCGCCAGTCCCAGAACTGCCTGACGTCTCAAGGCCCGCAACTGATTGAGCGCGCCGCCGGCGACTACGGCTGGGCGGCGGTCACCGCCATCAACATAGCGATTGGCCGTACCGCGCCGGTGGAGCTTCTAGATAGCCAGGACCCGCAATGCGCAGCCCTTGTCCGGGCTCTGAACAGAGCTGGCGAGGATACGTAAGGACCGGCTGCGTGCGCGAGACGTCCGATCAGGATGCGAACAGAAGACCGCCGCAGGGTGCGGCCTCCGCGCGGTTGAACGAGATGCTGGAACTCGCTCGCGCGAAAGGCGGCCTCTCGATTGGGGAGGCTCTGGAGGCGATGGGCCAAACTGGCATCGGCTTCTCAATCCTGTTTCTGGCCATTCCGGCGCTGACGCCGATCCCGGGGCCGTTCGGCATGGTTTTCGGCAGCGGACTCGCGCTGGTCTCGCTCCAGATCGTCGCGGGCAACCGGAGGGTCTGGTTCCCGCCATCATCAGCGAGCGCCAGTTTTCGCCTGCGGCGCTCGATCTTGTCGTCCGTCATTCGATGCCGATGATCGGCCGGGTGGAGAAAATGGTGCGCGCCGGTCGGCTGGAGATCCTGACGGGCCCGACGGTGCAGACCCTGCTCGGCGTACCGATCTTCCTGCTCGCCGTCGTTATCGCCCTGCCAATTCCCTTCGGCAATATCCTGCCGGTGCTCTCACTTGTGGTCTTGGCCGTCGCCTTGATGGAACGCGACGGTCTCGTCACCCTGATTGGACTGCTGCTCGCCTCGGCGTCGTTTGTCGCGACCGCGGCTCTGCTTGTTGTTGTGGCCTCAGCGCTCTCGACGTCCTAAGCGCCGGATTTGCGAGATTACGGGCGCGTCGGTCTTCTATATCGTCCAGGTAGTCGAACTGGCGGCTGGCGCGAAGAACCTCGTGTTGCTGGCTATGAGCATGCGCGATGGCCTGAATGCTACACGGTGGAGGCGGACCAGTTTTCTCAAACCTGCGCGGGCTTTCTCGACAACTTCGTTGCCCGAGACGAGAACGCAAAGGGCACCGTGGCCTTTCGGTTGAAGAAGCCCGACGGTTTGAGTTCGCCGCCGGCCAGGCCGTCTACGTCCGGTTGCCCTCTCTCAGGGAGAGCGACGCCAAAGGGCGCGCGAGAACCTTTTCCATAGCGAGTTCGCCGCTGCAACCAAAGCTGACAATCGTCACCCGATAAAGCGACTCGAGCTTCAAGCGCAGCTTGATGGACCTCTGCATCGGCGCGGTCGAGATTAATCGCAACCGCAATTTGCTGTCGATTGCAAGGTCGAACAACGCTCGATCACGCAGGCGACCTTCTCGATCGAGGAAAAACCGGACGGCCTATATCGGCCGAGGCTTCAGCGCTCGCGCCAACCTCCTTGCCTGCATTCCAAGCCCTTCGGTCCTGCTTTTCAAGATCATACCGTGAAAGTCCCATTGCATTTCTCCGTCGGCCGCATTGGCTGGAAGAGAAACGAACGATCGAGTGAACCTTTGGGCCGAAGCGGATTGGCAGCTTCGGACCCAGGACCTTCAAAAGATGGGGTATTCGGCTTGAGCCTCATCTTCGGGTGAGCGTGGATGGTGGATATGTTGAAGGTGCTGCGCTTCGAGCTGATGATAAACGTGGTCTGCATGGAGCAGCCACAAGCATCATCAGAGGGAGAAGCGCAGCATGAAATATTATGCCGGATTGGATTCGGTGAAAGAGACCGCAGTGTGCATCATCGACGAAACAGGCCAGATTTGCCGCGAGATAAAGGTGGCGAGCCATCCGGAGGATCTGGCACGGGTGCTCAAGGATCCCAACTGGCGGCTTGAGCGCGTTGGGCTTGAAGCCGGGCCCCTGTCGCAGTGGTTGTTAGAAGGCCTGGCCAGGGCCGGCCTGCCGGTGATCTGCATCGAGACCCGCCACACCAAGGCATTCCTTAAGGCGCAGGTGAACAAGACCGACCGCAATGACGCCCGCGGCATTGCGCAGATGATGCGGGTTAACCTGTTTCGCCCGGTGCATGTGAAAACCCTGACGAACCAGAAGCGCCGGGCGCTGCTGACCGCCCGCAAACTCTTGCAGGAAAAGGCCATTGCCGTTGAGAACGACCTCCGCGGCTTGCTGCGCAACTTCGGGCTCAAGGTCGGCCCTGTTGGTGCCGTCAAATTCGAGGTGCGCATCCGCGAACTCACCGAAGGCATGCCTGACTCGTTGAACCGCTGCTCGAGGCACCCAGCAAGCTGCGGCAGAACTTTGCCACGCTCCACCGCAAGCTTCTGACCCTTGTCCGCGAGGATGCGGTCTGTCGGCGGCTGATGACGATACCTAGCGTCGGTCCGGTGGTGGCGCTGGCCTAACCGCGACGATCGACATCCCGCAGCGGTTCAAGAGCGCGAAGGCGGTCGGGCTGGCTTTTGGCCTGACGCCGGTGCTCCACGAGTCGGGCGAAAGCCGGCGCATCGGCCGGATATCCTGCTGTGGCGACGGCATGCTGCGAACGCTGCTCTACGAGACCGCGCAGGTGCTGCTGACGCACGTGACGAAATGGTCGTGGCTGAAGGCCTGGGCGATGAACGTCGCCAAGCGGCGTGGCCGACAAAAGGCCATTGTCGCGCTGGCGCGCCGGCTGGCGGTGATCATGCATCGCATCTGGAGTGACGGCACGCGGTTCCGCTGGACGCGACAAGATATCCTGCCGGCGGCCGCCTGATCGCAGGCCCCGACTATTGCAGCCTGCCGCCGTGCGCTGGCCCGTCAAGGGCAAGTCGCTGGGCGATGGCCTGTCGGCCACCCCTGACCGGCGACGGCGCGCGGGCGGCAGAGCGGAACCCCGGGTCGGGACGAGAAGATGCTCACCAGACCTCGAACAAGGGGAGACGGGTATGAAACGAGCGTGACAAGGATCGCCCCCCATAAGCTTCCACTTGCCGGTGGAAAAGTGTCCTTCGCGGGACGATGGATGAGGTGAGTTCGCAATGTCCGCAGTACCGATCACATCACCGATGAGGTCCGAGCTGATCCACCGCCGTACGACGTCGGGCAATAACCTTCCGCTTTGCTGGGTCGAGTTCAACCACGTCGGGCCCACGTGTCTAAAAGGGACCGAACTCTCTCGCGAGGGGGTTTGTTCCTCATTAGCTACCGCGGAGATCGAGCAGGACCGCGCGCCCCCCGGACGCGTCAGCGAGCCTTCGGCGAAGCCAACGTCGGTCTCGCTTACGTACGGGTGGAGGGCGCGACGTGCTGCGAAGGTACCTTTAAGAGAAAGCACCTCGCCGTCTGATGCAGCGGCGGAATAGGTTCTGACGCGACTGATCGGATGGCTGGCTCGCTTGCCCCTCGTTTCAATACCTCGCGGCCGGTCGGTTCGCCACAGGCTGCCACCCGTCGCCAAAATAGGCGACCCGAGAGCGCTGCCCCTAGGTGTGCCTCTGGCGGCCATAGCTGTACGGAGCGGTGACGGAGTGCCTCGTCATGCGCTCATAGGAGTCCGGAGATAAAGCTGATGATGGTGCAAGGCGCAGATGACGGCGCCGGTGATCTTCATCTTGCCGTCGGTCAGCCGTAGTGAAGTTTCGGTTTGGGCTCGGTGCCGGTGAATTTAACGCCGATACGGTCGTTGCGGCGCCAGCAAACCTCCGATCGATAGGCAAGTCCATCAACCGAGACGTAGAGCAAGAAGCGATCGGGAACCCGGGCTTCGGGCGCGACCTTCAGCTCGGCACCCCCCTCATGTTGATTACGCAAGGTGCAGCTGATTTCGGAATTCTGGATCCCGGTGATGATCGTGCCGCCCTTTAGCACACGTTGGCGGCGCTCGCGCCGATGCTCGCCGGAATTCTCATCAAGCGGGTTCGCAGTGTTTGCCATCGATACAGTGCCAAATCAGCTGAAGTCATCCCCTGGGTATAAAATACCTAAGACAGGAGCACGGCAAGGGGTGCGTCATGTTGCGTGTTACATGACATCACAGCGCATACTCGGTGAATCTATGGGTCGCGCAGAAACACGTAGTGATCTAGCAAGCTCGCGGCGCGAAGAGACTTCCGCACGTCGTGATGTGGACTTATGCAGGCGCGGGCCCTCTGAATGGCCGAATATCTGCTGCCGAAGATCTTGAAGGCGCCGCCGATCGCGTCACTTTCTTCCCCATCAAGACCAACGAACGCATTTTGTACATGAGATTGTCGACACCGCGCGCGTCGCAGCCTGCGACCAGGAGGCTCTCTCTCGTTCGCGTTCGCCCACCCCAGATTCGGCGATGGACTGGATCTCTGAGTTCCGGCCGCCCAGGAGGGTGCAAGTGGAGGGAATTTCTTATTCCTTCTTTCATGTATTTGCGCCTACAAACCTCAATGGAATGGGGCGCCCATATCTTCGGCTGGTCCGGCAGCAGTCTACGACGACGCCTCGGGAATAACGGCAACGTAGCCGTTGTTTTCGCCCTGTCCTTGCCAGTGATTGTCGGCGGTGCGGGCTTCGGTGTCGAAACGTCCTATTGGTACTACAGCAGCTTGAAATTGCAGGCGGTCGCAGACGCGGCAGCCTATGCTGGCGCTTTAGAAAAGGTTTCGGGATCAGACAAGTCCGCGATTGTCTCCGCCGTGGCGCTGTCAGCAGCCTCGAACGGTTTTGCAGCGTCGGCAGGCACGATCGAAGTCTTCACGCCCCCGTCCTCCGGCCCGAATGTCGCCCAAAAGGCCGTCGAGGTTATCCTTCATCAGACCCTCGATCGGTTTTTTACATCGATATTCACGCAGAACGCGGTCGGCGCACAAGCAAGAGCGGTGGCCCTTATCACTGACGTCTCAAAAGCCTGCGCTTTGTCGCTCAATCCGTCCGCCCCGAAAGCGGCGCTTTTTTCGGGCAGTTCGATCATAAAAATGACGGGCTGTTCCGTCATGTCGAATTCGATAGCTGCGGACGCCATCAAGCTTCAAGGATCAGCAAACCTTCAGGCCGACTGCCTGATATCGGCCGGCGGTGTTTCGTTGAACAACCCTGTGACGACGGTGTGCGCCAGCCCGATAACCCAGGCCCTACCCGCCGGTGATCCCTTTGCCGACCTGCCGACGCCACCAGCCACAATCCCCTGTCAAAACTCGAGGCTGTCGACCCTTAGCCCCGGGACGTACTGCAGCGGGCTGAGCCTGAGCGGCAACGTTGCCCTCTCGCCCGGCGTGTACGTCATCCAAGGCGGTGATTTCAAAGCGAACTCGAACGCCAACATCTCCGGCGACGGGGTCATCATCTATCTCGCAGGCAGCTCGGGCGTCAGCATGAACGGCAACGCCACAATCAAGCTTAGCGCACCGACGTCGGGCACGTATTCCGGCGTTCTGTTTTATGGCAACAAAGGTAACCTGACGGGGTCGAACACGTTCAATGGCACGGCGGATTCGCTTTTGACCGGCGCTCTGTATTTTCCAACCCAGGACGTCAATTATCTCGGCAATTTTTCTGGCAAGGGTGGTTGCACGCAGGTCGTCGCCAGTACCTTGCAGTGGTCCGGCAACACGAGCATCAGCCAGGATTGCACCAGCCTCGGAATGCGAGACATTCCGGCGACGCAGTCTGTTCGGCTTGTCGAGTAATCTTCGTGGAACGGCGGTACGTCCGGAATTTCCGGTGCGATTCAGGTGTTGCTGCGGTGGAGTTTGCGCTGATTGTGCCGATCCTTTGTCTGGTACTTCTTGGCGTCATTAACGGCTGGACTTTCGTATCAAGCGCGCTGTCGATGCGTGCAGGCGTAAAAACGGCGGCGAACCTCGTGATGCAAGGAGCAGTCGAGGATGCGACTATCCAAGCTGTCGCTCTTTCAAGCTGGGAAAACCACCCCGCTGGCGCGCAGGTGACACTGAGCCGGAAATATATGTGCGGGAACATCGCGGTCGATCCATCGATCCTGTGCGACACTTTGAAAGCCCCCTCGGTCTTCGTCGTAATACAGGCGACAGCCATCTGGTCACCGCCCTTCATTTTTGGCGATTCCTCCTTCTCGCGCGAGCTCAATCATCAACAGGTGATTCGTGTTCGCTAAAGGTAGAGCTTTCACGGGGGATGCATCAGGCGGAGCCGGATTGGAGTTCGCACTGCTCGCGCCTTTTCTCATGATGCTTTTGTTCGGCATTTTCGCGTTCGGCTGGGCACTGAACGCCATGTCGAGCGTTCGATATACGCTGGAAACGTCCTCGCGTGCGCTGCAGATGAAGAACTCGCTGACGCAGGCTCAGATCCAAGCCATAGCCACGGAAAAATTACTGGATTTGGGATTGAAAGACGTCGAGGTTACGATTGGGATCGATCCCCCTAGCGGCGGTTTCCGCATGGCGCATCTGACCGCCACCTATGCTTTCGTCATCGAGTTCCCATATTTCGACCAGTATCCGATAAATTACGCAACGACAGTCACAGTTCCTTTGATTGGGACGTAAGGCTTGTTCACGTCGGACACCGCGGCTAACGCTCTGTCCCAGAAATACCTGCAGCGAAGCTCTTCCTCACGATTAAACTAGATGCTCCACAAGCGGACGCTACAGGCCTAGCTTCTCCCGGAGTGCATCAATGCGTTTAGAAGCTTCCGCCTTGCTGAAGCCGTCAGCATAAGCGTCAGGGTCGTCGGCCTGTTCGGCCAGAGTTTTCCAATACGAAGCTTGTGCGGGGTCATTGGATCATCTCCGCTAACCCAATCTTCTGCGTCTTTTTCGACGTTTGCTGATGCCCCGGTTTTTGGCTTATTGCGGGCCACTCACAGCTCATCTCCCTTGCTGACTAGCACAATGAGGCTGATCACGATTTGTTCCTGGCTTCGCGAAAAGGGCGATCTCGCGAAGGAAATTGCGCGAGGGGAGTGACCGGCGCCCTCCCTGAGCACGATCCTGATAGAATATCCCATGGCCGTCCGAATAGCGCTCAGCGCGCTGTCAACGGTTTCCAATCCGATCTTCATACCGGACTGTGTGGTGTCGGAAACAGGTGAGCAGGAATACTATCGGCGGCTTGGCGGTATGAAGAGATCTTAAGAAATGCATCCCGAGACAAGTTTCTGGATGCGAAGCTAACGACAATCTTCAACTTGGTGCGTATAGAATCGTGCATTGTGAACGCGCAGTTGAGGAGGTTCTAGAAATAACGTAAAGCGCAAAAGCGAAGCCGGTCGCAAGATAATTCTTGATGGATACGTTAATAACGAACCGTCGAAACATATTGCGACCACGATCGGACTAAGAATCAGTAAAAACCGAAGGAGGCGGGCCAAATTTCGGCGTGAATTTCACATCCGGAACATAATCACAAGTTAATGATATATGGATATTATAACTGTCGCGATTGCACGCACACTTTTGAACTCTGAACGGTACAATCATCAGGAACGAGTAACTTATTACAACACCATCTGAACGAATCACGTTGAAGAACTTTCTGTAAATCCAGAACAACTTGCTTCATGCTGGTGAAATTGTGGGTAGGGGTAGAAAATGACTCTGATCGATAGACACACTGAAGCTGCGGCGGGCAACCGATACATTCCGATGAGGACCAAGTATGACCGTGAGGCCGATACGAAGCGGCCCTCTTATGCCTATTCAGATCGTGCATCTGATCGACTGGGCGCAGGGGTCGGGGAGCCAAGAGCACGTAGCCTGGAATCCATAACCGGCATGCTTGATCGCATCGGCTGCGGCTATCTCGTGCTGAACCGAGAGAGGAAAGTGGTCGAATGGAACGCGGCCGCTCAAACCACGCTGGAGCGCCAGGGCCAAGTAGCCGATACGGCCAGCGGCCTTTCAGTGGCCTTGAGGCGGCTGATCGCGAATGTTCCGGCCCATTTCCTGCCGGGCTCACTATCATGGGTGGTGATCCGCAGCAGCGCCGACACGCCGGTGATATTGAACGAGAACGGGTTTATCGCTCCTGACGGA
The DNA here is from genome assembly GCF_000503055.1 of Mesorhizobium sp. LSHC420B00. GTDB lineage: Bacteria > Pseudomonadota > Alphaproteobacteria > Rhizobiales > Rhizobiaceae > Mesorhizobium. Next base: position 71,547 of record NZ_AYVY01000016.1, on the reverse strand, counting down.
ACGAGCATTGTGGCGTTACTGGACCGCGAGAACAGGTCGGGGCCAAATCCTCAGACACTGCAAAAGATGTTTGGCTTGACGGGCGCGGAAACGCACCTCGCGTTGCGCTTGGCTCAGGGCGATGCGCCTTTGGAGATCGCGCGCAGTTGGCGCCTCAGCCGCACCACGATCCGCTCTCACCTTGCCTCGCTGTTCGCCAAGACTGAAACGAAACGTCAGGCGGAACTGGTGGCTCTTCTTGGACGCATCTCAGTCTTGCCATAAGGCCGTCGTTTGGATGCATCCCAGCAAACAGCCAATCCCGAAACGCTTTGACTTTCCGCTGGGCAATGGCGCAGGGCGGGTAGACGATGAAGTATTTTGACGAGGCCTCGAGGGCGAGTTCAAGGGACGTACAAGTGTGCCGGCGGCAAGGTCAGCCGGGACCAGCATGGTTCGACCCAAAACGACGCCCTCACCTCGAACGGCGGGCTCGACGGCGAAAGTTGCGGAGTCGAACGTCACGCCACAACAATGCCGGCATTCGATAGCCAAGTCGCCCAAGTGATCGGGATCTCGTCGTGATGAGCGTATGGTGTCTGAGATCCTCATGGGCGTTCAAGCCTCCAAGGGCCACGCCATCGGCGCACGTGATTTCTTCTGCGAATGCTGGTGCCAAGGTCGCGACGTGCAGGGCGCCTGATTGTGGCCCGTACGTCATGCGTCGGTCGTCGGGCTTCTCAACAAGCTTCATGCCGTGCAATCGACAGTCATCGGTTAGCGAAATATCAAAGCGCGCGATGACGCTCCTGGCGCGCCAGGCGGCTTCAGTCTAATTGACAATATGTGCAGGTTGGTGGTCCCCTTTTTGAAGTTGCCGCGGTTGGATCCGCGGTGGTTTTTGAAGGCAACGGGTTAAGCCGCCCTCGCCGCGATCTTCGCTGCAATCCAATCGGAGACCTCTGAGTGAAGGACGCGGCGGTCGCCGAGTGAAACCGCAACCGGAAACCGGCTTTCGACGCGATATCTGTTGACCATCGTACGGCTCATGCCCGTCATCTTCGCGGCGTCATCAAGGACTCAAGTGCAGGCGAATTATCGTTCTTGGTTCCTCCTCGCAGCCAACAGATTCGGACGCGGTTCAACTGCTGATTGAAAGAGATGGGAGGTTTCGTCACCGTCCACATGGGAGCGGCGGGATGCTGGCCCGGCCATCCTGCAGGCGACCAACGGGCCGCACGTGTCGTTATCTTGGCATCCAGAAACTTATCTCGGAATGCATTTCTTGCCATAATCCAGCGTGATCGCCGTTTCGGTCGGCTCGAGTTCCGCCAGTCTTGCCAGATGCCTGAAAGTACACCACATGATTGAGAGGGGCACGGGCATACCCGATTCGGATATGGCACCACGCGATGGACACTAAGAGGCAAGACGAGGCCCCTGCAAGGCAGCCGCGAGACCGTGACCGACGTCGTTGGCCGCGCGAAGGTCAACCCCACAATGGGGACGCTCCATCACTCGAGCCGGCGCTCGAACCTCTGCCCTTTTCAACGCTTGAACTGGCGCCAGAAGGTCAATTCGCCGCTTGGCAAGAGCATATGGCGCCGCTTGTCGAGGTCAGGTTGCCGGATGGCAAATCGCTGAACGATGGCTTTCCCGCCGATCACATGGCTTGGAATCTCGGTGGCATGCTGATCGTTCAACAGCGCGCGCCGGCACATAGCTACTTGCGTTCCGCCGCTAAGCTCCGATCCAGTTCGATCGATCACTGGTACATCGTCTTGCCACGAACTGGCCGGTCGTGGACGGAGGTCGATCGCCGCGTTGCGGAAAACCAGTCGGGCAAATTGGAGATCAGATCGCTTGGCTACCCGTTTCGCGGGAGGGTAACGGACTCGGAAAGTCTCTTTCTGTATATGCCGCGTGATTTGTTCTCTGATGCGGCGTCAACCCTCGACGCAAAGAACAATTCAATTCTGTCCGGCAACTTTGCCAACCTCTTGGTCGACTACGTCAACAGCATAGAAGCAAGACTGCGCAGCCTAACGGCTGACGATCTGCCCCGCATCGTGCACGCAACACGCAGCATGATTATTGCCTGCCTCGGGCCTCCGGCGGAACAAGCTGCGGCCGTCGAACAATTGACGGGTGTCGCGCTAATGGAGCGAGCGCGTCGATACGTCCACCACAATCTGGATGCGGCTCATTTGACACCGGATTCAATGTGCCGGGCGCTCGGCGTCTCGCGCTCTCGTCTGTATCAGTTGTTCGAACCAAGCGGTGGTGTTCTCCATTACGTACAAAGTCGCCGCCTTCTGGCAGCCCATGTTGCGCTAAGCGATCCGGCGGACAGCCGGCGCATTGTTGAAATTGCTGAAGCCTTCGGGTTTAGTTCAGCGGCTAATTTCAGCCGGGCATTCAGCAAGGAATTCGGTTACAGCCCTCGCGAAGGCCGCAGCACGGTGGTGTTGCCGCGCCCCGCCAACTCTGTTTCGCTTGCCGGACAGGAGAAAGCCTCTTCCTTTGAAGGTTGGCTCAAAGCGCTCGGAAGCTGAGTACAGGATCGGCGATGCTGATGGGGCGGGCTCAAAACAGGCTTGCCGGGCGGGGAAGACCACGCCGCACAATATCTTCGTGTCGCGTCCACCGCGCCATCAATCACATAGCTGATTCCCGCCAATTCGCGATTTATTAACGAACTGTGACTGTTCGACGTTACCGATAATTTGTCACCAGTCACGGCGGAGCATGCATTGCAACTGCGCTGCATGCGGCACTTGTTAAGACTGCGAGTTGAAAGTTTGCTAAGGTTGATAGTTATGCTATTCCTAGATTGGGGGCGCGAATTTGCACCGCCTATGGAGGTGGCTCTTGCGCCCACAGGCATCAGGCGTCGGCACAGAGAGTGAGGGGCCTTCCTCGAGCGATGCTCCACGTGCCGGCGATGGGATACTCGCTGACCTTTTGGCGAACACGACCGAACTTTTGTCAATCTATGACCGCGACTTCCGCCTGACGCACTACGCAACCAAGCTCAAGGGCGTGTACGGAGGCGCGGTGGCGCTGGGCGCCGCCGTCTGGGAGATCTACCCGAGCTTTCTCAATGCGAGGTATCGCGACGATTTCCTTCGTGTGTTCCAGGGCGGCTCTCCGGCAAGCATCGACTTGCCGTCGTCATCAGGCGAAGCGCCCCGGTCCGTTTTCGTCTTCCCCACTGCAAATGGTGTGGGAATCATCGAATCAAGGGAGCACGGCGGGCGGAGCGCAGCGGAGGAGGAAGAGCATGTAATTCTGCTTCATCAGGCGACACACGACGTGCTGACCGGACTGCAGAATCGGCGGCGATTCGGCGAGCGGCTGCAGCAAGCACTGGCGGCCCCCGGCAGACCAAAGCCGGAAGCCGCCCTGTTGCAAATCGACCTTGACGGTTTCAAAGCGGTCAACGACACGCTCGGCCATGGAGCAGGCGACACGCTTCTTCAGCTCGCAGCGGGTCGTATCCGCGACGCGCTGCAGGACGGAGAATCTGCGTATCGGTATGCCGGCGATGAGTTCGCTGTCATCCAATTGGGAAGGGGGCAGCCAGCAGAGGCTGAGCGCCTCGCCGAATCGCTGGTCGACGCGTTTAAGGAGCCGTTCGTCATCAACGGCATTCCCATCTTCGTCGGCTCGAGTATCGGAATTGCCTTCAGCCCGGAGCACGGGACGGATGGCGAGCAGCTGATGAAAGCCGCTGACATTGCTCTTTACGCGGCCAAGACAGATGGACGCGGCTGCGCTCGAACATTCAACCGTTCGATGCTGCTCTTGCTCGAGCAACGCGAGAATCTGAGGCGCAGCCTTCGAACCGCGCTGGAGCGGGGCGAACTTTATCTGGAGTATCAGCCGCTCAATCGGCCTCCCTCGTCGGTGATCGGTTTCGAAGCGCTACTGCGGTGGCGGCACCCCGAGATCGGAATCATTCCTCCCAACGTTTTCATACCGATCGCCGAAGCCGACGGTCTGATGGACGAGATTGGACGATGGGTGCTCGAGGAAGCCTGTCGCCAGGCATTGACGTGGCCTTCCTCGCTGACGGTCGCAGTGAACGTGTCGCCGGCTCAGTTCCTTAGCGGTTCGCTAACGGATACGGTTGCTCAAATCATCGACTCAGTTGGAATCCGGGCCGACCGACTTGAACTCGAGATAACCGAGCAGGTTCTTCTTGAGAAGACGATCGACAATATCGACACCTTAAATACTCTGAGCGTCTTGGGGATACGAATATCGCTAGACGATTTTGGAACATACTATTCATCGTTGAGCTACCTTAAGAACTTTCCCTTCGACACCTTGAAGATCGATCAGTACTTTATCGCGGACCTGGAGACCGATCTCAAAAGCCAGACCATCGTGCGATCGATCATGAGTCTGGCGCACGGCCTGGGAATAAGCGTCACCGCCGAGGGGGTCGAGACGTCGGCACAGGCACGGTGGCTGATCAAGGAGAACTGCGATTGCCTGCAAGGGAATTTCCTGGGACGCCCGCTCGGAGCCGAGGCAACCAGCGATTTCATCAGGCGGTCCCCGCTGAGGGTGGTACGAGCGATGGAGCAATCAAATCGGGCGGTCTAGCGCCTTGCACCCTTTGTCAACGGCGAAGTGGAGATTTGTAGAAACGATCGAGGCAGACACCGCGCAATTTTTGGAGTCGGTGCGAGACTGAGTCATAACGGAGCGCGGTGAAATTTTCCGCCTCGGAGGTCATCGCGCCGCCAGGGGTCAATACTGATAGAACAAGGGAGGATGCCGATGGGACCTGTTCATCATGATCTGGCTGGCGGGCCGACTTTTGAGCCCATGATCCAGATCGACATGGAAATCAAAGCTTTCGTCTCCGCTTGGAGACACTGCGATTATCTCTCGACATACATGGCCCGGATGATCAGTCAAAACAGGTCAGACTCGGTCCGGCATTCAAATCTCTTTTCCTCTGCCTTCAACGAATTGCTGGAAGTCGCCTTTCGTACGCGCCATGCCGACGGCGAACTGGCATGCAGGGTGTCTCGCCACGGCGCCACGGACAGGATCGAGTTGACGTTTCCTTGCCTGCCAGAAGAGCGCCAGTTCTACGAAGAAGCCGTGTCGCAAGTCGCAGGGTTCGAGGCCAGGGAGCGATATCTTAATTCTGTGTCTGGGGATCTCGCGCCCAGCCGGGAAATCGTACTCTTGGAACTGGCTGTCGACTACAACGCGACACTCAGGGTCGAGGAAGCCGATGGTGATGCAATCAAGCTTGTCGTGGATCTTCCGCTTGAAGGCCTGCAAAATTGAGCCCTTACGACCTTCTCCCCCGCTTCAAGGCGCAATACGACGCGAACAATCAGGAGTTCTCCATATCGGGGGTGGTCCGGCCTCAGGCGATCGATGAGCTTGGGTCCAGCATAGCATTGCTTCGCGATGCGATCGACCGTGTGCGGGGCGTTCTCTACGTCAATGTCCGACGCCTGACGCAGATGAATAACGCTGCATTTCACACCTTTTCGAGGATCATTATTGACGCCTGTCGCGCTCGACCAGATCTCAAATTCGTCGTCATCACGTCAAGCGTCGTCGGATGGACCTCGCGAAAATTCGGTCGCCTGAGCGGAATTGAACCGAACATCACGGTCGAGGAGTATGACACCGAATTCTATCCGGGGCAGGGCTTCCTTGAGGAAGGCGGGTTCGTACCGATCCTGCGTACTCAGACAAAGATGACATGGCGCCACGAGCGCGCAATCTTGCCGCGACACGGTATGAGGCCCGGGATCGTCATGGCCGACATCTGTTGCGGGATCGGCGATTTCGCTGTGCTCGCGCAGAAGGAGTTCCAGCCATCGCGGATCGTCGCCCTCGACCACTCCAGGTCGAGCCTCGCCTATGCGCGAAACGTGGCTGCGGAGTTCGATATCAAGGGCATCGAGTACACTTATGGCGATGCATCAGAAATGCTGCTCGAGGAAAATCAGTTCGACCTCGTCACGTGCCGCCATTCGCTGCAGGTGTTCCACAAGCCCGAACTGATCCTCAGGGAACTGTTTCGCATCTGCAAGCCGGGCGGACGTGTCTACATCACCAACGAAAAAAATTCGCACTGCCTGGGCGAACCACGCGCCGACAGCATCCAGTGGACCTATAACGAGGTCGCCAAGCTGTGGGCCCACTTCCAGATGGATATTGAGCTCGGCCCGAAGAGCAAACGCTACCTGACCGAAGCGGGGCTCGAAGACATTCGGGTCGAGTCCTTCATGGTCACCAACCACGACGGCGATCCACAGGACTTCGCGGACGTCATAGCGGCATGGGAGGATGTTTATGCAGGCGAGATGGCTACCAAGCGAGGTGACACACCGGCATTTATCAGGCGGTTCCGACAGGGCTTCCAGGACCACATCTTCGCTGCGCTCCACTCCAAGGGCTATGCCGGCTGGCCGATCTGGGTTGCATCGGGACGCAAGCCGCTATGACCGAGTTGGATGCAACACCGCCCAGACCCTGGCCTGTTCTCCGGCTTAACAGCTTCCGCGCTAAATTCTTGATCGTTGTGGGTGGGGCGGTGCTGTTCGACCTCCTCGTCGGCGGCGGCGTCGCGCTGTGGAATGTGAACCGGCTTTCCCGGGACGCGACGCACNGTGCTGTTCGACCTCCTCGTCGGCGGCGGCGTCGCGCTGTGGAATGTGAACCGGCTTTCCCGGGACGCGACGCACCAGATCGAGAGCGGCCTCACCAAGGCAAGCCAGGAATACCTCCAGAACTATATCGAGACGACGGCGCTGCGCGCCGATCTCCTGTTCGGCCGCATGCACTCCGAGGTGACCGCACTTGCAGCCTCCATGCAGAGATTAATAGATTACCCGGAAGCAAAAGATGCGATCGGCAAGGCGTTGGCGAAGAACCCCTATTTTAATGCGCCGCTTGCATATGACGCCACGGGAAACTGGGTACAGACCCGGCAAGGGTCACCTTCGGTCATGAGTGTCTGGGGATATCTCCTCTCCGCTGATCACCAGCCGAAGCCCGAAATTCTCCGCGACATTCAGGAGAGTGCGATCTTCGATATTTTTGGCACAAGCCAGATGGCAACTGGAGCCAAGAAGCTGCAGGTCTACTACGTAGGGCCGAAGGCAGGGCCGATCATGCGCACGATTCCTTATTCCGATCAGGCGCAGACCTTCGACAAGCTTTATCCAGGCCACGACAAAGCGAATTTCTGGGATTTCTTCTTTCCTGGCGTCTATGAAGGCTGGGAAGGCTGGATCAGGGAGCCCGATTCGCGCCCCGTAAAGGGCGATGACATCACTGCGACTGCTCCTTATATTGACGCGATTACCGGCAAGCTCATAGTGAGCTTCTTCCACCCACTCTGGACGAAAGACCGCAGTAATGTCGCCGGCATGGTCGCTGCCGACGTTACGCTCGATCAACTCGCTGACATCGTCGAAAGCGTGAAGGTCGCCGATACGGGCTTCGGTTTTCTCACCATGTCGAACGGCAATGTGCTCGCGATCAAGCCTGAAGGCGAGAAAATGCTCGGGCTCAAGATCGCAAGTGGTGCGGCAGGTCAAGGCGTTACCGGCCTCGATCGCTCGCTCAAAAAGAGTACGCACGCGACCGTCGCAGCGCTCGAACTTCCCGCCGACGACAAGACAGTCATTAAGCATATTTCGATTGAGGAAAACGGCAAAGCCCAACCGTACATCGTCGCACTTCGCCGACTAAACCCAGTCAATCTCTGGAATAGTACGGGGTCCATCACGGCCGAAACCCTGATGCTTGGCTTCGTCGTCCCCGAACGGGAAATTTATGCTTCCCTCTTTGCAGCGCAGCAGAGCATTTCAAGCGCAACCAACCGGATCCTGATCACCCAGGTCATCGCAGTTATCGTTTCGCTCCTGATCGTCTTTGCGGCTGTCTTCGGAATTTCAAAGCGGATCACTGCAGGCCTCAGTGCGCTTGCCGGGGCCGCCAAGCGGTTGCAGGCGAAAGACTATTCAGTCCGGGTAAGCATTCCGACGCGCGACGAGGTTGGAGCGGTGGGGGTCGCTTTCAACCGGATGGCCGAGCAGATCAGCTTTCACACGGAAAACCTCGAGCAACTCGTCGACGAACGAACCAGGGAACTCGGGGACGCCAATCAGGAGATTTCCGCACTCAACGAAAAGTTGCAGGATGAGAACATCCGCCTTGGCGCCGAACTCGCGGTCGCCAGGCAGATACAGATGATGGTCCTGCCGAAACAATTCGAACTCGAAGCGATTCCGGGGCTGGAGATCGCGGCCTACATGCGGCCGGCCGACGAGGTCGGCGGTGACTATTATGACGTCCTGCAGAACGGGTCACGGGTCAAGATCGGCATCGGCGACGTGACTGGTCATGGTCTCGAGAGCGGCGTGCTGATGCTGATGGTCCAATCCGTTGCACGTGCGCTGCAGGAGACCAACGAGGCGGATCCGCACCAGTTTCTGGATCGGCTGAACAGAGCGATCTACAAGAACATCGAGCGGACGAACACCGGCAAGCATCTCTCGCTGGCCTTCCTTGACTTCGAGGATGAGCGGGTAACGCTATCCGGCCAGCATGAGGACGTTCTCGTCGTGCGTGCGGACGGGGACGTCGAACGCATCGACACGATGGATCTGGGTCTGCCGGTTGGCCTGGAGAATGACATCTCGAAGTTCATTGCTACGCGCGACATCCTGTTCGGCAGTGGCGACGTGATCGTGCTGCACACCGACGGTGTGACCGAGGCGGAAGACCAAGACAGAAGGCTGTTCGGGTTCGAGCGCCTCTGCCAGAGCGCACGAAAACGTCAAGGCGGGAGCGCCGAGGAAATCAAAACCGGGATCATCGAGGATCTCATGGCCCATATCGGGATCCAGAAGATCCACGACGACATCACCCTCGTGATCATAAGGCACACATAGCCATGACAACGCTGTTCGGGACCCCTGACGTTGCAATCGGGATGAAGGAGAGCGTCAGTCGCGTGCGGCTGTTCGACGGACCTCTCGACTTGAGTTGGCGTCATTGTGCCACGACCTCGGACTTCATCGCCGATCTTTTCGCATTGCGCTTCCGGTCGTCCCGCAATGACTACATGGAAGTGCGGCACAGCATTGGATATCTGGTCAACGAACTGATCGAAAATGCCGTCAAGTTTCGCGCACCGGGTGAGATCTTGATCGAGGCGTCGATGGATTCGGAATGCTTCAAGCTCAAGGTGTCGAATGACCTCGATGGTGAAGATGCGTCCGAGTTCCAAAGTCTCCTGGAGGACATCACGGTTGGCGACCCCATGGACCTGCTGATACAGCGAATTGAAGCCAATGCCGCGAACCCCGACGTAGGAGGCTCCGGACTTGGATTACTGACGTTGATGAGCGACTACGGCGCGCGTCTGGCTTGGATATTCAGCGCCGCCAACGAAAGCGATCGGATTTGCGTGGAGACATATGCCTCCATTCCGATCTCGCAAATTCACAATTAGAGGAAACGAAGCCAGGCTATGGAAATCAAGACAGACGACTACCGCGTATGGACTGAAGGAAGCGAAATTTTCTTCGACGGTGCAATGCGGCTTGCCAGTTCCGACGCCGGTGCGCCTATCACGGCGTTGGCGACCAGTGTGCTTGCCTCGAATCCCGCTTCCATTACGCTCAATCTGAAGGACCTTCACTTTCTCAACTCTTCCGGCATCAACCTGCTGGCGAAATTTACTATCGAGGTGCGCAAGCATCCCGATGTTCGACTCGTCGTGCGTGGAACGCCCGACATACCCTGGCAATCGAAATCATTGCCGAATCTGAAGAAGCTGCATCCCGCTCTGGTGCTTTTGATGGACTAACCAGGTCCCGAAATTTGCCAGGGGACTGCGTAGGCTTGCGGCAACCCGAGATAGTATAGGTCAGCCGGGGACGATGCGTGAGCCCCGCACCGATAGTGAGAAGGTGCAGGAGCGCGGCGCCTACAGCCAATATGTACACCAGGACAAGTATTTGGACGCCAAGCTAACGACAATCCGGCCTCGTGCGCAGATGCTCGCAATGGCTCGGCGGGGGCTCGGCACAGGCGGCAGGCGTCCAAGTTGGGGGGATGTCGGGCCTGTGCCGATCAGCCGCCGCGCGATCAAAGGTGGCGTCATTGAGTAAGCGTGCCAAGGTGAACGGCGGCCAGCTGGAGTTCATTCCGCCGCAGATCCCGACTCGGGTCACGGAGCCGCCCGAAGATGACGGATGGGTTCACGAGGTCAACCTTGACGGCTACCGAACGCAGATCATCATCGATAAAGGCGGCGTGCGCCTGTACAGCAAGAACGGCCGTGACTGGACCACGAAATACTGGCCCATCGCGCTGGCTGCCGAGCTGCCATGCCGGGCTGCCATTATCGACGGCGAGGTCATTGTTCCAGGCGAGCAGGGCGCTCCCCATTGCCCTGCGCTGGAAGCCGCGATCTGGCACGAACCGAGCCGGCTGGTGTTCGTCGCGTTCGATATCCTCCATCTCGACGGTCGCGATCTAGCCTCCTTGCCCCTGCTGCAGCGCAAGCAGGCGCTGTGGCAACTCGTTGAGCACGGCCTCGGCAAGATCCAGTACAGAGAGCATTTCGAGAGCAGTGCGCTAGCGATCTTTCGGGCCATCGAGAAGGTGGGGCTCGAGAGCATCATCTCGAAGCGCGCCGACAGCGGCTACAGGAGCGGATCGTCGAACACATGGCTGAAGGCCAAATACTTCGAGGAAGCCGATTTCTGAGCATCGACGACGCTTCTGCCACAACCGCGACCTCAGCTCGGCACCAGCAACTCTGCTTTTGATAGAGCGGTGCCAGGTCAGTTCTAAATTTTAGAGTAGCGACGATGCTCTGGTGTCGCACGCAACGGGTCCGCTTCGTCCCTCGTCCGATCGTCGAAAACTTGGAAGACTTCCGCAGCCAGGTATTCCCGCTGTTCTCTGTCTTTCTTGGCTAGGCGGCCCTCCTTGCAGAGCCGGTCAAACGCCCGCCGAAGCAGTCCAGATCAACTGGCCAGTAAACACCACTGCAACGCGACAATGACCGCGATAGGCTCATATCATATGGTACGTGCAAAGTGGGCGCGCGACCTAACTCGCTGGACGCCCGGGCTTCCCAAAATCCTGTGTCACCTTGGTTGAGGTCAGAGTCGAGCCATTCAGCCTCAACCGCCCGCGCACTCACTACCCGCCGAGCGTCGAGTCGCGGGAGCCAAATTTCGATCAGGGTGAAATGACCGCCGAATTGGGCCCGGCCTGCAGTCGCTTTTATGGCGGCTTCTGGGCAGCGACAGGCTGGTCCAATCTGTCCCAAGGGTCGACGGTCTTGTCTTCTGCAACAATACGGCCATGGAACTGACTACGGCATCTATGGGTCGAGCGCGGGATCTATGGTTCCAGTCTTGCTCCCGTCAGCCGAACGCAACGCCTGTGGGATCGCGCAGAAAATGTCGGTGGGGATGGTCTCGCCAGTTCGTACGCCCCTTGCACGCAGCAACGGATGCCCACGGCGAGCGATGCAAACGAGCCAGGAACGGAACAGCTTGTGGCTGGCGATCCACTCCGGCGCCTCCAACGCCCGGTCCACGTCTGCCCTGTCGTCGCTCAGCAGGTCGAAAACGTCGCTGGAAGACAGAACCGGCCAAAGTCACTCTGTTCCTGCAGCCCCGATCCCGAAACCCTGCCGGGCAGTGCCCGCCGCCCGGGATAGGGCAGCTAATCAGGGCCGATTGCCTCTAGGAGCGTTATCACGCTCGATCTCGTCGGAGACATAGTCGACAGCGTCCAGATCAAAGCCGGTCCAGCCGCCTGCCTCATATGTCCTGCGGCGTTCGGCTAGGTCGACAGACCTGGCTTGCCCCAGAATCTGCTCGGCGGCGGGTGGATGAATGATCAATAGGAAATTGCGCTGGCAGCGTTGCAAACAAGGGACGTGCGCAGTGCGACCGGGGAACCTTTCTCAAGCGAGAGGGTTCCGAATGCACGGCCGAAAAGGATAACGCTCCTGTTATCCAGATGTCGCCAAGGAGGTCCGCCATGAAGCTTCGCGAGTTGTTGGACCGAGTGAAAGACCTGCCACCGGATACCTTGGTCTGTGTCGCCGAAATCGATGAGGCCTTCGGGGTCAACGTTGCCGTCGTTGAATCCATCGACGATGCCAAGATCCAAGGCCGCAAGCCAGAGGGCACCGAAGCTGTCGAACTCGGCAACGGGACCGAGAAGGTCGTCGTGATCCGTTGGTAAAAGCCGGAGATTGCCGCTGCCCGTCGGGTCATACGAGATCGGCGGTCTTGGTGGGTTCTCTTAGCGCACGACCAGTCTCGCAAAGGAAGGAGTTTCGGCACGAAAGCAGATTTTCCGGATCCGTTCGCGGAGCATGGGCTTTGTGATGCTTCTGCGGCGCTACGCCGAACGAGCAGGAGGCAAATGATCTGATCGGAACGGAGATGGAAGACGACGAGGACGCTTGCCGTGCCGCCCATCCGGCCATCTACTCACGATTTGGACGCATGTTCGGCTTTGCCCTTGCGCTTGGTCGACGCCATTTTGTGAAGTTCCTTCTCGCTCATCGACCTGACCATCGACTTGGACGCGCCCTTCAACTCGCTCTTCTTCTTTTCACCGCGTTTGGCCGCAAGGGCGGCGCCTGCCGCCATCTGCTGGGCCTTGGATTTGGCTGGCATTTAATACCTCCAATATCACCGCCTTGTCGTGAAACGCGGTTGACCTGCTCCGCGTTCCGTTGCTGGGCAACGGCCGCAAAGAACTTGGCTTGTCGCGTTGATCGCCCGAGCGGCGGAATGACCCTTCAAGTCAGGAAAGCAACGTAGGCGAAGCTATCGTCGCAACGGCTGCGCGAGCGACCAGAGCGCGATCCCGATAAGCGACCTTCCGCTCTCCCCCGGGACAAATTCATTAAAGCATCGGCCTTCCGCCAGTGACCTCGTAGAGGGCGCCGGTCGTATAGCTGGCGCCGTCCGAGGCCAGAAGCACGTAGGTGGCCGCGAGCTCGGCAGGCTGGCCAGGGCGCTTCAGCGGTGTGTTCTTGCCGAACTCCTTCACCTTTTCGGTCGGCATCGTCGAAGGGATCAACGGCGTCCAGATCGGCCCCGGCGCGACGGCATTGACCCGAATGCCGCGCTCCGCGACCAGTCCGGCCAGCCCGGCGGTAAAATTTGCTATCGCCCCCTTGGTGGTGGCGTAGGCGAGCAACGTAGGTGAGGGGCTGGTGGCATTGATCGACGACGTGTTGATAATGGCGGAGCCGGGTCTCATCACCTTCACCGCCTCCTGTGAGAGATAGAACATCGCATAGATGTTCGTCCTGAAGGTGAGATCCCACTCTTCGGCCGTGATATCCTCCAGTTTTTCGAATGTCGCCTGATGCGCGGCGTTGTTGACCAGGATGTCCAGCCGGCCGCATTCATCCATGGCTCGTTTGATGAGCGAGCGTGCAAAACCTTCGTCGCTGATGTCCCCGCGCGCGATCACAGGCTTGCGACCGGCATCCTCGACGCAGCGGGCCGTTTCCTTCGCGTCCTCATCCTCCTCGAGATAGGAGATGATCACATCCGCGCCCTCGCGCGCGAAGGCGATTGCGACCGCGCGTCCGATGCCCGAGTCCGCGCCAGTGATCAGCGCAACGCGGTCCATCAGTTTGCCGCTACCGCGATAGCTCTGCTCGCCATGGTCAGGGCGGGGATTCATCTCGTCGGTGTAGCCGGGCATATCCTGCTGTTGTTCAGGCAAGGGCGGCTGAGGATATTTCTGCGTGGGATTATTCTGCATGCTCAGCTCCGCTGGCTCGAGTTTGGGTTTCGATGATTGGAGTGCGTGATAGGTCCCTTGGCGGCCTTCGAACCGCCGCCCCATTCCTGAGCCTTTCGCGCCTGATCGCCGCCTTTTTGCTCGGGCGAACTGCGCTTTGCGGTACCACTTTCGGCTTTGTTCAGGTCTTTCTCGTTCTTCGTGTCCATCGACCAATTTCCTCCGGCAGTTGCACATGGGCGACCTTCGCCATCCCCACACGTTAGTGATTTGCCCTAACCGGTTTGAAAGCGGAGTGTTCCACTCCCGGTGGTTCAGCCTTCAGAACTCATGTGACGGGCTCGAAGTCACCAGGCCGAATGAGGCTCGAGACCTCGGCACCTGCGGACACAGGGAGAAGCCCGTGCCGATCCTGGTCAGTACATCCTTTTAGGGGGATTTTCCTGCGCCGCTAGAAAGACGAATGACTTCACCGTCCGTGACCTGATCGAAATCGTCATAGTGGGCCCGACGGCATGGTACGCGACGGGAACCCGCCGCGCGGGAACGCCAGCACCAGAGAATTGTCAACAGCTAAAGGTTCGAGCGCGGCGGCGAGCTGACGGCCAGCCTCGGCCCGGTCGCGGAATCGCACGCCGAGAAGGCGCCTCGTCGAACTCGCCGTCCTAGCCTAGAAGAGTGCCATTGCGCTCACGCTCAGGCGCTCCGCCTGCATGCTACTAACGGAGATACCTGCCTCGGCGCAGACACGATCAAGACCTGCTTCAACAAAGCCAAATCGCCAGGATACGCAATGCCACTCATTGAGACAGGCCCATGACAGCAGATACTTCGATAATCGCCTCGGTTAGCTCTTCGTCGGATGCGGCCAAATAAGGCGCAGCCCGCCTAATATCCTTCAGTGCCGCTTTGATCGAAACGGTGTCGTCATACTCGGCCCTGTTTAGAAGTGCAGCGATTGCTTGTTCTAGAACTGGAGTTACCCTTTGCACATTGCTCATCCAACCCTCCCCAAAGACACGCCCCAGCCGGATATTAATTTATTCTTGGTTGGCGTCAATTGGATATAAGAAACGTACGGTTGGTCATCGTTGCTTTGCCGTCAGTCCGGAATATTTCGCGCAAAAATATTGCGTCTTGATGCGGCCCCGCGAGCAAAAGTCAATTGGCTGATCTTTGTCATTGCGGTGACCGGAGCAAATTCCCGCGAGGGCATTTTTGGAGCAAGACAATACGCCCTTCCCTGCCTCCGCTAGGCGGCGGCGATTTCGCGCCCTCCCAACCGGCTGGTCGTGGTTTTTGCGAGGATGATCTCACCCGAATGAACATTCGCCCAGCGCACGTTCCGGATCACCATACCAGCGGGCGGTGCGCCCATGGCGACATCAACCAACTGCGGCGCGCATTTCGGACCCACGCCTTGATCATCTGTTACTTTCTCCTCCGGGGCGCTGGCCCCCAAAGGGGCGCACGACCTCGACGCAATACCTAGGTGAACTGTAAGCGGCGCGCTGCCGATAATAGTCCAGGCAGAAATCCAGAAAGGCGGCGAACTTGCGCGACACATAACGGCGTCGCATATAAAGCAGGTTTATCGGGACCAGGGGCGAGTGCCACTCCGGCAGTACTGGCACCAGGTCGCCGTTCATGCACTCGATCTCGGTAAAGAAGGCTGGCAGATAAACGATACCCTCGCCGGCGACGGCGAAGTATTTCAGCATCCAGTAGTCGTTCGCCATGCACTGGGCGGTGGGTATGAAGTCGACCGTTTCCCCGCCGCGCTCGAGATGCCAGGATTGAACGCCCCTTGGTTGGCGGAAGGCGACGGCGCCGTGACCGGCCAGGTCCGCGGGCATCGCCGGTTCCCCGAAGTTTTCAATGTAGCGCGGGCTGGCATACAGGCAGAACGACGCCTCGCCGAGCTTGCGCGCAATGTAGTCGGAATTCGCCGGCTCGCCCCAATGGAATATGCCGTCGAAGGGCTGGTGCTTCTCCGGCGCAAGGAAATAGCCGAGCGAAAGGAAGATCACGTCGACATGTACCTGCGGATACTGCTGGCGGAAGGCGAACAGCAGCTCCGAGGTGAAGGAGGTGCCGAACTCGCCGGTCGAGCCTATCGTCAGCGTGCCGGCGATATCGTGACCCGCCTCGGCGATCGCCGCCTTCGCTCCTTCGCAGGTTTCCTTGATACGCTGGGCATGGTCGAGGAACTCGACTCCGGCATCGCTCAGATGCAGTTCCCGCCCGTCGCGCACAAACAGCGCGACACCAAGCGAATCCTCCAACGCGCGGACCTTATGGCTGAGGCTAGACTTGGGCAGCCCATACAGTTTCGCGGCGTGCGAGAGCGACTGCGCCTCAGCCACCTTAATGAAATAGTCAATTGCTTCAAAATCCATCGGTCGTCCAAGAATTTGAACGTTATGTCCAGAAATGACTAGAGGCTGAGGTTTGCATGGACGACCCTAATACGACAGGATCACAGCGCGCAAGCTGGGCTTTGGCGCAGGACGAGGCTAGATCCCGGCCGCGCGAGATTGCATGAACGGGAGATGAAGTTGTCCGATCTACGCGAATTCATCCGCGCCGGTCGCGCGGAGTACAAGGCAACGCTCATCGTCAGCGGCGGCACGCTGGTCAATGTCGCGTCGGGCGAGATCTATCCCGCCGACGTCGCCGTCTACAAGGACCGTATCGTCGCTGTCGGACATGTCTCGGAGTATCGCGGGCCCGAGACCGAGATGATCGATGCGACCGGCCATTTCCTCTGCCCCGGCCTGATCGATGGCCACCTCCACGTTGAATGCTCCAAAATGTCGGTCACCAGCTTCGCCAAGGCGGTGGTGCCGCTCGGCACCACTTCGATCGTGTCTGGCTTGGACCAGATCCTCGTGGTGTCCGGCCTCGAAGGCGCGCGCGAATTCCTCGACGAAGCGAAAGGAACTCCCCTCAAGATCTTCTGGGGCGCGCCCTGCAAAACGCCCTATACGCTGCCGCGCTCCAATGTCGGCTACTATTTCGGACCGGACGATCACCGCGCAACCCATTCCTGGCCCGAATGCGTCGGCATATGGGAGACGGTGCGAGAGTTCGTCGACACGATGGACGAACACGTCCTGCAGGCGGTGGAGATCGCCGAAAAGAGCCGACTGCCGATCCTCGGCTGCTCGCCGATGTGTCGCGGCAATCGATTGAACAGTTACCTGCAGGCCGGCGTGCGCTCCGACCACGAGAGTTACACCGCGGACGAGATGCTGGAAAAGCTGCGCAAGGGCATGCATGTTGTCATTCGCGAGTCCTCCATCTCGCATTTTCTCGAGGAGAACCTGCGCATCGTCACCGAGATGGGGATAGGGGCCACAAACCGCATCAGCTTCTGCACCGACGACGTGGTCGCATCGGACATCCTTGGCCGCGGCCATCTCGACAACATGATCCGCATGGCGGTCACGATGGGAGTTCCGCCACTCACAGCCATCCAGATGGCCACCATCAACGGCGCCGAAGCGCTGCGTATCGGCCAGAAGGTCGGTTCGATCTCGCCCGGGCTCGCCGCCGACATCCTGCTGGTCAAGGATATCGGGGATTTCCGCGTCTCGGCCGTCATCGCCAAGGGAAGGCTTGCCGCGCGCGATGGCAGGCTCGTGGACGATCTCACGCCGCCGGCGCGCAGCACTCTTGTCACCGACACGTTCAAACTTGCGCCCGTTTCACGCGAGGACCTTTTGGTGCGCGCGCCCGAGGCGGTCGACAAGGCGCCAGTGCTGACGATCGCTGTCACGCCCGAACAGATTTTCGTACGCAGGCAGCGCGATGTCGTGCTGCCGGTGCGCGACGGCTATGTCGAGGCCGATCCGTCGCAGGACGTGCAGTATCTCACCGTCGTCGAGCGCTATGGCCGCACCTCCAACCGGCCGGTCGCCTTCGCCTCCGGCTTCGGGCTGCGCTCCGGCGCGCTCGCCACCTCGGCGGCGCCCGACGACAACAATATTGTCTGTCTCGGTACCAACCCCGACGACATGGCATTGGCGATCAACCACATCGTCGAGAACAATGGCGGCCAGGTGGTGACGGACGGCGGTCGCATCGTGTCGTTCCTGCCGTTGCCGATCGGCGGCATCGTCTCGGACCTCGAGCCTTCAGACATGGCGAAGAAGGAACTGGAACTCGACGATGCGGCACGCGCGCTTGGCTGTACGCTGCCATGGCCCTTCATGTACATGTTCGTACTGCAGATCACCGCGATTCCCGATTTCGCGATAACCGATCTCGGCTTGATCGATTGCGTCAACCTGAAGGTAGTCAATCCGTTGAAACAAGCCTCATAAGCTGGGAACACGACACAAAGGGAGGAAACCATGCTGAAGACATTTCTCGTAGCGGTTTCGTTCGTCGCCGCGACATTGTTGGTGGGCGGCCGCGCGCAGGCCGAGGAGCCGACAAAGCTCAGGATCGCCGGCATTCTTTCTGCCGGCAAGGAAGCACCGTGGGAATCCTCCTTCGTGAGCTCCATGGACCGGATCATCGCCGCCAAGCCGCACGGCCTCGACATCGAGATCAACTACACCGAGAACGTCTACGACAATGCCGAGCAGGTGTTCCGCACCTATGCGGAGACGGGCGAATACGACATATTGTTCGGCGACACCGCCTATGTCGATGCGATCGAAAAGCTGAAAGACGAGTTCCCCGACACGATGTTCGTCATGAGCGGTTCGGGCAATCGCGGCCTCGGTGGCAACGCTTATTGGATATTCATCCATGCGCACGAGCCTGCCTATGTGATGGGACAGCTGGCCGGCAAACTGACCAAGTCAAATGTCGTCAGCGCTGTCTCCACCTTCCCGGCCGAAGACACCAATGACCAGATCAACGCCTTCTTCGCCGGTGCCAAGGAAGTGAACCCGAAGGTGAAGCAAAAGATTAGCTTTATCCAGTCCTGGTTCGATCCGGCCAAATCGAACGAAGCCACCTCGGCGCAGATCGCCGCCGGTGCGGACATGATCTACCAGATGTCGGGCGCCTTCGAGGTGTGCGAGCAGCGCAGTATCGGCTGCTTCGGCAATTATGTCGACATGTCGAAGGTCGCACCGAAGTCGATCATCGCCTCGACCATCGTCAAATGGGATCCGCACATCAACTGGATCATCGACGAGTGGTGGAAGGCAAAGACCACTGGCGCCAAGTTCGACGCCCCGAAGGAAGCGAAGTGGTTCACTTGGCAGGAAGGCTCCGGCGACCTTGCCCTCAATCCGGCATGGGAAGCCAAGATGCCCGACGACGTCAAGGCGCTTACTGCTGAAACGGCCAAAGCTATCCAGAGCGGCGACAAGAAGATCGGGCTCAAATTGGACGAGCCGAAATCGGACTGAAGCGGGAGATCGCCGATCCGAGATGAGCCAAATACCGCGCCTATCGGTCCGGCACCTGACGAAGCGTTTCGCTACGCTTCTCGCCAACGACGACGTCTCGCTCGACGTGATGCCCGGCGAATTGCATTGCCTGCTGGGCGAGAATGGCGCCGGCAAGTCGACGCTGTCGTCCTGCCTTTACGGGCTCTATCAGCCCGACGCCGGCGAAATTCGGGTGGACGGCAAGACCGTCCACCTGCGCTCGCCGGGCGAAGCCATCCGCGCCGGCATCGGCATGGTGCACCAGCATTTCGTTCTCGTTCCCGGCTTCACTGTGCTGGAGAATGTGGCGGTCGGCACCGGCTCCGGCTGGCGGCTCGGCCGGGCCGACGCTCTCTCAAGGATCGAGGCGATCTGTTCCACCTACGGCATCTCGCTCGATCCGCACCGGCCTGTCGCCGATCTTTCCGTCGGCGAGCAGCAATGGCTGGAGATCGTCAAGGCACTCTACACCGGCGCCAGGCTGCTCATCCTGGACGAACCGACGGCGGTGCTCACGCCTGAAGAATCGCGCCGGCTGTTTGCGACGGTCCGGCGGCTCACCACCGAAAGCCTGTCGGTCGTGCTGATCAGCCACAAAATGGCGGAAGTGATGCAGTCCGACCAGGTCAGCGTGCTGCGCAAGGGGAGACTGGTCGGAACAGTTTCAACCTCGGACGTCAGCCGCGACCAGCTCACCACCATGATGGTCGGCCGCCCCGTTGCCTCACCGGCGCGCGCGCGAGATGCGAAAGCGCCCGGCGAGACGGTGCTTTCGGTGCGCGGGCTCACATACCTGCGCGAGCAAAGGGCGGTGCTGGACAATGCGTCTTTCGACATCGCCGGCGGCGAGATCTTCGGCATCGCCGGAGTTTCCGGCAACGGCCAGGACGAGCTGTTCGAGTGCCTCGCAGGCCTCATCTCGCCCGATGGCGGCACGATCTCTCTCGATGGCGAAGCGCTGCAAGCGAACTCCCCGGCGACGGTAGCGGCCAAAGGCGTCGGCTACGTGCCGAGCGACCGTTTCCGCGACGGCCTCGTTGCCGACCTCGACATCGGCGAGAACCTCGTCCTCGGCCAGCAATGGCAGGCGCGCTGGCGCAAAGGGCCGTTCATCGACGCCGCGGCGCTCGAAGCCAATGCGCGCGCGGCGATCGACGCCTATTCCATTGCAGCAACCGGTCCGTCGGCACTCTCCCGTAAGTTGTCGGGCGGCAACGCGCAGAAGGTCATCCTCGCCCGCGAGTTCGCCAAGGCGAACCGGCTTTTGCTGTGCAACCAGCCGACGCGCGGGCTCGACGTCGGCGCCATCGAGTTCGTCCATCGCGAACTCCGGCGCAAACGCGACGAAGGCTGCGCCATCCTGCTCGCGAGCGAGGAACTTGAGGATCTTTTCGCTCTAAGTCGTCGCATATGCGTGATGTTTCGCGGCCGCATCCTTGCGGTGCTCGATACCGATAAAACCACCTATGACGAAATCGGCAGCTTGATGGCGGGCCACGAGAGCGAGGCTGCGGCATGACCGATTTCAACCTCGTGGAATGGCGCCTCGAGCGTCGACTGGAGAGGCGGCCGACCGCGCTCGTCGTTGCGCTTGCCGCGGCAGGAGCAGCGGCGGTTCTGGTGTGCAGCCTGCTTTTTGCCGCCGCGGGCGCCAGTCCACGGGCGGCTTTCGAGGCTCTCCTGAAGGGCGGCTTTGGGTCGTCGCGCGCCGCCGGCGAAACGCTGGTCAAGGCCACGCCTCTGATCTTTACCGGACTTGCCGCTTGCGTCGCCTTCCGCGCGCGCATCTGGAACATCGGCGCCGAAGGCCAGGTCTTCGCCGGCGCCATGTTTGCCTACTGGTTGCAGCACAACCTCATTGGCTTTTCACCTTTCATCCAAATTCCTGTGGTCATAGTCGGCGGCATTGTCGGCGGAGCACTCTATGCCGGCCTGGCGGGCGTGCTGAAGACCCGCTTTTCGGTCGATGAGGTGATTTCGACCGTTATGCTCAACTACATCATCGTCTATGTCATTTCGCTGCTGCTGCTGCGCGGCCCGTGGAGCGAGGCCGGCGCCTTCTTCGAGCAGACGCCGAAGGTCGATCCGGGCTCGGTGCTTCCCGTGCTGTTTTCCGGTTCGCGACTGCATGCCGGTTTCCTGCTGGCGATCGCAGCGGCTGCCCTGGTCCACATGCTGTTGACGCGCACACCGCTCGGCTACGAGATCAAGGCTGCCGGGTCCAACATGCGCGCGCTCGACGTACAGGGTACCAATACACGACGGCTGATCCTCGTGGTGCTTATGGTTTCCGGCGCGCTTGCCGGGCTCGCAGGCATCACGGAAGTCTATGGCGTGCACTACCGCCTGAAGGCGGGCGTCATAGCAGGCTACGGCTATAGCGGCATCATCGTCGCCATCCTCGGCCAGTTGCATCCGCTTGGCGTCGTCGTCGCCGCGGTGCTGTTCGGCGCGCTGCTCAACGGCGCCACGCTCATGCAGATCAAGACCGGCGTACCCTCAGCGCTGATCTATGCCATCCAGGCGATCCTCCTTTTGTTCTACCTAGCCGGCTGGGCGGCGTGCAATTTCCGCCTACGGAGGGTCGGCCGTGCTTGACGCTCTCTTCCAAGCGTCAATCCTGATCAGCGTGGCGGCGGCGACCATCCGCATCGCCACCCCGCTCCTGCTCGCCGCAATTGGCGAGCTCGTCGCCGAGCGCAGCGGCGTATACAATATGGGTCTCGAAGGCATGATGCTTATGGGCGCGTTCACCGGCTATCTCGCCGCATACGAAAGCGGCTCTCTCTGGCTGGGTGTCCTTGCAGCCGGGTTCACCGGCGCGCTGATGGCGCTCGTGTTCGCCGTGCTGGTGATCACGTTGAAAGTGGAGCAGATCGTCACGGGGCTTGCCGTCAACCTGCTCGGCGCCGGCCTTTCCACCTATTGGCTGCGTTCCGCGTTCGCCGGCCACGACAATACGCCGACCATCCCCTTCTTCGCCGACGTGCCGATACCGGGCCTGAGCGATATCCCGGTGCTCGGCCCAATCCTGTTCGACCAGCGGGTGCTGACCTACATCGCCTTCCTAATGGTGCCGCCGGTATGGCTCTTTCTGTTCCGAACGCGCTATGGGCTGATCGTACGTTGCGCTGGCGACAATCCTAAGGCCCTCGATGTTAAGGGGGTGAAGGTGGCCTCGGTCCAGTATGCTGCTGTGGTCTTCGGTGGCGTGATGGCAGGCTTCGCCGGCGCGTTCCTGTCTGTCGGCCAAGCGGCGCGTTTCGTGCCGGACATGACCAACGGACGCGGCTGGCTGGCGATCATCATCGTTATCGCCGGTCTGTGGCGGCCCTACCCGATTTTGGTAGCGGCGCTGGTGTTTTCCTTCCTCGACGCGCTGCAATTGCAAATCCAAGGCATCGGCATCGCCATTCCTTACCAATATATGTTGATGATGCCCTATGTTGCGGCGATCGTGGCGCTGATGATCCGTCGCTCGCGAGCCAGTGCTCCGGCCATGCTGGGCGTGCCGTACACACGGGAATAGGACAGCGCTGTCACCGCCGATTGCGTCCAGCCTGTCGGCCGCTCGCGTCAGCCGAATAAGCTGCCGTTGCATTGCTTCATCGAGCAGGCAGTCGAAATCGAGCGCCTCTCAACCTTGTCTGGAGCTCAGAATGCGAAGCGTGCCGGCTTGATATTTGCAAGGAATGAGGTTTGTTGACGGAAATAACGAATTGTTTGCGTGATTCCGCAATAAACAGCTCATCCGTCCACGCGCCCATTAGACAAGAGGAAAACTCGATGAACGTTTCTCCAGACCAACGCGACCAGGCTGATCTCGTATCAATTACCGCCGACATCGTTTCCGCCTTTGTTTCGAATAATCCCCTGCCGGTCAGCGAGTTGTCGAAGCTGATCGGCGATACCTATGTCGCTTTGCAAGGGATCGGCACAGCTGTGGCTCCGGCCACGGCCAAGCTGGAGCCGGCGGTGTCGATCAAGAAATCAGTCTCGCCAGATTTCATTATCTGCCTGGAGGACGGGAAGAAATTCAAATCCTTGAAGCGGCATATCGGAACGCATTACAATCTGAGCCCTGACCAATACCGCCAGAAATGGAACCTGCCCTCGGATTATCCGATGGTGGCGCCGAACTACGCGGCCACCCGCTCGGCCCTGGCGAAATCAATGGGCCTGGGGCGCAAGGCGGCAACGCCTTCAACGACTGCGGCAGAAAAACCAAAACGAGCTGCTCGCGCGGCAGCAGCGACGACAGTCGCAACCGCAATCAAGGCGCCGCTGAAGAAGGCGCGCAAGGCACCCGTCAAAGCATAGAGTGCTGCACCTGATAAGAGCGTCTATGCAGTGGCGTACCTGACATCGAGAAGCCCCGCCTTTTGGGACGGGGCTCCGTGATCACTCAGCGGCGTCGCGGGACCAGATGAGCTTGTGCTCGTCGAGGGCGAAAAGGGCGAGCACAAGCTCATCTGGTCGCGGTGACCGAACAAGGGCGCTCCGCTCACAGTGGGGCGCCGCTACTCGATCATGTAGCCGAGCGCACGATAGCCAGCGCGTCGTTTTGCGGCCATCCGGGCGAAAACCGGACCCGTCTGATCGACATAGTCCACGACCAGAACATCCCTTTTTCCGTCATGTTCGCGATGCAGCCGGCCGACATACTCAGTGTCCCCTCCAGGCGATCAGGAACAGCGTGTCGAGTCGGAAATCATCGAAGCCTTCGCCGATGTAGCGGCTTGTCTCGAGGATTAGACGCTCATCGTCATCTGAGACATTGAGTGCCATGCTGGCGGCCTTGCGATCCTTCGCCGACATGCCGCCGCGCGGACTACAAGGTTTTCACGAATAGCGAGAATCTCTTCTGAAGAGAATCGAGGTGGTCTTTCCGCTCCGTCAGCACGATGTGAGATCGTTTCGCCTCGAGAGATTTCAGAACTGTAGGCGATGCAGTGGTAATTGTCCTCGGATAGTGAGCTGCGCGGGGCAAGCCGCAGGTATCAATTAGCGGATATCTGATCAATGCAGGAGGCGGCCGAAAGGGGCCGCCATATTTCGCCTGGCCTATTCGAAGGAATAGGTAAACCCTTGGCCTGAGGCGCCAACCGTGACCTTCGTCATCTTTTCGCCAGTGAGCGACCGGTTCAGCACGCCGCGGCTCAGTTCCGGAAGAAGCGTGTTGGTTAGGATGGCATCAATCATTCTGCCGCCGGATTCGATCTCCGTGCAGCGGGTCTTGACCAGATCCATTACACCGTCGCCGATTACCAACTCCGCATCGTTGGTCGCACGCAGCCGGCGAGCAATCTTGGCGAATTGATGACGGGTGATCGCTTCGATCATCGAATCCGAAAGCGGAAAGTAGGGGATGGTCACCACCCGGCCGAGAAAGGCCGCAGGGAAGACTTTCAGCAATGGGCTGCGTAACGCGGTGTCCAGATCGTCGAGCCCTGCCCGGACCGCGCCATTCCTCGTCCGGTCCATGATCACTTCGGAGCCGACATTCGACGTGAGAAGGATCAGCGTGTTCTTGAAGTCGATCCGTCGGCCTTCACTGTCGTCCATCATCCCTTTATCAAAGACCTGGAAGAAGATTTCGTGCACGTCCGGATGCGCCTTCTCGACTTCGTCGAGCAGGATCACCGAATAGGGCTTGCGTCGCACCGCCTCGGTGAGAATTCCGCCCTTGCCGTAGCCGACATAGCCGGGCGGCGCGCCCTTCAAGGTAGAGACCGTATGCGCCTCCTGGAATTCAGACATGTTGATCGAGATCAGGTTCTGCTCTCCGCCGTAGAGCGTTTCGGCCAGTGCCAAGGCGGTTTCGGTCTTGCCTACGCCCGAGGGGCCGCAAAGCAGGAACACACCCACCGGCTTTTCCGGAGCGCCGAGACCGGCGCGGCTGGTCTGTACGCGCTTGGCAATCATCTCCATGGCGTGATCCTGTCCGACAACCCGCTCGGACAGAGTGGACGCGAGCCGCAGCGCCTTCTCGGTCTGACTCGACAGCATCCGCCCCGTCGGTATGCCCGTCCAGTCCTGAACCACGGCCGCCACGGCGTTGCGGTCGACCGATGGTAGGATGAGCGGTGTTTCGCCTTGCGCCTCGGCTAGTTCGCTCATCAGTTCGCGCAGCCGAGCGAGATCGGCAACCGGATCGGGAGGCGGAGTACCACCTGCCGCCGGAGCCTTCGTCCCGGCATTGGACTGTTCGGTCTCCGGCACCTCCCCAATCTCTGTCTCGGTGGCGGCCTCCTGCCCTTCCACGGCATCGAGCGGCAGGCCGTCGCCGCGCAGCCTGGCACGCAATTCAAGTATCTCGGCCACCAGCGCCTTTTCGCTCTCCCAGCGCTGCTGCGCGGCTGCGAGCGTGCGTTCTGTCTCGGCAAGTCCGGCTTCGACCCGTGCCTGCCGCTCGGCCACTTCGATGCCGATTGCAGCCTCGCGGCCGATAATGCCGCGCTCGACCTCCAGCGCCTGACGACGGCGCATGATGTCCTCGACCTCGGCCGGCGTGGCGTGCTGCGATACGGCGACACGCGCGCAGGCGGTGTCGAGAAGGCTGACCGCCTTGTCCGGCAACTGCCGCGCCGGGATGTAGCGATGCGACAGGGCGACCGCCGCGTCGATCGCCTCGTCCAATATCTGCACTTCGTGGTGCTGTTCGAGAACGCCGGCTACGCCGCGCAACATGAGGATGGCAACCGATTCCGAAGGCTCGTCGATCTTTATCACCTGGAAGCGGCGGGTCAGTGCCGGGTCTTTCTCGATGTGCTGCTTGTATTCCGACCAGGTCGTTGCCGCTATCGTGCGAAGTTCGCCGCGCGCCAGCGCCGGCTTGAGCAGATTGGCAGCGTCGCCGGTTCCGGCAGCACCACCGGCACCGATCAGCGTATGGGCTTCGTCGATGAAGAGGATGACCGGCGCTTCAGAGGATTGAACTTCGTCGATTACGGCCTTCAGTCGTTTTTCGAATTCACCCTTTACGCTAGCGCCTGCCTGCATCAATCCAACGTCGAGCATGCGCACGCTCACTCCCTGCAGTGGGGGCGGCACATCGCCTTTGGCGATGCGCAGAGCAAAACCCTCCACGACTGCGGTCTTGCCGACACCCGCCTCCCCGGTCAGGATCGGGTTGTTCTGGCGGCGCCGCATCAGTATGTCGACAATCTGCCTGATCTCCGGATCGCGGCCGACGACCGGATCAATCTTTCCGTCGCGGGCGCGCTGAGTCAGGTCGGTGGCATATTTGGCCAGTGCCGAATCCCCGCCCGGAATCCGCCGCGGCGCCTCTGCCGCGGTTACCGCAGGAGAAGCGCCGGCTTCGAGTGAGCCCTCCGTGACATCGGCGAAGCGCGCCACGACGGCGTCGGCGTCAATTTTGTCGAACTCGCCGCTGATCTTCGACAGCAGGCCTTCCAGCACCGGTGTCTTCAGGCAAGCAAGCAGAACATATGCGCTGCGGACCTCCTCCACGCCGAATTCCAGTGTTGCCAGATTCCATGCCTCCTGGATGGCGTGGAAGATATGGTCGGAAAACTCCTCGATCGAGGTTGCG
Organism: Mesorhizobium sp. LSHC420B00; assembly: GCF_000503055.1. Classification (GTDB taxonomy): domain Bacteria; phylum Pseudomonadota; class Alphaproteobacteria; order Rhizobiales; family Rhizobiaceae; genus Mesorhizobium. Next base: position 44,826 of record NZ_AYVY01000016.1, on the reverse strand, counting down.
CCATAAGGCAGCTTGTCCACCGCGCGCGTCATATCGGCCGTAAGTCGGCTCGCATCCAGTCCCGCATCGGCGATCATCATTTGCACATCCGAGCGGTCGGAGAGCACCAGCTGCTCAACGAAGTGGACGAGTTCGACGTAAGGATTGCCACGCAGCTTGGCAGTGTCGGCCGCTGCCTTGAAGGCGCGCAACCCTAGAGGATTGAGCTTGCCGACCAGTTCCTTGCGTTTGAAACTCTGCGATGACCGGCGCTGTTCCATCGAACGTGCTCCTGCACTCTGCAAGTGGATAACCTGCCACATAAGCAGCCGCTTGACAAAGTGCGGGATGAACAAAGGTTTCGATCCCCGATTATGCGGGCTCCCATCATTGGTGGAAGATCCTGCATCGCCGGCTGCAAACAATCACGAGCCTGACATCCCAGGCACGACATTTCCGGCCCAGGCCTAGGCAATCTCGCCCCTCGGATTCCACAATCAAGACAAGGCTGCATTAGCTTTTGTTAATTTTTTCCGCACTCGCTGAATTGTGGAAAAGCGCAACCGTGTGATAACGTAGGGGCAGGTCGGCCTCAGGGCCGGTGACTGGGGGATCGGTGTGATCGACGTCGCACTCTGGCTTGCTCCGCTCGATGGTGAAAATCCGTCGGGAGAGGATTTGCGTAACGATCCGGCGTTTCACGAACTGGAGCGTCTGACGGAGCCTCAGGTCAAGGTTGTCCATGACGGCAACAACAGGCCGGTCTCGCAAAGCACCATTCCCGTCGACTGGCCAGCAGTGCTCACCAAGGCCGAGGAATTGCGCGCGCGTGGCCGCGACTTGCGCCTGATTGTAGTTGTCACACGCGCACTGGCCAACGAGCAGGGACTGGCCGGCTTGGCGCAGGGTCTGACACTTATTGGGCGGACATTCGACCAGCATTGGGAAACCATGCACCCGGCGCTGCGCCCCAACACGTCGCCTCGCGAGGCCGCCTTGCGCCGCATCAACGCGCTGCTCGATCTTCAAAATGGTCAGGACGGGTTGCTGGCCAACCTACGGCAAATGACTTTCTTTGCGCCACGCTCGATCGGGCCGATCAGCGGACGCGACCTGGAACACGCTGCGCTCGACGACCGCGTCATGCTGCAAGAAGCAGCGTCAGGATTGAATGCGGCCGAAAAGGCAGCGCTTGTCAGTGCGCACGGACAACTGTTGAATCGGGTCCGTGCCGGGTGCGCGGCACAGGCGGATCAAGCCAATGAGGAAATGCAGTCGCTCATCGCCAATGCGAGCGCGGCGGTCGCGGCATTGGAAGCCGTCGAGACAGCCCTCAACGCTCGCCTTGAAGGCAGCGGCGGGACCACCATTCCGGAATTAAAACGGTTCCTGCAGCGTTTGCTGACAACCCTCGAGCGCAACTCGGCTGCCGGCGCGATGGCGAATGGCTCGGCAAAGCCGTCCCCTTCGCTTGCAGAACCCGTAATGCCTGCCCGAAACGGTCATGGAGCCGATGCAATGGCAAGTATGGCTAGCTGCGCGGACTCGAGCACCGGACTCCCTGACAGGATTTCTTCGCGCGACGACGTGGTAAAATGCCTGGACCTCGTCGTCGCGTTTTATGACCGCACCGAACCGTCGAGCCCGATTCCCCACCTCGCCCGCCGTGTGCGCCGGATGGTGCATATGGATTTTGTTGAACTGATGGAAGATCTCGCCCCGTCGGGATTGAAGGAGTTCCGACTTCTTGCCGGCGTTCCCGATACCAAGAAGACGGCTCAGAAGGATGAAAGGTAGCAAGCAATGCCAGCCGAAAGCAAAGCCAAGGTCATCGAACGAAATCGCGCGCCGCGGGTGCAGATCGCCTATGACGTGGAAACCTATGGCAGTCCAACGACAATCGAGCTGCCGTTTGTCATGGCCGTCATGGCGGACCTTTCAGGCGCTTCGCAGACCAAGGAAGCGTCGAAGTCGATACTGGACCGCTCCTTTGTCGAGACCGATGCTAACCGTTTCCCGCGTTTCATGGAGGCACTTGGACCACGCGTGAAAGCCCGCGTGAAGAATACGCTGCCCCAGGCCGAAGGCGCCGAGCGGGACGGGGAGCTGGCGCTCGACCTTACCTTCACCAAGATGGGCGATTTCGCGCCGGACAAGATTGCCGAGCAGGTCCCACAGTTGGCCGAAATTCTCAAGATGCGCCGCCAGCTCGAGGAACTTCTCGGCTTCATGGACGGGCGTGTGGATGCCGAAAAGCGCATTGCGCAACTGCTGAACAATGAACCGCTTCTTGGCAAGATCGCCAGCCAGGCACTGGCGGACGACAAGGCAGGGGAATGACCATGGCCGAACAGCAAAAAACCGCCGCCGTCGCCGAGGCGGAAACCATCGATCTCGGAGAATTCAGCGGGCTCCTCGAGAAGGATTTCAAGGTCAAGAAGGACGACAGCGAAAAGCTGCAGCAATTGGTGCGCAATCTCGCACTTGCAGCGCAGACGCGTTCCGATACCACGACCATCTCATCGAATGCGATCAAGTCGATCAAGTCGTTGATCGCCGGTATCGACAAGATGCTTTCCGAACAGGTCAACGAGATCCTGCACGCGCCGGAAGTGCGCGAAATGGAGGGCACATGGCGTGGCCTGTGGTATCTCGTCAACAATACCGAGACCGATCAGAAGCTGAAGATCCGGGTGATGAACATTTCCAAGGAGCAGCTGGCCGATACGCTTGAGGATTATGAGGGCCAGATGTGGGATCAGAGCCCGATCTTCAAGAAAGTCTACACGGACGAGTATTCGATGCTTGGCGGCGAGCCGATCGGCTGTGTGATTGGTGCCTACGAATTTTCCAACCACCCGCGCGACGTCGGTCTGCTGCGCAACATCTCCGGCATCTGCGCCTCAGCGCACACGCCCTTTATCGCAGCCGCCTCTCCGCGCCTGTTCCGTATGGACAGCTGGCAGGAATTGCCGAACCCGCAGGACCTGCAGCAGATCGTCTCCAACCCAGCCTATGCCTCCTGGCAGTCGCTGCGCGAGAGCGAGGATGCACGCTACATCGGCCTGACCATGCCTCGCGTTTTGGCACGGCTGCCGTATGGCACCGATACCGTTCCGGTGAAGGGCTTCACCTTCGAGGAGGAGGTACATGGCGACCATAACAAATATGTTTGGATGAATGCCGCCTTCCCGATGGGCGTGAACATAAACCGCAGCCACAAGCTCTATGGCTGGGGCACGCAGATCCGCGGCGTCGAAAATGGCGGCACCGTCCTCAACCTGCCAGTGCACAGCTTCCCAACCGATGATGGCTCGATAGCGATGAAGTGTCCGACGGAGGTCGCCATCGACGACCGGCGCGAGGCGGAGCTGGCCAAGCTCGGCCTGATGCCCATCCTGCATAGAAAGAACACCGATCTCGCCGCCTTTATTGGCGCCCATTCGCTGCAGGACGACGAGACAAGGGCGGGACGACTGGTCGACCCCGATGCGCAGGCCAACGAGCGGCTGAGCGCCAACCTTCCCTACCTTTTCCCGGTCTCGCGCTTTGCCCACTACCTCAAGGCGATCGCGCGCGACAAGGTCGGTTCGTTCAAGGAGCGCTCCGACATGCAGATCTGGCTGACCGAATGGATCAACCGGTATGTGCTGGCCAACCCGGCCTTTGCCGACGACAAGGCGCGCGCCAAGCGCCCGCTCGCCGCCGCCGAGGTTCAGGTGGACAGCGTGGAGGGGCGCCCCGGCTACTACAATGCCCGCTTCTATCTGCGCCCGCATTATCAGCTGGAGGGTATCAATGCCTCGCTCCGACTGGTTTCGGAACTTCCGTCCGTAAAGACTTGATCTGCAGCAACAACATCTTGGTTTTGAAAGCGGTGGAGAAAGACAATGCCCACAAATACGAAGATTGATGGCTTTCTAAAGGTTCCGGATATCAAGGGTCCAAGCACTCGAGATGGTCATGAAGACGAAATCGAAATCCATGGCGTCGATTACAAGATGATCGCACCCTATGATCCAAATTCGCTCTCGCGCCGAGGTCGTGTGTCCTTGGGTATGATCAAGTTCACCAAGCACTATGACAAGTCTTCGCCCTACCTGAAAAAGGCGCTGTTCGAGAACAAGGCGCTGGACGAAGTCGTGTTTTCGGCACGGCGGACCATTGATGGTGAGACCAAGGATTACCTGGTCGTCACACTCACCGACGCCTCGATCATGGAATACGACATGTCGCAGGCCGAGGATGAGGAAGACCTGATCGAGGAAGAGGTCAGCTTCGCATACAAGAAGATAAAGTTCGTCTACGACGACAACGACGAAATCGAAATGGATGTCTATGTCGGCAAGTGAGGCCCGGCGGCCCGGCGCGGACAAGTCGCTGGGTAGCGGCAGTTCGCGAGCAAAGCGCGAAGCGGTCCAGCCCTCTCTGTGGGACCGCCTCATAAACGATCTGCCGGGCGTGACCTCCGAGATAGACGGACTGCGCCAGGCACTGCAGGACGAGCTTGGCGCGGAGCGGCTGGACAATCTGGTTGCTGCCAGTGCGCGGCTCATCGACGCCGACGCGGAGTTGACGGCCGACCAGAAGCGGCGTCTGCATCGCTTGGCCTTTCAGAGCCAGCACCGCGCTGAAATCGAAAGCCGCGGCGTGGTTGTGTCGGCTCGTGTGCTCAAGGAAGCCGTTCGGCGCGATGTCGAGGCTTTGTTTAACACCGAGCGCTTCGAGGCCGTTCCGCTTCTTTCCGACCTTGAAAGCGAACAGGCCGCGGACAACCCGCCGTCGCTCGCCGATTTTCCGGAGGTGCGTCGCAGCGTCGTCAATTACGGCGTGCCTTCCTTCTCGGGCCGTTCCTCCCGCGACTTTGATCGCGAGGCCCTGGCGCGCGAGATCCGCTCGGTGCTTGCCACCTTCGAGCCGCGTCTCAAGGACAGTGCAACAAAGGTTACGGTAACCCTTGGCGACAAAACCGTGGGCCTGAAGATCGAGATAGATGCGGTGTTGATCATGACGCCGACGCCCGAACGCATGCGCCTGCGCACCACGATCAACCTCGATAACGGCTTGGCTCGGACCGAATTTAGGGAAGCCTGAGATGGATCGGGTCTTCGTAGAATATTACGAGGAGGAACTGACCCATATCCGTGCGCTCGCGGCAGAATTTGCCGACCTGCATCCGGCGGTGGCGCGCAACCTTTCACTAGATACGGTCCCCTGTCCGGACCCCTATGTCGAGCGGCTGCTTGACGGTGTTGCCTTCTTGGCCGCGCGGACCCGGCTCAAGGTTGATGCGGAACGCTCGCGTTTCTCGCGCGCCGTCCTTGATGTTCTCTATCCCGATCTTGTCACGCCGGCGCCGGCAACGGCCATGGTGGTGCTCAAACCCGGCCAGCAAGTCCAGACGATGATTGCGGGCCATGTCGTCAAGCGCAATACGCGGCTGGTCTCCAGCCTCCAGCCTGGCCTGTCGACGCGTTGCACGTTCACGACTGCCCAGGACATAACGCTGTGGCCGATAGCCATCACCTCGGTCGGGTATTTTCAGGATCGCAGCGCCTTGGCGGCAGCCGGCATCACGCGGATCGGCGGTGTCGATGGCGAGGCGGCGCTTCGCATCACGCTGGCCCGTACTGGAAAAGGCAAGCTCGACGAACTGTCGCTCGACCGGCTTGATCTCTACTTTGCCGCGCGCACCAAGGCACCGCTGCTTTTCGATGCGATTTTCGGCGCCTGCTCAGCCGTTGGTGCACGACCGGGAGGCAAGACCAACCCAATATCGGCGTTGCCGGCACCCGAAATGGTCGGCATCAGCGACGACGAGGCTCTGATGCCTCGTACACGTCCGACCTTCGAAGGATATCGTCTTCTGCGCGAACATTTCATGATGCCGGAGCGCTTTCACTATGCTCGGGTTTCGGGGTTGCAGCCCATCGTGCGCAGATGCACAGCCGAGCTCGAGATCATCTTCATCTTCAGGCGTCCGGCGCCTGAACTTGCCGATCTGATGGCGGCCGATTTTGAACTTTTCGCAACCCCGATCATCAATCTGTTCGAACGCGAGTGCAACGTCGTCGAGCTCGATCCGCGCAAAACGCGGCAGGTGCTGCATGCCGACCGCACGCGAGCGCGGGACTTCGAAATCTATCGGGTTATCCGCGTCGAGGACGCCGACAGCGAGGGCAGCGACGCCACAATCCCGGAGCTCTTCAGCCTGGGACAGAACCGCGGCAGCGGCTGGGTTTATTCCACCGAACGGCGCCCACGCCGCCCGACGGAGGAGGAACGGCGCGATGGCCTCACCCGCACCTCATACACGGGCGATGACGTTTTCCTGGCGATTTCACGCCCAGCGGAAAGTCCACCGAACCGGCCGCTGAAGCGCGTCGACATCGTGGCGCTCTGCACCAACCGCGATCTGCCGATCCTTGACGACAACCCTACCTTGACGCTGGAAGCCGGCGATCCGGTCGAAACGATCCGGCTTCTCGGCGCATTGCGCCCGCCTCGCCCAGCCATCCCCGCAGCGCTGCCGGCGGGCGCGGCGGGTGAATCGCGAGCCGACAATCTCGCCTGGCGGCTTGTAGCGCAGCTAGCGCTCAACTTTCTAAGCCTTGCAAAGGAAGGTCGCGGCGTCGAGCCGCTGCATGCGCTGCTTGAGCTTTACGCCGACAGGGGAGACCCGAGCCTCGCCCGCAATGTGCACTCGATCGTACGCATCGACTCCCGGTCGGTCATCGAGCGGCTGCAGATCGATGGGCCGATGTGCTTCGGACGAGGCACGGAGGTGACATTGCATGTCGATCAATCGGTCCTGGCGGGGCAAAGCACCTTGCTGCTTTCGGCCCTGCTGGCACGGCTCTTTGCCCGTCATGCCGGGATAAACGGCTTTGTGCGAACCCGCACATGGCTGCTGCAGAAGCAGGAGGATGTGCCATGGCCGATGACGCCCGGCAATCGCTACCTGATCTAGACAAGCCTGGCCGGTCCGAAGAGCTGTCGGATGCGTTCGACTTCTTCGAGCTGTTGCGGCGACTCGAACGGAGAGGCGGGCTGTTCGGCTATTCCGGCCCGCCGGAGCGCGAACCCTCGCGGCTCGGGCAGCATGTCCGTCTCAGCTTTTCCGCCAAGGACTTGGCAGAATTCCGCGAAGCGACTGACAAAGCGCCCGCCCGGGTTACGGTCGCAAACATTGGTCTGATGGGACCTGAAGGTCCGATGCCCCTGCATTTGACGCGCTGGGTGCTAGATCGCCTGTCGCAACGCTGGTTCACAGGCGCCGATGCGCAGCAGACCAGCGACACAACCTTCATGGACTTCGTCAACATTCTTCAGAACCGGATGATCGCGCTGTATTACAGGGCTTGGGCGGATGCGCATCCGGCGGTTCAGGTCGAGCGCGCGGCAGGCGGGCGCGTTCGCGCCATGCTCGAAGCCATGGCGGGGATAGGGCTTCCCGGCACCCACAATCCCGAACTGGACGCCGTGAAGCTGCGCCAGGCAGCTTCGCTTGCCAATCAGGTCGACGGCCCCGAGCGGCTGACGCTGTTCCTGGCGGAGGCGTTCAAGGTGCCGGTCCAGATCAGGGAGTTCATCGCTGCCTGGATGACCATACCAGCCGCGCTCCAGACACGCCTAGGCAAAGCCTACGTAGCGCTCGGCCGGGGAGCAACGATCGGTCCGCGTGTCTTCAACCGTCAAAGCAGGATCGAGCTCCGTGTCGGCCCACTGGGCTACGAGGAGTTCAAGGCGTTCCTGCCGGGCGGTCAGCGCCTCAAATTGTTCAAGCAGGCCGTTAGCGACATGGTCGGCGAATCGCTCGACGTCGATCTGCGCATCGTGCTGGCGCGCGATGCCGTTCCGCCGCCGCGTATTGGAACCGTCCAACTCGCCCGGACCGCGTGGCTTGCGCGGCCCGATGAAAGGGGCGATGCTGACGACATGCGGCTGCGGACATTAGTCGGCTGGCGGCAGGAAGGGGCGGAGGTCGCGGCATGAGTCTGCTGCTGACGCTGGAGCAAGGGCCACGCACCCAGGCGGTACGGCAGACCCGGCTTGACGAGGGGGAACTGGTGATCGGCCGCAGCGCGGACGCCGGCTGGCAGATCGACGATCCCGACATGTTCGTTTCGCGCGCCCATTGCAGGATCACTGGTGGGCGCGACGGATATTTCGTCACTGATACGTCAAGCAGCGGATTGTTCATAGACGACTCGGACAGCCCGCTCGGTGCCGGCAAGTCGACGCGTCTTCGCAATGGCATGCGGCTGAGACTGGGCGATTACGTCGTATATGTCGATCTGCAGACGCCGAGTGCCCAAGCCACAGCAGCAGCAGCCGCAGGGCCAGTTCCGGAGCGCTCCCCGCCGGCGTCTCGGGCGCCGGTCAGCATCGGCCGTGACGATTTCTTTTCAGCCACCGTGGAAGAAGAGCCGCAGCGGCCACGTCCAGCCGGGCTGCCGAACCCGTTCGAGCAGCCGATCCCGGGTGCGTTCGAACGGGCCAATTCCAGACAGCGCAGCTCGCCTGCTTTCGATGACCCGTTCAGCCTCGATCCGATCGCAACACCCGTATCCAAAGGCACCGCAGGACCAGCCCGCGCGCCCAACCAGACAGACCCATCCGGCCTCGACTCGGGATCGTTCCCCAACGGCTCAACGGAGCCCCCGACGGCAAAGCTGCCGGAATTCAATGACGACTTCGGTTTTGGGCCAGCCGTGGCCCCCAGCACGGGACGCGATGCGGGCTCGACCGGTCAGCGCGAGCGCGACGCCCAACCACTGCAAGCGGCCAATCCCTGGGACGTGCCCGTGCGAGCGGCAGATGCCCCTCCCCCAATGCGAGCAGGCCCAGCCGCCAGCCCCGCCCGCCAGCCGCCTGCGAGGCAGCACGCCGAAATGGCGCTTCGCACCGCATTCCTGCGCGGCATGGGCATCGCGGAAGCCGATTTTCCCGGACGCGATGCCGTCGCCGAGATGGAGAAGTTCGGCCGCGAATATCGGCTTATGATGGAAGGATTGATGCAGCTGCTACGCAAGCGTGCCGAAGAAAAGGGAAATGCTCGCGTTGCGCAGACAATGGTCGGAGCCTCCGAGGTCAATCCACTCAAGTTTCTGCCGACGGTCGACGACGCTATCGTGACGCTTATCGCCGAACGCAGCCCCGGATTTCTGGCCGGCGAAGCGGCTATCGCGGATGCGGTTCGCGACCTCGCACAACATCACGTACGCGCCTGGCGCGGCGTGCAGGCCGCCTTGCGGCGGATGGTCGACCGTTTTGAGCCGGCAGCCATCGAAGAAGAGCTGAAATCGAGTTCCGCGATCGGCACGCTGTTGTCGGGCGGGCGCGGCGCCAAGCTGTGGGAGCTTTATCAGAAACGCCATCGTGAAATCGCCGAGAGCGCGGAAAAGAGCTTTCTCGGCGAAATCGGCGCCGATTTTCGGGATGCATATGAGGAGGAGTAACACATGATCGATCGACGCGAATTTATCGTTGCCTTGGGTGCGACGGGGCTGCTTACGGCCTGTCAAAGCGCCGGGCCGCCAAAACCGTCGGTCATCACGGTCAAGCTGACAGGGGCGGCCGGTATGAACCCTGGACCAGGCGGCGGCGACCGGCCAGTGACGGTGCTGGTCATGCGGCTGCGCAGCACCGGTAAGTTCAATTCCGCCGACTACTTTGCCTTGCAGGGGGATGCCGGCTCGGCACTGGCAGGTGATCTCATCGGATCCGACCAGATTGCCGTCGCGCCTGGAAAAACCGCGACCAAGACCATTACGGTTGAACCGGATGCGACGGCCCTGGGCTTCGTTGCACTTATCCGTGAGCCTGGCGGGCGAAACTGGCGGACGACCAAATCGGTTTCGCCCGGATCAAACTTTACGATCAATGTCACACTCGGCAGCGGCGGCATTTCCGCCTGACGGCCAAGGCAAGGGGAGCTCGATGCAGAGAGTAGCCGGATGAGCGATGCAAACAGGGTGCTGTGGTCCGAGGGCCTTTTTCTGCGGACCCAGCATTTCCAGCAGCAGGACCGTTTCTTCGAGGCGACTGTGCGCGGCGCGTTGCAGGCCGGCCAGCTGCACACGTTCGGCTTTCAGCAATTGACCCTGGATAAGGCATTGCTCGATGCCGGCCAGATCTCGATCCTGTCTGCACGAGGCATTTTCCCTGACGGAACCCCCTTCTCCATTCCGGATCTGATGGACGCGCCGCGTCCGCTGCCGGTCACCCCGGATACAGGCGCCGGCCCAGTGCTGGTCGCCCTGCCGCTCGAGCCGGCCGGCGGCGTTGGCTTCGATCCCGCGCATGCGCCACCCAGCGGCGCGCGCTATCATGGACGGATCGTTTCGGTGCGCGATGCCGTCCAGGGCGGTTCAGACCCCGAAGAAATCGAAATCGCCCGACCGCAATCGCTGTTGCTTGCACCCGGCAAATCGGTCGGCGGCTATACCGCCCTGCCGATAGCCGACATCAAGGGGGTTCGCGCCGATGGCGGCGTTTCGCTGGACGAGACATTCCTGCCACCGGCCCTGGTTACTGGTGCAGTGGCCTGGTACCGGCAATTGCTTCTGGAAGTCGTCACAGGCCTTGACCAGATCGCCGAGGCGCATGGCAAGATGGTCATGGGCGGGCCAGGGCGCAGCGTCGAAGACCTGTTGATGCTCAACCTCGCCAACGCGGCGCGTCCGCGCCTGGCCCATATGCTGGCGCAGGATGTTTTCCATCCGGCCGAACTCTATCTGGAACTGGCCGGGCTTGCCGGTTCGATGGCGACCTACGGCTCGAGCGCGCGGCGACTGGGCGAGCTGCCGGCTTACGATCACATGGCGCCCGGCCCACCGTTTTCGGCGCTGGCGGATGCATTGCGCTCACTGATCCTGAGCCTGCGTTACATCGAGCCGAAATCGCGCGCGCTGCCCGTCATGCGCCATTCGACCAATGTTTGGAAAATCCGCATCGACAATCCGAAGCTGCTGGTAGCCAGCCGGATCGTCATCCGGGTCGGTTCGGAACTGTCGGAGGACGCGCTACGCAAGATATTCGTCAACCAGGCGACCGTGGGCTCGGCGGATGAGTTCGAGGGCCTGTGGAAGTCCCGCCTGCCCGGCATCCCGCTGAAACCGCTTCATTCGCAACCGCGCGAGATTCCTTACGACGGCGATCGGCTGTGCCTTGAGCTCGACCAGAAAAGCGAGCACTGGGCATCGCTGCTCGGTGCCCCAGGCTTCGTCATTGGCGTTTCGGGTGTACTGCCGAGCGAACCGCAGGTGGACTGCTATTCGGTGAACAGGTGAAACCATGAGCCGGGATGATCCTTTCGGACTGTCGGAGGATCGCGAACGCACTCGCATCAGGCTGACCGGCACGCCGATGCCGCGGCCGATGGCGGCATCCTTGCCGGGCGGGCCGGTAAAACGCTCGCGCACCCACCCGAACGGCCTTGTCAACGCCTTCGCGCCCCTGCTCGAGTTTGCGCCGGAGCTTGAGAGCGCGCTGCCACCGGAGAATCCGGAAGTGTTACGCACCCGGCTGCTCGAAGAACTGGTTCGGGCACGCGACACGGCAATGGCGGGGGGGTCGTCGATGGAACGGGCCGATCAGGCAGCCTGGGTTGTGGCGGCTTTGCTCGACGATCTGGCACTGAACACGCCCTGGGGCGGGGCCAGCGCGTGGCCGCGTCAGCCGCTTGTGGTCATGTTGCGGGGCGATGTCGACGCCGGCACGCAGTTCTTTACACGGCTCGACGAACTGGAACGTCATCCGAACCGAGATCGCGAATTGCTCGAACTCCAGTATGACTGCCTGGCACTCGGTTTTCGCGGCAAGTATCGCGTGCCCGGCCGGTCGGGCGATCGCTCGCTCAATGCCGTTCGTGTGGCCGCGGCACGTTTCCTGCGCGATTCCGACGCCGAGAATGCCCCGCTGTCACCAAACTGGAAGGGCGTCATCGCATCCGACGAGCCGCAGCGCTTCATCGTTCCGATCTGGGTAATGGCCCTGGCCGTGGCGGTCATCGCTACCGCGACCTATGTCGGGCTCTCGATGGGCCTAAGCAGCCAGGCGGTGGAGCTTTCAGCACTGGTCCGAGCCCTGCCGCCGCCGACCCGTGGCGACATCAGGCGCATATCGCCAACAGTCGATGCCCCGCCGCCGGAGACTGTGGATTTTGCACTGCTGCCCGAATTTGAGGCCGAGGCGCCGGGCAATCTCAGATCGGCTCTCAGCGGCACGGAGAGCGTTTCGCTGGCCAAGCTGGTCATCCAGGCATCCAACCCCGAACTGTTCCAGTCGTCGCGGCCAACACTGACGGAAGGATTCGAGCCGCTGATCGGCTCGATCGCCAAGGTGATCCTCGCCAATCGTGACCTGATCGGCAACATCACTGTGGTCGGACATACGGACGGGGTTCCTCTGCAAAGAACCAATCCGCTGTCGACCAACCAGCGACTGTCTGAGGCTCGCGCCCAGACCATTGCCGACATGCTGGTACAAAACGGAGTGCCGCAGGAACGCGTCCATTCCGAGGGCCGGGCAGCCACGGATCCAGTGGCCGACGACGGCACGCGCGAGGGCCGGGCCCTGAACCGGCGCGTTGAGGTGCTGGTCGAAAAGAGGCTGTGAGATGTTCATCCTGCGCTTCCTCTGGGCGGTCCTGACATCGCGCTGGCTGTGGACACTGATTGGCATCACGCTGCTTTCGTTGGTGATCTGGGTATTCGGGCCGATCGTCAGGGTCGGACCCTACGACCCTTTCGCCTCGGACAATGTGCGCATCGTCATCATCGCGCTGCTGGTCATCTTCTGGCTGATCTGGTTGATCGTTGCCCAGCGTCGGGCGATCCGTGCCAACCGGATGTTCGTCGCCGAAATCGCCGCGCCGGCGGTGGAGAAGCCACTCAGCCCCGGCGAAGAGAATGTCGCTGCCGTCGGTGCCAAGTTCGCCGAGGTCATGGCCGAGTTGAAGCGCCGCAAACTGGGCGGTCGCAAGTTCCTGCGCGAGATGCCGTGGTACGTTATCGTCGGGCCGCCGGCCACCGGCAAGACCACAGCCTTGCGGCAGTCGGGGTTGAACTTTCCGATCGACCTGACCGACGACCTGCAAGGGGTCGGCGGCACGCGCAATTGCGACTGGTTCTTTTCGGAGAGCGCGGTTCTGATCGACACTGCAGGCCGCTATGTCCAACAGGAGAGCCAACCCGACGTCGACGCGGTGGAGTGGCTGGGCTTCCTCGACCTTTTGAAGAAGCACCGGGGCCGTCGCGCGCTCAACGGTGTGATCGTCGCGCTTTCGATCGATGTGCTTTCGGAGGGCGACGACGCCATCAAGGCGCATGGCCGCAAGATCCGCCGTCGGCTGGCCGAGCTCAACGATCGCCTCGAGATCCGCCTTCCGGTCTATCTGATGCTGACCAAAGCCGACCTGATCAAGGGATTTGAGGCTTTCTTCGGCGGTTTGTCGACGGCTGCGCGCGAGCAGGTCTGGGGGACCACGTTTGCACTCGACGCGCATGTCGATGCAAGGACCATCGAGCGGGAAATCGCGACGTTAGCAACCGAGCTCGAGCGGCGGCTGGTGCCCCGGCTGGAGGATGAGGACAAGCTTGCCGCCCGCGCCGAAATCTTCAGGTTTCCCGCCCAACTCGCCAGCCTGTCCGAGCCGATCCAGGTACTGGTCGAGGCGATGTTCGGGGAAAGCCGGTATGAGGAGGCCCCCTGGCTGCGTGGCCTTTATCTGACATCGGCGACCCAGGAAGGGGCGCCGATCGACCGGTTGACCGCAGCGCTATCTGCCTCCTTCGGCCTTCCGCCGCGCCGGGCGTTGGCCGCGCTGCGTGTCGAAAAACGCAGCTTCTTCCTAAAGAATCTGCTTACCGAAGTCATCTTCAAGGAAGCCGGCCTCGGCACCTTCGATCCGCTGGCGCAACGCCGCCGCGCCTGGGTCTGGCGTGGCGCGGCTGCCGCATGTGCCGCAGCCGCCCTGCTGGTCAGCGGGCTGTTCACCTGGTCCTATTACGACAACCGCAACGCGATCACGGCCCAGGCAAGCCAGTTCGAGGCGCTGCAAACGCCATTGACCTCGGCCGCGGCAAACCCGGCATCGGTAGAACAGCCTGCGATCGATATCGCCCTCGGTGCAATGGAAGAGGTCGCAAATGCCCGCACCCCGCCTCCTGGCGCAGCACAGGATTTGCTGGGGCCATCAGCCTCGGCGGAACTGGTGCGGGCACAGACCGACACTTACGACCATGCTTTGCGTAACGTTCTCGAGCCGCACATGGTGGCGCTGCTCGAGGCGACGATGTGGCGGCAGATCCGCGATCCGGACTTCATGCTTGGCGCGCTGAAGACCTATCGCATGATGACCGGCCTCTCCCAGATGGATCCGGATTTCGCCCAGAACTGGTGGGTAAATAGTCTGCCCGAATTCGCGGCAGCGGCCCCCTTCCCGACAGCTGACGCGGAAGAGCACCAGCTTGCCGCGATCCGTCGCATGGCGGTTGACGCCAGTTATATCACCCCGGACCAGGCACTGGTTGCAGAGGCACTGAAAACCGTCTGCACGATTTCCTTGCCGGCTCGTGCCTACAAGCAGTTGCTGGCCGACCCGGCGGTGGCTGCGCTCAAGGAATGGATCCCTGCAAACTTCGCCGGCCCAAACGGCGCCAAGGTCTTTGCGCGGCGTTCGGACAAGACGCTGCGGGTCGGCATTTCGGGAGCGTTCACCTATGCCGGCTTCCATGACGCCATTCTCGACCGGGTCGAGGATGTCGCCGCCCAGGCAGCACTCGACCGGGCGGTGTTCGCCGGCGGTTGCTCGGAGAATTCCGAAACCTCGGTGTCGGCGCTGTCAGAGGATATTCTGAAACTTTATTACGACGACTATATCGCGCAATGGGACAGCTTCCTGCGCGACATGAGGCTTGCGCCACTGACCGACCTAAACGTCGCCAGTGAAAACCTCAAGGATCTTTCAAGCGCCGACTCCGCGCTGAAGCGCCTGGTCACCGCGGTGGTCCAGGAGACCGAGCTTACGCGATCCGATGAAGCGCCGGCAAACGATAAGGCGGCGGCAGGTGGCTCGAAACTGCTTGGCAAGCTGGGCAAGCTTGGCAAGATCGTAAAAACCGGAGCAAAGCTTTTGCCGCGTGCGGGCTCCGCCGACGAAGTGGATCTTACCGGCAGTCTGGTGGCCGAGCATTTCAAGCCGCTCAAGGGTGCCATCGCCGAGGTCGACGGCCAGCCGCCGGCGCTCGACGCCGCCATTGTCGCGCTCACCGCACTGTCCAACGTGCTGCAGACGGTAACGGCCAATCCCGATCCTCAGGACGCCATCAAGAAGCAGGGCGGCCTCGCAGAACTGACTGGAGCGGTTGCCAGGCAGGCGCAGATCCTGCCCGACCCGATCGACGATTGGTTGGGCGGCATTGCCGGCGATACCAGCGGTCTGACGCAGAAGGCGGTCACCTCGGAGCTCAACGCGATCTGGCGAGCCGACATCCTGCCGTTCTGCCAGGCAGCACTCAACAACCGCTATCCTTTCAGCCCTGACAGCGCCGTAGACGTCAATATTCGCGACTTCGCCCGCCTGTTCGGACCGGCAGGGCTGATCGACAACTTCATAAACGACCACCTGATCAGCTATGTCGACACGTCGGCGCAGCCATGGAAATGGCGCGCCGATTTCGGCCTCGATCCTTCGGCACTGGCCGCGTTCGAACAGGCAAGACGGATCCGCGATGATCTCTTTCCCGGCGGTACAGGCCCGCTGATGAGCTTCACGCTCGAACCGAAGGACCTGTCGCCCAATGTTGCGCGCGTGACGCTCAACCTCGATGGCCAGAACCTCGTCTACTATAACAATGCAACGAGGCCGCAGCCGATGACATGGCCCGGCAAGGACGGCACAGGGGTCATCTCGCTTGCCTTCCAGCCGATCGATGGCTCGCCCGAAATTTTGCTCAACGAGACCGGCAGCTGGGCGTGGCTGAGAATGTTGCGCAGCGGTCGCTTCACCGGCACCTCGCTGTCGGACGTCTACAGCCTGCGCCTGGGCACCAAAGGCATGTACGCCGATTTCCAACTCAAGGCCGCCAGCGTCGAAAACCCTTACAACCTGCAAATGTTCAAGAAATTTTCATGTCCGCCGCAGATCTGATCCTGCCCGGCTTTTACGGCAAGATGCCCGCGACCGGCGATTTTGTGACGCGGCGGCTGCCGGGGGATTTTGTTCGTCCCTGGGACCGCTGGCTTGCGCAGCATGTCGTCCCGCTCATCGGCTGGGAACCCTGGCCGCGCGGCACGGCGCTGCGGTTCCTGAGCGGTCCGGATTTTCTCGGCGCATCGGCAGGCGTCATCGTGCAGAGCGCCGACAGAGTTGGCAGGCAATTCCCGTTGAGCGTCGTCGCGCAGCTTTCCGAGGCTCCCGTTCAGCTGGCTCACGCCGAAGCCTGGTTTTCCGGGATCGAACGAACAGCCATCGCTGCCCAACGCGGCGAACTGACGCCCGACGAACTGGACGCCGCTTTGGCCGGACTGCCGGTGCCGCCTGTCGAGCCGGGCGACGAGCTCATCAGCGATATGGTGATGTGGACAGCCGGTTCGGACATTTTCGACATTGATCCACTGTCACCGCAAGCGACTCTGGAGCAAATCTTTGCCGCTAATTGGGAGACCAGGTGATGCAGATCTGGAACCAGATGGGCTACCCGCACCAGTTCACGGCAGCAACGGATGTTGGAGGGCACGATTGGCTCGTCGTCGTGGTGAAGGGGACCTTCGATTTTCCGGAGACACCTGGCGGAGACGTGCGCAAATCGGCGGAACAAGTTCCTCTGGTTTTCGCCGACACCCAAACTGGCAAACCGGGTTATTCCGCCACACTCTGGGAAACCGATTTTGCGTTCCGCAAACCTCGCTGCGACGTGATTGCCAATGGCTGTGCCTACGCGCCTGGCGGCCGGCCGGCCGAGCGTGTGCCTGTCGGCATCAAGATCGGCAACTGGTCGAAACTCTTCGAGGTGCTGGGCAATCGCGAATGGCGCGCGATTGGTCCGGTCTTCACCGCGACCTCACCGCAGCCGTTCCTGAAACTGCCGATCAGCTATGACAATGCCTGGGGCGGCGTCGACAAGCTCGACCCCGATGACAAATTGCCGGGGGTCTATTCCACCAACCCGGTCGGCACCGGCTGGTCACGCACAAAGAACCAGCGCTTCATTCCGGGTTTGCGGCTACCCAACACACAAAAAGTCGGCGAGGAAATCCGTTCGCCTTTCGGCGACTACACGCCCATGAGCTTTGGACCGATGGGGCGCGGCTGGCCCGGGCGCATCGAGTATGGCGGCACCTACGACGACAACTGGACCAAGAACATCTTTCCGTTCCTGCCGCCGGACTTCGACGAGCGCTACTTCCAGATGGCGCCACCAGACCAGCAAATAGACCGCCCGCGCGGCGGCGAAGAGGTGCAACTGGTGAACCTGACGCCGGAGGGGCGCATGAGTTTCCGCTTGCCGAACACGGCACTGCCCATGGCGCTGTTCAAGGACGGAGCTAAGGTGGTCGACACGCTGGTTCTGGCCGACACAATCCTGTTTGATCCGGAGCGCCGGAAGTTCTCGCTGGTCTGGCGTCTGTCCCAGCGGCTGCAGCGCACGATCCTTGATTTTTCCGAATGCTGGATAGGGTTGCCTACGCCCGGCATGTTGTTGGCTCGAGCGACCGGCAAACGCTACATCCGCAAGTTCGATACTCCGTTGCACGAAGACGACGGCGCGGAGGCGGCATGAGTGCCAGCCTCGATATCGTTTCAATAGGCATGGTGACGGCCGTTGGCCTCGACGGGCCGTCAAGTTGTGCCGCGATGCGGGCGCGGTTGAATGGTTTTCAGGAGACGCATTTTCACCAGTCGCCAGAGGCTCGTTTGACCGGCGCGCCGGTGCCGCTTCCGCGCAACTGGATTGGCGAGAAACGTATGGCTCATCTTGCTGCCGGTGCGATCTCCGAGGCCTTCGAAGCAGTGCCACAGGCACGTGGCCAAACCGCGCTCATTCTTTGCCTGCCGGAAGAAGACCGGCCCGGCCGACCGGTGCGCGACAATTCGGCCTTGTTGCGGCGGATCGGCGACATCATCCAACTCGCCCCCCACGACCACTCCCGTATCGTGGCGCATGGACGTCCGTCTGGACACGCCGCCTTCGACCATGCCCGGCGGCTGCTGGCTTCCGGTGAGGTGTCCTATGTGATGATCGCCGGCGTGGACAGCTACCTGACCGCGCCGACGATCTCCCACTATCTCATGGGAGGCCGCCTGCTGACGGCCGACAATTCCGACGGTTTTATCCCAGGAGAGGCAGCCGGGGCCGTGTTGTGCACACGCTCGAACGGCGGGGCCTTTCAGCTTTTCGGACTTGGCCTCGCGCGCGAAGCGGCATCGATCTACAACAAGGAGGATCTGCCCCTGCGCGCGTACGGCATGACATCAGCCTATGACGCGGCCTTTCGTGAAACGGGCATCGAGATGAGCCGGCTCGGCTATCGCATCTCCGATCTCGTCGGCGAGCAATACTGGTTCAAGCAGGCCGCGCTCGTGACGCTACGCCTACTGCGTGGCCGGCACGAATTTCAGGATCTTTGGTCACCAGCTGAATCTCTTGGCAACATTGGAGCTGCCGTTGTGCCGTTGATGGTTGGTATGGCCTGGACCGCCGCTCGAAAAGGCTACGCTGCCGGCAATCCAGTCCTCATTGAAGCTTCTTCGGACGCTGGAGCTTGCGGCGCCGCCCTGTTCGGCTCGAGGAACGCAGCATGACTGTCTTCGCCAACGGGCTGGAGATTGCCTGCAAAGCACAGGCAAACCAGGTCATAGCGGCGTTCCCCTATGTCTGTTTCACGCCGCCACAGACACCAGCGACACCACCGGGCGTGCCGGTGCCCTACCCGACCTTCGGCTCCGATAGCGACACCGATAACGGCACCAGCACCGTCAAGATCGGCGGCAAGACGGTTACCCAGAAGAACAAGTCCTACTACACCAAATGCACCGGCAACGAAGCGGGTTGCGCGCCGAAAAAGAACGTCATTACGTCTGTGAACACGGGCAAGGAGTACGCCCACGCCTGGTCCGGCAACGTGTTCATGGATGGCGAGCCGATCAGCCGTTTCTCCGACATTTCGTCGAACGACCACGCGTCGCCCATTGCCGGTGGCCCTCCCTTGCCCAAGGTCGGCATCCTCGACGAATCCGATCCCAGATGCGCGTTCCTCGGCATCAAGCCATACAACAAGCTGAAATGCGATCCGGGCGAGCAGAAGGAACACACGGTCGAGGTTCAGTTCTTTACAGCGGGCGGCGTGCGCGACCTCGTGCTGAAATGCTGCGAGAAATACGACGACAGGGAGGCACCATGCATCTGCATGAAGGCGAAATGGGTCGCTGGCGAAGGCGCAACAGCGCGTTCGGCAGGCGTTGAGGGACGTTCCGTTCTAGGCAGGACGACCAACACGCCCCACTATTACAAATCGGCTGAGGCAAGAAACTGGATCGCCAACAACCCGCAGGGAAAGCTGGGCGACTTCGTGAACACTTGCGTTGCCGCAACCGTCGACAACCTAGACATCCCGCCAGCGCAGGTCGCACTCGCGACAGAATGCCTTGAAGTCGCAAATATGAACTATTTGAAGAAGAGCATGAACAAGAGTGAGCAAGACGTAAAGGACAAGCAGGTGTGCCACACGACTTGCACGCGCGCCTACGCGGAAGAAGAGCGAGTGGCTGGAGCAAAGAAAAAGCTCAAAAAACTAACCGTATCTGCACGACAGGTTGAGAAGGCGATGAAGCAACGCCCGACGGTCGGGTGCAAGCGACGCGCCGGCACTTGAAGGGGTTCAAAGATGAGAATGGACCGTGAACTGCTGGACATTTTTGCACAGGATAGCGACACGGCATACCAATGCATACAGGTCGCGCCGATGCGCGACGGCCGCGCCGCAATCCTCTTCCTGGTCAGTGATCCCGACTTTGTGAATACCGTGTCGGTCGTCTTCGTTGTCGATGATTTTAACCCGGCTACCGCCAAGCGAATACTTCTGTCGGATGCGTGGCTGATGTCTCTTTCCGCGACGCCGTCGGACGAACTCCTTGCTCTCGAGGCAACCACCCGGGTTTGGCGTTTTGCAGGCGCGAACTGGTCGAGCGAAAAGATCTCGGAGATCAGCCTCCGGCGTATCTGGGCGAAGGACCCGGATGGGCCCATTGCCGTCGGAAGCAAAGGGGTGGCTCTCAGGTTCCAAGGGGCTGCGTGGCGTCCCATACCACCCATTGTCCCGACACAATATTTCGACGTTCACGGCTCACCTCAGCACGGCCGGTTCGCCTGCGGCAACCAGGGCAGCCTTCACCGGTTGGCGGATTCGGGCTGGCTAGCGGTGGAACTTCATCGCCACGACCAGTTCCGCGGCATCGACGTCGCTCCCGATGGCACGATCCGACTTGCCGGAGACGGCGGCGCCTGCCTCCGAGTGGCCAACGAGGAAGCGACGGAGCTTCAGGCGCCCGAACATGCCTTTTTTGCCGTGCGTAGTTTCAAGGGCCGCGCCTATTGGGGCGACGAGGTGGGCGTAAGCGTGGAAGCGGGGGACGCGCTACAGCCCTTCGAGGATACCGGCATCGGCTCGGACCTGCGCAGCGATGGCGACTATCTCTATGTCGCCGGCATCGACGCTGCCTGGCGCTTCGATGGCAAAACGTGGAAGAAGCTGACGCTTGTCTATGACAATGGATTCCGACTGGAGTGACGGCCTGAACGTCGTGTTCGTCTACTTCTGGCCGCCATTGCTCGACAGATACGCCCTCACCTTGGGCAGGTCGAGTTCCGCGATCCTCGATGGTGCGCCCTTGATTAGCATGCGCAAAACAAACAACTCGCCCGCTTCGGGATACTCGGCATAGAGCGTTTCAGCGATCTCCTGCCCGACCTCTCCTGCGATACGCAGACCGTCTAGATGCGAGTCAAGCCGTTCCACAAGACGCGCCAGCCGCTCCTCGTCCATGTCAGGATTCTCGTCCGGATACAGCAGATAATGGTCGTAGACCGTCCATAGAAACGCTGCCATTTCGGCATGCTGGCGAACGATCTCGCGCAAGACGATCTTTGGCATCAGTTCAGATTCACTGACCCGCCACGGACCCTGTTCGTGGCGCTGGCATGGCTCGTCACATAGGTGCCGCGGATGGTGATGTGGCCATCCTTTTCCATGATAATCGTTGCCTTGCCACAGCGAAGCTCGATCCGCTCGTCGCCGACTATGGTCACCAGCTCACCATCGCGAATGACCTGCGGCGTCGGAGATTTGCGGGCAGGTTCGACGATTCGACCCACGATCAAGGGCCGCGCCGGGTCACCCTCTTGGAAGAGCAATGCGACTTCCGCCCCGATCATCGCCGAGGTGAGTTCAGTCAGGCTGCGTGCGGGAACTGCCGCATCACCTGGATTGCCGGGAAACACGACCAATGGCGAATCAGAATTGAAGCCGAGAAACAGGCCGATCACCACACCTTCTATGCGTTCTTGAACCTCGGTCATGCCGGAATCCCTAGTTCTGATTTATCTTGCTGCCCTTCATGGTGATGTCGCTAGACGCCTTCACATTGATCGTGCCGGACCCCTTTATCATGATGTCCTTGCCTTCTATGGTGATGGTGCCGTCCTTCTTCATCGTAATGGACGATGAACCGCATTTCAGGGCGATAGCGTCGCCTGCTTCGATCAGGAATGTCTTGGCGACGGTGATTTTGCCGTCCTCGCCGATCTGTACCATGCTGGCCTTGGCTATCTCCAACTGGAAGGCGCCACCGACCTTGGTGCCGTCGTCCTTGGCAATTTCCGTGCGCCTCCCCGCGCCAATCTGGCTATTCTGATCTTTGGCGATACTAAACTTCTGGGTGCCGCCGATCGTCACGTCCTGATTTGACGCGATGTTCCAGCTGTCGTCGGCACCTATCTGATGGCTCTGAGCGGCACCTACGGTGACAGAGCGTTTTGACCCGATCGTGTTGGTCTGCGCGGACCCTACCGTGCGAGTCTCGGTCGCGCCGACGCTGTCCACGCGCGCTGCCCCCACGGTGATCGCCTGGGCTATGGCCACGGTCTGCGCGTGATTGGCGCCGATGGTCTCGGTCGAGTTTGAGCCGATGCTGATGGTCTCGTTGGACCCTACCTTCAACGAGCGGTTTGACCCCACCGTTTCCGTATCGTTGGAGCCGATATTCGTCGTCTGGTCGACGCCGATCTTGACCGTCTTGTTGTTGCCGACGTCCTCATCAAGGTTGTGGCCGACGGAGTGCTTGGCGTCGTGGTCGATGCGGTCGGACTGGTCGTGCTGCACCAGCTTGGTGCGGTCATTCTTGATCAGAAGGTTATGGTCCTTCTGAGCCTGGAAATTGACCAGCTCGGAGCCGGCCTTGTCCTCGAACATCAGCTCGTTGTAGCCACCGCCGCCTTTCGAGGAGTCCGACTTCCAGCCCGATTGCGTAGCGCTGCCCGGCAGTCCGTAGGGCGGCATTTGGGAGGCATTGTAGACGCGGCCGGTGATGATCGGCAGATCCGGGTCGCCTTCGATGAAATCGACGATCACCTCCTGACCGATACGCGGTATTTGGATGAACCCCCAGCCGCTGCCGGCCCATGTCTGCGAGACCCGCACGAAGCAGGAGCTGTTCTGGTCCTTCTTGCCCAGACGGTCCCAGTGAAACTGGACCTTCACCCGTGCATATTTGTCGGTGAATATTTCCTCGCCGGAAGGTCCGACCACGGTCGCCGTCTGCGGCCCGCGCATGATCGGTCGTGTCGTGACCCGCGGCGGACGATAGGGCAAAGCCGTAGGTGCCACACCAAGGATCACCTTGAAGTTCTCGCTGTCGACATCCGCATGGGCTCTGTAGCCCGGGTCGAACAGCCTGTATTCAGCGCTGACCACCAGATACTCCTGGTTCTGGTCCTCGCGCGGAAAGCCATCCAGCTTGAACGTGCAGCCGGAATAGAGGCCGCGCAGGGTTCCGACCGCGGCGACGCGCTGGTGCACCGCCTGGATTTCCTCGCGCCGGATCGCCGCCAGGCTATCGCCGCGGCCCACTTCCAGATGGGCGCCGGGCTGACGGTAATTCTCGCCCGCAGCCAGCTTGTGACTGAACGGCTGGGCCGATTTGGCCATCAGGTCGGCACCCGGTTTCTTGAAATCATAGTCGGTATGGACATAGGCGCCCGGCCGCACCGAGCTGCCCGGGATCCATTCGGTGATGTATTCGACATCGCGCCGGGAGCCCTGCCCCTCGAAGTGGTAAGGCACTTTTTCATAGCCCGGCGCCGGCTTCAGCTTGCTCATCGCGTCGGCGAGCACAAGCGTGTGCTTGCCCTCGCCATGCTCGAAGAAATACAAAATGCCCTCGTGCTCGAGCAGCCGCTGCACGAAGTCCAGATCGGTCTCATCATATTGCACGCAATATTCGCGCGGCGGATAGGAACCTTGCAGGCGTTTCTCGAATTTTGCCGTGCTGTATTTCGAGAAAACCTCCTCGACGATTTCGATGACGCTCATGTTCTGGAAAATGCGGCAGTCGGTCGTATTGCCGAGAAACCAGAGCCATGGTCTGACGACCGTTTCGTAGTAGGCCAGCTGGTCCTCGATCCGGGTAAGTCTAAACTCGGACACCAGGCCGCTGAACCAACGTTTTGGATCGGATTCACCTTCGATCGAGACGGCCCCACCCAGCATCTTCAGCGGATCGATGTCGTGGTCGGTACTTACGAACCCAACCGTGTAGCCAAAACAACGGCTTATCTCATCGCGCCCGACAAGGTGCGTGAAGGTCAACAGCTCGGCGCCAATCGGCGTCTCCACAACCGTGGCACGTTCATTTGGCATTGGTCGTGCCCCTCCTGGACCCGGTAGTCAGTGGATTTGAAGGTCCTGCTATACTGTCCTGCTATACTAACGACGACAGGTTCAGGAACTGAAAGCTCACAACAATTCTCTTTGCTGGTCCGTGTTGAGCGTACCACATGTTGTTGCGCGGGCCAAAGAGGCATGCCAGCAGAGCTGGGCGAATCAGCAAGATCCAGAGTTCGCCCGCTGCCTTGCGCCAATGTGATGCGAAATTGGATTAGCCACGTTAAAAACATGGAGTATCGTGCCGAGAAGGCCGCCAGCGATCACACAGGCGATTGTGCATGTTAATCAGTCTGCAGATCAGCAATGTCGATGCCCTGCCCGCTGGCGTATCCCCCGGCTACAGATCGCGTGATCGCACCTTCAAAATCGGTCGCGAAAATTGCGACTGGATCTTACCCGACCCGGACAAGTTCATTTCCGGCCGGCATTGCCAGATTCGATACGAGGCAGGCGCGTTTTGGCTGCATGACATCTCGCGCAATGGCACTTTCATCAACGGGTCGAGCCAACGCATCACCGGTCCGCACCGGCTGGCGCACGGCGACAGGCTCCTGGTCGGCCGCTACGTCATCTTTGTATCGATTGACGAGCGCGCCTCGCCGACCCATCCGCAAGGCGACGAAGGTTCGACACAACGACACATGCCCGTCGCGGCCGATCGACTGCTTGGCTCTGGAGGCGAGCCTTTCTTGAATTCGGCACAGCCATGGCCCGAGCAACAAGCACCGTCGCTGCCCGCGTCGGTCCTTTCGACGAGAGACGAGGTGCTGCGGGAAATCGCGATTGGAGCGGGTATTTCCCCGGAACTGCTGCAGTCGCGGGACCCGCATGAAGTCGCGGCCGAAATTGGCTCGGTCCTGCGGGTGGTGGTCGAGCAACTGGCCATGCTGCTGAAGGCACGTGCGGCCGCCAAAACGCTGGCCAAGAGCACGCACCGGACAATGATAAGCTCCGCCGACAACAACCCGCTTAAGTTCGTGCCGGGAATCGACGACATCCTCGAAATCATGTTCGCACGGCGTAGGGCCGGCTATCTCGATGCCAGGCACAGCGTTGAAGACGCATTCCGCGATCTCAAGGCGCACGAATTTGCCACCTATGCCGCCATGCAAGCTGCGCTGTCGCGACTGCTTGACGACCTTTCGCCGGAAGCGATCGGCAAAAAGCTCCCGCCGACATCTTTTACCTCGAAGAAGGCCCAAGCATGGGACGCTTTTGTCGGGACGTGGAGGAGCATGGAGGAAGCACACGAAAACGGCATGCTGGATATATTCTTGGCCTATTTTAGCGAGGCGTATGCAAAAGCTGAGCAAAAATAGACCGGCGCAACAGACTGTGGCGCTTTAGCTGACAAAGAAAAACGCATCGGCGCGCCGCATCATGTTCCAATCGAGAACATCTGCGATTACGATCACATACGACAAGTTCGCCAAGCGGGTAAGCCTGATTGACCTGGGGTCTGCGGCAGATGTCATATTGCGGCGCCATAGTTTCTTGTAGCTCCGGACCGCGACCGTGCCGGTATGATACTTGCCTGCGCTATCCGGCCAGGAAAGATCTGGCGCCTCTCGCACGCGAACGCGGGCACCGCATGGCAGCGGCACATCGGCGATGAGCTCGAAGGACGATCCTTTCGGCCCGGTGGGCAAGACCGTCATCCGCCCACGGCGCGGGCAGAATGCAAAACCAGCCGCAAACGAACCGATTGCGAAGACTGCCGGACCCTCGGACGTCAAGGAGTCGACAGTTTTCGAACCTGACATAGGTCGGCATATGCCGCCGGACTGGACATCCGGAACCATTCTTTATCAGGGAGCATCGTCAGGTGCAGCGGCCAAAGCCGGGGCAGCCGAGTCAAGGCCGATCATTCAGCAGGAGGTGCTGCTCGAAGCCGCAGACACGGTCAAATATTCGACGGCAAATCCGATCCTCGCTGCGTCAGCACCATTGCTCGTCCTGTTCGGGCATCTCAGGCTCGCGCCGGTTGAAAGACAGGCGGCGCCATTGGCCCAGCATATCGCCGAAGCGATCGAGAGGTTCGACCGGACGCTGGAGAAGTCGGGCGTTGCCGAAGAGGATGCGCGGATCGCGAAGTTCGCCCTTTGCGAAACCGCCGACGATCTTGTTGGCAACCTGCCCTGGACCGGCAAGGACACCTGGGCACAGCACAGTATGTTGTCGCGGTTCTTTCACGTTGAAGCCACGGGCGCCGGCTTTTTCGAAGCGCTGAACAAGGTGCTGGCCAATCCGGAGCCACACTTAGACCTGCTGGAGCTGATGCACGTCTGCCTGTCCGTGGGATTTGAGGGCCAGTATCGGGATCTGGCGCGCGACGATACCAGTCTGGAACGTGTGCGGCGCGACGTCTACGAGACGCTTCGCCACTTCAGGGCCCGCGCCGGAGAGGACATCTCCCCCCGCTGGCAAAGCATGGCGGCGACGATGGTGCCGTCTTCGACCCGCCTGCCGCTCTGGGGTGTTGGCGCCGCGGCATCAGCCCTGCTGACGGCCGCGTTCTTCACGTTGCGGGCGTTCGTGACCGATGAAGGCGATGCTGCAGCCAAACAGTTGCTGGCGCTCAATCCCTCGACGCCTGTGACGATCGAGCGCGCCAGTGTGGTACCCCCACTTGCCGAACCGGTGACAGTTGCCTCGCCTGCCGCAACCGAGCAGATCGACCGCATCCGCTCGGCACTGTCCACGCAAGTCGAGCGAGGCGGGATGACCATCGGCACAAAAGGCGACTTCATCGTAGTGGAGATCAACAATCAATTGTTGTTTCAGCCTGGCAAGACCGAAATGAAGCCTGAGTCTCAGTCACTGGCCGCACAGATTGCCGCAGCCCTTGAGCACGAGCCGGGGCCAATCAGGATCGTTGGCCACACGGACAATGTGAAACCACGGAAATCGAGCGCGTTCAAATCCAACTTTGACCTTTCGGTCGCCCGGGCGAAGGCTGTTGAAACAATGATCGCCGCGAAACTTAGCGATCCCTCACGAGTGACCGCCGATGGCAAGGGCGCAGATGAGCCAATTGCCGACAATGCGACGTCCGAGGGCCGCGCCAAGAACCGCCGTGTCGACGTGATGATCCCCAAGGAAGAAACGCTGTGAAGACCGCCGGTGGGAAGCGCCAATGATGCGTTGGCTGCCGCGGATATTCAGCACGGCCGCGTTGGCCGGTTTTGCGGCAGCGATCTGGTTTGCTGGACCTTTGATCCGCTTCGCCGATATCCGGCCGCTGGGACCGGTCTGGTTGCGCGCGACAATCATCGGCACGATCGTAGCGACCGCGGCCCTCGGTTACGGAGTGCGCGTCTGGAAGGTGAGAAAGGCGCAAAAAGCGCTCGAGACCGTCGTTGCCCGCAACGACGGGAGCAATGACGACTCACCGGTGCTCGAGGCGCGCATGAGTGAGGCCATCGCAGCACTCAAGCGCTCGAGCCGCAAGCGCAATTTCCTCTACGAGGTTCCCTGGTACATCGTCATTGGCCCGCCGGGCGCCGGCAAGACGACCGCACTGGTCAATTCGGGTCTGAACTTTCCGCTTGCCGGTTCAGGAGACGCCCAGCCGGTGGCCGGGGTTGGCGGCACCCGCTCCTGCGAGTGGTGGTTTACCGAAGAGGCCGTGCTGATTGACACGGCGGGACGCTACACCACCCAGGATTCTAATGCAGGAAGAGACACCAAGAGCTGGCTTGCGTTTTTAGCGCTGCTCAAGAAATACCGCACCAGACAACCGATCAACGGGGTTATCCTGGCCATCAGCCTTGCCGATCTTATCAGCTTCGATGACCAGCAGCTCGACGCCCATGTCGTTGAAATACGCGGTCGCCTGAGGGAGATCCACGAGACGCTGAAAATCCAGTTTCCGGTGTACCTGCTTTTTACCAAGGCCGATCTTGTTGCCGGCTTCATGGATTATTTCGGCAGTTTCGAGGAGCCGCGCAGGCGCAAGGTCTGGGGCGCGACATTCCAGACCACAGACCGCAACAAGAACATGGCCGGTGAGGCTCCGGCCGAATTCGATGCACTGGCGAACCGCTTGGCGGACGAGATGCCTGACCGCCTGCAGGAACAGCCTGATCCGGCCTTGCGCATATCGATGTTTGGCTTTCCGGCCCAGTTTTACGCGCTCAAGGGCCGAATTGCCGGTTTCGTGACCAGCCTGTTCGATCCGGTCCGCAGCCAGGTGAACGTCAGCTTGCGTGGGCTCTACTTCTCGTCGGGGACCCAAGAGGGAACGCCGATCGATCAGGTGTTGGGCGCAATCGGTCGCAGTTTCGGCAACAATTCCCGCCCCCATCTGTCCGGGACCGGCAAGAGCTTCTTTTTGCACGACCTCCTGACCGATGTCATTTTCGCCGAATCCGGATGGGTTTCCTATGACCGGGCCACTGAAAGGCGGGCAGCGGCCCTCAGATATGGCGGCTTTGGCATCATAGCCTTGATCACTGCAGCGGCCCTTGGCGCGCTCGGGATGAGCTTCATGGCCAACCGCTCGCTGATCGCCTCCACGACGCAGGCGATGAGCCAATATCGCGAGACAGCGGACGCCCTGCTCAAAAGCACGACGGTCACCGATGTCGACCTTGAAAACGCCATCGGGCCGCTCGACCAGTTGCGCAACATGCCGGCCGGTTTCGAAACCAGTGACTTACCCGCACCGATCGACGAAACGGTCGGCCTTAGCCAGCGGGAAAGGCTTCTTTCGGCATCGACAACGGCCTACCGGCAAGCACTGGAACGAATGTTGCGCTCGCGTCTGCTTATTCAGGCTGAGCGGAAAGTTCAGGCGACGATGGCTGAACCCGCCGCGCTTTACGAACCGCTCAAGATCTACCTGATGCTTGGCGGCAAGGCACCCAAGGTCGATGACGCGTTGGTCATCTCCTGGATGAAGCAGGATTGGGAACAAAACCGGTATCCCGGCGAGAGCAACCGGTCAGGACGCGCGCAGCTCGAAAAGCACTTACGCGCCATGCTTGCGCTGGACGATGCCTATGATCCGGTTTTCGAACTCAACCAGCCGCTTGTGGAAGCCGCCCAGCGTTCGCTCGGGCGTATGAGCCTTGCCGATCGTGCGTCCGCATTGATCAAGTCGGCGGTGTACGCGGCTGCGCTGGACGATTTTTCTGTTTCGCAAAAAGGCGGCCCGGAAGCGCAGCTTGTGTTCGAGCGCGTCGATGGCGGCGATTTGTCGAAGCTCCGTGTTCCCGGTCTCTACACCCATGCCGGATTCAACAACTTTTATCTCGGACAGCTTTCGCGCATTGCGCAGACACTCGTCGAGGACCAGTGGGTACTGGGCGGTGGCGGCGAGCAAGGCGGCATCGATCAGGAGTTGCTCAAGCTCGGCCCCGAACTTCTCGATCGCTACGGCAAGGAGTTCGCAGCCGCGTGGAACAGCGTTCTCGATGCTTTGAAATTCAAAGCCATGCTGAACGACAAGCCGCACTATGTCGCGCTTTCCGCCGTTGCCTCACCAAGCTCGCCGATCGAACAGCTTTTTACCGCGATTGCCGACGAAACAGCCCTAGCGCGCGACCCTGTCTCCGGCGAAGACTCGGGCACTCGGATGCAAGCCGGCACCGTTATGCGCCAGTCCCAAGACGCCGCAGACATGGCCAAGGGCCTGGCTCGCATCGGCATTCAAATTAGCTCCTCAAAATCGCAAAGCCGTGCCGGTACGGGGTCTGCAAAATTTCAAAGCCAAAACCCCGGGGCAAGTATCGAAGCGCAGTTCAGGTCCTTCCAAGCTCTGGTAAGCGGTCCTTTTGGACACCGACCGATCGATGCGCTGACCCAGAATTTTCGCGACATCCATCAGAGCCTGCAACTGGCAACCGAGGTCGCTTCGCAGACGGAACGTGTCAACGCCAACCTGCAGCTGCAGGTAGCCACCCTTCGCGCCAATGCATCGCGCCTGCCCAAGCAACTCGGCAGAATGGCCAACGCAACTGCAGACGAATTTGAGGGCAACGCGGCTGAAATTTCGTTGACGAATTTGAACGAGATGCTCGACCAGGCCGTCACGCAGCCGTGCGAGGAGGCGGTCAACGGCCGCTACCCCTTCGCCCGCGATGGTACCCAGGATATTGCGATGGCGGACTTCGCCAAGTTGTTCTCTCCGGGCGGCCTGATGGACCGGTTCTTCGCACAAAACCTTGCTTCCTTGATCGACATGAGCGGCAAGGACTGGAGCTGGAAACAGAATGCGCGCTTTGGGCGCGACCTGTCGAAGTCGACGCTGAAAAACTTTCAGCTGGCTGCGGAAATCCGCAACGCCTTTTTCCCCTCGGGCGGATCAATGCCCTCGGTCAACCTGACCTTTACCCCGTTCTCGCTGAATGGCGATGCAGACGCTGCGGTGCTCGACGTCGACGGCCAGATCGTCCAGAGCAACCAGGCGGGTAACACGCCAAGCACGATGTCCTGGCCGAGCGGCGCGGCCTCGGCGTCCGCCAGTCTGAGACTGATGCCGGAAATGCCGGGCCGCAAATCCGTTATCAGCTTCGAAGGGCCGTGGTCGCTGAAGCGGTTGTTGGACAAGGCGACGATCACCAGCAAGGACGGCACTGTTGAGGCGCGCTTCGTAGTCGGCGGACGCGACGTGGCCTATACGATCCAGACCGGTTCCGGTCCCAGCCCTTTCTTCCTACCGGCACTTTCCGCATTCAGCTGTCCGAAGGCGTTTTGAGGTGGATTGAGCCTCGCCGAGGGCAAGTAAGATCGCCAAATCTAGTCGATCAGAGGTTTGTCTTGCATCAACGAGCGGCATCAGCGAACGCTTGGTTGGTTCGCATATCCAAACCGTCGCCTTGTCAAACGATGCCTTACCGATCCGGGGCAAGCAACCGCCGCGGCCGGAGCCGGACGAGCAGCGTTCGTCCAAGGAACAGTATTGAGAACGGGCGTGTCGCTGCCGGCGCTGGCTGATGTCCTGTTTGGCGGGCAGCGAAACGGATCTCCCATAAATCTCGAGCACTGCTGCAACTTCGTCGAACATCCGGACGTCACGGGTGACGATCGATATTTGGCTAGTACCGACCCTCCTGTTTCAACGGCGGCGTCGGCAATGCGCGCTGGGTGGGCACGCCGCTCACTCGGATCCTGAAAGAAGCCGGGGTACTCGGCAGTGGCATCCAGGTGGCCTTCTGGGGCACCGATGATGGCGAGATTACACGACATCATTCCGCACAATCCGGAGTACCTGACCGGCTGCCTGGATGTTTGTGAGATGAGCTGGAACACTTAGGCACCGGCATGTTGTGAGACAGACGGGGAGATCGCAGCATGCGCAGTTGACCAGGCAACGGAGCGCTGTCGCGCCCTCAAATCATCACTTGAGCTCTTTCTAGTGGGACCTCCCCATAAGGGTCACGCGCTCAACGCTAGATTTCGATATTTTAATATTCGAGCCTGTGGCAAAGTGGCGCCAGCGAGCGCCTGAGAGTGCGCTGCAGAGGACGCTTCGAGAAGCGCTGGTGGCAAGTTGAGCGATGTCGCCCTTTCCTTTGAGAGCTTCGGCGTAAGCCACAATGGCTGTGTCCGCGAGCACAATGAAGACAACTATTTGGTCGAGCCGCGAACCGGCCTGTGGGTGGTGGCCGACGGAATGGGTGGGCATGAAGCAGGAGAGGTTGCTTCAGCCAGCATCGTCGACCATCTGGCCACGATCGGCATTGCCAGTTCCGCCCCGGACCTTCGT
Organism: Mesorhizobium sp. LSHC420B00; assembly: GCF_000503055.1. GTDB lineage: Bacteria > Pseudomonadota > Alphaproteobacteria > Rhizobiales > Rhizobiaceae > Mesorhizobium. Next base: position 13,187 of record NZ_AYVY01000016.1, on the reverse strand, counting down.
GCGCGCTTCGAGGATAGGCTGAGCCGCGCCAACGCCGAGATCCGCAGGATCTCCGAATCCCGCGGCATAACCATCGGCTCCACCGTTGCCGCCTTGTTGGCGATGGATGGGCGATTTGCATGCCTGTGGGCGGGCGACAGCCGGGTCTATCTGATCCGCAACGGCTCGATCTCGCAGATCTCGAAGGACCACACCGAAGTTCAGGAACTTCTCGACCGCGGCATGATCAGCGCAGCCGAGGCGCTCACCTGGCCGCGTCGCAATGTCATCACGCATGCGGTAGGCGTCAGCGACGAAATCGTCATCGATTTCCAGCAAGGGGAAATCATGCCGGGAGACATCTTTGTGTTGTGCACCGATGGGCTGACCGCGCATTTGACCGACGCCGAAATCGGCGCCGCGGTCGTGTCTGCGACACCTCAGGCGGCCTGTGAGGCTCTGCTGAGAACGGTGCTGGAGCGAGGCGGCACAGACAATGTTACGATTGTGCTGGTAAAATTCGCAAACAGAAGCAATGGACACCCCCCCTACCCTGATCTGTCCAGAGCGGAGGGTTGAGCTGATGAGCGCCGACGACAAGACGCGAATATCGCCGCAGCTGGCCAACACCGCCGTCGGCACGCAGCTCAGCGGCATCTACGAACTTGACGAGCGGATCGCATTCGGCGGCATGGGCGAGGTCTACCGCGGCCACAACATCCAGACTGGCGACCATGTCGCGATCAAGATCGTCCTGCCCGAATTTGCCCGCGACCCGACGATCTTGTCCTTGTTCCGCAAGGAAGCGTCGATCCTCAATCACCTCTCGCATGATGCGGTCGTGAGATATCACGTCTTCACGATCGATCCAGGGATCGGTCGTCCCTACCTTGCGATGGAATTCGTCGACGGCGAGTCGCTACACGACATCATGCGACGTGGCCCAATGCCGACTGAGGAGGTGCGCAGGCTCTGCCATCGGCTCACGTCGGGTCTCAGCGCCGTGCATCAGGCGGGAGCAATTCACCGCGACCTCTCCCCGGACAACATCATCTTGCCAGGAGGTCGGGTCGATCGGGCCAAGATCATCGATTTCGGAATCGCGCGATCGGCGACCGTCGGCGGTGAGACCCTGATCGGCGGAAAATTCGCGGGAAAGTACAACTACGTTTCCCCCGAACAGCTTGGGCTATACAGCGGCGATGTCAGCGAGCAGTCGGACATCTACAGCCTGGGGCTGGTGCTGGTTGCCGCCCTGCGCGGCAAGCCGATCGACATGAGCGGGTCCCAATTCGAGATCATCGAAAAGCGTCGGACCGTGCCCGACCTGTCCGACATCGACGACGGCTTTCGTGACATTGTTGAAGCCATGCTGCAGCCGGATCCGCGAGACCGCCCGGTGAGCATGGCGGAAATCGCCAGGATGACGCGCGACGAGGACGAAGGGACAACGCCGCCGACGTTCGTCCCAAACCGCGGCAGGCCGGGTTTGCCACGAGCGGGGCAAACCCTTGCGCCCGATCCGAAGGCCTCGTCCCCGCCATCCAATGTCTTGGGCCATGACGCGCCTTTGGCAGGCTCGGGCGGGCAGCGCTTTGTCCAGCATGTCCGGCCAGCGCTGTTGTCCGAACCGCGGGCCTCACCGGTCGCCGCGCCGCCACGTGCGCTCGTTGGCGCTGTTCGCGGAAAATCTACAAAGCGCCGAGCCATCGCCATCTCTGCCTTCGCGACATTGGCTCTCGCCTCACTTGCCGGCCTTTATTTCAGCGGCTTTACGACACCCACCGCGCCAACCGCCGGCAAACCCTCGCTTTCCGCGCCAGAGCCACCACAACCTGCACCACAAGCAACAAGGCCTGTCCCCGAAGCATCAATTCCTGAGGCAGAGGCGTCAAAGCCGCTGGCGACGGACCAGGATACGGACTCCCCTGAGCCGCCACAGGCGGTTCCAGCCCCAAAGCCGCAAACAGAGGCTACATTAGCACCAGCTGAAAGTCAGGCGGAGGCCCCCGCGGCTCGAACGCCGCCGCCGGCAGCGTCGCCAAAGATGCTCCCGCAAATACAGGAAACGTCGAAGCTGTCGGCAAGTGGGGCGCAACCGCCGGCCGAAAACGCAGCGCCGTCAATTCAGCCCGATACGCCCTCGCCGCCTGCCAAGCTTGCTCCAGCCCTCCCGCCGGTCGAAAAGGCTCCCACGCCGCCCGCGGCGCAGCCAGACGCCGCGGCGAGCCAAAAGCCTGAACAGCAGGCAAGCCAGGCGGAGGCGAAACCGGCCGCGCCAGCTCCCAAGCCGGCTGCAGGCCAGGCGGATGCGACGAGCGCAAAGGAGCAGCAGGCCGACCTGCCGCCGCCCAAACACCAGGCGAGCCGGCCGGCGAAGGCCATACCAGCAGCGCCCGTTCCAGAGCCGGCTGCACGCCAGGCGGATGCGACGAGGGCAAAGGAGCAGCAGGCCGACCTGCCGGCGGCCAGAGAACCAGACCAGGCCATGGTTGCCCTGAACCTGCCTAAGCCGGAAGTTGCCCCTGTGATCGACGATATAGCGCAGCGTGTTTCGTGGGTTCGCGACTTCAGCGGTGGCGACTGTTTCTACGCCGCCGTGACCTCCATAACCGATAAGACCGCTGCCATCGAAGGATTTGGAACCGCGGTCCAGCCATTCGAGCAGATGCTGGCTGATTTCCAGGCAAAGTTCCACGTTGAGCCCGACATCAACGTGCGCCTCATTGAGCCGAGCCAGTGCGAAGTCACCAACTTCCTGCGTTTTCTGGGGCAGGCTGCTGGCGAAAAGCCGCAGCTCGTTCTCGATCGAACATCGGTGCCGAACGGCACACCGATCAGCGGTACGTTGGTGACGCGTGGCGGGCTCATTTCCAGCGTGCTGCTGATCGACCACAAAGGCATGATGTTCAACCTCGATGACCGCATGGTCGTACAATCGGACAAGGCTACCTTCAGCATCCCGATCGGTCTCGGCGCCGCCGACAGGGCTGCAGGCAAGGCCGTGCCGCAGATCATCATGGTGATCACCGGCCCCCAGGATATCCAGGCGGCTGCGTTCTCCACGCCAATGCCAGCCTCGCAGCTGTTGCCCAAAATTCTCGAGGAAATCGAGGCCAACGGATCCAAGTTCTCGGCCAGCGCCAAGTATTTCCGGCTCGGCGGGTAGCATGGGCGTCCGATGGAACTCCGTAGCTCGCGTTTGCCCCGCTCGTCTTCCGACCTGCCCTTAAAGCAGCGTGGTCGGCTTCTAACCTTGCTTGCCTCGAGGGCCCGGATGAGGCTCGCGGTCGTTTCGGCCGCCGCGTTGCTGGGCGTGCTCTCATGCAACGAAGCGCGCGCCGAATTCACGGTGTGCAATCAGACGCTCGACGTCGTCAACCTCGCCGTCGGCCAGGAGGTCGACAATGCCGATCAGACCGATGGGTGGTGGACCATCGGCGCAAATCAGTGCGTGAACGTCATCCGCGAGGAACTGACGAACCGCTACATCTACCTCTACGCCACTGACGTTTTCGGCCACGCCATCCTGACGGGATCGACCGAAATGTGCATTGAGCGGCGACGTTTCTCGATACGCGGCATCGACGAATGCTGGCAGCTTGGCCATATTGCTGCGCGATTCGTTGAAGTCGATACGCTTGAACAGGTGCGGTGGACGTTTTTCCTGACCGGAAGCAGTCCGTGACGCACGCTATCGACACCAGCTTCAAGGAGAAAAAGCAAGCACGCGCTGCCCTCCGCCGGCGCACCTTTTGGCGCAGGCTTCTTGCCGGCTTCGCCACAGTTTTCCTGTGTTCGATTGCCGCCGGCTTCTACCTCACCGCGGACTATTGGTCGTTTGGCGACGAAGACGAGGATCTGCATGCGGTCGAAGGAGCCGACGATGTGCCGGCCGATGCCTCTGTTTATGTGCCTGCCATTATCGGCCTGGCGGGGGATCCGATGTGGATCACGCTCGCCCCCGATTCCGACGCCGCAACGAAAGGCCGCGTTGTTCCGCGTCCGGCCGAACTCGACCAGGCCGGGGTTTCGCCACAGATCGAGATCTTGTCCGACGTCATGCTTAGCGCCAGCGAGAAATTTATGACGACCATACCGTCGACGCAGGAGGATTTTGCGTTCTTCCAGGCGCAACGAAAGACGGCCCCCGCAGCCTCCAGCGATCTGCAGAACGATCTTGAGCCATCTCCTGCCGCGGATGAACCCGCCCCTGCCGCCGATCAACTGGCCGAAGCCGATGACCCGGAGGCCGGCTGGGGTGAAACAATCGAAGCAGGCGATGCAGCTCTTCCCGCGTTCCACAAGACCCAGATCGAAAACAACACCAGCGTCGCAACTGTCACGAACGAATTTCAGCGGTTCGAGGCTACGGAAGACACGTTCGTGAAGATCCTCAACGATCGCAGTCTGGATAGCGTTGCGCTCGATGCACATTTCTCCGCCGACGACGCCAAGCAGGCAGGCGAGGCGCTGAAGGCGCTCTTCGGCCGGGACGGCCTGGAACCGGGCTATGTCGTGGCCATGCGTGGATACCGACCCAACCGCGAGACGACAACGATGTCCCTCATGCAGGTGTCGATCTACGCCAAGAACGTCTTTGTCGGTACGCTGACGCGCAATGCCGCGGGCGTGTTCGTTTCGGGCGTTGATCCTTGGGTACGGGAAGATCTTTTCAACTACTCGGGCGCGCCGGCGGAAGGCGCCCACAAACGGCAATATCGTCTGCTCGACGCGATCTACTCGACAGCGGCACGCAACAGCGTTCCGACCGGCGTGATCGGCGAAGCCATCATGTATCTGTCGAGAGGCCAGGATCTGGACGCCTTCGCAAGCGAGGACCAGCGTCTTGTGCTGATCTATTCGCAGACGCCGCGCGGCAAGGACGAAGGCGTTGGGCGGGTGCTGTATGTGGGTGTCCAGGGCACGACAAAAACTCTCGACTGTTTCGTTTTCCAGCAGAGCGATGGCCAGTTTGCATGCGTGACAGGCGACGATCAGGTCCGCTCGCTGACGGTCACCAACGGCATGGTCACACCGGTCAACGGGGTGTTGACCTCGACCTTCGGGCCCCGCAAGCACCCAATTCTGGGCACCGTTCGCATCCACAAGGGCGTCGATTGGGCGGCGCCGGTCGGCACGCCGATCGCAGCCGCCTTCGATGGCGAAATCAGCTTCCAGGGCGATGGGGGCGGCTATGGCAATCTGGTCAAGATTTCGCACGGAAACGGGCGCGAGACGCGCTATGCGCATATGCAGAAATTCGCAATCGTGGGCGGCGTCGGCACCAAGGTCAAGGCAGGTGACATCATCGGCTACATCGGCACCACCGGACTGTCGACCGGACCGCACCTGCATTTCGAACTCTACCAGAATGGCGCGGCGATCGACCCGCTGGGCACAGTTACTGCGGTCGCTTCGGACTTTTCCGCCGTGGAAACGCTCACCGACCGCATCGTCCATGTCGAAAGTGGCGGCAGTGCCCGTGCCAAGAACCCGAATTCTTCAGCGACCGGTGCCGGCCAATTCATCACCAAGACCTGGATCCGTATGATGAATACATACCGCCCTGAACTTGCACGCACGCTCTCGACCGCCGACCTGCTTGCCCTGCGTTACGACGCCACGATCTCGCGCGAGATGGTTCGCAATCTGGCGCGAGAGGGCGAAGCCTATCTTCGGGCGCGCGGCCACCAGATCACAGCCGGCCGGCTCTATCTGTGCCATTTCCTCGGCATGGAGGGCGCGCATCAGGTGCTGTCGGCGTCGGGTTCGGCGCAACTGAGCGCCGTGCTCGGATCAGCCGTCATCCAGGCCAATCCCTTTCTCACCGGCAAGACCGCCAGCTATGTCGTGGACTGGGCCGAAAGGAAGATGGGTCGAAAGCTCAGCCCAGCCACGACCGCGGCGAGCCAGCAGACGACGACCACCACTGAGGTCCGGCAGACATCGCCCGAGTTCGCAAAGTACAAACAGGTCATCACGGCGATGCTGAGCACCGTTCAGAATGCGCTTTGAGCCAGGGCATGGCGTCGCAAGTCGCAGCCGCTTCGCAGGCGCAGACCGATTGGTCCGCGGGGTCAGCGATTTCCCGACCAAGGCTCTGTAATTCGGCGCCAGTGTGGTGATGGGCGGCGTGCTGGAGGACTGACAGCAGCATTCAAACGGCTGCCTGCTCGCGGCAAAGCAGTTGTGGCTCGAAACTGCCGCACAGTTTTCCGGCAGCATGGGCCAGAGTTTCGCTACTCGGTCTTTATGCGCATTTCCACCCGGCGATTGACAGCATCGTACGGGTTGGGGCTGCGCGGATGCGCTTCGCCCAGGCCGATCGGGTTGATGCGGGCAGCCTCAATGCCGCTTGATGTCAGGAAGGACGTCACAGATTGCGCGCGTCGCTGTGAGAGCCGCTCATTGTAGTTTGCCGGTCCGGAAGCGTCGGTATAGCCTTCGACGACGAAGTGGAAACTGCTCAGCCGATTGTCCTTCAGGGCCTTGGCAAACTCCGCGAGCTCGGCGCGCGCGGTTGCGTCGAGTTCGGCCGAATCGAGCCCGAAATTGATCAGCATGTCGAGACTGGGTTTCTCGGCGAGTCCGTCTTTTGCTTTGGTCCTGCTCTTGCACTGCTCCTCGGTGCCGACACAAATTCCACGCGACTTGCCGAGATCGGCCGCGCCGGCAAAAAACTTGACGATGTCTTCTGATTTCTGGACAGGGTCGGCGCAAACATGGGTCGAGAAAACCATGACCGCCAACACCAAAGGTGAACTGGCCCACCGCATAGCGGTACTCCTGTTGAGCATCCGATATTACCAACCGTGAACATACCAAATTCCGAAGCAATTGTCTGCGGGAAATACCGTGCCGCGGCTGTGTCGCCGGTCATCACCCCGCCGCAAGTTGAGACTTGACCCGCGCCGCGCTGCGGGCTTGAGTGCCGACAGGCTCTCGATGAAAGCGTGGCGTCATGGGCAACGGGCTCCGATTCAAAACGGCACGAGATCTTTTCATGGCTTGTCCCGCCGCTGCCCGAGACATGCAAACCCTTCCAACCGACCAGCGTTCGATCGATTTTTGCCGCGATCTCCTCGCCGGGCGCGTTCCCGAAGAGGCAATCACCTTTTGTGCCTACCTGCTGCCGGATCGGGCTGCGGTCTGGTGGGCTCATGAATGCCTTGGGCATTTGAGCGAGTTGCTGGATGAAACCGATCAAAAACTGCTCGCACTCGTCAGCAACTGGGTGAGCGAACCGAGCAGCGCCCACCATCGTGCGGCGCTGGGCCAGGCAGCGGCAGTGCCACCTACAACCCCGGGCGCCTGGATTGCCTTGGCTGCGCGATGGCGTGACAATGGCCTAGGTACTGGCGGATCCGTCGGCCGCACAACCTTGCCACCGGCCTTACAGCCGCTTCCTGCCGCCCATGCCGTCAATGCCGGAGTTCTGGCAGGGCTCGCGCGTGTTGCACTGGCGGACCGTTTTGCCGTTCTATCTGCCTTTGTCGAAATGGGCTTACAGATGGCCGAGATCGAGGCGCTGCGCCAATCAGCGGACGCATACTAGCCTCGCATCTTTTCTGTCTGGGCTGTAGGCGAGAGGGAACAACTGCTTGGCGCGAATGTCCAAAGGGGTCGGATAGGCTGGAACTGCACAGGGCCGAGAGTGGAACTCAGAGATGACGGTTGATCAGATTCTCATCCGCGGGTTGGCTACCGTCTTCCGTCCCTTCGTCTCGGTGCTTTCCTCGGTCTAGAGGGCGGGCATCGGGTGGATTGTGCGGGCCACCAGCCTCAGCCCTCGAAGATGAGGTCTCGCAATATGCTGCTGCCCCTGGGTCGCCGCGATCTTGGTGTGGCGTTGCCACAACGGGCCACATTGAAATCAATTCGATGTACGCAGGCTCGCCGAAGGCTCGTCAGCCAGTTCCTGCTCTCGCTGGGTCAAGCGCGGCTAGCAATACGGCAAAGTGCTCCGGCATTTCTTGATCGACTTCCAACCTGGCCGCTTGCGCAACACCTGACGATTGCCTTCTGAACTGATCAATCGTCGGAAGGCTGTCCGTGCTCTTCGTGATGGCGGCATCAGCTAGAGCGGAGTTGGTCACGTCAGCCCCCGTCCTGATCGAATGAGCGCAGAGCCCCCTCCTTCTTGCCATCTGCCATTAATGACGCAAAGGCGCACCACGAGGTCCCACTGACGGCCCACGTTTGGTCCACTTCATCAGTTGTTGCTGCTGCCTATGCGTTGCAGAGGTGGTACGCTAGACGGCTTACTTCCGCCCCGACGAGGACCGAAGAAACCCAATCATGCGGTCACTCTTTGTCGGCTCGATCAATTTCATCAGCAAAGACTTGTGCTCACCCGGAAGCCCCTGTTCTACCGGAAGATTTAGCGCCTTGCGAAGGTAGTCGCGGACGGCTTCTGACGTGATCCACCGTCGTATGAGGTCGGCGATAAGCTTCTGCTTCCTCTCGTCGGCCTGAGCCATGGCCGGCCCTACATGCGAATAGGTCCGAACCTCCGGGCGAACCGATTTGTTCCTTAGCTATTCTTTGGTGTCGAGCAGGACGGCCCTTCCATCATGTGTCGCCAGATCGATCAGAATTTCACACAGTTCGAGGTCCGTCTCGTCTGCGTGTGGGCACAGGGCCCGGAGGGCCGCTACGGCCGTTCTAAGGGACACCACGTTGCCGTCCGACGCGGCCTTAACGGCTCTGGCAATAGCTTCAGGCGTAATGCCTCCCGGCGCTGTATCCATGGTACCCGACCCCTCGGTGCCCTAGGGTCATCTTGCCGGGAACTTAGGAGAGGTCAACAAACGATTTCGTGTGGAATGGGAGGTCGGAAATATGTGGCAGAAATGCTCGCGCGGTGACCAGCTTGTACCCTCACCATCACTGGCGAAGACGGACGCCGCCCCGCTCACCTTAACGTTGACCGTAAAGGTTCTTCGGGGCGCCTTCTCAAATTCTCCTTTCCTGTAGATTTGGAAACGAATGGACGGTGTTAAGGCTTTGACGTGCCCGGTGGCGCAGTGTCTATGTCAATAGTCACCTCGCCCGCCACGTCAGCCCTGGCCGCCTCCAGCCCTGCAATCACGACGTGGTCTAACCAAGCCTTTGCTTGCTCGCTGAAGTCCGCCATGGGGGCATCTCGTTTTGCCACCTCCAACCTCGACGACAGGCTCCTCCTGCTGGCGGCGAGCTTCCTTCCCGCGCTCAAGGGCTTCTTTAAACTTTGCCATCCCTGTTGCTCCGATTTGTCATCAGGCCACCCCCAGATCGGCTATGGCGCCCTTTCACTAGAACGCGCGTAGTCGGGTACGTTGCGTTGGTGGAGCCTTTGAGTTCGCTGCTATTCTCATCTGGCTCGCTCAGAAGTCTTACAACGGAATGGCAATTCTTGCCGGCGCGGCGCCGTAACCGGCATCGTTAAGGGCGTTTGACTTGCCGACCGTCGAGCGTAGCGCGCCGTTCAACATCTGCCGCATATAAGCCTCCTTAGAAGGCTTCGTGCAGAAAGGAATCTTGTTCATCTCCATCATCATGGTGCACGCCGACACGCTGTTGTGGAGCTCATCCGTGGCACTCGAGCGCGCCATTTCCTGATTTCCGCACACGACGAATGTCTAGATGGGGATTGGTCCTCGCCTATTTGACCAGGAATTTTCGAACCGAAGGTCCAGATCTTACTTGCAGCCGCCTTGCGCCCACTTCGCCAGCGCCACCTTGAAGCGCGTCCCGAGCGGATGTTGCAGGCGCAGCACGGAGACATCGTTGGCGGCGAAATTCTTCGCCTGTTCGCACAGCCGAACCTCATCCCACTCATGGCAGCCATTGCAGTGCTTGCGCTGCCAAACCGCTTTGTCGAGCCCTTCCACGGGAGTGAAGAGCGGCTTGCCCGTGATCAGCTCGGCGATACTCTTGCCGTCGATCTTTGGATCTCCAAAATCGACAGGTCGGTCGAAAAAGATCGGATCGTCCGAAGCCAGTCTCGGGATTTTCTGACGCAGGACATTAAGTGCAAGCTGTGCCTCATCCTCGCCTGACGAATTTGCGGTGGCGTTTCGCCCATCCGAGCTGTCTTCCGCTTGTTGCGGAGCGGTCGCTTCGCCGACGATCAGCGGCGCGTTGAGATCGACCCTGTGCAAAACGACCTCGGTGGTCAGCGAAACATTGATCCACGGGCGCTGCTTGCCGGCGGTTGCTTTGAAGACATCGGCGGTGACCATGTTCATCGCGTCGGTGATGGAGACGTTCGAAGCCCCAATATGGGCAAGCAACGCGGACGTGAACGGCGAATGTTCGCTCGATCCGTCATAGGCGACCTGATTGGGACTCGTGGAAAACGCGACCAGCGTGCCCGCGCCGCCATTCTCGATCGGGATTTCGGCAAGCCCGCTTCTCGCTCCCTTGACGCCGGCGGCCTTTGCCAGCACTTCGGCCAGAGGATTGTCTCGACAGGCGTCGAGGAAAATCAGTCTTATGCTGGTCTCGCGCGACATTTGCCGCAAAACGAACTCGACAGGCACCGCCTCGAAATCAAGCGAGGTCTCGTCTTCCAAGGCAGCATCGACCGGAAGCAGGTAGTTGCTGCCTGAGACCTGCAAACCGTGGCCGGCGTAAAAGAAAAGGGCAATGTCGGCGCCGCGCACCTGCTTTGCGAACTGCGCAATCGTGGTCTGGGTCTGCAATTTGGTCAGATCGAAACCGGAGACGACTTCAAAGTCCAACTTGGCAAGGCGGTCGGCAACAGCCTGCGCGTCGCGGACTGGGTTGGTCAGCGCCGGCGCATGCTGGTACTGGGAGTTGCCAAGGACCAGAGCAACACGGCGTTCGGCATCGGCTGCCGTCAATGTCAATAGCAGCGAGAGTGTCACCAGCCCAATCGCGCGCAGGGCACTGCCAAAACAGGCAATCAGATCGAAGCCCCACCGGAACAAGAGGTCCTTCCTCAGTTGACGAGCTTGGTGGCGGAAAACTCGATCCGCCGGTTGAGCGCCTTGTTCTTCGGCGTATCGTTGGCCGCAACGGGCCGCTCCTCGCCATAACCGGTTGCCGTAATCTGCGTTCGTGCAATACCCGCGGCAACGATGGCATCGGCAACGGCCTGGGCCCTGCGCTCCGACAGCAGCTTGTTGGTGGCAGGCGAACCATCGGAATCGGTGTGGCCGGAAACCTCTACCTTCAGGCCGGGGCACTTGCCCACCACGCCAACCACCTCCGCCAGCAGCGGACGGCTTTGGTTGTCGAGCCGCGCGCTCGCCGACCGAAAGTAGATGGCCCCGGTGCGGGAGAGCACCGCGAACCGGTTGAGGCACTCCTCGTCGCTGAAGTTCGCTTTCGCGGCATCGGTGGGGACGGGTCCGACGTCGGCGGTACTTGCCGCGACTGTCTGCACGGCAGCGGGCTTGCTGCCGTCGGCGTTGAACACGAAATCGAATGATACCGAAGCGGTCGGAACAATGTTGGTCACATTGGCGGCCTGCTGCAGTTTGTCGACATTCGGCAGCAGTCCGAAGTCCTCGACATGCACGGCAACAGGTGTCTCCGAAGCGACGGAGACCATGCTGTCGCTGATCATGGTCACGACGATATTGGCCTCGAGATCCTTGTCGACCCCGTGCAGGTTGAGGCGGAACGGCAGCACTGCCTTCACCCTCCGCTTGGTCCCAAGGTCGGCCAATGCGGCAGGGTCCACTTTTGCGGTCAGTTCGGCGGACGGATACTTGAATGTCTCAAAGAAAAGGAACCGCATGCGGACATTGCGAAGGTCGACACCCGTGTCGACGGAGTTGAGGTCAAAGGTGATCTTGGCCTCACCCGTCGAAGAAAGAGTGCCGGCTATGTTCCTGATCTTGTTGGTTTCGACGATCGTGTTCTTCTTGACCGACTGGTAGGTGAGCACGGAGGCCGTCGGGTCGAGTGTCCAATTCGTCTGTGCATTCGCGCTTTCCAGCCCAGGCAACAACAGCACCGATATCGCGACGATCAAGCCAAGGGTGTTTAGGGCGAACCAGCTTCTCGAGCCCGTTTTCCAGTCTCCGACGACTTCGAACATGAACCCCCCCACAGGACAACAGCCTTCCGTGTCGCAATCACGACCATGCCGTGCCAAGGAGAGCATAGAGCAATTGTCGAGGCTTGGCGAGCATCGGCCAATCGACCGCATGGGTGTAAATTCCGCTCAGGTCCCGGGCTGCTGAAGTCCGGCAAAATGGCGTTGCGCGAACACAGGCTACGCAGCAGTCTTGTTGGCGGACAATGGAGCTGATTGGAGAATATTCGCTGCGCCACCTGCCGCTGTCTTGAAGCCGGTCACGCTGGACCAGCCCAAGCGAGGGAAACGCCCCGCTTACTCCATCCTGCTTCTCCCGCGGAATGCAGCTGCCCGCTCTTCGACGGAATTTCGACCATGTGAAGCAGGCCGTGAAGGGCGCCTAGCCTATTTGCAGGCACCTGCTCAAACCCGCGACATGAAGCCAGCCGCCAGCCTGCTATGTTCGACAGCAATCGTTCAGCTTGCTGCCGCCGACCGTTTGAAAACGATGGTCACCTTCGTCCCTTTGTTGGCGCTGGACTCGACAGCTAGCTGCGCCTTGGCGTTCTCGGTCAGCGATCGCGCGATCAGCGCTCCAAGCTTGCCTGGCTTGGGCCACATCTCGCCTTCCGGCAGGCCGATTCCGTCGTCCGCCACTATAACCCGGCAGCCGTCGCCATCGACGATGCTGTGCAGCATTATCGTGCCGCCGTCGCGCCCCCGGAAGGCATGTTTTAGTGAATTGGTCAGCAATTCGTTCACGACCAGTCCCGCCGGCATCGCGACGTTTATTGACACCGGATATGTATCCACCTTCAAATCCAGCCGGATTCCCTCGACTGCATGCGAGCTCATCACCGCGGACGCGATCTGGCTGAGATANATCCACCTTCAAATCCAGCCGGATTCCCTCGACTGCATGCGAGCTCATCACCGCGGACGCGATCTGGCTGAGATACACACCAAGGTCGACCTCTTCCTTCGGCTCGTCGGCCGTTAGCGTCTGGTAGAGGATCGCCAAAGCGTCGACGCGACCGGCGAGGCGCTCAAACCGTCTCCGGTCGGCCTCGGTAGCGTTGCGGCTTTCCAGCCGGATCAGTGCGGTGATCATCTGCAGGTTGTTCTTCACCCTGTGCTGCAGTTCGCGAAGCAGTGTGTCTTTCTCGCTGACCCG
>NZ_AYVY01000015.1 GCF_000503055.1 Mesorhizobium sp. LSHC420B00 | reverse complement strand
TTTCATGTCCTGGTCCTCTCGATGGGCCAGAACGAACTTCAAACCGGATTAGATCAGAGGGGCAAGGTCAGGCCTGACCCAGTGACGAACGTGTCAGAGACGCAGAACGGTTCGACGGTCGGGACGGCGCTCATGATGCCGCCTTTCTGGCCTTGGCGTCGGCCATCGCGTTGTCGATACACGCTCCAGCCGCTTCGTTCAGACGTTCGGCGAGGTCGCGGGCGATCATGGCCAGCGCGCTTATTTGGTCCGCCAAAGCGACCCTCTTCCCGTCGCGCTCGAACTCCTGTTCCATGGTCTGGGCATAGAGCACTTCGAGCAAGTGGTGCAGGTTCCCAGTATCGAATTGCAGGTCGTCGAGGTCATCTGAAGGCGCGGTCATGACGCGGCGCCCCCGAGGGTTTCGTAGTAGGCGTTCTTAACCTTCCGCGTCATCTGCTCTGCAATGGTGGCAATGAAGAAAAGGCGCTCCCCCTCGCTTGGGTCAGAACGAAATTCCCGTCAGGTACTGTGGAAAAGACCTCCAGCATGGTCAGCAAGACGTCGGCCACGTTGTCCGCGTCACAGATCAGCGGCTCCAGATCGGCGAAGGTCATCTTCTCCTTGGCGGCGCTCATTTTGGGCAGAATCTGAACTTGGAGTTGGCCAGCAGTTCTGTAGCCGAAAGTGGAGTTGCGGCTCCGTGGCTCGGAAGGTCAGAGCCAGACCTTCAAGCGCCCCGCGAGCATCGGCATGAACTATGCCCCGAACCGGACTTATCCCAAAAGTCCGAAATGCCTGCTCTCGAGCCAAATCTGGCGATCCGCTTCCTAGCACAAGTGTGCGGCTGTCGATCCGTTGCGTCATTCGATCCTGTACGCAACGCCGGATCAAAGCGCTCTCCTCTGCAGTTGTTGTTTGGGATCCCGGGCTCGTGCCTTGTTGCCGAAACGGATTCCGGCGTAGGGCGAGGCCCCCGCAAAGCCGACGTTGACGTCGCGGCAGACGTTCGTCGTCTGCGGGTCAGACTTTTCGTTTCGGGAACTGCGCGATTGCGCCAACTTCGGACGTTCAGCTTCCCTACTGCTACGGCAGGTGTAATCCTGGTTAGAAGCCTCAGCGCACCGTTCACGTCGAGAGGTGAGCGCATCAGCCTAGCGACTGGACCCTTGGCTAGGAACTCTCCGTCGTTCACATGTCGAGACCAGAGAAAGACGATGAACTCCGCAGACTAAATCGCAGACTAATTTCTCTCTCTAGTCTGCGATGTCCTTCTAAGTCATTGAAATGTTGGCGCGCCCGGAGAGATTCGAACTCCTGACCCCAGATTCGTAGTTTGCAGCTACGCCGCATGCCGGCGAAAATGGAAGACGCGTCTTCGATAGTGGGTATTGCGATGTAGCGGTCTCCCGCTACCAAATTCAGATATTTGTCCAGCCCGGAGACATGGGTAACAGTTTGTACCTAAGACATGGGTGACAATCTCGTGCCGAACGGATTGCCGATGGTCTGCAACGTCCTCTGTTCCAGGTCGAGATATCCCAGATCATAGTGCATGAAGCTGACGAGCCAAATGCCTCCGGCCAAAAGCCAAAAGTGTTACCCATGTGTCCGGTACAAAATGTCACCTATGTCTCGGGTCGCTCAGCCTGCCATATGCATCGAGATCGTAGCCGAATGCAGCCATATCGGGCGTGGCGCTGTAGCCGAAGGCTGGTGAGGTCGGAATCAGAAAGGCACCTGCGCTCAACGGCCATTCGCCCGGCGGACCCGCCAGATGACGTTACCGACGTCGTCGGCGACGAGCAGTGCGCCAGTCTGATCGATAGCAACGCCGACCGGACGGCCCATCGCCTCGCCATTACGCCCGATGAAGCCAGTGAGCACATCTTTCGGAGGACCGCTCGGTTTGCCGCCATGGAACGGCACGAAGATCACCTTGTAGCCGCTGTGCACGCTTCTATTCCACGAGCCGTGCTGGCCGACGAAGGCGCCGTTGCCGTAGGTCGGACCGAGCCGGGCGCCTTTGGAGAAGGTCAGTCCCAGCGAGGCGGTATGAGAGCCCAGGGCGTAATCGGGCTTGACCGCCGTCGCCACGAGATCGGGGCGCTGCGGCTTAGCGCGTTCGTCGACGTTCTGTCCGTAGTAGCTGTAGGGCCAGCCGTAGAAAGCGCCGTCACGAACCGAGGTCATGTAATCCGGCACGAGATCGTCGCCGATCTCGTCACGCTCGTTCACGGCGACCCAAAGCTCGCCAGTTTCAGGATTCCAGGAGAGCCCGTTCGGGTTGCGCAGGCCCGAGGCGAAGACCCGCGTGCGGCGGGTCGACCGATCCACTTCAAGGACAGTGGCGCGGTTCTTCTCCGCGGCTATGCCGTTTTCTCCAACGTTGCTGTTGGAACCAACGGTGACATAGAGCTTGCGTCCATCCGGACTTGCGATCACGTCCTTGGTCCAATGATGGTTGAGGTCCCCGGCCGGCAAGTCGATGATCTTTTCCGGCGACGTGCTGACTCGGGTCTGGCCATTGGAGTAGAGGAAAGCGACGAGCGCGTCGGTGTTCGCGACAAAGAGCTTGCCTTTGGACAGCGTCATGCCGAAGGGCGAATTGAGGCCTTCCGCGAACGTCGTGCCCACATCCGCAATGCCGTCGCCATCGGTGTCGCGCAGCAGCGTGATGCGATTGGCGCTTTTGGTCGCGGCGCCAGCCCGCTTCATAGCCAGGTCCATGAAGACCTTTCTAAGACTGAAGCCTTCGTCATGCTTGGCAGGGGCATTGGTTTCAGCAACCAGAACGTCGCCGTTCGGAAGCACATGCAGCCAGCGCGGATGGTCGAGGCCGGTGGCGAAGGCGTTCACTGTCAGCCCCTTCGCCGGGGTCGGCATACCTCCTTTCTGCCAGCCTTTCGCCTCGGCGATGTTAACAGTCGGGATCAGCGTCGGTCTTGGTTTCGGTAAAGTGGGGTTGGGGCCATAGCCGGTTATTGCCCCGGTTTTTTGCGCCGGGATGCCGGCGCAGCTTGCCATGACGGCGCCCAACACCGCTACGAGTACGCTCCCTCGGAAGCCGGCATGCATCGGACGTCCTCCGCATGGATATGTGTCGCGCTCTTTGTGCAAACGGAAGTCAGTGGCTTATTCTTCCAATTGCTTCGAAAAAAACAGCGGCGCTCGTGATCCGAGGGCCAGGAATTCGCGACAGATCTGCTCTCGGCAGAAATATGGCGCGAGAAGATTGTGGCAACCGCGCGAATATCTGTCGCGCAATATGAATCTCAGATTCGTATCGCGCGAAATCGATACGGCTTGCGCTTTTCGGTATCGAGTTGCTCATGGGCCAACATGCGTTCGAATGGAACGAGACCGTGAACGGCGGGACCCACAATGACCCACCGATTGCACCAGCCGGTGAAACAGCTGTTGTTGCTGCTTAGCAAGACGCTGCAAATCTGCTAAAGTCTACGATGGGAGGAGACGGATATCCAATCACTGCCGATAGCACAGCCAAATGTAGCTAAGGCGACACCCGGCGCATCACTTCCGCTCGCCTATTCCCTCGCGACGCTCTGCTGGCTCCTGTCCGCCGGCGTCTATATTGCCGCCAAGTGGGTTGCCCCCGAGATGCCGCCTTGGGCCCTCTGCTTCTGGCGGCTGACGCTCGCCTGCGCGATCCTGCTGCCTATCGTCCATCGTCATCACGGGGCGATGCTCGTGCTGATCCAATCCCGGGTGATCGAGGTGCTGGTCATCGGCGCCATCGGGCTGACCTTGTGTCAGGGCATGATCTACACGGGCCTCAACTACACCAACGCGACAACCGCCGGCATCATCATGGCGCTGTCGCCGATCATGACCATGGTGCTTGCCCGCTTCGTGCTTGGCGAGCCCCTCGGTGTCTGGAAAGCGCTTGGAGCGCTGGTCGCTCTGGCTGGGATGGTGGTGATCGTGGCGCGCGGCGACCTTGCCGCGCTGATGCAGCTACGGTTCAATCCCGGCGAGTTGTGGATCGTCGGCAGCGCGCTTTGCTGGGGCCTCTACACCGTGCTGCTGCGTCGCGCGAAATTCGGCATTGAGCTTCTGCCGATGGTGGTCCTGCTGCTGGGAGCCGGCGCGCTGGCCGCACTGCCTCTCTATCTCTGGGAACTGTTTTCCGGGGATCGTTCGGCGCTGCATGCGAACGGCCTTCTGGCCCTCGCCTATGTTGCCGGCCCGGGCGGCGCTCTGATGTACTATCTCTACAACCGCAGCGTCGAGACGCTTGGCGCCGGGCGCGCCAGCATGCTGCTCTATCTGCAGACCGCCTTCGTCGCCGTGCTCGCTTATCTGTTCCTTGGCGAAAGCTTGCACGACTACGATCTCGCCGGCGCCGCCTTCATCGTCGCCGGCCTGCTGCTCGCCACCGCGATCAAGCCGAGGCAGCGCACGGTGCGTGTCGCGTAGCGAACCTCAGCACCGTCGCTTCGGCCAGCAATTCGTAAGTCTTTGACAGTCCTTTCGGCCGGAGCGGCCCATGAGAGCTGCGTCACCGGTCGAGCTCCGTACGAAGAGGCTGCCGCGAAGGCCGCCTTCGATTTTCCTATCCGGCCCTGACGATCCGGAACCCTTCGACTTCCGCAATGACCGGCAGACCCTTCCATCGCTCTATGTCGTGCAGGACGATCAGTTGCCCAAGATCGCCGCCGATCGCGGTGTTGATGCGGTCGATGGTCTTCAGCTGCTCCCAAACACTGCCGACGGCATTGTTCAGCGGCGCATAGACGCCGTCGTGCTTGTGTCCGGTGATCTGGCGCTTCGAATAGACACAGTCGCCGGAGACGACCAGTTTGCCCCGCGCGGACTGGACGATGACGAATTGCTGTCCGATCGTGTGGCCGCTTCCCAGCCGTACATGGATGCCCGGCAGCACGTCGTCCTTGTCGCCATCGATCAGCGAAACGCGGTGTTCGACCGATGCATCAAGGGCGGCGCGCAACGTGTCGGGATCGATGATGGCGGTGAGATAACCGAACCGCGGCGGCAATGCGATCGCCTCATACCAGGACAGCAATTCGCTTTTCTGGATATAGAGATTTGCATTCGGGAACTCGGCGATCGATCCCATGTGATCGAAATGCGCATGGGTCACAAAAATGTCGGTGATCGCGCCGGCTGCAATGCCAAGCTCGGCCAGCATGCGAACCGGCGAAATCCAGTGGGGAATGTCGAACTTCAGCGAGAAGGCTGTGCTCGTTTCCTGAATGAAGCCGGTGTCGACCAGCACGTTGCGGTCGCCATGGCGTAGCAGGACAAAGGAGAAGGGCAGATCGACCTTGCCATCGTCATACATGCCTGCGACGAGATCCACCCAGGGCTGCTGCTTCGATCGGGCGAATTCGACGACGTAAACCTCCCAATGCGTGTTTTCGCTTGTCATGCTTTCTCCTTCAGCGTTCCGCCAGCGAGCGGCCCAGGCTCGCCATGCCCACGGCAATGATCAGGATGGCGCCCTGCAACACATATTGCGAGAAGGTCGGGGCGCCGAAAATGTTGAGGCCGTTGAAGCCGAAGGCGATGATGAGAGCGCCGACCAATGTGCCGAGCACATGGAATTCCCCGTCACGCAGCGTCGCCGAACCAAGGAACACAGCCGCGAATGCGGTGAGCAAGTAGGAGTCCGCGGCGCTGGCCGTGCCGCTGCCGAGACGCGAGGCAAGCAGTATTCCGGTCAGCGCCGCGCACATTCCCGAAATGACGAAACCGAGGATCTTGATACGATCGACATTCACGCCGGCAAGGCGGGCAGCCACCGCATTGCCGCCCACGGCCTGGATCTCCTGGCCGAGCGGCGTTCGCTCGACCAGCACCCAAAGCCCGCCGAGAACGAGGATCATGACGATGATGTTGTTGGGAATGCCGAACAGCCAGCGGCCAAGGGAAAGCTGGAGAAATGCCTCCGGCACGCCCGCCACAATGGGAACGCCGGCGGAATAGGCGAAGGCCAGGCCTGTAAGGATCGTTCCGACGCCCAGCGTCGCAATGACGGAATTGACCTTGATCTTGGTGACGATGAAGCCGTTGACCAGACCGATCACCGCGCCCAGCGCGATGACGATGACCACCCCAAGCGGGATTGGCAGCTTGTCGTGGACGACGAAGCCGGTGATCAGAATGCCGTGCAGGCTGGCGGCAAAGCCTATGGAGAGATCGAGTTCGCCAACGACAACGGCCAGTGTCAGCCCGCCGGCAATGATCATGGCCAGCGAAGCCTGGTTCAGCACATTGGTGAAATTGCCCACGGTTGGAAAGGCGGCGGGCGACAGGATCGAAAACGTGACGATCATCGCCAGAAGCCCAATGATCGTCCCATAGCGGGCAAAGATACCGAGCGCCGCCTTGGTTCCGGGCGACAGACGCCGGGCGCTTATCGCAACATCGCTCATCAGGGATGGTCCTCCATCAGTGCTTAGGGTTCGACATAGCTTGCCTCGACGATTGCCTTCCGCGACATGGCTAGGCCGGTCAGCTCGCGAACGATGCGGCCTTCCGCCATCACCAGAACGCGATCGCACAGCTCAGGCAACTCGTCCGGTTCCGACGAAATCACCAGAACCGCCATTCCTGCCTCGGCTTGCTGGCGGATCAGTCGGTGGATCTCGGTGCGCGCTCCGATATCGACGCCTCGCGTCGGCTCGTCGAGGATCAGCACCTTCGGTATGCGTTGGAGCCAGCGGCCGATCGCCACCTTCTGCTGATTGCCGCCGCTGAGACGGCCGACCGGCGTGCTCGCGTTCCGCGCCTTTATCGACAGGGCGCGGATCATCTCGCCGGCCATAGACGTGCGGGCGCGGCGGTTCATCAGCGGCAGGTAGCGACCGAAAGCGACCCTGTCGAGATTGGCGATGCTCAGATTGAAGGCGATACTCTTGGACAGGAAGAGCGCTTCCGCCCGGCGCTCCTCCGGGACCAGCCCAAGCCCCACCTGGACGGCCGCCGCGGGGGAAGAGGGCGTATAGGGCCGGCCCATCAGCGCCATCTCGCCGCTGTCCGGCCGGTCCGCCCCGAAAAGCAGCCGCGCGAGCTCCGTTCGTCCGGCGCCGACAAGGCCGCCGATGCCCAACACTTCGCCGGCGTGAAGCTCAAGGCTGACGCCGCGGACTTTCGGCACCCGCGTCAGGTTCTTCGCTTCCAGCACGACACCGCCGCGTGCCCTTGCGGTGGCCGTCCTTTGAGTGTCGCGAATTGCACCGCCGACGATCGCCTCGACCAGCGCGGGGCGGTGGAGCGCGTCTCCGGCGAGTTCGGCGACGGAGCGGCCATCGCGGAAGACCGACACGCGCGTGCACAGGTTCAGGATCTCGTCCAGCCGGTGCGAGATGTAGAGCACCGACACCCCTGACGCGGAAAGATCGCGGACAATCGCAAACAGCCGTTCCGCTTCACCTGCGGCAAGCGATGCGGTCGGTTCGTCCATGACGATCAGGCGCGCCTTGCGCACCAGGGCGCGGCAAATGTTGATCAGCCATATCTCGGCCGTCGAAAGTCCCTTCACGCTGGCGTTGAGCGGCGCCGATATGCCGACGCGACCGGCGATCGGCGCAACGTCACGCGCGATTGCACGCCAATCGGTCAGCCCGAAGCGCGTTTTCTTCGGGACGCCCAGCATGATGTTCTGCAGCACGGTCATGCCCGGCACGAACGCAAGCTCCTGATGGATGAAGCTCATGCCGAGTTCGGTCGCCCGCTGCGGCGTGCCAATCTCCTGGCGGCGGCCGTCGAGCTCGATACGACCGGCGTCGGGATGGTTCAGTCCGGCGAGGATGCGGATGAAGGTCGACTTGCCTGCACCGTTGGCGCCGACAAGGCCATGGATTTCACCCGGCGCAATATCGAGCGATACGCCTTTCAGCGCTTGGGTGCCGCCGAAGGCCTTTGCGATATCGCGTGCGACCAGCAATGGGACCGTCATTTCCGCGCCGCCCGGCTGCGGCGCACCTCTTGTGAACGCCGCCGCCAAACCAAGTCCTACTTTATGGCTTCCGGATGGTCCTTGAGGAAGGCGTCGACGGTTTCCTTGGTCACCAGCACCGCCGGAACCTCGGCTGCCTTGGCTTGCCATGCGCCGCCTGCGTCCTTGATGTCCTTCAACATCTTGACCATGTTGTAGCCCTCGGTGAAGCTGTCCTGCCAGGCCGTGGCGGTCATGAAGCCATTCTTGATGTTCTCCAGCGCCTGGGCATTGCCGTTGATGCCGTAGACGAGAACGTCGTCGCGCCCCTGGGCGCGCAACGAGCCGATAGCGCCAATCGCCGGGTCGTCCCAGCATCCCCAGATCGCCAGGTTTTCCTTGCCGGCCGGATGCGACGCCAGCCACGCATTGGCGTACTGGGCGCCGTCCTCGAAATAGCCGGGAATACGCACCTCGTTCTTGGTGACGGTGATCTCGGGGTGTTTGGCGACGATCTCGTCCATGACGACTTCGCGGTTCCGGCAGACTTCCCCGGTCCGGTAGGTGAGCGCCAGTATCGAGCCCTTGCCGTCCATCTTCTTGACCATCAGATCCACGACCGGAATCGCCATCGGACCGCCCGAGCCGTTGGTTGCGGCAACGGTCGAGCCGAGCCCGCCGCCCCAGGTCACCACAGGTATTCCAGCGTCGCCTGCGGCGGCCAGACCGGCGCCGATCGACGAATAGGGAAACACCATGTCGATGATCGCATCCGCCTTGAGCTGCGCGAAATTCTGGATCGCCGCGTTCGCCTGGTCGGCGCTGCCGGCGGCATCCACGACGTTGGTCTTCCAGCCAAGCTCGTCGGCGGCCTTCGTCGCGCCCTGGATGTAGCGGACATTGTTGGCCTCGGTGGCGCTTATCGACACAACGCCAAGAAGCGGCTTGTCCTGCGCGGCAGCGCTGGCCGTCGCGAGCGAGAGCGCTCCTGCGGCAATAATGCAAGCTAGATTTTTCATGGTGTTCCTCCCTTCGCCTAGTCTGCCGTCAGAGCCCCTTGACAGCAAACCGTTTCGCTAACGTCCTGCAAAACGCAGTCCAATGCAAGCATGAATCCGCTGGACACAGGGATAAATCTGAACCAAAGTTCAGCGAAACGATTAGCTATCGGGGCAAAATGGCCACCATCAAAGACGTCGCCAGAACGGCAGGCGTATCGACTGCGACGGTTTCGGCCGTCATGAACGATACGGCCTTTGTCAGTCCCGAGCTGAGGGCTCGCGTCGTCACCGCCATTCGCGAGCTGCGCTATGAACCGTCGCTGGCCGCCCGCAATCTGCGTCGCAACCGCAGCCAGCTGATCGCCCTTGCGGTGGCCGATCTCTCGAACCCGTTTTACGCACGCATCGTCTGGTCGGCCGAGGCAGCGGTCGCGGCATGGGGTTATTCACTCGTTCTCTTCAACAGCGATGAAAAGCCCGACACCGAACGGCGCATCCTGTCGCGGATTCGCACCCTCGGTTGCGACGGAATGGTTCTGGTTCCGGTGGGCGCCGCAAATCAATATCAGCCGCATGAGTTCGAAGGCATCGCGACCGTTCTTCTAGGTCGACCGATCGAAGGCAACAGCGCCGATACGGTGAGCATAGACAATCGGGCAGCCGGCAGGCAGGCGGTCGACTACCTGCTCGATCTTGGGCATCGCCGCATAGGTTCGGTCACCGGGCCGATGCAACTGTCGACCAGCAAGGGCAGGCTTGACGGCATGATCGACGCGATGGCCGCGCGGGGATTAACTCCGCAGCCTGGCCATGTCAGGTCCGGCGAATTTCGCGAGGAGGCCGCCTATTCGGTGGCCCGCGACATGATGGGTTCGCCCGACCGTCCCACGGCGATCTATGTCGCGAACGGCGTCATGGCGATCGGCGTGATGCGCGCCATTGCCGATCTCGGCTTGCGCTGTCCGCAAGACGTCTCGGTCGCCTCTACCGACACCGTCGCAGGCGCCGGAGGCCTGAAGCCGCGACTGACGAGAACGGAACATCCCATTGCCGACATGACCAACGAAGCGCTGCGCCTGCTCGTCGACCGCATCGAGGAAAGAGTGTCGGAGCCCGTGCGCAACATCGTTTTTCAGCCGGCACTGATCGTTGGCGAGAGCTGCGCGCCGCTGCGTAAGGATATCGGGTGACGGACCCGCAATGGTGCGGAACAACGAGCCTCAGAGCACCGCTGAAGCGAAGCCGGATCATCGAAGCCGGCCGTGCTGGACAATGGCCCGCCGACGCCCAGATCGACCTTGAGGAGCACGAAGTCGTCTTGGCCGACGGCCGCACCCCACATCAACTCCGCAATGGCCGAGCAGTTGCTCTCATTTTCGGCGAAGATCGGCTGTTCGAGGGTCGGCCCAAACAAGGTCGGAACGATACTCGCGCACAGCACACCGCCGCACCTAAGGCGCTACGCCTTGACCAGCGACATTGGTCGATCCCGTGTCAGTCGATCCGAATGCTTGAGACCCCAGTGCGCAAGCGGAGCAAGAGCGTCGTCCAGCTCCAGACCTAGGTCAGTCAACGAGTATGCGACGCGAGGCGGAACCTCCCCAAAATCGTGTCGGTCAAGGAGTCCGTCCGCCACCATCTCTCGCAAATGCTGGATGAGCATCTTCTCGCTCATGTCGGGAATAAGGCGACGCAACTCGCCAAACCGCCGCGGCTGCTTCCGGCAAAGCCAGAGGATCGTGCCTTTCCACTTGCCGCTGATCACAAGGAATGCCGGCCCCAGGCCGCAGGCTTCAGGTAAGTTCGTTGCCATCACATCGCTCCGATAGGGTACCTACAAAATAGTAGGTACTTGCCAAACCGGCGGTAAGTCAATCACCCTTGCGCCTCCCTCGTGGCGTTATCGCGCCGCAGGCAAGCAAAAGGACTTTCCCATGGATATCCCATCCAAGAATTTTTCCGCCGCACCCGATCCACGACGCTGGATTGCATTGGCGGTACTTTGCGTAGCCTTCTTTATGGTTTGCCTTGACGGACAGATCGTCCTCCTCGCCTTACCCTCGATCGAGGCACAACTCGGTTTCACCCCATCCGCGGTGCAGTGGGTGATGAGCGCCTACATGCTGGCTCTGGGCGGGCTTCTTCTTCTCGGGGGTCGAGTATCGGATCTGTTGGGTCGGCGGCGCCTGTTCATGGCGAGCACAGCTGCTTTCCTTGTCGCCTCGCTGGCGTGCGGGCTTTCCGGCAATCCAGGATTTCTCATCGGTGCCCGGGTTGTTCAAGGAATTGCCGCTGCCGTATTGACCCCCAGCGCCCTATCGATCCTCATGACCACCTTCGAGGGAAATGAACGGAATCGAGCCCTGGGGCTATGGTCCGCGATGGGAGCCGGCGGGGCCACCGCCGCGCTGCTGGTGGGTGGACCGCTTGCCGATTGGCCCGGTTGGCGCTGGGTGTTCTTCATTAATGTCCCCATCTGCGCCATGATCCTGGGGCTCAGCCCGTTCACGCTGCGCGAGAGCCGTGCTATCGGCAGCCGCGGTGGCTTCGATCTCGGCGGCGCCGTGACGATTACCGCGGCGCTCGTGGCATTCGTACTGGCGATCACCGAGGTTCCCAGCGTTGGCTGGGCCCATCCGAAAACCCTGGGCCTGTTGGGTGCAACGCTCGGACTGCTCGGCGCATTCGTGCTGATCGAAAGGCGGGTGAATAACCCGCTTGTTCCCCTTGCCATCTTTCGGTCTCGCTCATTTGTCGGCGGGAACCTGACCATGCTCTTCGCCGGGGCGCTCGTATTCGGCATGGCACTTTTGGTGTCGCTTTATGCCCAGAAGGTCCTGGGTTACTCGCCGCTTGTCTTTGGCCTTGGCACGATGATCTATGCAATCCTGTCGATCGTCTCCTCAACACTGACGGGTAAATGGATCGGTCGGGCCGGGGCGCGTGCGATTGCCGTGATCGCCATGCTCTTGATGGGCGCTGGGTGCGCACTCTTCACCTTCATTGTTCCCGAAGGCACCTACCTCGCGCATCTGCTTCCGGGCTTGATCGCCTTCGGGCCTGGTATCGGAATGGCTGCCGTTGCCGGTTCCGTTGCAGCTCTCTCGAAGGTCAAGGAAGCCGACGCAGGCCTCGCGTCCGGGATAAACAGCGCGATGTTCCAGATTGGCGCTGCTCTGGGGGTAGCTATCACCGCCACCGTCGCTGTCTCGATGACGGGGACGTCGGATACCCCCGCAGCACTGACCGCAGGGTATGCGGCGGGCTTTTGGGCCTGTGTGATCATCGCCGCCACCGGTGCAACGCTTGCGCTGCTCCTTCTTTCGCGGGACAGAACGCCGGCCCCTGCGCCGGTGCACGTCGGGGTATGAGGAATTGGGGAGCCGCCGTCGCGGCTCCCCTACCAGATGCGCAAACGCGAGGCGGCACAGCCTGCGACGGGCCATATGGGTTGCATCATACAAGTCAATATTAGGCTGTGCCGATGCTTAGACGCGTCTACGAAACCAGAACTGCTCAGCAGCGCGCGCCCCGGCCCGATCGAGTTCCGCGACGCCTTGGGCCGACAGCGAATCGAGTTGTAGTTGCCCCGCGTCGACGACGATACGCTGGCTGACGTCGCCGACGTGGTTGCCCAGCCTGGCTCAGCGCGGCCAGAGTTGTGCATTAGATATTTGAGGTCCACATGCCGCTGCTTGGCGGCAACGCATCGAGGAGAGCAAGATGGTTATTCGTCAATGGCGCGCTCGCGCCGCGGCGTCCAATCCGCACGGTTATCCCAACCACTTCAGAACCAGTGTCCTTCCGGCATTGCTCCAGACGGCCGGATTTCTCGGAGCGCAGTTGAGCGTGCGCAAAGTTGATGCCGAAATCGAATTTCAGGTGCAGACCCGGTGGCAATGGATGGACGCCATCGGCAGATTTGCCGGGTCAGATGTCGAAAAGGCGGTCGTCGAACCGGGCGCTGTCGCCGAGCTGCTCTCCTTCGATCCGCGTGTATGCCACTACGACGTCATTGAGGACGCAGGGAAGTCGTCCGGATCAAGCGGAGCCTGACCGAGTGTTCCAGCCATCATCCCGTGCAAAACTCGAATTCCAGCCGACCGCCGGGAGTGTATCCCGCATCGCCGCGCGAGGAGAGGATGACGAACCGCTTGCCGGCGGGCAACGAACCCCGAAGCTGGGTTCATTTTGGACGCTGGTGCACCGCCTCCCCGGGAGGCCGAGAATGTCGGCAGCGGCGAGGGATATGGCGCCATCCACGACGGCTTCACCCGCCTTTCCCGCTCTTTCGCCGGATCAGCTCGAAAACACCTGAAATATCCTCATCTCCGAATCCGCCTCCCACCCGTTTGCGGAACAGGTCCAGCATGGGGTCGAGCAGATCGGTCGCGACGCCCTGCTCCCGGGTAGCTGTGAGGATGTTGTCCAGTGAGGCGGCCTGCATCCCGAGGTTCGACACCACATTCACGCAATGCCTGCCGCTGTCGATCTTCTCCGCATATCCCGGCAGCTCGCCCATCATCGCGGTCATCCATGGGCCAAGGAGCTTGAGGAAAGCGCCCGCGCCAATGCCTTCGGAATCTACGAGCGCGGTAGCGTGGAAGAAGCCGGCGAAAAGGCCATACATGCCGCTAAGAAGGGCCAAGTCGTGCAGCGATGCCAGCCCGGCATCCCCGCCGAGATAGTTCGCGGCGCCAAGCGCCTCGAGCGTTCGGGCGTGCGCATCGAAGGCCGCTTTGGAGCCGCTGTAGAGGATAAGCGCATGTTCGCCGCCGATCATCGGAGGCGTCGCCATGATGCCGCCGTCGAGATAGGCGGCGCCCAGCTTGGCAATCCGCTCGGCCGTGGCGCGCGCCTGTGCCGGCGTGCCGTTGGTCAGATTGACCAGCGAACGCCCGGAGAGCGCCGATGCCGCATCATCGATCACCGAATCCGACGCGGCATAGTCCAGCACGCACATCACGGTGACGTCGCTTGCGGCGGTCGCGTCGGCGGCGGACTTCACCTCGCGCGCGCCTTTGGCAAGCAGTGATGCGGCCTTGCCGGGCGTGCG
This sequence comes from Mesorhizobium sp. LSHC420B00, assembly GCF_000503055.1. Lineage (GTDB taxonomy): Bacteria > Pseudomonadota > Alphaproteobacteria > Rhizobiales > Rhizobiaceae > Mesorhizobium. The sequence continues at coordinate 126,372 of NZ_AYVY01000015.1, read as the reverse complement.
GTTCCAGACCGTGACCGTGTGGCCCTGCGAAAGAAATCGGGCGGTCAGCGCCTGCCCCATGGCCCCGAGGCCGAGGATCGAGATATTGGCCATGTACGTGCGTCCTTCTACGTTCCGAATTGCAGCCCCGCCCCACGGCGGCGGCTACAAAGAGATGCAATATTGGACGCAGAAGCAGTAGTGGGTTATCTGTAGACCTATCGTCCACATTTAGGAACGATGAGAGCTCCGGATGCTGAATCTCAACGACCTCCTCGTTTTCGTTCAAGTAGTTGATCATGGCGGCTTCGCTGCGGCGGGGCGTGCCCTGGGCATCCCCAAGTCCACTCTCAGCAAGCGGCTCTCCGAGCTGGAAAAGGCGATTGGCGTGCGTCTGGTCCAGCGGACCTCGCGCAGCTTCACCGTGACCGAGATCGGCCGAGATTTTCATCGTCATGCCGCCGCCATGCTGATCGAAGCGGAGGCGGCCGAGCATGTGATCAAGGGTCGCCTTGCGGAACCGAGCGGAACGGTGCGGATCACGGCATCGCTGCCGATCGCCCAGTTCCGTCTAGCGGCGATCCTCCCGCGTCTCGCAGCGAGCTATCCGAAGGTCCGCATCATGCTCGACGTCTCCGACAGGTTCGTGGACATCGTGCAGGAAGGTTTCGACATCGCCATCCGCAACCACTTCGCCCCGTTGCCGGATACCGAACTCGTGCAACGTCGCATCGATTACGACCCCGCCTGGCTCGTCGCCTCGCTCGACTATATTCGGAAGAACGGCATGCCTTCTCGACCCGAGGAAGCGAACGGGCTCGATGGGATTATGGCATCATCGTCGGAGAGGGTCTGGACGCTTCACGATGGGCAAGGCGTCGTTGCGGAGGTCACGCCATCTCCGCGCTATATCGCCAACGAAACCGTCTCCTTGCGGGAAGCCGCGAGGGCCGGGCTCGGCGTGGCTTGCCTGGCGGGCAGCTTCTGTGCGCCGCTGATCGAGTCCGGCGCGCTTGTCCGCATCTTACCGGACTGGACAGCGCGTGGCGTGGCGACGACTCTGCTGATGCCGCATCGTCGCGGGCAGCTCCCCTCCGTTAGGGTCGTTGCCGACCATCTGATCGCTGAACTCTCGCAACGGCCACAAGGTGCAGACCCAATCAATGCAGACTGATAGTCCTAGGGCGGGTACGTTGGAATCCTGGGCCGATCGCTGGGGCGTCGTGGGCGCCGAAGTGTGATGTCCGCTTACGTGCGACCAGACCCCAAATGTCGCAAAATGAGGGCCGAGCCGTCATCGCCTCAAAGGATTCGAACTCAATCAGTCGCCGCCCCTGCTAGGCTGGCGTGCTCTGGCCGGCGCGCGCGCCGTAGGCGGCGGCAAATGGCGGTGTTTGGTGCACCCGAAGGGATTCGAACCCATGACCTCTGCCTTCGTACGGCAAGGTTTACCTGGAACGTAGCCATATCATCGCAGTCGGCTGTTGTGGCGCAGCACGAGGCCGACCGCGCCGAGCAATGCATCGTTCTCCGTGTGCTTGCCAACGATTATCCGCGTGCGCAGCGCGGGCGCCACATCGCGGGACTTGATGAGCGTGTGGCGTTCATATGACGCGATCAGTGGCGCCAGGAGAATGTCGCCCGCCAAGGCCATGCGGCCGCCGATGATAATGAGCGGCGGATTGAGCACCGAACCGATCAAGCCGAGCCCACGTCCGGCGAACTCGGCGGTGTCCTCGATCATCCGCAGCGCCCTTACGTCGCCCTGCTCGGCCATCATGATCACGTCGTCCATCGTGACCGGCCGCCGCACGATGCGCGAAATCTGCTCGAGCGGCCGGGCAAAGCTGGCATAGAGCTCCAGGCATCCGCGATTGCCGCACCGGCAAAGGTCACCGCCGGGATCGATGCTGATATGCCCGAATTCGCCGGCGCCGCCGGCGATGCCGCTCACCAGCCGGCCATGCTGGACAATGGCCCCGCCGACCCCCAGATCGACCTTGAACAGCACGAAATCGTCCTGGCCTACGGCAGCCCCCCACATCAGCTCCGCAATGGCCGAGCAGTTGCTCTCATTGTCGGCGAAGATCGGCTGTTCGAGGACCGGCCCGAACACATCGCGGATGTTGACCCCGGCCCAGGTCGGAACGATACTCGCGCGCAGCACCACTCCTTCGCGGCTGACTGGGCCTGAGACGGAGACCCCAACCCCCAGGAGCCCCGCCATCGGCAGACCGTTCTCTTCATAGCATCGGGCAATTACTGACTTGGCGAGCTGGGCCGCCTGCTGCGGCTGGTAGTCCAGACCCATGGGGATAGTTTGTTCGGCAATGAAAGAATGCGAGACGTCGGCGACGACGCATCGCATTTCGTCGAGGCCCAGATGGATGCCGACGCAGGTGCCCGCAGCGGGATTGAGCGTCAATGCCGTGGCAGGCCTGCCGATACCCCTGGCCGCGTCATGATGGGCCGAGGATTCGATCACCATCCCCGATTTTCTCAAGCCATTGAGCGCGGTTGAAACCGTCGACCGCGCCAAACCGGTAATGCGGGTAATTTGCGACGCAGAAAGCACGCCGCGCTCACGCAGGCATCGGACGATCAGGCTCTCCGGCGACGCGGACGGCCTGTCGATCAGCCAATTTCTAAGCGAAGGTTTGTTCATGATGAGCACAAAGGACGTTGACTGATAGCCCAAATATGTCATCTTGGAAAGAACGGAGATTACTGCATCTCACCGGCCACGACCTCAAATCGCGGGCCACAAGCGGTCGATACGAACCGTGCATCACCTATGGGAGTGAAACGATGAAATATCTGAGGACGGCCTTTGCGGCCGCTACCGCCTTCACCTTGCTTACCGGAGCAGCACTCGCGGAGCCCAAGACCAACCTCTTGCACCAATGGGCGACCGGATCGGACGCCCAGGCTATCGCCAAGCTCGGCGAGATGTTTACCGCCAAGGGCGGCGCCTGGCAGCAGACCTCGATCGCAGGCCATACAGCCAACACATTGGCCAAACTGCGTGCCGATGTGATCGCCGGCAACGCACCTCCCGCTGTGCAGCTCAAGGGCCCCGAGATCGCCGAATGGAACGAGACGGGCATGACAGCCAATCTCGACGACCTGGCGAAGGCGGAAAATTGGGAGAAGGTCGTCGCTCCCGAATTGCTGCCGGTGATGAAGCCGACGGGGAATTGGGTGGCGGCGCCGATGAACATCCACCGCATCAACTGGCTGTGGGCATCGCCAAAGGTCATGAAGGATGCGGGCGTCACCGAGATGCCGAAGACATGGGCGGAATTCAACGCCGCCTGCGACAAGATCGTGGCCAGCGGCAAGATCTGCATTTCGCACTCGACCGCCGACTGGACCGACTCGACGGTTTTCGAAGTGGTCGTGTACGGTCAGGACCTCGATCTCTACAAGAAAGCTTTCGTCGAGGGCGACGTCGATGCCATGCGCAGCGACGGCATGGTCAAGGCCTTCGAGCAGTTCCGCACCATGACCTCGAAGTACATGGACCCCGGCATGAATGGGCGTGACTGGGATACCATGTCGCACCTGGTCGGCCGCGGCGAGGCCGCCTTCCACATCATGGGCGACTGGACGATCGGCCTGCTGACGGCTGGCGGCTTCAAGGAGGGCACCGATTATGTCTGCGCCCAGGCGCCGACCGATTGGGGCAAGCCCGGCTTCATCCTGAATTCAGACTCGGTTGTGTTCTTCAAGCAGAAGGACCCGGACTACATCGAGGGACAGAAGCTGCTTGCCAGCATCATCCTATCGCCCGAGTTCCAGACCATTTTCAATCAGACCAAAGGCTCCATCCCGGCCCGCCTCGACGTCGATCTTTCGAACGGCTTCAATCCCTGCCAGCAACTCTCGCAAAAGCATCTGCAAGCCTCGATCGCCGCCGGCACGCTCGTCCGTTCCATGGCGCACAACATGACGGTGCCGCAAAAAGTCCGCGGCGCAATCATGGATACAATCACCGAGTTTGTGGCGACGCCGGATATGAGTGCGCAGGACGCGGCCAATGCCATGGCGGATGCGGCCGAAGCGCAGAAGTGAAGCTGCCGATGATGGCCGGGGGCGAAGCGCCCGGCCTGACTTCGCCGGAGCAGCCCGATGTCCACCCATGACCTGATTGTACCGGCCGCAGCCGCCACGACCCGTCCGTGGCGCGAGCGCCTTGGCACGATGGTGCCCATTCTGGTGCTGGCGCCGTCGATAGCGGCGAGCTTCGTCTATGTTTTCGTCTTCACGCTCTGGACGCTCTACATCTCGCTGTCCAATTCGTCGCTGTTGCCGACCTATGGGTTCGTCGGCCTCGACAATTACGCTTCGCTCTGGGCAAACCGGCGCTGGAACATCGCCTATACGAATCTCTTCCTGTTCAGCGGCTTCTATATCGTTGGCTCGATGGCGGTTGGCCTGCTGCTCGCGATCGCGATCGACCAGCGCGTCCGCGGCGAGGCGGTTTGGCGCACTATCTTCCTCTATCCGTTGGCGGTGTCCTTCATCGTCACCGGTACGGTGTGGAGCTGGCTCTATAACCCTGTCGACGGTATCCAGGCCTTCGTTCGCGGGCTTGGCTGGACCGACTTCAGCTTCGCCCTGACGGCCAACCGCAACACGGCGAACTATGCGGTGATCATAACCGGTATCTGGCAGTCGTCCGGCTTCGCGATGGCACTTTTCCTGGCCGGTCTGCGGTCGGTCGATCCGGATCTCGTCAAAGCCGCGCAAATCGACGGCGCGTCGGTTTTCCGGACCTATCGCAGGGTCATCCTGCCCACCATCGCCCCGATATTCCTGGCGGTGGCGGTCATTCAGATACAATTCGCCATCAAGACCTTCGACCTGGTGGCGGCGTTGACGCGGGGTGGGCCAGGCGTGTCCACCACCTTCCCCGCCATCTATGTCTACGACCTGATGTTCCAGCGCGGGCAAATCGGCGAGGGTGCCGCCGCGGCGATGATGATGCTCGCGGCAGTCGCGGTGGTGCTGGTGCCGTACTCGTTGTGGATCGTCTGGCGCCGGCGGGCGGAGGGCCGCAATGGCTGAAATTGCCCCCAATGCCAGCTTTGACCCGGCCCGCCCCAATCCGACCGGCTTTGATCCGGAAGCTGCCGCAGCCACGCGCCGGCATTTCTGGAGCCGCTTCCTTGTTTATGCCGTGCTGGCGCTTTTCGCGATGGTCTATCTCGTGCCGTTGCTGGTGGTGATCTTCAACTCATTGCGCGAGCAGTCGGAGATTGCCCGCAACGGCCTCATCTCCGTACCTCGCAGCTTCCGGTTCGATGCGTGGGCGCAGGCCTGGGGATCCTACTGTGTCAGCGGTACCTGCGAGGGCATGAAGCGCAATTTCTTCAACTCGCTGGCGATGACGATCCCCGCCACAATCATCTCAACCATTCTCGGCGCCATGAACGGCTACATCCTCTCCAAATGGCGCTTCAGGGGTTCCGAACTGATCTTCAATCTGATGCTGCTCGGCGTATTCATGCCCGGCCAGATTTCGCTGATGCCGTGGGCGTTCCTGCTCGGCAAGCTCGGCCTGACCAATTCCACATATGGGCTGGTGTTGATCCACGTCGTCCAGGGCATCTCGTTCACCACCCTGTTCTGCCGCAATTTCTACGTCAGCATACCGGACGACCTTATCAAGGCGGCGCGCATTGACGGCGCCGGCTTCTGGCGAATCTTCCGCAAGATCATCCTGCCCCTGTCGCCGCCCATTCTGATTGTCACCGTCATCTGGCAGTTCACCGGCATCTGGAACGAGTATCTGTTCGGCGTCGTCTTCACGTCGGGCCAGCAGCAGCCGATTACGGCGGCGTTGGTCGCGCTCACGGCCGGCGGCACGACCGCACGTGCTTACGATGTGATGAGCGCAGCCGTGCTGATCGGCGCGTTGCCACCGCTGCTGATCTATCTGTTCGGTGGCAAATACTTCGTGCGCGGCCTCACGCAGGGCGCCATCAAATGAGGCGTCGCCCATGTCCGCGTTGATGATCCGCAACCTTCACAAGAGCTACGGCTCGCTCGAGATTCTTTCCGGCATCAATCTCGAGGCTAAGACCGGAGAATTCGTCGCGCTTGTCGGTCCGTCGGGTTGCGGCAAGTCAACCTTGCTCGCCATGATTGCCGGCCTGGAAACCGTCACGTCGGGAGAGATTTGGATCGGCGACCGGCTGGTGAACTCGGTGCAACCCAAGGACCGCGACATTGCGATGGTGTTCCAGTCATACGCCCTCTATCCCACGATGACGGTGCGCCAGAACATCACCTTCGGCATGGAAAGCCGCGGCGTGCCCAAAGCGGTGCAAGCGGAAGCTGTCCAGCGCGTTGCCGCACTCCTGCAGATCGAACAGCTGCTTAAACGCAAGCCTGGCCAGCTCTCGGGCGGCCAGCGGCAGCGCGTTGCGATGGGGCGTGCCCTCGTCCGCGACCCGAAGCTGTTTTTGTTCGACGAGCCCCTGTCCAATCTCGACGCCAAGCTGCGCGTCGACATGCGTACCGAAATCAAGAAGCTCCACCATCGCGTCGGCAAGACCACGGTGTATGTCACCCACGATCAGGTCGAGGCGATGACGCTTGCATCCCGCATTGCGGTGATGAACCAGGGCTCGGTACAGCAGTTCGACACGCCGAAGCGGATCTACGACCGGCCGACAAACATGTTCGTTGCCGGTTTCATGGGATCGCCGGCGATGAATTTCATCCCGGCGCGGCTTACCGGCTCGACCAGCATCTCGGTACGCGCCGCTGACGGCAGCGACGCCAGCCTTGCCCTTGCTGCGCCGATGCCCGCCGGTGCGCCAAAGGACGTCGTGCTCGGTATCCGGCCGGAACACATCTACCGTTTCACGACCGACCTGAAGTCGCGCAAACCTGCTGTGGCGTCCATGCAGGCGCCGGTCGAGCTGGTCGAGCCGACCGGGGCCGAGACGCTTGCCGTGCTCAGGCTGGGTGACCTGGAGATCACCGGCCGCTTCGAGCCGGACGACGCTCCCGTCATGGGCGAGACGATAACGCTGGGCATCGATATGTCGCGCGCCTGCCTGTTCGATCCAACAACCAAGGCGCTTCTGTAATTTGATGTCCGTACAATTCGCAACCTATCCGAGCTTGGCCGATCGGGTCGTGCTGATCTCCGGCGGCGCCTCCGGCATCGGCGCCGATATGGTCCGCGCCTTCGCCTCGAATGGCGCCCGGGTAGCCTTTCTCGATGTGCAGGACGAACCAGCGGAGGCGTTGCTGCGCGAGCTCGGCGGTGCCGCCGGGCGGGCTCCCTTATATCTCCATTGCGACGTGACCGACGTCGATGCGTTAAAGGCGTCGGTAGAAGGCGTGCGCGCGCGGCTTGGTCCGGTCGCCGTCCTGGTGAATAACGCTGCCAATGATCAGCGCCATCCCATCGACGCAGTGACGGCCGAATATTGGGACCGCAGCTTCGACATCAATCTCCGGCATCACTTCTTCGCCGCTCAAGCTGTGCATCCGCATATGCAGGAACTCGGCTTCGGCTCGATCATAAACTTCTCCTCCATTGCCTGGCGTTTCGGAGCGGACCAGATGGTGGCCTACGCCACCGCCAAAGGGGCTGTGGTGGCGCTGACGCGTGCGTTGGCGCGGTCGTTCGGACCCGACAACATCCGCGTCAATGCAGTCGAACCCGGCGCCGTCATGACCGAGCGGCAGCGCGAGCTGTGGTTCAAGACGCAGGAGGCAGTCGACCAGACGGTGCAGCGGCAATTGATCCGTCGCGTCCTCCTGGGCGAGGAGATTGCACGGACCGTGCTCTTCCTGGCAGCGGATGACAGCCGCATGATCACGAAGCAGTCCATCACCGTCGATGCCGGCCTGCGCTAGTGACCCCTCTCCGCCCTCCATTGGAACCGCCAAGCTGATGCTTCGTCTCGGCCTCAACCCCTACGGACTGACCTACTATCTCGGACTGCAGGGCCGTGGCACGCCGCGGCACAATCCGGACGGCGTGGGACTGGAAGGCTTCATCGCGCTGGCGCAGGAACTGGGCGCACGCACGCTCGAGATCTACGAACCCTGGTTGACCGACTTGCCGGATGCCGAAATCGTCGCGCTGCGCAAGCGTATGAGTGCGCTCGATATTGTCCCCGTGGTGAGCGGCGGGCTGCTGGTGGCAGGTCCGCTGGACAACGCATTTCGGGCTGCGCGCCTGCTCGAGGCGACGACGATCCGTATCGCACTGACGCCTGTCCTGTGCGGCGACCGCAACGCCTGGGGCCGGAAATGGAGTGAGTTCAATACGACGATCCGCGCTGCGTTGACAGATTGGGGACCGCGTGCGGCGGCCGAGGGCCGGGTACTCGGCATCGAGAACCATCAGGACTTCGGCAGCGACGAACTGGTCGCGTTCTGCGAGCTCGGCGGACCGGGCGTCGGCATCACCTACGACACCGGCAACACTTTTCCTGTCGGCGAGGCGCCGCTTGCCTTCACGCAGCGGATCGCACCCTATGTCCGCCACGTTCACCTCAAGGACTATCGCGTGCAGTTCACGGATGAGGGCTACCGTCTGGTCCGCTGCGCGATCGGCGACGGCGCCGTGCCTTTTGGCGAACTGGCAGCCATCCTTGGCGAGCACCACGACACGCTGACGGCGGTGCTCGAACCGGGCGCGCTGGAGGCCCGTCACGTTCGCTGTCTCACGGACGACTGGTGGAACGGATATGCGCCGAAGACCGCACGCGAGTTCGCGGCCTGCCTGAGTGCTGCGCGCGCGAACCGTCTTGCGGACGACGCCGACTACCGCACGCCATGGGAGCGCGACAATGACGGCGCGCTCGTTTCGTATGAACTCGACATGATCCGCCGCAGCGCCGCCAATATGAAGAAGTTCGGTTTCATTGCAATGGAGAGATCAGCATGACCACCCGAGACCTCAGCGGCCTGACCGCCTTCGTCACCGGCTCGGGACGCGGCCTCGGCCGCGTGATGGCCGACCGCTTGGCCGAACTTGGCGCAAACGTCGCGGTCCACGACCTCGATTGGGCCCGGCCATCTCAATATGGTGAATTCGCGGACCTCGGCGACTCTGCCCGGGGCTTGGAGAAGCATGGGACACGGGTGACCGCGGTCACCGGCAATATAGGCGACAAGCAAGCTGTCGCCGAAATGAAGAGGAAGATCGAGGCGGACCTCGGCGACGTGCACATTCTGGTCAACTGCGCCGGCGGCGACATCGGCGCCAAGGGCGTAAAGCCCAGTCCCAACAACGCACTCGACATCGACTACGACGACATCAAGGTTCTAACCGAGAACAATCTCATCGGCACGATGTTGGTTTGCCAGGCGTTCGTTCCGCCGATGGTCAAGCGGGGCTCGGGCTCGGTGATCAACATCGCCTCGGCGGCAGCGCATATCGGCTGCTCACCCGAGGTGGTCTACTCAACGCTTAAGGCGGCCGTCGTCCATTATACGCGCTGCCTCGCCAAGGAATTGATCGACGATGGCGTACGCGTCAATGCGGTAAGCCCTGGCGCCACCAAGACGGCACGGTTCCAGGCGAGTCGCGTGGTCGATCCGCAGCGCATGGATTCGAGCAAGAAATCGCTGAACCGGTATGCGGAGCCTGAAGAGATCGCCGAAGCGGTGGCCTTCCTCGCCGGTCCGCGCGCGCGCTTCATCAACGGGCAGGTAATCCGTGTCGATGGCGGTTTCACAATCTTTCCAGGTTAAGCCGCAACCATTGCCGGTTTCGGATGAGTATTTGATCGTGCCGTGACCCGATAAAACTGTTATCGTGCCCTCGCGTCGGGGGCGAAACCATGCAGATCGAGGGGATGGGTTCGGGCAGCATCGGCCGCTGTTTGGCGGTTGTCCGTTGGCAGAGGCGTTACGCTGATGGCGCCAGTGCCGCCTCACAGCGCTGCAACGGCGCTAGCCTCCGGATCCGCGGCAAATGACGGATAATGCCAACGTCCTTGATGCAGTAGTAGTCGGGGCCGGCTGGGCCGGTCTGGGCGTCAGCTATTCGCTGGCTCGGCAAGGCTTGCGCCATGCCGTATTGGAGCGCGGCCGCATCGGAGAGACCTGGCGCACCCAGCGGTGGGATTCCTTCCGGATGAATACGCCCAACGTGCAGACCGTCATGCCCGGCGACTGCTATGACGGTTCGGATCCGTTCGGTGCCCTGACGCGCAACCAGTTCGTCGCCCTGCTTGAGGATTTCGCCAGGCGAAACGAATTGCCGGTCGAACCGGACACTGTGGTGACCGAGCTCGCCGGCGGGCACGAGAATGGCGGCTATCGGCTGATCACCTCGCGCGGAACACTTTTGGCACGCAACGTGGTGATCGCCAGCGGCAACTTGAATTGTCCGGTGCGCCCAGTTTGGGCCGCTGCGTTGCCGCCGGGCCTGCGCCAGATCGATGCTTCTGATTATCGCAGCGCCGCTGATCTCCCGGCTGGAGCGGTGCTGGTGGTCGGAAGCGGCCAGTCCGGGCCCAGATCGCGGAAGAACTGGCGGAAGCAGGCCGAACAGTCTTCCTTGCCACCAGCCGGGTCGGGCGGCTCTCGCGGCACTACAGAGGTCGCGACATCATGCTCTGGCTCGTCGAAAGCGGATTTCTCGACGTGCGTCGAGACGAGATCATTCGACTTGCGGGGCGCATTCCACCTCGTGGTCTGCTTGGGGTAGAACACACGATAAGCCTGCAAGGGCTCGGCGCCCAAGGTGTCGTGCTGCTGGGGCGGTTCGCAGGCGTCGAAGATGACGGCCGTCTGTCATTCGCCGACGATCTCGAAGAGCATGTTCGTTTTGCGGATGAGGCCTCCGCCAACGTCAAACGCTATATCGACGAATACATCAGCCGCTCCGGAATCGATGCCCCCGTTTCGGAACCCGACCCAGCGGAGACTGTCGCAGCGCAGCTGCCGAATCCGGCTCTCCGTTCTCTTGATGCTGCCGAGTCCGGCATCACGACCGTGGTGTGGTGCACCGGATTCAAGGGCGATTTCAGTTGGGTGAGGCTTTCCGGTCTGCTCGACCCGGAAGGACAGCCTGTTCACGAGGATGGCGTGGCCGCCCTGCCAGGCATCTACTTCGCCGGGTTGGATTTCGCCTCCACGCGCAAATCAGGCATAATATTGGCGATTGCCGAGGAGGCCCATCGCCTTGCGGAACACATCGTGCGGCGTTCGTGACGACCTGGACACCGTCGGCAGGTTTCTAAACCCCCAAGCGGTGAACGGAAGCCGTCACGCCGCCTATCACAGCTTCCTGCAAGCACGCGGCCTTCCGCTGCGAGATGACCTTGTGATCGGCGGTGCAGAGGCGCGCAAGGCTGCGTTTGCCAATGTCACGGCGCTGGCCGCCCGCATGGACCGGCCGACCGCGCTTTTCGTCGAATCCGATCTTGCCGCCGTGACCGCCCTGCACGCATTCGAGGAGGCCGGGCTCTCCGTGCCGGGCGACATAGCGGTCATCGGGTGTGGCAATATCGACGAGGGCGAATTCAGTCATACGGCATTGACGACGATCGGTCCTGAAACGGCCCACTACGACCATTTTGCCGATCATCTGATCTCATTGATTTCGGCAACACCGGGCGCAATACCTACCCTTTTCAGCGTTTCGTGGCAGTTGGTCCGTCGCACGTCCGCATGAGCAGGATCGCCGCTATTTGACGCCTACGCTTTCAGGCCAGAGCGCCTGGATTTCCTTTGGCAGCGCATCTCGCACCTTTGCCGACTGGCCAAGGTCGATATGCCGTGCAAGCACGCGAAATACCGAGCGTACTGCATCCTCGGGATCGACAGGACGGGTCGATTTCAATTCATCGGCGATGTGTTGCAGGAACTCCTCGAGCGAGCGTGTCTTGTCGGGCATGTCGGCGGGCCGATAGCGATCATAGTAGGCGCCGCGCACGAGCAGCGGCAGTTCGGCTCCCAATTTGGCCGCCAGTCCGATCTGTAGCCTGTCCCGCAGGGTTCGCAGAACGGCGCCCAATGTGTGCCAGGCGACGTGGCGATCTGGACCAAGATCCGCCATGATCTCGTCGAGCCAGATGTTTGTTAGTTGCAGCGTTTTGTCAAAAACGTCCAAGCCGGTTGTGCTCATCGTCGCCTCCTCGAAAGGTTCTGCGGGCGAAACGGCGACCGGAGACAATTGTTTCGTGGTCCTGTGAAAATAGCCTGGCAAAGCGATGGAAGCCGGTTTAGGTCGGAGAGCCTCTTTGCGTCAGGTCTGCTCTTGGCGCTTCGGCTTCGCTGCCGACGAGCTTCGCCAGCTTCGGTGAGCGCCGTCTCGAGGCGCGCAGCTCTTCGAACGTCAACGGCGCGCGCAACCTTCCCATGGTCGTATCCGGCCATCTGCGTTCCGATCATGAAAGCCGTCTCTGCTGATCCGAAATGCGTCTTTTGTCCCCCTAACTGGGCTTGCGCTCATCGGTTCCGAACGCCTCGCCGTCTAGGCCGGCAATGAGACCAGTCCTCACGTTGCCCGAACCGGATATCTCTTGCCGGACATCTCTTGACTGAATGAGCGGCCCGCGCCGACAATGGCATTGGGAAGATGGCGGATGTCGTCCACGGTGTTCGGCACCACTTGCCGATCAAGCTGCGAAAGGCCTGTCATGGATTGGAAGCTGGAACTGGTCCCGGTCCCCGTATCGGATGTCGATAGAGCAATCGCCTTTTATGTCGGCAAGGTCGGCTTTCATCTCGATCACGACCACACCGTAAGCGACGAGATACGTTTCGTGCAATTGACGCCGCCCGGTTCGGCCTGTTCGATTGCCATGGGCAAGGGCCTCGTCGACAGCCCCCCGGGATCCATAAGAGGCCTGCAACTGGTCGTGCCCGATATTGATGAGGCACACCGGCACCTGGCAGCTCAAGGTATCGTGGTCAGCGATATCAAGGATTTTCCCTGGGGCAGATTTGTCTTCTTTGAGGATCCCGACGGCAACACCTGGTCTGTCCAGCAACTTCCACCCTCGCAGCTGAGGCGGCGCGCTACGGCAGGGTCGCGCCCCGACGCAGATAGCGCGGGATGCACGCTTCAACTCGAACGCATCCCGGCCTAACGCCTCTTCTCGTCGAAGGCGGCGTTCCAATTGTGATAAGGCGCGCGAAAGGTGGGGATGCGGTTCTCGACATCGGCAAGCTCTTCGAACGGCTTGTGCGGTTCCGCCTGATACCAGAAAGCGACCGACGAGATGTCGTCAGAGCGGCGATTGGCGTGACCGTGCTCGATGGTCACCCGGATGCGTTTGTGAAAGATGACCGGGTCTTCTATGTGCCAGCGATAGAGCGTAACCGGCTCGGTCCAGTTCGGCCCGCCGGCGGCGATGATGCCGTGATAGGACGCACTGTAGTCCTGTGTCGGGCACCATGCCGTATTGAAATAATCTTCCGTGCCGGTGCCGTGCAGCGTCGGCGGCCATGCGTCGTTGGCGCCGGGGCTGGTCTCGCCACGATCGCCGACCAGTTCGGCCTTCGGGCCGATACGCGGATCGGGCTTGCGCACCGCATCCGGCACGGAAATGCCCGGCTCGCCATCGACGAAGATCATGTCGTCGCCCTCGCCATACCAGTCCCATAGAGGGGAACGGCGCCGCGAATAGACCGAATAGAGCAGGCCGACATAGTGGCCGTGACCCTCCGCCTCCAGGATGGTGTAGTTGCCGTTCCCGTCGGTATTTTCCCCGCCAAACAGGACCTGCTCGTTGGCCAGCCCCGTCTCGTCGATGCCATCGGGTCGCTGCTGCCTGTATTGGGCGTGGAAGCGGCCCAGGCCTTCCTCGAGTTCCTCATGCAGTTCGAGATCGACATAGTAATAGAAAAGCAGGTCGTCCTCAGCTTCATTGGTGACGGTGAAGCGCATATGGCTGGCAAACGGCATCGGAAAATAGCAGTTGAAGGCCTTGCCATCCTCTGGACTTGCCTGCACCGGCAGGCTGGCAAAATTGCGGGTGCGGGCATGGCCCATGCCGAAGAAATCGCCGATCGGTGTTTCGATGCTCGGATGTTCTTCACCATCCCAATAGGCGCGCAATACGATCTTGCGCAGGAAGTCCTCGCTCTTGCAGGCGAGCGTCGCCCAGATATGCGTGATGATGCCGGCACCATAATGCTCGGCAATCACCAGCGTCTGGCCAGGTTCAATATGCAGCCGGTCGTCATTGCCGCCGGTGCGGTCGTAGCTTGAGAACCGGCGGGTTTTGGCATCGCGCAATTTGGCGAGCCCGCGAAGCGGCGACAGGCCGGCATTATCCATGTGTTTCTCCTCTTGCTTCAGCGGTTATTTCAGGCCGCTTGTCTTGATGGATTCCATGATCTGGCGCTGGAAGATCACGAAGAGGACCAGCATCGGCACGGCGACGATGGTCGAGGCGGCCATGACATAATTCCAGGCGGCGGCGTACTGGCTCTTGAAGTTTGCGATGGCAACCTGCACCACCCAGAGGTTGAGGTCCGATGTGATCGTCAACGGCCACAGGAAAGCGTTCCAGTTGGCGAGAAAGAACAGGATCGCCAACGCCGACAGGATCGGCCGGCTGAGCGGCAGGATGATGCTCCAATAGATGCGCCAATAGCTGGCGCCATCCATGATCGCCGCTTCTTCCAGCTCCCTCGGCAGCGACAGGTAGTATTGCCTGAGCAGGAAGATGCCGAATGCGTTGAAGATCGCCGGAATGATCAGCCCGGCATAGCTGTCCAGCATGTGCAGCGTCCGCGTCAAAATGAACAGCGGCACGATGATCACCGGTAGCGACACCAGGAACGTCGAGAACATGGCGAGGAACAGGATGTCGCGGCCCGGAAAACGCAGCCGTGCGAGCGAATAGCCGGCCATCGAATGGAAGAACAGCGCAGCGACGGTCACCGTCGCCGACACGAAGAACGAGTTGAAAAGGTAGCGCAGGAACGGCACCTCGGTCAGCACATAGAGGAAATTGCCGAGCGTCGGCTGTTCCGGAATGAGGCTCGGCGTGAAGACGTCGCTCGCCGGCTTGAGCGAGATGACCAGCATCCAGACAAGCGGGAACACCGTCATCAGGCCAAGCGCCGCGGTCGCCAGCATCCAGGCAAGCCTCGCCGCTCGTATCTGCGAACGCGTGGAAGGAGTTCGGCTGTCAGTCATGCTCGAAACGTCCGCCGCGCGTCAGCAGGAAGAAGAACACCGTGACCAGCATCAGCGCCAGCACCAGCAGCGATGCCATTGCCGATGCATAGCCGAAGGCGCCGAACTGGAACGCCTGCTTGTAGATGTAGATGATCAGCACCGAGGTCGAATTGACGGGCCCGCCCTTGGTCATCACATAGATCAGGTCGAAGACCTGGCCGCCGGCGACAGCCGCGACCAGCGAGACCAGGAGGACGAAGAAGCTGGTCGGTTTGAGCAAGGGCAAGGTAATGTACCAAAAGCTTGTCACCGGCCCGGCGCCGTCGATCTTTGCGGCCTCGTAATACTCTGCCGGGATGTCCTGGAGCCCGCCGAGGAAGATCAGCATGTAAAAGCCCATCAGGAACCAGACGCTGACCAGCACCAGCGTGAACAGCGCCAGATTTGGATCGCCGAGCAGCGAAATTCCGCTGAGGCCGACGAGCGGCGCCAGCCGGCTGACGATGCCGACCTTCTCGACCAGCATGAGTTGCCAGACGAGCGCCACGACGACCAGGCTGACCATCTGCGGCGCAAAGAACATCGAGCGCATGACCGCGTTGAAGCGGTTGGTCTTCTGCACCAGAAGCGCCAGCCCCAGCCCGGCGGCGTAGAGCGCCGGCACCAGCATGACGGCATAGGCCACGGTCACCTTCACCGACGACCAGAACAGCGGATCGCTCCACATGCGCCGATAATTGCCGAGCCCGACGAATCTATAGCCGCCGAAGCCGTTGACCTCGAAAAACCCGACGGCGAGCGACAGCAGCATCGGCACGCCGACGAACACCAGCAGTCCGAGCGCATCGGGCAGGACGAACAGCCATGCGGCGTAGCGTTCCCTTTGCTTGGCGGTAAGGCCGCGAGCGGATTTGGCGCCCGCGGCCGGCGATTTCATCTCGTCTGCGTGCATGCTGGAAGGGGACCTAAAGGATCGGCGCGCCGGAATAGGAAGCGAGGAACGCGTCGAGTTGCTGACTGGCTGCCGTCGCGGCCTGCTGGGCATCGACCCCGCCAAGCTGTGCCGACTGGATGGCATCCGAGATGATCTTGTAGGCTTCAGGCGGAACCCGCGGTTCGGCACGCGTTCCCGGGTGGATTTCCTTGGCGAAGGTGCCGAACTTACCCGTGCTGAAGACATCGGCGCCGGCCTTCAGTGCGCTGTTGCGCGGCGGCATGTCGCTTTTGGCGACCGTGCACCAGTTGACGACCCGGTCGATCGATCCCTGATCCATCGAGGCCAGCGCCCAGGCGCAGAACTGGGCGGAAGCATCCGGGTTCTTGCCCCCGGCATTGGCGACGAAGGCCCAGCCACCGCCGACGGTGACATATTTGCCATTGGCAGGTGTCGGCAATTTGAAGATGCCGTAGGGCACGTCCTTGGCGTTGTTGTCCATCGCCGAAATGCCCCAGATGCCGCAGCTCTGCATGGCGCACAGCCCTGCCCCGAGATTGGCGACGATGTCGAAGCCGCCGCCGACCACCTGACGCGGCGCCACACCGGTATTGATAGCATCCTGCCAGAGTTTAAGCGCCTGGACCGTGGCCGCCGAATCGAAGGCGCTCTTGCCGTCCTTACCCTGGAATTCGCCGCCGCCCTGCCACAGAAACGGATACCAGGTGAAGTTCTGGTAATAGCCAGGCGTCGTTTCGAACAGCACGCCATAACGGTTGGGCGTCGTCAGCTTCTTGGCAACCGCCAACAACTCGTCCCAGGTCTTCGGCACGTCGTTTTCGTTGAGCTTTGCTTCCTCGAACGCTTTGACCGAATAATAGAAGGCCATCGGCTCGACCTCCATCGGCACGCCGTAGATCTTGCCGTCGACCATGCGGTTGGCGATGACGCTTTCCGGGAAATCGGCTTTCGCGGCATCCTCGATATGCGGCGTCAGGTCGGCCAGTACGCCGCCATTGTAATAACGCAGGAAATCGCCGGGGCTGATGAGGAAGATGTCGGGGCCCTCGCCCGACGCGAAGGCCGTCGCCAGCTTTGAGCCGGAGATGTATTCGCTGTTGACGACATATTCGAGCTCGACCTTCTGGTCGTGGCCGTCGTTCCAGTCGGCCACCAGCTTTTCGAACCACTGGACCTGTGGCTTCACGTCTCCGCCCGGCGCATAGAACTGCCAGAATTTCAGCGGCGCTTCCTGAGCGCGCAAGGCCATCCTATTGATGAACGGGAAGCCTGTAAGGCCGGCGGCCGCGAAAGTGGCGCCGCCCTGGATCAGCCGACGGCGGTTGAGGGTCGTTTTGTCAGTCATCATTTCCTCCCTGGGTGTTGTTCGGTCGAACGTTGGCGAAGGACCTCCGTTCCCTCTGCCGGCATTTGACGTCATGCGCTGTCGGATGGGCTCAACGCGCATGGGATCACTTCGGTGCGCGGCGCGCCCTCGACTTTGCCGCCCAGGCGCTCGAGCAGCATTTCCGTGGCGCGCTTGGCGAGCATTGTCGGGCTGTTGCCGACACGGGTCAGCTTCGGCCTGACATATTCCAGCTGAGGCAGGTCATCGAAGACCGCGATGGCGATATCCTGAGGGATATTAATCGCATGGTCGTAGAATTCAGTCAGCGCACCGGAGGCCATCAGATAATTGGCGAAGAACATCGCCGACGGCAGGTTTCCGCCGTGCTTGTCCAGGAGCCAAGCGACCGCCTCCCGTCCTGACGGGGCAAGATAGCTTCCCTCGAACCGAAGATCGGCGGCGATTGGCACGCCATTGTCGGCAAGCCCTTTCTCGAAGCCCGCGGCACGCGCCATCGCCTCCTTGAAAAAGGATGGCCCGGTGACATGGGCGACGCGGCGATGGCCCCTCTTCGCCAGATACTCGCCCATCAGATAGCCGCCGCCGAAATCGTCCAGCTGGACGCTGTCGACGGCTTGATTGGGGAGATTGCCGATGAAGACGGCGGGCAGATCGAGGTTGAGCAGCTCGCTGTGCATGCCGTGCAGCGCGAAGTCGGCAACGATGACGCCGTCGACCCGCTTGCGCCCGATCTGGCGCAAATACTCGCGGCCGTGATCCTGTGAATGTCCGCCCGGTACGTCGGTGTTGAAGATCAGCATGTCGAGGCCGACCACTTCGAGCGTCGACTGCGCCGTCTTCACCAGCTCCGGGTAGAACGGGTTGCGGATGTCGGGGATCAGCATCGCGATGATGTTGGTGCGGCCGGTGCGCAGGCTCTGCGCCTGCGGGTTAGGCGTATAACCGAGTTCGTCGATCGCCGCTTGTACGCGCTCACGCAGCGGTTTCGATACCCGGTCCGCATGGTTGATGACATGCGACACTGTCGTGCGCGACACGCCCGCTCGCGTGGCAACTTTGGAAATCGTGCTCATAGTGACAGGTTATGAGCACATGAATGCATTTGCAAATCGATTTTACTGACGCCTCGCAGATTGGAGTCGTCCGGCGGATTGCTGCACAAATGACCAAAGAAAAAGGCCGGACTGTTAAGCCCGGCCAAGCGTGAAGGTCTGTAACCTCCAGAGGGGAACGCGCCGGACGCAATGGGAGGAGACGTCCGACGCAACTTTCATATGGGTCTGTATTGGTGACGTTTCAACGACATGGCAGTGGACCAACGTCGCTGTTGCCATAGTGCCAGGAACGCAAAGCATTCGAAGGGAGCGGTGGATCGCAGCTGCCAGTCGGATACAAAGGTTGCCGAATGCAAGGCGGGGTCCATTGCTCCTGGCATAGGGACTTCAGTCTGTAAGACTGTCGACCAAGGACCTGCACGGCCAAACTTTGGTCCGAGGCTGCTATCGCAAAAGCCCGAAATGCGAGAGTTTCAGGAACTGAGTTCCAAAGAACCCCGTTGCGATGCCGACTGGTACAGGAGGCCGCTATGGACCCGAGCATTCATCAGGCACGTTGGCTGCTTTTTCCGTTGTTTGGCCTGTGTTTCGGGATCGCGGCCATTGGATTTATTGTTGGCTGACGGTGGGAAGTCGGCGCTATCACCGAGAGACGCAACCAACGGAAGGCAAAAGACTTGCGCAGTAAATAGTCCCTTCCTGCGCCAGCGAGACCCACCAGTTACCATCGTGGGACTGGTGGGTCTTGACGTCCCGGATACAAACCATTGTTTTAAGCATGACACGAAGTCGAACAGGAGGCAGCACGACAGGTCCGTATGATTAAGGGGATTTACGACATGCGACTGGCAAGTTCATTGATGACGACCCGGAGACGAAGGACCAGATCTTCACGAGGACGTCGTGTCGGTATTTCCGTAATCGTGTTGACCTTCATTCTCGTCGTAGGCCCGTATCGCGTCATGTTCGACGGACCGTCGCCGACGCTCGGCCCGCAGGCCGCCTGTGCCAAAGACGGCGGGAACGGCAACGGCAATGGCGGAAACGGGAACGGGAATTCAGGCAATTCGGGTGGAAACTCCGGCAATTCAAACTCGAACGCTGGAGCCGGCAAGGGCAAAGCAAAGTCGCAGGACGACAATCCCCCTGATCCCGCCCCTGCGGTAAACCCCGACAGCAAGCCAAAACTCTTTGTCAACGCGACCACAGGAGACCGGGTCGAGGTGCGTGGGCCGAGCATTGGCGTGGTGCATTCGAACGGCCTCAGCGAACGCATCGACAGCGGCCAATATGAAATGCGGGATGCCAAGGGCCGCACCATCATTCGGCGCCTGGCGACGCGTTCCGATCGGGACAGATTGCTTGAAATGATCAACTGAGGGCCAGTTCACATAGCTGCGCTGTGCGGCAATTTTGGCTCAAGCATGATCGCGAACAGTCGGATGCCGGCGCTCAGTCGCGTCGCGCAACGTCATTGCGGCTTCGGTCCTGTTGCTGACGTTGAGCTTGGCCAGGATTCGCGTCATGTGGTGCTTTATCGTTTTCTCATGCAGGTTCAGCCGAAGCCCGATCCGCTTGTTGCTCAGTCCCGCGGCAACCAGCGTCAGGATCTCCCTTTCGCGGCTGGTGAGTTCGGCAAGTCCGTCAGCTTTCGCCGGCTCTTTTGATTGAGCCGACAGATCGGCCAACAGGCGCGCCGATAATTGTGGACAGACATATCGTTCGCCCGACGCTACCGTGCGCAGGATCGCAGCCAACGTCCTCGACCCGACCCCCTTCAAAACATAGCCCCTTGCCCCGCTCTGCAACGCGGTCATCACGTGCTGGTTTTCTTCCGAAACGGTCAGCATCACGATTTTCAATGCCGGCTGCCGCTCCAGGGCCGGTCCGATCACACCAAGGCCACCTCCGGGAACCGAGATGTCCATCAGCAGAATGTCGGGCCGCTGGTCTTCGATTATCCGCAGGGCGTCATCTCTGCTGCTTCCTTCACCGACTATCTCGAATCCGCCGATCTGATCGAGCGTGCGCACAACGCCTTCCCTGAACAGAGGGTGGTCGTCGACGATGGCAAGCTTGATGGCTGCGGTCATGTCTGCCCCATTTCAACGATGTTGAGAGCCATTTTCACGATCGTGCCACTTTGTGAGGAAGTCACGGTAAACTGGCCCCCGAGGCTTTCCACCCGCTCGCGCAGCCCAACGAGCCCCAGCCTCTCGGGACGCACGATTTGTGGGTCAAAGCCAGGGCCGGCGTCGGACACTTCGATACAAACGCGCTCGCCGTCGAAATGTTTCTCGACCGACTGACCTTCACCTCCGGCATGGCGAAATCCATTGTTCAGCGCCTCCTGGACGAAGCGGAAGATGCAGATCTTGGCCGCCGGCGACAACGTCGCATGGCCGCCGGTCATCGATAGCGCCACTTTGGCGCCGGTTCGTTCTTCGTGCGCTTGCACGGCAAGCTCGAGAATTTCGGCCAACTCGGCATGCTCGATATGCGGCAGGACAAGGCCCTTGCTGATGCTCCTGATCTCGCGCATGGCATCGTCCAGATGTGCTTTCACAGCCAGCAATTCCTGTGCACGCTTCGGTTGCGGCGTAGCGGGATCGGCAATGAGGGGGCTGTCGATCCCCAGCGCCGCGAGAGCAACCAGTTGGGCCGGCCCATCGTGCAAGTCCGCACCGATGCGCCTGAGATAGCGTTCGTTGAGTGCGGTGGCGCGCTGCGAGGCACGCTGCACCTTCAGCCTCAACAGTCTGTTTTGAGCAAGCAGGTCGGAGAGTTCAGCAATGCGCTGCTTCAACGAGCGGCTCTGCGAACTGATCGTGCGGCTGCCACGGAACACGATTGCCGACAGCCCGAGAAAGAAGGCCGCTGTGACGGCGGCAACGTCCAGCCAGGTTCGAATAAGTGCCTGATGCAGGTTTCTTTCGAAATCAGTGGCGACCTCGTAGAATTCCGAAACGGCCACCACTTCCCCCGACCATGGCTGCAGCACCGGGTTGTAGATCTCGAGGAGATGCAAGCCGCTGGCTCTTTCGGCCTCGCTGTCCGGATCGTCGAGCTTGTCGAACTCCGAAACCATTTGGCCTGCAAACGCCGCGCGGAGATTGCCGCTGGGTTCAAAGCGCTTGCCGATCAATGTCTTGTCGGTCGAATACAGGATGGTTCCGTCGCGACGCCAGAGCTTGAAGGATTCGAGCCTTGTGCCGAGTGCCCCTTGTCCCAGCGTTTCATCGAGCGCGTGGGCGACGCTCTCGTCGAGGACTTCGCTCTTGCGCATATCCGGAAGCAGCGGCGCGATAACGCTGTCCACGTAAAGAGCCGTAGCGGATGCCGAATTCTGCGTGACCACGGCTTCTATGTGGCTCGTGACTGAAATCCCCACCACCACCATGGCCGACAGGGAGAATAGACCACCCGCGAGCAGGAACTGCGTGGCCAGCGACAACGCGTTCCAGCGGCCGACAAGGCTTGTCACCCAGTGTGGCCTAGTGTTCCGAGTGGCCCGCTCGGCAACACGCCGCATCAGTGGCGCGATTCTGGAGAACCGGCTAATTTGCTGTCGAACGTCGCTAAAAGACGCCATCCTTGGTGTGTAACCGATCAATTGCGATGGAACTAGGGCCTGATGAGAGGGCGAACAGCGCATCCGGCGCTTTTTTGCGCAACTGTCTCATTGCGTCGTTCGGTAAAGCTCGGACGCGGCCTGCTTCAGTGCCGCCCGTCCATCCGGCCTCAGATACATCATGTGCCCGCCTTCCAGCACCTCGGCGCGAATGGGCTTTGCGCCGGCAAGCGAAGGAATTTGACCAAGCAGGTAGCGCGAGCCCATGTACGGCGTCACCAGGTCGCTGTAGCCGTTGACGATCAGCACGCCGAGATTGGGGTTCAGCGTGCGTGCCTGCTGAAGGTCGTCCATGACACCCGCATAGCCCTGACGCGTCGGGCTCGTTCCATAGTCCCAATTGCCGCTAACTTCGCGGTTGAGAAGCCGATAGCTGATATCCGTACGGAAGTTCAATTCATCACGCACGTAGCCGACGAAAGCAGAGGTGAGCGCCGGCACGCTTCGGTCGAGCACCGGATCGGGACCCTCGACTCCCAGGCTCTCTGGCGCCACGTCCGCCGTCGCGATGTTGCCGTCATAGGCGCTGAGAACATTGCCCTTTGCCCGTGCAAACTCCTTGGCAAAGAGCCCTATGGGAATGCGTGCAAAGTGCCGCTGGACAAGGTTGAGCGGCAGACCGGTGATTTCGGCGACACGCTGGCTCGCCAGCCGTCCACCTTGCTCCAGTCCACCGGCTAGCGCGGCCAGATAATCGCCGAGCGCATAGTGTTCGACTTCTGCCAGCCGCTCCTGCAGAGCCGGGCCGGAAACGCCTTCGCTGTGCAGGCGCACTGCCGCCAGCGACGGCAGTTCCAGCGCCCAGTGGAGCGGCTGGAACTCGTCCGGGCGCACCAGCGTGAATTCGAGCGCCGGCGAAATCAGCACGACGCCGCTCGGGCTGATGCCGATGTCTTCCTGAAGCTTCCTGGCGAGCAATGCCGCCCGAAACCCGCCATAGCTTTCGCCGGCAAGAAACACCGGCGATGCCGTGCGGTTGGTCTGCGCCAGATAGAGCCGGATGAACGCGCCTATCGACGCGGCGTCCTGACTGACGCCCCAGAAGCTGTGTGCCTCCGTGCCGGGCGCTTCACGGCTGTAACCGGTTCCGACAGGGTCCACAAAGACCAAGTCGGTCATGTCGAGCCAAGTGTCGGGGTTATCGAACAGCCTCTGTGGCGGCGGCAGGAAACTTCCATCGGCCGCCGTCGCCAGGACCCGCGGACCGAGCGCGCCGAGGTGCAGATAGGCGGAAGCTGCTCCCGGACCGCCATTAAACACGAAGGTGATCGGACGCCGCGGATCCGGTCCCGTTTCTTTTCCGGGATGCAGTGCATAGGCGACATAGAAAATCTCGGCGGTGATATCGCCTTTGCCGGACGGCAATGACAGCGTGCCGGCCTTGGCCTCGTAATCGAGCGTGCGTCCGGCGATGACGATCGAATGATCGGAAGTCTGCGGCGGCGGCAGGAGCGAGAGAACCCCGCCTGTGGGCGGCGGCCGCTGGGCCGCCTCCGCATGACTGGCCCCAGCGCCGGCGACCAACAGCAGAAGAGCGAGGGCGATTTCTTGCAGCTTGATAAGCATGACGTCTCCGGAGCAATTGGCTGGAAACTAGCACACCGTCGGCCGAACCAAAGTCACAGCACCGTGCGCCAGTACATCTCAAGAAGGGGTCGGGTTGAGAAATCCGATGCCCAGGCGGAAGATAGGGCGCGAGGGACACGGCAGCAGCCTCAACCCCTTGCAGCAGATGCGTGGCGGTGGCGTACCAAACGACTTCGTGAATTTCTGCCGGTTGACTCGATTGGCTCACTTCCTAGGTTGGCATTCGGGGCTCCCATGCAATCCGAAGTTGGTATGACATCTTTCCACACACGAAAGCTTGCCCTTCTCGTTCTGTCCGTAAGCGCCGCCATCCTGTCCTCCTGCGTCATGCCCGACGACACGTCGAGCACTGCGAAGGAGGACGCCACGGCGGCAGCAGCCCGCAAGGAGATGGTCGGCCTTAGCGAAGCGGATGTTCGAATGTGTGCCGGCTTTCCGACAGCCACCGCCGATGTTGGCAGATCCGGCCAGATCTGGACCTATCAGCGCGTCGTTCAACGCGGCAATCTCAACATTGTGGTTCCGACCGTGGCCATTGGCCCCGTCCCGGCGCTCGGAGGTTCCGTCAACGTCGCCCCCGGCGGCTATTGCAATACGCAAATTCGAATGGTTGACGGCCATGTTGCCGAGGTCGCCTACGCCGGCGACAACAACCTGCCGAACAACCGCGACGGACTCTGTGTCAGCACGGTGGACGCCTGTGTCGCCTATGCCCGTCAGCGCCATCCAGTCAAGGCGATGGGTCGCACGCGGTAACCGGGATCAGACACGCCTCTGATTGATTTGCCGGCTAATGGATGCTGCCGGATCTCGATTTGAGCACCAACGACGTACCTAAATTTCTGCTCTCAAGCGCCGATCCCATCACGAATGGCGCAGAAATAGCGGTCGGTTCCGACCTGTCCGCCCTTGAGGGCAATTTCCAGCCCGTCAATCGCCTCGATGCGCGAATGCGCGAGACAAAGCGGCGAGCCCGGCGATGCCGGCAGCGGCATTCGCACCGTCAGCGCATCGACGCCTATCTGGCCAAGTGCGTGGCTCGACGTATCGCCGCCGGCGATGACCACGCGCAGTAGCTTCTCTTGAAGCGTCAATTCGCGGAGAAGCTCGCCAAGGCCGCGGCCAAGCTTATGGCGGGCGCCTT
The DNA here is from genome assembly GCF_000503055.1 of Mesorhizobium sp. LSHC420B00. Taxonomy (GTDB): domain Bacteria; phylum Pseudomonadota; class Alphaproteobacteria; order Rhizobiales; family Rhizobiaceae; genus Mesorhizobium. Next base: position 101,552 of record NZ_AYVY01000015.1, on the reverse strand, counting down.
CCCGGAGATCGATTTCAGCACCGCGGTCGGCCGCCGGTCCGAGCGCGGTGTAGAGGATGACGCTGCGCCCGGCCTTCAAGCTGGAGCGGCCGGTTGCAACCGCGCGCGCAATAGCGTCGTTCGAAGCCTCAGAAACCAGTTCGACCGGGTCGATCTCGATCCCGTCGAAGCCATCGGCTAGAGCATGCCGGATCTGCCGTTCCGTCGTCGGCGAGCAGCTCCCCGAGACCACGGCGATCCTGTCGGCAGCGCCCGGCGGCGAAAACGCGAGTTTGGCATCCACGATCCGGTTCGATGCCCATTCGGCCAGCAAGGCATATTCGATGCCTGAAGAGCCGACGACGAAATAACCGCCCGGCCTGCGAGCGCGCCATATCTCCTTGCCGGCAAGCGCCTGGGTTTCCAGGCTGTCGGCATCGAAGAGCACGATGTCTGTGCCATTCTCCACAAGCCGGTCGAATGCTTCCGACCGCGACGCCGATTGCAGCGTCGCCAGGTCGACCAGCCCCGAGCTGAGGTCTGTCTGGCGCGACAGATGGATCAGCAGGTCGGATTCGTCCATCGGCGTGGTCGGATGGCGGCTCATCACGGGATGGCGATCGATACGGAAATATTTGTCGCGGTAGGCCGCGAAGAGATGACCGAAGGCGGTGTAGCGCTTCAGCTGCGGCGCGCCGACCACCAGCGGCACGCCGCCTTGCCGGAAAACCGAGCGGCCGATCTCGATCGCCCGGCCGATGCTGCCGATTGCCGGGCTGGAATCGAAGGTCGAGCAGACCTTGTAGTGGCAGATCTCGGCGTTGACAGTCTTCAGCCAGGCGAAGGCATCTCGCAGATGCGTGTCCATCCACTGCGGCGTCTCGCTGCGGCTGGTGCCGGCCAGCCCAAGGGCGCGGCAATGCGCAAATTGCGAAAGCAGCGCCTCGTCCGGCTGGCGCATGAACAGCACGGTCGGCACGCCGCCGAGCTCGAGCGCCTCCATAACGTCGGTCGAGCCGGTCAGGTCGTCGCCATAGTAACTCAGAAGCAGGTTTTGCATGGCGTCAGGCCGCCTCGCCGCCGCCGAACTTCTCGATCGACCGCGCCAGCTCGACATGGCTCAAGGCATAATCCGCCAACGGAATGTCCTGGACCGCCGCCTGCCAGGCCTGCTGCACGGCGCGTACGCCGGCGCCCGGCCCGTCCGGGTGGCTGACGATGCCACCGCCGCAGAGATAGAGAAGATCGACCGTCCGGCCGGTTCGCCGGAAGGTTTCAGGCGCCTGCCCGCCCCACTGGCCGGAGCCGGCGACCGGCAATGCGCAATCGGCCGGCGAAAAGATCGGCGTGGTCACCGCCTTGAAGGATTCGACGAAGGACCAGTCGGGTTCCCAGTATTTCGAGGCGATGCCGTTGATCTGGAACTGGTCGACGCCGAGCAGGCGCCAGAACTGCTGCCAGACCTTGAAATCCATGCCGAGGCCGGGATGGCGGGTGAGAATGTCCCAGCCATTGCGGTGGGCATGGAGCACAAGGCTGGAGCGTTTTCGAAGGTAAGCCATGCCGCCGAAACCGATCGAATTGATGTTGACCACGGCGCAATTGCCGCCGGCGTTTGCCACCAGGTCGTGGTTTCGCATCATCTCGTCGGGATCGGCATGTGAGATGCCGAAGGCATACATGACCTTCTTGCCGGTCTTCTGCTCGTGGTCGAGGATCAGCGGCATGATTGCCCTCACCCGCTCCGACAGCGGTGAATAGGCCGGGCTCATCAGCTTCTCGTCGTCCTTGATGAAATCGACGCCGGCGGCAATCAGCTCTTGCACCATTGCGGCCGTCTCGGGCGGGCGGAGCCCCAGCGCCGGCTTGACGATGGTCCCGATGATCGGACGATCCGCGACAGCGGTGAGCCTGCGGCTGCCCGTGACGCCGAATTGCGGGCCCGGATGCGCGCCCCGGTACTCCTCGGGTAGCCTCATGTCGACGACCCGGATACCGGACAGGCCCTTGATCGAAAAAGTGCCGCCGATGGCGATGGTCATCAACGCCGACAAGTCGGTGCCGATGGCGTCTAGCGGAAACGCGATGTCGACGTCGGCGCGCTTGACCGGGCCATTGCGCGCTTCGGGACCGGTTTCGGGAACAGACGGCCGATCCGCATCCGGCAGATGCCGTATCGCCAGGACTCGCGCCGCGACCCTGGCCTTGAGCTCTTCGGTCTCGCCGGCCAGCGCGACGAAGGTTCCGGTCGACTGGTCGCTTGCGATCTTGGCCGCCAGCGCCTCGATATTGCCGGGCGTTTCGATGCAATAGGTGAGAACAATCATATTCGCGCGGCCTGCCGGGGTGGTTCGAAAAAGGTTCCTTGGCCCTTGAAATCTGGTATAATGAGTACATAAGCTTTGCAAGCCCTATCCGGCTGGGCAGGGCCGGGCGAGCCGGCAGCAGGCGTTCCGGAATTCACGCCGGAAATGCTAGATAGGGGCCGGTCAAAGGAGTGATTCGCGACGATGAACCGTTCGGAGCCGATCGTCCGGCGCAAGCTTTCCGACGAAGTATTCTTGAGACTGAAGCGCCTGATCACCAGCGGCGAATTGCTGCCGGGTGACGACATGCCATCGGAGCGCGAATTGATGGAGCGCTTCGAGGTCGGCAGGCCGGCGATCCGCGAGGCAATGCAGGCGTTGAGCAATATGGGCCTCGTCGCGATCTCGCATGGCGAGCGGGCGAAAGTGCTGCAGCTGACCGCCAAGTCGATCATCAAACAGGTCGACGGCGCCGCCAAGATCATCCTGTCGTCGTCGAAGGACACGCTGGAGCACCTCAAGAACGCGCGTATCTTCTTCGAGCGCGGCATGGTCAGGGAAGCCGCGGAGAAGGCAACCGCCGAGGACGTGCAGCGGTTGCGCGCAACGGTTGCAGAGCAGCGCAGCCATCGTGGCGACTCGGAAGCCTTCATATCCGCCGACATGAAATTCCACACCCAGATCTCGGCAATATCCGGCAATCCGATCTATGTCGCCGTCAGCGAGGCAATGCTTGGCTGGCTAAAGGAATACCACACCGAAATGCTGATCTGGACCGGCAAGGAAAAGTTCACGCTGACCGAGCACGAAGAGATCATCGGACGCATCGAAGCCAAGGATGCGGATGGCGCCGAGAAGGCGATGATCAAGCACCTCGAACGCTCGCGTGCGCTTTACGTGATGAACTCCGGCAGCTGAAAACCAAGAGCAAGGTCCCGACCGGCCTAGCGGCCGGCTTGCTCTCGGCTTACTGACTGACCACAGATCAGCCTGAGCCCGGACCGACGCAGTTTTCTGTTGCCCTCTGAATCCGATGTATTTGCCGCGTGTTTTCATTCAACGATTTCAGCATTTGCATCTTCCCAGCCATGGATTTCCGCGGCCCGCTTTCGTCAGCAAGCCCGCATAGGCCCTCCTGGAGCCCCTCGCGCTTGTTCTGGAATTGGCAATTTTTGCAAAGACTATGCTAAGCTTGCCATCCACGAGAACGACACTGGAGTACCGCAATGGCTGTCAGGAGCCTCCACGTTGTGATCTGGCTGCCGTCGAATTTCTATTCAGCCGTCGTCTCGACGCTCGTGGAAATGTTTCAGCTTGTGAATGACGTCTGCCGTTCGCAGGTTCTCTCCTGTGAGTTCGTTTCAAGGAGCGCGCCGTCGGCATCAAGCACCGGAATTTCCTTCCCGACAAAGGCTCAACCATCCCGGAAAATGGATGTCCTGATTCTCATTGCCATGCCGGGTGTCGAGATTCCGGAGCTTCTGCGCTCGCTCGACGAGGAGAGTGAACATTCAAAACCGCTGATCGCGCTCGCGCAGCAGCAGGACGCAATCATCGCAGCGCATTGCGGCGCGTGTTATCTGCTCGCCAATTCGGGATTATTGGACGGTAAACGCGCGACGATATCCTGGTGGCTGAGAGCCGAGGCAAGCCGCCGGTTTCCGCAAGTGCGGTGGGACGCTTCCCGCCTCCTCATTCGCCAGGACCGCCTCTACACATGTGGAGGCGGGTTTTCCGGACTCGAACTCGCCAGGGCTTTGCTGATCGATCTGGGCTTCTCGAAGGAAGAGCGGATCATTCGAAAACTTCTGGTTCTCCCGCCGCCGCGCACATTCCAGAGTCCCTACGAATTTTCCCTCGATGGAATTTCGAACGGGGCCAGCCCATTCGAGGACAAGTTGCGTGAGCTCTCGAAAGACAAGATGTCGGAAATCGATCTGAAATTTCTGGCAACCGAATTGGGCATGTCTTCGCGAACCCTGTCTCGCAGGTTTTTCGACGAACTCCAGACAACGCCGGGAAAATGGATCCAGGAAAGGCGGCTGGAGTTGGCAAGGTCCATGCTTGAGGAAACGAAACTGAGCGTTTCAGAAATTTGCTATCGGGTGGGTTATCAGGACGTCGCCTCGTTCAGCCGTCTTTTTTCCAGGACGACTGGAATGGCACCAGGCGAGTTTCGAAAGCAAATCGGGTGACAAGCCGGCAGCGGACATGCTGCGGCTAGGGGCAACCGTTGCGGAATTGCGGCGATTCATGAACCCCGGCATATGACTTCAGCCGATCCGGACGATTGCGTAAGGCGTCATCACAAGACGGTCTCGGCCCGACGCGTCGCGCTGAATCTGGCGTGACGTTCGTCCATCCCAGATCTTCAGAAAACCCTGATCGGAGCCGAGCCCGGAAACATCGACTGGAACGTCGTCAGGGGTAAGGTTCGCCAGCCAGACGATGATCTTGCCTGTCTGGGCGCGGCCGGCCAGTCCGAGCACCTGCGTCTCATCGGTCGTTGTTGCCGCCATATGCGCATGGCCGGCCAGTTCGCAAAGTCCTTTCACCGCGTGGAAAATCGGCCGGCGTGTACCTTCTTCGACCGGTTCACCCGACGAGGCCAGCACGCCGAATGGCCCGGTGAAGCTGCAGAGCGTGAGCATTTCGAGCCCGGCAGGGGCGAGGCGTGCGGCATAGCCGATCGTCCATGCGGCCCCGAACAGTCCGGCATGGCGCGGGTCGCGGTCGGCCATGGCAATGCGCTGACTGTCGGGATTGGGCTTGGTCGCGCCGCCATAAGGGTTCTGGCGCATGGCAATGGTCGACGGCCCGATCCGATAAGGTTTTGTTCCGAAGATCGCCCGTGCAGACGCGGTGATGAAAGGCAGCACCTCCAGCGATTGCATGACGCTGAGATCGTCAGCGGCATGCACGATCGGGCAAGTGCAATGCGTGACGAAATCGAGCGGGTCGGCCGGCACACGCTTGCGGTTGAGTTCGGTGAAATAGCTGAACATGCCGCCGCCGAGGCGGGTGTCGGGAAAGGCACGCCGCGCCGCGGCATAGACATCTTCGAGCGGCGGGCACTGCGGCCATGCGCTGCCCGGCGGCGTCGACTGCCGGTCGACCGAGGGCGAAACGGCAATGGCCGAGAGCTTGAGCCCGGCCTTGCGCACCCTGTCGGCGACGCCTGAAAGCTCCGTGTCGAGATCGCCGTCGCCGGCAATGACACATTCGAGCGTTGTCCGAGCCGGATAGGCGGCGGCCAGCCTGGCGTAGGACCGCAAGGCGTCGAGCCCGTGGCCGCGCGTCGGGTCAAAGTGGAACATCAATTGCTGCGGGCCAAGCTCGGACAGCACCGACAGCTTGCTCAGCGCGGCCTCGACCTCATCCGGGTAGATGATAATGCCGACATCCGGCAGCACCGGTCCGGCTTGGCCGAGCGTGACACGAATCGGTTCGGCGGTTGCCGCGGTGGCCGGCACTTTCCCGCCACCCTCCACCCGCAAGCTGATGGTCTGGCGGAAGGGCTTGCCGGCAGGCAGCACGTAGGGCCATGGCAGCGCGAGCGGCCGGACATAGGTCTTGTAGGAGGCATCCGACCAGTTGCGCTGGTCTTCCATCTCGAAGGCATCGCCTTCCATACGGCATTCGGCGGTGACGCCCGCCCGGACCTCATGGGTGATCGCCCGCAGATCCTTGAACGGCTGCCAGGGATCGATTAGTTCTGGGAGCCGCGTTGCGACCACGCTGCCGTCGGTATGCTCAACCGTGACCGGGCTGCCGGCCAGGCCGGCAATCGGATGCAGGATGCAGAAGCCACAGCGATTGGTTTCGAAATCGCTGTCGGGACGAGCGCTCACGTCGAAGACCAACTGACCATCGGCGGAGCTCTTGATGGTCGCGCGGAAGCCGAGTCGACTGCCGTCCGGTGCCTGGCAACTTGCCGAATAGCTGACGGAAAATGCCTCGGTATCTTGCTCGATGGCAAGGTTGGTGAGCGCCGGCTCGTAGGTGCCCCAGTCGCGATCTCTGACGATATAGGCGATGGCGCGCAGAACTTCGGTGCCGCCCTGCCGAATGTTGCGCAGATTGCCGTTGACGAAGTCCGCCGTCAGCGCACCGGCGCGCAGCCTGACCGGTTCGACTTCAACCGCATGCGTGCCGTAAAGGAGGAAGGCGTCGGCTGTCATTTCAGCAAGGCGTCGAGTTGCACCGGTTCGCGGCTTGCGGCGCCGGCATAGGCCGCCTCGACCAGCGCCAATGTCTTGAGGTTGTCCGCGCCCGAGGTCGCGGGCTCGGTTCCGTTGGTCAAGCAATCGACCCAATGCTTTTGAATGGCGACGACGCTTTCCTGGATGTTGTGCCACGGCCGCGATGCCCAAGGCAGCAGCGGCGGCGAGACGTCGCTGACAGCCGTTCCGCTCCTGCCGGTGACGGTGAGCCGGTAGCCCTGCGCCAGCCGGATCGTGCCGTCGCTGCCGTCGATTTCGATCAGCGTCTGCGGAAACGGCTCAGTCGCGAGCTTGCTCGCGTAGCTGCAGTCGACCACCGAAGTGGCGCCGCTCGTGTGGTCCATGAGCATCGTCGCAACATCCTCGCCGGCAATGGCAGGGTTGACGCGCGCCGTTCGCGCAGTGACCGTCGAGACGTCGCCCAGCAGAAAGCGGGCGATGTCGAGGATGTGGATGCCGAGGTCTTCGATAATGAAGCGCTTTCCCGTCGCCAAATAGGGCTGGCCGGAAAACACGTCGTAAGCCGATCGAAACGAGATCCGTCCGAAGAAGGGTGTGCCGATGTCGCCGCTGTCGAGCACGGCACGCACCGCCTGGATCGGCGACTGCCAACGAAAATTTTCGTGCACCATCAGCGGCACACCGGCGACGGCGCATGCCTTCACTATCGCCTTGGCGTCGGCAAGCGTCGGCGCGAACGGTTTTTTGGCAGATTACCGGCACGCCGTGCTGCGCCGCCATCTCGACGAGGGGACGGTGGCTCGGCGCGGTGGTGGCGATGTCGACGAAATCCAACCTTTCGCCGGCAAACAGTGCTGCCGCGTCGGTATAGCGCCGCGCGACCCCGAACTGGTCGCCGACGATCCTCAACCGGTCCGGATCGCGGTCGCAGATGGCAGCGATCGAGGCACCCTCTATGTCGCGCCAGGCATGCATCTGGTTGACGGCGAAGAAGCCGCAGCCGATCAGCGCTCCCCGCAGTTCCGTCATGTCAGCCAGCCTTTGCCATCTGCATCAGCGTCACCCGGCTCTGCAGCCGGCGCTGTGCCTGGTCGACGACGACGGCGACGATGATGACGAGGCCCTTGATCACCATCTGCCAGAACGAGCTCACCCCCATCATCACCAGCCCGTCCGAAAGAATGCCGATGACGAAGGCGCCGACAATGGTGCCGCCAATGGTGCCGCGTCCGCCCGACATCGAGGTGCCGCCGAGCACTGCCGCGGCAATGGCGTTGAGTTCGAAGCTCTCTCCGGTCGCCGGATGCGAGGCCATCAGTTCGGACGAGATGATCAGCCCGACGATCGCCGCGCAGAAGCCGGAGAACATGTAGACGAACATCTTCACCATGTTGACGCGGACGCCCGAAATCCGCGCCGCCCGCTCGTTGCCGCCAACGGCGAAAATGTGGCGGCCGAGCGGGGTGTACTTGGCGAGATAGGCGGCCCCTAATGCAACAACGAGCAAAATCCACAGCGCGACGGGCAGGCCGAGCAACCGGCCGGCGCCGAGAAAGCCGAATCCGGTGGTGCCAAGCTCCGGCTTGCCGACGAGATTGGGGAAGGTGCGCCCGTCGGACGACAGCAGCGCCAGGCCGCGCGCGACATAGAGCACGCCGAGCGTGGCGATGAACGGCGCAACGTTAAGCCTGGTGATCAGCAAGCCGTTGACGGCGCCGATCAATATGCCGACGGCAAGCGTGATCAGCGCGATCTCGAAGACGTTGAAATAGATGGTATAGCCGACCTGCAGGTCGATGCCGTTGAGCACGAGATAGCCGGCCACCATGCCGCACAGGCCGACGATCGAGCCGACCGACAGGTCGATGCCGCCGGTGATGATGACAAAGGTCATGCCCATTGCGAGGAATGCGTTCAGCGCCACGTGCTTCGACATCAGGATAAGATTGGCGGCCGAGAGGAAATTGGGGGCAGCTATCGAGAAGAACAACAGCACGGCGATCAGCGCGATGAACGTCCTCGCCTTCATCAGCGTCAGCAGGACCGAGCCGCTCGAAAGGGAGGTGACCGCCGCCTTGGCTGGAATGTCAGTCATGCGCCTTGCTCTCCGTGCGGGACCGGTCCGTGGCCGAGCGCCGAGGCAGCGACGATCGCGGCCTCTGTCGCCTCGGCGCGGTCGAACATACCAGTCAATTTTCCATTGCTCATCACCGCGATGCGGTCTGACAACGCCATCACCTCATCGAGATCCGAGGTGGCAAACAGGATCCCCAGGCCGTCGCGCGACAGCTTGCGCATGGTGCGGAACACGTCGGCCTTGGCGCCGACGTCGATGCCGCGGCTGGGCTCGTCCATCAGCAGCACCTTCGGTCCGGTGAGCAGCGCCTTGCCGATCACCACCTTCTGCTGGTTGCCGCCCGACAGCGACGAGACTTCCTGCGCCGGATCGGCGACCTTGATCGCCAATTCGCGCACGGTCTGGGCCACCGCCTGTCGTTCGGCGGCACCACGAATGTGGAACAGGCGCACGAAACGCGACAGGCTGGCCAGCGTCAGATTGCTGGCGACGGAGAGGGTCGACACCAGCCCTTCGCGCTGGCGGTCTTCGGGGATCAGCGCCAGGCCGCGGCGGATGCGTCGCGTCGTGTCCCGCTCGTGCACTTTTTTGCCGGCAATGAATATCGTTCCGGTCGAATGGCCGTGACGGCCCATGATGCAGTCGAACAGCTCGCTGCGTCCGGCTCCCATCAGGCCGTAGATGCCGAGGATTTCACCGGCGCGCAGCGACAGCGAGACGTGGTCGACCGCGAGCCCGCCGGTGACACGCGGCAGGCAAATGTCCTCGGCACGGAATATCTCTTCGCCCGGAACATGGCCGTCGGCCTTGGCGAAGTCCTTGGCGTCGGAGCCGATCATCTGCCGCACGATCCACTGGGTATCGACGTCTTTCATCTCCGCCTGGCCGGTGATGCGCCCATCGCGCAGCACGGTGATGGTGTCGCCGATGCGGATCAGTTCCTCGAGCCGATGCGAGATGTAGACGATTGCCACGCCGCGCGCCTTGAGGTCGGCAATCACCTTGAACAGGATCTCGACTTCCGCCGCGCTGAGCGCCGAGGTTGGTTCGTCCATAATCAGGATGCGCGCATCGAGCGAAACCGCCTTGGCGATCTCGACCAGTTGTTGCTGGCCGATGCGCAGATCCTCGACCAGCATGTCGGGCCGGATGCCGGCTTCCAGGCGTTCAAGGAACTCCGCCGCGCGGCGCTCCTGCTCTTTGCGGTCGATCTTGCGGAAGCGGTTGGTGATCTCGCGGGTGGCGAAAATATTTTCGGCGACAGTCAGATTGCCGAACAGGTTCAGCTCCTGGAACACCATGCCGATGCCGCGATTCACCGCATCCCCGGATGACGAGAAGGAAACCTCCTCGCCGTCCAGCAGAATGCGCCCGAGTGTCGGCTGCTCGACGCCCGCGATGATCTTCATCAGCGTCGATTTGCCGGCTCCGTTTTCGCCGACCAGCACGTTGACCGCGCCCTTGCGCACCTCGAAATTCGCGCGCTTGACCGCGACGGTGCCGGAATAGACCTTCGAGACATCCTCCAGCTTCAGGATGACATCTTGATCGCCGCTCATGGCTTCGGCCCGATCTCTGCCTCCGCCGGCGTCACCAGCGGCAGGTCCTGGCCACTGCCCGGCGTATAGGCGCCGAGGATCTTGACGCTGCGGCCCTCGAGTGCCTCGCGCGGCAGCTTGGAAAGTACGGTCTTGTCGGCATAGGCGTTGAACGACTTGCCGAACTGGGCGAAGTCGATCTGATTGGTGAAATCGTTGAACTGGATGAAGTCGAGGCTGTCGCGCAGGGCGGTCCCACGCATGGCGGGGCCGATCTGCACCCGCGCATCGGCCTTGCCGTCGCCGTCGGCATCGACATCCATCGTCGCCGCACGTGACTGTGTGTTGGCTGCAACGACCTTGCCCTCGAGCCGAACGGCGAAGGTCCACGGCGAATTCGCCTGCTTTTTCGGGTTGCCGTATTTGGCGCCGGCAGCGGCGGGATCGGCCTTGGCCAAGGCATGCACCTCGGGAAACGGCCCGGCCTTCTGCTGCAGATAGGGTATCACTTTCGCCGCCCAGATGTCCTCGACCATCTTGTCGGGATTGAACGCGGAGCCAGTGCCGCCGTTTTCCGCCGACGGCGTCGGCAAGATCTTGCAGGCGGTCAGGCTGACTATTGCTGCGAGGAACAACGCGACAAAGATCGGCCGGGTCAGCGTGTTGAACATGTCGGCTCGTTCGGCATGGCGGTGAGGAGCACCCAGAGAAATGGAAGCAAGGGCGAAATGGAAGCAAGGGACGAACCGGAGGCTCGTCCCTTGCTGCCTGATGTTACGCCGGCTCAGTTGGTGAGCGCGAACGTCTCGAGCTTGGCGGCATTGTCGCCATTGACCAGGACGCAGTCCATCAGCTGCTTTTCTTCGGCGGGAGACTTCTTGTTCTTGATGAAGTCGTTGGCCTGCTCGACCGCCATCTGCGCCTGCGCGAAGGCCGGCTGCAGGACTGTCGCCTTGATGCCGCCGGAGGTGATCGAGTCGCGCACGTCGTTCGACCCGTCGAAGCCGACGACTATGACGTCCTTGCGGCCGGCAGCGGCGAGTGCCGCATAGGCGCCCATCGCCATCGTGTCGTTGCCGGAGATCACGCCCTTGATATCGGGATTGGCCTGGAGGATCGACTCCATCTTTGAATAGGCCTCGGTCTGGCTCCAATTGGCCGACTGCTGCGCCACCATCTTCAAGTCTGGATAGTCGTCGATGACGTCGTGGTAACCCTTGGAGCGGATGCCGGCATTGGTGTCGGATTCCTTGCCGACGAGCTCGACGAAATTACCCTTCTCGCCCATCAGCTTGACGAATTCCTGCGCGCCGAGCTGGGCGCCCTGATAGTTGTTGGAGACGATCTGCGCGACGGCAACGCCGGTGGCATTGATCTCGCGATCGATCAAGAATGAGGGAACACCTGCGTCCTTGGCCTTCTGCACGGCGGCAACGGTGGCGTCGGCGCCGGCATTATCGAGGATGATTGCCTTGGCGCCGCGGCCGATCGCCGTGTCGATAAGTTCGGACTGCTTGTTGGCGTCGTCGTCATGGACGAGCACCAGCGCCTCGTAGCCGAGTTCCTTGGCCTTGGCCTCTGCGCCGACAGCTTCCGCCTTGAAGAACGGATTGTCATGCGAGGGCGTGATGATGGCGATCAGATCCGCCGCATAGGCGGGTGCGGCCGTGCCAAGCGCCAGCATGCCGGCGAAAGCCGCAAGCGTCATTCTGCGTGTCAGTTTCATGTATTCCTCCCGTTGAAAACCCGTGCCTTGATCCCAAGGCTATATGCATTCAATTCGTTAGCCAGCGCGGATCGCGGATCGCGTCAGGTTCACAAGCCCTTTGCCGGCTTCACCTCGATCGATCGTCTCCCCGCTATCCTCCACTCGTCCCAGGCCCTGAGCTTGCTGCGAAGCTTGACGGTCCGAGCCATCGAACAGCTAAGCTAACTGGTATGATGAGTCAATGACAATTTCAGGTGATATGTTCCGGAAGACGCGTCGCGCCCTCAGGTGATGCGCTGAATGCTCGCGGCAATCTCCTCCGGCTCGAACACCCGCTTCCAGTCATCGCGCATCAGCACCGGCTTGCCGAACTCTATCGCCTTGTTGCAGGCGTCGGAGAACACGCCTTTGGTCTCGCCGAAGATGACGGCGCCAAGCACGTTCATATGGCCAAGCAGGAAGTCGAGCGCCGCCTGCTTGTCGACCCCGCGCGCCACCACCTCGTCGACGGCCTCCTTCATGACGACGAGCAGCGAAGCGCATACCGTTTCCGAAAGGCCGGGCTCGAGCAGCGCCATTTGATCGACAGTGACTCGATGCGAGCGCATGACCGGGGCCCAGATGATCTTGGCGATCGCCTCACCCTTGGCGAAATCTTCCTCCGGCCCCTGCATCAAGGCGCTGACCATGTGCTGCTTGGCCTTGACGCCGCCGAAATAGTCCTTCTTGGCCGCCATGTCGGTCTCGTCGTTGAAGATCGGCGGATGGCACGGGTGGGTGACGAAATAGGTCAGGTCAGGTCGCTGCGGCAAATGCCCGGCGAAAGGTGCCGCGGCGTCGAGCACGACGACCATCGTGCCTGATGGAAGCTTGCTCTCGATGCTCGCCGCGACCTTGCCGATATGCGTGTCCGGCACCGCCAGGATCACCACATCAGCGCCATCAAGCGCCTCATCGGCGCTGACGGCATCGATGCCGAGGCCCGATTTAAGCCGCTCGCGGCCGGCGTCGCCGACCTCGACATGGCGTACCGTATAGGGAGACCCGCGAAAATTGGTCGACAGGCGGTAACCCATTTTGCCGCCAGCACCAAACAGCGCAATCGTTGTCATTGTCCGTTACTCCTGATTTCCAACGACGGCCCTGCCGATCGTCATCCCATTGACTTGTATGCACATTGCCGCCGGCTGGCGGATTAGAAAAGGCGGGGAGCCGCCGCTCAAATGACGATGCCCTGGACGATGTCTCGGGCGCTCGGATGTCCAGCACAGCGCAGCTATGCGGGGCATGCTACCTCAGGTACATATTATACCAGCATACCAAATTGGCAAGCGGCCGTGGCACGGCTCTGCGCCACCGGCGAGCCGCAGCAATCGCTTGGGTTTGGCCGTCGTTTACCTCCTGTTCAATGGCAATGAGCGATCATCGCGCTGAACTGCCAATCGGGCGGGATGATTCGCAGCGAACAAAGGCCCATGCTCGAGACTTCACTCTACAGCCCGGTCAAGACCTTCCTCGAAGGCCTGGGATTCATGGTCAAGGGCGAGATCGGCGGCTGCGATCTGCTGGCGCTGAGTGCCGACTCTCCACCGATCGTCGTCATCTGCGAGCTAAAGCTGAAGTTCAATCTCGAGTTGGTCCTTCAGGGCGTCGACCGTATGGCGGTGAGCGACGAGGTCTGGCTCGCAGCATGCATGTCGGGCCGTGGCAAAGGCCGTGAGAGCGATGTGAGATATCGCAATCTCTGCCGTCGCCTCGGCTTTGGCCTGCTTGGCGTGCGGACGAACGGCGAGGTTCAGGTGCTGCTCAGCCCGACGGCATTGGCTCCGCGTAGGGATTCCCGGCGCCGCTCGAAACTAATCGACGAACATCGGCGTCGGCAGGGCGATCCTGTCGCCGGCGGCGGCTCGCGTGCGCCGATCATGACCGCCTATCGCCAGCAGGCCCTGGCATGCGCCGCAGCACTCGCGGACGGCCCAAAGCGGCCGCGTGACTTGAAGCCCAACCTGCCGAACGCGCCCAAAATCCTGCTGCACAACGTGTATCGCTGGTTCGCGCGCACCGATCGCGGGATCTACGAACTGACCACTCAGGGCCGTGAAGCACTGCAGCGCTGGCCGCAGCCCCATCGCAGCCACACCGCTGCCTGAGACAGGCAACGCCGGATTTCGCGCTCGCTTCCGCGACAATCACGGCTTCGGCAAGACTGCAACCTCCGTGACGGAACCATATTTCGACACGAGGGTTGTGTCGTCACCGAATTGATCGTCCCTGAGCAAAACGGAAGGAAAGGCCATGCGGCTATCGACGACAATTGCCACACTCTCGGCACTGGCTCTTGCCTCGCCGGTCTATGCGCAATCCGTGGGACCAGAGCTTGCCCCTGTCCCGCCGACGGCCCCGCAAACCCTGCCAGAGCAAGCCACGCCCGAAGGGGCCACTCCCGACCAGGCTACACCTGACCAAGCCTTCTCCGCCCAGAATTTCACCGCAGTGACAATCGTGGCGATGGAGGATCTGCCTCCTGACATCAAGGCACAGGCGGAGGCCGTCGTCACCCAGACCAGCGCCGAGGATTTGCGTATCCTGCAAAGTTCGATCGACGCATCGCCGCAGGCGGCATCGGCACTGGCGGCGAACGGGCTTAATTCCACGCAAGTCGTGGCCGCCAATATCGACGGCGACGGCACGCTGACGCTGATCATCCAGACGACGACGTGAGCGGCTGAAGGCGGACAAGCCGGCTCCGGCACGGAACCGAAACCCGCCTGATCGCGGAGGACTGTCATGGCCGAGGCTGCAGTTCGCAACTTCACCATCAATTTCGGGCCACAACATCCCTCCGCTCACGGCGTCCTGCGGCTGGTGCTCGAACTCGACGGCGAGATCGTGGAACGCGCCGATCCCCACATCGGCCTGCTGCATCGCGGCACCGAAAAGCTCATCGAGTACAAGAACTACCTGCAGGCCCTGCCCTATTTCGACCGGCTCGACTACGTCGCGCCGATGAACCAGGAGCACGCATTCTGTCTCGCCGCCGAGAAGCTCCTTGAAATATCGGTTCCGAAGCGTGGGCAACTCATTCGCGTGCTTTTCTGCGAAATAGGCCGGCTCCTGTCGCACCTCCTCAACGTCACCACGCAAGCCATGGACATCGGCGCGCTGACGCCGCCGCTCTGGGGTTTCGCCGAGCGCGAGAAGCTGATGGTCTTTTACGAGCGCGCGTCCGGCGCCCGCATGCACGCAAATTATTTCAGGGTCGGCGGCGTGCATCAGGATCTGCCGCCGGAGCTCCTCGACGACATCTGGAATTTCTGCGATCCGTTCCTCAAGGTCTGCGACAATCTCGAAGGGCTGTTGACCGAGAACCGCATTTTCAAGCAGCGCAATGTCGATGTCGGCGTGATCGGCCTTGACGATGCCTGGGCCTGGGCCTTCTCCGGCGTGATGGTGCGCGGATCGGGCGCCTCCTGGGATCTGCGCAAGGCGCAGCCATACGAATGCTATCCGGAGATGGATTTCGATATCCCGGTCGGCAAGCATGGCGACTGCTACGACCGCTATCTCGTACGCATGGAGGAAATGCGCCAGTCGGTCCGGATCATGCGGCAATGTCTGGAAAAGTTGCGCTCACCCGAAGGCCAGGGGCCGGTCGCGATCCCGAACCGCAAGATCACGCCGCCGCCGCGTGCCACGATGAAGCGCTCGATGGAAGCGACGATCCACCACTTCAAACTTTATACAGAAGGCATTCGCGTGCCGCGCGGTGAAGTCTATGCCGCCGTCGAGGCGCCGAAGGGCGAGTTCGGCGTCTACCTCGTATCGGACGGAGGCAACATTCCCTACCGATGCAAGATCCGCGCACCTTCCTTCGCCCACCTGCAGGCGATGGATTTCCTGTCCCGAGGCCATATGATCGCCGATGTTGCCGCGATCATCGGCTCGCTCGACATCGTATTTGGAGAGATCGACCGCTAAAGTGGGTCGAAGGGTATTTGGAGAGATCGACCGCTAGAGCGGATCGAAGGGTGTTTGGAGAGATCGGCCGCTCACCAGGTCGAAGGATCTTCCACGATCGCGGGATTGTTGTCCCTAGCCAGATCGCACATGCCTGGACGGCGCTCGAACGCCCGTCGGACGAAGGCCCTCAATTGCGGCGGGCCAACTCAAATTCTCGCATCAAAGACGGACGCATGGCCGCGACAAGGCGCAGCCAAGCGTCAAGGAGTTTCACAATCTGCGCGGCCTGACGGGCACGAGTCCTTCCAAGTTCGGAAGCGCTCCCCGCAGCGCGGAAAGAACGCGTGTTCCGCCGTTCCTCGTATCGCGTCAATGCACGATCAAGCCCTTCATCCAGGCAACAAATCTGTTGCCGCGAACTATCCCGCGCACCCTGGCAGCGGCCCATCGCGCTTGCATCGTGGCGCCAACGTGGCAATGGCAAACGATTTGGTGCAACTGCCGGTCGCTCAGTTCGAAGAAGCGCTTTGCCTCACCATAGGTATCGTCGTTCAAGCCCATGGCACGCAGAACCGGATCCTCAAAAGCGACAGTGAGCGGCGTCCCAGCGCCACGCGATCTGTCGCGCGCTTCCCTGTTCATATATTCGGTGCCTGGAAGCGCCCCAAGGCATCGCGTCGGGTTTTGCTCGAGAAGTTCTGCCCAACGTTCAATCCGCTGGTTTCGGCTCATCGCCGGATACGCCGCGAAGGACTCAACTTCCGCGACGGCATGCAGTTGGTCGAGTGTTTGATGTTTCATGGTCGGCTCCTGTCGACAGGTGAATTCGCCCACGCCTATATGAGCAATTATCGCGCCGTGGAGCGCTGACAAGGCCGGATCACCGCAACATGAGGCGTACGGATCACCTGCCCGGTGAAGCGGCGCTCGGTTCCAACGCGCCGGCGCCGCTCAGTGGGTTCGACGTCGCCCCGGTAACCGAACCCATTCCGGGCAGGAACTTTTGCGGAAGCTCGCGGTTTGGCTTTGCGTCCGCCCCGGCTGCTGCAATATCAGTCTTGAAAGCCATTCCGTTGGACACGAAGCCTCAAAGCGTCGAACAAGACGTCGAGCCTGTAAATGAAACTCGGGAGCAACCGGCCCGGGTTCGAGAATCTCGTGAGCGATAGATCGGAAGAGCACACGTCTGAACTCCNTGAACGCTCGCCAGTACGAATCGACCGACGACGCCTTCATCGACGCCCGCACGGTGACGATCGGCGCCCAAATCGCCGGCTGCATTACCGAGCTGGCGGTTAGCGACAATCAGCACGTGCAGGCAGGTGATGTCCTCCTGCGCATCGACGACAGCGACTATCAGGCAAATCTGAAGCAGGCCGATGCCGGCGTCGCCGCGGCCGAAGCCGAAATCGTCAATGTCACCGCTCAGATCGAGGCTCAAAACGCAAAGGTGAACGCTGCCCAGAGGCAGGTTGCACAGGCCAAGGCAGCGCTGGATTTCGCCAAGGCAGAGGATCAACGCAATCGCGAACTCCTGGCCAAGGGCACGGCAACGCAGCAGCAGGCGCAGCAAGCGGCATCGACGCTGCGTCAGGATCAGGCCGCGCTGGACAGTGCCGAGGCCAATGTCGCCTCAGCAAAAAGCCAGGTTTCGGTCTTGCAGGCACAAACCAGGAGCGCCGAGGCGCAGCTCGAACAGGCCAAAGCCAGCCAGGAGCAAGCACGCACGACGCTGTCGCGCACGACCATCACAGCACCCGCAGCCGGGCGGGCAACGAGCATTTCGGCCGCTGACGGCACCTACGCCCAACCCGGCCAGGTATTGATGATGTTCGTTCCCGACGAGGTCTGGGTGAGGGCCAATTTCAAGGAGACGCAGCTCGACCTGATGCGGCAGGGACAACCGGTCGACATCGATATCGACGCGTACCCGAACAAGTCCTTCCATGGCCGCGTCGACAGCATCCAGGCCGGCAGCGGCACCGCCTTCAGCCTCCTGCCGGCTGAAAATGCCACCGGCAACTACGTCAAGGTGGTGCAGCGCGTGCCGGTCAAGATCGTCTTCGACAAGCCGCCCGATGTGCTTCTCGGCCCAGGGCTGTCGGTGGTGCCGACGGTCAAGGTGCAATGAGCGGCGAAGCAGCCAGAAATCAGGGCGAAAGCCGATCCGCCGCCGGGACACACAATCCCTGGCTCATCGCCATTGTCGTTTCCATCGCCACTTTCATGCTGGTGCTGGACACCTCGATCGCCAATGTCGCCCTGCGCAACATCGCCGGCAGCCTGGCGGCCGGAATGGACGAAAGCACCTGGGTCATTACCACCTATCTTGTGGCCAACTCGGTGATCATCCCGGTCAGCGGCTGGCTGGCAAGCGTCATCGGCCGCAAGCGCTACTACATGCTTTGCGTGGCGACCTTCACCGTCGCGTCGCTGCTGTGCGGACTGGCGCCCAACCTGGAACTGCTCATCCTGTTCAGGATCCTTCAGGGCCTCGGCGGCGGCGGCATGGCGCCAAGCGAGCAATCGATCCTTGCCGATACCTTTCCGCCGGAAAAGCGCTCGCAAGCCTTCGCGCTTTACGGAATTGCCGTCATCGTCGCACCAACGGTCGGGCCGACGATCGGCGGCTGGCTGACGGACCATTTCTCCTGGCACTGGATCTTCTTCATCAACGTGCCGTTCGGCATCCTGTCGCTGGCACTGGTGCAATGGCTGTTGGTCGAACCGGACGTACTCGAACGCGAACGCAAGGAACGGCTGAAAGGCGGCCTGAAGATCGACGGGGTCGGGTTCGTCCTGGTGGCCACCGCACTGGGGTGCCTCGAGATCTTCCTCGACCGAGGCCAGCGCTACGATTGGTTCGCCTCGAATTTCATTACGACTTTCGCAGTGATTTCCGCGATCGCGTTCCTGCTGCTTATCCCATGGGAAATCAGTCGCAGCGATCCGGTCGTCGACATGCGCCTATTGTTCACGCGCCAGTTCGGCACGGCCTTCCTGGTTATGATGGCGGTCGGTGCTATCCTGTTCAGCACCACCCAGATCGTGCCGCAGCTGCAGCAGACGACATTTGCCTACACCGCGACGCTGTCGGGCCTTTCGATGATGCCGGGCGGCATCGCCATGCTGATCTTGATGCCGGTGTCCGGATTTGTAGGCAGCATCGTGCAGCCCAAATACCTGATCATGGTGGGCATGTCGGTGGTCGCAGTCGCGCTTTGGCACATGACCTCGCTTACCCCGGACGCCAGCTTCCGCTTCTTTGCCTTTGCCCGTGTCTTCCTGATGGTCGGGCTGCCGTTCCTGTTCATTCCCATCTCGACCGCGGCCTATGTCGGCCTGCCCCCGCAACAGACCAACCAGGCATCGGCGCTGATCAACGTTGCACGCAATATCGGCGGCAGCATCGGCGTCTCGCTGTCCAACACCGTCATTGCGCAAAGCTCCCAGATCCATCAATCGAATCTGGTTGGCCACACCGTGCAATCGTCGCCCGCCTATCAGCAGGTGCTTCGGCAGGCGACCGAGCATTTCGTCGCCCAGGGTTCGCCGCTGGTCCAGGCGAAGCAGCAGGCGATCGGCTGGCTCGGCCAGTTGATCGCCCGCCAGGCCACGCTGCTCGCCTACGTCGATGTCTTCCGCTATTGCGCGGTGGCAACCGCCCTGCTCGTTCCGCTTGCCCTGCTGCTGCGGTCAGGCAAGTCGGGCAGCAGACACGAGAATCCGGAGATGGGCTGACCCGCAGGCGCGACGGTGTGGTTCCAAAAACGAGGAAGCCGGGAACCAGCTGACCCATTGCGTTGTTCTGCGCCAAGAGGAGATGATCACGATGGCCACTATTCCCACACCCGAGCCAACACCGACCCCGGTACCACCGCCTCCCATCCCCGATCCCAAGCCCGTGCGTGAGCCGGACCCCGACAGGCTCCCCGACGAGGACCCCATTCCCAATCCGGATGAAAACGATATTCCGCCGAAGCGGATGTCTTTCAGCCGGCAGTTGCCGTGATCGTTCTGCAGCCTGTCTGGCGATTGCTTGCGCCAGCGGCGCCGCCTGTCAGATTTCGAGCATGGCGTAGGGGCGGCCGGTCGGCTTGGCGACATGCATGGCAACGTTATAGACCGACGCTCCGCCCGGCGTACGGCCCTCATAGACGCCACGATGCGCATGGCCATGCACCACTGCGCTGACCTGGAACCGGTCTATTGTCTCGGCCAGGCGTGACGAACCGAGAAACGGGAAAATCTCCAGCGGCTCGCCTTCGACCGTCTCGACGACAGGCGCGTAGTGCAGAACGACAAGCGTGCGTTTGGCGCGGACCTGCCGCATCGCGTTTTCAAGCCGCATCGCTTCGTTCACGCTTTCCGCCACCATCGACTTGATCGCCGGTTCGCCAAAGGAGCCGAGCATGCGCGATCCAAAACCGCCAACGAAACCCTTGACCCCAACGAACCCGACCTCGTGAATCTCCGTCGCCTCGCCGTCGAGGAGATGAACGCCCGCCTGACGCAAAATGTCGGTGACCTGCTCGACGGCGCCTGACTCATAGTCGTGGTTGCCAAGTACGGCGACGACCGGGATCGTGCAGGCACGCAGTTCCTCGGCAAGGATTTCGGCCTCCCGAGGCTTGCCGAGATTGGTAAGGTCGCCGGTCAGCACGAGAACCTGGGCTTCGCGCGACATCTCGCCGAAAAGATCGCGGTACGACGCCTGGTCCTCCTTGCCGACATGCAGATCGCCGATGGCGGCGACCTTGAGTGTGCCGCCGTTTTCGGCCTTTGCCGAAGCAGATTCGAGCTCGTCAGCCATCGCTATATTCTCCTTCACCGCCGACGTCGGCAAAGCCCCATTGCTTGACGTCGATCTCATAGTCGGTTCGTGAAAGCATGCGCCCGCGGCAGATCCGCATCCGGGAAGGCGGCAATTCGCGCTGCTTGGCCAGCCGGTCGAGCAACTCGTCGAGCAGCCACGCGGGCACACGGTCTCGCTCCGTCGGATAGATCCATCTGAAGTTCAAGAGATGCATCAGCAAGACTTCCCAATGAACTTCCATGTAGGAAAGCAGCCTTTGCCAGTCGATCTGGTCGTGCGCCTTGAGGATGGTGTGCGCGACGTCGGCGCCA
Source organism: Mesorhizobium sp. LSHC420B00 (assembly GCF_000503055.1). Lineage (GTDB taxonomy): Bacteria > Pseudomonadota > Alphaproteobacteria > Rhizobiales > Rhizobiaceae > Mesorhizobium. Next base: position 80,673 of record NZ_AYVY01000015.1, on the reverse strand, counting down.
TCATGCCGGCCGCGGTCCTGGATGAAGCATTTGGACCAGATAAGCTCGGTTGGGCCGATGATCCGCACGTGGCTGCCCAGCAATTCGGCCTGGCGAGCATGCTCCAGCCACTGGTCGTCGACAGGCATTGTGCCGTTCATCGAGGTGAAGATGACGTCGAAAAAATGCGTGCCCCTGAACACCTTGCCGAGCCACCGGTCGTCCTCGACCACGACCGCATAGCCGATCTGCTTGAAATGGGCGAGGATGCGCGGGCAGTCGCCGGCCTTGCAGAAAATGTCGAGATCCTTGGTCGGGCGGATGATCCCGGTATAGGCGCTTACGGCATAGGTGCCGGCGACGAGAAAGGGGATGCCCGTCGCGACAAGCTCGCGGATCGCTTCGATATAAAAGACCTCCGCTTCGGCATTGCGAGGCGTCGGGGCGGCTTTTGGATCGACCGACGGAACGGATGCCGGGATGGCGCTTTCCGGTGGGGGATTGATGATCATAGCAAATGGCTCCTGGCCCGGCAGACCAGCAGCCGCCTGTATCTAATAGCCAAGCATGCCCGATGGTTCCCGCCGCTGCGTGCCACCGCCGCTCTCGCCTGCTGCATCAGGCGAACACGCCGCGGTGGCGGGCCTTCAAAGCGGTCATGGCTCTCGGCCGCGGCGGCAGCCATAAAGAGACATGTGAGCGGTTATTTTTGGCGTCAAGATCGCAGCGCGCTTCGGCCTCAAGCGCGTCGAGGCGTAGTGGGCCCGCTATCATTCTCGGGTCCGGAAAGGATTGGTTTCAACATGGTTCCCGAGCTGTCGGAGGCGCTGCGCACCCGGCGTAACAGCCACTTGAGCGCCCGTAGCCAAACCGACTCTGTTTTCCGGAACGCTGCAGGCGGCGTGGCGAAAAGGCCATTCTCCATTTTGTAGTTCCTCACTGTCTCAGTCCAATCAGCGTTCTTCAACGAGCAAAACTTGTGTTGGTTCCGTGTCGCCATCGGCGGGAGCACGTGCTGGACAGGCGAAGCCATCATTGGTGGGTTCAAGCAGGCTAGCCTTCTGCCGCGAGATCAGGGGCCTCGGCGATCAAGTCGCGGAATTCAGCCACTAGCCGGCAGGATTCAGCTCTTATCCTGATCCGCCGGCGCTGGACACGACCCGCGAAGGCTGAAATTGTGATCGGTATTTCCAGTTGCAAACTTGGTTGGGCTCGGCGGGGATGGCGCTGGTTTCTGAAGACATTGCCCGCCATCCGGCACTGCGTCGCCACGTCCAGGCTCAGTCGCGGACGCTTCTCCAAACCTATGAAGCGAACCCGCGGCTGGCCTCCGTATTCGCCGCGCAACAGCGTTGGCTGATGGCCCCATATCGGCCTTGGCTTGTATTTCAATCGAGAGCCGGACGATCATCGCAAGGGACTTACGTCTGCACGGTTCATGGACGACATCTGCCGGCATTCGGTGGCCAGCCGCAACACCGCCGACGCCTTCCTGAAGGAGATGCTGCATTACGGTTTCATTCGGCATCTGCCGATCAAATACGGGCGCATCCGCCCCTTTGAGCCGACCGCGGGCACTCTGGAGACGGTTGCCGGCTGGGTCATGGCGCATCTGAAAACGCTGGACAGCCTGGACAATGGATTTCGACTGGCTGCATTCGTCGCACAACCGGACCTGCTCGCCAAACTGCAGCCGCTGGTGGCCGACGGCCTGCTTTCGTCGCATGCCGTGCGGGAGCCGAGACAGACCTTTTCCTTGTTCACCTGGCTCGACAATGGCGGCATCGTCATGGATTGGCTGATGTCTGGCGTCGATCCCGATCATGCCGACCTGGACCGAATTCCGACCGGTGTCGTCTCAATCGGAGATTTCGCGAACTGGCTCAAGCTTTCCCGGACCCACCTGTCACGCAAATTGCGCGATGCCGAGGAACTCGGCAGCATTGGCTGGTTGGGCCAGCGGGGTCACTCGGTCATGTGGGTTTCGAGCGAGTTCTATCAGGAATACATGACTGCCCAGGCGGTCAAGCTCGCCATCATCGATGCAGCCTTCGACAATTGTGTTGTAACTTCCGAAGCCAGCTGAACGGCGAGCCAAACGCCGTCGTGGCGGCTTTGGCGCCGCCACCACGACGGTCTGGCATTTCAATCGATGTCGAACGACACGCCCTGCGCAAGCGGCAGCGCCTTGGAGTAGTTCACCGTATTGGTAGCGCGGCGCATATAGGCCTTCCAGGCATCCGAGCCCGACTCGCGGCCGCCGCCGGTTTCCTTCTCGCCACCGAAGGCGCCGCCGATCTCGGCCCCCGAAGTGCCGATATTGACGTTGGCAATGCCGCAGTCCGAACCGTCGACGCCGAGGAAACGCTCGGATTCCTGCAGGTCGCGGGTGAAGATGGACGAGGAAAGCCCCGCGCCGACCGCATTGTGCTCATAGAGCACGGCGTCGAAATCCGAATATTTCATCACATAGAGGATCGGCGCGAAGGTCTCCTCCGTCACCGGCGAAACTTGGCGCGGCATTTCGACCAGCGCCGGACGCACATAGTAGGCCTCCGCATGGCCGTTCTCGACCCGCATTCCGCCGGTTATCTTACCGCCATGCGAAGCCGCGTCCTCCAACGCCTTCTGCATGTTCTCGTAGGCAGCCTTGTCGATCAGCGGGCCGACGAGAGCGCTTGTCTCCAGCGGATTGCCGACCGAGACGCTTTCATAGGCCTTCTTCAGGCGCGGAACGAGGTGATCATAGACGCTTTCATGCACGAACAGGCGCCTGAGCGTCGTGCAGCGCTGGCCGGCCGTGCCCATGGCGCCGAAGGCGATGGCGCGCAGCGCCATGTCGAGATCGGCCGTCGGGCAGACGATGCCGGCGTTGTTGCCGCCGAGCTCAAGCACGGCACGGGCAAAGCGCTTGGCCAGCCGTGGGCCGACATCCCTGCCCATGCGCGTCGAACCGGTGGCGGAGACCAACGGCACCTTCGGATGGTCGACCAGGATCTCGCCGACGGCGCGATCGCCGATCAGCACGGGCGCCAGCCCTTCCGGCGCATCGCCGAAACGGTTTGCCGCGCGCTTGAAGATCGCTTCGCAGGCGAGCGCCGTCAGCGGTGTCTTCTCGGACGGCTTCCACACCACCGCGTCGCCGCAGACCAGCGCCAGCGCTGCATTCCACGACCAGACCGCCACCGGGAAATTGAAGGCCGAAATGACGCCGACGACGCCGAGCGGATGCCAGGTCTCCATCATGCGGTGGCCGGGGCGCTCGGTGGCGATGGTCAGGCCGTACAATTGCCGGGAGAGACCGACGGCGAAATCGCAGATGTCGATCATCTCCTGCACTTCGCCAAGACCCTCGGATGGAATCTTGCCGACTTCGATCGAGACCAACCGGCCAAGCTCGGCCTTGTGTGTGCGCAATTCCTCGCCGAGCAGCCGCACCAGTTCGCCGCGCTTGGGAGCTGGTACCTGCCGCCACGCCAGGAAAGCTTTATGGGCATTGTCGATGGTCGTTGCCGCGTCGGCCGGCGAGATGGTTTTCAGCGCGGCGATCTGCTCGCCGGTCACCGGGCTACGCACGATGAGATCGCCGCCTGTAAGCGCGCCCTCGGCAACACCCAGTTTCGCCAGAAGCCCGGCCGTTTCCTTCGCAATCGTCATTTTCATCCCTTTCAGATCCCGCCGCTCATATGGCGTCGGTCAAAGCCTTGTGCCACGCCGTCTCTGTGCTGGTCGGCACATCAGGCACTGTCATGGCGTGGCATTACTCGTTTCAGGGAAAAATCGCCACCCCGGCATGGTCTAAGCAAAGGTCAGACCGTTGAACCAGGCGGAGGCGTCGGATCAATGCGCCCTTTGCTTGGCGCCTTCTTTCATCAGCCGGTCGATATGCATGCGGATATGCGCCGCCTCGGCTGCCGTGTTGGCAAGCGCGATGGCGCGGTCGAAAGCGACACGCGCCTCCTCGCCGCGGCCAAGCTGCATCAGCAGGCCGCCCTTGAGGCCGAAGAAGTGGAAATAACCGGAAAGCCTTTGCTCCAGCGGCTCGATCATGGCGAGTGCGGCTTCCGGTCCACGCACCTTGGAGACGGCGACGGCGCGGTTGAGCGTCACCACCGGCGACGGCTGCATCTGCTCGAGCAGCCCGTAGAGCAGGTCGATCTCGTTCCAGTCCGTATCCTCGGGCTTTTCCGCCCGTGCATGCAGCGCGGCGATCGCCGCTTGCACCTGGTAGGGACCGGGCTTGCGATGGCGCAACGCCTTATCGACCAGCGCCAGGCCTTCATCGATCATCTTGCGGCTCCACAGGCTGCGGTCCTGGTCTTCGAGCAGCACGATCTCGCCGTTCTCGTCGAAGCGGGCCGGCGCGCGTGCATGCTGCAGCAGCAACAGCGCCGTTAGCCCCATGATCTCCGGCTCGGTCTGGAATAGCCTGAGCAGCAGCCGGGCCAGCCGGATCGCCTCCTCGCAAAGCGGCGCACGCGCCGACGCCTCGCCGCTGTTGCTGGAATAGCCTTCGTTGAAGATCAGGTAGACCATGGCGGCGACGGCGGCGAGCCGTTCGGAGCGCTCGACCGCTCCTGGCGTCTCGAACGGCACCCCGGCGTCGGCGATGCGCGCCTTGGCACGAGTGATACGCTGCTCCATGGCGCTTTCACCGACGAGGAAGGCGCGGGCGATCTGCTTGACCGTCAGGCCGGAGACGATGCGCAACGCCACCGCGATCTGCTGGGTGGCCGGCAGGTCGGGATGGCAGCAGATGAACAGCAGCCGCAAAATATCGTCGCGGTAATGCGCACCGTCCAGCCGCTCGGCGATGTCGCTCTCGGCATCGTCGAGATCGGAGATCTGGTCCTCCTCCGGCAGCGGCGCCTGCTTGGCGCGCTTGCGCACCGCATCGATGCCGCTGTTGCGGCCGACGAAGATCAGCCAGGCTGCCGGATCGCGCGGCGGGCCATTTTTCGGCCAGTTGTTCAGGGCCCTCAGGCAGGCGTCCTGGAATGCTTCCTCCGCCGCGTCGAGGTCGCGGAAGTAGCGCAGCAATGCTCCCATCGCCTGCGGGCGAGCGGTGCTGATTGCCGTGCTGATCCAGGCAAGTTCGGTCATGCGGAAACCTTGGCGGGATTGAAGAGCGAGACCGGCCGGATCTCGTAGGAGCCGCCGCTCGGGTTGACCTCGGAAAGCTCGCGCGCGAAGTCGACGGCCTCGTCGAGGTCGGCGCATTCGAGCGTGTAGAAGCCGAGGAACTGTTCCTTGGTTTCGGCAAACGGGCCGTCGATGACGATCGATTCGCCCTTGACCTTTCGCAGCGTTGTCGCCGCCGTCGTCGGCAAAAGCCGCGCCACGGGGCCAAGCCGCCCGGCGTTGGCATATTTCTCTTGTACGCCGATAAGTTTTTCCATGACGGCATCGTCCTGCTCCTTGCTCCAGGAGCAGACGACGTCTTCAGAGGCATAGCAGAGGATCGCGTAGAGCATGGGTCGTCCTTTTCTCTGTCAAAGGACGAAACACTAGGACCGATCCCGACATGGCGTCGACAAAAAAATACGCCCCCGGTCCTGCGTCATTCCCTCGCCTTCAGCCATCTCAAGACCAGGGCCTCCTCGTCGTCGAGCCCGGCGATCGAGCGCTTGCCTCTGTTGGCGTCCGCCATTTCGCCAAGCAGCCCTCCTTCGGACCAGGCGCGGAAGACTTCCGGATGGATGTAGCAGCGGCGGCAGACGGCGCGCGTATTGCCGAGCCGCTCGGCAACCTTGTCGATGACGCCGTTCATCGCCCGCTTTTGTTGTGCCTGGCCTTCCGGGCGTTCGGTTTGCGCAAACAGCGACGCCGCGTGGATGGTTCCGCCCCACGTTCTGAAATGCTTGGAGCTGAACTCGACGCCGGCATTCTCCCTGATATAGCGGTTGACGTCGTCGGAGCGCACCGGATGCCTGTTTCCTTCCTCGTCGAGATACTGGAACAGTTTCTGGCCCGGCAGGTCCTGCGCTCCACGCACGATCTTGGCGATCCGGCGATCGACAAGCTTCAATCTCCATTCCTTGCCGGATTTGCCGATGAAGGCAAAACGCAGGCTCGAGCCCTTGATGTCGACATGGCGGTCGCGCAGCGTGGTCAGCCCAAAACTCTTGTTATCGCGGGCGTAGGCGGCGTTGCCGACGCGGATCATCGTGTTGTCGAGCAGCCAGACGATGGCCGCAACGACGCGTTCCAGCGGCAGGCCGTGACGGCGCAGATCGGCATCGATCTGCCGTCGCAATTCGGGCAGGCTTTCGGCGAAGGCGATGAGGCTCGAGTATTTGACCCCGTCACGCTCCTCCGCCCAGTGCTGATGATAGCGGTATTGCTTGCGCCCGCGCTGGTCCCGACCGGTTGCCTGAATGTGACCGTCGGCATCCGCCGAGATCCACACATCCGTCCAGGCCGGTGGAATGGCGAGCGCCTTGATGCGTGCCAGCGCGTCCTGGTCGACGGCACGTCCGTCGGGCCCTTTGTACGAGAACCCGTTGCCTGAACGCAGCCGGCGAATACCGGGTTCGGTGTCGGCGACATAGTTGAGCGAGGCCCGAACGGCCGAGGCGTGCGCGCCGTTCTCCAGCGCTCCGTTCCGCGGCACCCCGTTCTTTGGTGCAGCTTTCCTAACAGCCGATCGGCCAGACGACGACCCGGATTTGTCCAGCATGTCCTCTCCACGGAATTTCCGTAGATAAGCCGCCTGCTGGCTGCGGGTTCCACCGCCTTTTGATTGCCAGGACAGATTAACGACGACGCCGTGCAACGAGGAGGTGCCGTCACGCCTTTTCGAGCACGACCGGTATGACGTCGACTGCCTGCTCGCCAACCTGCCCGCCCGTGGTTTTCAGCACGCCGACGATCGGCGCCACATCGGAGTAGTCGCGGCCATAGCCGACCGTGATATGATCGTTGCTTGCGCGCATACCGTTGGTCGGATCGAATTCCTGCCAGCCGGCATCGCGCCCGCACCACACCTTGACCCAGGCATGCATGGCGTCGGCGCCTTCGAGCCGCGGCTTCCCACGCGGCGGGATGGTGCGTAGGAATCCGCTGACATAGCCTGCAGGAATGCCGAGGCCACGCAGGCCGGCGATCATGATATGGGAAAAATCCTGGCAGACGCCGCGCTTCAGGCCGAAGGCGTCGCTGGCCCGCGTCTGCACCGTGGTCGCCTCGCCGTCATAGGTGAAATCGCGGTGAATGCGGTTGCACAGAGCCATGGCCGTGCCGACCGTCGAACTGCTGGCACTGCCTTTCGCATAGGCAGTGATTGCCGGGTCGATGCCGGCATGATCGCTGGCGGCCAGAAAGTGATGCGGCGAAGCCGGCGCCAGCGAGTGCACCGCGCCGAGTTCTTCCCTCAGCCGGCGTAGGTCGGGCGATACGTCGAGCCCGGGCTCCGGCCGCGACACTGAAACACGCGCGCTCATCCTGATGTCGAGCGCATCATGTGCGTCACGAAAGGCGATCGAGGTGACACTGTTGCCGAAAAAGTCGGAAAAGTCGGAGCGTTCGCTGGGCGCCGGCACAAAAGACAGTGAAGCGGCGATGACGCGCTGTACGCCAGGGATGGTCGGCGGCAGCACACGCACCTGATGGCGGCCGCCGCCCGCCGCCGCATCATAGTCGTAACGCAGGTGAAGTCTGATGTCGTAGAGCATGCCGTCTCTATCCGAAATAGGCTTTGGAGAGGCTGTTGTAGAGGCCGCCGATTTCATTGGCGAGATCGCTGAGGGCCTTGGCCGTCATGTCCGAGGGCTCCCTGATGGCGATCGACGTGTTGAGCTGCAGGATTTCCTTGGCCGCCGGCGACATATGGCCTTCACCGCCGACAGAGGGCAGCAGCGCGATTTCGGCCTTCAGCCGTTCGAGCTGGAACAGGATTGAGCGCGGGTTGAGCGGATCGAGCGCCAGAAGGTCGACCACGGTACGCCGTCCCGCCTGCACCGGATATTGCCGGCGGTGGGTCATGACGCTGTCGCCGATCTCCAGCATCATGTCGAGCGCGCCTTCCGGCGCCTCGGCCCTGGTCAGTCGGGCGAGCGTGCGGGCGATCTGGATGCCGCGTTCGAGCCTGCGGCCGATTTCCAGGAAACGCCAGCCGGCAAAGCGGTACATGTTCTCGTGCAGCAGGCCGGAAAACCCGGCCAGCTTGCGCAGGATGACCGTCATTGCCCTTGTCGCGTCGTCGCCCGGCGCCACTGTCACGGCAAATTGATGGATCGTCTTCGACAGGTCCTTCAATGCCAGCCAGCCATCGGGCGAGAAGCGGTCGCGGATCTGCCCGGCGCTGTACACGGCGCTGTCCAGCGTGCCGATGAGCCCCAACGGGATTGCCGTCTCGACGTCGATACCGAACGGCGCGAGATAGTCCCTGATGTCGGCGAGCAGCGGCATCTCGGGATCGGATGTCTCGGCCAGCCGCACGTGGTAGGCGCGCAGGATGCGCACCGTGTCTTCCGATCGCTCGATATAGCGGCCGAGCCATGTCAGGTTTTCCGCCGCGCGGCTGGGCAGGCTGCCCGGCAAGGTTCGGGTGAAGCTGTCATGCTCCTGCGGCAGCAGCGTCTCACGCTCCACCGGCCTGTCGCTGACCACCCAAACATCCGCCGCCTGGCCGCCGCGCTGCATGGCGATGGCCGTCGGGTCGAGCGAGAAGCCGACACGGGCAAAACCGCCCGGCATCACGGTCCAGCCTTCCGGCGTCCGCGCCAGATAGACGCGCAGGCTTGCCGGCCGCGGCTCCAGCCAGCCGCTGACATAGACAGGAGTGGTCGACAGCGTCACCGCTTCCTGGCCGACAAAGTCGCCGCCGTCTTGTTCGATCCGGGCGACGAGCTCGGCCCGTTCCTCGGCCGACAGCGCTGACCCGAGCTTGGTCGAGCCGTCGTCCTCGAAGGCAAGCCGCGTCGACAGTGCCGGGCCGATCACCATGCTATCGATATTGGCGAGCACATGTTCGCGCTCCGTATCCTGCCCGCACCACCATGTCGCGACGGTCGGCAGCAGCAGTTCCTCATTGCGCAGGGCGCGCGAAATCTTCGGCAGGAAGGCGAGCAGAGCGCGCGTCTCCATCAGGCCGGAACCCAGTGCATTGACGGCCGAAACCGCCCCTTGCCGGACCGCTTCGACCAGCCCCGGCGTGCCGATCTGCGAGTCCGACCGCAACTCGAGCGGATCGGCAAAGGCAGCGTCGAGCCGTCGCCACAAGACGCTGACCGGCATCAGCCCCGAAACTGTGCGCACCATCAGCCTGCCGCCGGAGACAGTCAGGTCCTCGCCCTCGAGCAGCATGATGCCGAGATAGCGGGCGATATAGGCATGTTCATAATAGGTCTCGTTCAGCGGTCCCGGCGTCAGGATGGCGACACGGCCGCCGGCTTGCTTGGCCATGCCGATCAGCGCATCGCGAAAACGGCGGAAGAAACCGGCCAAGCGGTGCACATGCATCTCGCCGTAAATGTCGGACAGTGCCCTTGTGGTGGCGACGCGGTTTTCCAGCGCAAAGCCGGCGCCCGATGGCGCCTGGGTGCGGTCGCCAAGCACCCACCAGCGGCCGTCCGGGCCACGACCGAGCTCGAAGGCGCAGAAATGCAGGAAATGGCCGCTGGCAGGCCTGGTGCCGACGACCGGCCGCAAATATTCCGAGCTGGCCGCGATCAATCCAGCCGGCAGAATGCCTTTCTCGACCAGCCGGTTCGGCCCGTAAATGTCGGCGATGGTCTCCTCGAACAGATCGGCGCGCTGGACCAGGCCGGCGCTGATGTCAGCCCATTCCTCCTCCTCGATCAGCAGCGGCACATGCGCCAGCGGCCATTCCCGCTCATTGGCGCCGGCCTTGTCGTAGACGCGGTAGTAGACGCCGGCATCGCGCAGGTACTGGTCGGCGCGGGCAAAACGCTGGGCAAGCTTTTCCGGCCCCAGGTCCTCCAGTGCCTCGATGAAGTGCCGCCAGGCCGGCCGCGGATTGCCCGACGCATCGACCATCTCGTCGACGACGCCGTCGATCGGTTGATAGTGCTCCAGCAGACTGTGGGTCTGCGGCTTGCTGCGCAGCTTTTTGTGATTCCCCTTCGCCATGGCTGATCAGAGTCTTTGCGGCCGCCGAAGGTCAAGGGTCATCGGGAAATCTTCAGAGGCTTCTTCGTTGCGCAGCACATAGCCGGACGGAGTATGGCCACGCGGCTCGAAGCGGGCGAGCCGCCGCGCCTCCGCTTCATTGCCGTTGACCGGGAACGTGTCGTAGCTGCGCCCGCCGGGATGTGCCACATGGTAGACGCAACCGCCAACCGCGCGGCCCGACCAGCGGTCATAGATATCGAAGACCAGCGGCGTGTTGACCGGCAGCGCCGGATGCAGGCCCGACGCCGGCTGCCAGGCCTTGAAGCGAACGCCGGCCACCGCGATCTCGCGGTTGTCGGTCACCTTCATCGGCACCCGGCGGCCGTTGCAGACGACGGCGTGACGTTCCGGGTTGAGCCCCTCGGTCTTCACCTGCAGCCGTTCGACGGAGGAATCGACAAAGCGCACCGTGCCGCCGATCGCGCCTTGCTCGCCCATCACATGCCAAGGCTCCAGTGCTTGCCTGAGCTCCAGCTTGATGCCGGCATGCTGGACCTCGCCGCAGAACGGAAAGCGGAATTCGAGCTGGGCGTCGAACCATTCCGGACGGAACGCAAAGCCGTTCAGCTTGAGGTCGTCCAGCACATCGAGAAAATCCGCCCAGACATAGTGCGGCAGCATGAAACGGTCGTGCAGCGAGGTGCCCCAGCGTACGAAGCGGCCGTCGAGCGGGTTCTTCCAGGCCCGGGCGATGATGGCGCGCACCAGCAATTGCTGCGCCAGGCTCATGCGCGCGTTGGGCGGCATCTCGAAGCCGCGGAATTCGACCAGCCCCAGCCGGCCGGTCGGCCCGTCCGGCGAAAACAGCTTGTCGATACAGATTTCGGAGCGATGCGTATTGCCCGTCACGTCGGTCAGGAGGTTGCGGAACAGCCGGTCGACCAGCCACGGCAGGGGTGCCGCGCCCTTGTCCGGATGTGGCACCTGCGCCATCGCGATATCGAGTTCGTAGAGCGAATCGTGTCGTGCCTCGTCGAAGCGCGGCGCCTGGCTGGTCGGGCCGATGAACAGGCCGGAGAACAGATAGGACAGCGATGGATGCCGCTGCCATTGCAAAACAAGGCTCTTCAACAGGTCGGGGCGGCGCAGGAACGGACTGTCATTGGGCGTGGCGCCGCCGACGACGACGTGGTTGCCGCCGCCGGTGCCGGTGTGGCGGCCGTCGATCATGAACTTGTCGGCGCCAAGCCGCGTCTGCCGCGCCTCTTCGTAGATCGCCGTGGTCGTCGCCACGCAATCCTGCCAATTCGCGGCGGGGTGGATATTGACCTCGATGACGCCGGGATCGGGTGCGACACGGATGACATTGAGGCGCGGATCGTGTGGCGGGCCGTAGCCCTCGATATGCACCGGCAGTCCGATCGCCCTTGCCGCGTTCTCAGCCGCCGCGACCAGTTCGAGATAATCCTCCAGCGCCTCGACCGGCGGCATGAACACACAAAGCCGTCCGTCGCGCGGCTCGACCGAAAGCGCTGTGCGCACGGCGCCGCCGATCTCGGTAATCTCCTGTTCGACGCGGTCTTGCTGGCCGGTAACGGCCGTGAAGGAGACCGCCTGCTGGCGTCGCGCCATTTCGTCGGCGCCTTCCAGTTCGGCCGGAGCGGGCGAAGAAGCAGCACCGGGCAAGATCGCCTCACGCGCCGGCAATGGTCCGCGCGGCAGCGATGGATCGACCGGTACGATATAGGGGAACTGCGCCGGCGGCACATAAGGCAGCGTGCCGAGCGGCAGGCGGTAGCCGACCGGCGAATCGCCGGGCACCAGGAACAGCCTGCCGCGCCGCGTCTTCCACTTCTCCGAGCGCCAGCGCGGTCCGGAAGCCTGGCTGTTCCAGCGCTGGACGGGCAGCACGTAGCCCGACGGCTTGGTCAGCCCGCGTTCGAACACCCGCGCCATGCGGCTGCGCTCCTCCGGGTCCTCCAGCTTCGAATTGGAGGGATCGACATTGTCCGGCAGCTTGCCTTCTTTGAGCAGCCATTCGGCCGGATCCTCATAGGCTTCGCTGACCATCGTCTTGTCGATGCCGAGTTCGTCGGCAATCGCGGTCAGCAGGCTCTCGGCCTGCTTCGGTCCGGCATCCGCCTCGCTCTTTTCATGTGCGATCAGTGACGGATCGCTCCACACCGGCTCGCCGTCGGTGCGCCAGTAAAGCGAGAACGTCCAGCGCGGCAGGCTTTCGCCGGGGTACCATTTGCCCTGTCCGTAATGCAGGAAGCCGCCCGGCGCGAAGCGTTCGCGCAGCCGGCGGATCAGCGCATCGGCCTTTTCGCGTTTTGTTGGCCCGACGGCGGCGGTGTTCCACTCGGCCGCCTCGAAATCGTCGATTGAGACGAAGGTCGGCTCGCCGCCCATGGTCAGCCGCACGTCGCCGGCCTGGAGTGCTGCATCGACCTCGACGCCCAGCGCGTCGAGCGCCTGCCAGCTCTCGTCGGAGAACGGCTTGGTGATGCGCGGATGTTCGGCGATGCGGTCGACCCGCATGTCGAAGCCGAATTCGACATTGGCGAAGCTCGCCATGCCGGAGATCGGCGCGGCATTGCGGAAATGCGGCGTTGCCGCGAGCGGCACATGGCTTTCGCCGGTGAGCAGGCCGGAGGTCGGGTCGAAGCCGATCCAGCCGGCGCCCGGCAGATACACCTCGCACCAGGCATGGAGGTCAGTGAAATCGGTCGCCGTGCCAGGCGGTCCGTCGAGCGCGACGAGGTCAGGCTTCAGCTGGATCAGATAGCCGGAAACGAAGCGCGCGGCGATGCCGAGGTTCCTCAATATCTGCACCAGGAGCCAGCTCGAATCGCGGCACGACCCCTTGCCGGCGGCCAGCGTTTCCTCGGGCGAGAAGACGCCGGTTTCCATGCGCACGATATAGGCGATCTCGCGCTGCAGGCGCGCATTGAGGTCGACGACAAAATTGACGGTGTTGGTCGGGTGGCGCGCGATGGTTTTCAGGAATGCTTCCAACAGCGGCCCTGCCGGTTCCGGCGTTCGGTAGATGGTCAGATCGTCCCTGATCTCTTCCGGGTATTCGAACGGAAACGTCTCGGCCGACGGCTCGACGAAGAAATCGAATGGATTGTAGACCGTCATGTCGGCAACGAGGTCGACCTCGATCTTCAGTTCCGTCACCGGTTCGGGAAAGACAAAGCGGGCAAGGAAATTGCCGTAAGGGTCCTGCTGCAGATTGACGAAGTGATTTGCCGGCCCGACCCTCAGCGAATGGCTGAGCACCTTGGTGCGGGAATGCGGCGCAGGCTGCAACCTTATGACTTGCGGGCCCAATACGACCGGCCGGTCGTATTTGTAGTGGGTCAGGTGATAGACGGCTGCCAGAATTGCCATGGTGCCCCTGAAGTCGGCGTTTCAAAAGGAGTTCGCTGAACCCTGACACGAATGCTGACCATTCTCCAAGCAGAGATGTTGCGCTGCACCTAAATTAAGCAGCTTTCATCGCTTCACGAAACGGAGCGCCGACCCTGGGATTCCGCAGCGTTGCGGCAAAACGATACAACGGTGCAGAGCCGACGGCCGGCGGGTCAGCACCGGGCGCTGTCCCGCCGATATCGATGATCGGCAGCACGCGCGATGCGTGGTCCAAAAGAGCTGAAAAGAAAACCCGCCTCGGTGGGCGGGTCGCCGGTGCCAATTAGCACCATAACCAAATTAGTAGCATAGCTGCCGGCACAAAGCAAGAACAAAATGTGGCACTGTCGGCGAAAATTGCCGATCTGCCGCTTTGCGAGGGAAGATGCGAAGCAGTGGCGTCCTGGAAGCGGAGGACATCTGCCAATGCTAAAAGAACGCCTGCAACCCGGTCTGCGCCCGTCCGAGGATCAGCGCATGCACATCATGCGTGCCCTCATAGGTGTTGACCGTTTCCAGGTTCTGGGCGTGGCGCATGACGTGGTAGCCGATCTGGATGCCATTGCCGCCATGCATGTCGCGGGCCTGGCGGGCGATGTCGAGCGCCTTGCCGCAATTGTTGCGCTTGACGAGTGAGATCATCTCCGGCGCCATCTTGCCTTCATCCATCAGCCGCCCGACGCGCAGGCTGCCCTGCAGGCCGAGCGCGATCTCGGTCTGCATGTCGGCGAGCTTCTTCTGGAAAAGCTGCGTGCCGGCCAGCGGCTTGCCGAACTGCTTGCGGTCGAGGCCATACTGGCGGGCGCGGTGCCAGCAATCCTCCGCCGCGCCCATGGCGCCCCAGGAGATGCCGTAGCGCGCGCGGTTGAGGCAGCCGAACGGCCCCTTCAAGCCCGAGACATTGGGCAGCAGCGCGTCCTCGCCGACTTCGACGCCTTCCATCACCACTTCGCCGGTGATCGACGCTCGCAGCGACAGCTTGCCGCCGATCTTCGGCGCCGACAGCCCGTTCATGCCCTTTTCCAGGACAAAGCCGCGAATCTCGTTGTCATGCGCGGCCGATTTTGCCCAGACGACGAACACGTCGGCGATCGGGGCGTTGGAAATCCACATCTTCGAGCCGGAGATCCTGTAGCCGCTCGCAGTCTTCTCGGCCCGCGTCTTCATGCCGCCCGGGTCGGAACCGGCATCCGGCTCGGTCAGGCCGAAGCAGCCGATCCATTCGCCCGACGCCAGCTTCGGCAGGTATTTCTTGCGCTGCTCTTCCGAGCCATAGGCATGGATCGGATACATCACCAGCGACGACTGCACGCTCATCATCGAGCGATAGCCGGAATCGACGCGTTCGACCTCGCGCGCCACCAGCCCGTAGGTGACGTAGTTGGCGCCGAGCCCGCCATATTCCTCGGGGATGGTGATGCCGAGCAGACCGGCCTCGCCCATTTCGCGAAAGATCCCGGCGTCGGTCTTCTCCTCGAGATAGGCTTCCTCGATCTTCGGAGCGAGCTTGTCGGCGGCAAACGCCGCGGCGCCATCACGCACCATGCGCTCGTCTTCCGAAAGCTGGTCCTCGATCAGGAAAGGATCGTCCCAGACGAATGCATTCTTATCGGCGGCCATGGCTCTCGGTCTCCCAAACTCATGCATGTCGCCCAAAGCTTGCCCACGGGCCTGACCCGAGGGTGTTCGGCAGCTTGGGGATAACGACATGCATCAAACAGAAATCTTGAAACGCGCGGCTTATCGGCTTCCGTCCCCAAAAAATCAAACGAAATAGCTTCGCCGATCCATGAGCATTGGTGATGGATCATCAATGTCGAGCGCCGCCGTATGACCTGCCACAGCCCGGCTCGCGAAATTACTTCCGCTTCAACGCATCGGCCAAAGCGGCGCCGAACGCGCCCTGCTGCGCCGGCCGCTCCGGCTGGCGTTGGGGCGTGGGCGCGCGCGGCACCGGCCTGTTGCCATTGTCGCGCGGCTTCGGTGCGCCACCGTCGCCGTCCTTGCGCATCGACAGGCCGATGCGCTTGCGCTTAATATCGACGTCGACGACACGCACCTTGACCACGTCGCCGGCCTTGACCACCTCGTGCGCGTCCTTGATGAAACGGTCGGCCAGTTGCGAGACGTGCACCAATCCGTCCTGGTGCACGCCGATATCGACAAAGGCGCCGAAGGCCGCGACATTGGTGACGGTGCCTTCAAGCTGCATGCCGGGCTTCAGATCCTTGATGTCGTCGATGCCGTCGGCAAAGGTCGCGGTCTTGAAGCCGGGGCGCGGATCGCGGCCGGGCTTTTCCAGCTCCGACAGGATATCGCGCACCGTCGGCAGGCCGAAGCGCTCGTCGACGAAGACGCGCGGATCGAGTGCCTTGAGTGCGGCGCTGTCGCCCATCAGCGAGCGAACGTCGCGCCCGCAGGCCGCAACGATCTTCTTGGCCACGCCATAGGCTTCCGGATGCACCGCCGAGGCATCGAGCGGTTCGGTGCCGTTCGCAATGCGCAGGAAGCCGGCGCATTGCTCGAACGCGCGGGGTCCAAGGCGGGACACCTTCAACAGTTCGCGGCGGCTGGCGAACGGGCCGGTCGCATCGCGATGCGCAACGATCGCTTCGGCCAGCGATGCGCCGAGACCCGAAACCCGCGCCAGAAGCGGCGCCGACGCCGTGTTGAGATCGACGCCGACGGCATTGACCGCATCCTCGACCACCGCCTCAAGCGAGCGGCCGAGGCGGTACTGGTCGACATCGTGCTGGTACTGGCCGACGCCTATCGACTTCGGCTCGATCTTGACCAGTTCGGCGAGCGGATCCTGCAGGCGCCGCGCGATCGACACCGCCCCGCGCAGCGACACGTCGAGGCCGGGAAATTCCGCCGCCGCCGTTGCCGACGCCGAATAGACCGAGGCGCCGGCCTCGCTGACGATCACCTTGAGCGGCTTCGGCCCGGACCCGGCCGGCATATCAGCCAGCATGTCGGCCACCAGCCTTTCGGTCTCGCGGCTGCCAGTGCCGTTGCCGATCGAAATCAGCTCGACCTTGTGCAGCCGGATGAGCTTCGCCAGTTCGGCCTGCGTGCCGCGGACATCGTTCTTCGGCGGGAACGGATAGACCGTCGTCGTCGCCAGCAGCTTGCCGGTGCCGTCCACCACCGCCACCTTGACGCCGGTGCGAATGCCCGGGTCGAGGCCCATCGTGGCGCGCGAACCGGCGGGGGCTGCGAGAAGCAAATCCTTCAGATTGCGGGCGAACACATGGATCGCCTCCTCCTCGGCTCGCTCGCGCAAGTCCCGCATCAGATCGAGCGTCAGGTGCAGCGACAGCTTTATGCGCCAGGTCCAGCCGGCGACCTCCATCAGCCAGCGATCGCCTGGCAACTGGCGGCCGATGGCGTAGGCGTCGGCGATCATCCGCTCGACCGGTTTCACCGGCGAGGCATCGTCGGCATCGACCTCGATATCGAGCGACAGAACCTCCTCGTTGCGGCCGCGCAGCATGGCCAGCGCGCGATGGCTGGGCACGTTGGCCCAGCGCTCGACATGGTCGAAATAGTCGGAGAATTTCGCGCCCGCCTCCTGCTTGCCGTCGACGACGCGCGAGCGCAGGAAGGCGCGTTCCTTCATGTAGGCACGGAGCTTGCCGACCAGGTCGGCATTCTCGGCGAACTGTTCGGACAGGATATCGCGCGCACCTTCGAGCGCTGCCTTGGCGTCGGCCACCTCCTCCTCGACATAAGCCTGCGCCAATTCGGCCGGCACGGCCGTACGGTCAGCGAGAATGGCCTCGGCCAGCGGTCCCAGTCCGCGCTCGCGTGCGATCTCGGCCTTGGTCCGGCGCTTCGGCTTGTAAGGCAGGTAGATGTCTTCGAGCTCGGCCTTTGTGATGGCCGCAGCGATCTTTGCCTCAAGCTCTTCCGTTAGCTTGCCCTGCTCGCGGATCGAACCAACGATGGTGTCGCGGCGCGCGTCGAGCTCGCGCAGATAGGCGAGCCGCTCGGCGAGGTCGCGCAACTGCGTGTCGTCGAGGCCGCCGGTGACCTCCTTGCGGTAGCGGGCAACGAACGGCACGGTCGCACCGTCGTCGAGCAAGCCCATCGCCGCCGCGGCCTGTTCGGGCCGGGCGCCGATCTCGGCGGCTATGATGGTTGCGATGCGCTTGATGTCGGATGCCATGTCGATCCTGCTGTTTGTCGAAAAGAGACGCGACCATAGGCGCAGAGCACCGATGCGCCAACCGCGCCATTTTCAACCCGGCGAGAGGTCCACAGGAAAGGCGCGGCTGTCTGGATCGGATCAGACCATCCGGCTCAGCGCCTCGAAGAAAGAAAGAATATCCAGATCGAGCGGATCGTCGACCGGTACCGGCTGCGACGACATCTTTGCGATTACCATTTCGGCCTTCGGACTGACGTACAGCCACTGGCCGTGGATGCCGATGCCGCAGAAGGCGCCGCTTGCCGCGCCCGTCTGGTACCATTTGTTGCGATAGCGGCCACGCGGAAACAGGAACGCCATCGTGCCGCGTTGCCAAGCCTCGGCGTCACCGCCAGTTTCGGTCGTGTCGCGCACCCAGCTCTCCGGCACGATACGGCAGCCATTGGCCATGCCGCCTTGCCGCATCATCTCGCCGACCCGGGCGAGGTCGCGCGGCGTCACCGAAATGCCGCCGGCCGTACGCGCCGTGCCTTCCATGTCCACGGTTACCGAAGCTTCGCTGACAGCGCCGAGCGGCTCCCATAATTTCTCGCGCATCAGATCGGCGAAGCGCCGGCCCGACGCACGTTCGAGCAGGATGCCGAGCAGGTCGGAATTGGGCGAACGGTAGCGGAACGTCCGGCCATGCGGCTCGGCCAGGCCCTGCAGCGTCATGAGGAAAGTGGCCAGGCTCTCGGTGCCCCCGCCTGGATTCCACAGCATGGCGCGGCGATAGCGGGCGAAGGCGCTTTCCGGATCGAGATAGGCCTCTTCGAAGTCGAGGCTGACACTCATGTCGAGCACGTGCCGCACACTCGCATCGCCATAGGCCGAGCCGGCAGCTTCGGGCAGATAGCGGCTTACCGGAGCCTGCGGATCGAAAATCCCCTCGCCTGCCAATATCCTGGCAACAATCGCGGTCAGCGACTTGCTGATCGAAAAGACGATGTGGCGCGCCCCGAATTCCATATGCGGTGCGAACCAGTCGCCAACGAATTTGCCGCTTTTCATGATCGTCAGCGCGTCGGTATCGGAGCGCTTGAGAAAAGCTGCGACAGTCTCCGCGCCGCCTGCAAGAGCGACCTTTTCACCAAGTAGCTCGCCGAAATCCCGCGCCGGCGCCTCGCTGCTGCCCGGCTTTGCCGCCACGGCAGCGCTCGGCACCAGCTCGCCGGCATTCTGGAACGACCACCGGCTGAACGGGCTTTCCCGCCAATTGCCGAGCAGCACCTGGTTTCGGGCAAAGCCATATCTGGTTTCGAACGCGGTCTTGCCGGCCATTGGCGCTTCCTTCGGTCTTTGGGTTCTGGGCGAGCGCCGCGGCGATGGCGTGTACGGCCGATCGCCGGAAAAACCCGGCGGCAATGCCGCCGGGTGGGCCGGGTTACTTCTGCAATTCGGTCCAGATTTTGCTGTAGATGTCCTGCACCTCCGGGGAACACAGTCTCTGCAGCTCGCCACGCGCTTTGACGGCTTCCGGGACAATGACCTCCGGCGCGTCCTTCATGTCGGCCGGCATGTACTTGTCCGAACCGGCAATGCCGTTGGCATAGCGGTGGAAAGCCGACAGGCCGGCGGCGTTCTCCGGATCCATGATGAAGTTCTGGAACAGCTTGGCGTTCTCGACGTTCTTGGCTTCCTTCAGGACCATGACATTGTCGCTCCAGAGACCAAAACCTTCGTTGGGATAGAAATAGTGGATCTTGGGGTTCGCCAGCCGCTGGCGCAGAGCCGAGCCGTTCCAGTCGCTTGTCGCCTTGAAATCGCCTGCGCCCATCTTCTCGATTGTGTTGTATTCCATAGCAATCCAGTTCGGCTTGGCCGCGACAAGCGTGTCACGCACCTTCTTCAGCGTTTCCTTGTCGCTGGCGCATTGCGCGGCGCCGACATATTTGGTCGCCGCGAACATGACATCGTTCATTTCCGGCACGACGTTGACCTTGCCCTTCAGTTCGTCGGGCGTGTTGAAGATGATGCCCCAACTGTTCGACGGCCCGCTGTAGACATCGGTGTTCACCACGATGCCTACGGTGCCCCAGGCCCACGGCACGGAATATTTGCGGCCGGGATCGAAATCGGGATTGGCCCATTCCGGCGCCACATTCTTGAAATTCTCCATCTTGCCCGGATCGGTTTCCTGGACGAGGCCTTCCTTGATCCAGATCGGCACGAAGGTTTGTGAGGGTACCGCGATGTCGAAGCCGGTGCCGCCCTGGCGAACCTTGGCCAGTGCCGTGTCGTTGGAATCGTAGTCGGTGATGGTCACCTTGACGTTGTATTTTTGCTCGAACTTCTTGATCACGTCGGGGCTGGTGTAGTTGCCCCAATTGTAGATGTTCAATTCGCCGTCGGCGCGAGCCAGGCTCGTCGAGGCGAGCAATGCCAACCCGATGGCGGTCGCTGTTGTCTTCCAGTTCATGTTCTAACTCCCATTTTCATGCTCAGTCCCGTTTCCTGCTGATGAAGAAAAACAACGTCACGATGGCGACCGACAAGAGCAGGAACACGGTCGAAATCGCGTTGATTTCAGGCGTTATGCCTCGGCGTATCTGGCCGAGCATGTAGGTTGGCAACGTGTCCTGGCCGCCGGATTTCACGAACTCGGTGATGACGACATCGTCGAGCGAGATGACGAAGGCCAGCATCAGTCCGGCGAGGATGCCGGGCCACAGCAGCGGCAACGTGATGCGACGGAACGTCCGCCACGGCGTCGCATAGAGATCGGCGGCAGCGCGCTCCAGCGTCAGGTCCATGTTCTCCAGCCGCGCCCGGATCGGCAGATAGGCAAAGGGAATGCAAAAGGCCGTATGCGCGGCGATTAGATAGCCGAGACCCGAATAGCCGGTGAATATCTTTATGCGCGAAAAAAAGATCAGCAGCGCCACGCCGGTGACGATCTCCGGCACCATCAGCGGTTGGTTGATCGCCGCATATTTGAAAGTCAGGCCCGGATAGGCTGCCGTGCGCGTTGTCGCGAGCGCCGCCATGGTCGCCGCGATGGTCGCAAGGGTTGCCGCGATGGCGCCGATCTGGAAGGAACGCAGCGTGGCGTCGATCACCTGCGTATTCTGCCAAGCCGACTGGAACCATTTGAGCGAGAAACCGCCCCATTCGGAGGTCGAAGTCGCGGCATTGAAGGCATAGACGACGAGTATGACGATGGGCAGATAGAGCACGACGAAACAGGTCGCGGCGATCGCGGTGAATCCTGGCTGATGCTTGATTGCGAAGCTTCTAGCCATGGCGCATCTCTGAGCGGCCGGCGTTACGCACATAGGCAAGCAGCGCCACCATGACGATGATCATGACGGCGATCGACAGGGCCGAGCCAAGCGGCCAGTTGCGGCCTTGCCCGAACTGCATCTCGATCAGGTTGGAGAGCATCATGGTCTTGCCGCCGCCGAGCAAGATGGGCGTGACATAGGCGCCGAGCGCTGGAATGAAGACGAGGATCGAGCCAGCGATCACGCCGGGCTTGACCAGCGGGAAAATGATGCGTCTGAGCACCTGAAAGCGTGTCGCATAAAGATCGTAGCCGGCCTCGACCAGCCGGAAATCGAGCTTCTCCATGCTGGCATAGATCGGCAGCACCATTAGCGGGAGATAGACATAGGCCATCCCGATAAGGATCGCTGTGTCGGTGAAGAGTATCTGGATCGGCGCGGAAATGATGCCGAGCTTGAGCAGCACTGTGTTGATCAGACCTTCGTTGCGGATGATCTGCAGCACGGCGAACGTTCGGATCAGCAAGTTGGTCCAGAACGGTATGGTGATCAGGAACAGCCAGAGATCGCGCGTCTTCTCGCTGCGCGTCGCCATGAAATAGGCGGTGGGAAAACCAAGCGCCAAGGTGGCGAGCGTGGTCACGATGGCAAGCTTGATCGAGCGCCAGAAAATGGTGACGTGGGCGGCGGCAACCGACAGCGTGTCGTCAAAGATGTCGCGTTCCATGAACACCGAAATCCAGGCCTCCGGCGAAAATTGCCACTTCACGTCGCCATAAGGACCCGGCGTCAGGAGCGAATAGACCAGCACGATCAGCAATGGGCCGGTCGCTGCCAGGAAGATGATCAGCAGGGCCGGCGCCGACAGCAGCCAGCGGTCGCGGATGTCGCGCCGTTCGGCCGCCTTGGCGACTTCTTCCGCGCTCGCCATCAATCCCTCAGCACTTGCGCGGCGTCGTTGCCGATCGAGACGCCGACCTTGTCGCCCCGCTCGAAACCGCAGCCTGCGCTGCGCGTGTTCTGCTGGCGCACGGTGAAGGCTTCGCCGCTGTCCAGTTGGACATGAATATGCGTGTCGGTGCCGAAATAGACGATGTTTTCGACGGTTCCGGAAAGATCGCCCTTGCCGCCGGTCAGCTTTGCGTGTTCCGGCCTGACCACCAGGGTGGCATTCGCCTTCGGCTGGAAGCCCTCAGCCACGGTCGCGTCGATCGTCACGCCTGATTTAAGTGTCGCGCGAGCCTTGCCGTTGCCGATGCCGGTAATGGCTGCGGTCAGGAAATTGGTTTCGCCGATGAAGTCGGCGACGAAGCGCTCGGCCGGCCTGTCATAGATGTCCCAGGGCGTGCCGACCTGCAGGATCTTGCCGGCCGACATCACCGCGATGCGGTCCGACATGGTCAGCGCTTCTTCCTGGTCATGGGTGACGAAGATGAAGGTGATGCCGGTCTGGTGCTGCAGCCGTTTCAGTTCGATCTGCATTTCCTTGCGCAGCTTGTAGTCGAGTGCCGACAACGGCTCGTCGAGCAACAGCACTTTTGGCTGCGGTGCCAGCGCGCGCGCCAGTGCCACGCGCTGCTGCTGGCCGCCGGAGATCTGGCTGGTGCGGCGGGCACTCAGCGCCTCCATCTTGACCAGCTTCAGCATCTCGGCGACGCGCGCCTTGATTTCGGTCTTCGGCTTGCCCAGCATCTCCAGGCCGAAGCCGATATTCTCGGCCACGGTCATGTGCGGGAACAGCGCGTAGGACTGGAACACGGTGTTGACTGGCCGCTTGAACGGCGGTAGCGGCGCGATGTCGTGCCCGTGCAGCAGGATTTCGCCTTCGCTGGGAAAATCGAAGCCGGCGATCAGCCGCAGCAGCGTCGTCTTTCCGCAGCCCGACGGCCCCAGCAGCGTGAAGAACTCGTTCTCGCGGATCGACACCGAAACCGTGTCGAGAGCGGCGACTTGGGCGTCCCCGGTACCGAACACCTTGCGGACGCCGCGGACCTCGATTGCACTCTTACCCGGTTGATCCGGCACGCATTACCCCATTTTCATGTCCGCTCTTGACGGCGGATCCAGTTCCCATTCGATTGTCAGCATATGCCGGTCGGCTTGGCAACCATGCATCTGGACCTCGGTTCAGAATGCAAGCTCCGTGCCATCGTCAGCGTCATCATCAACCCTGGTAAGTGATCTTGCCGCCGCAGATGGTGCTGACCGGATGCACCTTGTGTAGCAAACCCGGTTCAGTTGCCTCGATATCGGCCGACAGCACCACCAGATCGGCCAGATAGCCTGGTTTCAGCCGGCCTTTGCGGTGTTCCATGAATTCGGCATAGGCACCTTCGACCGTATAACCGGCAAGCGCCTCGATCAGCGAGAAGCTCTGGTCTGGATCGCCCTCTGCCCAAGGCTTGCGCAGCACCGCCGCCTGAATGCCCAGGATCGGGTCGACCCGCGACACCGGCCAGTCGGAAGCGAAGACGACATGCGCGCCCGCCTGTTTCAGTGTCCGCCAGGCATAGCTCAGCGGCCATCTTTCGCGGCCGATGCGCGAAAGCGTCGGCTCCAGCGGGAAGTCCATGGCGCCGGGCGGGTGCGGCGGCTGCATCGAGGCGATGACGCCGAGTTCGGCGAAGCGCGGCACGTCGGCGGCAGTGGTGACCTCGATGTGCTCGACCCGGTGCCGGCTGTCGCGCCTGCCGTTCTTCCGCTGCGCCGCCTCGTAACCGTCGAGAACCGCGCGCACCGCGCCGTCGCCGATCGAATGCACGGCGATCTGCAGGCCGCGCCGGTCGGCCTCCAGCGCCACCTCGGCGAAATGCTCGGGCGTAAACAGCGGCTCACCGCGCCAGCCCGGCCGGTCGGCATAGTCGTCGACCATGACCGCGGTCCAGCCTTCCAGCACGCCGTCGTAAAACATCTTGACCATGCCGGACGACAGCCATTCCGATTGGTAGGAGTTGGCCATGCTCGATGCCTTTTCCAGCACGTCGAGCGTCATGAAATTCTTGAAATGAAAAGGTATCTTGGTGCGGCAGAGCAGCCGCCCTTCCTGTTCCAGCCCGGCTAGCAGCTGGAGCTGGTAAAAATTGCCGTCCATGTTCTGGATCGAGGTGATGCCGTGGCGGGCGCACCATTCCAACCCGCGATGCATCAGGTCGCGATCGGCAGCGACTTCGGCGGCGGAAGGGTACGGCTCGGGCTCGCCGCCTGTCGCAAGGCCGAGCCGCACGCGGTTCTGCCCGGAAAGCTCGAGGATCGGCCCGAACGCCTCGCCCTCGCGCAATTCGCCCGCCGCTAGGCCATCCGCTCCCATGACGATCTCGTTGCCGGGACCGAGTTGCTTGCCGTGCAGGATGCCAGCCAGTTCCAGCGCCTTTGTGTTGGCCCACATCGTGTGGTGATCGGAAGCCGACATCGCGAACGGCCTGTCGGCGATGATGCGATCGAGATGATGGCGGGTGACCGGCTCTTCCTTGGAAAGGATAGTGTAGTCGACGCCGGCCCCCAGCAGCAATTTGGCGTTCGGCCGTGCCGCCGCGTAGGCGCGGATCGCGTCGCTCAGCGCATCGAAGCCATGCACGCCCTGAAGGTGCAGATTGTCGAGTTCGGCCGCGCCGCCGAAAAGATGCATATGCGCTTCGATAAAGCCCGGCACCACCGACCCGCCTTGCGCATCGATGACCTTCGTGGCCGGCCCTTTCAGCGCCTCGATCGTCCGGCGATCGCCAACCGCCAGGATATTGCCGTCCTTTATCGCCACCGCTTCGGCCGTCGGATTGCCTTCATCCATGGTCAGCACGCGGGCATTGGTGACGATCAGGTCGGCATTTGAACTCATGATTTCCCACGGTTTGGTTGCGCTGCCGGCAGGCTAGACGACCGGCTGCCGTGCCAGCAAGCCATGGCTGGTTGGCCCAGCGCCTTGTGAAGGGCCATGCAGGACGGTTAGGGTCGCCGCGTCTCACCACGGAAAGATTTCATGAAGACTGTTTTTTCGCCTCTCCATGCCGGCCATTCCGGCAATGTCGAACTGATCGCCGGCGCCATCGTGCCGGCTTTTGAAAAGCCCTCGCGCGCCGAGTTCATCAGGGCGCGGGTGGAGAGCGAAAAGCTCGGTCCGATCCTGTCACCGGAAAGTCACGACCTCGCCGCCGCCAAGAAGGTTCATGCCAGCGACTACATCGATTTCCTGCCGACCGTGTGGCCGCTCTGGGAAGCGTCGGGCCGCACCGGTTCGGCCATTCCCTTCACCTGGCCGACGCGCGGCCTGCGCGGCGACGTGCGCCCGAAAGGCATCGATGCGTTGCTCGGCTTCTACTCCTTCGACGGCGGCGCGACTTTTGTCAAAGGCACATGGGACGCGATCAAGTCGTCCTATGATGTCGCGCTGACAGCCGCCGCGCTGGTCAAGGCCGGTGAGCCTTCCGCCTTCGCGCTGTGCCGCCCGCCGGGGCACCATGCAGGGGCGGCCTTCATGGGCGGCTATTGCTTCATCAACAACGCCGCCGTCGTCGCGCAATGGTTTCGCGACCATGGCGCCGGGCGCGTTTCGATCCTCGACATCGACTATCACCACGGCAACGGCACCCAGGAGATATTCTATCGCCGCGGCGACGTGCAGGTGCTGAACCTGCATGGCGATCCGATGACCGAATATCCCTTCTTTCTCGGCCATGCCGACGAACGCGGCGAGGGCGACGGCGAAGGCTTCAACGACAATTATCCGATGCCCTTCGGCACCGGCTGGGACGTGTGGAACGCCTCACTCGAGGAGGCCTGCACGAGGCTTTCGGCTTATGCTCCTGACGTCGTCGCGGTTTCACTCGGCGTCGACACTTTCGAGAAGGACCCGATCAGCCAGTTCAAGCTGAAAACGGAAAACTATCCCAGAATCGGCCGCCGCATCGCCAGGCTCGGCCTGCCGACGCTGTTCGTCATGGAAGGCGGCTACGCCGTCGAGGAGATCGGCGTCAACGCCGTCGGCGTGCTGACCGGCTTCGAGGACCGCTAGAAGTGCCGCCGGTGCCTGCAATCATGTAGCGGCGCTCGGCGTGGCAAGCGGTGCGGCCTGCCCGCGCGAGCGGCCAAGATAATAGACCGCCGCCGCCGCGATGACGCCGGCGGCCAGGATGCCTGCCGCCAGCACCGGCCGGTACCAGAACCAGGCGATCGCCATCGTCGTCGTGCCGACCAGGATCGCCAGGAAAAAGGCAATGATGCCGGTGCCCATCCGCGCCACGCTGCCGAGCAAAGGAATAACGTCGAGGACGACGCCAATCGGGCTGAGCAGCAGGGCAAAGCCGATGGCCAACAGCAGCAGGCCGGCGGCGCGCAGCAGCCAGGTGATAAGCGTGTTCTGGTTGACCGCGTCGGCGAACATCTTTTCCGCCGGCACATTGCCGATGTCGACCATCAGCAACTGGTCGCCGGCCTTTGTCTGGTAGGGTTCGAACCCGCCCGCTGCCTGGCGCGCGACGACGCTGACCAGGCCGAGCGGCGCCAGCTCGTAGCCAATGCGATAGTCGCCCAGCGCCGGCGACGTGGTGTTGAAGCCGAAATAGATCTTTCCGTCGACGATGTTGACCCGCTTGGTGCCGGTATAGGCGGCATCGATGGTAGCCGACTGGTCCGGTGACAGTGAAAATTCCTTGTCGCCGCCGATCAGGTCCAGCACCGGCCGGTCGAGCGTGAAGGCACCGAGCTTGCCGTCCGGGATCTGGAACCTCTTGCTGTGTATCTCCATCGGCGGATTCTCATGGCCGTCCGGCTTCTTGAACTCCGACGAGTTGATCTGGCTGTCGTCCCACACTTTCGAATAGCTGTAGGTTGTCACCGTCTCCTCGCCGCCACCAAGCTTCTTCGTCGTCTCGGATTTCTGTTCTTCTTTCCACTGGTACATCTCGGTGCTGCGCGACAGCCGCAATCCTTGCGCCGAAATGCCAAAGTCCGGATCGGCAAGGCCGCCGCTCGCCGTCACCGCCCCGGTGACATGGACAAGCTTGCCTTCATTGCCAGCATCGATGCTATCGGTGCCAACCGAGATCACCGCGCCCGATCCCTCGGCCAGCGAACGCGCCGTCTGCACGGCGCGACCCTCGTTCCAGAACAGGCCGATCACCATCAGCACGATCAAGAGCAAGCCGAAAACGATCCCGCCGACCCCGCGCTTGATCCGCCCGAACCACGAGACGGACGTTATTTCCTGAATTGAATCGCCCATTGTTTCCCCCAATTCCCCAAAGCCAGTTTCACGAATCCGCGCTCTGTCGCGCAGTGGCATGCAACCGGCGTTACGCCAAACCGAGACAGACGCCCCATCCGTCCCGACAACAGGAGCCTATCGCAATCGACGAATTGCCGATACGGCACACTTGCAGTTGGATCCGACCGCCGCAAAGCACACGGGCGCTTCGAAAATGTACCCTCGGAGCGCCCCGACCGATGGAATTCGTTTCAGTCAAATCGCGTTTGATGTCGGATTCGTCTACGGTTAGATTGTAGCCGAATCAGCCGTTCCTCGGGGGCGCGGCGACCACCAAAACCTCATGTTCCGGAACCATTCCGGAGCCGGATTCGCGCTCCCTGCAACAGGTGCGATTTTGTGCGCGGCGTCGCGTGGTGGTGTCCCTGGTGAAGTGATGCGTATTCGGCAGCTGGCGATGCCAGCATCTGGATCAAATCTCGCAACTCGATCTGTTGAGTTTCCTGACCTGACAACGCCGACGGAGCGGTAGAGCAGCAACGATGTATCAATTCCCCCGAGCCGAAATGCAGACCGCTGCCGGGGCCAGGCATCGGCAGCTTCTTAGCCGTTCGATCCGCATGCTGTTGGCGGCGATGGCGGCTGGCCGCGATTCGCTGGAAGCGGCCGAGGCCCTGCATTTCACCAGTCGCGTCTGGACCGCCTTCGTCGAAGATCTCCGCTCTGGCGACAGCGCCCTGCCCACGGAGCTGCGCGCCAATCTCATCTCGATCGGTTTGTGGCTGCTGCGCGAAACCGAAGACATCCGCCAGGGCCGCACCGACAATTTCGAAGGCTTGATCGAAGTGGCGGCGATCGTCAGGGACGGCATGCAGTGAGCCCGCTATGGCGCGCGCGGACGGGCTCCGCGCTCGCTATCTTGTTGTTGGACCATGATCTTTCTCGAGAATGCGTTCGCCCTTTGCGCTGTGATGTTCTATTTTTTGAATCCATGGCTTGAGGGGCCGATTCATCGCAAGAACAAACGCATTTGAGCCCGGGAAAGCATCGATGAACGACGACACACCGGAAAGCGAAAGCGCCTCGGCGCTGGCGCCGTTCCGGCACGGCATCTTCCGGGCGGTGTGGTCCGCCAGCCTCGTCTCCAATTTCGGCGGCCTCATCCAGGGCGTCGGTGCCGCCTGGATGATGACTACGATCGCTACCTCGTCCTACCAGGTCGCATTGGTCCAGGCCTCGACCACTTTGCCGATCATGCTCTTCGCGCTGCTGGCCGGCGCCATCGCCGACAGTTTCAACCGGCGCAAAATCATGCTGATCGCGCAGATCTTCATGCTCGCCGTCTCGGCTCTTCTCACCGTCTTCACCTATCTCGACCTGATGACGCCGTGGACGCTGCTCGCCTTCACCTTCCTGATCGACAGTGGCACCGCGCTCAACAGCCCGTCCTGGCAGGCTTCGGTCGGCGACATGGTGCCTCGTCCCAAGGTGCCGGCGGCGATCGCGCTCAACTCGATGGGCTTCAACCTGACGCGCAGCGTCGGCCCGGCGATCGGGGGCATCATCGTTGCCGCCGCAGGCGCCGCCGCGGCCTTTGCCGTCAACACGCTGAGCTATGTCGGCCTCATCGTCGTGCTGGCCCGCTGGAGGCCGGAACTGCCGGCATCGACCTTGCCGCGCGAGACGCTGGGCGCCGCAATGGGCGCTGGCCTGCGCTACGTCGCGATGTCGCCCAATATCGGCAAGGTGCTGGTCAGGAGCTCGGCCTTCGGCTTCAGCGCCGGCGCGGTCCTGGCACTGCTTCCCCTGGTCGCGCGCGACGTCGTCAAGGGCGACGCCTTGAGCTACGGCATCATGCTCGGCGCCTTCGGCATCGGCGCCGTCGGCGGCGCGCTGACCAGCGTCAGGCTGCGGCAGCTGCTGTCCAGCGAAACCATGGTGCGCATGGCATTCGCCGGTTTCGCGCTCTGCGCCTTCAATGCCGCCGTCAGCGAGAATGCCTGGCAGACGTCACTCGGCTTGCTGGTCGGCGGCGCCTGCTGGGTGACAGCGCTTTCGCACTTCAATGTCACCGTGCAGATGTCGACGCCGCGCTGGGTGGTCGGCCGCGTGCTTTCGGTCTACCAGACCGCAACCTTCGGCGGTATCGCGCTCGGCAGCTGGGTCTGGGGCGTGGTTGCCGACGCCCATGGCGCCGAAGTCGCCCTGATGGCGGCCAGCGTCGCGATGCTGGCGGGAGGCGCCATCGGCCTGCTGCTGCCGCTGCCGCAGCAGGCCGTGCTCAACCTCGATCCGCTTAACCGCTTCCAGGAGCCGCATCTGGCGCTTGATCTCAAGCCGCGCAGTGGTCCCATCGCCATCATGATCGAATACGTGATCCGCAACGAGGACGTGCCGGAATTCCTCGCCACCATGGCCGAACGGGGCCGCATCCGCCGGCGTGACGGCGCCCGCAACTGGACATTGGCGCGCGATCTCGAAAATCCCTCGATATGGATCGAGCACTACCACACGCCAACCTGGGTCGAATATATCCGCCACAACAGGCGCGCCACCTACGCCGACGCGGTCATCGGCGAGCGTATAAGGGCCCTGCACAGCGGCAACGAGCCACCCCGCGTCCGCCGCATGATCGAGCGGCCGACGACAGCCGGCACGGCGCTGGTGATGCCGAAGGGACCGATCGAGCATTAGTGGCTGGCGGCGCGTCCAGTTGGACGAGCAAATGAAAATTGCGGCGCCTGGCCCAATCCGCGAATGTACGAATGGGATGGCCATTGTGGAGAGACGGTTTATATCAGTTGATGTGATTATGACCACTAAGGGGAGACGATGCGTTACATACGTCCGCTTTCAATTGAAGACGCCGCCGGCCTGTTGGCCGGCTCAGCCGGCACGGCCGCCATCCTTGCCGGAGGCAGCGACCTCTTGGTGAGAATGAAAGGCGGCTTTATCGAACCCGACTTGATCGTCGACATCAAGGCGATCGATGGGCTTGGCGAGATCAGGGAAACAGCCGAGGGCTTCAGCATCGGCGCGGCGGTCCCGTGCGCCATGCTGGGCGAGAGCAAGGCCCTGAAGAAGGCATGGCCCGGCGTCGTCGAAGCGGCCAAGCTGATCGGCTCGAAGCAGGTGCAGGGACGCTGCACCATCGTCGGCAATCTGTGCAACGCCTCGCCGGCCGCCGACAGCGTGCCGGCGCTGGTAGCCGCTGGCGCCAAGGCGGTGGTCGTCGGCCCGGGAGCCAGGCGCACGATTGCCGTGGAAGCGGTACCGACTGGGCCGGGCAAGACGTCGCTGACCAAGGGCGAGATCATCGAGGCAATCCTGCTCGACAAACGTCTGCCGCGTTCGGGCGATGCCTATCTGCGTTTCATTCCGCGCACGGAGATGGACATCGCCGTGGTAAGCGTCGGCGTGAACCTGATGCTCGATGAGCAAGGTCGCGTCAAATTCGCCCGCCTGGCGCTGGGCGCCGTGGCGCCGACGGTGATTCTGGTCGAGGAGGCCGCCGAGGTTCTCATCGGCTCCAAGCTGGACGAAGCCACGCTGGAGAGGCTCGCCAAGGTCTGCTCGGGGGCCTGTCGTCCGATCGACGACAAGCGAGGCACTATCGAATTCAGACGGAAAGTTGCGGGTGTGCTGGCCAAGCGGGCCGTCACGACCGCCTATGCACGTGCAGGAGGCAAATGATGGCTGGTGTGGCAGTATCAACGACAATCAATGGCGACAATGTCGAGTACCTTTGCCAGCCGGACGAGACGCTGCTCGATGTCCTGCGCGATCGCCTGGGGCTGACGGGCGCCAAGGAAGGCTGCGGCACCGGCGACTGCGGCGCCTGCAGCATCATCCTCGACGACCGGCTGGTGTGCTCGTGCCTGGTGCTCGGCGCGGAGGCTGAAGGGCGGCGCATCGAAACCATCGAGGGCATGGCGCATGGCGACAAGCTGCATCCGCTGCAGCAGAAATTCCTGGAACACGCCGCGCTTCAATGCGGCATCTGCACGCCGGGCTTCCTCATGGCGGCCAAGGACCTGTTGGCCAAGAACCCCGATCCGACCGAGGAGGAGATCCGCTTCGGCCTCGCCGGGAACCTCTGCCGCTGCACCGGCTATGACAAGATCGTGCGTGCCGTTCAGGACGCCGCGAGCGTGATGAAGGGAGCATGACGATGAATTTCGATCCACGTTACTCCGGACGCAATTTCACCTCTGTCGGCACGCGCCCCATCCGTCCCGACGGCGTCGACAAGGTGACGGGCCGCGCACGCTATGGCGCCGACTTCAACATGGCCGGGCAACTGGTCGGGCGCGTTCTCAGAAGCCCCCATGCGCATGCCACGATCAGGAAGATCGACACGTCGAAGGCGGAGAAGCTCGCCGGCGTCAAGGCGGTGATCACCGCGGCCGACCTGCCCGACCTCACCGACGGCGATGCCGCCATGTACGACATCCTCGACAACTGCATGGCGCGCAAGAAAGCGCTCTACGACGGCCATGCTGTGGCCGCGGTCGCTGCAGTCGATGCCCGCACGGCGAGGCAGGCACTGAAGCTGATCGAGGTCGACTACGAGGTGCTGCCGCATGTCACCGATGTCGACGAGGCGATGAAGCACTCCTCACCCGTGCTCAACGACGCCATCTTCACCGAGGGCCTTGAGCAAAAGCCCGTCAAGCCTTCCAACGTCACCAAGCGCACCCAGTACGGCCATGGCGACATCCATGAAGGTTTCGGCCAGGCC
Organism: Mesorhizobium sp. LSHC420B00; assembly: GCF_000503055.1. Classification (GTDB taxonomy): domain Bacteria; phylum Pseudomonadota; class Alphaproteobacteria; order Rhizobiales; family Rhizobiaceae; genus Mesorhizobium. Next base: position 48,850 of record NZ_AYVY01000015.1, on the reverse strand, counting down.
GATTTCGTCGTCGAACGCTCCTTCAAGACCGAGCAGACGCACCAGGGTTATATCGAGCCGCATGCCTGCGTCGCCAATTTCAGCTCCGACGGCACCGCCGATCTTTGGGTCTGCACGCAAGGGCATTTCGTCTATCGCCAGCACTGCGCCCAGCTGCTTGGCATGGAGGCCTCGAAGCTGCGCGTCACCTCGTCGGAGATCGGCGGTGGTTTCGGCGGCAAGACCCATGTCTGGGCCGAACCGGTGGCGCTGGCGCTGTCGCGCAAAGCCGGCCGGCCGGTCAAGCTGGTCATGACGCGCGACGAGGTGTTCCGCGCCTCCGGCCCGACTAGCGCCACCTCGATCGACGTCAGGATCGGCGCCCGTAAGGACGGCACGATCACGGCGGCCGAGGCCACGCTGCGCTATTCCTGCGGCCCCTATGCCGGCATGTGGGCTGAGATCGGCGCCATGACCGCCTTTGCCTGCTACAAGCTCGAGAACGTCAGGACGGTCGGCTACGAAGTGCTGGTCAACCGGCCCAAGACGGCGGCCTATCGCGCGCCGTCGGCACCGATGGCGGCGTTTGCGGTGGAAAGCGCGGTCGACGAGCTGGCCAAGGAGATCGGCATGGACCCGGTCGAGTTCCGGATCAGGAACGCGGCGCAGGAAGGCACCAGATCGTCCTACGGCCCGGTATACGGCCCGATCGGCATCGGCCCAACGCTGGAGGCGGCGAAGAGCCATCCGCACATGAAGGCGCCGCTCGGCAAGAACCAGGGCCGCGGCATGGCCTGCGGCTTCTGGTTCAACTTCGGTGGCCAGACCTGCACCGACCTCAACATCGGCATGGACGGTTCGGTCTCGCTTGCCGTCGGAACCGTTGACGTGGGTGGCTCGCGCGCCTCGCTTTCGCTGGTGGCGGCAGAGGAGCTCGGTATCCCCTATGAGCAGGTCAAGGCGGTGGTCGCCGATACCTCCAGCCTCGGCTACAACGATATGACGGACGGCAGCCGCGGCGCCTTCTCNCTGGAAATCGTTGAACGCGCCTCGATTTCGCTGGTGGCGGCGGAGGAACTCGGTATCCCCTATGAGCAGGTCAAGGCGGTGGTCGCCGATACCTCCAGCCTCGGCTACAACGATATGACGGACGGCAGCCGCGGCACCTTCTCGTCTTCGATGGCGACGATCTCCGCCGCTCGCAACGCCATCAAGATCCTGCGGGATCGCGCCGCGCAGACGTGGGACATCCCGGTCGACGACGTGGTCTGGGAAAAGGGCCACGCGATCGCTAGGGGCGAGAAGTACGGCAACCTTGCTGCGCTGTCGCTGAAGGAGATCGCGGCCGCTTCCGGAAAGACGGGCGGACCGATCGCCGGCCACAGCGAGCTCGTCGCCGACGGCGCCGGCGTCTCCTTCGCCACCCATATCTGCGATATCGAGGTGGATCCGGAGACCGGCTTCACCAGGGTGCTGCGCTACACCGTCGTTCAGGACGCCGGCAAGGCGGTGCATCCGACCTACGTCGAGGGGCAGTACCAGGGGGGTGCCGCGCAAGGCATCGGCTGGGCGCTCAACGAAGAGTACATCTACGGCAAGGACGGGCGGCTGCAGAACCCTGGCTTCCTGGACTACCGCATCCCGGTCTGCTCGGACCTGCCGATGATCGACACACAGATCCTCGAGATCCCCAACCCTAACCATCCCTACGGGGTGCGCGGCGTCGGCGAGACCTCGATCGTGCCGCCGCTGGCGGCGATCGCCAATGCAGTCTCGAACGCGGTCGGCGTGCGCATGGCGCATATACCGATGTCGCCGCCGCGCATCCTGGCGGCGATCGAGGCGGAACGGGAAGGCTGATGGTTGAAGTAACGCTCTGGGGATCGCTCGGCGCGATCGCCGGAGGCAAGAGCAAGGTCGAGATCGAGGCGAAGGATATTCGGGAGCTGTTCAGGAAGCTGGCTGAACAGTATCCCGGCCTCGAGCCCTACATCGATCGCGGCATCGCCGTCGCCATCGACGGGACGATCTATCGCGACACCTGGTCGAAGGAACTGCCGGAAGGGGCGGAGATATTCCTGCTGCCGCGTCTTGCCGGGGGATAACTGGACAACCGTGTCCCTACCATCGACGACCAAGACTTGGCCTAGGCTCGAGAAAAACCTTGGCTATCCACGAGAATTCTTGGCCAGTTCAGCCGGCGAGTTTGGCTCCTTTTCGATGACTGCTTCTGTGTCAATCACAGACATAGAGGCGAGCGAGCTACACGTCTGCTTTGAGGCGAAAGCAGCCGCCCGCAGCGTAGAAGTCAAATGGCTTGGATCAGAACCTACCATTTACCAATGTCAGCTTCATGATTCATAGGCACAGTCTTGGGAGTCAGATGCGATGGCGGAGCGCCTCAATGATCACCGCCATCGCAGGCGAGAGCTGTCGCCTGCTCGGGTAGTAGAGGTGATAGCCCGCAAATGGCGGACTCCAGTCGTCAAGCACGAGCCTAAGGCATCCCTTGGCGATGTGGTGGCTGACGAGGTTTTCCGGGACATAGGCGATCCCGAAACCGCTTATCGCAGCCTCGATCATGGGAATGGACGAATTGAAGGTGAGCTGGCCTTCCACGCGCACACGAAGGTCGCGGCCATCCCTGGCGAATTCCCAGGCATATAATCCGCCGAACGTCGCCTGCCGCATATTAATGCAGTCATGATCGACCAGATCCTGCGGTGCGGTCGGAACCGGATGGCGGGAAAAGTACTCCGGCGAAGCCACGGCCACGAGCCTCCAATCCGGCCCGATGCGCACTGCGATCATATCCCTGTCGATGCTCTCACCAAGCCGCACGCCTGCGTCGAAGCGCTCCTCCACAATGTTCTTCATGCCGTTGTCGCTGTAGAGTTCGACGCACACGTCAGGATAGTCGCTGAGCAAGGGCTGCAGCTTCGGCCAGACGGTCGTCTGGAGCGCATGGTCGGAAAGCGTGATACGGACCGTTCCGGAGGGCTTGTCGCGAAAGGCCACCAGGCTTGCGAGGTCCGCTTCGATTTCCTCGAAGCGGGGAACAAGAGATTGGAAAAGTCGCTCGCCGGCCTCGGTCGGTGCGACGCTCCGCGTCGTACGTGTCAGCAGGCGGACGCCGAGACGAGCTTCAAGCTCCTTGATTGTCGAACTCAGGGTCGACTGCGAGGTTCCGAGCTTGGCCGCCGCCTTGGTGAAGCTCCGTTCCCGCGCGACCGCCACGAACCATAGCAGATCCTTCATGCCATCGCGCTGCATAGGGTACCTCCCGTCGGATATTTATATCATGAGCAGATAAGTCCATGCGAATTACTTAGTCTAATAGAATGGGTTCCTCTGCAATATCTTCTGGCATCGCGACGGCGTTGGCGGCTGATCCGCCCGGTCGCCCTGCAAGGATGCCAATTATGGAAACGACGTACGACACAAGGCTTGTCGGTGACCGCGCCGCATGGGGCGCGGTTTTGGCGATGGCGCTGTGTGTTTTCGTGCTCATCGCGTCGGAATTCATGCCGGTCAGCCTGCTGTCGCCGCTAGCGGCCGATCTCGGCATCACCGAGGGCCGCGCGGGACAGGCGATCTCGATTTCGGGCGTTTTCGCCGTCGTGACCAGCCTGCTGGTCGCCGGCCTCACGCGCCATATCGACCGCCGACTGGTCGTGACCGGCTTCACCCTCCTCCTCATCGTGTCCGGTTTGGCTGTCACCTTCGCGCCGAACTACGCGTTCCTCATGGTCGGCCGGGCGCTGCTCGGCATCGCGATCGGCGGGTTCTGGTCGATGTCGACCGCGATCGTCATGCGCCTCGTGCCGCAAGACATGGTTCCGAAGGGTCTCGCCATGCTGAACGCCGGCAATGCCATTGCGGCCACCATCGCCGCGCCGCTGGGCAGTTTTCTTGGCGCCTATGTCGGCTGGCGCGGCGCTTTCTTCCTCGTCGTGCCGTTTGGGCTTCTGGCGCTGGCCTGGCAGTGGACAAGCCTGCCGGCGCTGCCCCCGCGCCGGGGGAAGCGTTCAGGCAATCCACTGGCGCTCCTCGGCCGTCTTCCCGTCGCCATCGGCATGGCGTCGATCATGATGCTGTTCATGGGCCAGTTCGCGCTCTTCACCTATCTGCGGCCCTTCCTCGAGGGCGTCACCCGGCTCGACATCGCTGCTCTCTCGGCGATCCTAGATCGGAAGAGCACACGTNGGCGATCCTGCTGGCGATGGGGCTGGCGGGGGTGCTCGGCACATGGTGCGTCGGCCGGCTTTTGTCCACGCGTCTGTTCAGCATCCTCATCGTCATCCCGCTGGTCATGGCGGCCTTGGCCGCTGCGCTCATCGCCCTTGGTGCCCTCCCCGTTCCCACAGCGCTGCTGCTCGTTGCCTGGGGCTTCTTCGGCACGGCCGCGCCCGTTGGCTGGGGCACGTGGCTCAGCCGGACGTTGCCGAACGACGCAGAGGCCGGCGGCGGGCTGCAGGTGGCAGTCATCCAGCTCGCCATCACCGGCGGCGCCGCGATCGGCGGCACGCTCTTCGATACGGTCGGCTGGTGGGGAGCGTTCACTCTAGGTGCAGTGCTGCTCTGCGGATCGGCGCTCGCCGCCCTTGCCGCATCGCATATGGCCCGGAGATCTTTGCCATGATCATCGAGCGTGCGCCGCTTAACCGCCGGACATTGCTCGGCGCCGCGCTCGCGGTGGCGGCCCTGCCTCGAGCAGCCGCCAGCCAAGAAGGCGAAGCCCCAGTCAGCCATGAGTCAACCAACATGAAGATCAGGATGATTTTCAACGGCCGCATCATGACCGCCACGCTCTACGACAATCCGTCGGCGCGCGATTTCTTTTCCATGCTGCCGCTCGATCTCAAGATCGAGGACTACGCGCATAACGAGAAGATCGCCTATCTGCCGCGCAAGCTGACAGAGAAGGGAAGTGGTCCGTTCGCCAACGAGCAGCCCTACGACCTCTGCTATTTCACGTCATGGGGTAACCTGGCCATGTTCTACGCCGACTATCGCCATCCCGGGCTGATCAGGCTCGGCCGCTTCGACGAGGGCGAGCAGGCCCTGCACATTCGCGGCGAGTTCCCGCTTCGCATCGAACGCACTTGAGGACACAAAGGAGATCACCATGGACATTCTTCGCGCTGGCACGAGGCCTTCCGGCAAGGGACCACCTGACTGGTTCACCGGAACGGTGCGGATCGATCCGCTCTTCAATCCCTTCGATGCCGGGCGGGTTCAAGGCGCACAGGTGACCTTCGAGCCCGGCGCCCGCACCGCTTGGCACACGCATCCGCTCGGCCAGACGCTGATCGTCGTCTCGGGCCTGGGCCGCGTGCAGCGCGAGGCTGGCCCGGTCGAGGAAATCCGTGCCGGCGACGTCGTCTGGTTCGCGCCCGGCGAAAAGCACTGGCACGGCGCGTCGGCTCAGATTGCCATGACCCACATTGCTCTCCAGGAGGTCAAGGACGGCAAGGTCGTGGACTGGCTGGAACATATCAGCGACGCCGACTACCGCGCTTGATCTTCTCCACTCGAAAGGAACCAAAATGCTCGCAACCGTTCTTCACAAACCGGGCGACATCCGCTGCGAGGAGATCGCTGATCCGAAAATCATGCGGCCGACGGACGCCATCATCAAGCTCTCGGCAAGCTGCATCTGCGGCTCGGATCTGTGGCCCTATCGCGGGCTGCAGCGGGTCGACGGCCCGATGCATATGGGCCACGAATATTGTGGCATCGTCGTCGAGGTCGGCGCAGAGGTGCGCACGGTGCGCCCCGGCCAGTTCGTCGTCGGCTCGTTCTGCCTCTCCGACAATACCTGCCCGCATTGCCGCTTCGGCTTCCAGTCGTCCTGTGTGCAGCGCGAGTTCATGTCGGGCGCGCAGGCGCCTTACGCCCGCGTGCCGTTGGCGGATGGCACACTGGTCGCCACCGCCGAGGTGCCGCCGGCCGAACTCATCCCTGACCTGCTGGCTGTGTCCGATGTGCTCGGCACCGGCTGGTATGCGGCCGACGCAGCCGAGGTCCGAGAAGGATCGACGGTGGTGGTGGTCGGCGACGGTGCGGTCGGCCTGATGGGCGTGCTTGCGGCCAAGGAGATGGGCGCCGAGCGCATCATCGCCATGAGCCGGCACGCCAGCCGCCAAAAACTCGCCCGCGAGTTCGGCGCGACCGACATCGTCGCCGAGCGCGGCGAGGAAGGTGTGGCCCGGATCAAAGAGGTCACCAAGGACGTCGGCGCGGACTCGGTGCTGGAATGCGTCGGCACGGCGGAATCCTTCGACCAGGCGCTGGCCTGCTCTCGCCCCGGCGGCACCATCGGCTATGTCGGCGTGCCGCACGGCGTGAACTTCGACGGCCAAAAACTGTTCTTCGGCCAGAAGCGCATGCTGGGCGGCCCGGCGCCGGTGCGCCGCTTCCTGCCCGACCTTATGGGCCGTGTGCTGCAAGGTCGGATCAAGCCCGGCAAGGTCTTCGACCTCAAGCTGCCGTTGGCCGAGGTCGCTGAAGGCTACCGCGCCATGGACGAGCGGCGCGCCATCAAGGTCATGCTTTCGGTGTGAGCGAAGATTGGGCGGACGGCCTGTCCGCACCCACAAATCAGAAAAGGAACAACGACATATGACGATGAGATTGAAGATTGCCGCCCTTGCGCTTTCGGTCGCCACGCCGGCTTTCTCGCAAGAGTCGCCGATCATCGGCGCATGGCGCATGAGGTCGCTCGAGGCCGGTGCCGAGGGAAGCCTCAAGCCCGTGCCATATTCCGGCCAGGTCATCTTCACCGAGGCCGGCACCCTGTCGCTGCAGGCGCAGAACCCCGACGCCAAGGCACCGGACACGCCTTACACAGAGAATGGCTACGAAGCCTATTACGGGCCGGTCGCTATCGACGACCAGGACAAGACCTTCGTCATCACGATCGAGTCCTCCCTGGTCCGCAACCTTGTCGGGAAGAGCATGAAACGCAAATTCGAAGTCTCGGACAACAAACTGGTCCTGACGCCGGACAATCCGGCCGAAGGCTGGCGCGTGACCTACGAACGTTACTGATCGGAACAGCCCGACTGTCAAAGTTTTATCGGTGGCCACAATGGCGCGGACTTCAGACCGAAATGGCGCGATAGCGGAACTGGTACCAATCATGGCGGCTGTCTTCGCCGGCTTCCTCCTGATCGGCTTGGCGCTACCCGTCCTGCCGCTGCATCTTCACCAGCAGCTCGGCTTCGGCCCCTTCGCGGTCGGGCTGGTCACTGGCAGCCAGTTCGTCGCCTCGATGCTGTCGCGCATTGGGGCTGGAAACTATGCCGATGGGCGCGGCGGCAAGAGGGCCGTCGTCGTCGGCCTCATTGCCGCTGCCGTGGCGGGGCTATTTTACCTCGGCTCACTGACATTGCTCGACCGGCCGGTGGCGTCCGCATCGGCGCTGTTCGCCGGCCGGGCGGTACTGGGCGCGTCTGAGAGCTTCATCATCACCGGTGGCGTCGCCTGGGGCCTCTCCCTTGCGGGCGGACAGAACTCCGGAAAGGTCATAGCCTGGGTGGGCACGGCGATGTTCGCAGCACTCGCGCTAGGCGCGCCGATCGGATCTGCGCTTTATGCGGCGAGCGGCTTCACCGCGATCGCACTGGCGACGATCGTCCTGCCGCTTGCAACGCTGCTTGCCATCCTGCCGATGCGCGGCGCCAGCGCCGCCGCGAGCAGCGTGCCGCAGTCATGGAGGAGCGTGGCGCAAGCGGTCTGGCTTCCCGGAGTGGGAGCAGCTTTCAGCAGTCTCGGCTATGGTGCGATTCTGGCCTTCGGCGCGCTGCTCTTTGCCGAGCGGGGCTGGCAGCCGGTCTGGCTTCCCTTCACGGCCTATGCCGCGTCGCTGATCGTGGCAAGGCTATGCTTCGGCCACCTGCCTGACAGGTTAGGGGGCGCACGGGTCGCCATGATCTTCGTGGCTGTCGAGGCTGCAGGGCTGATGCTGATCTGGCTTGCGCCCGGGCCCGTTCTAGCCGCCATCGGAGCGGGCCTGACTGGCCTTGGCTACTCGCTGGTCTATCCCGGCCTCGGTGCCGAGGCCGTGAGCCGTCTTCCGCCACGCAGCCGCGGCCTGGCCATGGGACTCTACACCGTCTTCCTCGACGTGGCGCTCGGCTTCGGCAGTCCGGCGCTCGGCTTGGTCGCCGCATCGGCCGGGCTGCAATTCGTCTTCTTCGCCGTCGCGATGGCGACGCTTCCGGCGTTGGGCATCGCTCTGCTGCTGGGTCGCCGTAACGCTCCACTATAGAGCCGGATAGTCTGGGCTCGAGATGTCGCGCAACTACGATCGCTCCCGCTTCGCGGGAAGCTGAGGCATCAGCCGAACCTGCTTTTGGTGGCGATAGAGGCCGATCAGGTCGTCGGATCGATCATGGCCGGGTATGACGGCCATCGAGGGTAGATATCGCGCATCGCTACTCTGCAGTCCCATCGCCAAAAAGGGATCGGCGAGGCCCTCATCCATGAGGCCGAAAGGCGGCTCGCCGGCCTTGGTTGCATAAAGATCAACCTCCAAATTGTCGCTTCCAATTCGACGGTTCTTGGGTTCTACCGAAAGTGCGGATACGAGGTCGAGGAGCGCATAAGCATGAGCAAACTGTTACCGAAAGCTTGAGGTACTCCGCCGATTAACTCCTCGTCGCGGCTCGACGGCTCAGGTCCATTGGAATCTTGCTGCCGGTGATTATTGTGGCAGGCGAATCTCTCCGGGTGAATCGCGCTGCGGGACACGGCCGAAGCCGGGCGAAGTCCAGCCAGCCGGAGGGGCACACAACGCCCTACATATGGTCCAATTACTGGTGCAGTGAGAACATGCATGCAAATCGCATCCAAGCCACGCGTCCGGCTGGCAAGCCGTCAGGAACTGGATGAAATTGGCGGGCTCGTCTCCGACGCCTTCGCATCGTTACGGCCCGTTCTGGCGCCACACATCTTCGAGCCCTACGTGAACGACGCGCGGGATATCGCGGGGCGATGGGCGAAGGCTAGCGTCGCGGTGCTCGAAGCCGAGGGACAGCTCGTCGGGACGGTCACCTACTACGCCGATGCCGCCTTTGACCGCATGGGCTGGCCGCCCGGGCTGGCAGGCCTCAGGACCCTCGCGGTTGCTCCCTCGGCACAGGGCCGCGGATATGGCCGCGTGCTTTGCGAATGGTGCGTCTTGCAAGCGCGTCTGCAGGGCTCGAGCGGCCTTGCGCTTCACACCGCCTCGTTCATGACGTCTGCATGCAAGCTGTATGAGAGCCTTGGCTTCGAGAGACGCCCCGCCCACGACCTTTTCGCATCCGACGTTATTGGCTTTGATCCAGCTCTCGGCGATCAGCAGATCATCGCCTACCTGCTGCCGCTCAAGCAGGTCGAGAGCAGCCACGATCGATAATGTTTGACCGCCGTTTGAACAGACGGGGGTATCATCTCGCTTCCGGACGCTGTCCTCAGCTTCCGCCGTTTGTCTCGATGCGAGCAGATCCTAGTCTTTCGTGTAGTCAGGCCCAAAACGGGTCGGCAGGTTGTCGGCGAGCTTCAACCAAGGGAGCTTCTCCTCAAAGGCGACATGCAGCGTAGGTGCAAATTTTTCTGGCTCCTCCATCGCTGCCGCAAAAAAATGCATGACATCAGACATGTTCTTTGAGCGGAAGGACAGCGGCGTGCCACAGTGATCGCAAAATGTTCTTTCCACACCGGGAGAAGAGTTGAATACCTTCGGTAGCTTGCTCAGCCATCGCCATTGGCCGTTCAAGACGCCAATATAGGAGGTCATCGGCGCAGAACATTGCCGCCGACAACTTTCACAATGACAGACCACGCAGGCCTGTGCCGGGCCATCGACTTCAAAAGCAATAGCGCCACATAAGCAATGACCACGCATGCAAATTCTCCTTGAGTCAACAAGGACAGCTTCATGCCTGGGCGTGAGGGAGGCGCCATGAAATGCGTCGAGCTGGCGCCCAATTCCGACATTCGGCGCCAGCGATTGTCCTAGCGTGCGCTAGGCGTTCCTTCACTACCGCCTTTGCGGCATATTGAAAGTTCGTAAAGTTTCTTCGCCGGGCCGCTGAATTCACGGCCTAGCAGGTCTATCGCAACCCGAACACTACAGTGGAATTGCGGTCACTTCTTTGGCCGTTCGGATCACGAACATCGTTTGGTATCGCGCGACGTTGCTTCGGTCTCGGAACAGTCGCTCGCATAGCGCATCGAACTCTTCCATATCCGTCAGGCGGAGCATAAGGACGGCGTCGGTTTCGCCGCTCACGCTGTAGGCCTGAGTGACGGCCGGTTCCTGAGCGGCCAACTCGAGAAAGTCCCGCATATACTGCTCGCCATGACGCTCCAGTTCGACGGTGACGATCGCTTTCAAGCCCCGGCCAGCCTTTGCAGGTGCGAGAAGCGCGACAACGCGGCTGATGACGCCGCTTTTCTTCAGTCGTCGTATGCGGCGCAGGCAGCTCGAAGGGGAAAGCCCGACTAACCCCGCCAGTTTGGCGTTCGTTCGTGAGGCATCATCCTGGAGCAGGTTGAGAAGCCTTCTGTCGATCTTGTCCATCTCGGTCGCGCTCAAATGCGAAGCGTCTCAGGTACCCCAATGGCTCCAGGGATGATGGAGCAGCATGATGGCAATTTGCGCCGCCTTCTATCGCAAGACATTGGAAACGCTTGAAATCTACTGGGAGCTGGTTCGCGTGATCGTTCCGGTTGCGATAGCCACGCGGCTCCTGCAGGACCTTCGCGTCATCCAGGCAATTTCTCCGTTCTTCTCCCCGCTCATGTTGCAGGTGGGGTTGCCACCTGAACTCGCCTTTGCCTGGCTGACGGGATTGCTGGTCGGGATCTGGGGCGCGCTTGTGATCGTATTCACCTTGGTTCCGGTTTCGGCGCTCAGCACTGCCGACATGACGGTTCTTTCGGCTCTCTTGCTGTTTGCACATGCCATTCCGATCGAGCAACGGATCATTCAGAGGACCGGGCCGAGCTTCCTGGTCACCGCGGCGCTTCGTATTGGCGGGGGTTTGGTCTTTGCTGTCCTTCTGCATCAGATATTCGCCGTGACCGGATGGCTGTCAGGACCGGTGACGCCGGCGTGGATGCCGGCGAATGAAAGCACCGACTGGGGCGGCTTTCTCCTGGGTACGCTCAAAACCCTGGGCATCATGCTCATCGTTTTGCTTGCGCTAAGCTGGGTTATCGAGCTTCTCAAGATGGCGGGCATTTTGGAGTGGATGAACAGAGGACTTGCACCGCTCTTTCGGCTCGCCGGCATCGAAAAGCAGACGGTACCTTTCGCCGCTGTCGGCCTGTTTCTCGGGATTTCCTATGGCGCAGGACTGCTGATCCGCGAGGCGCGCACGCCTAGCGCGGAGCCGCGTCAGATATTCCTCGCCTGCGTGTTCATGGGTTTTGCCCATAGCCTCATTGAGGACACGTTGGTCGTTGTCGCACTTGGCGCCGATGCTACGAGCGTGCTTCTCGGTCGCCTGGCGTTTGCCGTGCTCGCGACCGCCGTGATCGCAAAAATAATCAAGGCGGTTCCCGACGCTCTTTTCTTCAAGACACTCTTCCACAAGGAAGAAGGCAGTTCGCGCAATCGGATTTCTGAGCCGGCGATTAGCGGACCGTTGACGTGAGCCGTCCTTACGCAGCAGCCGACATGTGTGTCGCATCACTATCGCGAGAGGACGCGAATCCGGCTCTGGAACTCACCACGATCGACATAGCATCCGCGCAGATGTCGCCGCCCGGTGTTCGGGTTGAACGATTGGCGGCCATGCAACACCCGGCGATTGTCGAAGACCGCCATTTCGCCGGCCTTCAGGCGGTAGGCTATTTGGAAACGCGGCCCGCGGATCATCATCATCAGCTTGCGATAAGCCGCATAAAAGGGCGCGCATAGGTCGGAGGGAAGGTCGATGACATCGACAAGATGGGCGTTGAACCGCAACTCCGTCACTTCCCCGTCGCGTTGCGTTACAATCACAGGAAACCGACCGCGCAGATCGTAGTTTTCATCGTGAAAACGATAGGGGATCTCGATCTCGCACAATAGGCGGTAGGCTTCCGGATCTTCCGCCTGTAGCGCGGCGACGACCGCAAACCCGTCGGCAAAGATCGATCCACCGCCCTCAGCGTCATTGGCGATACAATGCAGGAACTGGTAGCCGGGCGGCACCTCCTGGTTCGCGAGATCGGTGTGTAGCGGCAAGGCGACCGGCGTATAGGCCAGATTGTTCGGGTTCGGCATCGACACGACTTCGAACATCGTGCCGAAATTTGTCTGGCGCAGGAAACCAATCCGCTCGGCCGAACGCCGCCCCGCATCGGGATCATCGTCAAGCCCATCGACGATGGAGAGCCCGTATGCAGCCGTTGCCTTCAGCCAGGCGAGCAGATCGGCATCGCTTTGCAAGATGTCCCCGGCGGCGTGACGCGGCATGGTTTCAAGATTGATTGAGGCGTCCCAGAGTTTCGGAGCGATGTCGGCCGGATCGTCCCGCTTTCTGCCGGGACGGTAGGACTCAAAGAACTGGCTCGGGAATTCCTCCTCAGCCTGGTCGTTCTGCCAGACAATGCCCACAGCGCTGCCCCTGTCCCGCACGCTGATGGGTCTGAGCGAGGGGTCTACGCTGGTCAGGTCGAAAGTTCGTTCTTCGGTCTGCGGGTGAAACGCCGATGGTGCATTGTCCTTTAGCCAAAGCCAGGGGTAGCAGACTGTTTCGCCCGACACGAAAGTCACGGCAAGCGCGGTCTCCCGGGCCTCCACGGAAAGCAGGGTATTCATGATGATGTCTCTCTGAACACAGAATTTGATTTTCAGCTTGGATCAGGCCCGCAGGCCGTCAACCCAACGGTGGTGGCCACCACAAGCTCGGCTTCCCATAGCGATGGGATCCGGGATTTCTGTTCGGTTCTTCGAGCACGCCATCTCCAGGCGGAATCTGGCTCCAGATGAAATCTGGTTCAAAGCCACCGCGATGGTAGCGGTCATTCGCCGGCGGTGTCCAGCTAAATGCAGCGGGATCGCCATCCCCTCTCGGCTACCCCTCGCCCGACAGATCGCGCCGCGCCTTGTCGAGTTCCTCGGCATAGCGGCGCATCAGGTGGCCTTCGGTCAGCAAACCGACCACCTTGCGGTCGGTGAAATCCTCGACCACTGCCAATTCCTCGGCGCCGGCGCGCTGGAAGGTCTCGGCCGCCGACTGCACGTTCATGCTCGGCACCAGCACCGCATCCCTAAATTTGGCGAAGGACAGCACCGGCATCTCGTCATCCGACAAATGGCTGTGCAATTCGGCGACGATCAGCACGCCGACATAGTGCAGTTCGGCATCCACCGCGATGACGCGCTGCGAGGCACCGAGCGGCACCTGCTTGCGGAATGTTGCAAGCGTCGTTGAGGCGTCGATGGTGCGGACATCCTTGCGCATCATCGAGCCGACCGTCAGGCTGCGCATCCAGCCTACATCATGGGCGCTGCGGATGGTTTCGCCGCGCAGGTGAAAGCGCCATGTCGAGAAGGAATAGCCAAACGTTTCTCGCACCAGGATCGCCGCCATGAGCGAGGCGGCCAGCACCACGCCGGTCAGCGTCAGGTCGCGGGTCGATTCCAGCGCCAGGAAGGTCATCGTCAACGGGCCACCGACGACGCCGACGGCGAGCGAGGTCATGCCGACGACGGCGGCGACGGCGGGGTCGATGCCGGTCGCCGGCGAGACGAACGCCATCGCGCCGGCGAACATCTTGCCGAGCAGGGCACCGAGGAACAAAGAGGCAAAGAACAGCCCGCCGCGGAAGCCGGAGCCGAGCGAGATCGCCGACGCCGACAGCTTCAGCACGAAGACGCTGGCCACCACGGCCAGCCCGTAATTCATCGCGAATTCGCGGTGCAGCGCGCCATGGCCGCTGGACAGGACCTGCGGCGTGATCAGCGCCAGCAGCCCGACCATCACGCCGCCGATGGCTGGGCGCAACGAGGCGTCGATCGACAGCCGCGCAAAGATGCGCTCGATCAGGCTCACCAGATGCATGATGGCGATCGAAGCACCGCCACCCAAAAGCCCGAGCAGCATGAACGGCAAATACTGGCTGACGGTGAGTGCCGGCAGACCCGCGAGCTCCAGCGGAAACGGCACGCCGCCGAACATTTCGGCGGTCAGCGAGGCCGAGATCGCGGCGGCCATCACCGGCGCGACATTGGCGACCGAATAGATGCCGATGACCAGCTCGAAACCGTAGAAGGCGCCGGTCAGCGGCGCATCGAAGGCGGCGGCGATCGCGCCGGCCGCACCGCAGCCGACGAGGATGCGGACATCGTTGCGGCGCAGCCTGAACAAGCGCGCCAGCCGCGACGCCAGGCCGGAACCCACCTGCGTGTAGCCGGCCTCGAGCCCGACCGAAGCGCCGAAGCCGCTCGAGATCATCGTCTGCCCGGCGATGATGAAAGTGTCGGTCAGCGACATGCGGCCGCCGTAAAGGGCGTTGGCTTCGATCGGATCGACCGGCGTGCGGAACTTCCGCTTTCTCAGCCAGATCACCGTCAGCCCGAGCAGGATGCCGCCGATCGCCGGTATCAGCGCTTGCTCCGGCCTTTGCAGCGAAAACATCGCCGAAAGCCGACCACCGGGCTGAACGCCGAACATAAGCCCATGCAGGACCTGCACCAGTTCGCTCATGCCGGTGACCAGCGCACCCGCTATCACCCCGACCAAAGCCGCCAGAATGACGACGGCGATGCCGCGCGCCTCGAGCAGCGGGATCGATCGGATCAGCACCGCGCGCAGTCGGCGGGCATAGACTTGCGGTTCGTTTCTGGAAAGCACCGGGGCGGCTCGCCGATATCAAAAGGGGAGTGGTGCCTGATACGCCCGGCGGCTTTGCATGGCAACAATGCCGGCCGCCAAGGTGTTATGCCCGCGTGATGCTGCGGCGATAAAGCCCATCTTCAGCTCGGGGAACCGCGTTGACGTAAACGTCAACCCGAAGCTATATGCGCCGACCGTGGCTGTAAAACCAGGCAAGCGGCTTCGGCCGGGTCGAAGCGCCAAGGCGCGACAAACGCAACCAGACGAGGAGAACCGCCATGAGCGTTCAGGAGATTGCCGACAAGATCAGGTCGCGCGTGGCGAGCGCCGGGTTCGATCGCTCCGTGAAATTCGACACCGGCAGCGACGGCGTCATCGTCATCGACGGCGCCGATGTCTCGACCACCGATGCACCGGCAGATTGCACCATACAGCTGTCGCTCGACGATTTGGACTCGCTGATATCAGGCGATCTCAACCCGACCATGGCCTTCATGTCCGGCAAGATAAAGGTCGAAGGCGACATGAGCGTCGCCATGGCGCTCAGCCAGCTGATCGGCTGATCGCTTAAGGTGAGACAAGCCGCCGCGCGCGACGACGGCGGCTTCGAACCATCAGGCAGCGAGCGACAGCCGCTGCGCCTTCAGCTTGCGCCCGGCCGCCTTCAACGTGCCCTGCGCGCCGTCGAGCGCGCCGACCACCAGTTCCCGCGCCAGCAGGCGGTGCCGCTCGTAAGGCCCCGGCATGGCCAGCGAGCCGGTCTTTGCGGCCGAAAACCCGAAGCGCTCGTAATAGGGTGCGTCGCCGACCAGCAGGNAAGCCGCTCGGCCTCAGTCACTGCATGGCGCATCAGCGCCGAGCCGATGCCGGCATTTTTCAGCGCCGGGTCGACCGCAAGCGGGCCGAGCAGCAGCGCTGCCTTGCCGCCCTCGCCCAGCACCACGTCCCACAGCCGCACGGTGCCGGCAACAGCGCCCGACGCATCGCGCGCGACAAAGGCAAGGCCCTCCGAAGGCCGGCGGCCGCGCCGCAGCTTTTCCGACGACTTCTTCCGGCGCTTCGGCCCCATGGCGCGATCGAGCAAAGCCTCGCGCGCACCGATATCGGCAGCGGTTTCGGCAGTGATGACAAAAGCGCCGGCATTCTCCCCCCTCGAGGGGGACATCCCCGCGGCGCCTTCAACAATGAAATCCAAAACGTCCACTTCCGCGATCCTTCACGAGGGGATTGTTCCACAGGCGAGCCCGGGCGGGCGACAGGCGCCCACCTCGGGATGATCTGATCGGTTCTTTCGAACCGTCAGATCACGTAGGATCGGAGAGGCNGCGACAGGCGCCCACCTCGGGATGATCTGATCGGTTCTTTCGAACCGTCAGATCACGTAGGATCGGAGAGGCTCGAAGCCGTTGAAGGCAACCGACGCGTAGGTCGTCGTGTAGGCGCCGGTGCCCTCGATCAGCACCTCGTCGCCAATGGTCAGCGACAAGGGCAGCGGATACGGCGTCTTCTCGTACATCACGTCGGCCGAATCGCAGGTCGGGCCGGCGAGCACGCAAGGCGCGGTCTCGCTGCCGTCATGCGCGGTGACGATCGGGTAGCGGATCGCCTCGTCCATCGTCTCGGCGAGACCGCCGAACTTGCCGATGTCGAGGAACACCCAGCGCACATTGTCGTTGTCGGCCTTCTTCGAGATCAGCACGACCTCCGACTTGATGACGCCGGCATTGCCGACCATGCCGCGGCCCGGCTCGATGATCGTCTCGGGGATCGCGTTGCCGAAGTGCTTCCTGAGCGCCGAGAAGATCGCCTGGCCATAGGCCTGCGCCACCGGCACATCCCTGAGATAGCGGGTCGGGAAGCCGCCGCCCATATTGACCATCTTCAGCACGATGCCTTCGTCGGCGAGCGTCGCGAACACCTTCTTGGCGTCGCCCAGCGCGCGGTCCCAGGCGGTCAGGTCGGTCTGCTGCGAGCCGACATGGAACGACACACCATAAGCATCGAGGCCGAGCGCCCTGGCATGGCGCAGCACGTCGACCGCCATCGCCGGCACACAGCCGAACTTGCGCGACAGCGGCCATTCGGCGCCCTCGCCGTCGGTCAGGACGCGGCAGAACACGCGAGCGCCGGGAGCGACACGGGCGATCTTCTCGACCTCCTCGACGCAGTCCACCGCAAACAGCTTAATGCCGAGCTGGTAGGCGCGCTGGATGTCGCGCTCCTTCTTGATGGTGTTGCCGAAGGAGATGCGGTCCGCCGGCGCACCGGCGTCCATCGCCATCTCGACTTCGGCAACGGAAGCGGTGTCGAAGGACGAGCCCATCGCAGCAAGCAGGCGCAGGATTTCCGGCGCCGGGTTTGCTTTCACCGCATAGTAGATCTTGGAATCGGGAAGCGCCTTCTCGAAGGCGCGGAAATTGTCGCGCACGACATCGAGGTCGACGACGAGGCACGGGCCGTTCGGACGTCGGGTAGCGAGGAAATCAAGGATGCGCTGGGTAGCCATCGGGGTCTCTCCATCAGCGCCTTTCGGCGCGCACAAAGGCTTGCGGACGCGGGCTCTCGGCCTCGCGAACACGCGGTGGACAAAGGCGGGACGGAAATCCATGGAACCAGCCGGTGGAGACCCCGGAACCATGAAGCGCCGTCTCGCGGCGGTGAACCTTGGCCTTGCCCGGCCTCGGTTCGCTTTGTCTGCCTTGGCTTGGATGGGAGACCCCGTCCGCACTGCCGGCAATGAAGGTGTGCCTCTTCAGTAACCCCGGTCTTTGGACGACCGGCAGAACACCAGAAAGGCCCGCACCGTCGTTGCTTCAAGGTGTCCTCGGTTGGCGGTTGGCCGCTAAACCGACTGGAGGGGTTGGCTCCAGTTACCTTACCGATTGCCCTCACCATTCGAGGATCGGCGGACACCCACAGGCACGTGCGACTTTGGGCAAGCGCGATATAAGAGCGAAAGATTTCACAATCAATAAAAATCGTATGGCAGGTTGTAAAATTTGTGGCATCGAACAATGCTGCGGCAACCAGAAGAACAATGCTGCGGCAAGCACATCCGGATATCGAACGCATGACAGGCACTCGCGGCCCGCTGAACGCTTTTCTCGACCTTGATCAAGCCCCTGTTACCAATGCGCAATCCGGCCCGCTTGTCGGCTTGCGGCTGGCCGTCAAGGATATCTTCGACGTCGCCGGCTACCGCACCGGCTGCGGCAATCCGCAGAAATACCGGGAAGCTTCACCGGCCACGGCGACCGCGCCGGCCGTCCAGGCGCTGCTTGATTCGGGCGCACGCTTCGTCGGCAAGACGCAGACCGACGAACTCGCCTTTTCCCTGCTGGGGCTGAACGCGCATTTCCCGTCGCCGATCAATCCGGCGGCACCCGACCGCGTCACCGGCGGCTCATCCTCCGGTTCTGCCGCGGCGGTAGCCGGCGGGCTCGCCGACATCGCCACCGGGTCCGACACCGGCGGCTCGATCCGTGCGCCGGCAAGCTTCTGCGGCCTGATCGGCCTCAGGACGACGCATGGCCGCATCCCGCTCGACGGCACCATGCCGCTGGCGCCTTCGCTGGACACGTTCGGCTGGTTCGCCAGGGATATCGTCACTTACGAAAAGGTCGGCACGGTGCTGCTCGGCGACGATCCGCATCGCCACGAACTGGTACGCCCTTTTGCCCTCGACGCGCTGGACAGCCTCGTGCTCGGCCCGCTGGAGGCGGATGAATATCGCGCCATGGTCCGCAGTGTCGCGTCGGTGCTGGGCGCGCCGCGCAGCGTTGGCCCGCTGTCGCATTCAATCGACGATCTTTATTGGTGCTTCCGTAAGCTGCAGGGCTATGAAGCCTGGCAAAGCCACGGCGCCTGGATCGCCGGCGGCGACCGCATGCTCGGCCCCGGCGTCAAGGAGCGCTTCGAGCATGGCGCGACCATCAGCGCGACAACCGCGCAGCACGAAACGGAACGTCGCGTTTCGTTTCGCCTCGAACTTGCCGGCCTGCTTGGCGACGACGCCGTTCTTGTGCTTCCCACCGCTCCGGGTGCCGCGCCGCTCAAGGCCGCGACATTCGACGATTTGCAAACCTATCGCGAGCGCGCGCTGAGACTGCTATGCCTTTCCGGCCTGTCCGGTTTTCCGCAAATCACGCTGCCGCTCGGCAAGACCGGCGGGGCGCCGTTCGGCCTTTCGCTGCTCGGCCCGAAGAACAGCGACCGGCAGCTGATTGCGCTGGCCGCCCGCATCCTTTCAGCCCGCCAAGGAGGCGCATGACATGGATACGCTGACCCGCATGCGTGCCTTCATCGACGTGGTCGAGGCCGAAGGCTTTTCGGCGGCGGCGCGCAAGATCGGTCGCTCGAAGGCGTTATTGTCGAAATATGTGCGCGAGCTCGAGGACGAACTCGGCGCGCTGCTGCTCAACCGGACCACCAGGCAGTTCTCCCTGACCGAGGCCGGCCACACCTATTACCGGCGCGCCTCGGAGATCGTGCGCGAGGTCGACAGCCTTGCCGATGCGGTGCGCGAATCCTCCGGCGACGTGCGCGGCAGGATCAAGCTGTCGGCGCCGCGTACTTTCGCCGACGCGCCGATCGGCCAATCGCTGATCGACTTCGCCAAGCAGCATCCCGACATCGTCCTCGACATTCATCTCGACGATCGCTTCGTCGATCTGGTCGAAGAGGGTTTCGATCTGGCGGTGCGCATTTCGCGGCTGGAGAATTCCTCGCTGATCGCCAGGCGCCTGGCGCCATTTTCGGTACGGCTTTGCGCGTCTCCCGAACTGATCGCCAAGCACGGCATGCCGGTCAGGGCGCAAGACCTTGCCCGCGTGCCTTGCATCATCGACACCAATGGCCGCTGGCTCACCAACTGGCCGTTCAAGGGCGACAGCGGCGATACCGTGAGCGTTTCGGTTTCCGGCCCGATCGAGGTCAACAGCCCGATGGCGGCAAGGGCCGCTGCCGTGGCTGGGTTGGGATTTTCCATCCTGCCGGATTTCATCGCCGCGCCCGACATCGAAAGCGGCAAGCTGGTGACTGCGCTGGATGACCGCATCCTGCCCGGCGGCGGCATCTTCGCCGTCTACCCGCACCGGCGCTATCTGCCTGCAAAAGTTCGCGTATTCGTCGACTTCCTGGTGCAGTGGTTCAAGGCGCTGGACACCGCATGAGCTTTCAGCCGCCCTGCGGTCCCATTTTCGCCCCCTTTCTGGTAACTGTCGGCAATTCACCGAAGCCAATTGAATTGCGACCGAGAATGCACCTGAAACAGCAAGCAATCATGCTGGCTTCGGCCTTGAGCGCGACGCTTGCCGCCGTCGGACCGGCTGAGGTGCATCCCCACGTCTTCGCCGAGGCCCGGCTCGAAGTGGTCCTCGGGCCGGATCACCAAACTGTGAAGGCATTGCGCCATGTCTGGCGCTTCGACGACTTGTTTTCGAGCACGGTGATGATGGAGTTCGACAAGAATTCCGACCTGAAGCTCGACGACAAGGAGCTGAAGGATGTTGCCGACACCGTCCATGCCTCGCTTGCCGAATTCAACTACTTCCAGCTCGTCACCGTCGACGGCAAGGACGTGGCAATGACCCCGCCGCCGCAGCTGATGGCCAATTTCGACAACGACCAGTTGATCATCCTGTTCGAATCTGAACCGAAGGCGCCGATCAAGCTCAGCGGCAAGATCGACATCGGGGTGTACGACCCGACCTTCTACACCGCGATCGATTTCACCGAGGATGCCCATCTGCAGGTCGATGGCCTGCCGCCGACCTGCACCAGCAAGGTTGTCCGCCCGAATCCGGATGAGGCGATCGCCCAGAACCAGAAGACCCTGACCGACGCGTTCTTCAACGATCCGACGGGCACCGACATGAGCAAGATCTTTGCCACCAAGCTTGAACTGACCTGTCAGCCGGAAGGATAGATCCAGTGACGAAACCGTCCCTGCGTTTGGCACTCGGTCTTCTGGCCGCCGCCTTTGTGATGACGCACTTTCTCGGCTCCGCCCACGCCCAGAGCTCGCTCGGCATCGGCACCAATGACGGCATGGCTCCAACCGCCACCGGCCCGTTCGCCCACATCCTGATGTGGATCAATCTGCGCCAGCAGGAATTCTATCATGCGCTTGCCGGCGCGATGAAGGCGATGCGCCAGGACGGCAGCAAGATGTGGCTGCTCATCGGCCTGTCCTTTGCCTATGGCATTTTCCACGCTGCCGGCCCCGGTCACGGCAAGGCGGTGATCTCATCCTACATGGTGGCCAATGAAGTGGCGCTCCGGCGCGGCATCATGCTGTCCTTCGTCTCGGCCCTGCTGCAGGCGCTGACCGCGATCGTGGTGATGCTGCTCGCCTATTTCGTGCTGCGCGGCACCGCGATATCGATGACCGACGCCGCATGGTTCCTCGAAATCATGAGCTATGTCTTCGTCACCCTGTTCGGCGCCTGGCTGCTGTGGCGCAAGGCTGG
The DNA here is from genome assembly GCF_000503055.1 of Mesorhizobium sp. LSHC420B00. Classification (GTDB taxonomy): domain Bacteria; phylum Pseudomonadota; class Alphaproteobacteria; order Rhizobiales; family Rhizobiaceae; genus Mesorhizobium. Next base: position 27,579 of record NZ_AYVY01000015.1, on the reverse strand, counting down.
CCCGGCCATCCTGCGCCTGTTCGGCGCAAATCCCGGCTACAGCCTCTCGGCTGCCCATGCCGGCCATTCACATGCCGGCCATTCACATTCCGCGCATGCCCATGCGGCACATTCCCACGCGCTTCATGCGCATGACGATCACGACCATGCGCATGACCATCATGACCACGGCGCACACGACCACGCCCATGCTGCGCACGATCACCACAGCCATGCGGCGGGGGAGGTCTGCGAGACCTGCGGGCACTCGCATGCGCCCGACCCGGCGCTGCTTTCCGGCGATCGCTTCGACTGGCGCACGGCCTGGTCGGCGGTGGCTGCCGTCGGTATCCGCCCCTGTTCCGGCGCGCTGATCGTGCTGAGCTTCGCCTTGCTAAATGGGCTGTGGTTCGGCGGTATCCTGTCGGTGCTGGCCATGGCGTTAGGCACCGCAATCACCGTCTCGGCTCTGGCGACGCTTGCGGTCACGGCGAAGAACTGGGCGGTGTATTTCGCCGGCGACGGCCGCATGGGCAACCGCATCCATTCCTTCGTCGAAATCGGCGGTGCCGCCTTCGTCTTCCTGTTCGGTCTGCTGCTGCTATCGGCCAGCCTGACTGGCGCCTGACCTCGTTGCGCCCGATCGGGGTGCTTTAACTAGGGATCCTGCCGCCCAACTCGTACTCGATATGGACGCGTATGATCTCGTCGAAGCTCGTTTCGGCAGCGAAGCCAAGCTCCCTCGAGCGCCGCGCCTCGAAGCGTGTCGGCCAACCCTTCACGATCGCCCAGATCGTCTCGTCGGGCTCCTCGCGGATCAGTTTGACCGCCTTGGCGCCGGCAACACGTTCCAGCGCTTCGATCTGTTCGCCGACACTGACGGCGACGCCCGGCATCGTCAGGTTGCGGCGCGGCCCGACTGCAGCGCCGTCAATTCCAGCCGCATGGATCAAAAAATTCACCGCCGAACGCGGGCTGGCGTGTGTGTGGACGACCGAGCGCGGCACCGGCAGGATGGCTTCATGGCCGCTCAGCGGCTCGCGGATGATGCCGGAGAAGAAACCCGAGGCCGCCTTGTTCGGCTTTCCCGGCCTGACGCAGATGGTCGGCAGCCTGATGCCGATGCCGTCGAAGAAGCCACGCCTGGTATAGTCGGCAAGCAGCGCCTCGCCCATCAGCTTCTGCGTGCCGTAAGAGGTCAGCGGCGTCGGGTGGAACTCGTCCGGAATGATTTCGGGAAACGGCGCGCCGAACACGGCGATCGATGAGGTGAAGACGAGGCGCGGCGCAAATGCCGCCAGCCGGACGGCATCGAATAGCGCCCTTGTGCCATCGAGATTGACGCGGTAGCCGAGATCGAAATTGGCCTCCGCTTCACCCGACACCACGCCGGCGAGATGGAAGATCACGTCGGGCCGCGGCGCGACCAGATTTGTCGTCGCGCCCGGCGCGGCAAGGTCGCCGGTGTGGACGCTGATGCTGACGCCTTCGAGGGCGGGCGCCTGCGGTGGCACGATGTCGTGAAGGTCGAGCGCGGCGATCTTGCGGCCGCCGAGTGTCCCGTCCTTGGCCAGCCGGGCAATGAGCTTGCGGCCGACCATGCCTGCCGCGCCGGTAATCAGAATGCGCATGTCACTTTCCCTTTTTGCGCTGGCTGCGGCTACGCAGCCAGAACACGACGAAGATTGCCACCATGAAGATCGCGGCGACGACGCCGGCAAGAACCGTCGAGACGTTGCCGACCGCCAGCATCACGGTTGGAAGATAATAGGCTGCGATGCCGAACAGCAGCAAAATCCAGGCGGCGCCGATTGCCGCATTGCGGGTGTCGCGGTCCATCACGCGGCCCCAGGGTAGCGGGCGTTCATGTCGATCGTTGCCAATACCAGGAACTCCCGAAATCAGTGATAGTGGCCACGGTGCGGTGCCGCATCATGCGCGTGATCGTGCTCGCCATCATGCTCATGGCTGTCGGCACATTGGCCGAATTCCGGTTCGACGGTGGCATGGGCTATGCCATGCTCCTGCGCAAGCCGTTTCTTGATCGCGCTGACCGCCATATGCGCGTCGACGCCGTCATTGAGGCAGGCATGCAACGTCGCCATGTTGCTGGAACCGTCGATCGACCAGACATGCATGTGATGCACCTCGCGCACGCCCTTGATCGAGCCTTCGATGTCCCTCGCGATCAGGTCGCGGTCGAGGCTTGCCGGCACGCCTTCGAGCAGGACGTGGGCAGCCTCGCGCATCAGCGACCATGCCGTGGACAGGATCAGCAGCGCGACAAGGACCGATAGGATCGGATCAATAGGCGTCCAGCCCGTCGCCAGGATTATCAGCGCCGCGATGATCGCCGCGGCCGAGCCAAGCAGGTCGCCGAGCACGTGCAGGATGGCGCCGCGCATGTTCAAGCTGTCACGGTCGCCGCCATGCAGCACGAAGAAAGAGCCGATGTTGACCGCAAGGCCGGCAATCGCAACGACCAGCATCGGCCCACCGAGCACGGGCTCAGGCGTCAGCAAACGCCCCCAGGCCTCATAGACGATCCACAGCGCAATGGCGAAGATGGCGATGCCGTTGGTGTAGGCGACCAGTGTCTTGACCCGGCCGAAGCCGTAGGTGAGGCGCACGGTCCCCGGTCGGCTCGCAAGATGAAAGGCATACCAGGCAAGGCCGAGCGCAATGCAGTCGGCAAGCATGTGGCCGGCATCCGCCAGCAGCGCCAGCGATCCCGTCAGGAGACCGCCAAGCGCTTCGACGACCATGAAGCCGGCGGTCAGGCAAGCCGCGATCAGCACGCGCTTCTTGTCGGTCGAGCCATGCACATGCCCGGCACCGTGACTGTGGTCGTGGCCCTGCGCGGCATGGTCGTGGGTATGCGCCATCTATGAGCTCCTGCTACGCGCCAAACTCGGCGCGGAAATCCTCGAGCCGCCGCTTCTGCTGGCCATCGCTGTCGAAATTGGCCGGATCGAGCCACGCCTCATAGGCTCTGCGCAGATCAGGCCATTCCTTATCGATGATCGAATACCACGCGGTATCGCGGTTTTCGCCCTTGACCACAAGATGCTGACGGAAAACGCCCTCGAACTTGAAGCCGAAACGTTCCGCCGCGCGCTTCGACGGCTCGTTGCGATTGTTGCATTTCCATTCGTAGCGGCGGTAGCCAAGCTCGTCGAAGACGTACTTCATGAACAGGAACTGCGCTTCCGTCGCCGCCGGCTTGCGCGAGATCAGCGGTCCCCAATAGATGTTGCCGATCTCGATCACGCCATAGGCCGGATCGATGCGCATCAGCGTCTGGCGCCCGGCGACCTTGCCGCTGGCCTTGTCGATGACCGTGAAGAACAGCGGGTCATCGCTGGCTTCGGCCTTGTCCAGCCATGGCTGGAAGGCGGCGCGGGTCTGCGGCGGGTCGTCGAACAGCCAGGCGAAGCGGCCGCCGGCATCGACCACTGACGAGGCCTCGAACAGGCCGTCGCCGTGCTTTTCGGCGTTGAGCGGCTCCAGCCTGACAGTGCGCCCCTCCAGCAACTTGCGTTCGGGCCGCGGGCGCGGTTGCCAATTCTTGAGATTTTCCGACACCGAAAACTCCAATCCGTTTGACTTTTGCGGGCGGACGCTCACAAAAACGCACGCTCGCTGAAAGAACCACACGGACGGGAAAAATGCTCCACACGATTTCGGCCTTCGACCGCCTCGGCGAGGAAAATGCGTTCGCAGTGCTGGCGCGTGCCACTGCACTTGCCCACCAGGGCCGCGACATTGTCAATCTCGGCATCGGCCAGCCCGACTTTAAGACGCCGCAGCATATCGTCGAGGCCGCGATCAAGGCGCTACGCGATGGCCATCACGGCTATACGCCGGCCAACGGCCTGCTGGCGACGCGCGAAGCGGTGGTACGCCGCACGCTGGCCACCACTGGCGTCGAAGTCTCGCCGGAAGCGGTGATGATCCTGCCCGGCGGCAAGCCGACCATGTTCGCGGCGATCCTGATGTTTGGCGAGCCGGGTGCCGAAATTCTCTATCCCGATCCCGGCTTTCCGATCTACCGCTCGATGATCGAGTTCACCGGTGCTGCCCCCATCCCGGTGCCGATGCGCGAGGAGAACGGCTTTGCCTTTTCGGCCGCGGAGACCTTGGCGCTGATCACGCCGAAGACCAGGCTGCTGATCCTCAACTCGCCGGCCAATCCGACCGGCGGCGTCACACCGCGCGCCGAGATCGAGAAGCTGGTCAAGGGCCTGGAAGCGCACCCGGATGTCGCCATCCTTTCCGACGAGATCTACGACGTGATGACCTATGACGGCGAGACGCATTGTTCGCTGCTCGCTTTCCCCGAAATCCGCGACCGGCTGATCGTGCTCAACGGCTGGTCGAAGACCTGGGCAATGACCGGCTGGCGCATGGGCTGGTCGATCTGGCCGAACGGCGACAAGGGCGCGCATCTCTACGATAAGGTGCGCAAGCTGGCGGTCAATTGCTGGTCCTGCGTCAACGCGCCGAGCCAGTATGCCGGCATAGCCGCCATCGACGGCCCGCAGGACGATGTCGACACGATGATGCGCGCCTTCGACCGCCGTAGAAAGGTCGTGGTCGAGGGGTTGAATGCCTTGCCCGGTGTTTCCTGCATTACGCCGAAAGGCGCCTTCTATGCCTTCCCCAATGTTTCCAAGACCGGCTGGAAGGCCAAGAAGCTCGCCTCGGCGCTGCTCGAGGATGCCGGCGTGGCGCTGATCGGCGGCCCCGATTTCGGCATTCTCGGCGAAGGCTATGTCAGGCTATCCTACGCCAATTCCGAAGAGAACATCCTGCGCGCGCTGGAGCGGATCGAGACGTTTCTGACGAAGTGAGGCCACGATCGACGAAAGGAGACGCCAGATGTTCTATGCCATTCTAGCCTATCACGAGGAAGAAGCGATTACGGCGCTGACGCCGGAGCAGGATTCGGCGCTGATGACCGATCTTCTCCAGATCAACGATCGGCTTTACCGGCAAGGCACCCTCGGACCGGCGGCGCGGCTCGGCGCGACACAAGACGCCTGCACCTTGCGCGGGCCAGGCACCGGAATGGTTGTTGACGGCCCCTTCGCCGAGACCAAGGAACAATTGCTGGGACTTTATGTTGTCGACTGCGCCAACCGTGACGCCGCTGTCGACATTGCGCGCGACCTTCGCCGCGTCAATCCGACCGCCGTCTACGAAATCCGCCCGATTTCGCTGTATCTTCCCGGCGTGCCGCTTCCGGTCACGCGGCCCTAATGCATGTCGCGCAAAAGTGTGCAGCGGTTTTGCGATAACGACATGCATAAAAACAAGAATCTAAAAGCGCGTCGCATGAGGCCGGTCGCACGCGACGCGCTTTTAGGACCGGGCTGAGACTAGCCGCGGCCGACAAACGGCATCTTGGTCGCCATCACCGTCATGAACAGCACGTTGGCGTCGAGCGGCAGGCTGGCCATGTGAAGGACGGCATCGGCGACGCGCTCGACATCCATCACCGCTTCGGCGGCAATGGTGCCGTTGGCTTGCGGCACGCCGACCGTCATCGCTTGCGCCATGTCGGTCAGCGCGTTGCCGATGTCGATTTGACCGCAAGCAATGTCGAAGGGCCTGCCGTCCAGCGCCAGCGTCTTGGTCAGCCCGGTGATGGCGTGCTTGGTCGCCGTATAGGGCACCGAGCCCGGCCGTGGCGCATAGGCCGATACCGAGCCGTTGTTGATGATGCGGCCGCCCATCGGCTGCTGCCTGCGCATGGCGCCGAACGCGCCGCGAGCACACAGGAACGAGCCGGTGAGATTGACTCCGACAACGTCGTTCCACACTTCGACCGGGATGCCGTCGATCAATGTCGATTTGTAACTCGTGCCGGCATTGTTGAAGAGCAGGTCGACGCGCCCGAAGGCCGCAGCCACCGTCTCGAACAGATCGTCGACCTGATCGGCCTTGCTGATGTCGCAGGCGACCGCCAATGCCTTGGCCTGTGTCGGCCCGGCCGCGGCGATCGCATCCTCCAGCACCGGCTTGCGGCGACCGCAGAAGACCGTATTCCAGCCGGCCTTGAGCAGCGCCGTGGCGACGCTTTTGCCGATGCCCGTACCGGCGCCGGTGACGATGGCGGTTTTATAGTCGGTCATGGCTGTACTCCCTGAAAGGGATGAGGCATCGCAAATGACGGGAACCATGGCAAGCCGGCCCAAAGCCTGTGCTCGCAAAAAGGGCGGCCATTGGCGACCGCCCCTGATTCGAACCGGGCTTGGGAGGAGGAAAGCCGATCCGACTGCCTGAAATCATGCGCTCACCGGATTAACGAGAAGCTAACGCCAACGGCGCACCGGGTCTCCGCCGCCCTACCTTCAACCTACCAGCGCGAACCGGTCACCGGCTTGGCCGTGCTGCCCGCTGCCGGCACCTTCGCCGCCGTCACTGTCGCCTCGACATGATCGACCAGCGCGTCCGGCAGGCCGAGACGGCCGGCAAGCAGGTCGAGATAGCCGCGTTCGGCCCGCGTGTCCGGATCGATGGCAAGACGCGAGGCGGTGTAGAGTTCCAGCTTTTGCGCATCGGTCTTGGCGCCGGCGATCAGCACATCCAGATCGAGCGGCGCGTCCAGTTCCGACATCAGGAATTTCTCCGCTTCGGCGCCGACGCCGGCGAGGCTGAGCTTGCCGGCGATCTTCTGCCGCTCTTCGTCATCGACATGACCGTCGGCCTTCGCCGCCGAGATCATCGCCCTGACCAGCGTCAGCGTGAATTCGTCTTCGCCCTGCGGCGCTTGCGACGGATGGAAGGCGGTATCGGCCGGCGGCGGCAGCAATTCCGGTTCACCGGCGGCTTGCGTTTCGGCCGGCGCGTTGCCGCTCTTGTAGTTCTGGTAAGCCTTGTAGGCGAGGCCGCCGATCGCGGCCAGGCCGCCGAGCTTCACCGCCGCACCGGTGACCTGACGGCCTGGGCCGGTTCCGAGCAGCACCGCGGCCAGCGCACCGGCGGCAAGCGGATTGTCCTTGGCCATCTGCACCGCCTGCCCCGCCTTGTCACGGACGGTCGATCCGGTACCGGGAACTTGCGAGCCGAGCAGGTCGTCGAGGAGCTTCTTGGGATCGAACATCTATGCCTCCAGAATTGGCCCGGCCGAAGGTGCGCGGGCAGGTTTGCACGTCGAAGACCTAGGTCCCGCAGTTTGACATTACAATGACGCGGTGCATCCTTTTGCCCGCTGCCACGCGTGACCTCGCACCGACATCTGCTGGGATTTCACACGGAAATCAAACTGCTTCAGCCTCCTTCCGCACCCTAAAAACATGCAGTGCTGTGGACCTTGGAAGTGTCGAAACCAGCCCCGACTTCGAGTAATGTCGCGGCATGTCGCTTGCGAGGAGCCTGGCATGACCGATGAGACTGACCGCCAGCCGGCACGCGATCCCCAGGAACTGGAGCGCCTGCTGATTTCACGGCAATGGGTCGGAGACATTGACGGCATGGCCGCGCTTTTTGAGCCGCATGCAGTCATCGACAGCGGTGGCGGACAACTGACGTTCGGCCGCGAAGCCATCCAAACGCTGTTCGCGGAGATCACCGCAACCGGCCGAAAATTTCAGTCCGGAGATCAGCGTCCGGCTGTCATCAATGGCGACCTCGCGCTCACCTCGACCCGGCTTCCCGACGGCACGATCACCACCGAGGTCGCACGCCGGCAGAACGACGGGACATGGCTGTGGGTCATCGATCGCTTCTCTGTTGCTTAACGTGAAGTTGCTTGACGTGAAGCTAACTTCCGATGTGACGATCGCCGCGCGCTTGCGCCAGCTCGACCTGGCGCTGGCGCTCGGCATAGCGGGCGCGATCCTCCTCCGAGCGGGCATCGAAGCAATGCGGGCATGAAACGCCGGTTGCATATTCCAGCGACAGCCGGTCTTCTGCGGCTAGCGGATGCCGGCAGGCGCGGCAGAGTTCGGCCTCGCCTTCGACCAACCCGTGCGATACCGAAACGCGCTCGTCGAACACGAAGCATTCGCCTTGCCAGAGGCTCTGTTCGGCGGGCACGTCTTCGAGATACTTCAGAATGCCGCCCTTGAGGTGGAAAACATCCTCGAAGCCAAGCGACTTCACATAGGCCGTCGCCTTCTCGCAGCGTATGCCGCCGGTGCAGAACATGGCGACCTTGCGCCCCTCGAGCTCATGCCGATGCTGCTCGACCCAGGCCGGGAATTCGCGAAAGCTGGCAGTGGCGGGATCGACAGCGCCCTTGAAGGTGCCGAGCGATACCTCGTAGGCGTTGCGCGTATCGATGACGATGGTGCCTGCATCCGAGATCAATGCGTTCCAGTCGGCCGGCGCGACATAGGTGCCTGCACCTGCCGCCGGGTCGATATTGTCCACGCCCATGGTGACGATCTCGCGCTTCAGCCGCACCTTCATGCGGTGGAACGGCATCGCTGCGGCGCTGCTGTATTTAATCTCGAGGCCGGCGAGACCTTCGATGGATTCGAGATGATGGATGAGCGCGGCGATTGCCGCTTCACTGCCGGCGACCGTGCCGTTGATGCCCTCACGCGCCAAAAGCAGCGTGCCTTTGATGCCGCATGCGCGGCAGAAGGCGGCGAGCGGCGCGCGCAGCGCCTCGAAGGTGTCGAGCCGGGCGAAGCGGTAAAGCGCGGCAACACGGAAGGCTTGGCTGGACAGTGTCATCTCCAAGCCACTAAACGCTCACGACAGCCGGATCAAGGCAGAGCCGGGAGCGGTCTGCCCGCGACGGGTTTCGAACACCACGCGTGACATCGCGACACGCCGCGTTTCGTGGACAGAAAAACCGCCTTCTGCTAACCGGTCGACTTGATCAACAGAGGAGAGACGACGAATGCCCAGCACGACCGAAAAGCTCCTGTCGCTCCTCAACGGCCAGCCGGTCATACCGGTGCTGAAGATCGCCAATCCCGCCGACGCGGTGCCGCTGGCCCGGGCGTTGGCCCGCGGCGGCCTNCCTGCCGGCGATCGAGATTACGCTGCGCACCGCCGACGCGCTGGAGGCGATCCGCCGGGTGGCGGGCGAGGTCGAAGACGCCGTCGTCGGCGCCGGCACCATCCTGGACGCCCGCCAGTTCGGCGAGGCGGCGGCCGCCGGTTCGAAGTTCATCGTCAGCCCCGGCATCACCCGCGAGCTTCTCGCGGCAGCCAAGGACAGCGAAGTGCCGTTGCTGCCCGGTGCCATCACGCCGGGAGAGGTGATGGCCGCGCGCGAAGCCGGCCTGCGCTTTCTGAAATTCTTCCCGGCCGAACAGTCGGGCGGCATCGCCTCGCTCAAGGCCTTCGCCTCGCCGCTCGCCGACGTGAAATTCTGCCCGACCGGCGGTATCACCGGCCAGAATGCCGCCGACTATCTCAGCCTGCCCAACGTCATCTGCGTCGGCGGTTCCTGGGTGGCGCCGGACGATCTGGTCAAGGCCGGCAAATGGGACGAGATCGAAGCCTTGGCGCGCGCCGCGAGCAAGCTCGGGCGCTAGCATCGCCGCCGATCTGGCCTGCTGCCGATCTGGTTCGCCGGCTGGTTCCCGCTCATGGGCTCGAACCACGATTCACGCCTTCAAAGGGCGCTGTCCTACCATTAGACGAAGCGGGAGAATGCTGACCTTGGTTAGCATCCCGGCACGAAGGAAGCCAGTGCCGGCGGTGGCGGCAGCCGCGCCGGTTGCCAGCGCGGCCTCTACGATATTTGCCCAGCTGTTATTCGGTCTGGAAGCGGGCCACCGACATGAACTTGACGGCCTTGCCGGTGAACCGGTTGGCGTCGGCCATCTCGTTGCCCGGCTGGAAGCCGACGGTATAGACCTCGCTCGGTGCCGTACGGACGAAGTCGTAAGCGTAGCGCGGCGCCGTTGTCGCGTCTGAAACGGTCGCGACATACTCGCCGCTGTGCAGCGCCCAACGGGCAGCCTGCGGCGCGGCAGCGACCACCACCGGCTTGGGGCCTGGTTTCAGGTCGCGGGCGGTGGCCCTGGGTTCCTTGCGTGTGGTCTTCACGCCCGCGCCGATGACGGCCGTCGGATCGGAGCCGGCCGGGCGGGCAACGATGGCCTTGCGCGGCGACGCCCCGTCGCTCGATGCGTCGTCGCTCGCCGGTTCCTCGAACACCGATGCTTGCTCGGAAAGCGAAGCGACCTTGTATTCGTCGGTCGCGCTGACCCGTTCCAGAACGGCCTTGACCTCGTCGGGCTGCGAACTGTCGGGCCGCGCCGACGGCAATACCGAGAATGCATCGGTGGCGGTGTTGCTCCGCTCGGCCGCACTCGCGAGCGCCAGCAACACTTGCTTGTCCTGCGGCGCAAGACCAGCCGACGAAAGATCGGCCGGCAGCGAATGATCGGGCCGCCAGCTCGGCACGGGAATGTTGTTTGCCGCGACCTGCACCGGGCCGGCCGTAGCCGACGCGTCTGCCATGGCGAACGGAACACTTGCCGACGCCACACTTGCCGGCGCTTGCGCGGTTGCCACCGCCTGTTCGGTGGATGCAGTCGCATCCGCCACGCCGAACGGAACGTTTTCAGGCGGCTGGGCACCGATGTCGGCCTTCGGGCGCGGAGCAAAATCGGGCAGCGGAATGCTGCGCGCCGGCAATGCCGCGATGATCGTCTCCGGCGTGTCGTTCTCCGGTTCCGGCGCAGGCGCCGGAGCATCGGCGACTTCCGGAATCTCGGCACGCTTGGCATCCCGAGGCGCCACGATGGCGATGCCAGGCAGATTGCTGCTCTTGGCCGACGGCGCCGGCTTCACGTTACGGGGCTTTGGCGCTGGCTCGGCCATCGCCACATCGGCGCTGTCGTCCGCCTCGTCGTCGCCGCCGCCGAAGAAGGCTGCCAGGAAGCCGCGGGATTTTTTGCCACCGCCGCTTGCGCTGGCCAGTTCGATGGCCGGCGCGCCGGCGCCCTTGCGGGCTTTGTAGGAGGCGAGCGCCTGTTGATAACCAGGCAGCGGCTTGCCGTCGCTCGGCACATGCAGCGTCTTGCCATTGGGGAACACGCGCGCCAATTCCTGGCGGCTGATGCCGGGCCAGTGGCGCACATTGCCGACGTCCATGTGCACGAAGGGCGAGCCGGAGCTGGGATAATACCCGACGCCGCCGCCCTGCATCCTGAGGCCGATGTCGCGCAGCTTCTTCAGCGGCACGCCGGGAATGTAGAAATCCATCGCCCTGCCGAGCATGTGCTGGCTCTTCTCGGCGACGCCCCTGCTGCGGCTGCGCAGCATCGAATTCGTCGACGGCGAACGATAACCGCAGACGACCTGGATATAGTCGGTGGCGCCGCTCTCACGATAGGCTTCCCAGACCAGGTCCAGCAGGCGCGGATCCATCTTGGTCGGCTCGTTGCGACGCCAGTCGCGCAGGATGATGTTGATCTTTCGCAAGCCGGCTTGATCGTAGCGGCCGTTGCGCTTGTAGACGATCTCCGCCTTTTCATGCGTGTGGAGATGATAGAGCTTCAGCGAACGTGTCTCGGCGCCGGCGCCGGTTGCCGCCGCTGCAAGGAACCCGACGGCAACAATCACCGCTGCCAGCCATCTCGGCCAGACGCTCATGTGATAATGCCGCCCGTTTTTGTGTCGTTCGATTCTGTTCAAATCAAAAGGCCTTGCAGGCTGCCGTTTTGTCCCCGGATTTGACCAAACGGATGCGTTAGATGTGCATCCGAATATCGATCCTAATGGTTAATCATCGCTTATTGAAGCCGAAATGCGGTAACACCGTGGCGATATCCCGCCAAAAATATTGCGCAGGATATCTTGGTAAACCGCTGGTTTAGATCATGTTTTGGCGCCAGCTCGAAACACGATCTGTTACCGTCCGCCTTAATACGTGAACATTGCGGCGAACACGTCATTACGAGACTCAGTTGCCTGGAATGATGTCCGGATGAGAACCGGCTTGGCCCTGTGACTCAGGAAGCGAGCCTCTCGACACGGCCGGTCTCCGGGTCGATGCCGTATTCCTTGAGCTTGCGGTAGAGCGTCGACCGGCCGATGCCGAGGCGGCGGGCGACCTCGCTCATCTGGCCGTTGTAGTGGTCGATGGCGAGCTTGATCATTTCGAGCTCGACATCGGCCAGCGCACGCACATTGCCGCGCTCGTCGAGCGCCCGCAGCGTGCCGAAGCGGGGTCTGGCCGGCGCGTTGGGCTCGGCCGCGGCGGCGCCGACGGCGGCCGGGATGTTATCACGCGGCAGGCTGCCCGAAGCCAATCCGGAAGCTGGCCACCCTGAAGCTGGCCCCCCTGAAGCTGGCGAGGCGATATCCGCATCGAGATTGACCGTGCCCTCGACCTGCGCCCGGATCTGCGGGAACTCTTCTTCGGTCAGCATGTCGCCCTCGGCGAGCACCGAAGCCCGGAAGACGGCATTTTCGAGCTGCCTTATATTGCCCGGCCAGTCATAGGCCTGCAGCATGGCGAGCGCCGCAGCCGAGATGCCTCGCAGACGGTGGCGCGGATCGGCGGGCGCCATCTTCTCCATGAAGTGCTCGACCAGATGGGGAATGTCGTCGCGACGGTCGCGCAATGGCGGCACGAAGATCGGATAGACGTTCAGACGATAGAACAGATCCTCGCGGAACTTGCCGTCCTTTACCTGCTGCAGCAGGTTGCGATGGGTTGCCGAGATCAGCCTGATGTCGACCCTGACGGTCGAGCGCCCGCCTACCGGATCGACCTCGCCGTCCTGTACGGCGCGCAACAGCTTGACCTGCACGTCGAGCGGCAGGTCGCCGATTTCGTCGAGGAACAGCGTGCCCGAATGCGCTTCGACGAACTTGCCGGTGTGTTTTTCGGTGGCGCCGGTGAACGAGCCCTTTTCGTGACCGAACAGGATCGATTCGACCAGATTGTCGGGGATGGCGCCGCAATTGACGGTGACGAAGGGTTTCGAGCGGCGGTCGCCGCTGCCCTGGATGGCGCGCGCCACCAGTTCCTTGCCGACGCCGGATTCACCCTCGATCAGGATCGGAATGTTGGACGCCGCCGCCTTGCGGCCGAGCCGGATCACCCGATCCATCGCCGGACTGTGAGTGATCATGTCCTTGAACGTCAGATGGCCGCCGCGCTGCCGTGACGAGCGCTTCACTTCGCCTTCGAGCGCTTCGACCTTGAGGGCATTGCCGATCGACGCCTGCAGCCTGTCGGGAGAGGCCGGCTTGACGACGAAGTCGAAGGCGCCGTGACGCATTGCCGAAACGACGGTTTCGATGCCGCCCTGGGCGGTCTGCACGATGACGGGAACGTGGATGCCGCGCTCGCGCATTGCCTTCAGCACGCCGATGCCATCGAGGCCCGGCATCATCAGGTCGAGGATGACCACCGAGACGTCGCGCGCATTAGGCCCGTCGACAACATCGAGACCGGCCTCGCCGCCATCGGCGACGATCGCGGTGTGGCCGAATTTCGTCACCGCCGCCTCGAGCAGCCTGCGCTGCACCGGATCGTCATCGACTATGAGTATGGAAGCTGCCATGACTGATCCGACCGTGCCCGCCCGAGAATGCGCCCTATGGATCATCTTGGCACAGGGTTCTAAATAAGCTTTCAAAAAACCCGGTGAATGAATTCCTTAGGATTTGACCGGCTTCTCGTTTCCTCGAATTTTCGTGTCTGGAAGGATCGGCAATGCGCATGGTTTTTGCTCGAAAGCTGGCGGCGGCGTCCGGTCAGGGCGTGGCGGAGCTTGGCGACCTGCCGGAATGGAATCTGGCCGATCTCTATTCGGGCATGGAAGCGCCCGAGTTGAAGCGCGACATCGCCAAGGCCGCCGCCGATGCCATCGCCTTCGAGAGCCGTTGGAAACGCACGCTCGCCGCCGAGGCCGGGCGTGGCAGCGCCGGCAGGCTGGGCGAGGCGCTCCAGGCCTATGAAGCGCTGGAGGAGCTGATCGGCCGGATCGTCTCCTATGCCGGGCTTGTCTATGCCGGCAACACGTCGGATCCGCAGCGCGCCAAGCTCTATGGCGACATCCAGGAAAAGATGACCGATGCCAGCGCGCACCTGCTGTTTTTCGCGCTCGAGCTGAACCTCATCGACGATGGCGCGATCGAAAACGCACTCGCCGCCGATCCGGCCTTCGCCCACTACCGGCCCTGGGTGCTCGATCTGCGCAAGGACAAGCCATATCAGCTCGAAGACCGCATCGAGCAACTCTTCCACGAAAAGTCGATCACCGGGCGCGGGGCCTGGAACCGCCTGTTCGACGAGACGATGACCGATTTGCGCTTCGGCCTCGACGGCGAGGAGTTGACGCTTGAGCCGGCGCTCAATCGCCTGCAGGACGCCGACGGCGAGGTGCGCCGCCGGGCGTCCGAAGCGCTGGCCGCAACTTTCCGCAAGAATTTGCGCGTCTTCACGCTGATTACCAACACGCTGGCCAAGGACAAGGAGATCTCCGACCGCTGGCGGGGCTTCGAGGACATTGCCGATTCCCGCCATCTCGCCAACCGCGTCGAACGCAGCGTGGTGGACGCACTCGCCGCGGCGGTTCGCGACGCCTATCCGCGCCTGTCGCATCGCTATTATGCGATGAAGGCGCGCTGGCTCGGCATGGAGGTGATGAACCACTGGGACCGCAATGCGCCCCTGCCGGAGACCCCGCAGGCGGTAATCGGCTGGGACGAGGCCAAGAACACCGTGCTTTCCGCCTATCAGCGCTTTTCACCCGACATGGCGGAGATCGCCAGAACTTTCTTCGACCGCAACTGGATCGATGCACCGGTGAGACCCGGCAAGTCGCCTGGTGCCTTCGCCCATCCGACGGTGCCTTCGGCGCATCCTTATGTGTTGCTCAACTACATGGGCAAGCCGCGCGACGTGATGACGCTGGCGCACGAGCTCGGCCACGGCGTGCACCAGGTGCTGGCCGGCGGCCAGGGCGCCCTGATGGCGTCGACGCCGCTGACGCTGGCCGAAACCGCATCGGTGTTCGGCGAGATGCTGACCTTCCGCTCGTTGCTCGAGCAGACCACCGACAAGCGCGAACGCAAGGCCATGCTCGCCCAGAAGGTCGAGGACATGATCAACACGGTCGTGCGCCAGGTCGCCTTCTACGAGTTCGAGCGCAAGGTGCATGCCGAGCGCAAGAGCGGCGAATTGACCTCCGACAAGCTCGGCCAGTTCTGGCTGGAAGTGCAGGCGGAAAGCCTCGGGCCGGCGATCAAGCTGCGCGAGGGGTACGAGGTTTTCTGGACCTATATCCCGCACTTCATCCACTCGCCTTTCTACGTCTATGCCTATGCATTCGGCGATTGCCTGGTGAACTCGCTCTACGCGGTCTACCAGAACGCCGAGCGCGGCTTTCAGGAGAAATATTTTGCCATGCTGCGCGCCGGCGGCACCAAGCATCATTCCGAGCTTCTGGCGCCGTTCGGCCTTGACGCGACGGACCCTGCCTTCTGGCAGATCGGGCTTGGTGTGATCAGCGGACTGATCGACGAGCTGGAAGCACTGGACAAGTGATGCGCAACACTGGGTGATGCGCAACACCGGGTGATCGGGTTTTCCAGAACAGTTTAGCTGCAATGCATATTGACGATGGTTCTATTCTTGTCTTGGATATTTGTTCTTAAATAACTTTCCATGGAAGTTTTCCGTTAGATTCCCGTAAGCTGTATGATAGCGTCCGCCCTCAAGCTCAGCCGGGCACGAATGGATCCGGTCGGAAAGTCCCGACCGGTCATGGCGCGTCGGCGGATGCGACAACGGTTGTTGGCCAGGGGCAAACCGGTCGCCGACAGCTCGATCGAAGCCGGCTGTTCTGCAAATTGCGGAACCACCATCGAATGGTCCTTCGCCGAGGTCATGGCTCCACAGGCCAGGGCGGACGGATCGGACTGGAGAGAGAAAGACAATGGGCACTTTTTTCTACATGCTCCTGGCGTTCCTGGTAGGTGTGTTGGTTGGCTGGTTCATTTGGGGACGCCTGCGTGGCGAACTCGACAGTTTGCGCGGCGATCTCGACCGCACGCGCAGCGAACGTGACAGATTGCGGGCCGATAGCGACCGCCTGACCGGTGAGTTGGATGAATGCGGCCGCGCCCGCGCCGACCTCGAGCGGCGGCTGGGCGAGGCGCCGGCCGCCAAGGCGCCAACCGCGAAGGCGGCAACAGCCAAGGCGCCAGCCGCCAAGGCCGGCGCAACCAAGGCGGCGATGCAGGCACCGTCAACCCTGATGTCGACATCCGCGCCGGCCAAACCGGCGCCGAAGAAATCTGCAACGGCCAAGGCTGCGACCGCGCCACGCGCAAGTGCGGCGAAAACGGCGACGCCGAAGCCGGCTGCATCGAAAGCGAGCGCCGCACCCAAGACTGCGCCAGCGGCAAAAAAGACTGCGCCAGCGGCAAGCAAGGCTGCGCCGGCGGCAAAGAAAGCCGCGACCGGCAACGCAACGACCGCAGCGGCGGGCAAAGCCAACGATCTGCGTCGCCTGATCGGCATCGGCCCGACCAACGAGCGGCTGCTCAAAGGGCTTGGGGTCACGACCTATGCCCAGATCGCCGCCTGGACGCCCGACGATGTCAGGCGGATCGAGGCGACGTTGAATTTCGACGGCCGCATCGAACGTGAACGCTGGATCGAGCAGGCGAAACTGCTTGCCGCCGGCGACGAAAAGGAATTTGCGCGCCGCTTCCCGACCGCGGGGGAAGCCAGCAACACCTGATCCATCGCAAGGCGGCATTTGGAACAAGGCGGCGCTCTCGGGCGCCGCTTTTGTTTTTGCCCCGCCGCGCCTTTGCGTCTTGAGACGCCGTTCCCTCGATTGCGCACGGTCGAGCCCCCATATAGATCGATCGCTGGTGACCGCAGCATCCGAGCCTTATGTCCCTGCCCCTGCCCTTTGCAATTTTCCGGAACGACGAGACCGCGCGTCAGCTCGTTTTCGACCGGCCGGCCGAGATCATCTCGGCGCATGGCGAGGCGGACTTCCTGCCGGCGCTTGAAGCCGCGCAGGCTGCACATGATGGCGGCAAATGGCTGGCCGGCTATTTCTCCTACGAGGCCGGCTACCTGCTCGAGCCCAAGCTCGTTCCGCTGCTGCCAGCCGGCCGCCGCGCCCCGCTTTTCTGCCTCGGCGTGTTCGACCCGCCGGTCGAAGAGACGGTCGCGCCAGGCGATCTGCCGGCTAGCAACGGCCCAATCTTCGACCCCAAGGCAGCCTGGTCCTCGGACGACTACGCCAAACGCTTTGCCAGGCTGCATGACCACATCCGCAAGGGCGACTGCTACCAGGGCAATCTGACCTTTCCGGTCCACGCGCAATGGTCGGGCGATCCGCTGGACGCCTTCAACGCGCTGACCGAACGCCAGCCGGTGAAGTATGGGGCGCTGGTCGCGCTTGGCGATCCGATCGTCTTGTCGCGTTCGCCGGAACTGTTCTTCGAGGTCGACGCGGAAGGCATGATCGAGACGCATCCGATGAAAGGCACTGCGCCGCGCGGCGCCACCAAGGCGGAGGACGATCGCCTGAAAGCGTTCTTGCGCAACGACGAGAAGAACCAGGCCGAGAACCGGATGATCGTCGATCTCCTGCGCAACGACATCTCACTGATCAGCGAGGTTGGCACGCTCGATGTGCCGGAGCTTTTCCGCATCGAGAGCTACCCGACGGTCCACCAGATGGTGAGCCGCGTGCGGGCGAAACTTTTGCCCGGCCTCGCCATCCGCCAGATTTTCGCCGCGCTGTTCCCCTGCGGTTCGATCACCGGCGCGCCGAAGATCCGTGCCATGGAGATCCTGCGCGAGCTGGAAGGTGGCCCGCGCGATGTCTATTGCGGCGCCATAGGCTGGATCGCCCCCGGCGGCCGGATGCGCTTTTCGGTGGCGATCCGCACCATCTCGCTCTTTGCCAATGGCGAGGCAGTCTACAATGTCGGCGGTGGCGTCGTCTTCGATTCGACAGCCGAAGAGGAGTACCAGGAGTGTCTGCTGAAAGCCCGTTTCGCGACGGGAACACTGCCGATTTCGAACTGATCGAAACAATGCGCTGGGAACCCGGCTCGGGTTTCCTCCGTTTCGACCGCCATCTCGCGCGGCTTTACGGCTCGGCAGACGAACTCGGCTTCGGCTGCGACCCGCAACGGGTCGGTGAAGCGCTGATGAATGCGGTCGGCCGCCAGCACATTGCGTTGCGCACTCGCCTCGTCCTGTCGCGCAAGGGCGATGTAGCGGTTTCGGTGCAGCCCTACGCGCCGCTCGCCGCAGACAAGGTCTGGACCGTGCAGCTGGCGCGCGTGCGGCTTGATTCGAGCGATATGCTGCTGCGCCACAAGACCAGCCGCCGACAAATCTATACGCGCGCCCGCGCCGAATATCTCGCCGGCCGGGCCGACGAGGTGCTGCTCGCCAATGAGCGCGGCGAAATCTGCGAGGGCACGATCACCAATGTCTTTGCCGAATTCGGCGACGGCGTGCTGGCCACGCCGCGGCTCGATTGCGGCCTGCTGCCTGGCGTCCTGCGCGGCGAACTGCTGGATCAAGGCCGCGCCCGCGAAGCAATCTACACATGGAGCGAACTGAAATCGGCCAAGGCGCTGTTCGTCGGCAACTCGCTGCGCGGATTGATCCCGGCGCGGCTGGGCTGAAGCATCGGGAGACAACAATGTTCGTGGTTTCGCTGAAGTATACGGTGCCGCTGACCGAGATCGACAGCCTGCAGCAAGCGCATGTCGAGTGGCTGAAGGCCTGTTATGCGGAAGGCATTTTTGTCGCCTCCGGGCCGAAGCGGCCGAGGACCGGCGGCATCATCATCGCGCGCGGTCCACGCGACGTGCTCGATGCCAGACTGGCGGACGATCCCTTCGCCAAGGCAGGCGCCGCCGATTACGAAATCACCGAATTCACGGCGAGAATGGCCGCCGCCGCACTGGAAGCCTACAAAGAAGCATGAGTTTCCGCCCACCGACCCACACACCCTATGACGGCTCGTCGAAACTGTTCACCATCGGGCTGAAGCCGCTCAATCTAGATAGATGGATCGAGATCGACGAATATCTGCTGCCCTATCTTGCCGAGAAACGCCGGCTTTATGCCGAAATTCCAGACAACGTTTTTGTCGAGGAGCAAGCCACACGCGACACCCAACGCGAAGTGCTCGATCTGCTCGGTGCGCATCTGGCGGCGAACTTTCCTGGGACCCACAGGCGTACCGACAACGGGATCGTGGTGATCGGCGGCACCGACAGTCTTGTAGGCTCAGGCACCGCAGCTTCTTTCAGCGATGCGCCGCTTGTCGCGGCCTCGTTGCTCGTCCAGGAGGATTTGATCCTGATGCGCCGCGACGAGAGCGGCTGGCGTCTGGCGGCCGGCTCGCTCTGCTTCCCCTCGTCATGGTCGCTGACCGAAAAATTCGGCAAGCCGCTGCAGCAGATCCACGCGCCGGTACCGGGTTTCGGTCCAGGCACACGCCCGGCCGATCTCATCAACCGCATGTTCGACGGCCTCCAGGGCCAAGCCGTCGAGCGCTACAACTGGTCGATCCAGGCGGGCAACGCGCTCTACCATCCGCTCTCCAATGTCGAACGCATCGACCGCGCCAGCAGTCGCCCGTCGAGATTCCCGGACGGTGACATCGACGCCCATGCCTTTATCCGCGTCGAGCGGCAGACGCTGAGAAAGCTCCCCGTTTCGGGCGACGTACTCTTCACCATCCGCATCCATCTCGACCCGCTCGCCGTGCTGGAGCGCCACCGCGACCGTGCGGCGCTCGCAGCGTCCTTGGCCGAACAACTTCTGGCGCTGGACGAGGCCCAGCTCGACTACAAGGGGATGACCGCCGATCGTGACCGGCTGGTCGCGTGGCTTAGGGCGCTGGCGCTGTCCTAGAGCAGTTCATCGTTTCACGGAAACGCCGAACCGCTCCACCTCTTTGTTCTTGCGCAATTCCGGACGGAAAGCCGTCTCACACTTTTCCCGGAATTGCCCTAAATCGCAGCCAGGCCCAGCAGCAGGATCGCCGACATCGCGGTAAAGACGGTGACG
Source organism: Mesorhizobium sp. LSHC420B00 (assembly GCF_000503055.1). Lineage (GTDB taxonomy): Bacteria > Pseudomonadota > Alphaproteobacteria > Rhizobiales > Rhizobiaceae > Mesorhizobium. The sequence goes on along the minus strand of NZ_AYVY01000015.1, from coordinate 7,601 downwards.
TTGACATCCCACCGCCAGCCCGCCGGTCCAAACGGCGGCCGGAACGGCGGGTAGCCGTTCTCGTCATACAGCACGCCACCATAGATCGGCCGCGAGAGCATGGCCGCGAAGAATGCCCCATACATGGCCGCGGCCAATCCGCCGGCGAGATAGAGCCGCTCGGCTTCGAGTTGCCCCTTGATCCAGATGAGTCCGAGGGCAATCAGCGCCACCCCGGTATAGCTCAGCACCTGCCAGACGACGTGAAACCGGGCATGGGGAGTCCACAGTGGATTGGTGGCGTGGGTGGCGTTCAAGTCGGCTTTGATCGTCGCTACACCGTAACCCACGGTCGCGACGCTCAGCAGAATTCGAGCAAGCAGATGACTGTCATAAGCGAGTTCCATCGCATTTTCCTCCCCTCACGCCGGAACGGCTTGAATGGCGCCCTGAGCACAGAAGAGCTGCCCATCGGCCAGCCGCGCATAATTATGGACGATCCGGTTCTCGTGATCCTGCAACTGCACAATGAAGTTGCCGCTCTGCTCCGTCCAACTCGCGAGCACGAGATTCGGACGCACGCTGGTCAGGCCGACCTTGACCACCTCGTCGATTTCAGTGGTCCCGATCGACGCCTGGATATGCAATTCCTGCGGCGAAAGAAACGTCAGCCGCGGTACGAAGGGGCCGAAAACGCAGTCGAAAGTCTTGCCTACGAGCGAGGCTGGAAAAGCATCGGTTTCTGCCATCATCCTCTCCTGGGCATTGGCCGCTGCGACCATGCCATGTGACGATTCTCGGTGTCTCAGTCGCAGAAACACCCTCAGTATATGCTCTTGGAGCGCTCCAAGGAGCACGATCCCCCTATTTTGGTTTTGAGTCAATAAAATTCTTGGAGCGCTCCAAAAAATGGTCTACCTCAGGGAAAACGAGTGAATCGCCAATGCCCACCCTAGCCGATGTCGGCAAGGCTGCCGGAGTTTCCCGGGGGACTGTCTCCAACGTCTTCAACCGGCCGGAGCTGGTCAGGCCCGAATTGCGCGAGCGCGTCGAAGCGGCCGCGCGAGCGCTCGGGTTTGGCGGCCCCGATCCGAAAGGACGATTGCTGCGGGACGGCAAGTTCAATGCCATCGGGTTCATGCCGCCTGGCGCCTACGCCATCTCCGAAGTGATGAGAAGCCCATACGGCCGCGAGCTGGTGCTCGGCGTTTCGCTCGCCTGCGACGAGGCTGGAACGACGCTCAGCCTGGTAAACGGCACCGACAACACGCGCTTCGCCAGCATCCGCGATGCCCTGGTTGACGGCTTTATCCTTGGTCACAGCGCCGACATTGGTCTCATAATTTCTGTACAGAGACGGCGTCTGCCCTTCGTCATTCTCGAAAGCGACGCAGGTCCCGACATCAATTCGATAAAGATCGACGGCAGGAGTGGTGCGGTTGCTGCCGTCCGGCATTTGACCGGGCTGGGGCACCGGCATTTTGCCATCCTTTCGGTGCGCCGCACTCCCGGCCCGCCGATCGTCCACATGCCCGGACAGGCAACGCGCCCGCTTCTGGCCGGCTTCCCGCTCGACGATGAAAGGCTCGACGGTTTCAAACAGGGTTTGGCGGAGGCAAATTTGTCGATCGACGATGTCCCGATCATCGAGACAATCCCAGGCGAGCCATCTGCCGGATCAGTGGTGTTCGACAGGGCGCCTGAAGCAACCGCGATCCTGACCATGTCGGACTGGCAGGCGATCACGATACTCGACGAGGCGGTTCGTCGCGGCATAGACGTGCCGGGCCACGTGTCGGTCGTCGGCTTCGATGGCACCGCTGAATCCGCACGCACCACGCCTCCGATGACCACTGTCGCACAAGACGTGATCGGAAAAGGCCGGCTTGCCGCCCGAATGGTCCTTGACAATGAAGCCCCCCGCCAAGTCGTTCTGCCGGTAGAACTGGTGGTTCGAGCCTCCACAGCCGCGCCGAGGACAAAAACCCGCTGAAACGGGCGGATGCGCCATCCGCACCAGGGGCGGCGCTCGCCGCGTCTTTTCGCTGAGCAGCCTCAGGTGCGGGACGAGGCACAACTTGACTATAAGGGCCTGACAGCCGACCGTGACTGCTGGCGCAAGACAGCTGTAACTTGCGGCTTGGGGGAAAAATGATCCAGCATCTTAGCAGGCCGGTCACGTTAATGGCCGCGATCCTGGTACTGTCGACAGCAGCCGAGGCGGAGCCGGTGACTTATGCCGGCAAGCTTGGAAAGAGCGATATCGTCGTCGAATTCACCGGCGACCCCGCCGCGCCCGGCGGCCCGCTGGCCGGCCGCTATTTCTACCGCTCGAAGGGCGTCGACATCCCGCTGCAGGCCCGGTCTCAAAAGGGCAGCAAGTTCGAACTGGCCGAGGAGGAGGCATGCGGCGCCGACAATTGCGATGACGGAAAGGCTGCGCCGATTGCCGCCGTCTGGCGCCTGGCCTCATCCAATAACGGCAAAACCCTTGAAGGCAGCTGGAACGGAAAGAGCGCGCTGCCGCTCAGATTGGAACGGGTCGCAAGTCGGCAGGTGACCGAGAACGAGCCCAGCAGCCCGCTCGATCTCTACGATTTCAGCTTCATGAAGTTCTTCGGCAATGACACGCCGCTCACCATGGAAACGTCCCCTTATGACTATCTGCGGGTGGACACTCAGCTCGATAACGGCAAGACGACTGGTTGGCCGGACGCAACCTACCGCTATGTCGTCGACCCCCGCACCAAATTTGCCACGCCGCGCATTGTCGAACTGTCCGGCGACGTTCCAATCGAGGCCGCGAACGCTCTGCTGCAAGACAGGCACTGGCGCGCCAACATCGGCGCACTGGGCTGCGTGGCGGCGCAGTATGCCGGTTTCAACGAAGGCGGGCCGATTGACGGTGTGAACGGCGGCACACTCGGCGGCTATGAGGACAGCACATTCGAAGTGACCTCGCTGACTCCGCGGCTGATGAGCTGGCGGGAGTCCGGCAGCATCTTCTGCGGCGGAGCGCATCCGACCAACTATTCGGACGCCTACATCATGGATGTGCGGCGCGGCGTCCTGCTCGGCCTTCAGGACATTTTCTTGGATACGATAGATGGCAAGCCCGGTCCTTCCCTCGCCTCCTTCGTCAAGCAGCGGCGCAAGAAACCGAGCGATCAGACCGATATTGATCACGAAGCCGAATGCGGCATCGACGATCTGATCGACGAAAATTTGGCTGCCAGCCTCTGGCGCGAGGGCGACAAGCAGGTTCTGGTGTTCGGGCTCCAGACCCTGCCGCATGCCATCCAGGCCTGCGCCGACGATCTGCTGGAACTGCCGGTCTCCGAGGCACGTGCCCTCTTCAAGCCGGAGTTTGCAAGTCTGGTCGAGCCGTAGCCGGGATGGCGCGGCGTAACGCCGGCCGTCCGATTTTCGCTTTATTGTGACAATGATCTATGGTTTGTCGCGCCGCGGCCAAGCCGCTGTTCCGAAGCGTTTTTTGAGGGAGTAATCGATAAATGGTGAATGAAAACTGGCCCGTTTACGGTGAGATCACCGGCCCTGTGGTGATGATCGGCTTCGGCTCGATCGGACGGGGAACGCTGCCGCTGATCGAGCGCCATTTCAAATTCGACAAGTCGCGCATGACGGTCATCGACCCGCGCGACACCGACCGCAAATTGCTCGACGAGCGCGGCATCACCTTCATGCAGGACGCGGTGACCAAGAAGAACTACAAGAAGCTGCTGACACCGCTTTTGACCAATGGCGGCGGCCAGGGCTTTTGCGTCAACCTGTCGGTCGACACTTCCTCGCTCGAACTCATGAAGCTCTGCCGCAAGCTTGGCGTCCTCTATATCGACACGGTGGTCGAGCCCTGGCTCGGCTTTTATTTCGACGAAAAGGCCGACAATGCCTCACGCACCAACTATGCACTGCGCGAGACGGTGCGTACTGAAATCGCGAAGAACCCAGGCGGCACCACGGCGATCTCGTGCTGCGGCGCCAATCCGGGCATGGTCTCGTGGTTCGTCAAGCAGGCGCTGGTCAACCTCGCCACAGATCTTGGCCTCGATTTCTCGGAGCCCGCGCAGCACGATCGCGAAGGCTGGGCCAGGCTGATGAAGAAAGCCGGCGTCAAGGGCATCCATATCGCCGAGCGCGACACCCAGCGCACCAAGAAACCCAAGCCGATGAACGTGTTCTGGAACACCTGGTCGGTCGAAGGCTTCATTTCGGAAGGCCTGCAGCCGGCCGAGCTCGGTTGGGGCACGCATGAGACGTGGATGCCGAAGAACGCCAAAAAACACAAGAACGGCTCGAAGGCCGCGATCTTTCTGGAGCAGCCCGGCGCCAACACGCGCGTGCGCACATGGTGCCCGACGCCCGGTCAGCAATACGGCTTCCTGGTGACGCATAATGAGGCGATTTCAATTGCCGATTTCTTCACCTTGCGCGGCAAGAAGGGCAAGGTGCAGTACCGGCCGACCTGCCATTACGCCTATCATCCCTGCAACGACGCCGTGCTGTCACTGCACGAGATGTTCGGTGCCGCCGGCGAGGCTCAGCCCGTGCATCACGTGCTCGACGAAAACGAACTGGTCGATGGCATCGACGAACTCGGCGTGCTGCTCTACGGTCACGCCAAGAACGCCTACTGGTACGGCTCGCAGTTGTCGCTGGCCGAGGCGCGCAAGCTGGCGCCCTACCAGAACGCCACCGGCATGCAGGTCACGTCGGCGGTGCTGGCCGGCATGGTTTGGGCGCTGGAAAATCCCGAGGCCGGCATCGTCGAAGCCGACGAGATGGATTACAAGCGCTGCCTCGACGTGCAGAACCCATATCTCGGGCCGGTCAGGAGCTATTATACCGACTGGACACCGCTCGACAATCGACCTGGTCTGTTTTCCGAGGACCTCGACACCAAAGACCCGTGGCAATTCCGCAACATCCTCGTTCGATAGCAGCATTGCGTCGACACTCCGCCAGCTTGCAATCGCCCGGAAATCGGGCGATTGAAGAGGAGCGGCCTAGAGCGACGTGCGTCCATTTGGACGCACAAAGTACGCTCTAGCACTTTGAATGTGAGCATCGTGCTTTCCGAAAATCGGATCGATTTTCGGGCCGATGCGAGAGGAGAGGATTTTGAAGATGACGATCGCGCAAAGACTGCTTTCGGCTGGCATTGCCGCGGCCGCTACGGTCGCGTTGGCGGCCTGCACCACAACCGGCCCAGGCGAGCCGCCGGTGATCACGGCCAAAGGGGTTGAAGGCTCCTGGATCGACGCGCAGGGCACGGGCTTGTCCACCTTCAAGGGCGGCAGCTTCGCGACCGTCGCAACCGACACCGGCCAGAAGCTTGCCGATGGCAGCTACACCATGACCGGCGGCACCTCGGTCGAGATCCATGGCACTTCGCTGATCCGGCAGACGCCGATCAGCTTCAACTGCCTGATGGTCTCCACAAGCCAGCTCAATTGCACCAGCGCGAGCGGGCAGAATTTTGTGCTGACCAGGCGCACCTGAAATCCGATTCCGAATTGACTTTGCAAAAGGGCGGCGGCTTCAAGCCGCCGCTTTTTACGCCGGCAAAGCCTTTTTACGCCGGCAAAGCTGATGCCGATTTCCGCTTGCATCGACTGAAACGCGATGTGAACATGGCCCGAGAGGGCTGTTACATCCCAGTCAAACAAGAGCTTTAAACGCGTCTGCGCATGACCCCGAAAATCGGAGTCGATTTTCGGAAAGGATCATGCGCAAAATAAAATTGGTACTTTGCGCGTCCCAAATGACGCGCGGCGCTGTACTCAAGTTATCCGGGAGACGAGAATGAAGAAGATCGCTGCCATCGCCGCGCTGTCGGCATCGGCGCTTGGCCTGTCGGCAGGCGTATCCTTTGCCGACTACACGCTGAACATCCTGCACATCAACGACTGGCACAGCCGCATCGAGAGCAACAACAAGTATGAATCGACCTGCTCGGCCGAGGAGGAGACCAAGGGCGAATGCGTCGGCGGCGCCGGCCGCCTGGTCACCGCGATCGCGCAGGAGCGCAAGAAGCTGCAAGGCCAGAACGTGCTGCTGCTCAGCGCCGGCGACAATTTCCAGGGCTCGCTCTTCTACACGACCTACAAGGGCAAGACCGAAGGCGAATTCCTCAACCAGATGAAATTCGATGCCGAGGTGGTCGGCAACCATGAGTTCGACGATGGCGAGTCGGCGCTGGCGCCGTTCCTCGACATGATCCAGTTTCCGGTGCTCGGCGCCAATGTGAAGGCCAATGCGCAATCCAAGCTCGGCGACCGCGTCAAGCCGTCGATCGTGGTCGAGGTCGGCGGCCAGAAGATCGGCATCGTCGGCGCGGTCACCAACGACACGCCGGAGCTTGCCACGCCTGGCCCGAACATCGCCATCGAGGACGACGTCAAGTCGATCACCGCCGAGGTCGAGAAACTGAAGCGAGAGGGCGTCAACAAGATCATCGCGGTCACCCATATCGGCTACAAGCGAGAACGCGACGTGATCGCCAAGATCCCGGGCGTCGACGTGGTGGTCGGCGGCCACAGCCACTCGCTGCTGTCCAACACCGACCCCAAGGCGGAAGGCCCTTATCCGACGATGGTCGACAATCCGGACGGCTACAAAGTGCCGGTCGTGCAGGCGGCGTCCTATTCGAAATATCTCGGCGAGTTCAAGGTCGTCTTCGACGACAATGGCGTCGTCAAAGAGGCAAGCGGCGATCCCATTCATCTCGACAAATCGATCACGCCCGACCCCGCCGTGCTTGCCCGCATCAAGGAACTCGGCGCCCCGATCGAGGCTTTGAAGAACAAGGAAGTCGCCGAGACCACCAAGGCGATCGACGGCAGCCGCGAAAACTGCCGCGCCCGCGAATGCGAGATGGGCAATCTGGTCTCCGACGCCGTCCTCGACCGGGTCAAGGGCCAAGGTGTCGAGATCGTCATCTCGAATGGCGGCGGCTTGCGCGCCTCGATCGACCAAGGCACCGTCACCATGGGCGAGGTTCTCACTGTGCTGCCGTTTCAGAACACGCTGGCGACCTTCCAGATCACCGGCAAGGATCTGGTTGCCGGCCTGGAAAGCGGCCTCAGTCAGGTCGAGGACGGCGCCGGGCGCTTCCCGCAGGTTGCCGGCCTGAAATATGCGTTCGACAAATCGGCGCCGCCTAATGGACGCGTCAAATCGGTCGAGGTCATGGAAGGCGGCGCCTGGACGCCGATCAAACCGGACAAGGACTATCTGGTCGCCACCAACAACTATGTCCGCCAGGGCGGTGACGGCTACAAGGTATTCGCCGAGAAGGCCAAGAACGCCTATGATTACGGCCCGGGGCTGGAACAGGTCGTCGCCGATTACCTCGGCGCGCACCGGCCCTATACGCCGAAGCTCGACGGCCGCATCACCGAGATCGCCGCGACCGGAGCCCCGGCCGCGGAACCAGCCAACCCGGCCGAACCGCCAAAACCTGCTGAGGCAGCGCCGATAAAGCCTGCTGAGCCGGCAATGCCCGAAATGCCGGCCGGCTCCGGCGACATTTCCAAAACACCACCGGCCGTCCCGGCTGAAACCGCGCCGGCGGCCCCCGCACCCGCCGAGCCGGCCCAGCC
>NZ_AYVY01000014.1 GCF_000503055.1 Mesorhizobium sp. LSHC420B00 | reverse complement strand
GCGCCGGCCCTGGCGCCTGCCGCTCCTCGTGTCGACAGGACGGCAACCGGCACCGTCGCTCCTGCGGCAAGGCCGTTCAAGAACGCCGAGCCCGACGCGCCGCGCGTGGCGACGGCCGCCGGCGCACCGCATGCAACCGAGATCGTCGTCAAGGACGGTGAGACCATTTCCGGCCTGTCGCGGCGCTACGGCGTGCCGGCCGACGCCATCATGAAAGTGAACGGGCTGAGCGCGACCAAAGGGCTGAAGACCGGCCAGAAGCTCGTCATCCCGGCCTATGCGTATTCGAGCAACGGCGCCGCGCCGAAAGTCGCCGACGCCAAGCCCGCGAACGGCACCAGGCACGACCAGCCGGCCGATGCGCCGGAGAAGGTGGCCGTGCTGCCGCAGCAGCCGAAGGTCAGGGAAGGCAAGTCCGCCGCGCAGGTGGATGCCTCGGCTGCCGCAAGCCAGCCGAAGGATGGAAAGGCCGCGCCAAAAACTGCTTCGGCGACGGCCAAGCCGGCCGGAGCCGGCGGCACCTACACGGTTCAGCAAGGCGATACGCTGTCCGCCATCGCCAGGAAGACCGGCGTCGGCGTCGTTGCGCTGAAGCAGGCGAACGGCATGCAGGATGGACTGCTCAAGATCGGCCAGACCCTGAAAGTGCCGGCAGGCGGAACCGCTGTCGTCGCCAGTGCGAAGCCGGCAAAGGTCGATCCGGTGACGACGGCCACCACCCAGCCGCCGGCCAAGGGCACGCCGACGCAGACGCTCGCCTCCTACACGCCGCCGAAGAAGGACGCGAAAGTCATCCAGCAGGCCGAGGACGACGATGCGGTGGCGCCGGATGCAACCGGCATCGGCAAGATGCGCTGGCCGGTGCGCGGCCGCGTGATTTCCAGCTTCGGCGGCGGCAAGGACGGCGTCGACATCGCCGTGCCTGAGGGGACGCCGGTCAAGGCAGCCGAAAACGGTGTCGTCATCTATNCAGACGTGTGCTCTTCCGATCTGTCTACGGCCATGCCAGCTCGATCGAGGTGCAGCGCGGCCAGAAGGTCAAGCGCGGCCAGGAAATCGCCCTGTCCGGCATGAGCGGCACCACCGACTCGCCGAAACTGCATTTCGAAGTGCGCAAGAACTCGGCGCCGGTCGATCCGTCGGGTTATCTCGAATAGAGAAAAATCCGATTTTGCGGGCCGCCTGACCTTCAGCCCGCCGAGGAAGTCCGCTCCGCAAGCTGCGGGCTTCTTCTGTTGCCAGTCCTTGAGCGGCTAGTCCTTGAGCGATTTTCCGAGCCGGCCTGCCAGATCCTGGGTGAACTGCCAGGCGACGCGGCCCGAACGGCTGCCGCGGGTCGTCGCCCATTCCAGCGCCTCGGCGCGCAGCGTCTCGGGATCGATGGCCAGATCATGATGGCGGACATAGCCATCGATCATGTCGAGATATTCGTCCTGCGAACATTTGTGGAAGCCAAGCCACAGGCCGAAGCGGTCCGACAGCGAAACCTTCTCCTCGACCGCTTCCGACGGGTTGATCGCGGTCGAGCGCTCATTGTCGATCATGTCGCGCGGCAACAGATGCCGCCGGTTCGAGGTGGCATAGAAGATGACGTTGGCCGGGCGGCCTTCGACGCCGCCTTCAAGTGCTGCCTTCAGCGATTTGTAGGATGTGTCGTCATGGTCGAATGACAGGTCGTCGCAAAACAAGATGAAGCGAAACGGCGCTGCCTTCAGCAGGCCCATCAGCTTCGGCAGCGTGTCGATGTCTTCGCGGTGGATCTCGATAAGCTTGAGCGGCACGTCGGGCTTCGCCGAAGCGTTGACCGAGGCGTGTACCGCCTTGACCAGCGACGATTTGCCCATGCCGCGCGCGCCCCATAACAGCACGTTGTTGGCAGCGTAGCCGGAGGCGAAGCGCTCGGTGTTGTCGACCAATATGTCGCGGACGCGGTCGACGCCGCGGATCAGGCCGATATCGACGCGGTTGACCTTGCGCACCGGTTCCAGATAGCCGGGATCGGCCTGCCAGACGAAGCAATCGGCCTCGCGGAGGTCGGTTTGAGGCACCGGCGGCGGGGCGAGGCGGGCGACCGCCTCGATCAGGCGGTCGAGCTTCTGGTGCAGGATATCGATAGGGCTGTCGGTCATCTCTTGTCTTTTTTGTTTCGCGTTTTGTTTCGCGTTCAGGACGGTGCGGTAGGGCAACCTACCTGATTTCAGCGGTTTCGAAACTCGTCCCAAGCATTTGTTCGGGCATGATCTTTTGCGAAAACCGAGCATCGCTTTTCGTGATCACCCTCTAACACGGCTCACCAGGCCGGAAAAGCAGCCGATTTGCCCGGCAGCGCAGTTGCATTGGCAACGTTACCGACTATATTCCGGCCAAATTTGGCGGGGCCGCCTTGCGGCTGTTTTTCAAAGTTCAGGAGTACCTCGATGTTCGTGACACCGGCATACGCCCAAGGCATCGGCGGGGACTCGTCCGCAATGTTTATCCAGATCGTGCCGTTTGCTCTGATTTTCGTGATCATGTATTTTCTGATCATCCGGCCGCAGCGCACGCAGCTGAAGAAGCGCGGCGAGATGCTGGCGGCGGTTCGCCGCGGCGACACCGTTGTCACCGGCGGCGGCTTGGTCGGCAAGGTTACCAAGGTGATCGACGACAACGAGCTCGAGATCGACCTTGGCGGCGGCACCAAGGTGACGGCGCTGCGCTCGACGCTTGCCGACGTGCGCGTCAAGGGCGAGCCGGTGGCGAACCAGAACGCCAAGAAATAACCGAATTGTCGGCGGAACGATCCGCCAGTACGCCCTGACGGACGACGCCATATGCTTTATTTTTCGCGCTTCAAGATGATCCTGATCTGGCTGGCCGTGGCCGCCACAGTGGTCCTCGCTGCGCCCAACCTTTTTTCCGCCAGCACGCTGGCCAAGCTGCCCGACTGGGTGCCGAAGCGGCAGATGACGCTTGGCCTCGACCTGCAGGGCGGCTCGCATATCCTGCTCAGGATGGATCCGAACGATCTGATCAAAGATCGGCTGGAGACGACGCGCGACGAAATCAGGACGCTGCTGCGCGATGCCAAGATCGGCTATACCGGCCTTGCCGGAACGGGCCGCACGGTGCAGGTCCGCATCACCGATCCCGCACAGATCGAGGCTGCCAAGAAGGCGTTGAAGACGTTGACCGATCCGGTGGCGGCCGGCTTGTTCAGCGGCGGCTCGATCCAGGAGATGACGCTGGATGATTCCGAGCCCGGCCTGCTCAAGTTCACCGTCACCGATGCGGGCATCAAATATCGTACTTCGGCAGCGCTGACGCAGTCGATCGAGGTCGTCGGCCGCCGCGTCAATGAACTCGGCACGACCGAGCCGATCGTGCAGCGGCAAGGTGACGACCGCATCCTGGTGCAGGTGCCGGGTCTCCAAGACCCGCAACGGCTGAAGGAAATTCTTGGCCAGACCGCCAAGCTGACCTTCCAGATGGTCGACCAATCGATGCCGGTGCAGGACGCGCTGAACGGCCGTCCGCCGCCGGGATCCTCGGTGCTGTATTCGCAGGACGACCCGCCGGTTCCGTATCTGATCGAGAACCGCGTCATCGTTTCGGGTGAAAACCTCGTCGATGCCCAGGCGACGTTCAACTCCCAGAACAACGAGCCGGTTGTTTCGTTTCGCTTCGATTCGAAAGGGGCGCAGCGGTTCGGCCAGGCGACATCACAGAACGTCGGCAAGCTGTTTGCCATCATCCTCGACAATCAGGTGATTTCGGCACCGCAGATCCGCGAACCGATCCCCGGCGGCACCGGCCAGATATCGGGGAATTTCACCGCTGAGAGCGCCAACGACCTCGCCGTGCTGCTGCGCGCCGGCGCCTTGCCGGCGACGCTGACGGTGATCGAGGAGCGCACGGTGGGCCCTGGCCTCGGACAGGATTCCATTCATGCCGGCAAAATCGCCGGCATCATCGGTTCGATCCTGGTTGTGGCGTTCATGTTCGTCGCCTACGGCTTCTTCGGCTTCCTCGCCAACATCGCGCTGGCGGTGCATGTGGCGATGATCGTCGGGCTGCTGTCGCTGCTTGGAGCGACGCTGACCTTGCCCGGTATCGCCGGTATCGTGCTGACCATCGGCATGGCGGTCGATTCCAACGTGCTGATCTATGAACGCATCCGCGAGGAGCGACGTGCCGGCCGCTCGGTCATCCAGGCGATCGATACCGGTTTCAGCAAGGCGCTGGCCACAATCGTCGATTCCAACGTCACCTCGCTGATCGCGACCGTGGTGCTGTTCTATCTCGGCACCGGGCCGGTGAAGGGCTTTGCCGTCACCTATGCCATCGGCATCCTGACCACGGTCTTCACCGCCTTCACCTTCACCCGCCTGCTGGTGTCGATCTGGCTTCGCCGGGCCCGTCCGAAGGAGTTGCCGCGGGCGCCTGTGACTTTCGTTCCGCCCGGAACGAAAATTCCGTTTATGGGCATCCGCCGCTGGACGTTCACGCTGTCCAGCGTGCTTTCAGTCCTGTCGGTCGTCGGGTTCATGACCATCGACATCAATTACGGCATCGATTTCAAGGGCGGCTCGCTGATCGAGGTGCAGTCCAAGACCGGCAATGCCGATCTGGCCGACATCCGCGGCAGGCTGACGGAACTCAATATCGGTGAGGTGCAGGTTCAGCAGTTCGGCGAGCCGAACGACGTGCTGATCCGCGTCGGTACGCAGGAGGGCGGCGAGAATGCCGAGCAGACCGTCATCGACAAGGTGCGCGGCGAACTGCAAGACCAGTACGATTTCCGCCGCGTCGAAGTGGTCGGGCCGACGGTCTCGGGCGAGCTTGCCAAGCAAGGCACCATCGCCATGCTTGTCGCGCTGCTCGGCATCCTGATCTATGTCTGGTTCCGCTTCGAATGGCAGTTCGCGGTCGGCGCCATCGTTGCGACCGTGCATGACGTGGTCATGACGATCGGCTTCTTCGTCATTACCGGCCTGGAATTCAACCAGTCGTCGCTGGCGGCGATCCTCACCATCATCGGTTATTCGCTCAACGATACGATCGTCGTCTATGACCGTGTTCGCGAGGATCTGCGAAAATACAAGCGAATGCCGCTGCCGCAATTGCTGAACAACGCCATCAACGAGACGCTGTCGAGGACGACGCTGACCTCGGTGACGACGATCCTGGCGCTGCTGGCGCTGGTGCTGTTCGGCGGCGAGGTGATCCGCTCGTTCACCATGGCCATGCTGTTCGGCGTCGTGTTCGGCACCTATTCGTCGATCTTTATCGCCGCGCCACTGCTTATCTTGTTCAAGCTGCGGCCGCAGGCCACAGCATCCGATGAGGAAAAGCCGGTGGGCGGCGGCAAAGCCATAGCCACCTGACGGCTTGCCGCAAAAGTGGCCAAGGGCATCGTCATCCGCGAGGCGCATTTCCCCGGCCGCGCACCGATCGAGGCTTACGGCAATGGCGGTTTCCGCTTTGCCGACATGTCGCACCGCGGCTCGCTGCTGTGCCTGCCTTCTGGCATCTATGGCTGGGAGCCGGCCGATCCGCTGGCGCTGACGGCAGCGGATTTCACCAAGCTGTTCAACGAGGCCGACAAGGTCGAGATCCTGCTGGTCGGCAGCGGCAAGGATCTGAGGCCATTGCCGGCGGCGTTGCGTGCTGCGCTGAAGGATGCCGGCATTTCCGCCGATCCGATGTCGACCGGGGCGGCAGTGCGGACCTATAATGTGCTGCTGGCTGAAGACCGCGCCGTGGCCGCAGCACTCATCGCCGTCGACTGACGTGGCCGAAAACACCAAAGCCGTCATGGAGACGGTGCGCGCCGCCGATCATGACCGCTATCTCGCCGCGCTCTACGCGCCCGAAGACAAGCGGGACGCGGTGTTTTCGCTCTATGCCTTCAACGCCGAAATTGCCGGCATACGCGATCGCATCCGCGAAGCGCTGCCGGGTGAAGTCCGGCTGCAATGGTGGCGAGACGTCATCGCCGCCGAAGAGGATCGCGCTAAGGTCGGCCATCCCGTGGCGGACGCGCTGAGGGCGACTATTTCCGCTCACCGCCTGCCCAAGGCCGCTTTCGACAATATGCTCGAAGCGCGCGTCTTCGATCTCTATGACGACCCGATGCCGTCGCGCACCGATCTCGAAGGCTATTGCGGCGAGACTGCCGCCGCGCTCATCCAGCTTGCGGCGATGGTGCTCGATCCGGTCGAAGCACCGCGCTTTGCCGAACTTGCCGGCAGGGCAGGTTGTGCGCAGGCGATGACCGGTCTCCTGCTTCTGCTGCCGCTGCATCGTAAGCGGGGACAGTGCTTCGTTCCGGCCGACATTCTGGCTGCGGCGGGATCGTCGCCGCAAGAGTTCGCTACAGGTGACGGCGGGCCGGGCGCGGAACGCGCCGTTGCCGCGATGATCGCGCTGGCACGCGAGCATCTCTCAGCTTTCGAGCAGGGGGCGTCCGCCCTGCCGATTTCACTGCGTCCGGCGTTTCTGCCGCTGGCGCTGACGGGCGCCTATCTCGGCAAGATGGACGGCTCCCGCCATTCACCGCTTGATGGCGCGGTGCGGCTTTCGGCCTTGCACCGGCATTGGCTCTTGTTCCGGCGCGCAACGCGGGGCTGGCCGGTCGCATAAAGGCTGCCGCGTAGCCAACCCGACCGTCATTCCGCAGCTTCCGCCTGCGCCGGCAGCCCGAGCCATTCGCGGCAGTCGGCGAGCGCGCGCGATGTCACCGCGTGCCGCTTGGCGACCGTCTTGTCCTTGCCGCGCAGTCGCTTGCCTTCGATCTTTGGCGCGTCCACGGGCGGGAACAGGCCGAAATTGACGTTCATCGGCTGGAAAGAGCGCTTTCCCGGCTCGTCGTCGGAGACAATATGGCCGCCGGTGATGTGGTTGAGCAGCGCGCCGAAAGCGGTGGTCAACGGCGGCAGCGACGGCGCATGGCCAAGCCTTTCGGCGGCGGCGAAACGCCCGGCGAGCAGGCCGATGGCGGCACTCTCGACATAGCCCTCGCAGCCGGTGATCTGGCCGGCAAAACGCAGGCCGGGCCGCGACTTCAACTGCAGCGAAGCGTCGAGCAGCGTCGGCGAATTGATGTAGGTGTTGCGGTGCAGGCCGCCGAGGCGGGCGAATTCGGCGTTTTCCAGCCCAGGAATGGTGCGGAAAATGCGCACCTGCTCGGCGTGCTTCAGCTTGGTCTGGAAGCCGACCATGTTGTAGAGCGTGCCCAGTGCGTTGTCCTGGCGAAGCTGGACGACGGCATAGGCCTTTACAGACGGATTGTGTGCATTGGTCAGCCCCATCGGCTTCATCGGCCCGTAACGCAATGTCTCGATGCCACGCTCGGCCATCACCTCGATCGGCAGGCAGCCGTCGAAATAGGGCGTGCCTTCCCATTGCTTGAATTCGGTTTTCTGGCCGTCGACCAGCGCCTGCACGAAGGCAAGGTACTGCTCCTTGTCCATCGGGCAGTTGATGTAATCCTTGCCGGTGCCGCCGGGGCCGACCTTGTCGTAGCGCGACTGGAACCAGCAGATATCCATGTCGATCGTGTCGAAATGGACGATCGGCGCGATGGCGTCGAAGAAGGCGAGCGCGTCGGCGCCGGTTGCTTCCGCGATCGACTGGGCGAGCGAAGGGGCGGTCAGCGGGCCGGTGGCGACGATCGCCTGGTCCCAGTCCGCCGGCGGCAGGCCAGGCACTTCCTCGCGCCGGATGGTGATGAGTGGGTGCGCTTCGAGCTTTCTGGTGACCGCTTCGGAAAATCCGTCGCGGTCGACGGCCAGCGCACCGCCGGCCGGCACCTGGTGCGCGTCGCCGGCGCTCATGATCAGCGAACCGGCGAGCCGCATTTCGGCATGCAGCAGGCCGACGGCATTGGCTTGCGCATCGTCGGAGCGGAAGGAATTGGAACAGACGAGCTCGGCCAGCCCGTCGGTCTTGTGCGCATCGGTGCCGCGGACGGGACGCATTTCATGCAGGATAACCGGAATGCCGGCTTCGGCCGCCTGCCAAGCAGCTTCGGAGCCGGCGAGACCGCCACCGATGACGTGAATGGGATTTGTGTTCATGAGCGCCGAAATAATCCCTTGGCGCGGCGATTGCAATTACACGAATCAGCCGCGCTGTTGCCGCCACGCGCTGCAATCGTCTACTATTGCGAATGGGTGGGAGTCTCGGGGTCTTTGCCAGAGCGACATTTCTGACAGTCGTGATCGCCGTGGGCGGATCAGCAGCGGCCGGCGAACCGGCCGCGACGGCTTCCAAGCGGATCCCCATATGCCATGGTTACGGTTGCAACTATCGCACGACGCTGGCGCTTGGCCCCAGTGACGGTGCGCGTTTCCGCTCTATCCTGCGTGCGGGCGCGGGTTCGCCCCAGGCCGAGCGCTCCGCTATTTCGAAGGCCGTCCGCTATTTCGAACAGCGCATTTTCCAGGCCATCGGCGTCCGCGACCAGCCGCAGTCGAAATTCGGTGCATCGCGCGTCAGGGGCCAGATGGATTGTGTCGACGAATCGACCAATACGCATGCGTTGCTGGTCTATCTTGCCGAGCGAAAACTGCTCAGGTTTCATAAGGTCGAGGACAAGGCCTCGCGAGGCCTGTTTGTCGACGGGCGCTATCCGCATTGGACGGCGGTGATCAGCGACCGCGGCGGTACAGAATGGGTGGTGGATTCCTGGTATGCGCCGATGGGCGGCGCGCCGGATATTTTTCCGCTGAGCCAGTGGAAGAAGCGAGGCGTGCTGAAGAGCGGCGCGCTGGACTGACGACGGGGACGTCCCGCCAAAACGGCTCCCAGGGCGTTTCGAGCCTGAAAACAACAACACCCGCCGGGGGAGGAGGTCCGGCGGGTGTCGTTTTGTTGGCCGATCCTCGGGAGGAGGTGAAGATCGACCGTATTCGTCATCGCCGGGGAGGAGGTCGGCTTTGACGAAATTCCTTTCGCCATTTGAAAGGGCGCGAAACCCTTTTTAGAAACAACTTAGAAACAACGCCCGCCGGGGGAGGAGGTCCGGCGGGCGCCGTTTTTGTGGTCAACCCTCGGGAGGAGGTGAAGGCTGACCGTATCCGTCAGGGTCGGGGAGGAGGTCGACCCTGGCGAAATTCTGCTGGTTAGATCGCCCTGCGAGCGACCATCTTGATCTCGTCGCGGACTATGCCGAGATCGTTGAGCTGGCGGTTTGACAGGCGACCCAGCTCGGTAACCGTCTCGCGGTAGACGCGCCAGTTACGATAGTTGCGGATCAGGTTCATTGTCGTTCTCTTTCAAAACTGGTTCGGACCATTTGCGGTCCGAAAGGATTAGACCGCCTTGCGGGCGACGTAGTGGATGTCGCCGCGGCTGATGCCGAGGTCGGTCAGTTCACGGGTGCTCAGGCGGCTCAGCTCAGAAACGGTGTCCCGGTAGCGGCGCCAGTTGCGATAGTTGCGGATCAGGTTCATGGTATTCTCGTTTCGTCTTTCTTTCGGATCATTCCGTCTTTGTGTGCACCGTGAAGATAAGAGGGGTCATATCGATTTAAAAGCGCTATTGGTGCATGGCAGCAATGCAAATTGTGCATTGCAGCATTAACGCGCGTCCGGTTTTCCGCCCAGATCGGAAAATGCCGTCAGGTCAAACGCTTGGGCGGACGAGCTAAAAGGGCCAAACAAAGGGGGAGGGGCATGGCGAGCTATTCGTCACGGGTCAGGTTGGATATCGCACGATGGCAGCAGGCCGGCCTGATCGACGCGCCGACAGCCGACATGCTGACGCGCGACGTCGAGGCCAACGAACGCAAATCGCTGAGCTTCGGCTCGATCCTGGCGATGATGGCGGCACTGTTGTTCGGCGCGGCCATCCTGATCTTCATCGCCGCCAACTGGGAAGTCATCCCGCGGCTGGTACGGGTCGCAGCACTCTTTGCCGTTATCCTTGCCGGCTATGTCGGCGGCGCGGTGCTGAAGATGCGTGACCATGCGGCGATCGGCGAAGCGCTGTGGATCGTGGCGGCAGCAGCGTTCGGCGGATCGATCGCGCTGATCGGCCAGATGTACCATTTGTCGGGCGACGAGGCCTCCGCCGTGGTCACCTGGGGCGCCGGCACGGCGCTGGCGGCGGTGGCGCTGCGCTCGAACCCGCTGACCGTCGCTGCCCTCGGCATCGCCGATGCCTGGCTGTTCCTGAAAGGCTTCGAGTATCGCGCAGAATTCCCGCATCTCTTCGTCGTCATGGCGCTAGTGCTGTTTGCCGTTTCGTTCTGGACGCGCAGCCAGGCGGCGCGCCACCTGATCATCCTGTCGGTGCTGTTCTATCTCGTGCTCCTGGTGACGCGGTACGACACGCTGCAAGTCGCCATTCCGCTCGTTGTCGCGTCGGTGCTGCTTTTTATCGCTGCGATCTTTGCTGCCGGGCCGGTCGACAGGATCTTGCAACTGGGTGGCAGGCTGCCCCTGCACGCGCTGATCGGCTTTCTCACCGGCCTGGCGATGATCCAGTTCGAACTGGCGGATGAAAGCAGCTACAGCAGCGGCTTCGCCATTGCCTCGGCTGTTGCGCTGGCCGGCATCGTCGCGGCGATCGTGCTGGGCGGCCGCGAGAGCCGAGGACTGCGCTGGGTTGCCTATGCGGGCTTCGCCTTCGAACTCGCCATCATCTATGTGGTGATGCTGCAATCAATGCTCGACACGGCAGGCTTCTTCCTTGCGGCGGCGGTGCTTCTCGCCGTTCTTGCTTTCATTATCATCCGCATAGAAAAGCGCATGAACGCTCCGGATATGACAGGAGCAGCAGCATGATGACCGGCAAAAGACTGATCATCTCGGCGCTGGCCCTGGCGCTTGTCCAGATCGGCTTCCTGAGCTGGATCATCGCCGGACGCGCGGCGATCCTGCGCGACGGCAAGCAGGTCCTGCTCAGGGTCGAGCCGATCGATCCGCGCGATCTCTTGCGCGGTGACTATATTTCGCTTGGCTACGAGATTTCGCGCATACCGGTGAAGCTGATCGGCAACATTCCAGCCGGCAAGCTGGCGAGTGACGACACGCCGATCGTGGTCAGGCTGAAGCCGGGCGCCGACGGCTATTGGGGTCCGACCGCGGCTTGGTTCGGGCAAGCGCCGGCGCCGGCAGCATCCGGTGAAGCCGATATCGTCGGACACGTCTCCGAGGGCTCGGATCTCAGCGCAGCCACGACGATCGCGCCGGATTACGGCATCGAGCGCTTCTATCTGCCGGAAGGCGAGGGGATGGCGATCCAGAACGACATGCGGGTGCGGCCGTTCGGCATCCGCGTCGCGATCGCGGCCAACGGCACGGCGCAGATCAAGGCGCTGGTGGATGGCGACAAGACACTGTTCGAGGAGCCGCTTTACTAGATCGCGCTACAGCCTTGGCAATGATCCTCCTTCGGAGGAACTCCGAGTGGCCTGCCACCCGAAGAAGAGCGAAGGGTGGTGCGGATGAAGGGACTCGAACCCCCACGCCTTTCGGCACTGGAACCTAAATCCAGGGCGTCTACCAATTCCGCCACATCCGCATTGCCCGGCCAATCCCATGTAGCCATCATTCTGTCAATGTCAGAGCCCACATCGGCATCATTGGCCGGAATGCAAAGATGGTTGAAAATCAGCGTCGCCTGTGACAAAAGGCGGGTCGAATGTGACGGGACGCGACGATCCGCTTCTGCAGAATGTGATAAGAAGTAGGAAAAACAAAGACTTATTCACATTTTGGAGCGTATTTCTGGAGGATTTGTGCCGCGTTGGGCGGACAAATCGCCAAGTCCCGCACCAAAAGCCATTCCCGGCAAGATCATACCGGCAGGCTGTGAACGGCAGGGGCCGTTTGGCGGCCTCATTGGTGGAAACAAAGGTTTTATGATGCAGGTCACCGAAACGCTCAACTCAGGTCTCAAGCGCGAGATCAAGATCACCGTGCCGGCCGGTGACATGGAAGCCAAGCTGATGGCGCGGCTCTCCGATGCCAGGAACAAGGTCCGCATCAACGGCTTTCGCCCCGGCAAGGTGCCGGTGCAGCATCTGCGCAAAGTCTACGGCAAATCGTTCATGGCCGAAGTGGTCAACGAGATCCTCAACGACTCGACCCGTTCGATCATCACCGGGCGCGGCGAAAAGGCTGCCATGCAGCCCGAAGTGATCATGACCGAGGACGAGAAGGAAGCCGAGAAGATCCTGGCTGGTGGCGCAGATTTCGAGTTCCGCCTGAACTACGAGGTCATTCCGCCGATCGAGATCAAGGATTTCTCCGACATCAAGGTGACGCGTCAGGTATTCGAAGTGCCTGATGAGGAGATCGACGAGCAGGTCAAGCGTGTCGCCGAGTCGGCGCGCACTTACGAGCCGAAGACCGGCAAGGCCGCCGAGGGCGACCGCGTGACCCTCGATTATGTCGGCAAGATCGACGGCGAAGCCTTCGGCGGCGGCGCCGGCACCGATCAGCCGCTGGTGCTCGGCTCGAAGGAATTCATCCCTGGCTTCGAGGACCAGCTGGTCGGCAGCAAGGCCGGCGACGAGAAGCAGGTCACGGTAACCTTCCCGGAAAACTACCAGGCGGCGCATCTGGCCGGCAAGGAAGCCACTTTCGACGTGACCGTCAAGGACGTGTCGAAGCCCGGCGAACTTGAGATCAACGACGAGATGGCCAAAAACCTCGGCCTGGAGTCGCTGGAGCGCCTGCGCGAGGTGGTGCGCGGTCAGATCGAAAATCAGTTCGGCTCGATGACGCGCCAGAAGGTCAAGCGCCAGTTGCTCGACCAGCTCGACGCCGCCTACTCGTTCGAGGCGCCGTCCAAGCTCGTCGAGGCCGAGTTCAACAACATCTGGAACCAGGTCAACCGCGATCTCGAAGCCGCCGGGCGCACCTTTGCCGACGAAGAGACGACGGAAGAGGAAGCGCGTGCCGAATATATGCGGCTTGCCGAGCGCCGCGTGCGTCTCGGCCTGGTTCTCGCCGAAATCGGCGAGAAGGCGGGCGTCACGGTGACGGACGAGGAATTGCAGCGCGGCCTGTTCGAGCAGGTGCGTCGCTATCCGGCCAACCAGCAGCAGGAGGCCTTCGAATTCTATCGCAACAATCCCGAAGCGCTGAATACGTTGCGCGCGCCGATGTTCGAAGAGAAGGTGGTCGACCATCTGCTTGGCCAGATCTCGGTCACCGACGTCAAGGTCAGCAAGGAAGAGCTGCTGGCCGACGACGAGGATACGGAGACGACCAAGGCCAAGCCGGCGAAGAAGGCGGCTGCGAAAAAAGCCGACACCAAGAAGGCCGACGACGACGCTGAAGAGCCCAAGAAGAAGGCTGCGCCGAAGAAAAAGGCCGCCAAGGACGCTGAATAACGTCCCTGCTGAATTCCAAAAGGCCGCCTTCTCGAGGCGGCCTTTTTCGTTGTGGCGCAGGCGCAACGGATTTCACGCATCTGGCGGTCGAGGTGGCGATACGAAGCTTTGATGATTATCTGCGCTGGGTTGCGGATCGCAGCGGTTGTTGGAGGCATCGTTGAGACAGTTCTTCGGTATCGGAAGCGTGGTCGCGGCGGCGTTCCTGCTTGCGTCGGTCTACGGCATCGCCCAGGCTGACACGGTTCTCGACAACTGGCGGTTCGACAAGACCNGTTCCTGCTTGCGTCGGTCTACGGCATCGCCCAGGCTGACACGGTTCTCGACAACTGGCGGTTCGACAAGACCAGCGACGGTCTGGTCACCGCCTCGCTTTACGCTACCAACAAGCTCATCACCGGCGGCGGCGCATTGAGCTACAGCCCGGTATTGACGATTGCCTGCCGGACCGCCGGCGAACCGCGTTGGAGCGAATGGCTGCAGCTGAGCGATACTGTTTCCGCCAGCCGAACCATCGCCATGTCGGTGACTGTCGACCAATCCGGCAAGCTCAACGAAAGCTGGTCGGTCGGCCCGCGCAGCAGGATGCTGGTGCGCGACGGTGCCGACGGCATCAGGCGACTGATTTCCGCGGACCGGCTGCTGCTGTCCTGGCGGTTCGGGCTGCTGTCGGGGCGCGGCAAAGCCGAGTTTGACCTCGCCGGAGTTGAAGAGGCGGTCGGCCGGATCGCCACCACCTGCAACACCAAATTGCCTTGAGCAGATTGTCCGCATGAAACCTTTGCATGGCCGAACTCTACCTGCCGGCCGGGTTCCGTGGTATGTAGGTGCCGCAACTCCAGGCAGTGGATATCCGTTCTGCCATTCAAGAGCGCATGCCAGCGGACTAGATGTCGGCCTGTGCAGGTCAGCCAGGGCAAATTGGCGATCAGGGAGGAAATGCCATGCGTGCCATTGTGTTTTTTATCATCATGTCGGTCGCGACCGTCATCGCCGGCCCCTCGTGGGCTCAGGATGCCGCGGCGGGTGAGAAGGTCTTCGCCAAATGCAAGGTCTGCCACGTCGCGGACAAGGATCAGAACAAGGTCGGTCCGTCGTTGAACGGCGTCATCGGCCGAACGGCCGGCACGCATCCGGGGTTCAGCTATTCCAAGGCGATGACCGAGGCCGGCAAGTCCGGCGTCAAATGGGACGAAGCCACACTGACGAGCTACCTTCGCGATCCCAAGGCGATGGTCAAAGGAACGAAGATGGCGTTTCCCGGCCTCAAGAAAGACGAGGACATCGTCAATGTCATTGCCTATCTGAAGCAATTCTCCAAATAACGCGGCTCTTCCGCCGGATCTTGGTATCGCAAACAGGTCGAGGCATAGCCTCGGCCGCAATCTGCCGGCAGTGTCGGTGGGGAGGGCGGCTTGTTGCAAAAAAGACATTGGCCGGCTAGGCTGCCGTTCCCATCGGTGGTCGTCTGAATGTCGACTGAAGAAAGCCGTCTCAAGGATACCGGCATCCGCCTCTCGGAGGCGACGGCGTGTGATTTCCTTGCGCTTTTGAAACCACGGGTCATGGCGCTTGCCGTGTTTACTGCGTTCGTCGGCCTGATGATGGCGCCCGGCGTAATGAATCCAGTTATCGCCGTAATCGCCATCGGCGCAATTGCGGTCGGAGCAGGAGCCGCCGGCGCGCTCAATATGTGGTACGACGCAGACATAGACGCCTTGATGTCTCGCACGTCCAAGCGACCAATTCCGTCAGGCCGCGTCACGCCTGGCGAAGCTCTCGGCTTCGGTCTGGTGCTTTCCGCACTGTCGGTCATGACGCTCGGCGTGCTGGTGGGGTGGCTTGCCGCATCGTTGTTGGCGTTCACTATCTTTTTCTATGTCGTTATCTACACAATGTGGCTGAAGCGCTCGACGCCACAAAATATCGTCATAGGCGGCGCGGCAGGCGCCCTTCCTCCAGTGATCGGGTGGGCGGCTGCAACCGGCGCAATCGGCATCGAAAGTGTCATTCTGTTTCTGATCATTTTCCTCTGGACGCCGCCTCATTTCTGGGCGCTGGCCCTTTTCAAGGTCGGCGACTATGCCGCGGCGGGCATCCCGATGATGCCGAATGTGGCCGGCCAGCACTCGACCAGAAAACAAATCTTCGCCTATTCGCTGGTCTTGGCGCCAATCGGCGTGCTTCCTTGGGCCTTCGGCTTCGCGAGCGGATACTACGGCACTGCTTCAGCAGCGTTGGGCGCAGGGTTCATTTGGCACGCCTGGAAGGTCCTCGTCGCCGACAAGGAGATGAAGCCGGCAAAGGCGCTGTTTGCGTATTCGATTGTCTATCTTTTCGCGATCTTCGCGGCGCTGCTTGCCGACACCATTGTAATGCGAGTGGTCGCGTCAGCCGGCTATTGAGCCCGGCTCAAAACATCACGTTGGCAGAGCACAAAATCCCAGCAACAGCAGAATAACGACGCCAAGGCCGAGTATGAGAACTGTCCTTCCATCCATGACCTTCACCTTCGTCTAGAAGAGCATATCGAAGAACGGCATCCAGAGCTAGTCGGGCTACCCGGGACCTCTTACCCCCGGGGGCCTTCGTACAAAGCGCGACAAGTCCCCCGCATGAGAGTATATTGATCATGGTGCAGGTCGCGGTTTGCGTGGCCAATCACGCAGAACGGCAGCACCGTAAAACGCGACCTTACCGGACCCGGTCTGGAGGAATGGTCATGGCAAGCTTTCACGTGATAGCAGGCGCCAGCGAGACGCTGGAACACACCAGAATTCGAAAAATCGGTGTCTCCGATCTTTTTGATGCGCTCAGGCGTGGCGTCGATGATTTCATGGTCAAGCCGTCGCACATCGTTTTTCTCTGCCTGATCTACCCGCTTGCGGGGGTCGTGCTTGCTGTCTGGACATCAGGCAACAACACGCTGCCATTGTTGTTTCCGCTTGTGTCCGGCTTTGCGCTAATTGGTCCGTTCGCGGCGATCGGCCTCTATGAGATCAGCCGGCGACGGGAAGCCGGGCTCGACGCATCGTGGAGGCACGCCTTTGAGGTCAGAAGTTCTCCGGCGCTGCCGGCTATCGCGGCGGTCGGCATCATGCTGCTTGCGATATTCATCGCCTGGCTTTTGACGGCCCAGATATTTTACCAGACCGTGTTCGGCCCGGCGCCGCCGCAATCGCTGTCCAGCTTCATCAGTGAAATATTCGCCACGGGACGCGGCTGGACACTCATCATCCTGGGTCACGCCATCGGCTTTGTGTTCGCCGCGGTTGTGTTGTGCACCACGGTCGTCGCATTCCCGTTGTTGCTCGACCGCGATGTCGGCGCCTACGAAGCCATCCACACCTCGGTGCGCGTTGTCCTGGCCAACCCGATCGTGATGGCGGTGTGGGGCCTTATTGTCGCCGTCGCCCTGATCATCGGCTCGCTGCCAGTGTTCGCCGGGTTGGCGGTCGTGCTGCCGATCCTTGGTCATGCCACCTGGCATGTCTATCGGAAAGTTGTCGAATCGCCGCCGGCTACCAGACCGTGAGCTGAAAAACCTGTCCTCCGCACCGAGCGCCGGTGCGGGGAGGGTGGGGCAGAGCTTTCAATAGGCCGGGTGGCTGAAACGGGCCTGGCGCGCGTCTTTTGTCAGGTCGCGGAAATCCTTGCCGCTCACATGCACCAGCGTCCTATGGTCGCCGCCCTCGAAATAGATTTCGGGAGCGTCGCCGAGGCTTTCATCGAGGACCACCGGCACATCATAGGCAGCGCCGATCGGCGGCACAGCGCCGACATCGCAATCGCCGAACAACGAGACCACCTCGTCTTCGGAGGCAAGTCCAAGAGGCTTGTCCATAACATCCTGCAATGTCGCGAGTTCTATCCTGTGCGTGCTTGGAACCACGGCCAGCGCGTAGCCACGGTCGTGGTGAACGACCACCGATTTGGCCATTATGCTGCCAGGCACATGTGCCGCAATGGCGGATTGTCTGCTTGTCGCCGTGCGGTGATGCTCGACGGTGTCGTAGGAAATGCCTTTCTTATCGATGAAGTCCTTCAGTCTGTTTGCGATGGTCATCTTGGGCGCCCCTTGCTGGTGTTCGCGACGCATGTGGAAACGCCGGCATCGCCTGTCGTTTCCGATACCAACAGAAATGGTCCAGCCGTAGATTGTTTCAAGGCGAAGGCTCCAGAACAGGACGGCCTGGATCCGGATTGCATGTCAGGGCCCGGCCCCGAAAAACGCCATTCGGGTGAGAAGGGTGTAGTCCGCTTCGAAGACCATCAGCGTCACGAATACCAGCACCAGCACCGGCGGCAGGATGATTGCATATGTCAGCGCCAGCCGTTCCCAGGCCATGTGCATGAAGATGGCGACGATCAGCCCTGCCTTGAGGATCATGAAGATCAGGATCAGCGACCATCTGAGATAGCCGTGGAGCCCGAAATAGTCGACCAGATAGGAGCAGGTGCTGAGGATGAACAGCCACGCCCAGACCACCAGGTAGAGCTTGATCGGGTGCTCCTGATGAACCTCCGTAGGGGTAACGCTGGTCGCCGTCGCATCATGCGTACGGGCGCTGTCGAGCGTGTGTTGTCCAAGGCCATTTGCGGTTGCTTCAGCCATGTCCTGCCTCTCACCAAAGATAGAAAAATGCGAAAATGAACACCCAGACCAGGTCGACGAAATGCCAGTAGAGCCCCATGATTTCGACGTTTTCGTAGCGGCCCCTCCGGCTGGTGAAGAAGCCGGGCCGTCCGACGTCGTAGTCCCCGCGCCAGACCTTTCGCGCCACGATGATCAGGAAAATCACCCCGATCGACACATGTGTGCCGTGGAAGCCGGTGATCATGAAAAAGGATGCGCCGAACTGTGCAGCGCCCCACGGATTGCCCCAAGGCCGCACGCCCTCGGTGATCAGCTTGGTCCATTCGAAGGCTTGCATGCCGACGAAGGTCGCGCCGAGTGCCGCGGTCAAAAGCAGCAGGACTGCCGTCTTGCGGCGGTCGCGGCGGTAGCCGAAATTCACCGCCATGGCCATCGTTCCGCTGCTCGAGATCAGGACGAAGGTCATGATGGCGATAAGGATCAATGGAATGTCGGAGCCGCCGATGCGCAGGGCAAAGACCTCGCTCGGATTGGGCCACGGCACGCGTGTGGAGATACGGTCGGTCATGTAGGAGAGCAGGAAGCAGCCGAAGATGAACGTGTCGCTGAGCAGGAAGATCCACATCATGGCCTTGCCCCAAGACACGTTTTTGAACGCCCGCTGATCCGAGGACCAGTCGGCGGCGATGCCTTGCCAGCCTGCGGGCCGCGGCCCCGTTCGGCCGATGTGGGTCAGTGTCGTCTCTGCCATCCGCCCGTTCCTCCTAGGTCAGCAACCCTCGGCAAATGTCGATTAAAGTCGAAGCCCAGCCGGCCAGAAGAGCGAAGATGGCGAGCCAGACGAAAAGCAGGAAATGCCAGTACATGGCGCACAGCTCGACGCTCAGGCGAAGCCGCTGCGGCCGCGCACCGTTCCAGGCACCGACGGTCGTTCTGCCCAGGCCGACCAGCCCTCCCAGTATATGCAGCCCATGCATTCCCGTTAGCAGGTAGAAGAAGCTGTTGGCCGGATTGGACGCCAGAAAATAGCCATCCGCGCTCAGTTCCCGCCATGCCATAAGCTGTCCAACCAGGAAGGCGAGCGCCGTGAGTCCAGCGGAGGCGAGACCGAGCCTGACCATGTCCACTTGACCCTTGCGCGCCGCGAGCGAAGCGCACTGCATGGCAATGCTGCTCAAGACCAGTACGCCGGTATTAAGCCAGAGCAGAGGCGGGATGGGCAGCGGCTGCCAATCCGACAGCGCCATGCGCATGAAGTAAGCACTGGTGAACAGCGCGAACAGGCAGCCGACGACGGCAAGGAAGACGCCGAGANGCCGAGACCGATCTTTGCGGTCGGCAGCGCCGATCGGTCCAGGGCGACAAAATCCCCGACCAAACCTTGCTCGAGCCACGGCCTCGTCATTAGCCGCTGATGCGAGAGCCACCACCCAGCAATGCCGGCGATCACGAGCAGGAAAACCAGAATGACGCTCATGCCGGCTCCCTGGAAGGTCCGAAGGAGCCCGGAACGTTTTGCGGTATGAAGTCCTCCTTGGCGCCCGGTACGCTGTAGTCATAGGCCCAGCGATAGACGATCGGCAGATCCTTGCCGAAATTGCCATGGCCCGGCGGTGTTTCGGCCGTCTGCCACTCGAGCGTCGTTGCCCGCCACGGATTGCCACCAGCCTCACGGCCATGGCGGATGCTCCAGATGAGATTGAACAGAAACACAATCTGGGCAAAACCGACGATAAAAGCCATGATGCTGATAAACGAGTTGAGGTGGTGGGCCGATTCCGTCATCACCGTCATATCGGTCAATTCGTTGTAGCGCCGCGGCACGCCCATCAAGCCGAGATAGTGCATGGGAAAGAAGATCAGATAGGCGCCAAGGAAGGTGACCCAGAAATGGAACCGGCCCAGCGTCTCGTTCAGCATCCGACCGGTGACCTTCGGATACCAGTGATAGATCGCGCCGAAGATTACGATGATCGGGGCGACCCCCATGACCATATGGAAATGGGCGACGACGAACATCGTGTCCGACAGCGGAACGTCGACGACGACATTGCCGAGGAATAGCCCAGTCAACCCGCCATTGACGAAGGTGACGATGAAGGCCAGGGCAAAAAGCATCGGTATGGTGAGGTGGATGTCGCCACGCCACAGCGTCAGCACCCAGTTGTAGACCTTGATGGCTGTTGGAACCGCGATGATCAATGTCGTGGTGGCGAAGAAAAAGCCGAAATAGGGATGCATGCCGCTGACATACATGTGGTGCGCCCAGACCACGAAGCTCAGTGCGCCAATGCCGACGATGGCCCAGACCATCATGCGGTAGCCGAAGATGTTCTTGCGCGCATGGGTGCTGATCAGGTCGGAGACGATGCCGAAGGCCGGAAGCGCCACGATGTAGACCTCGGGGTGGCCGAAGAACCAGAACAGATGCTGGAACAGGATCGGGCTGCCGCCGCCATGCTGCAATTGTTCGCCCATCTCGACGATCGCCGGCATGAAGAAGCTGGTGCCGAGCGCCCGGTCGAGCAGCATCATCACGCAGGCGACGAACAGTGCCGGGAAGGCGAGCAGCGCCATGACGGTGGCGGTGAAAATACCCCAGACGGTGAGCGGAAGGCGCATCAGTGTCATGCCGCGCGTGCGGCCCTGTAGCACCGTCACGACATAGTTCAAGCCGCCCATGGTGAAGCCGATGATGAACAGGATCAGCGAGACGAGCATCAGGATGATGCCCCAGTCCTGGCCGCCTGGCGTACCGGTCATGATCGCCTGCGGCGGATAGAGCGTCCAGCCGGCACCTGTCGGTCCGCCGGGGGCAAAGAAGCTCGACACGAGGACCAGCACGGCCAGGAGATAGATCCAGTAGCTCAGCATGTTGACATAGGGAAAGACCATGTCGCGAGCGCCAACCATCAGCGGGATCAGATAGTTGCCGAAGCCGCCCAGGAAGAGTGCGGTGAGCAGGTAGATCACCATGATCATGCCATGCATGGTGATGAACTGGTAGTAGGCTTCCGGTGTGATGAAGTCGAACGTGCCGGGGAAGCCGAGCTGCAGCCGCATCAGCCAGGACAACACCAGCGCCACCATGCCGATCGCCGTCGCCGTCGCCGAATACTGGATGGCGATGACCTTGGCATCCTGCGAGAAAACGTATTTCGTCCACCAGCTGTGCGGATGGTAAAGTTCCATTTCCGCGACTTCGGCCGGCGGTACCGCATCTGCAGGTGTGATATCGACCATAGGAACACCTCCGTGCCCTTTTCGGCCATGCCCGACAGTTCGGGCCTGCCGCAATCTTTTCAATGCCGACGGCGCGCCGTCGTTCCGGCGTCTACTCTGCCGAGCCCATCTGTTGGGGCGCGGACAGCTGCGCAAAAGTCTGCTGCTGGCCAAGCCACGCCAGATAATCTTCCTGCGTATCGACCATGACCACGCCATGCATCATCGGATGCCCTTGGCCGCAGAGTTCGGCACACAGGACCTGGAAGGTTCCGGTCTTGGTCGGAGTGAACCAGAAATAGGTGACTGAGCCCGGGATCATGTCCATCTTGGCGCGGAATTCCGGCACGTAGAAATCGTGCAGCACATCGATCGAGCGGAGCAGCATCTTGACCGGTTTGCCAACCGGCAGATGCAGGTCGGCCGCTTCGACCACGACGTCGTCCTGGCCGTTGGCATCAGCGGCGATGACGCCGAGCGGATTTTCAGCGTTGACGTCGCGAGTGTCGGATGTGCCGAGCTTGCCGTCCTTGCCGGGCAGGCGGAAACTCCATTGCCATTGCTGGCCGACGACTTCGACCTCGGTTGCGTCGCTTGGGACGTTGACGAAGCGGCTCCAGACGAACAGGCCGGGAACCAGCAAAGCCGTGACACCGACGGCAGTGACGACCGTCAGCCAGGATTCGAGCCGCCTGTTCTCAGGTTCATATGCCGCCTGATTGCCTTCCCGATGACGGAAGCGGAAGACGCAATAGGCCATGAAAAGAACCACGGCGGCGAAGACGACGCCGGTGATCCAGAAAGTTATGATGATGGTGTTGTCGATATAGTCCCAGTTCGAGGCAATCGGCGTCCACCACCATGGGCTCAGGAAGTGGAACAACACCGAGCCCACGACTATCAGAACGAGTACAAGCGCAACGGCCATGTCCCGGTTCCTCCCGGTATTCCAAGCGGCGCAAAGCCGTCCCGGGAAATACCAAGTGCATCATAACTTGATTTGCGATGAAAATTCTAGAGCCGGCTGTGGGAAGGGCAAAAATACCATTTCTCGGTGCTGGCGGTCCTTCGGTTCGGCGGTGATCAGCGGTAGCGCGCGGCAAACATCGTCAGCGTCGAGTAAACGGCAATGGCGAGCATGCCGAATGTGCCCGGCAGAATCACCGGAACGGCGATCGTCGGGATCGTCGCGCGCAGGGTTCGATCCCCTGCTCGACCGACAGCTCGACGAAGGGAGTGGAGCCCCTTTATTGGCCGGCAGATGTCACCCGCCAAACTGTGTTGCCGACGTCGTCGGCGATGAGCAGGGCCCCGGTTTTGTCGACGGCCAGGCCGACAGGCCGGCCGCGCGCCTTGTTGTCCTTGTCCAGGAAGTCAGTCACCACGTCCTGTGCGGCGCCACTCGGATGGCCGCCGCTGAATGGTACGAACACCACCTTGTAGCCATTGAAGCGCGTGCGGTTCCAGCTCCCGTGCTCGCCAACGAAGGCGCCGCCGCGATATGCGTCGGGAAGGGAGGTTGCCGTGTAGAAGGCCAATCCCAGAGGGGCGACGTGGGAGCTCAGCGCATAATCCGGAACGATCGCTTTAGCGACCAGGTCCGGACGCTGGGGCATGACTCGGGGATCGAGATGCTGGCCGTAATAGCTGTATGGCCACCCGTAGAAGCCGCCGTCCTTTACCGACGTCAGATAATCCGGCACGAGATTGGGGCCGAGCTCGTCGCGCTCATTGATCACGGCCCAGAGCGCCCCGGTCTGCGGCTCCCAGCTCAGGCCGTTCGGATTGCGCAAACCGCTGGCGAAAATGCGCGACCTGCCGGTAGCCCTGTCCACCTGCCAGATCGCGGCGCGGTCCTTCTCCGCCTCGATGCCGTTCTCGGCCACGTTGCTGTTCGAGCCGATGCCGACATAGAGCAGCGAGCCGTCCGGGCTTGCCACCAGGCTCTTCGTCCAATGGTGGTCGATCGGGCCGCCGGGCAGGGCGGTGAGCGGCGTTCCGGGCGCGGTGATCTTGGTGTCGCCGGTGGTGTAGGGATAGCGAACAATGGAATCAGTGTTGGCGACGTAGAGATCGCTTCCCACCAGCGCCACGCCGAAGGGCGAGCTCAGGTGGTCGAGGAAGACGCTGGTCAGCTCGGGCTTGCCATCGCCATCGGCGTCGCGCAGCAAGGTGATGCGGTTGCTTGGGCCGCTGTCGCCGCCCGAAGTGACCCACGATTCGATCCAGCCCATCACCAAATCCTTGGGCCGTTTGATCGGTTCGCCGCCCGGCGCCTTGGACTCGACCACCAGGACGTCGCCATTGGGCAGCACATAAAGTGAGCGCGGATGCTGCAAGCCGTTGGCAAAAGCCTGGATCTGCAGCCCCTGCGCGACTGTCGGCTTTTCGTCGTTCTTCCATCCTACCACGGAAGCGAGATGCATGGGCGGGAAGAAATATTGGATCGGCTCCGGCAGGTTTGGATTCGGCCCTATCTGACTGCTGGGATCCGGGTCGTTGCCGCTGCACGCTGCAAGAGTGATCGCCGCAGTGCAAGTAAGGATGGACGCCGCGATGCGCCCGGCCTGTCTGATGGAGCTTGCTACGCGCATCAATCCGCCACTCCGACGTGATGCCGGTACACCATGGACCAGCCCAGCCAACCAGTGAAGATGAGGATGAGCACGACAACCGCCGAGAGGATCAAGCCGGTGGGAACGATGGAGGTCCATGCATCGCGGGTGTGCACGAGCATGTTGATCACGGACAACACCAGCGCCAGCAGATTACCGAGCACGTGCGGCCAGGCAGGGGGCTGTGCCCTTATCAGCGGATTAGCCAGAAAATCGATCAACCCCACGATCGCTGCAAGGCAGCCCATGATCACGCCGACGGTAACCAGCCAAGCAGAGAAGTCCGCCCACATCATTTCCGCTGTTCGCCAATAGGCCAGATCCGTCAGCAAGGTGCCGACGAAGCAGGCGATCGGAAACGGCACGAGCATCGGATGAATGGGATGTCCCGCAATCCTGGCCGTCGAACGCGGATTGTCACCGACCATAATGCGCAATCCTTCTCAGATCTCGTCCAAACAAACTGCCATCCGGCCTCTGGGCGGCTGTTGCCGAGAGGCCGGCAGACGAACCATCGATCCGTCAGGCCCAAAAAGGGCGCTGGCTGGCTGCGCCTGTTAGGCGGCGGACTGGGTCGGCGGGTTCTGGTACATCATCCAGAG
Organism: Mesorhizobium sp. LSHC420B00; assembly: GCF_000503055.1. Taxonomy (GTDB): domain Bacteria; phylum Pseudomonadota; class Alphaproteobacteria; order Rhizobiales; family Rhizobiaceae; genus Mesorhizobium. The sequence continues at coordinate 116,569 of NZ_AYVY01000014.1, read as the reverse complement.
CTCGATCGCGGCCAGGACGGCAACCAGAATGCCGATCACGACATGCACGGTCATCGCCGTGGTCGCCTGGAATCCAAGCACCCAGGGCGATACGAGAACCCACAGTCCGACGACCAGGTTCACCCACTCTTCCCAGACGGCAAATGCCGCGAGAGCGGCAATCGAAAGCACGACAATCAAGATTCCGCTGCCGAGGGCGTTCTGCGTCTGCGGGCCTGCCGCAAAGGCGAAGATCCAGGGAGAGAAGAACAGAATTGCCCCAAGGATCAGGTTGGCTACGTCACAGAGCCTGGCGTTTGTCCACTGGTTCATGGCATCCTCCATAGGGAGCGTTTATGGCTCCCGAGTTCGGCAAGGTGGTGCCTGAGTCCGGCGAGATGCGCCCGAAGCCGCTCACTCCGTGTTACGGCAGTGCCCTTGCCCGGCCGGAGTTCCGCATCTGGCGGTACTCCAGCCAAATCCGGCTATCTAACTGAATTCCGGGCTTTATGTTCCATTCGGCACCGGCACGCCTGGATCACTTGATGGTGATCGAGCGATCCAAAGCCGCAGTGGACATGGTCAGCGGCGACGTGCCAGCGGCGCGGACAGGCTCATTCTTTTCTCGATCCGGTGAAAACATTGGTCGTGGATCGCAGTTCTTGAAGACGAGACGCTCTTGCTCGTCTTGATTGCCGCCGAAGCTTGTTTGAGAGGCGACCGGTCCGGATTGACGCGCGATACTTTCGCTGCAAAGGTATCTTAACGACTTGTTTACCATGCGTCAGTCAGGGTTGGGGGGAATTTGGAACCGTTTCTGGGTGCGAACCGCCTTAATTGGGATGATCGGGCCGAACTGCACTCGACCGACACAACGGGCAGCTACCACATCGAGAATGTGCTGGCAGGCGGATCCAATCTCTATGAGCTGGAAACGCGCGAGGTCGGCGATATTGCCGGCAAGGATATCGTCCACCTGCAGTGTCACATCGGCCTTGACACAATCAGCTTGAAGAATCTTGGTGCGGGCAGCGTGACCGGCCTCGACTTTTCACCCGCGGCGATCGCGGCGGCGCGGGATTTCGCTGCGAAGGCAGGCACCGACGTGCGTTTCGTGGAAGCGCCACTGTTCGAGGCGGTCGAAGCCCTGGGCCGGACCTTTGACATCGCTTACGTTACCTGGGGTTCGGTAAACTGGCTGGACGACGTGTTCCGTTGGGCGCGGGTGGTTGCCGATCTCCTGCGACCCGGCGGCCGGCTCTACATGGCAGAGGGCCATCCATTGATGTTTCAGTGCAATCGAAAGGCCGCGGCTCTGGAGTTGAAGCACGACTGGCGAACGCCGATAGCTCGGCCGCTCGCCTGGAACGAGGAACTGACCTACACCGGCGATGACCGCATCTTGAAGCATCCTCGCTATTATGAGTGGATCCATCCGATCAGTGACGTGGTGAACGCGCTGATTTCAGCTGGTCTGACGCTCGATTTTCTCAATGAGCATGACACGGTTTCGTGGCAGCACTTTTCATTTGCAGTGCGGGCCGGCAAGGATATGTACGGCCTGCCAGAGAACTCTCCCAAGATACCGATGGCCTATTCCATTGGCGCGACGAAGCGGAGCGTCGGCAAGATACCATATTTTGTGTCTCACAAGTCGATTGAGGGCCACTAGCCCAAGGTCAACGCTCTTGACGTACTCGGGTCGGAGCATCGAGGTGTGCAATGGCGCTCGTGTCTGCGGTCTTCCGAGCAAGGCTGATCTCGTTTCATGTTGGTCCGCTTCATGCAGCCTGCCTTCAACATCGCGCGGGCGGTGGTGTCGATGTCGACATAACAGCCGGCGTCAGCCATCGGAAAATGCGAAATTTTTCAGGAGTGTGAAGGTCAAATTAAACATTGAACGCTAATATTCCTCATCGGGTCGACCCGAGAACCTGAAATGGCAATTGAGGAATCGCCTATTGGCTTTTTTCCGCGCTAGGTTCGGCGGCATTAAGGAGGCCGTCTTTTCGTCGGCAAATATTCCGGCGGCGATCGCGTTTGTCGTCATCCTTATCAGCGCAGCGTTCGCGGAGCACCAGAACAAGATCGTCTCGGACCAGGCCGTCCGTGCGGACGTGCTGACCAAGGTCAACCTCATCCGCGCCAAGCTCGAAGGCAATATCAACGGAAACCTTCAACTCGTGCATGGACTGGTCGCTGCGGTCGTAACCGAGCCCTATATGGGACAGCAACGCTTCGCTTCGCTGGCGAGTAATCTGTTTGGCGCGAACTCGCAATTGAACAATATTGCCGGCGCGCCCGATCTGGTCGTTTCCCTGATGTACCCGATGGAGGGTAACGAGCAGGCGATGGGCCTCGATTACCGCAAGAACGAGCGGCAGCGTGCGGCTGCGCTAAGGGCGCGAGACGAACGCAAGCTGGTGCTTGCCGGTCCCGTCGATCTGAAGCAGGGAGGACAAGGCTTTATCGGTCGCTTTCCGGTTTTCGTGCGGAGCGCGGGCAATACGGAAAGGTTCTGGGGCATCATTTCCGCCGTTGTCGACGTGCAGCGTCTCTATCGGGCGAGCGGGCTGCTTGACGACGATCTCGGGATTGACATAGCGCTGATCGGCAGGGACGCTCTCGGCCAAAATGGAGACCAATTCTACGGCAATGAGCGGATCGGCAAAAGCGATCCGGTGACGGCCGACGTTTTGCTCCCGTCCGGTTCGTGGCAGATCGCGGCCATTCCCAAAAATGGCTGGCCTTCGACGCCAAGTAACGCATGGTTGTTGCGCGCGATCATGGCGACGGCCGGGGCCTTGGTTGTGTTCCCCTTCCTGGTCACAGGTCGCCTGATCGGCGAAAGACAGCGCAATTATGCGGAATTGCGTCGATTGTCACGACGCCTGGAACTCGCTCTGGAAGCCTCGGCTATTGGGGTTTGGGAACACGATCTCGCGACCAACGAGCTTACGTGGGATGATCGCGTAAATGAAATATATGGCAAATCAACCGGGGAGCACCGGGGCTACATAGACTGGGCGGGTGCAATCCACCCAGATGATTTGGCTACCGCCAACGCAGATTTCGACAGCGCGGTGGCCAGCGGACGACCCTATTTGTCGGAGTACCGGATTGTGCGTCCGGATGGCGAGGTCCGTCATGTCCGGTCCAAGGCGATCGTTTACCGGGTCGCAAACAACACTCCAAAAATGATAGGCGCAGAATGGGACGTTACAGCCGATGTCCTGCTGAACCAGGATCTGGTTCGAGCAAAACAGCTGTCCGAGTCGAAAAATGCAGAACTCGAGTCGGCCAAAGCGCGCATAGAGCACATCGCGCTTCATGACTCGTTGACCGGCTTGCCCAACCGGCGTTACCTCGACCAGGTACTGGAAGATTACGCGGCAAACGCCAGGCGCTCAGGCGGGCATGCGGCACTGCTTCACATCGATCTGGATCGGTTCAAGCACATCAATGATACGCTGGGCCACGCCGCCGGTGACGCAATGTTGGTTCACGCGTCAACAGTCCTCAGATCGAAGGTCGGCGACGAGGGATTCGTCGCCCGCATCGGGGGAGACGAATTCATCGTTCTGTGCGTGGTGCGCGACGATACCAAGCAACTGGCGCTGCTCGCTGACCGCGTCATCAGCCAGATGCGCGAACCGGTCTACTACCAGGGCCATCGATGCCGTTTTGGTGTCAGCGTGGGAATCGCAGTCGACAACGGAAAAAATATCGAAGCCAAACACCTGCTGGTAAACGCCGATATCGCGCTTTACCGAGCAAAGAGGCGTGGGCGCAATCGATACGAATTCTTCACCGACGCGATGCAAAGCGAAATCGTCGATACAAAGCGGATTGCCGACGAAATTCTCGGCGGCCTTGAGCGCAACGAGTTCATCCCCTTCTACCAGCCCCAATTTGACGCAAAGACGCTCGAAATCGTGGGGGTTGAGGCGCTGGCGAGGTGGAGACATCCAGAAAAGGGTATTTTGGCGCCCGATGTCTTCCTGAGAATTGCGGAAGAACTGAATGTGGTCTCGATCATCGACCAAGCCATATTGAAGCAGTCGCTTTTGGACTTCAAAGAATGGTCCGCTGCGGGACTCCACATTCCGCGGGTATCGGTCAATGTTTCGGCGCGACGCCTTCAAGATGAGGAGCTCATCAAGAGCTTACGAGAACAAAATATCGAAAAAGGGACAGTTTCATTCGAGCTTGTTGAGTCAATTTTCCTGGACGAGAACGACGACCTTGTCACCTGGAATATCGAGCAGATAAAAGAACTCGGGATTGACATCGAAATAGACGATTTTGGTACTGGTTACGCTTCGATAGTCAGTTTGCTCAAGTTGCAGCCTCGCCGGCTAAAGATAGATCGGCAGCTGGTCACCCCAATCGCCAAATCGCCGCAAAGAAGGCAGGTTGTCTCGTCAATCATTGACATCGGCAAGTCCTTGGGTATCGAGGTCGTGGCGGAAGGTGTCGAGACGATGCAGCACGCACGGATACTCAAAGGCCTGGGCTGCGACATGTTGCAGGGTTATGCCTTCGGCTACGCGCTCGATTCCGACGGACTAAAGGCCTTTGTTCGATCCCGGCGGCTGCGCACAGCCAGCTGAGCGCCAGTCCCCGCATTTACCGGCGCGATCGGCGTTGAGCGTCGCATCAATATGCGCGTGGCAGGCCAGGCCGGTAACAATAAGCCTCAAATAAGCAGCAGGCCCTTCATGCTGGAGTGGCCTTTCCTGCCGATGATGATGTGATCGTGAACGGCAATGCCAAGCGGTTTGGCCGTCTCGATGATCAGCTTGGTCATCTCGATGTCGGCGCGCGACGGCGTCGGATCGCCCGATGGATGATTGTGAGCCAGAATAATCGCCGTCGCCGAGAGCTCCAAGGCGCGCCTGACCACCTCGCGCGGATAGACCGGCGTGTGGTCAACGGTGCCGACCTGCTGCACCTCGTCGGCGATCAGTGCGTTCTTCTTGTCGAGGAACAGGATGCGGAACTGCTCCCGCTCCTCGAAGGCCATGACCGACCGGCAGTATTCGAGAACCTGCGTCCAGGTTGACAAAAGCTCGCGGCCGGCGATCTCGCCGCGCGCCATGCGCTGCGCCGTTGCAGCAACCACCTTCAGGTCGAGCGCCACCGCCGGGCCGATGCCCTTCACCTCCTGCAGGCGCTCGACGGGCGCGCCGAGGACCTCGGCCAATGTACCGAAGCGTGCCAGCAATGCCTTGGCGACCGGCTTGGTGTCGGCGCGCGGGATCAGCCGAAACAATAGAAGCTCGAGCAGTTCGTAGTCGGGGAGGGTGTTGGGGCCGGCAGCAAAGCGTTCGCGCAGGCGGTCGCGATGGCCGAGATAATGCGGCTTGTCGGCGGCCACCGCCTTCGCGGGCGATCGCACCGGCCTTTCGGGAAAGAAGGCCCGCTCGTCGTCGTCACCGTTCATGGCTGCCCCACCCAGCATTTGCCGGGCAAGGTAACGCCCGATCTGCCAGACACTAGGCCCGCAGGCCGGGGCGGTCGAGGTTTTTTGGCGATAGCGTGAAGATCTCGCAGCCGGTTTCGGTGACGCCGATCGTGTGCTCGTACTGCGCCGACAGCGAACGATCGCGCGTCACCGCGGTCCAGCCGTCCGACAGCACTTTCACATGCGGCCGGCCGAGATTGATCATCGGCTCGACGGTGAAGATCATGCCCGGCCGCATCTCGACGCCTTCGCTGGCGCTGCCGTAATGCAGGATATTCGGCGCGTCGTGAAACAGCCGGCCGACCCCATGGCCGCAGAAATCGCGCACCACCGAGCAACGCTCGGCTTCGGCGTAGGTCTGGATGGCGGCGCCGATGGCGCCGGTGCGGGCGCCCGGCTTGATTGCCGCGATGCCGCGCATCAGGCACTCATACGTGACTTCGAGCAGCCGCTCCGCGGCACGCTTGATCGTGCCCACTGGATACATGCGCGAGGAGTCGCCATGCCAGCCGTCGAGGATATAGGTGACGTCGATGTTGACGATGTCGCCGTCCTTCAACGGCTTGTTATCGGGTATGCCGTGACAGACGACGTGGTTGATCGAGGTGCAGGATGATTTCGTGTAGCCGCGGTAGTTGAGCGTCGCCGGAAGCGCGCCATGGTCCATGCCAAATTCGAAAACGAAACGATCGATCGCCTCGGTGGTGACGCCGGGCGCCACCATCGTCACCAGTTCGTCGAGGCAGCGCGCGGTGAGATCGCAAGCCTTGCGCATGCCGATAAAGCCTTCCTCGTCGTAAAGACGGATCTGGCCGGTGTTTCTGAGCGGTGCCGCGGCGGCGTCGAGATAGGTGACCATTTTTATCCGTCTTGCAGAGATGCGAGGCTGGATGAGCCTCGGCGAGAGAAATCTCCCCAGATTTGGCACTGGAAAGCGCAAGGTTCAAGGACGAACTGCCGGCGAACGGCCGAAGACCAGCGATATATTCACGCCTGAGGCATTCTCCTTGCCTGGAGCGGCCCATGCTTCGCCGGGTTCATTGGCTACCGCAGTGACGACACATTTCTAGGCGAGAAGTCGGCCCAAGCACTAAGCCGCTACGGCAACTTTTTGCGACGAACGGCGTTGCGGCGGGGGCGTCGGTTCGGGAGAGATCGAATGGACAGACTGCAATTCGAGGTGCCGGTGCGGATCGCGCCTGTGCCCGGCCAGCCGGTCGAGGAAATCTACAGTGTCGAGCAGGCGCTCGATTTCCTGCAAACGTGGCCGGTCCGCCGGAAGGGGCCAACCTACCAGGCCGCGTTCAACGCCTGTTTCGGCGCCACGGTGGACATCGTCGAGACCGAAGACGCATGGCGGGCCTTCATGGCCTTTTGCCGGGTGAGCGGCCTGCTGGCCAGGGACATGATGGTTCCGCGCAAGCGCGGCGGCGAGGCGAGGGGACTGCGGGCTTAGGGAGCCGTCGACATAATCTTCAATTTGTCTGGCAGCTTTTGCCGACATCCTCATCAGAGTAGTCGTCCGGCAAGGTTACGCAGCGCGTTAGCGATGGCATGTGCTAAGTGCTTGAGGTCTCTGGTACGCCCAAGGGGAATCGAACCCCTGTTACCGCCGTGAAAGGGCGGTGTCCTGACCGCTAGACGATGGGCGCGCTCAGATGTGAGCGCTTATAGTTGCGTCGCGACAAACCGGCAACCCGTCTGCTGCCGGCTGCGACAACTTTTTTCCTTTGGCTCCAAACCGCGTCTTTCCGACAGCCAAGCTGGTTTTGCGGCATGATGCAACGTCGCCGAGGGGACTTCGCAGCGCCCGAAGAACCTCGCCCTAGCCGCGCCTGCGGCAACGCCAGTTCCAGTCGCGCTCGGGGCCGACATCGACGTGGACGGATTCGGTGTGGCAGTAGGTGCCGACGCCGCCGCGGCCCGGCATGGTGCGGATATAGCTCGCCAGTTCCCATTTTGAGACGCCGGGAACCTGGATGTCGGCGGCGGCGCAGTACATGTGCAGCGAGTTCTTGGCACCGTTGGCGCGACGGTTGCGGGCCGGATCGCGATAGCCGGAGGTAACCGTCATCTTGCGGCCGTAGTGGCCTTCGATCGTCTTCAGCACGCGAACCAGCGACGGCTTCAAGCAGGCGACATCGACGCTTTCGTTCTGTTTCAGGAGACCGTTGGGTGCCAGCCGGGCGAGGCCGGCGGCGGAGGCGACCTGGTAGGCGCCACCCGAACCTTCGTCCTCGTTGAGGTCGACGTCGCTCTCATCGTCGAGGCCGGATTTGCGCTTGATCTCGAACAGTGCCGTCTGGCGCACGCCGGGCAGCGCATCGGCCGTGAAGTGGCTAGTATCGCCGGCCGATGCCAACTGCACCGGCTTTTCAGCCGGGTTGGCCGAGGCCAGGGTGACGGTGGGCTTTGCCGCGGGCGTCGCCTTGGCCGGCAAGACCGCTGGCTGCCCGCCCGATCTGCTGTTGGCCGGCGATGCCGCCGAAGCAGGCGTAGCGCTGAACAGCGAGGCCAGGAAGTTTTTCTTCGGTGCATAGGCCTGTGGCTGCGGCATCTCGCCGGCGGTCACATAGACCGGGTTGTTCATCGCCGGCGCGGCGGCCTTGGCATCGGGCTTCGATGCGCCGGCATCGGCGGCGGCACTGTTCTGCGCAACAGCGTTGGCCTGTTCAGCCGCCTCGGCGTTTGGTTGCAGCGGTTGCGGCGAATGTCCCGCGATCGCCTCGGCCGCCGTGGGAACGGCGATCGGGAAGCCGGCATCGGACTTGGCCCCTGGCTTGGTCATTGGCACATAGGCGACCTGCTCGGGAAGGTTGGCGTCGCCCTCTGCATTCATCGTCATTTGTGCGGTTGTCATCTGCGACGATGAGGCGGCCGTGCTGGCCTGGGGCGCACCGGCGGCCGTGCTGATTTCGGTGGCCGAGGCATTATAGCCTGGCATGCCGACCGACATGGTCGGGTCGCCGGCAGAGGTGCAGGACGCCAGGAGCACCGAGAAAAGCGCCGCCACAATGGCGCGGCTTTCTCCCTTCGCGAGGCGCGATCCTGCTGATCTCAAAACAAAATTCCCCCTCGATATCCGACCGGTTCGTCATTGGCGCGGCGCCGAAACGTCTCGTCGAAATGACCCTTGTTCCCCGAACCGGAAACGAGACCTGTGTCAAATCTGCAAGCCTCAAAGTAATTTGGCGGCTAGAGGATGAATCAAGGCTGCTCAGGGTTGACGACACCATTTCGCCCGCTTTTGGCGGCGCGTCAACTCACCACACATTACAGATGGTTACACACGCACCTTGACATAGGTGCCGGGGGCTTCGCCTAGAACTTGCATATGCTCGCCCGGTTTGCGGGCCGGTACGCGGGTATTGTCCCTGGCTTCGATCCAGCGCTGCCAGTGCGGCCACCAGGAGCCGGGATGGTCAGTGGCCCCGGCGAACCACTGGTCGAAGTCGCCAGCCGGCTTGCCGCCGGTCCAGTAGTGGTATTTCTGCGCCGCCGGCGGATTGACGACGCCGGCGATGTGGCCGGAGCCGGCCACGACGTAGTCGACCTTGCCGCCGAAATATTTCGAGCCGAGGAACACCGACAGCGCCGGCGCGATGTGATCCTCCTTCGAGGCGAGGTTGTAGACCGGGATGGTGACATCCTTCAGCGAAACCGTGCGGCCCGCCAACTCCATCATGCCTTGCGAAAGCCTGTTCTCAAGATAGCAATTGCGCAAATAGAAGGAATGGTTGGCAGCGCCCATGCGGGTCGAATCGGCGTTCCAGTAGAGCAGGTCGAAGGGCAGGGGATCCTTGCCGCGCATGTAATTGTTGACGACATAGGGCCAGATCAGGTCGCCCGAGCGCAGCATGTTGAAGGCGGTCGCCATCCTCGTGCCGTCGAGATAGCCTTTTTCGCTCATTGCCTTTTCAACGGCCGCGACTTGCTCCTCATCGACGAACACTTTCAAGTCGCCGGCATAGGTGAAATCGACCTGCGTGGTGAAGAAGGTCGCCGATTTGATGCGGTGGTCGCCTTCCTGCGCCATCAAGGCCAGCGCTGCCGCCAACAGCGTGCCGCCGACGCAATAGCCGATGGCANGTGGTCGCCTTCCTGCGCCATCAAGGCCAGCGCTGCCGCCAACAGCGTGCCGCCGACGCAATAGCCGATGGCATTGACGTCCTTTTCGCCGGTGGCCTTTTCAATCGTGTCGAGGCCGTATTGCAGGCCCTCCCTGATATAGGCCTCCCAGCTCTTGGTGCCGTGCCGCTCGTCCGGATTGATCCAGGAGATGACGAAGACCGTGTGGCCTTGCTCGACCGCCCAGCGGATGAAGGATTTTTGCGGGTTGAGGTCGAGGATGTAGTATTTGTTGATCCATGGCGGGCAGATCAGCAGCGGCCGCTTGAGCACGGTGTCGGTCGCCGGCTCGTATTGCAGGATTTCAGCGACGTCGCTGCGGCCGACCACCTTGCCGGGGGTGGTGGCGAGATTCTTGCCGATCTCGAAGGGTGAGTAATCGGCCTGCCGCAGCTTCAGGTCACCCTTGCCTGCGGCAATGTCCTCGGCCAGCATCTTCATGCCGCGCACCAGATTTTCGCCGTTCGAGGCGACGGTCTCGCGAAACAATTCCGGATTGGTCAGGATGAAATTCGACGGCGAGATGGCGTTGGACACCTGCCTGACATAAAAGCTGGCCTTGTGGCGGGTGTGCTCGTCCAGACCGTCGGCGTGCTCGACCAGTTCGGCCGCCCAGCGCGAGGTGACGAGATAGGCTTGTTTGAGGAAATCGAAAAAGGCGTTGCGGCCCCATTCCGGGTCCTGGAAACGCTTGTCGCCGCGCTCGGGCTTGACCGCATCCTCGGTCTCCTCGGCACCGGCGCCGATGCGCTGAACGGCATTGGCCCAGACGGCCATATAGCCGGAAAACAATCGTGTCTGTGCCTCCAGCGCGCGCTGCGGGTCGGAGAGCCAGTATTCGGTGAGTTTGGAGAACGTCTTCACCATGTCGACGACCGGCTCGGCGACATGATCGCGCACCTCGCCCTTTTCCCGCGGCTCGGCCCATGCCGAGGCGGCCTTGCCGGCCTGCTCGATCATGCGGGCCATGTTCAGAGCGAAGCGTTCCGGGTCCTTAACCAGATATTGCTCGACGGTCGAAGGTTGGTCATCTTCCGCTTTGCCCGAATCGGGTGTTTTGGACATGGTTCGCGGGGTTCCTCCCGAAGCGTTTTGTTGACATATTACCATGGGATATCGGACAGGGTCCAACGTGCTCTAACCCGGCCGCCAGGAAAACAATATGACGATTAATATTGGCACGAACGTTTTTTCCGGCACTGGTCGTTTTTGCCGCATGGCGCTCGTCCTGCTGGCGATGGCCGGTTGCACGAGCAGCAACATAGAAGGTGCAGCGCCCGCCACCGGCCTTGTCGGGGCGAAGGACACCGGTTCCTACCCGAACCTGAACATCCCGCCGCAGGTGGCGGCCGAGCAATTCACCGACGAGGAAAAGAACGCCAAGCTCGCCCAGCTGAAGGCCGAGGAGCAGGGCCAGGCCGCGAAGGGCGGCGTCAAGGTCGCGGACCAGGCTGCGCTGGACCAGCTGGCAAAAAAACACGGCGCCGAGGCGCTGAAGCAGATCGAAGGCAAATGCGACCCCGCTCTCGACCCTAATTGCAAATAAGCTTATACGCGCGACCGCAACCTCACTGTCTGGAACTGCCATGGAAGAATTTCACAAGGTCCGCCGGCTTCCGCCCTATGTCTTCGAACAGGTAAACCGGCTGAAGGCCAGTGCCCGCTCGCGCGGCGCCGACATCATCGACCTTGGCATGGGCAATCCGGACCTGCCGACGCCCAAGGCCATCGTCGACAAACTCTGCGAGGTAGTGCGTGATCCGCGCACGCACCGCTATTCGTCGTCGCGCGGCATTCCGGGCCTGCGCCGTGCCCAGGCCAATTATTATGCCCGCCGTTTCGGCGTGAAGCTCGACCCGGACAGCCAGGTGGTGGCGACGCTCGGGTCAAAGGAGGGCTTTGCCAATATGGCGCAGGCGATCACCGCCCCCGGCGATGTGATCCTGTGCCCCAATCCGACCTATCCGATCCACGCCTTCGGCTTCATCATGTCGGGCGGCGTCATCCGCTCGCTGCAGGTCGAACCGGACGACGGTTTCATCCCGGCGCTGGAGCGCGGCATCCGCCATTCGATCCCGAAGCCGCTGGCGCTGATCCTCAATTATCCCTCCAACCCGACAGCACTGGTCGCCTCGCTCGATTTCTACAAGGAGGTGGTGGCTTTCGCCAGGAAGAACGACATCATCATCCTGTCGGACCTTGCCTATTCGGAGATTTATTTCGACGGCAATCCGCCGCCTTCGGTGCTGCAGGTGCCGGGCGCGATCGACGTCGCGGTCGAGTTCACCTCGATGTCGAAGACCTTTTCGATGCCGGGCTGGCGCATGGGTTTTGCGGTCGGCAATGAAAGGCTGATCTCGGCGCTGACGCGGGTGAAATCCTATCTCGACNCTGGCGCATGGGTTTTGCGGTCGGCAATGAAAGGCTGATCTCGGCGCTGACGCGGGTGAAATCCTATCTCGACTACGGCGCCTTCACACCGATCCAGGTGGCGGCCGCGCATGCACTCAACGGCGACGGTGCCGATATCGCCGAAGTGCGCGACGTCTACCGCAAACGCCGCGATGTCATGGTCGACGCCTTCAGCCGTGCCGGCTGGACCATTCCCGCACCGGCGGCGTCGATGTTCGCCTGGGCGCCGATCCCGGAGCCGTTCAAGCACCTCGGCTCGCTCGAATTCTCCAAGCTTCTGATCGAGCACGCCGACGTCGCGGTGGCGCCGGGCGTCGGCTTCGGCGAGCATGGCGACGATCACGTGCGCATCGCGCTGGTCGAAAACGAGCACCGGATCCGTCAGGCAGCGCGCAACATCAAACGCTTCCTCGCATCCAGCGCCAAGCAGCCGAATAACGTCGTACCGCTCGCCGCGCATCGCTGAGTTTTCTACACATCAATCGACCGAATGGGGCGTCGCCGGACATGGCTGAAGCGTTGCGTGTTGGAATTGCCGGCCTCGGCACCGTCGGTGCGTCGGTGGCTCGCGTGCTGCGCGACAAAGCGGCGGAACTGACGCGGCAGTGCGGCCGCGACATCGTCGTGTCAGCCGTCTCGGCCCGCGATCCCAAACGCGACCGCGGCGTTGATTTTGGCACAGCACAGTGGTTCGACGACGCCGTCAAGATGGCCCAGACCGCCGAGATCGATGTATTCGTCGAACTGATCGGCGGCGACGAGGGCGCGGCACGATCCTCGGTGAAGGCGGCGCTCGAGGCCGGCCGCCATGTCGTCACCGCCAACAAGGCACTGCTTGCCAAGCACGGCGTGTCACTGGCCGAGATCGCGGAAAAGAGGGGCGTGCTGCTCAACTACGAAGCGGCGGTGGCCGGCGGCATTCCGGTCATCAAGACGATGCGCGAGGCGATGGCCGGCAATTCGGTGACCCGCGTCTTCGGCATCCTCAACGGCACCTGCAATTATATTTTGACGCGCATGGAAGCCGAGGGCCTATCCTTTGATGCCTGCCTGAAGGACGCCCAGCGGCTGGGCTATGCCGAAGCCGACCCGACCTTCGACATCGAGGGCCACGACACCGCGCACAAGCTGTCGATCCTGACCAGCCTTGCCTTCGGCACGAGGATTGCGGCCAATGACATCTACATGGAGGGCATCTCCAACATCAGCCAGGCCGATATCCGCGCGGCCGGCGATCTCGGCTACCGGATCAAGCTGCTTGGCGTCGCCCAACGCACCGAAAGCGGTATCGAGCAGCGCGTTCACCCGACCATGGTGCCGACGGCCTCGGTCATCGCGCAGGTGCACGGTGTCACCAATGCGGTCGCGATCGAAACCGACATCCTCGGCGAATTGCTGCTTTCCGGCCCCGGCGCCGGCGGCAACGCCACCGCTTCGGCGGTGATCGGCGACATTGCCGACATTGCCAAGAGCCGGCCTGGCTTCCAGCATGGCCCGGTCTTCGGCCGGCCGGCGAAGGAATTGAAGCCCTACAAAAAGGCGCAGATGCGCAGCCATGCCGGCGGTTATTTCATCCGGCTGACCGTGCACGACCGTCTCGGCGTTTTCGCCGCGATCGCCAAACGCATGGCCGACAACGACATATCGCTGGAATCGATCGTGCAACATGCCGCAGGGCCGGAAACCGAGGCACAGAAGACAGTCATCCTGGTCACCCACGAGACGACCGAGGCGGCGGTGCGCAAGGCCGTCGACGGCATCACCAGGGACAGCCTTCTGACCGACAAGCCGCAAGTCATCCGCATCGAGCGGGCCGGATAGCAGTCTCACATTTTGCGTTTAATCGATTGATATTGCTGCGCTTTCAAAAAGGTCCAGCGCAGGTCTTGCTGTTGTCACGAGGCTTTGACACAAGAAGCGCGTCTCTGGCGGGAGGCGAATGCATGTCGCCCAAAAGTGTGCGGCGGTTTTGGGACAACGACATGCATAAAAACAAAGTGCCAACGAGGATTATCCATCGATGAATGTGGCCCAGAACATTGTCGCCGGCCTCGACCGGATACTGACCATGGAATTGGTGCGCGTCACCGAACGCGCCGCGGTCGCGGCCGCCAGATTGCGCGGACGCGGCGACGAGAAAGCCGCCGATCAGGTCGCGGTCGACGCCATGCGCCAGGAGCTTAATCGTCTCGCCATCAACGGCACGGTGGTGATCGGCGAGGGCGAGCGCGACGAGGCGCCGATGCTCTATATCGGCGAGGAGGTCGGTACAGGCAAAGGCCCGGCTGTCGACATCGCGCTCGATCCGCTCGAAGGCACGACGATCTGCGCCAAGAACCTGCCCAATGCGTTGGCCGTCATCGCCATTGCCGAAAAAGGCAGCCTTCTGTTCGCGCCGGACGTCTATATGGACAAGATCGCCATCGGCCCGGGCTATGCCGATGGCATCATCGACATCGATGCCTCGCCGGCCGAAAATATTGCCAGCCTGGCCAGGGCCAAGGGCGTTCCGGTGGCAGAGATCACCGCCTGTATCCTCGACCGGCCGCGCCATGGCGCCTTGATCGAAGCCGTGCGGGCGACAGGCGCCGCGATCCGGCTGATCGGCGACGGTGATGTCGCCGGCGTCATCCACACCACCGACCCGGACGAAACCGGCATCGACATCTATCTCGGCACCGGCGGTGCGCCGGAGGGCGTGCTGGCGGCGGCGGCCTTGCGCTGCACCGGCGGCCAGATGCAGGGCAGGCTGATCCTTGACACGCCGGAAAAGCTGGCGCGCGCGGCGAAGATGGGGATCTCCAACCCGAAACGGATCTACCACACGCAAGACATGGCACGCGGCGACGTGCTGTTTGCCGCGACCGGCGTCACCGACGGCAATATGCTGGCCGGCGTCAAGTTCGGCCGCAATTTCATCACCACGCACACGATCGTGCTGCGCTCGTCGTCGCGAACCGTGCGCGAAATCAAGGCCAGGCACCAGGATCTGGAAAAGTTTTGATTTCGACTCAGTTAGCCGTTGCATATTGTGCGCAATGACAAATTGCAGACGGCGCGTCACGTGACGGGGGAAAGACGCTTTTTCCTAGATGTCAGGCAGTCGGCCACCGGCGTTTCCTGGGAACACCGGCTGACCGAGCGTCAGGACATGGCTGCGCTCGCCATCGCGCAAGGTTATGGCGTGCCCGACATCGTGGCACGCGTGCTGGCCGGGCGCGGCGTCACCGCCGAGCAGACCGAGCGGTTCCTGGATCCGACCATCCGCAACCTGCTGCCCGACCCGGCATCGCTGACCGACATGGACAAGGCGGCCTCTCGCATCGCCCAGGCGGTGACGGCAAGGGAAAAGGTGGCGATCTTTGGCGACTACGATGTCGACGGCGCCGCCTCATCGGCGCTGCTCAAGCGCTTTTTCGCACATTTCTCGGTGCCGTCGGAGATCTACATACCGGACCGCATCTTCGAGGGTTACGGCCCCAATCCGGAAGCGATGCGCGAACTCGTCTCGCGCGGCGCGACGCTGATCGTCACCGTCGATTGCGGCACCAACAATGCTGCTTCCATCGACGCGGCGAAGGCCGCCGGCGCCGACGTCGTGGTGCTCGATCACCATCAGGTCGGCGGGCCGTTGCCGGCGGCGGCTGCGGTCGTCAATCCTAATCGCGAGGACGATCTTTCCGGGCAAGGCCATCTTTGCGCCGCCGGCGTCGTCTTCCTGTGCCTGGTACAGACGGCGAAGATCCTGCGCAGCCGGCTGCCGGATGCCGCAGCGCCCGACCTGCTTGGCCTGCTCGACCTGGTGGCGCTGGGCACCGTCTGCGACGTGGTGCCGCTCACCGGCATCAACCGGGCCTTCGTGGTCAAGGGGCTACAGGTGGCGCGGCAGCAGAGAAACGAGGGGCTGGCGGCACTGGCGCGGGTCTCGCGTATCGGCGAGCCGATCAGCACGTTCCATCTGGCCTTTCTGATCGGTCCGCGCATCAACGCCGGCGGGCGCATCGGCGACGCAGCACTTGGTAGCCGCCTGCTTGCAACCGACGACCCGGTCGAGGCCCGCACCATCGCCGAGACGCTGGACCGGCTCAACCAGGAGCGGCAGTCGATGGAGCAGGAGATGCTGGCCGCGGCGCGCTCAGAGGCCGACGCCGAGCTTGCCGGCGGCAATGGTCCGGCCATCGTGGTCACAGCCAGCAGCAACTGGCATCCGGGCATTGTCGGCCTGCTTGCCTCGCGGCTGAAGGACCATGCAAGACGGCCGGCTTTTGCCATCGCCTTCAACGCCAATGGCGTCGGTACGGGGTCAGGCCGTTCGGTGTCGGGCTTCGACCTCGGCCGGCTGGTGCGCGAGGCTGCCGATGCCGGGCTGATCGTCAAGGGCGGCGGCCACGGAATGGCGGCCGGCATCACTGTCGAGCGGGCGAAGCTCGGCGAACTCAGGGCTTTCTTCGAAGAACGTGCGGCGGTGGATGTATTCCGGCTGCAAGGCGAGGAGAGCCTGGCGATCGACGGCGCGCTTGCCGCCGAGGGCGCGACGCTTGCGCTGCTCGATGCGCTTGAGCGGGCAGGGCCGTTCGGCGCCGGGCATGTCGCGCCGGTGTTCGCGCTGCCGCGTCACCGGCTTGTCGATGCGCGGGCGGTCGGCACCAACCACATCCGCGCCGACCTGCAGTCGGAAAGCGGCGGCCGCATCCAGGCGATCGCCTTTCGCGCCGTCGATACTGCGCTCGGCGAATTCCTGTTCAAGAACAGGGGCAAGCCGGTGCACGTCGCCGGCTCGCTGTCGGGCAATCACTGGAACGGCAACCGCACGGTGCAATTTCGTATCGTCGACGCGGCGCTTGCCTGAGAGCTCGCTGACCGCTCGGCCTAAGCGAGGACGGTCTGCAGTCGGGTCAGTTCGCCGATTTGTGCCATCGTTGCCTGGTAGCCGATACGGATCGCTTCGTCGGCGCGGTGGAATTCGGTCAGGCCGATATGGCTGAGCTTCGGCTGCAGCGACATGTCCGGCGGGTCGCCGGCCAGCCTGGCGCGCGAAATGCGGTCCTGGATGATGTTGAAGGCTTCGACCATGACGCCGGTGATGCCGAGCCGCGTCTCGCGCGACTGACGTTCGGGATCGGCGTGGCCACCCCTTGGCGCGTCTCCCTCGACGATCAGTTCGCCTGCGCTGTGCTTGATCACTGCGGCGCGGCCGAACAGATCGTAGTGAAGGTTCACCGCAACCACGAGCGGCTGCTCGTAGGCTCGGCAGACTGAGACCGGCACCGGATTGACCAGTGCGCCGTCGACCAGCACGCGCCCGTTGCAGGCGACCGGCTCGAACACGCCGGGCAGCGCGTAGGAGGCGCGCATGGCAGTACTCAACGAGCCGCTCGACAGCCAGATTTCATGGCCGGTGCGGATTTCGGCAGCGACGCAGACGAACGGTTTTGGCAGGTCCTCGAAGCGGATGCCGGCTATGTGCTCGCGCAGCCGTGCGTCGAGCTTCATGCCACCGAACAGGCCGCTGCCGCGTAGATTGAGGTCGAGCAGGCCAAAAATGCGCCGCCTGGTCAGGCTGCGCGCGAATTCTTCCAGCTCGTCAAGTTTGCCGGCAACATAGCAGCCGCCGACCAGCGCGCCGATCGAGGTGCCGGCGATCATCGACACTTCGATGCCGGCTTCGTCAAGCGCGCGCAGCACGCCGATATGCGCCCAGCCGCGCGCGCAGCCGCCGCCCAATGCCAGCGAGATCCCTGTTTTACCTGGAGATTTGGTTTCGGATGCGCCTGCGGCCGAGGAGAGGCCATTGGCCTCCCGAACGTCAGGTCTGTTGCGCAATGACGCCCAGTCGAGCATCACAGTCTCCCTTGTCCCACGGTCATCCTACAGGCGGGCCGTATCGAAATCATGAATATACGTGGCTGAAGTGCTGCGAATGGTTCATACTGATGGTGTTTTGGGCTTTCGATACGTTTTTTCCGCATCGAACAGCGGCTTGCTGCCGTCGTTGGCAAGCGTCCCTTTGCCATCGCTCAGCCCCACCGTCCGATAAAAGCATGAACGTCGGCCGGTGTGACAAGTTGCTTCGTGACCCAGCACTTTGACGCGCAACCATATCGCGTCCTGGTCACAATCCGTGAGCATCTCGACGACCTGCTGGACATTGCCCGAGGTTTCGCCCTTCTTCCACAGCGCGTCGCGCGAACGCGACCAGTAGTGCGCGATGCCGGTCTCGAGTGTCAGCGCCAGCGCCTTGGCATTCATATGCGCGACCATCAGCAGCATGCCGTCTTCGGCATCGGTGACGACGACAGTGACGAGGCCGCCGGCATCGAAGCGCGGTGAAAGGACGGTGCCTTCCTCGAGTACCTTCTTGTCAGATGGAGCTTTCGGGAATTCCAATGCCGACATTCGCCGGTCCCTATTTAGCGAAGGCGGCGCGGGTCTGATCAGTTCCGCCGCCGCGCACCATGGTGACGAAGCGGACCTGCTCTTCAGGTGTATCCTTGAAGACGCCGGTGAAGGTCGAGGTCAGCGTGGTGGAGCCCTGTTTGCGGATGCCGCGCATGGCCATGCACATATGCTCGGCCTCGAGCATGACGGCGACGCCGCGCGGATTGAGCACGTCCTGGATGACGCCGGCAATCTGCGCGGTCATCGCTTCCTGGGTCTGCAGGCGGTGGGCAAAGATGTCGACGACGCGGGCGATCTTGGACAGGCCGACAACCTTGCCGTCAGGCAGATAGCCGACATGCGCCTTGCCGATGATCGGCACCATGTGATGCTCGCAATGCGAGTGGAACGTGATGTCCTTGACTATGACGAGGTCGTCATAGCCGGCGACTTCCTCGAAGGTGCGGCCAAGCTCCTCGGCCGGGCACATATCGTAGCCGTTGAACAGATCGGAAGAGCACACGTCTGAANGTCGATCAGGCCCTCGCGCTCAGGATTGTCGCCGGTCCAGCGCAACAAGGTGCGCACCGCGGCTTCGACTTCGGCCTCACTCGGCCGGTCGGTGACCGGCTTTTCCATATAGGCCGACTGCGGCATGAGTTTCTTGATAACGGCGTCCATAAAGGCGTCTCCCGTAGTTCCTCTCTCAGGAGGAACGAGTTGAACGGACCACGACCTTTCGGGTGTTAGAAACTCGCCCGGTTTCCAGCCCGTAAGTGGCGTGAACAGATTTGGGCAGGACGAGACTTGCGGTCGCCTTGTCGATACCCGACTACGACCATTATATATGTTCGTGCCGAGCGAAAGGAAGACGCCAGAGCGGCAATCGCTGTTCGCTGGGCGGCGACGGATTGGAAAAATATGATCGACGATGTCTACAATGCGAAAATTCTGGGTTTTGCCGGAAATATCGCACGGATCGGTCGGCTCGACCGGCCCGACGCAACCGCACGAGCACATTCCAAGCTGTGCGGCTCGACAGTGACCGTCGATCTGAAGATGGATGACGGCGTCGTCAGCGATTTCGCGCATGACGTGAAGGCCTGTGCGCTTGGCCAGGCGTCGTCTTCGATCATGGCGCAGCATGTCGTCGGCGCCAGCGCGGAAGAACTGCGCAGCGTGCGCGAGACGATGCTAAAAATGCTGAAGGAAAATGGCCCGCCGCCCGAAGGCCGCTTCGCCGACCTGAAATACCTGGAACCGGTGCGCGATTACAAGGCGCGCCACGCCTCGACCATGCTGACCTTCGACGCAGTGGTCGACGCGATCGGCCAAATCGAGAAGAAGCGGGCGGAACAGGCGGCCTAAACCTCGGCAAGAAAACGCCGGCTTTCGGCGAATTCCGCCCGGACCCAGTCGGCAAAAGCCCTGGCCGGCTCGGAAAGGTCGTTTAGTCTTCTGGCCACCAGCCAATAGGCGCCGGACGCAACGTCGATGTCGAAAGGCTTGACCAGCGCGCCGGACGCAAGTTCTTCGCCGATCTGCAAAAGATCGCCCAGTGCGACACCATGTCCAAGCAAGGCTGCCTGCTTCGAGAGCGAGGCATCCGCCAGCATCGGTCCACGCGCAGGCACGGCTTCAGGGGTCACGCCGGCCGCTTCGAACCAGCGCGTCCAAGCCTGACGGTTTTCTTCGTGCAGCAATGTATAGCGACCAAGGTCGATCGGTTTTTCCAGAGCTGGCCCGGACGCAAGAAGCGCCGGCGACAGAACCGGTGAATCGACGACCGAGGCAAGCTGTTCGGCTTCGCTGCGTGGCCATGAAGTGGCGTGCGCACTGAAGCGTAGAGCAAGTTCAGGCTGATCGCTGCGGAACTCTATCAACCTCGGGTCGACCTCAAGGGAAACGTCGATATCGGGTCGCAACTGGCGAAATCGGTTGAGCCGCGGCACCAGCCATACGGATGCAAGCGACGGCTCGACGCTGACACGGACCACGGACTGCGTCGGGGCCGCCGTCAATTCCGAAAGCAGCCTGTCGATGCCCCCGAAACTTCTGACCAACTGGTCGAGCAGCCGCCGGCCGGTGTCGGTCAATTCGACGCGGCGATGATGGCGGAAGAACAAAGGTTGGCGCAGGAATGTTTCGAGCTCGCGGATCTGGCGGCTGATCGCCGCCTGCGAAACATAAAGCTCCTCGGCCGCACGGCTGAAGCTCAGGTGACGACCGGCTGCTTCGAAGCTTCTAAGAGCCGTCAGGGGGAGGCGTCCGCGCTTCATTCGTATAACTCAGAGTTATCTGACGTCGACGTTATACTCGTTTGAAGAGCAAGGCCAGCGGCGCTCTAATCGGTGCTCAAAGGAGTGCTGCCATGATCCAGTTTCTCAACATCCTGGGCGATGTCGTGCGGATCGCGACATTTCAATGGCATGACGAGAAACCGCATGGCGACTGGTGCGAGGGGAGGCCGCCGACCAGCGTCGCCGCATGTCGGAAGCCGACGCCCGACCGGTACCCGGTTCGCCGTTCGAGGCAGTGACGGGATTGCCGGAACGGCATTGCGTTCCCGGCCCGATGCGCACATCTATCCTGAAGGGAAACGCGACGCGGAGACTGTGGTGGTCGGCCAACATCGGCATGCGCACGGCGCCAGGCCGATTCGACAAGGACGCAACTGGCCCGGCCCGTGGCGCAAGACGCCGGGCCGCGTCTTCGGCACGTCGCTCGTCCGGCTCTACCAGCTGACGCTGTCAGGCTTTGTGGGCAATTCCTGCCGGCATCTGCCGACCTGTTCCGAATACGCGCACGAAGCGATCGCCCGGCATGGACTATGGGCCGGCGGCTGGATGGGATTCTTTCGCGTGCTGCGCTGCGGGCCGTTAGGGACGCATGGCATCGACCGCGTGCCCGAAACCCTGGCTGAGCGCTATGTCTGGTTTGCGCCGTGGCGGTACTGGCGGATCGGGAAAAAACGTGGCGACCTAGACAGTTGACCGCAACTGTTCGTTACACAACCGCACCGCTGTTTACGATCTGGTAGGGTTAACCGCAGCTTGCGCGGACATAGCGCATTTAAGACAAAATCGAGACAAGACGCCTCGCTAAGCCGCTCCTGATACCCTTCAGGAGAGATTGCCAAATGCGCCGGATAGATCGTCTTCCCTTCGTTTTCGCCGTGGTTCTCTATGTCCTGGCGTGGCTGTTGGGTTTTCCGATCCGTGCGCAATCGGCCCCGCTCGGGGACGTCGAATGCACGCTGATCGTCGACGCCGCGAGCGGCGAGACGCTGTACCGGCAAGGGGTTTGCGATCAGCGCGTCAGCCCCGCCTCGACATTCAAGATTCCGCTGGCGCTGATCGGCTATGACGCCGGAATCCTGGGCGACGAGCATACACCGAATTGGGAGTACAAAGCGGAGTTCAACGCGCCGAAACGGGACCGCAAGACCGTCGACCCGACGATCTGGGAAAGGGATTCGGTCCTTTGGTTCTCACGCGAGATCACGCGCCGGCTCGGCAGCAAACAGTTTGCCGGCTATGTGTCCAGATTGGACTATGGCAACACCGACGTCTCCGGCAATTCCGGCAAGAATGACGGCCTCACCCATTCCTGGGTGAATTCTTCGCTCGAGATATCGCCGGTCGAGCAGGTCGATTTCCTGCGCAAGCTGCTGGCGCGGAATCTGCCGGTCTCGGACAAGGCCCATGCGATGACCAATGCGATTGTCCCGACCTTCCGGGCGGGCGGCTGGACGGTGCAGGGCAAGACCGGGACGACCAGGCTTGGCGACGATGCCGACAAGCGCTCGCTTGGCTGGTTTGTTGGCTGGGCGCAGAAGCATGCTCGCAAGATCGTCTTTGCCCGCCTCGTAGTCGATACGAAACGTTCCGACACGCCGAAGGGGCTCAAGACGCGGGCGATGTTCCTGAAAGAGCTGTCGAATCTCCTCGGGTGACCTAAATCCGGCTTTACGGCGCCGAAAACTGCCCATAAAAGACCGCTCGCCGCCGGATGCATCCGGCTCTTACTTGATGTAAGTCGCAACCCCAAAATCGCTACGCAGTTTTGGGCGACGTGCATTTTACCACCCGCGCTCGTTTGCGGGACTGGATAGGAGAATTTAATGCTGAATTCCGTTTCCCTGACATTTCCCGATGGCTCCGTCCGCGACTACGACGCGGCGATGACCGGCGCCGGCCTGGCGGAATCGATCTCGAAGTCGCTGGCCAAGAAGGCCGTTGCCTACAGCATCGACGGCACGTTGCGCGACCTTTCCGACCCGATCGGCAAATCAGGCAAGCTCGAAATCATCACCCGCGAGGATCCGCGTGCGCTGGAGCTCATCCGCCATGATGCCGCGCACGTGCTGGCCGAAGCCGTGCAGGAACTTTGGCCGGGAACGCAGGTGACCATCGGGCCGGTGATCGAGAACGGATTCTACTACGACTTCGCCCGCAACGAGCCGTTCACGCCCGACGATTTCCCGGTGATCGAGAAGAAGATGCGCGAGATCATTGCGCGCAACAAGCCGTTCACCAAAGAGGTGTGGTCGCGTGAAAAGGCGAAAAGGATCTTTGCCGACAAGGGCGAGCGCTACAAGCTCGAGCTGATCGACGCCATCGCCGAGGATCAGGATCTCAAGATCTATGCGCAGGGCGACTGGTTCGACCTTTGCCGCGGTCCGCACATGGCCTCGACCGGCCAGATCGGCAACGCCTTCAAGCTGATGAAGGTCGCCGGCGCCTATTGGCGCGGCGATAGCAACAACCCGATGCTGACGCGCATCTACGGCACGGCCTGGGCCGACCAGGCGCAGCTCGAAGCCTATCAGACGATGCTGGAGGAAGCCGAGAAGCGCGACCACAGGAAGCTCGGCCGTGAGATGGACCTGTTCCATTTCCAGGAGGAGGGCCCCGGGGTCGTGTTCTGGCACGCCAAGGGCTGGAGGATGTTCCAGAACCTGGTCAATTACATGCGCCGCCGCCTGGACGAGCAGGGCTACCAGGAGGTCAACGCGCCGCAGGTGCTCGACAAGAGCCTGTGGGAGACCTCAGGCCACTGGGGCTGGTACCGGGACAACATGTTCAAGGTGACGGTCGCCGGCGACGACACCGACGACGACCGGGTGTTTGCGCTGAAGCCGATGAACTGCCCCGGCCACGTCCAAATCTTCAAACATGGGCTGAAGTCCTACCGCGATCTGCCGGTAAAACTTGCGGAATTCGGCAATGTGCATCGCTATGAGCCGTCCGGCGCACTGCACGGGCTGATGCGGGTGCGCGGCTTTACCCAGGACGATGCCCACATCTTCTGCACCGAGGAACAGCTCGCCGACGAGTGCATCAAGATCAACGACCTGATCCTGTCGACCTATGCCGATTTCGGCTTCGACGAAATCACGGTCAAGCTGGCGACCCGCCCCGAAAAACGGGTCGGCACCGACGCGATGTGGGATCACGCCGAGGGCGTGCTGCAGGACGTGCTCGACAAGATCGCGGCGCGGTCGGGCAACCGGATCAAGACGGGCGTAAATCCGGGCGAGGGCACGTTCTACGGGCCGAAGTTCGAATATGTGCTGAAGGACGCCATCGGCCGCGACTGGCAATGCGGCACCACGCAGGTCGACTTCAACCTGCCGGAACGGTTCGGCGCCTTCTACATCGGCTCCGATTCGGAAAAGAAGCAGCCGGTGATGGTGCATCGCGCCATCTGCGGTTCGATGGAGCGTTTTCTCGGCATCCTGATCGAGAATTATTCCGGCCATTTCCCGCTCTGGTTCGCGCCGCTGCAGGTGGTGGTGGCGACGATCACTTCCGATGCCGACGATTACGCGCGAAAAGTCGTTGCGCAGCTGAAGGCGGCCGGGCTGATCGCCGAAACCGACCTGCGCAACGAGAAGATCAACTACAAGGTCCGCGAGCACAGCCTTGCCAAGGTGCCGGTCATCGTCGTTTGCGGCAAGCGTGAGGCTGAGGAAGAAACGGTCAATGTCCGCCGTCTCGGGTCGCGCGACCAGGAATCGCTTGGCCTCGCGGCCGCCGTGAAACTGCTTTCCGACGAGGCGGTGACACCCGACCGCAAGCGCCGCGCGGCCTGAGCCGGCCAATTAGCAACGAAATGGCGGTGGATCGCTCCACCGCCATTTTCATATGCTTGTCACGCCAATTGTGTAGCGAGCCCCATGCTCAAGCTGAAGATGCGCGAAAGACCGTTTCCCGAGCTCTCCTATGCCGGTCCGCATCAGCCGGCGCTGACGCGCTGGTTCATCCACTCGGTCGAAGGCCTGTCGGGACGTGATCGCTTCGCCGCACTCTATGATTTCTGGCGCCGGCAAGTGGTGCCGAACGGCGAGCGCGTGTTCGGCCGCATGCTGGAGCTGATCGACGTCCGGGTGCGGACCGCCGGTCAATGGCCGCCGGCAAACCTGCCCGACACGCCGCTGGTGATTGTTGCCAACCATCCGTTCGGCATCGGCGACGGTATTGCCGTGCTGTCGCTGGCGGAGCAGCTCGGCCGACCGTTCCGCGTCATGATCCACAGGGATCTGCTCAAGATCCGCGAGATGGAGCCCTATTCGCTGCCGATCGACTTTTCCGAGACCAAGGACGCGCTGAAGAACAACATGGCGGTCCGCCATGAAGCGGTGCGGCTGCTCAAGGAGGGCGTCACCATCGTCGTCTTTCCGGCGGGAGGTGTCGCCACCGCGCCGAAGGGGTTTGGCCGGGCACGCGATCTGCCGTGGAAGGTGTTTCCGGCCCGTCTCGTTCAGGACGCAAAGGCGTCGGTCATCCCATTGCATTTTTCGGGCCAGAACGGCCGGCTGTTCCATCTGGTCAGCGGACCGATGAACATGGCCGAACGCGACGGGCGTGTGGCGAAATTCGTCGGCAAGGCCTCGCTGACACTGCGCACATCGCTGCTCATCCGTGAATTTGCGCGGCTCTCCGGCAAATCGATCGACGTGCGCGTCGGCGACGTGCTGGGGTGGGACGAACTGGAGCCGCTGCGAGACCGCAAGGCCTTGCTCGACCGCCTTCAGCGCGGCGTCTTCGATCTGGCGCCGGCCGAGACGACTGGCCGCGTGCCGTTGCTGGCGCGACGCATGCGCAAAGCAGCCTAGAGGGGGCGCGGCTTAGTCGGCGCCTTCCTCGGAATCGATGGCCGAAGCTTCGGTTGCCAGGACTTCGATGTCCTGATTGTGTCCGGCCACCACCGTAAAATCCTTCTGGTAGATGCGGTCGCGGTTTTTGGCGATGATGGTGTAGTCGCCCTCGGCCAGCACCATCGAGGCAAAGGCGCCGACGGTCTCCTTGATCGGGTCGCCGGACTCGTTCAGCAGCGACCAGGAGGTGTCGGCGATCGCCTCGCCGCCCGGCTCGCGCACCAGCTTCATGGTCATCTCGGCGGCACGATGCTCGACCGTCGCTTCGGTCAGCTTGCCGGCCTCGACGCGGATGTCGGAGCGGATGACCGCGTTCACAGCGCCATAGGTCGAAACAACGTGGTAGGTGCCGGCATTGAGCCGCACGACGCTGTTCGGCTCGACATCGGGTATGATCAGCGCGCGATCGCCATCGGCCGCGGCGTGGCTCTCATAAATCGAGAAGCGCAGCTTCTTCGGCGGTATGCGCACCCCTCCCGACAGCACGGCATCAAGCTTGAGGCCGCCGGCATCGAGCACGAGGCTCTCACGCTTGGCTTCCTTGCCGACGGTGATGCGCTTGGTGGCGCCGGCCCGCCCGTAGGAGGCATGGACCAGATAGGAACCCGGCTCGAGCTGGAATACGGCGGTGCCGCCATGAGCGGAGGCGACCATCGGCAGCTTGCCGTCGCTGGCCGATTCGGGCTTGAAGACGCGCCAGACGATGCCGCGCGTGATGTCGGCACCCTTGTCGGTCAATTGCGCCGACAGCGTGATCGCCCCGCTGCTGCCCAATGCCAGCGATGTCTCGCTTTTCGGAGGCGCATAGCCCGAAATTCCGGGAAGTTTCAGATCACTGAGGCCGTCTACATTCTGGGCGGCGGCAAGCGAAACCGGCACCATCAACAGTGCGGCAGCGAGCCATATCAGGAAAAGACGCAATGTCCCCTCAAACATGCCTTGCGTTGAAGCCCAATGCGGTGGCAATTTCAAGGCTTAAGAGTCCGGTCGGCTTCTGCTAGAGGGCTCTTTGTCCGGCGCGTCGCGCCAATGCCCGAGCCGCCCGATATCCCGATGGCGCGCTTCAGCTCAAATTCCAGGAGACTTGCGCCCATGGCGTCGCCGATCATCGATTTTCTGCTGACCCGAAATTCCGCGCCGATCCCGGATTTGAAAGAGCCGGCACCGGGCGATGCGGAGATCGCGACCATGATCGCCGCCGCCTCGCGGGTGCCGGATCATGGCCGGCTGGAGCCCTGGCGTTTCATCCTCTATCGCGGCCAGGCTCGCGTCGAGATCGGCAAGGAGTTGGCAGCACTTGCCGAACAGCGCGAAGGGCCGTTGCCGGAAGGCCGCCGCAACCAGGAATTGGCACGCTTTTCGCGGGCGCCTCTGGTCATCGGCGTGATCTCGATCCCCAGGGAAAATCCAAAGATCCCGCAATGGGAGATGTTCTTGTCCGGCGGCATGGCTGCGATGAACCTGCTGCTTGCCGCCAATGCGCTGGGCTACGGTACCAACATGATCAGCAACTGGTATTCCGACGTGCCAGAGGGCAGGGCGATCCTCGGTCTGGCGCCGCATGAGCGGGTCGTCGGTTTTGTCCATATCGGCTCCTATCAGGGGCCAGCGCCGGAGCGGCCACGGCCCGATCCGGCAAAGCTCTACGCCGACTATTCGGGGCCGTGGGTGGGATAATTTTCGACCCGGAACCAGACCCTAAGCGTCAAGCCCCGCTGCCCTGGCTCGGCCCAGGAGCCGCTCGGCGAGCTTGAGATGCGGCCGGTCGTACATCTTGCCGTCGATGCCGACGACGCCGGGGTTTCCCGCCGCCTTGAATGCCTCGACGATCGCCAGCGAATTTTTCACCGCTTGCGCCGAAGGCGTGAAGGCGGCGTTGATGACGGGCACCTGCGCCGGATGGATCGCCATCTTGCCGGTGAAGCCGTCGCGCTCGGCCTGGGCGCATTCGGCCTCGAAGCCGGCCATGTCGCGAAAATCCGGAAAGACCGTGTCGATCGCCGCGACTTCCGCGGCACTCGCGGCAAGCAGGGTCATGGTGCGGGCGAGGCGGAACACATCCGTGTAGCGGCCATTCGCGTCGCGCGTCGCGCGCGCGCCGATTGCCGCCGACAAATCTTCCGCCCCCCAGGTGACGCCGACAAGCCGCGCGCTTGCCTTGGCGTAGGTCGCGGCGGCCAGAACGCCGGCGGCCGTTTCTGTGATGATCGGCAGGATTTTTATCGCGCCATCCGGCAGGCCGCTTTCAGCTTCGTGCACCCTGAGCTTGGCCGAGAGATGCTGGACATCCAGTCCGCTGTTCGACTTAGGCAGCATGATGCCGTCGGGCTTCACTGGCACGAGCGCCGCCAGATCGTCGTCGGTCAGTCCGGTCGAAAGATCGTTGACGCGCACATAGATCGCGGAGCTGGTTCGGTGCCTGTGCTCGGAGATGAAATGCGCCGCTGTGTCGCGCGCCAGACCTTTGTTCTGCGCGGCAATCGAATCCTCGAGATCGACGATGACCACGTCGGCGCCCACGCCAAAGCCCTTTTCCAGCTTCTTTTCCGAATCGCCGGGAACGAAGAGCAGTGAACGCATCGGTTATGCCTTCTTCATCATCATCGCTTGCCTCGTGCATTTGGCAACTAGGACGTCGTTTTGGTTATAGGCGCGATGCTCGAACTCGACGACGCCGCGGTCCGGCTTCGACCTGGAATCGCGCACCGAGATGACAGTGGTCTCGACGCGAATGGTGTCGCCATGGAAGACGGGGTGCGGAAACACCGTCTCCTTCATGCCGAGATTAGCGATGGTGGTGCCGACGGTGATGTCGTTGACCGAGATGCCGATCATCAGGCCAAGCGTGAACAGCGAATTGACCAGGGGCTTGCCCCATTCGCTCTTGGCGGCGAAGTCGAAATCGATGTGCAGCGGTTGCGGGTTCAGCGTCATCACCGAAAACAGCATGTTGTCGCTTTCGGTCACGGTCTTGCGCAGCGTGTGCTTGAACACATGGCCGACAACGAACTCCTCAAGGTAAAGGCCGGCCATGGTCTGTCTCCTCCACTGCTTAAGGGTTGATAGGCGTTGCATACCGGGCTCGCAAGCCAGTTAACGAACATGGTGAACCGTTCGTAAACCATTTGTGCCTACGGTCCCGACAGGCGCCAGAAGCGCTCTGGCAAAGGGCGTAAGCAGGCGACATGGTCGTTTCGCATTTCCTGAAATGGATCCACACGGCAAAGGTGTCGGAGCGTGCTGCGGCGGCAAGCGCGCTCGCTCGCGCCTATGTCGATTCGGACCTGCCTTTCGAGGACCGCTGCGCTGCCGAGGCGGCGCTGACGTTGCTGCTCGATGACGCATCGTCAAAGGTGCGGCTGGCGATCGCCGACGCGCTTTCCCTGAGCCATCATGCGCCGCCGCAGATCGTCAGCGCGCTGGCTTCGGACCAGCCCGAGGTGGCCGCTTTGGTACTGGCGCGCTCGCCGCTGCTTACCGATTCCGACCTGATTGATCGGGTTGCCGGCGGCCAGAAAGCGACGCAGAAGGTGATCGCCGACCGGCCGCGCGTCTCGATGTCGGTTGCGGCAGCGATCGCCGAGGTCGGTGAGCCGGAAGCCTGCACCACGCTGCTCGCCAATAGCGGCGCCGACATCGCATCCGTCAGCTTTCGCCGCATGGCCGAGCGTCACGGCCATCTGCCTCTGGTGCGCGAGGCGCTGATCGCCGACATCCGGCTGCCCGCCGACTGCCGGCATATGCTGCTGGTCAAGCTGGGGGAGATGCTCAAGGGGTCGCCATTGGTGCTCGCGCTGATGGGCGCCGCCAGGGCCGAGCGCATCACGCGCGATGCTTGCGTCAAGGCTTCGGTGACACTGATCGAAGGCACGCGGGCGGAGGAACATACCGCACTTGTCGAACATCTGCGCCTGCGCGGCGACCTGACCGCAAGCTTCGTCATCCGCACCATCGCGCACGGCAAGGTCGACTTCTTTGGTTCGGCGCTGGTCGCGCTCAGCCAGCAGCCCGAGCAACGGGTGAGGGCGCTGCTGGCCAGCGGGCATGACATAGCGTTGCAGGCACTGTTCCGCAGCGCCGGGCTTGCCGCCGCCACCCACGCCATCATCCTGCGCGCGCTGAAGGTCTGGCGTGAGGTCGCCAATGGCAAGCGCCTCGCCGGCGTCCAGGAAGTCAGCTGGCTGATGCTGAAGGAATTGGGCGGACAGTCCGCCGAAGGCGATCTCGCCGGGCTGGTCAAATCGATCCATCTCGATGCGCTGCGCGAGAACGCACGCGGGCACGCGCTGGCGATCGCGGCTGCTTAAAGCAATTCCAGGAAAAGCGTGAAACGGTTTTCCGACTTGCGTCAAAATAAAAAACTGAGCGGTTCGGCGTTTCCGTGAAACGCTGAACCGTTCCAGGCCTCATCCTTCGCGAAAAATCCGGAAAAGTCTTGCGCACAGTGACAGCCGCCGTCCGCGGCTCGCCTAGCAGAAGACGCTCAGATATCCAGCACTTCCGTCGCGGCGAATTCCGCGCGTTCCTGGATGAAGCGGAAGCGGGCCTCGGGCTTGGTGCCCATCAATGCGTCGACCGCATCCTTGGTCGCCGCCTCGGCGTCGATGACGTCCACCCTGAGCAGCGTGCGCTTTCTCGGGTCCATTGTGGTTTCTTTGAGCTGGGCGGCCATCATTTCGCCCAGCCCCTTGAAGCGGCCGATTTCGACTTTGCCGCGCCCGGTGAATTCGGTGCGCAGAAGTTCGTCCTTGTGCGCATCGTCGCGGGCATAGGCGACCTTGCCGCCTTGCCGGATCGAGTAGAGCGGCGGCACCGCCAGATAGAGATGGCCGCCGCGGACCAGGCTCGGCATCTCCTGGTAGAAGAAGGTGATCAGCAGCGAAGCGATATGGGCACCATCGACGTCGGCGTCGGTCATGATGATGACCCGGTCGTAACGCAGGTCCTCGTCGCGGTATCTCGAGCGCGTGCCGCAGCCCAAGGCCTGGATCAGGTCGGATATCTGCTGGTTGCCGGCCAGCTTGTCGTTGCCGGCGCTGGCGACGTTGAGGATCTTGCCGCGCAGGGGCAGCACCGCCTGGCTGGCGCGGTCGCGCGCCTGCTTCGCCGAGCCACCGGCCGAATCGCCCTCGACGATGAAAAGTTCGGCACCGGCGGCGGCATTCTGCGTGCAGTCGGCGAGCTTGCCGGGCAGGCGCAGCTTGCGCACCGCGCTCTTGCGCGACACTTCCTTTTCCTGGCGGCGGCGCACCCGCTCGTCGGCACGCGCGATCACCCATTCGAGCAGTTTCGAAGCTTCCTGCGGATTGTCGGCCAGCCAATGGTCGAACGGGTCGCGGATGGCGCTTTCGACGATGCGGATCGCCTCGATCGTCGCCAGCCTGTCCTTGGTCTGGCCGACGAATTCCGGTTCGCGGATGAACACCGACAGCATGCCCGCCGCCGAGATCATCACATCCTCGGATGTGACGATCGAAGCGCGCTTGTTGCCGACCAGGTCGGCATAAGCGCGCAAGCCGCGCGTCAGAACGTTGCGGAAGCCGGCCTCGTGCGTGCCGCCTTCAGCTGTCGGAATGGTGTTGCAATAGGAATTCATAAAACCGTCGCCGCCGAACCAGGTCACCGCCCATTCGAGCGAGCCGTGACCGCCCTGCTTCTCACTCTTGCCGGCGAACAT
Organism: Mesorhizobium sp. LSHC420B00; assembly: GCF_000503055.1. Lineage (GTDB taxonomy): Bacteria > Pseudomonadota > Alphaproteobacteria > Rhizobiales > Rhizobiaceae > Mesorhizobium. The sequence continues at coordinate 85,366 of NZ_AYVY01000014.1, read as the reverse complement.
TTCACGGGTCACCTGGAATTCGTCGCCGAGCGAGGCTTTCAGATAGTCCTTGAGGCCGCCCGGAAAATGGAATTCTGCCTTGGCCGGCGTCGTGTCCTTTTCCTTGATCAGCGAGGGATCGCAGGTCCAGCGGATTTCGACACCGCCGAACAGATAGGCTTTTGACCGCGCCATGCGGTAGAGCCGCGCCGGCTCGAACGCAGCACCCTTGCCGAAAATCTGCTCGTCTGGATGGAAGCGGATCTTCGTGCCGCGCCGGTTGTGCACCTCGCCGAGCTGCTCCAGGCCGGTCACCGGAACGCCTCGCGAGAAGCGCTGGCGATAGAGCTTGCGCCCAATCGCAACCTCGACCTCGAGATGGTCGGACAGCGCGTTGACCACGGAAACGCCGACACCGTGCAGGCCTCCCGAGGTCTCGTAGACCTTGCTGTCGAACTTGCCGCCTGAATGCAGCGTGGTCATGATGAGTTCGAGCGCCGGCTTCTTGAATTTCGGGTGCGGATCGACCGGAATGCCGCGGCCGTTGTCGGTTACAGACAGGTATCCGTCGGCGGAAAGCTCGACATCGATGAAGGTAGCATGGCCGGCGACCGCCTCGTCCATCGAATTGTCGATGACCTCGGCGAACAGATGGTGCATCGCCTTGTCGTCGGTGCCGCCAATGTACATGCCCGGGCGGCGGCGCACCGGCTCCAGCCCCTCCAGCACCTCGATATCGGCGGCACTATAGCTCTCGCTGGCGTCACGGGGCGCCGGCCGCTTCGTCGCCTGCACCAGCGGGTCGGCCGGGCGCGCGGCGGCGCGAGCCGGTTGCGGCTGCTTGCCCAAATTGCCGAAAAGATCGTTGCTGTCGTCCATGCTGGTCCTGGATTCCGATGCTGCGAATCACCACCCGATACTGCCACGCTTTTTGCGGGCAGGCGACGGAGGTTCCTGTTACGTTCGAGGATAGAGCCTCTTACTGCAAAACCATTCGACAACCAAGCGGCGGAAATGGGGTCGAAGCTTGGAGCATCGACGCTTTGTAAACCTTGTCCGAAGGTTACGCCGCAAGGTTGGCTGAAAAACGATATCCGCGGACTGTCGCTGACCTAGGATGCAGCGAAACCCTCAAGAGGCTGTCGCTTAAGCATGTTGGATTACAGTTCGCTCCTGCTCGCAGCGGCGCTGTCGGGCACGTGCCTCAGCATCACCATGTTTGCGATCTGGTTCACCGCGCCACAGGCACGCTTTGTGCTGACGGTGGCGTGCGGCATTCTCGTGCTCGTCGCACATGTGGTCTTGTTTTGGCATTACACAAGAGATCCAAGCCCCTGGCTTTGCCAGATCGTGCTTGCTCTTCTCAGCCTCGGCTTCCTGATTATCTGCCTGTCGGCCATGCAATATCTCAGCATGCGCGACTATAGGCGCGCCATCTTGCCGACCTTGGCTGCGATGGCTGTTTGCGCGGGCGCGACGTATCTCGGGTTTGATGGTGTCGGCTTCATTGTCACCTATGCGACGGTAACGGCGCTACTCTCGCTTATCGGGGCGATGTTCTGGATTGAGGGTGGTCATGATCGCCGGATATTGCTGGTCGTATCGTTCCTGAGCGGCGTCTGTGCGCTGTCGTTCGGACTTTGCGGCGCGGTCCTGCTGGTCAAGGGCCAGTGGGTGCTCGGCGTAGCACCGGACAATTGGGCCGAGCGGGTGAATTCCGTCGTAGCCGTCGCCTGCATGACCGGGCTTGGCGCATTAACGCTCTCCCTGCACCATTTGCAGGCGCAGATCGAATTGAAGGCCGAGACGATGACCGATCCATTGACCGGGCTGATGAACCGGCGGGCGTTAACGGCACTCTACGGCGAGCGGGTCTTCGGTCCGTTTATGTCCGTCGCCATGTTCGACCTCGACCATTTCAAAAGGACGAACGACGTATTCGGTCATCCGGTCGGCGACCAGGTCCTGCGCCGCTTTGCCGCCGTCATTAGGAAATACGCCAGAACCGGCGTCGACGCCTTCCGGCTGGGCGGCGAGGAATTCGTGCTCGTCATGTCGCGGATGACGGAAGAAAAAGCCTATGACATTGCGAGCAAGATCAGCGTCGCCTTCGGTACGGAAGTCGTGGCCACCCAGCTTGGTCCGTTGCGAAGCACAGTCAGCGGCGGCATCGGCTTTGGTGGGACGAGCGGCACCGGTCTCGATGATGTGCTGGCCGAAGCCGACGCCGCGCTCTATGCGGCAAAGCGCGCCGGGCGAAATCGCGTCATCGCCCGGGACAGGGCGAGCAAGGCCGACGGGCCGGCCTTGCGTTCTGCCTGATTGAGGCTTCTATCTTCTTGTTAGACCATGATCTTGTCCGAAAACCGGATTCCATTCTTCGGGATCATGGTCTACTCCGCCGCACCCAGATATTCCGACAGCGGCGGGCAGGAGCAGACCAGGTTGCGGTCGCCAGCGACGTTGTCGATGCGTGACACCGGTGGCCAGTATTTTGCCGCCGTATCGGCATCGCCGGCGGGGTAGGCCGCTTCCAGGCGCGAATAGGGATGGGTCCACTGGCCGGCCAACGCCTCGGCGGCGGTATGTGGCGCATTGACCAGAGGATTGTCGGCCAAGGGCCATTCGCCCTTCGCCACCTTGGCTGCCTCGCCGGCTATGGCGATCATGGCTTCGCAGAAACGATCCAGCTCGCGCTTGGGCTCGGATTCGGTCGGCTCGACCATCAGCGTGCCGGCCACCGGGAACGACATGGTCGGCGCGTGGAAGCCATAGTCGATCAGCCGCTTGGCGATATCGTCGACGCTGATGCCGGCGCTGTCCTTGAGCACGCGGGTGTCGAGGATGCATTCATGCGCAACGCGTCCGTTGCGCCCCTTGTAAAGCAGGGGGAAATGCTCGCCAAGCCGCGTCGCCACGTAGTTGGCGGAGATGATCGCCGTCTCGGTCGCCTGCTTCAGGCCGGAAGCGCCCATCATGCGGATATACATCCAGGTGATCGGCAGGATCGAGGCGCTGCCGAACGGTGCCGCCGCCACGGCATGGGCCGAGCCTTCGGTGACGTGGCCGGGCAGGTATGGCTTCAGATGCGCCTTGACGCCGATCGGGCCGACGCCGGGGCCGCCGCCGCCATGTGGAATGCAGAAGGTCTTGTGCAGGTTCATGTGGCAGACATCGGCACCGATATCGCCGGGACGGGCGAGGCCGACCAGAGCGTTGAGATTGGCGCCGTCGAAATAGACCTGGCCGCCATGGCTGTGGACGAGCGCACAGAGGTCGCGCGCGCCTTCCTCGAAAACACCATGCGTCGAAGGATAGGTGAACATCAGCGCCGCGAGGTCTTTTGCATGCTCGGCCGCCTTGGTCTGCAAGTCTTCCATGTCGATATTGCCGTCCTCGGTGCAGCGCACGACGACGACACTCATGCCGGCCATGGCCGCACTTGCCGGATTGGTGCCATGCGCCGAGGACGGGATCAGGCAGACGGTGCGATGGCCTTCGCCACGCGACAAATGATAGCCGCGAATGGCGAGCAGCCCTGCATATTCGCCCTGGCTGCCGGCATTGGGCTGCAGGGTCACCGCGTCGAAGCCGGTGATCTCCGCCAGCCAGCCTTCCAGCTCGTCGATCATGGCGCGATAGCCTACCGAATGGCTCGCCGGGGCAAAGGGATGCAGGTTGGCGACATCGGGCCAGCTTACCGGCATCATTTCGGCGGCGGCGTTGAGCTTCATGGTGCAGGAGCCGAGCGGGATCATGGCGCGGTCGAGCGCCAGGTCCTTGTCGGACAGCCGGCGCAAGAAGCGCATCATGTCGGTTTCCGAGTGGTTTTCGCGGAAGACGGGCTGGGTGAGGAACTCCTTGCCGCGCGGTTTTCCTGGCATGGAACTGCCGGCGGCAACGCCGGCCTTGGCGCCGAAAAGTGCTGCGATCGCCTCCAGATCGGCCTCGGTGGAGGTCTCGTCAAAGCTGATGCCGACATGGTCGGCGTCGATGACACGCAGCAGCCGGCCGGTCTTCTCGGCGGCGGCGGCAAGTGCGGCGGCTCTGCCCTTCACTTCCACGGTCACCGTGTCGAAGCGGCTTCCGCCGAGCACCGAAACGCCTGCTGCCTTGAGGCCGGCAGCCAGGCGGTTGGCCACCGTGTGGACGCGGCCGGCAATCGCCTGCAGCCCGGCAGGGCCATGCCAGATCGCATAGGCCGTCGCCATGTTGGCGAGCAGCGCCTGTGCGGTGCAGATGTTGGAGGTCGCCTTGTCGCGGCGGATATGCTGCTCGCGTGTCTGCAAGGCCAGGCGATATCCGGGACGGCCCTTGCTGTCCGTCGACTGGCCAACGAGCCGGCCGGGCATCAGCCGCGTCAGCCTGTCGGACACGGCGCAATAGGCGGCGTGCGGCCCGCCAAAGCCCATCGGCACGCCAAAACGCTGCATCGGGCCGACGGCGATGTCGGCGCCAAGCCTGGCTGGCGCGTCGGTCAGCGTCAGGCCCAACGGATCGGCAATGAAGACGACCAGCGCGCCGGCAGCGCGGGCCTTGTCGATCGCTGCCTTGTGATTGCCATAGACGCCGAATGTATCGGGCCAGGAGACCAGCAGGGCGGCGGTGTTGTCGTCGATCACCTCGCCGTCGACCTCGATGCCGAGCGGTTCGGCGCGGGTGCGAACGACGTCCAGCGTCTGCGGGTGCGGCGTGCCGGCCAGTGCCACCTTGGTGCGCTTGTCGCGATGATGGCGCAGCGCAATGCCGACCGCTTCGGCCACCGCCGTCGCCTCGTCGAGCAGCGAGGCCGACGCCACCGGCAAGCCGGTCAGCTCGGTGACCAGCGTCTGGAAGTTGAACAGCATTTCCAGCCGGCCCTGGCTGATCTCGGCTTGGTAAGGCGTGTAAGCCGTATACCAGGCCGGGTTCTCGAATAGGTTGCGCTGGATCACCGGCGGCACGTGGACGCCATGATAGCCGGTACCGATGAAGCTCTTCAGCACCGTGTTCTTTGCCATCGTCGCCGCGAGCTCGGTCAGCGCTTCCGCTTCGCTTGCAGCGGCGGGCAAGGCCAATGGACGGTCGAGCCGGATCGACTTCGGCACTGCCTGGCTGATCAGCGTCTCGACCGAGGGAACGCCGATCGTGGCCAGCATGGCTCTGACGTCTTGGAGGCCCGGGCCGATATGGCGAGCCGAGAAGGGGTAGGGTGCTGCGGTCATCTTGCTGGTCCTGCTATCAACCAATATGGGCTTTGTAAGCGGCTTCATCGAGGAGGCCGTCGAGCTGGCTCTCATTGGCCAGCTTCATCTTCCACAGCCAGCCGTCGCCGGTTGCCGCCGAATTGACGAGCGAAGGATCGGCCGACAGCGCGGTGTTGGCTTCGGTGATCTCGCCGTCGACCGGTGCGTAGACGTCCGATGCCGCCTTGACCGATTCGACCACCACGGCCGTATCGCCCTTGGCCAGCTTTTTCCCTGGCTCAGGCAGTTCGACGAAGACGATGTCACCGAGCTGCTGCTGCGCGTAATCGGTGATGCCGACGGTGGCGATGCCGCCCTCGACGCGAAGCCATTCGTGATCTTCGGTGAAATAGGTCTTTGCCATTGAAATCATCCTTTGCGGTAGCGATGGGGCGTGAAGGGCAAGGGGTGGATGTCGACCGGGATTTTCGTCCCGCGGACATCGGCGAACAGTCTTGTGCCGGGCTTGGCAAGCGGCGTCCGGACGTAGCCCATTGCCACCGGATGACCGGCCGAGGGGCCGAAGCCGCCTGAGGTGACATGGCCGGCAGGGTTGCCGTCGGCGTCGAAAAGGGCAGCACCGGCGCGCACCGGCTGGCGGCCGTCCGGCTTCAGGCCGACGCGTTTTTGCGCCGGGCCGCGCTCCAGGATGGCGCGCAATGCATCGGCGCCGATGAACGCGCCAGAGGCGCGAACCTCCTTGGGGATGGCCCACATCAGCCCGGCGCTGGCCGGATCGATCTCCGGCGTGACGTCCAGCCCGTGCAGGCACAGTCCTGCTTCGAGCCGCAGGCTGTCGCGGGCGGCAAGGCCGATCCACATCACTCGCTCGTCCTCGAGCAACCTGGTGACGAGGGTTCGCGCGTCCGCTTCCGGCAGGCCGATCTCGAAACCGTCTTCGCCGGTATAGCCCGACCGGCTCATGAACCAGTTTTCGCGCGGCTCGATGCCGTGCATGAACACCAGCGAACCGGTCTCGATGCCGGCGCGGGAAAGGGCAGCCCATGCCTCGGGGCCCTGGATGGCCAGGAAGACGCGGTCGAGCGCGTCCACCTTCACGTCGAAATCCTCGGCAAGTTCACGCAGATGCTTTTCGTCGGCGGCGGCGTTGCCGGCATTGGCGACCATCATGAAGCGCTCGACGCCGAGCCTGGTGACGATCAGATCGTCGAGTATTCCGGCGGCCTCATTGAGGAAGAACGTGTATTTGGACTGGGAAACCTGAAGCGCGCCGGCATCGAACGGGCAGGCGCGGTTCAGAAGCGCTGCTGCGCCCGGGCCGCTGATTTCGAACAGCTTCATGTGCGAGATGTCGAACAGGCCGGCATGCTCGCGGCTGTGAAGATGCTCCTTCATCACGCCGGCCGGATAGGTCAGCGGCATCGACCAGCCGGCGAAGGCGCCGAAGCGCGCACCGGCTGCCATGTGCAGATCTTCGAGGGGAAGGTGTTTGGTGTCGTCGCCCGTCATGTCATCTCCAGAGTCGCACGCAAGCGGTCGCGAATGGCGACCAGTCCGTGCCCCTCTGTCTGAAGCCTGAGAGACTCGCGCCCCGTAACTCTGTCGGCAGCGCTTACACCTTCGGCGCGGGGGCAAGCCCCGACTTTCCAGAGTGTCTTTCCCGTCTACGGTTCTTTTGCCTGAGAGATTTCGGGCGATTTCCCCTTCGGCGGCAGCTCTCGCTGCTCTCTCCCGCAAACAGGTAGGACTCGGTTAAGAGCCCTCGACTCGTCATCCATAGCCCGTGGACGACACCTTGTCACCTGCCAGCGACATTTTTACTGGCAGTCTTCTGCGGGCCTTCTTTACAGGCAAGCCTTCGCTAACCACGCCGCTTGCCGGTTTCTCAAGACCTTGCTGATATGCCGGATAAGGGCCGGCAATTGCCGGCGGCGGGCGGGGAACAAAATGGGCGAATTGATCATGAGCGCGCCAGTGGCCGGGCTGACCTCGAAAAATCGGATCACGGCGGAAGACGTGGTCATGCTGCGCGGCGAAGTGTTCGGCGACGGCGTGGTAACGCGCGGCGAGGCCGAGGCGCTGTTTGCGCTCGACGCGACGGCGAGGGACAAATGCGCGGAATGGCTCGAGTTTTTCGTCGAGGCCGTCACCGACTTCATCGTCCACCAGGAACAGCCGGCCGGCTATGTTTCCCAGGACAATGCCGACTGGCTGATCCGGGCGATTTCGCGCGACGGCATGGTTGACAGCCGAACCGAACTCGAGCTGCTAGTGCACGTGCTGGAAGTTGCCAAATCATCGCCGAGCACGCTTTCCGGCTATGCGCTGGAGCAGGTCGCTCATGCGGTCGTGGATGGCAAGGGGCCGCTGACGACCGGCGGCAGGCTTATCCCTGGGTCGATAGCCAAGGCTGAGGTCGAGCTGTTGCGCCGCATCCTTTACGCCTATGGCGGCGATGGCAACATCGCCATCAGCCGCGCCGAGGCCGAGGTGCTGTTCAAGATCAACGAGCGGACAGTGGCGGGCGACAATGATCCGTCGTGGAACGATCTGTTCGTCAAGGCGATCGCCAATTTCGTCATGTGTTCGGCCGGCTACGAAGCGCCGGTGCGCGATGTGGCGCTGCGCCGGGATGCTTTTTTCGAGCAGGCCGATCCGGAGATCGGCGGTTTCTTCAGCCGCATGGTGTCGGGTAGCCTGTCCGGCATTATGGAGGCCTATCGTTCACCGGGCGACGTCGAGGCCGAATGGGAATCGAGGAACAACGCAGCCGAGGCTCTGGCCCGCCGCGCCGAGACGGTCGATGCCGGCGAGGCGAAATGGCTAGCTGAACACATCGGCGACCGGCCGCTGCAGGAGAACGAGCGTGCGTTGCTGACGCTGATCAAGCACGCCTCGCCGGAAATCCACCCGGCGCTCAAGCCGCTGATCGACAAGGTCGCATAACAGGTCGCCAACCTATTGCTTGGCAGGTTCCGGCTTGGCGCCGGTGTCGAACCGCGACATCCATTTGAAGCTGCCGAACCAGTAGCGGCGCACGCCGCCTATGGTGCCGTCAGCGGTACGCGCGCCGATCCAGTTGTTGACGTATTGGATGAGGCGGACATCGTCCGGCCGCATGGCAAACGCCTCCGGCGTCCGCAACAGCGGACCGCCCACCATTTTCAATTTCGCGTCATAGAGCCTGGCGGCCATTTGCGGCGTTGGCGATGTGGCGACCATCGCCTGTGCGTCGCCGCCGATGATCGCGGCGAAAACATCTGAGGTATTGTCGAAAGACAGGATGGTCGCCTTAGGAAAAGCTTCCTTCGCGGCGGCTTCATCGGTGGAATTGGACAACACGGCGATCTTGTATCCCGGCGCCGCTACTGCCTTTCCCGGCCTTTTCCCAAGGCTGGCGATCGTCGCAACCATGCGGATATCGGCGGTACCGGTCTGGTTGGAGAATACCACCTCGCGTGCGCGTTCCGGCGTGCTGGCGTAGCCCGCCGCGATCATGTCGAAATCACCCTTGAGCAGTCGTGTCTTGAGGTCGTTCCAGGGCACCTCGACCAGCTTCAGGTCGACGCCGAGATCAGACGCCAGCGCACTGGTAAGGTCGACATCATAGCCGGCGAACTTCCCGTCGGCCTTCTTGAGGATCCATGGCGGGTTGAGCGCCACGCCGACCGTCAGTGTCTTCTGGTCGATGATGCGTTTGAGGCTGTCGTCCGCCCGGGCTGGCAGCAGCGACAAAGCCAACCAGGCAGAAAGGGCAAGTATAGTTGGGGAGATCATCTTAGCGCGCATTAATATAACCTCGCTGAGCCCGACCGGTTGTCAGACTTACACAGAGGTGCCATTCTGTCGATAGCGGACCCTGATGGAGAGTTGCGATGTCGGCGCGGATGGCGGTTAGCAGTTCGATGATGTTCCTGGTTTGCATCCTGGGCAACCCGGCGAAGCTTTCGTTGCTGCCGACGGCAGCGCAGGCTGCGGGGGCAAAACGCGTGGTCTGCTCCAGCGCCGATTACCGCTATTCCTATTGCGGGATCGATACGCGACGTGGCGTGCAGTTGACCTCGAGGCTTTCGAAGGCGCGTTGCGTATATGGTAGAAGCTGGGGCTATGACGGCGGCGGCATCTGGGTCGACAATGGTTGCTCGGCCGAATTCGCAGTCGCCGGCCCCAACCGCAATCCCTCTGCTGGCGACGTCGCCGCAGCCATTATCGTCGGCGGCGTGGTGGGCGCAATTCTCGACAACGGCAATTCGCATCGGCATCATTCCGACAATTACTATCCGAAGCCGCGCCCGCGCCGTTACGACCAATCGATCGATCCGACGCCGCAATTCGACAATCAGGGCAATCCCAACTTCGATACCCACGGCAACTACCAAGGACCGCACGGGCTGGGGAAGCTTGTTACCCCTGACGACAATCCTGATCTGAATCCGGCCCTGCGCAGCGACGGCGACGACAGCGACGACGACAGTTAGATGAGGCTTAAGTCAGGTTTCGGTCAGATGCCGCCGTACCAGTCGTAGCCATTGTCCTCCCAATAGCCGCCTCTGCCGCCGCCGACATTGGCGAAGCTGTCGACCAGCTCGATCTTGGTGAGGTATTTCGGCATTTTGTAGCCGAGCTGGCGCTCGACGCGGACGCGCAGCGGCGCGCCGTTTTCGACCGGCAACGGCTTGCCGTTGAGGCCATAGGCAAGGATCGTCTGCGGATGACGGGCATCGATCAGGTCGATCGAGCCGTAATATTTGATATCGCCGGCAAGGCTGCGGTCGATCGTATCGAGGCAGTGGAAGATGACGTAGCGCGCCTGCGGCTTGACCACCGCCTGGTCGAGCACCAGCGACAGCGGCGTGCCGGTCCATTTGGCAATGCAGCTCCAGCCCTCGACGCAGTCGTGGCGGGTGATCTGGGTGCGGCTCGGCATGTTCATCAGTTGGTCGCGGCTCAGCGACAGCGGTTTTTCGACGAGGCCGGAAACCTCCAGCCGCCAGTCGGCGAAATCGTTGGCGAGCAGGCCCTTGTAGAAATCGTCGTCGGGCGCTGTGACGCCGTTCGGCCGCTGCGGCTGGCGAATGTCGGCCTCGGTGAACTCCGGCGCCAGCGCGTCACGGCCGGCAAGCAGCCGCTGCGCCCGCCAGGTCAGGCCATTGGCGCTTTCGAGGAAACTGCGCAGGCCGTCGCCGACGCCAAGCTGGCTGTCGAAGGCATCGCAGCCCGAAAGCATGATGCCGGAAAGGCCCAAGCTGGCCGAGGTCAGGAACTTTCTTCGGCTTATCTGTAGCTTGGGGCTGATCTCGAATTTCGCCATGTCAGGCGCTCCTCTCGGGTGCTTTGTCGCCATTCGCCGGCGGGTCGGTTCGATACCAGCCGGTGATAATCGAACGCAGCTCGTTGATCGGGCCGGCGGCCAGGATCATCAGGATGTGGATGACGAAGAAGGCGACGAGCAGCAGCATCACCGTGAAGTGGATGGTACGTGCCGTCTGCCGGCCACCGAGCAGGTCGTTCAGGAATGGCAGCACCGAGTTCATGCTCGGCGACATGGCCAGGCCGGTGATGATCATCAGCGGCAGCAGCACGAACAGCACGCCGCCATAGGCCATCTTCTGCAACGTGTTGTATTCGCGCGTGTGGTGGAACCTGAACCTTGCGTGGTCGACAATGTCTCGCGGCAGCCGCCTGAAATCATCGAGGCGCGGGGCAAGATCGCGCCGCAAATGGCCGTTGATCAGACTGGCGACCAGCCAGACCAGCAGCGTGGTGGTCAGCACCCAGGCGAAGAAGAAATGAACGACGCGCGCGGTGCCGAGATCGTAGTAGGAAGGGATCGTCGCCCAGGACGGGAAGGCGCGGGAGGTCTCCTGGCCGGCCGGACCCGACCAGCCGAGCACGCCGGTGGTATCGAAGCGCTTGCCGAAGATCTCGGTGTAGCCGCGCGGGCCGGTCACCGTGTTCTCGGCGCCGATGGCGAAGATGGTGTTGTTATAGCCAAAGCCCGACTCCTTGCCGATGTAGAGCTGTGGGCGGGCGTTAAATATTTGCAGACCGGAAAGCAGCATGAAGAACAGCGCGATCGCCCATAGCCAATGCGTCAGCCGCGTCCAGCGCGACTGCCGATAGATCAGCGTCGCATCGCTCGGCGCGGCGGTATCTGCTTCGGCGGCTTGGTTTCTGGCCAGCGATTCCATCTGTTGTTCCCTCCGGCCGCACGTTCGCCGCGGCCTGTCAGATCTCTTCTCCTCCCAATACGTCGCCAGCTTAAGCGATGTTTCACCCGATCCCGGATTTATTACGGACTGCCGAGGCTGACTGCGAGGTTGACCGCGGCTGCCACGATCACCGTGTTGAAGAAGAACGACAGGATCGAATGCACAAGCACGACACGGCGCATTTGCGAGGTTGTGATGTTGGTGTCGGCAGTTTGCGCCGTCATGCCGATCACTGTCGCAAAATAGAGGAAATCCGAGCCTTCCGGCCGTTTGCCGCCCGGGAAGTCGAGGCCGCCGACCGGGATTTTCTTTTTGGTGTCGCCATCCATCGCATCGCCGTCCAACCAATAGAGATGCGCGTAGTGAAGTGCCGCCATCGCGTGGATGGTCAACCAGCCAAGCGGGATAGACAATAACGCCACCGTAAGCTCGACGGGATCCGCGCTCTTCTCCCTGTTGATCAATTGAAACAACGAGATGATGGCAATTGCGACCACAACCAGCGTGACCGCGAAGATGGCCAGCACCGGCAGGTCCGTGTCGCCTGCATTCTTGCGCAGATAGCTGCCGGTAAGCCGCGGCATGTGAGCGACGACAAGACAGAGATAGGCGGCAAAGAACACGTTGGCGCCGATCGAATAGGCAAGCGGCGCACGCCAGATCAGTGCTGCGCCAAAGGCTGCCACGCCGATGCAGGCCGACAGCGCGAACGGCGTGTGGCGTTGCATGGGCATCTTGGTGGGGGTACCGGTCGTCATGGTTTCAGTCCGCTGAGGCGGATTTCAGCGCTCGCCGCAAGATGCGGTCAAGTTCGCCGAGAAACCGCGAGCGATCCTGCGGCGCGAAGCTCGAATTGTAGCCCTTGCTTTCGCCGGTCTCGCGCAGGTGCTGCTTGAGGTCGCGCATCGCCACCGCCATGCCGATCGTCTCCGGCGTAAACGGGCGCCCGGTCGGGCCGAGTACATGGGCGCCAAGTGCCACCGCGCGCGCGGCAAGCGGGATGTCGGCGGTCACCACGATGTCGTTGGGCCGGGCATTTTCGACGATCCAGTCGTCGGCGGCGTCGGCGCTCTTGGAGACGACGACATTGCGGATCATCGGATCGCGCGATGGACGCAAGCCGCCATTGGAGACGAAGGTGACGACGATGCCGTGCCGCTCGGCAACCTTTTCGACCTCGGCCTTCACTGGGCAGGCATCGGCATCGACGAGAATAGCGGGTGCGGGCATCGTTGTTCCAAATGTGAAAGAGCCGGGCGACGTCGCCCGGCTCGATCGATGATAGTCGAGCGGCTACTAGGCCGGCAACGCGCCAGATCTCTTCGCCGTCCAGGTGGCGATATAGTCCATCAAACCTGGATTGAGGCAGTCATAAGGCTCGAGCCCGATCGACTTCAGCTGTGACCTTATGCCGTCCATACGGCTCGGATCGACACCGGATTCGATGATCGACGAGACGAAGGCGGTGAAGCCCGGAGGCGACCAGCCGTCCTCCTGGAAGCGCTCCGGATGGATGAAGGACAGCCCCTTGAAAGCGTGGTCGCGCTCGACCGGGCCGTGCATGTGGACGCCGCAGCCGGTGCAGGCATGGCGCAGGATCAGCGCGCCCGGATCGACGATCCTCAGCTTGTCGCCGTTTTCGGTGACCGTCACGTCGCTTGTACCGGCCACCGCCACGACCGAGAACAGTGCGCCTTCCGGCTTCCAGCATTTGGTGCAGCCGCAGGCATGGTTGTGGGCGATCTGGCCCTTGACCTTCACCTTGACCGGATTGCTGGTGCAGGCGCAGACCAGCGTCCCGCCGGCAAAGTCGGCCTTTTCCCTGGGCAGTCCATTGTCGATTTTCGGATGCAGTTTTTCCGGCATTTTTGTCTCCTCCCTTGTTGAACATGTGCATTTTCGGCCGCTGGCTGATTGGCCGGCGGCTTTCTCCTCCTCCTCAGTAAACTACCACGCTCCTGATCGACTTGCCTTCATGCATAAGGTCAAACCCCTTATTGATGTCCTCGAGCTTCAGCGTGTGGGTGATCATCGGATCGATCTCGATCTTGCCGTCCATGTACCAGTCGACGATCTTCGGCACGTCGGTGCGGCCGCGCGCGCCGCCGAACGCAGTGCCCATCCAGGTGCGGCCGGTGACCAGTTGGAACGGCCGCGTCGAGATCTCCTGGCCGGCGCCGGCAACGCCGATGATGACCGACTTGCCCCAGCCACGGTGGGACGATTCAAGCGCCTGCCGCATGACTTTCGTGTTGCCGGTGCAGTCGAACGTGTAGTCGGCACCGCCGATCTGGTCGGCGCCGCGCTTGGTCATGTTGACGAGATGAGCCACGATATCGCCGTCGATCTCCTTCGGATTGACGAAATGCGTCATGCCGAATTTCTCGCCCCAGGCCTTCTTGTCGTTGTTCAGGTCGACGCCGATGATCATGTCGGCGCCGGCAAGGCGCAGGCCCTGGATGACGTTGAGGCCGATGCCGCCAAGGCCGAAGACGACAGCGGTCGCGCCTTGCTCGACCTTGGCCGTGTTGATCACCGCGCCGATGCCGGTGGTGACGCCGCAGCCGATGTAGCAGATCTTGTCGAAGGGGGCGNAAGGGGGCGTCGGCATTGACCTTGGCCACCGCAATCTCGGGCAGCACGGTGAAATTGGAGAAAGTCGAGCAGCCCATGTAGTGGAACAGCTTGTCCTTGCCGATCGAGAAGCGCGACGTGCCGTCAGGCATCAAGCCTTGACCCTGCGTGGCACGGATGGCGGTGCAGAGGTTGGTCTTGCGCGACAGGCAGGACGGGCACTGCCGGCATTCCGGCGTATAAAGCGGGATGACATGGTCGCCCTTCTTGACCGAGGTGACGCCCTTGCCGACGTCGACGACGATGCCGGCGCCCTCATGGCCGAGGATCGCCGGAAACAGGCCTTCCGGGTCGGCGCCCGACAGTGTGAACTCGTCGGTGTGGCAGATGCCGGTTGCCTTGATCTCGACCAGCACCTCGCCATCACGGGGACCTTCGAGGTCGACCTCCATGATCTCCAGCGGCTTTCCGGCGGCGACGGCGACAGCGGCGCGCGTTTTCATCAGGCAATCCTCCCATGGCAGTCTGCAATCCAGGTTAGATTTAACTTACCACTCAGCTCTGCGCTATGCACGAAGCGACGTTCTGATCCCGGATTTTCGTCAGAGCTCGCCGATTTGCGTCCGGGATAGGCTCCGACTTTGCCTTGACCGGCCCCCTGAAGCCCATAAAACGGGAAGCCCAGAAAAGAAGGGCAGCCGAGGGACGAGGCCTGCATGTTCACAAAGATCCTGATCGCCAACCGTGGCGAGATCGCCTGCCGTGTGATCAAGACGGCGCGCAAGATGGGCATCGCCACCGTCGCGGTCTATTCCGACGCCGACCGCGACGCGGTGCATGTCGAAATGGCTGACGAGGCGGTGCATATCGGCCCTTCTCCCGCCGCGCAAAGCTATCTGGCCCCGGAAAAGATCATCGCCGCCTGCAAGGCGACAGGGGCCGAGGCCGTGCATCCCGGCTACGGTTTCCTGTCCGAGCGGGCATCCTTCTGCGAGGCGCTGGAGCAGGAAGGCATCGTCTTCATCGGCCCGAAGCCCAAGGCCATCAAGGCAATGGGCGACAAGATCGAATCGAAGAAGTTCGCCAACGCCGCCAAGGTTTCGACGGTGCCCGGCTGGCTCGGCGTCATCGAAAACGCCGCCCATGCCGAAAAGATCGCCGGCGAAATCGGCTATCCCGTGATGATCAAGGCCTCGGCCGGCGGCGGCGGCAAGGGCATGCGCATCGCCTGGAGCAAGGCAGAGGTGCGCGACGGCTTCGACCGGGCGCGGTCGGAGGCCAAAAGCTCGTTCGGTGATGACCGCGTCTTCATCGAGAAGTTCATTGTCGATCCGCGCCATATCGAAATCCAGGTGCTTGCCGACGCGCATGGCAACACGCTCTATCTCGGCGAGCGCGAATGCTCGATCCAGCGCCGCAACCAGAAGGTCGTAGAGGAGGCGCCGTCGCCGTTCCTCGATGCCAAGACCCGCAAAGCCATGGGCGAGCAGTCGGTGGCGCTGGCCAAGGCGGTCGACTACCAGAGCGCCGGCACGGTCGAATTCATCGTCGACAGCGACAAGAACTTCTATTTCCTGGAAATGAACACGCGCTTGCAGGTCGAGCATCCGGTGACGGAACTGGTCACCGGCATCGACCTGGTCGAGCAGATGATCCGCGTGGCAGCCGGCGAAAAGCTCGCCATCAAGCAGGGCGACGTCAAGCTGAACGGCTGGGCGGTGGAAAGCCGCCTCTATGCCGAAGACCCGTATCGCAACTTTCTGCCGTCGATTGGCCGGCTGACGAGATACCGGCCGCCGGAAGAGGGGCAATTTGGCGAAATCGTCATCCGCAACGATACCGGCGTTACCGAAGGCTCGGAAATCTCGATGTTCTATGATCCGATGGTCGCCAAGCTGTGCACCTGGGCGCCGACACGGCTTGCGGCGATGGATGCGATGTCGGAAGCGCTGGACAGGTTCGTTGTCGACGGCATCGAGCACAACATACCGTTCCTGGCGGCGCTGATGCAGCATCCGCGCTGGCGGGAAGGGCTGATATCGACCGCTTTCATCGCCGAGGAATACCCAGACGGCTTCGCGCCGATCGTGCCAGACGCCGAGGAGAAAGCGGTGCTGGCCGCGATCGCCACCGCGGTCGAACTGGTGCGCCGCGACCGGCTCGACCGGCTGGGCGGGCGGCTGGCGCCGCATTCCGGCGCCTTGAAACGCGATTGGGCGGTGAAGATCGGCCGGGATTATCTTTCGGTCGCCATCGTCGAAGGCATGATTTCCATTCCGATGGAGCTCGACCTCACAATCGACGGCGACAAGGCACTGAGGGTGACCTCCGACTGGCGGCCGGGCGATCTCATCTGGCGCGGCACGGTCGGCGGCCGCAAAGTCGCGGCGCAGGTCAGGCCGGTGCTGAACGGGTTCCGCCTTGCCTGGAAAGGCATGTCTGTGACAGCCCGCGCCATGCTGCCGCGCACCGCCGAACTCGAAAGGCTGATGCCGGAAAAAGTGGCGCCGGACACGTCGAAGATGCTGCTCTGCCCGATGCCTGGCCTCGTCGTGTCGATTGCGGTTGCCGAGGGGCAGGAGGTCAAGGCCGGCGAGACGCTGGCGGTGGTCGAGGCGATGAAGATGGAAAACGTGCTGCGCGCCGAGCGCGATCTCATCGTATCGAAGCTCAACGCCAAGCCCGGCGACAGCCTTGCGGTCGATGCGGTGATCATGCAATTCGCGTGAGGCTGAAATCCGCCTCGGCGCCGGCCTGGGACGTTGGAGATTAGCGAAAGCCGAGGTGACGGCCAATCTCCCCCCTCGTGGGGGAGATGTCCGGCAGGACAGAGAGGGGCGCGAAGAAACGCGACCTTGCAATGGGTTGGCACGCTCAGTGGAGGAGGGACAGGCGAGGCCGTGAGGAATTCGCTTTTTGCCGTCGTGGCGTATTTTGTTCTTGCTTTGTGCCGGCAGCTATGCTACTAATCTGGGTATGGTGCTAATTGGCTCCAACGACCCGCCCGCTGTGGCGGGNCTCTCTGTCCTGCCGGACATCTCCCCCACGAGGGGCCCAAGAGGGGGGAGATTGGCAGCTTCAGCGGTTGCTCTAAACTTCCAAAGCTCCAATCGCTTCCGCTGGACTCGTGTTACCCGGTGCCGGACAATACATCTTCATCGACTGAGTCCTTGTGAGGCGGCGCGAAAAAACCATGGCGAATGAGAGACTTCCACGCGATCCCTTGCTGCGCGAGGCCTATGCAAAGGCGTCGCGGGCGGAGCAGGCGGCGCGTCGGTTCATTCATCTGCGCGTGCATTCGGCCTATTCGCTGCTCGAAGGTGCCTTGCAACTCGGCAAGATCGTCGGCCATGCGGTGCAGGATGAATGCCCGGCAATAGCCGTCACCGATACCAACAATCTGTTCGGCGCGCTGGAATTCGCCCAGAAAGCCGTGAAGGACGGCATCCAGCCGATCATCGGCTGCCAGATCGACCTCGCCTTTTCCGGCGAGGCGAGCGACAGCCAGCGCGACCGCAGGCAGCAAGGACCGGAGATGCGGCCCGTCGTACTGATCGCCGCAACCGAGGCCGGCTACGGCAATCTGGTCAGGCTGGTCAGCCGCGTCTACCTCGAGACACCGCCCGGCGAAGCGGTGCATCTGACGACCGAGATGCTGCAGGGCCACTCCGACGGTCTGATCTGCCTTACGGGCGGGCCGCGAGGCCCGATCGGCAATGCCTTGAAAGAGGACCGTCGCGAACTCGCCGAGACCCGGCTCCTGGCGCTCAAGGGCCTGTTCGGCGACCGGCTCTATGTCGAGCTGGAGCGCGTGTCCGGCTACGACCGCACGATCGAGCAGTCGTCGGTCGACCTCGCCTACCGCCACGATCTGCCGCTGGTTGCCACCAACGAGGCGTTTTTCTTTTCTCGTGAAGACTATGAGGCGCATGACGCGCTGATCGCCATCGCCGAAGGCTCCGTGGTTGCGGCCGACAATCGCCGCCGCCTTTCACCCGACCACTTCCTGCGAAGCCAGGCCGATATGGCGAGGCTGTTCGCCGACCTGCCGGAAGCAATCGACAACACCGTCGAGATCGCGCTGCGCTGCTCCTACTATCCGAAGACCCGCAACCCGATCCTGCCGCGCTTTGCCGGCCGCGATGTCGCCGACGCCGACGCGGCGGTTAAAGCGGAGGCGCAGGAGCTTGCCCGGCAGGCGCATGAAGGGCTGGAGGCACGGCTGGCGGCGCATGGGCTCACACCCGGCTACACGGCCGACCAATATCGCGAAAGACTGGATTTCGAGCTCGGGGTCATCGAGAAGATGAAATATCCGGGCTATTTCCTGATCGTTGCCGACTTCATCAAATGGGCCAAGGCGCAAGGCATTCCGGTCGGGCCGGGCCGCGGTTCGGGCGCCGGCTCGCTGGTTGCGTATTCGACGACCATCACCGACATCGATCCGCTGCGCTTTTCGCTGCTGTTCGAGCGCTTCCTCAATCCCGACCGCGTGTCGATGCCCGACTTCGACATCGACTTCTGCCAGGACCGGCGCGAGGAGGTCATCCGCTACGTCCAGCAGAAATACGGCCGCGACCAGGTCGGCCAGATCATCACCTTCGGCACGCTGCAAGCACGCGCGGTGCTGCGCGACGTAGGCCGTGTGCTGCAGATGCCTTATGGTCAGGTCGATAAACTGAGCAAGATGGTGCCGTCGAACCCGGCCAATCCGGTCAAGCTCGCCGACGCCATCGCCAACGAGCCGCGCTTTGCCGAAGAGGCCGAGCGGGAGCCGATCGTACAAACGCTGCTCGACACGGCGCAGAAGCTGGAAGGTCTCTACCGCCACGCCTCGACGCACGCCGCCGGTATCGTTATCGGCGACCGGCCGCTGTGGGAACTGGTGCCGATGTACCGCGATCCGCGCTCGGACATGCCGGTCACACAGTTCAACATGAAGTATGTCGAGCAGGCCGGGCTGGTGAAATTCGACTTCCTTGGGCTGAAGACGCTGACGGTGCTGGACAGGGCGGTTAAGCTGATCCGCCGCCGCGGCATCGAGATCGATNGAGATCGATCTCGCCCACATTCCGCTCGACGACCCGGAAACGTACGCCATGCTGTCGCGCGGCGAGGTGGTCGGCGTGTTCCAAGTGGAAAGTGCCGGCATGCGCAAGGCGCTGATCGGCATGCGGCCCGACTGTATCGAGGACATCATCGCGCTGGTCGCGCTCTACCGGCCGGGGCCGATGGAGAACATCCCGACCTACAACGCCAGAAAGCATGGCGAGGAGGAGATGGCGTCGATCCACCCGAAGATCGACCATCTCGTCAAGGAGACGCAAGGCGTCATCGTCTACCAGGAACAGGTGATGCAGATCGCGCAGGAGCTTTCCGGCTATTCGCTGGGTGAAGCCGATCTGCTGCGCCGCGCCATGGGCAAGAAGATCCGCGCCGAGATGGACAAGCAGCGCGAGCGCTTTGTTTCCGGTGCGGTCGAGCGCGGCGTCGGCAAGCCGCAAGCCGACTTCATCTTCGACCTGCTGGCAAAGTTCGCCGACTACGGTTTCAACAAATCGCATGCTGCCGCCTATGCCGTCGTGTCGTACCAGACCGCCTATCTGAAGGCGCATTACCCGGTCGAATTCCTGGCCGCATCGATGACGCTCGACATGGGCAATACGGACAAGCTCGCCGATTTCCGCCAGGATGCGCTGCGCCTCGGCATCGAGGTGGTGGCGCCGTCGGTGATGACGTCGTTCCGGGATTTCGAGGTCGGCGAGAACCGCATTTTCTATTCGCTGGCCGCGCTCAAGGGCGTCGGCGACGCGGCGGTCGAGCACATCGTCGCCACGCGCGGCGAAAAACCGTTCAAGAGCCTGGCCGATTTCTGCGAAAGGGTCGATCCCAAGATCGTCGGCAAGCGCGTCTTCGAAAGCCTGATCATGGCCGGCGCGCTCGACTGCTTCGGTCATGACCGCGCGGCGATGATGGCCGGCGTCGAGCGGATGATGGGGCTGGCGTCCTTGGCGCAGCAGAATGCCGTCACCGGCCAGCATGACATTTTTGGCGCTTCGCTTGGCGCACAGTCGCAGGCGCTCAACCTGCCGGCGACCGACCCCTGGCTCGCCGCCGACCGCCTGCACCGCGAATTCCAGGTGGTCGGATTCTATCTCTCGGCGCATCCGCTCGATGAATACAAGGCGGCGCTGCAGAAAATGCGGGTGCAGACCTGGGGCGAGTTTTCGGCCGCCGTCAAACGCGGTGCTGCCGCCGGCCGGCTCGCTGGTACGGTCACCACCAAGCAGGAGCGCAAGACGCGCACCGGCAACAAGATGGGCGTCGTGCAGTTTTCCGACACGTCAGGCCAGTATGAAGCGGTGCTGTTTTCCGAGGGGCTGGCGCAATACCGCGATCTGCTCGAACCCGGCCGCTCGGTGGTGATCACCGTTTCGGCCGAGGACAGGCCGGAAGGCGTCAATCTGCGCATCCAGACCGTGCAGTCGCTGGAGGACGAGGCAAGCCGCATCCAGAAAGCGCTGCGCATCTTCGTCAGAAATGACGCACCGGCATCGACAATCCAATCGCAACTTGGGCAGCGTGGCGACAGTCAGGTGAGCATCATCGTCATAAAGGAAGGCGGCGAGGGCGAGGTCGAGATTGAGTTGCCCAACCGCTACCGCGTCTCGCCGCAGATCGCGTCGGCGATGCGCGCTGTGCCAGGCGTGGTGGAAGTGGAGCTGGTGTAGCCGGCTGCCCGGCTGGCAACACTGGACGGCTGGTGGCCCAAACGTTATCGCAGTCGCCATGAATGCAATAGACAAGAGTGGAGCGCAGGATTCTTCAGCCTTGGCGCGGCTCCGCGACATGCTGCGCAAGCTATATCACGGGCGCACAGCGGCGGCGTTCCGGTTTCAGCTTGCGGCTGTTGTCATCGACCTCACCATCATTGCCTTTTTTATTGCCACGCCGGTGATCCAGAAGTCGTCCTCGTTCCTCTGGCTGGACTACTCCGTGGCAGCACTCGTCGCCGCCGACATGATTGCCCGGCTGCTTGCCTCCAACGACATGCTGCGCCTGATGAGACAGCCGGCGTCGTGGATCGATGCCTTCATCCTGCTGACTCTGCTGATGCCTACGGCGCTGGCCAATCTCGGTTTTTTGCGCATCCTGCGGCTGTGGTCGCTGTCGCGTAGCGGCGCGCTGTGGCGATTTCTCGAGATGCGCGGCTTCAGGCGATGGCGCGAGGCGAGCCGCGCGGTCATCAATTTCCTGACGTTCCTCTTTGTCATCACCGGCTTCGTCTACACCTTCTTCTTCCGCACCGTGGGCGGTCTCGAAGGCTATGTCGATGCGCTGTATTTCACCGTCGCCACAGTTACCACGACCGGTTTCGGTGACATCGTCCTGCCCGGCGTGGCCGGCAAGCTCACCGCGATCGCCACCATGATCATCGGCATATCGCTGTTCGTCAGGCTTGCGCAGGCGCTCTTCCGTCCCACCAAGGTGTTCTTTCCTTGCCCGCAATGCGGGCTGCAGCGGCACGAGCCTGACGCCGTCCATTGCAAGGCCTGTGGGCACGTTCTGAACATACCCGACGATGGCGATTGAATTGCAGGGCTACGATGCTGCCACCTCAGCCGGTTTGGCGGCTTTTTTCTGCAGATTGAGCAGATTGCCGAGCAGGATCAGCAGGGCGCCGCCGGCGGTGAAGGCGTCGATCTGCTCGTGATAAAGCAGCCATCCGATCACCGCCGACAGCGGTACGCGCAAAAAGTCCATTGGCGAGATGACCGTCGCATCGGCATAGACAAGTGCGCGGGCCATGCAGAAATGCGACGACATGCCGGTAAACGCGATCAGCAGGATCCACGGCCAGAGCTCGAGCGGCGGGTTGCGCCATTCGTACAGCGCCGGGACGAGGCCAAGCACCGACTGGATGATCAGCATCCAGAAGATGATGCGCACGACACTGTCCGTGCGGGTCAGCGACTTGACCAACACCACCGATACGCCAAAGCACACGGCCGCGCCGAGAACGACGAGNGCCATTCGTACAGCGCCGGGACGAGGCCAAGCACCGACTGGATGATCAGCATCCAGAAGATGATGCGCACGACGCTGTCCGTCCGCGTCAGCGACTTGACGAGGACCACCGAGACGCCGAAGCAGACCGCGGCTCCCAGCACGATAACCTGCCCCGGATTGACCGCGCCGACGCCCGGACGCACGATGATCACCACGCCGATCAGCCCCAGCACGATTGCCGCAAGCCGTGGCCGGGAGAGCCTTTCGCCGAGGAAAACGACCGCCAGCAGGGCGGTCCAGATCGGCGTGGTGAATTCGATCGAGATCAGCACCGCAAGCGGGATCAGCGTCAGGGCGTAAAGCCAGGCAGCCTGGCCGGTATAGTGGACGACGTTGCGGGCGATATGGGCCAGCGGACGCCCGGTGCGCATCGCCGCAAAACCGCCTGACATCATGACCAGCGGCAGCAGGATGAAAAAGCCGATCACCGAGCGCAGCTCGAGCACCTGGAAGACGTTGAGCTCTGCCGTCGTGGCCCGGCCGGCGACCGACATCGCCAGGAACGAGGCGATCGACAGCGCCATCCAGAACGCGGCCTTGGGGATCGAGGGTGCGGGTACCATGCGCGCTATGTCGCAAGCCGGCGCTTTCATCGCAACCGCTAGCCGACGCATTTGACTGGGCCAGCCGTGAAGCGTTGCAAACAGTGATGTTGAAGCCGGAACCCGCCGCTGAGGGAAGCGTTGGTCCCTCAGTGTTTGCGTGCTGTGTTTGGATACCAACGAGGAGCGGTCCGATGAAATCACTCGCACGATTTGTACTTGCCGGCTGCCTGGCGGCCGGGGCCGGCGCAGCGCATGCCGACGATCCGGATTTTCTTCGCTCATTCCAGGGGAATTTCGCCGGCAAGGGCATCGTCAAGGTCACCACCGACGCGCCGACGGTGAATGTCTCCTGTCACTTCAATTCCGACGCGACGTCGAACTCATTGTCGCTCGACGGCAGCTGCCGCGGTCTTATCTTGGTGACGCGCGACATCAGCGCGGACCTCAGGTCCAGCGGGACGAAATACAGCGGCACCTATGTCGGATCGCGCACCGGGCCGGCGCAATTGAGCGGCAGCCGAAAAGGCAACGCAATCAATCTCGGCATCCGCTGGGCCAAGGAGGTCAATGGCGATCGCAAGGCGCAAATGACGGTCGAGAAGAATGGCGAGGACGGCATGCGGCTGACCGTTATCGACGTCGACCCGAAAACCGGCGAGCGCGTGATTACCAGCCGGATCGATCTGCGGCGCACTTAGCACTGTCACTCCTCGATCGGTTCGGGCGGGTGCGCATCACGGCCCTTGCCGAAGGTATAGCCGGTTTCCACCGCCCTGCGGCCGAACTTGCCGCGCAGCGTGTCGATGGCGCCTTCGGCCATGGCGCGCTTGCGTGACTTGACGTCGACCAGGTCGGGCGGGTCCGCCCGGTCATCGTCGGAGAGATCGCTGACGCCAATGCCGAGCAGCCGGTATTTCGTGCCATCCGCTTCCTTGCGTAGCAGCTCGAGCCCGGTCTGAAAGATGCGGTCGGCCAGCCGGGTCGGATCGCCGAGCTGGCGATTGCGCGTGCGGATCTTGAAATCCTGGGTCTTCAGCTTGAGGACGACGGTGCGTCCGGCAATGCCGGATTTTTTCAGCCGGGCCGAGACTTTCTCCGCCAGCGCCCTCAGCACCGAAACCAGTTCCTCGACGGAGGCGATGTCGGTGTCGAAAGTGGTTTCCGCCGAGACGCTTTTCGCGTCCTGGTCGGGAACGACGCGGCGGTCGTCCTCGCCGCGCGAAAGCCGGTAGAGCCGGTCGCCCATGACGCCATAGCGGCGCATCAGGTCGCCGCGTTCCATGCGCTGCAGCTGGCCGATGGTGCGGATGCCGTCGCGCTCGAGCGTGGCGGCAAAGGCCTTGCCGACGCCCCAGATCAGCGTCACCGGCTGCTCGGCCAGGAAGCCGATAGCCTCGGCCTCGCCGATCACCGAAAAGCCGCGCGGCTTGCGGAAGTCCGAGGCCACCTTGGCCAGGAACTTGCAATAGGACAGGCCTGCCGAAACGGTGATGCCGATCTCCTTTTCGACGCTGAGAGCGAAGCGCGCCAGCACCACCGCAGGCGGCAGGCCATGCAGGCGCTCGGTGCCGGCGAGGTCGAGGAAGGCCTCATCGATCGAGAGCGGCTCGACCAGCGGCGTCAGCGCCTGCATCATGGCGCGCACCTCGCGGCCGACGCGGACGTATTTTTCCATGTCCGGCGGGAGGACCACCGCGTCCGGGCAGGCTTCGAGCGCCTTGAACATCGGCATTGCCGAGCGCACGCCATGGATGCGGGCGATATAGCAGGCGGTGGAGACGACGCCGCGCTTGCCGCCGCCGATGATCAACGGCCGGTCCTTCAATGCCGGGTTGTCGCGCTTTTCGACCGCCGCGTAGAACGCGTCGCAATCGATATGGGCAAGGCGCAGCCGGTAAAGCTCGGGATGGCGCGCAAGCCGCGGACTGCCGCAGCGCTCGCAACGGCGTGCCTCGCTGCGCTGAAAATTCAGGCAGTCGCGGCAAAAACCGTGTTCGGGATTGTTGACAGGGGCCGCCATCGCTGCGAACATAAAGAGAACAAATGCAATGGTACGTCAGGACGGACGCCACGACAAGGCGGTGGGCCGGGAGAGAACTCATGAATACGACCATAGCGCCGCTAGTGCCCGAGCTTTGGGCGGATTTCGAAGATCTTTTCGGTAAGCAAGGCGCCTGCTACGGCTGCTGGTGCACACATTTCCGGCTGTCGCCGGCAGCGCGCCGCGCGAGCGACCGGGAGCGCAACAAGGATCATATCAAGGCCCGGATCGAGGCCGGGCCGCCGCCCGGCCTGCTGGCCTTCGAGGGTGGTCAGGCGGTCGGCTGGATGCAGATCGGCCCGCGCGCCGACGTGCCCGAATGGAACAACCAGGGCAGGGGGTCGGCGCCGCTCGACCCCGCCGATGCCACCGATCCCGGCGTCTGGGCGATCTCCTGCTTTTTCATCCGCGCCAGGGCACGCGGCAGGGGCCTGTCGCACCGCCTGGTCACAGGCGGCATCGACTTCGCACGGGAAAATGGTGCCCGGCTGATCGAGGCCTGCCCGATCGATCTATCGAAGGATTCGCGCTCGATCGGGCTGTTCGTCGGCTCGTCGCGGGTCTTCGAAAAGGCCGGGTTCCAGCGATTGGTCGAGCGCAAGCCGGGCCGGCCGCTGGTGCGGCTGGTGCTTTAGGCAATGCCGCGGGCGACATCGATCCGTCCGGCTCGCCTTGCGGTTGTGATGGTAATTCCCTACCAGTGATAGAAACGGTTTGACGGCCGCGAATAAGTGAGGATCGACATGAAGCGCGTTTTGCCACTTGTTTTACTGCTTGCCTGCAGCGGACCGGCCTTCGGCCAAGCGGTCGACAGGCAAGGGGCGAAGCAGCTTTCCGACGATCTGGCGCGCTATATCGGAAAGAAGCTGTTCGATATCGGGTTCGTGAAAATTTCAGTCGACGGCGATGCCTACAAGCTCGCATTCGACTTCAAGCCAGTCACGGATTTGATGGCAAAGCCGCAAGCCTTCAAGTTCGACATCACGCCTTACTTCATCTTGGTCAAGCCGCGCAAAGATGGACACTGGGACGTTTCGGCGGACGTGTCCCCGAAGGGGTCTATCGATTTCGTTGGCCCTGAGGGGGCGCAGCACATCGACTTCTCCGTGTCGGACAACAAGTTCACCGGAGTTTATGACCCCGACCTGGCCGCTTTCGCGAGCGCAACCGGTTCGATGGCTGGCATGACGATGACCACCCGAGAGCCCAAGCAGCAGGCGGATGTCACGGTCGGTCCTGGCACTGCCGTAATAGTTTCGACCAAATCCGCAAACGGCGGCGTCGATTTCACGGTGACGGAAAAAATAACGAACTTCGCCGAAACGATCAAAGTCAACGATCCCAAAAGTGGGTTGAGTTTTCCGGCTGCTGTAAAAGCGCCTGAACTTTCTGTGGATGCGGCCGGCAAGGGTTTGCGGACAAAGCCGCTGCTCGACCTGCTTGCTTTCATCGTGGCGACTGATGATGCAGCCAAATTCAAGGCGGATGGGGCGGAGTTCAAATCGCTTCTGACGGCAGCACTGCCGTTGTGGGAGCGGATCGACGGCACCTACGGCTTCAAGGACCTTGTGGTGGAGAGTCCGGTCGGCAAGTTCGGTGCGACGCAACTGAATACCGCTGTCGGCATGGACGGCATCGCCAAGGAAGGCAAGATCAACTACGCGTTCAAGGTTTCCGGCCTGACAATACCGCAGCAGGTGCTGCCCAGCTGGAGCGTTGCGTTGCTGCCGACGGATATCGACCTCAACTTCGGCGGCGCCAACATCGATCTGGACAGCATGGCGAAGAAAACCATCGAAACCCTTGATTTCAGCAAGGATCCACCGCTGCCGGCAGATTTCGGCAACCAGATCTCCGCCGATTTCCTGGCCAAGACGCCAAAGGCCATTCTCGGACACAGCACGATCAAGAACGGCAACATCGAGATTGCGATGGAAGGCGAGATGACCTTCCCCGGCAAGAAGCCGCGTGCGGACGTGACAATCGACATCACCGGCTACGACAAGATCGTGGAGACCTTGCAGACGGCGGCGAAGACGGACCCGCAGGCCGCGCAGTATTTTACCGGCGCGCTGGCGATCAAAGGGTTTGGCAAGACGCTGCCGGACGGCCGGCTTGAATGGGTGATCAACACCAAAGCCGACGGTTCGGTGACGGTCAACGGCGCCATGCTGAAGCCGGCCGACCCCGTT
Organism: Mesorhizobium sp. LSHC420B00; assembly: GCF_000503055.1. GTDB lineage: Bacteria > Pseudomonadota > Alphaproteobacteria > Rhizobiales > Rhizobiaceae > Mesorhizobium. Next base: position 58,567 of record NZ_AYVY01000014.1, on the reverse strand, counting down.
GGGACGAACAACAGTGGGGAAGAGGCAACGCCATAAAGCACCAGCAGTGGCCCATCGTCTGCGGAAGGCTCTTCGATCTGCCCGCAGTCTCGGCATCGTGGCTTATGTCGAATGCTCATGATTGTCGTCGCCGAGCGGCAGTGCCCGCAACGCCTTGCCCACTGCGGCCGGCGGCGTGCCGGTTTCCTCCGAAAAACGCATCAGCGTCGGCTCGTGGGCGAGGATGAACTGCAGCACGCCGGCCAGGAAACCCGGCTCGCCGGCCGCCCGGCGGATGGAATGGGCCTCGATGCCGGTGATCGCCAGGAAGCGGGGCAGAAGTTCCGGATCGGCGGCGACGAAGCCCAACGCCTTTACGGCAATGGTTTCGGCTTCCTCGCGCATTGACGCTGCGTTTGCCATCGCTACTTTTCCTTCGTGGGCGGAATCGTTCTGTTTTCGCAGTAGTGGCAAGTGTTGCCGGCAGCAAGCTCGCCGACCTGGAATCCGAACGCTTTTCCGGCGGCCGGTTTCCGTTTCGTCAATCATATTGCCGTATAGTGGGAACAGGTTTGGTGCGTGCCGACAAGGGGCGCATGACGGCACCCTTCGAGTGGAAGGCCAGCCGGGACGGGAAATCGATGCCTAAAAAGGTTATGATCGTCGAGGACAACGAGCTCAACATGAAGCTCTTTCGCGACCTGATCGAAGCGAGCGGCTACGAGACGGTGCGTACACGCAACGGCCTGGAAGCGCTGGATCTGGCGCGGCAGCACAGGCCGGACCTCATCCTGATGGACATCCAGCTGCCCGAAGTGTCCGGCCTCGAGGTGACCAAATGGTTGAAGGAGGACGATGATCTCCACGTCATCCCGGTCATCGCCGTCACCGCCTTCGCGATGAAGGGCGACGAGGAGCGCATTCGCCAGGGCGGCTGCGAGGCATATATTTCCAAGCCGATCTCGGTGCCGCGTTTCATCGAAACTATCAAATCCTACCTGGGCGATGCCTGATGTATCTTTCCAGCCGAGCCGGAGCTTTGTGAAATGACCGCGCGGATCCTCGTCGTCGACGACATCCCAGCAAATGTCAGGCTGCTGGAGGTTCGGCTGCTCGCCGAATATTTCGAGGTTCTGACCGCCACCAACGGGCCGGATGCGATCGAGATCTGCGAGAACGGCAAGGTCGACGTCGTGCTGCTCGACGTGATGATGCCCGATATGGACGGGTTCGAGGTTTGCCGGCGGCTGAAGGGTGACCCGGCGACATCGCACATCCCGGTCGTGATGATCACCGCGCTCGATCAGGTTTCGGACCGGGTGCGAGGCCTCGAGGCCGGCGCCGACGATTTTTTGACCAAGCCGGTCAACGATCTGCAGCTGATGACGCGCGTCAAGAGCCTGGTCAGGCTGAAGTCGCTGACCGACGAGCTGCGGCTGCGTGCCTCGACGACGCGCAATATCGGCATCGAGGAGCTTTTGAGCCGCAACTTCGCGGCCGACGATGCGGTGCCAAAGGTGCTGCTGGTCGACGAGCGCAAATCCTCCTTCGAGCGCATCCAGAAGATGCTGCGCGGCAGTGCCGATCTCGACGTCGCCACCGATCCGCATGCCGGTTTCTTTCAGGCTGCCGAGTTGCCCTACGAATGCGTGATGATTTCGACGGCCTTCGCCGATTTCGACCCGCTGAGGCTCTGCTCGCAATTGCGCTCGCTCGATCGCACCCGTTTCCTGCCAATCATCCTTCTGGCGGACGAGGGCGAGGAGGGGCGCATCATCCGCGGCCTCGAACTCGGCATCAACGACTATCTGATGCGGCCGATCGACCAGCAGGAGCTGACCGCGCGGCTGCGCACGCAGGTGCGCCGCAAGCGCTACAACGACCAGCTTCGCGCCAGCGTCACCCAGACCATCGAGATGGCGGTGACCGATGCCCTGACCGGCCTGCACAACCGCCGCTATCTCGACAGCCATCTGCAGACGCTGTTCGACCGCGCCGTGGCACGGCGCCGGCCGCTGTCGGTGATGATCACCGATCTGGACCGCTTCAAGACCATCAACGATACGCATGGCCATGACGGCGGCGACGACGTGCTGCGCGAATTCGCGCGGCGGCTGCGCAAGAATGTGCGCGGCATCGACCTGGCCTGCCGCTTCGGTGGCGAGGAGTTCGTGGTGGTGATGCCGGACACGGACGGCGCGGTAGCCGAAAAGGTAGCCGAGCGCATTCGCGCCGAAATCGCCCAACTGCCGTTTGCCGTTGGCAGCGAGGGCAAAGCGATCGAAGTCACCGTCAGCGTCGGCGTGTCGTCGGTGCTGAAAGGGGTGGATACGGTCGCTGCGCTGATGAAACGCGCCGACCTCGCGCTCTACGAGGCCAAGAGCGGCGGCCGCAATCGCGTCGTCGCCAAGGCGGCATAGCCCGGACACCAATTAGCCAGTCAACGCGACAAGGTTACGAATTTACCTTAATCCAAGCGATTTGCGAGGCTTGGTTAAGAAACTGTTGATTTTCATAAGTTGGTGCGCAAATGTGCAGCCCTTAGACGTAACCGGCACGAGGCTAGATCGCCGGTTCGACCCGAAGAATACCCCATGATGCTCAGGTCCGCCGCATCTCCTGGGTCCGTGGGGTCGGCCGGCCGGCGCTGGCACATAGTGGCCTCCTCGTACCGCTGCCAAACGCCGGCCGGCCCCCAATTTCAAAACACATCAGGACTCTGTGTCAGCATCCAGAAAATGCTGGCTTTTTGCCGTGACAGGTAGGCCGCCTTTTGATCAGCACGCTGGGGGCGGTACGCATGTGCCTGCAGCCGATTGACAGAGCCTGTCTTCTATGCAGAAATTGGTTGGACCATTGAGCCATTTTTGGTGACCCGTTGGCATGACCGAATTCGGCCTTTCGCCCATACAGGCAACTGCTCGCGACGACGCGGTGCTCAAGGCCCTGGCCGGCTTTGTGATGCGGGAAGCCCTCGGGCCCGGCCAGAGACTGCCGACCGAACGCATCCTTGCCGAGCGCCTCAAGGTGAGCCGCAACACCGTGCGCGAGGCGCTGACGCGCTGGGAAGGGCTCGGCCTGGTCGAGCGGCGGCAAGGCAGCGGCACTTATCTCAAGGGAGTGGTGTCGCTGGACATGCTGCACATGCCGCTGACGCTGGCCGGCGGCAATGATTTCACCAGCCTGATGCAGACGCTGGAAATCCGCCGCGCGCTGGAGGCGGAAGCAGCCGCCCTTTGCGCCGTTCGCGCCGGCCAGGCAAATCTCGTCGAGATCGGGCGCAAGCTCGACATTATGGAGCAGGCCTTCCACACGCGCGCCGGCATGTCGGCGGAGGAGGACTGGGAATTCCACCAGTCGATCTACCGCGCTTCCGGCAATCCGCTGTTCGAGCAGATCATCGCCGCCATGCACGAGCTGTTCCACCGTTTCTGGGAACATCCGCTCGGCGTGCGCGACTTCGGCCACGCCAGCTTTCCTTACCACCGCACCATCTACGAACGCATCGCCGCGCACGATCCGGAGGGAGCCCGGGCCGAGGCGCTGAAGCTGATCGCCACCGTCGAGGACGATCTGAAACGCGGTGCGGCCAAACTCAAACTCTCAGGCCAGAAATGAACGACCATCCCGCCGGTTTCGAAAACGACTATCTCGCCGAGGCTGCGACGCTTCTCGCCCATGACGAGCCTTTTCCCGGCGGTGCGGTGGTGCCGCCGATCTACCAGACTTCGCTCTTCACCTTCGCCAATTATGCCGAGATGGCCGACACATTCGCCGGCAGGCGACGCCAGCCGATCTATTCGCGTGGCGACAACCCGACGGTCATGGAGTTCGAGGCGCGTGTCGCGGCTCTCGAAGGCGCGGAAGCCGCGCGCGGCTTTTCCAGCGGCATGGCGGCGATCAGCGCCACGGTGCTTGCTTTCGTCGGTGCCGGCGAGCGCATGGTTGTCGTGCGCAATTGCTACGGCGATGCCTACCGGCTGTTCGAACGGCTGTTGCCTCGGCTCAACATCAAGGTCGACTATGTCGACGGTTCCGATCCGGACGCGGTCGCCGCAGCACTTCCCGGCGCCAAGCTGCTCTACCTGGAAAGCCCGACGTCGATGATGTTCGAGCTCCAGGACATAACGCATCTGGCACGGCTGGCCAAAGAGCAGGGCATCGTCACCTCGATCGACAATTCCTGGGCGACGCCGGTGTTCCAGAAGCCGATTTCACACGGTGTCGACCTGGTGCTGCATTCTGCCTCGAAATATCTCGGCGGCCACAGCGACACAGTCGCCGGCGTGGTGGCCGGTTCGGCTGCCCATATCCGACACATCAACGAGCAGACCTATTCCTATCTCGGCGGCAAGCTTTCGCCTTTCGAGGCCTGGCTGTTGCTGCGCGGGCTGCGCACATTGCCGCTGCGGTTGCCGCACCACATGAAGAGCGGGCTGACCATCGCCGAGCGGTTGAAGGCGCATGGCCATGTCGAGCGGGTCAACCACCCGGCCTATTCCAACCATCCAGGCAAGGCGACGCTTGCCGGCTATGCCGGGCTGTTCTCATTCGAAGTGACGGAAGACGTCGACATCCCGGCTTTCGTCGATGCGCTGAAACTCTTTCGCATCGGCGTCAGCTGGGGCGGCCATGAGAGCCTGGTCGTTCCGGCAAAGGCCTCGCTCGAGCAGACGCCGGGCCTGAATTCGATGGCGCGCTTCGGCGTCAGCCCGCGAACCATCCGCTTCAGTGTCGGATTGGAAAGTGTCGAAGACCTGTGGGCGGATGTCGCCCAGGCCTTCGACAGAGCAAAAAGATAAAAGGAGCCGTTCAAAATGGGAGTGCTGAACATGAAAAAACTGAGCATCCTTCTTGGTGCCGTCGCGGGTCTCGCGATTTCCGCCGGCAGCGTGCTGGCCGATTCCACCATCAAGATGGTCGAGGTCATTACCAGCCCGCCGCGTACCGAATTCCTCAAGAAGCAAATCGCCGAGTTCGAGACGGCCAATCCGGGCGTCAAGGTCGAGCTCGTGTCGCTGCCTTGGGGCCAGGCGTTCGAGAAGTTCCTCACCATGGTGCAGGCCGGCGACACGCCCGACATCGTCGAGATGCCGGAACGCTGGATGGGCCTCTACGCGACCAACGGCCAGCTCGAGGACCTCGGGCCATACATGGCCAAATGGGACGATGCCAAAACGCTGGGCGAGCGCGCCAAGCAGTTCGGCTCGACGGTCGACAACAAGCAGTACATGATCCCTTACGGCTATTACCTGAACGCGCTGTTCTGGAACAAGAAGCTGTTCAAGGAGGCCGGCCTGGACGGTCCGCCGTCGACGCTCGACGAATTCGTCGAGGACTCCAAGAAGATCTCGGCGATACCGGGCAAATACGGCTACTGCCTGCGCGGTGGCCCGGGCGCCTTCAACGGCATGCACATGTTCATGAACATTGCCGCTGGTAAGGGCGGCTATTTCAACGAGGACGGCACCTCGACCATCAACGAGGAAGGCTCGGTCAAGGGCCTGCAGATGCTCGCCGACATGTACAAGAATGGCCTGGCGCCGAAAGATGCGGTGAGCTGGGGTTTTAACGAGACCGTCACCGGCTTCTATAGTGGCACCTGCGCCATGCTGAACCAGGATCCCGACGCGCTGCTCGGCATCGCCGACAAGATGAGCGCCGACGACTTCGCCGTGGCGCCGATGCCGGTCGGGCCGAGCGGCAAATCCTATCCGACGCTCGGTTATGCCGGCTGGGCGATGTTCGCCAATTCCCAGCACAAGGACGATGCCTGGAAGCTGATGGCGACGCTGTTGTCGCCCAAGGACAATCTGGAATGGGCAAAGGAAGTCGGCGTCATTCCGATCCACAACGGCGCCGACCAGGACGCTCACTTCAGGACCGAGCAGTTCAAGGGCTGGTTCGAAGAACTGAACAACGGCGACAAATACGAGATGGTGACGCCGCCGACGCATCTGGAAAACCTCGGCAATTTCGTCGACCAGGTGGCGATCAAGAATTTTCAGGAAGTGCTGCTTGGCCAGAAGGCGGCCAAGGACGTGGCCGACGAATGGGCCAAGTTCCTGACCAAGGAACAGCAGGACTGGCTGGCCAAGAACAAGAAATAGCTTTTCTTCCTTCTCCCCGTTCACGGGGAGAAGGTGTCACAAAGTGACGGATGAGGGGCGGCGCCAACCCGTCGTGGCTCGTGCTGGCTCTCATCTGCCTGCCCGTCCTCCGCAGCAGCTGCGCTGCAGCTGCGGAGGGTGGACCGGCATCTTTTCCCGTAAACTGGGAGAAGGGCGCTGTCCTCGACGCTGCTTCAGGAGACAATCCAGCACCAATGACCTATGCCGTGTCCGAAATACGATCCGCCGGCAGACCGCGAAAGAAGCGGCTATCCCATGCCGCGATCGAGCCCTGGCTCTATCTCAGCCCGGCTATCGTGCTGCTGGTCGTCGTGCTCCTGGTGCCGCTGGTCATCGGTATCGGCTACTCGTTCCGCAAGTTCTCGGCATTCAAATCCGAATATGTCGGGCTTGGGCAGTATCAGGCGATGCTGTCGGATCCCGTGCTCGCGCAGGCGCTCGTCAACACGCTGTGGTGGACGGCAGCCAGCCTGTTCTTCCAGTTCTTCCTCGGCCTTGGCCTGGCGCTGCTGCTCGACATGCCGTTCCGGGGCAGAAAGATCGTGCAGGCGGTGGTGTTCCTGCCCTGGGCGGTGCCGTCCTTCCTGTCAGGCCTGACCTGGGCCTGGCTGTTCAATCCGATCATCGGGCCGCTGCCCCACTGGCTCTATGCATTGGGGCTGAAAGCCGAGCCGACCAACGTGCTCTCCGATCCCTCGACAGCCATGTGGGGGCCGATCGTCGCCAATGTCTGGTTCGGCATTCCCTTTTTTGCCATCACACTTTTGGCGGCGTTGAAGTCGATACCCTCGGAATTGCATGAGGCGGCGGCGATCGACGGCGCCTCGCCGTGGCAGCGCTTCACCAAGGTGACGCTGCCGTTCCTGGCGCCGACCATCGTCATCACCGTCATGCTGCGCACGATATGGATCGCCACCTTCGCCGACCTGATCTTCGTCATGACCGAAGGCGGGCCTGCCGGTTCGACCGCCACAGTGCCGGTCTATATCTACGTCAGCGCGTTCAAGTCGCTGGACAAGGGCTATGCCTCCGCAGTGGCGGTGCTGCTGCTTGTGCTGCTCATCGTCTATGCGATTGCACTGATCGGCATACGCCGCTCGCTGGTGAGGCACGTCTGATGATTGCAGGACGCTCCGTCTCCTCGCGCGTTCTCGGCGGCATCGGCCTCTACGGCGCCATCGGCGCCTATATGGCCTTCGCGCTGTTCCCGATCTTCTGGACGTTGAAGATCTCGGTCACGCCGGAGCGGCTGCTCTACTCCGAAGGCATCACTTTCTGGCCGTCGCAAACGACGCTGCAGAACTTCGTCACCGTGCTCGAAGCCACCGATTTCCCGCGCTACTTCCTGAACAGCGTTATCGTTTCGGTGTCGACGGCGGCCTTCGTAACGGTCATTGCCACGCTGGCCGGCTACGCCATGTCGCGATTTTCCTTCCGCGGCAAGGCGACCCTGGCCATTCTGCTTCTGCTCACCCAGACTTTTCCGCTGGTGATGGTCATTCCGCCGATCTACCGCATCATGGGGCAGATCGGCCTCATCAACAGCTTGACCGGCCTCGTCATCATCTACACCGCCTTCAATACGGCCTTTGCAACCTTCCTGATGCAGTCGTTCTTCGATGGCATTCCGCGAGACCTGGAAGAGGCGGCGATGATCGACGGCTGCACGCGCCTGCAGGCGATGCGCAAGGTGATCGTGCCGCTGACGCTGCCCGGCATGGGCGCGACGCTCGGCTTCGTCTTTACCGCCGCCTGGAGTGAGTTGCTGTTTGCGCTGATGCTGATTTCCAGCGACGACCAGAAGACCTTCGCGGTCGGCCTGCTCACCTATATCGGCAAATTCGCGGTCGACTGGGGACAGATGATGGCCGCTTCCATCCTGGCGCTGATCCCGGTCTGCATGTTCTTTGCCTTCCTGCAACGCTACCTCGTCACCGGCCTTACCGCTGGTGCCGTCAAGGGATAGATCGATGGCCTCCGTCACTCTCGACAAAGTCCGCAAAGACTATGGAGCCGTGCGCGTCCTGCACGCGGTCGATCTCGAAATCGCCGACGGCGAGTTCGTCGTCCTGGTTGGGCCATCCGGCTGCGGGAAATCGACCCTGCTGCGCATGATCGCCGGGCTGGAGGAGGTCTCCGACGGCGAAATCCATATTGGCGAGCGCCTGGTCAACGACATCGCGCCAAAGGACCGCGACATTGCCATGGTATTCCAGTCCTACGCGCTCTATCCGCATATGGACGTGTCGAAGAACATGGGTTTCAGCCTGATGCTGAGGAAGGCCGGCAAGCCGGCGATCGATGCAAGGGTGGACGGTGCCGCCAAGCGGCTCGGGCTCGATGCGCTTCTGCAACGCTTGCCGCGGCAATTGTCCGGCGGCCAGCGTCAGCGCGTCGCCATGGGCCGGGCCATCGTCCGCGACCCGAAAGTCTTTCTCTTCGACGAGCCGCTTTCGAACCTCGATGCCAAGCTGCGCGTCCATATGCGTGCCGAGATCAAGGCGCTGCACCAGCAATTGAAGACCACTTCGGTCTATGTCACCCATGACCAGATCGAAGCAATGACAATGGCCGACCGTATCGTCGTCATGCATGACGGCCTCGTCCAGCAAGTCGGTGCGCCGCTCGATCTGTATGACCGGCCGGTCAACATGTTCGTCGCCGGGTTCATCGGCTCGCCCGGCATGAATTTCCTGCCTGCCGTGGTTGAAAAGACCGCCAAGTCGGATGCCGGACTGGCCGACGGCCAGAAGCTGCGGCTGCCGGACGGGTTGCCGCTCAGGGATGGCGATGCGATCACCGTCGGCTTACGGCCGGAGCATATCCGGCTTGCCGACAATGGCGCGCTGAAAGGCGAGGTGGGCGTAGTGGAGCCGCTCGGCCTGTCGACTCAATTCTACACCAAGCTTGCCGGCCAGCAGGTGTGCGTCTTCGCCATGGGTCGGGCCAGTGTGAAACCGGGTGAGGCCGTGCGCCTGTCGGCCGACCCGGCGTCGCTGCATCTGTTCGATCCGGCAAGCGGTGATCGCATCGGCTAGTCCTGCATCCCCGAAACGAAAAACGCCGCCCGGAAGGCGGCGTTTCGGTACTGCGAGAGAAAACCGGATTACTTGATCTTGGTTTCCTTGAACTCGACGTGCTTCTTGGCGACCGGGTCGTATTTGCGGAACGACAGCTTGTCCGTCTTGGTGCGGCTGTTCTTGCTGGTCACGTAGAAGAAACCGGTGTCGGCGGTCGACAGAAGCTTGATCTTGATGTTTGCGGCTTTGGCCATGATGTTCGTCCGTTAATGTTCGTGGAGTTTTGGCCGCTGGAGCACGGGGAAACACCCGGACGCGGGAAACTTGCCGCGACACATAAAGAACGCGCCCGGAAAGTCAACCCTTGTCCAGGTTCAAGCGTCTTCCGTGACTGGCAGCGCCTTCTTCCAGTCTCCAGTCGTGTTCCACCAGCGGTTCGGGTTGGCGCGGTCGTCGAGACCCTTGGAGCGGCTGGCAAGCAGCGGCTGAATGCGGATCACCGGCTCCTGATAACTGTGAACCTGGTAAATCGCTTCGACGACGCGAGCGGCGAGCTTCTGGTCGTCGGGCAGTTCGAACGACACCTCGACAGTGCCCGGCCGCCTGCGCAATTCCGTCTCGGCGCCGGCGGCGGCACCTTCAAGCGGCCGGTAGCGTTCGATGCCGTCCGCTGACTGAAAGGCATTGCTGTCATATTTGCCCATTCTGAGCGGCGCGATCGCGACCACCGCCTCCATGATGCGGTCGACATCGGCGGCCGGTGCCTGAAAGGTCACCAGCAGCAGCAATTCCATCCGCAGCGATTTCGTCTCAAAGCCACTGTCGATCATCCGAGGTCTCCCTGCTTATGCACTTTGAGGGAGCATATACGCGAGCGCTCCTGACATGGTGGTGTCAGTAGTTAGTCAGCAGTGGGAGCAATGTCGGCAGCGGGCCCACTCAGAGGATTTTGCGGAGCAGCCTGGTGCCAACCAGCACGATATAGCAGGCGAAGAACAGGCCGAGCGCCCAACCGAAGCCCGACGGCCCGAAAGCATCCATGCCGATGCCGATTGCCTGCGGGCCAAGCACCATGCCGACACCGTAGCAAAGCACGAAGGCGGCGTTGGCGGAGGCCAGTTCGTGGCCGGAAAGCTGGGAACCGAGATGCGCCAGACCGATCGTGTACATGGCGGCGACCACGCCGCCCCAGACGAACAGAAGCGCTGCCATCAAGTGCCAATTCTGCGCGAAGAACGGCATAAAGACGGTGCCGACAAGCCCGACCGTGGCACAGGCCATCAGCAGATAGCGGCGGTCGCTGACGCGGTCGCTGATCATGCCGATCGGGATCTGCAACAGCACGTTGCCGAGCCCGATCATAGTGAGCAAAAGAGCTGCGTCGGCCTCGGAGTAGCCGATGCGGTTGCCGTAGACCGGGAACAGCGCAAAGCCGCCGGTCTCGACCGCACCGAACACCAGCACGGCCGCGGTCGCCGTCGGCACCAGCCAGATATAACGCAGGAAATTGCTGGTTTCGCCGTCGGCGACGATCGTCGGGCTCTCGTTGCGTGCTGCCAGAACCGGTATGGCAGCGAGCGTCACCAAAGCGATGGTGACGCCGAAGGGCAGGAAGCCGCTGCTGCCGAGATGAGCGAACAGCCATGGCCCGGCGGCAAAGCCGAGAGACAGCACGGTGGCATAGATGCCGAGGACCAGTCCGCGCCGGTGTGGCGGCGCCGAGGTGCTGATCCAGAATTCTGAGAGGATGAACAGCACCGTCAGCGCGACGTGCAGCAGGACGCGCAGCGGAAACCACATCCAGAAAGCTGGCGCGAAATGGAAACCGACAAAGGCCAGCGCCCCGGCGACGATCATGGCAAGCATCGTCCAGGCGACCCCGAACCGCATGGCAAGCGGGGTGGCGAGCGGCGCGCCGGCGATCGAGGCGAGGCCGGCGACCGCGGTATTGAGACCGATCATCGACGCCGAATGACCACGCGTTTCCAGGATGACGCTGAGCAGCGGCATGCCGAGGCCGATGGCGATGCCGACGACGCTGATCGAAGAGATCGCCGCGACCATCGGCAGCCAGTGTACGCGTTCCTCGCTCTGCGGCTGGGTATCGACTGTCATGGAATGCCTGGCTGCTCTAGAGAATTTCGCGGACGAAGCGATTGCGGACAAGCCGATAGAACGGCACGGGACCGCCGGGCCTCAGCAGCGGATCCTGGGCGAGCCGCGTTTCCAGCTCCTCCAGGACCGTGCGCGTGATGTCTGGAACGTCGGCTTGACTGGCCTTGGCCAGCGGCAGCCAAACGACGTCTTCCAACTCGTTGGTCGGACCGCCACCCGGCAGTTCCACGGCGACGTCGTCGCGCCATGCGGCGAGAAAGCGCGTATCGAAGCGGCGCACCCGGTTGGGCGGCGTGATGGCGCGTGCGACGAAGCGCAGCGCTTGCAGTGATGGAATAACACTGTGTTCGACAAAGCCCTGCCAGTCGCGCTTGGCGGTCGCGAAGGCGCCTTTTTGGCCAATCAGCAGCCCGGCCTCCTCATAGGTTTCGCGGATCGCCGACAAAGCAATGGCACGGGCGCGGGCAGCGCTGGTGCGGCCGATGCCCGCGGTCAATCTCGCTTCTTCGTCAGGGTGCAATGCAGTGGCTACGGGGATACGGCTGTCGGCCGGATCGGTGCGGCCACCGGGAAACACGAATTTTCCAGGCATGAAGGCGTGGCGGGCATGGCGACGGCCCATCAGCACCAGCAACTCACCGTCCTTGCGGTCGAGCAGGATCAGCGTCGCGGCGTCACGGGGGCGTATTGGCTGGCTGTCGAGCGCGATTGCGCTTCGCTCAACCTTGTCGACTTCCGCCTTGGTCATGCCGTCCATGCGCTCGACCTAGCGGAATCTTCTCTCATGCGAAAGTGGGCTTCATCCATAGCCGATTGCGCCAGTGATGGCTTCAAGCCTCGGGATGCGACTCGATCAGGTCTTCTTCGCCACCAAAGCCGTGCATATAAAATGCCCATTGCAGGCCGATGACAGCGCCCTTGACCGGCTGCAGCAGGACGACGGCTAGAATGATGGTCAATGGCACCCAGATTGCGATGTGCTGCCAGGTGGAGAGGGTCGAGGTCGCCTCGACACCCATGAAAGCGCCGAGCACGATGTGGCCGACGATGACCACCACAAGATAGGCCGGCAGATCGTCGGCGCGATGGTGATGGAGCTCGTCGTCGCAATGATCGCATTTGTCGACGGTCTTGACGAAGGCGCGAAACAGCTTTCCCTCGCCGCAATGCGGGCAGCGGCCAAGCATGCCGCGCTTCATTGCCGTCCATAGCGGCCGGGCGGTCCGGCCGGAGTGATGCTCGCCGCCGAAAACCAGTTCTTCCACCTGCAGTTCTTTTGGCATCACCGTCTCCTGCCGCGCGAGCCGGTACGCGATTGCGACGCCCGGGCGCGGCCTTTGGCCTTGTGGAACGACCGTTTGGAGCCGGGCAGCGGCTTTGGTTCGGTCAGCATCTCGAAACGCATCGCGCCGGCCATCGGCGCCACCTCGATCAGGCGAACCTCGACGCGGTCGGCAAGCTGATAGCCCTTGCCGGTGCGTTCTCCGAAAAGCGATCGGGCAGTTTCGTCGTATATATAGTAGTCGCCGCCCAGCGTTGAAACCGGAATGAAGCCATCCGCGCCGTACTGCGGCAATTGGACAAACAGTCCCGATTTGGTGACGCCCGAGATGCGGGCGTCGAAACGGTCGTCGATGCGCTCGGCGAGATAGGCGGCGATCAGCCGGTCGACCGTGTCTCTCTCGGCGGCCATCGCGCGGCGCTCGGTCGCCGAGATCAGTGCTGAGACCTCTTCCAGCCGTTCCGCCTCGTCCTGCGTCAGGCCGCCCGGACCAAGGCCGAGTGCGGCAATCAGCCCACGATGCACGATCAGGTCGGCATACCGGCGGATCGGCGAGGTGAAATGCGCGTAGCGCTTCAGGTTGAGGCCGAAATGGCCGATATTGGCAGGCGAATATTCGGCCTGGCTCTGCGAGCGCAGCACCACTTCGTTGACCAGTCCCTCATTATCGGCGCCGCGCACGCGAGCGAGGATGCCGTTGAACTGGTTCGGCCGCATCTGCGCACCGCGCGCCAGCGACAGGCCGAGCGTCTGCAGGAATTCGCGCAGCGATTCCTGCTTGGCGAGCGAGGGCGCATCGTGGATGCGGTAGACCAGCGCCTGCCGCTTCGCCTCCAGCGTCTCGGCGGCGGCGACATTGGCCTGGATCATGAACTCTTCGATCAGCTTGTGCGCGTCGAGCCGCTCCGGCACGACGACCTTGTCGACGGTGCCGTCCTGCTTGAGCAGGATCTTGCGCTCCGGCAGATCGAGCTCGAGCGGCTGGCGCGTGTCGCGGCCGCGCTTCAGGATCGCGTAAGCGTCCCATAGCGGCCTCAGCACCGCATCGAGGATCGGGCCAGTCGTGTCGTCCGGTGCGCCGTCGATCGCCGCTTGCGCCTGCTGATACGCGAGTTTCGCCGCCGACTTCATCATGATGCGATGGAAGGAGTGCCTGAGTTTGTGGCCATCAGCCGAGAAAGTCATGCGCACCGCTATCGCCGGACGATCCTGGGCCTCGCGCAGCGAACAGAGGTCGTTCGAGATGCGCTCCGGCAGCATCGGCACGACACGATCGGGGAAATAGACCGAATTGCCGCGCTTCAGCGCTTCGCGGTCGAGCGCCGTGCCATAGCGCACATAGGCGGCGACATCGGCAATGGCGACGGTGACGATCACGCCGCCGGCGTTCGTCTCGTCGGTGTCGGGCATGGCGAACACCGCGTCGTCATGATCCTTGGCGTCGGCCGGATCGATGGTGAGCAGCGGCAGCTCGCGCCAATCCTCGCGGCCGGCAAGCGTCGCCGGCTTGACCGCCTCTGCCTCGGCGATGACGTCGGCGGGCAAAATATGCGGAATGTCGTGCGCGTGGATGGCGATCATCGAGACCGCCTTTTCGCTGGTCAAGGAGCCCAATACCGCCAGCACCTTGGCTCTCGGCAGCCCGTAACGGGAGGCCCGCGCCGGCTCGACCTCGACCAGGTCGCCATTCTTGGCGCCGTTCTGGAATTCCTTGTCGACGACCAGCTCCGGCTGGCGCCTTTCCACCGGCTCGATGCGGAACGTGCCGTCCTTCAGCACACGGAAAACGCCGAGAACCGCATCGGTGCGCTTCTCGAAGATCTTCATCACCCGGCCCGTATAGGCCGGGCCTGCCGGATCGTCGGTTGGAAAGGTCTTGGCCAAAACCCGGTCGCCGATGCCAGGCGTCGGGCCATTGCCGCCGCGCGACACGCGGATCGCTATGACCGGAGGTTCGCCATTGCCGATCGCTTCGGTCGGATGCGCCAGCAGCACGCCGTCGGCGTCGCGGCTAAAGATGTCGAGCACCGCGACGTGGGGCAGGGCCCCGACGCGGGCAAGCCGCTTGCGCTCCTTGGTCAGCAGGCCTTCGTCCTGCAAATCGCGCAACATGTCCTTCAGCCAGATACGGTCTTCGCCGCGCAGCGCGAACGCCTTGGCGATGTCGCGTTTTCCGGCGCGGTCCGGATTTTCTGCGATGTAACGCAGTATCTCGTCACGCGAAGGCCGGTAATTGTCCCTGACCTTGGCACGGGTATCGGCGGTGCGCAGATCGCCGTGGCTTCTTCCGGAGACTTTGCGCGCCAACCCGTCCTATCCCTTTTTCCTGGCCGCCGGTTTTTTGGCCGCTGCCGCTTTCTTCACAGGCGCGGCCGCTTTGCGGAACGGCTTTCTGCCGCCATTGCCGCCCTTGGCTTCCTTTTCCGCAATCAGCGCCACCGCATCCTCGACCGTCACCGATTGCGGATCCTTGCCCTTCGGCAGCGTCGCGTTGACCTTGCCGAAATTCACATAAGGCCCGTATTTGCCGTCACGCACGACGATCTTGCCGCCGCCGGCAGGATGCTCGCCAAGCTCCTTCAGAGCAGCGGGCGTGCCCCCATTGCGGCCGCCCTTGCCTTTCAATTGCTTCTCGGCGATCACCGAGACGGCGCGATTGAGGCCGATCGAGAACACGTCCTCGATGCTGTCGAGATTGGCGTAGGTGCCGTCATGCAGCACGAACGGCCCGTAGCGCCCCAGCCCGGCCGAAATCATCTTGCCGGATTCCGGATGCTTGCCGACGTCGCGCGGCAGCGACAGCAGGGCGAGCGCCTTTTCGTGATCGATCGAATCGACAGTCCAGCCCTTGGGCAGGCTGGAGCGCTTGGCATCCTTGCCGTCGCCGCGCTGGATATAGGGGCCGAACCGGCCATTGCGCAGCGTGATCTCCTCGGCGGTATAGGGATCCTTGCCGAGCACCTTGGTGCCGTCTTCGCCGCTGCCGTTCTCGCCATTGGGATTGGCTGCGTCGCCGAGCTGGCGGGTGAAGGAGCATTCGGGATAGTTCGAGCAGCCGACGAAGGCGCCGAATTTGCCGAGCTTGAGCGACAGGTTGCCGGTGCCGCATTTCGGACATATGCGGGGGTTGGAGCCATCCTCGCGCGTGGGAAACACCAGCGGCGCCAGTTCCTCGTTCAACGCATCGAGGACGTCGGTGACGCGCAACTCCTTGATGTCGGCGACGGCGCCGGAAAAATCCTTCCAGAAATCGCGCAGCACATCCTTCCAGGCTAGCTTGCCGTCGGAGATTTCGTCGAGTTTCTCCTCGAGCGAAGCGGTGAAGTCGTACTCGACATAACGCTCGAAGAAGCTTTCGAGGAAAGCCGACAATAGCCGGCCCTTGGCCTGCGGCACCAGCTTGCGCTTGTCGATGGTGACGTAATCGCGATCCTCGAGCGTCTTCAGGATCGCCGTATAGGTCGACGGCCGGCCAATGCCCAGTTCTTCCAGCTTCTTGATCAGCGACGCCTCGGAATAGCGCGGCGGAGGCTCAGTGGTGCGCTGGGTGGCGTTGATCGACTCGCGGGTGAGCTGCTCGCCGGCGCGGATCTCGGGCAGGCGGCGGCTTTCCTCGTCTTCCGAATCTTCTTCCTTCTGCTCGATGTAAGCGGCTAGGAAGCCGTCGAAGCGAATGACCGAGCCGACAGCACGAAGCTCGGCGGTACGCGAACCGTTGATCGCCTCAATCTCGACCGTGGTGCGCTCGATCTCGGCCGGCTGCATCTGGCTGGCGATGGCGCGTTTCCAGATCATCTCGTAAAGCCGCGCCTGGTCGGCGTCGAGATACTGCCTGACGGAAGCCGGCGTGCGCATGAAATCGGTCGGACGGATCGCTTCGTGCGCCTCCTGGGCATTCTTGGCCTTGGCGGAATAGACGCGCGGCTTTTCAGGCAGGTATTTAGGGCCGAATTCCTTGGCAATCGCATCGCGTGCGGCAGAGATCGCCTCCGGCGCCATCTGCACGCCGTCGGTTCGCATATAGGTGATCAGGCCGGTGGTCTCGCCGCCGATCTCCATGCCCTCATAAAGCCGCTGCGCCACCTGCATGGTGCGGTTGGCCGAAAAGCCGAGACCCGATGAGGCTGCCTGCTGCAGCGTCGAGGTGGTGAAGGGCGGGCCGGGATTGCGCCTGGTCGGCTTGGCTTCGACCGACACTGCCTTGAAGCTGGCGCCTTCGAGCATCGCTTTGATGTCGTCGGCCTGCGCCTTGTTGGAAATGTCGAGCTTTTGCAGCTTCTTGCGCTCGAAGGCGGTCAGCCGCGCCTCGAAATTTTCCTTGCGCGGCGTGCCGAGGATGGCGGCGACCTGCCAGTATTCCTCGCGAATGAAGCGCTCGATCTCGGATTCGCGGTCGCAGACCAGACGCAGTGCCACCGACTGGACGCGGCCGGCCGAGCGGGCGCCGGGCAGCTTGCGCCACAGCACCGGCGACAGCGTGAAGCCGACCAGATAGTCGAGCGCGCGGCGGGCGAGATAGGCATCGACCAGCGGCGCATCGATCTGGCGCGGATTGGCCATCGCCTCCAGCACCGACGCCTTGGTGATGGCATTGAAGACGACGCGGCTGACCGGCTTGTCCTTCAACGCGCGCTTCTGTTTCAGCACTTCCAGGACATGCCAGGAGATCGCTTCGCCCTCACGGTCCGGATCGGTGGCGAGGATCAGCCCGTCGGCGTCCTTGACTGCCTTGGCGATATCGGCGAGACGCTTTCCAGACGCGGTGTCGACGGCCCAGGACATGGCAAAGTCCTCATCCGGGCGCACCGAGCCATCCTTGGCCGGTAGATCGCGGACATGGCCGAACGAGGCCAGAACCTTGTAGTTCTTGCCCAGGTACTTGTTAATTGTCTTCGCCTTGGCCGGCGATTCGACGACGACGACGTCCATACGGTCTCATATCAGTTGTGATGCGGCAGAAGAATTCCGCTGCGCGCGACGAAATCTCATTCAATGTGTCGCTCACATGGCCGCGCTTTTGCATCCGGTCAAGGCCAAGCAGTCAAAATGCGGCCCTGCACCGAATGCGCAACCCAACGGCGCGCCTTGCGATTTCCGCAATCCTGGACAAGGGAAATGGGCAGCCTATCGCTGGACAAACCCGGCAATTGATCCTGGAGAACGGGACAAACTCTCCCGCGGATATAAGAGAAACATCGAGCACGCGCCAGCCCTGCTTGAACAGACGCTGTGAACTGCGCGCGCGGAACAACGCGCTTCGTTTGATCAACGCTGCCTGGCGGCCCTTTCTTCCCGGGCTGTTTTCCATAGATCCAGGCGAGGGCGACGACTTGCTGGGGCCACGCGATGGTGATTGGCGGATGGCCGTTGTCGCGGCTATATGGCTGCGCAGTCATCGGGAGACGGAAATGGCATTGGACGTCGGCTATGTCAGCGCGATCGGGGCGGGAGCGATTTCGTTCCTGTCACCTTGCGTGCTGCCGTTGGTACCGCCCTATCTGTGCTACATGGCCGGCGTGTCGGTCGACGATTTCCGCGGCGAAGCCGGCATTGCGGCAAAGGCTGGCGCGCGAGGCGCGCTGGTTAATTCCTCCATCGCCTTCGTGCTCGGCTTCTCGACCGTCTTCGTCGCGCTGGGCGCCGGCGCCTCCACTATCGGCCATCTGCTACGGGTCTGGCAGGAGCCGCTGGCAATGGCGGCCGGAGTGCTGATCATCCTGATGGGGCTGAATTTCCTCGGCGTATTGCGCATCCCTTTGCTTTCACGCGAGGCGCGCTTCCAGTCACAAGGCAAGCCGGCCAGCCTGATCGCCGCTTACGTCATGGGCTTGGCCTTTGCCTTTGGCTGGACGCCCTGCATCGGCCCGGTGCTGGGGCCGATCCTGACGCTTGCCGGCGGCCGCGAGACGGTGGGCGAGGGCGCGCTGCTGCTTGCCGCCTACTCGCTCGGCCTCGGCATACCGTTCCTGGTCGCGGCGCTGTTTTCCGGCGCCTTCATGCGCTTTCTCGGGAAATTCCGCGTCCATCTCGGCCGCGTCGAAAAAGCCATTGGCGCGCTGCTGGTCGTGGCCGGCGTGTTTTTCCTGACCGGCGGCGTGCAGGCGGCGTCCTATTGGTTGCTCGAGAATTTTCCGGTGCTGGGGCAATTGGGATAGGTTTGCCGCCCGGCCGAGGCGCGAGGCCGTAACTGCGGCACAAGGTACCACAGCTACGTGGTCCGTTCAGCCTCCGAAATAGCTTGGCTGGTCGATATCGACGATGAGCCCGGGTCCGCTCGGCGCCCAGCCCAGCAGCGCGCGGGTTCGCTCGCTTGAAGTCGGGACATCCATCGCCGCGAACATCGTGAACCAGCCAAAATGATCGCCGGCCTCTTCGGCGGACTTGGCGACGACCGGCACGTTCAGGCGCCGGCCGATCACGCCAGCGATGTCCTTGAACGGCACGCCTTCTTCGGCGATCGCGTGATAGCGCCCGCCACCGGCGCCATGCTCGAGCGCAAGCCGGTAGATGCGGGCGGCATCGAACCGATGCACGGCGGGCCAGCGATTGAGCCCTTCGCCGACATAGGCCGACACGCCCTTCTTGCGAGCAAGGTCGATGAGGATCGGAACAAAGGCGTGGTCGCCCTGGCCATGGACCGACGGCGGAAGGCGGACAACCGACGCGCACACCCCGCGTGCCGCCAGCGCGGCGGCTGTCGCTTCGGAGGCGCGGGGATACGAAGCGGAAGCGGGGACAGGCGCATCTTCCTCCGTCGCGATACGGCCCCGCGCCTGGAGCGCGGTTCCGGAGGTGACGAGCAGGGGGCGCTCGGAGCCTTCGAGTGCACCGCCCATCGCCTCGATGGCGCGCCGGTCCATTTCGCAGTTTTGCGCGAACTTCGAAAAGTCATGGTTGAACCCGGTGTGGATCACCGCATCGGCGGCTGCCGCACCCCTGCGCAGGTTCTCCAGGTCTTCGAGGTCGCCTCGATGCACCTCGGCTCCAGTCGCGGCAAGCGACTTGGCCGACGCCTCCGAGCGGGCGAGGCCGAGCACCTGATGGCCGGCACCGATGAGTTCTTGAACGACGGCAGAACCGACGAATCCGGTCGCTCCGGTAAGGAAAACACGCATCACGACTTCTCCTTGTTCATTTCTGACCACGACCATGTTCGCGGCCCGGTGGCGTCGTGATAGGCGCTTGAGAAAATACGATCTATGCGGCAAAGTCCGTATTATCTTCGCAATCGTCCGGAATGACCCATGGATCCCCTTTCAGATGTGCTCTCGCTGCTGAAGCCGCGAAACTATATGTCGGCCGGCTTCGATGCAGGTGGTGAATGGTCGATCCAGTTCCCCGACCAGCAGCAAAGCATCAAGACGGGAGCGGTGGTCTCGGGCCGGTGCTGGCTTTCGCTGGAGGGCGTTGCCGACGCAGTGCACCTTGAGACGGGGGACTGTTTCCTGCTGCCGAGCGGACGGCCTTTCCGCCTTGCAAGCGACATGGGCCTGGCGCCTGTTGAAGCCGTCAAGATTTTTCCGCCAGCGCGAGCCGGCGGTGTCGTGACCCACAATGGCGGCGGTGATTTCTTTCTGGTCAGCAGCCGCTTCGCGCTTGGCGGCAATCATGCCGGCATCCTGTTGCGGATGCTGCCAGCCATTGTGCATATCCGCAAAGAGTCGGACCAGTCTGCGCTGCGCTGGTCGGTGGAGCGGATGATGCAGGAGCTGCGCGAGCCACAACCGGGCGGCTTTCTGGTGATCCGGCACCTCGCCCACATGATGCTGGTTCAGGCGCTGCGGCTGCATCTTTCGGAAGGATTGAAAGGTGGCATCGGCTGGCTCTTTGCCCTGGCGGACAAACAGATGGGCGCGGCGATCAGCGCCATGCATGACGATCCGGCGCATGGCTGGACGTTACAGGAGCTGGCGGAACGGGCCGGCATGTCGCGATCGACCTTTGCGCTTAGATTCAAGGAGACGGTCGGCGCATCGCCCATGGACTATTTGACGCGCTGGCGAATGCTGCTGGCCGGCGACCGGCTGACGAATTCCAGCGATCCCGTCGCCGTCATCGCGCTGTCGCTCGGTTACGAATCCGAAAGCGCCTTCAGCACAGCCTTCAAGCGGGTCATGAACTGTTCGCCACGGCAAAACGGTCGTGGCCGAGCCCCCGGCTTCGCATCACGCAACGAGGCGGAAGCCGCCTGAGCCGATCGGCTTGAGCGTCTCGCGGGTTGGAGGTTCCACCGTCTCACCGGAATTTAACCGCATTGGTGCAGCATGGCGCCGGTGCTACTAACGCTTCGATTCCAGACTCCTTTCAACGGTTGCTGTCCCCATGAGCCAGAGATCCTGCCTGTCCATCATCCTCGCTGCCGGTGAAGGCACGCGCATGAAGAGTGCGGTGCCGAAAGTGCTGCACACAATCGCCGGCCTGCCGATGGTTGCCCACGTCGTCAAGGCGGCTGAAGCCGCCGGCAGCGGTGATCTGGCGCTGGTGATCGGCCATGGCGCCGACGAGATGCGCAAGGCGGCACTCAAGTTCGCGCCGAAGGTCGAGACTTTTGTTCAGGAAAAGCGCCTCGGCACCGCGCACGCCGTGCTTGCCGCGCGGGCAGTGATATCAAGGGGTTATGATGACATCCTGGTGATGTTTGGCGACACGCCGTTAATCGATCCGGAAGCACTGGCGGCGGCGCGGCTGAAGCTGGCCGAAGGTGCGGCTGTCGTCGTGGTCGGCTTCCGTACGGAAAATCCTTCGGGCTACGGCCGGCTTATCGAAAAGGCCGGCAAGCTCGTCGCCATCCGCGAGGAGAAGGACTGTTCGGACGAGGAGAAGAAAATCACCTTCTGCAATGGCGGGCTGATGGCGGTCGCCGGCAGGCATGCGCTGAAGCTGCTCGATCAAGTCGGCAGCAAGAACGCCAAGGGCGAGTATTATCTCACCGACATCGTCGAGATCGCCGCTGCGCAAGGACTTGATGTCGTCGCCATCGAAGCCAGTTTCGAAAATGCGCTCGGCATCAACAACCGCGCCGAGCTTGCCCAGGCGGAAGGCATCTGGCAGGCGCGCCGGCGGCATGAAGCGATGCTTTCCGGCGTGACGCTGATTGCGCCAGAAACCGTGTTCTTCTCGCACGACACCGATATCGGGGCCGATACGATCATCGAGCCCAATGTCTGGTTCGGGCCGGGCGTGAAAATCGCCACGGGCGCCAAGATCCATGCCTTCAGCCATATCGAAGGCGCAACCATCGCGTCGAATTGCGATGTCGGGCCGTTCGCGCGGCTGCGGCCCGGGGCCGATCTGAGAAACAAAGCCAAGGTCGGCAATTTCTGCGAGGTAAAGCAAGCGATCGTCGAGGAGGGCGCCAAGGTCAACCACCTGACCTATATCGGCGATGCCCGCATCGGCGCAGGCGCCAATATCGGCGCCGGCACCATCACCTGCAATTATGACGGTTATTCGAAATTCTTCACCGATATCGGCGAGGGCGCCTTCATCGGCTCGAATTCCTCGCTGGTGGCGCCGGTGTCGATCGGCAAGGGCGGCTACATCGCCTCGGGCAGCGTCATCACCGAAAGCGTGCCCGACGATGCACTGGCCTTCGGCCGTGCCCGCCAGCGGACTCTGCCCGGCAAGGGCAAGGAGTTGCGCGAACGGTTCGCTTCGGCCGCGGCTGCCCACAAAAAAGGATAGCCTAACGGAACTCAGCGACAAGCTGGATTTCCCCAACGATTGCATCGTTGAAGGCGGACAGGTCTTCGGCCGGGATCCAGTATTCCAGATGCGCCCGGCTGCCGGCATGCTGGACGCTGTAACGGTCCAGAAAGCTGCGGCGCACCTCGAAACGGGTCACGAAACCTGATCCGCTCGCGGGCACATTCCAGTCTCGGGCGATCTGGGTGGCATAGGCCTCGCTCGTTACCGGATAGAAGATCGGCTGATCGGCAAGTCGAGGAGGAAAGGCGCGCATCCCTGAACTCTGGATCAACTCCAGTTCGCGTGGCCCAACCGGACGCCAAAGTGTCACCGTGTCAATTCGTTCGTTCATGGCCGCATCATGTCTTTGACTGATTTCAGGAGCCTTTGAGGCGAGATAGGATATATGAGCGGAGAAACTGAGCAATTGCAGTAACCGGATTGCAAGAGCGCTCTGTGATGGTGCATCTGTGCAGGATAGTCCGGCTGATACCGGACGAAATGGAATGTGATTTTTCGCGGTAGCCAGGCAGTCTCTAAATAGTGCCGGGTTTGAAGTCAGAGTCGGGGGAAGCGCCATGTGCGGTATCGTTGGAATAGTCGGTAACTCGCCGGTCGCGCCGCTTATCGTCGATGCGCTGAAAAGGCTCGAATATCGCGGCTATGATTCGGCCGGCGTCGCGACCATCGATCATGGCCATCTCGCCCGTCGCCGTGCCGAAGGCAAGCTGATCAATCTCGAGCGCCGGCTGAAGGACGAACCGCTCGGTGGCACGATCGGCATCGGCCACACGCGCTGGGCAACGCATGGCGTGCCGAACGAGACCAATGCGCATCCGCATTTTTCCGACGGGCTCGCCATCGTCCATAACGGCATTATCGAGAATTTCGCCGAATTGCGCGATGAGTTGATCCGCGACGGCTATACGTTTTCCTCGCAGACCGACACCGAGGTCGTCGCCCATCTGGTGGCGCGCGAACTGGCCAGGGGCCTGAAGCCGGTCGAGGCCGCGCATCAGGCGCTGAAGCGGCTGGAAGGCGCCTTTGCGCTGGCCATCATGTTTAAGGGCGACGAGGATCTGATCGTCGGCGCCCGCAATGGCCCGCCGCTGGCCGTCGGACATGGCGATGGCGAGATGTTCCTGGGCTCCGACGCCATCGCGCTTGCCCCGTTCACCAACTCGATCACCTATCTGGAAGACGGCGACTGGGCGGTAGTGCGCCGCAACGACGTTGCCATCTTCGACATGGACGGCAACAAGGTCGACCGCAAACGCCAGCAGTCGCTCAGCACGAGCTTCATGGTCGACAAGGGCAACCGGCGCCATTTCATGGAAAAGGAAATCCACGAACAGCCGGAAGTGATCTCGCACACGCTGGCACATTATGTGGATTTCGTCGGTGGCGTCTCGAAGCCGCTCGACCTGCCATTCGATTTCGCCAAGATCGACCGGCTGGCGATTTCGGCCTGTGGCACCGCTTATCTCGCCGGGTTGATCAGCAAATACTGGTTCGAGCGCTATGCGCGGCTGCCGGTCGACATCGATGTCGCCTCGGAGTTCCGCTACCGCGAGATGCCGCTGTCGAAGACCGATGCCGCCTTCTTTATCTCGCAATCGGGCGAGACGGCGGACACACTGGCGTCGCTGCGCTACTGCCGCAAGGCCGGCATGAAGATCGGTGTTGTGGTCAATGTGCGCGAATCGACCATGGCGCGCGAATCCGACGTCATCCTGCCGACACTGGCCGGCCCGGAGATCGGCGTCGCCTCGACCAAGGCGTTCACCTGCCAGCTCTCCGTGCTGGCTTCGCTGGCGGTGCGAGCTGGTATGGCGCGTGGAACCATTTCGCCCGAGCAGGAGAAGACACTGGTGCGCGCGCTATCCGAAGCGCCGCGTTACGCCAACCAGGTGCTGAAGCTCGATGGGCAGATCGAAAAGATCGCTCGCGACCTCTCGCACTACAAGAATGTACTTTACCTCGGCCGCGACACCAATTTTCCGCTGGCCATGGAAGGCGCGCTGAAGCTCAAGGAAATTTCCTATATCCACGCCGAAGGCTATGCCGCCGGCGAGCTGAAGCACGGGCCGATCGCACTGATCGATGAGAACATGCCTGTCATCGTCATCGCCCCGCACGACCGCATCTTCGAAAAGACGGTGTCGAACATGCAAGAGGTGGCGGCGCGCGGCGGCAAGATCATCCTGATCACCGACAGCAAGGGCGCTGCACACGCTACGGTGAAGACGATGGAGACGATCGTTTTGCCGGACGTGCCGGAAATCATCTCGCCGATCATCTACGCGCTGCCGATCCAGATGCTCGCCTATTTCACCGCCGTGTTCATGGGCACGGACGTCGACCAGCCTCGCAACCTGGCGAAATCGGTAACGGTGGAATAGGTCTCGTTTAAAAACTTCGCAATTCCAAAGCGCCTTCGGGTTCAGTAGTGTCGCGTTGCAAACACACGCTGCGGTGAACCATGTCGGATGCTCTCAAGACCTCAGGCATGACCCGGCTGAGAAACTATTTCCTGACCGGCTTCGTCGTTTGCGCGCCATTGGCGATCACCGCCTACATTGCCTGGTCGCTTATCGGCTGGGTCGATTCCTGGGTGAAACCCTACATCCCGGTACGCTACAATCCGGACACCTACCTGCCGTTTCCAGTGCCGGGTTTTGGGCTGATCGTTGCCCTGATCCTCATCACCTTTATCGGTTTCCTGACAGCCAATATCGTCGGTCGCGCCATCGTCAACTTCGGCGAGCGCCTGCTTGGCCGCATGCCGCTGGTGCGCGGCATCTACGGCTCGCTGAAGCAGATTTTCGAGACCGTGCTGTCGAACAAGGGCGACATGTTCCGCCAGGTCGGGTTGGTCGAATATCCGCGCAAGGGGGTCTGGTCGCTGGTCTTCGTCGCCAGCGAGAAGGAAACCGAGATCAACCAGAAGCTCGACCAGCAAGGCGATCCGCTGATTGCGGTGTTCATGCCGTGTACGCCTAACCCGACTACGGGCTTTCTGATGTATGTACCGAAATCCGACATCGTGCTGCTCGACATGACGATCGAGGACGGAGCCAAGCTGATCGTTTCGGCCGGCCTGGTGGCGCCGGCGGTCAAAATGGTGACGGTGAACGGCGAGCAGATCCACGGCGCGCTCGCCAATCCGCCGCTCGACGCGATGCCTCAGCCGGCGCGCAGGAGCCGCACGGCCTCGTCGCGGCCGAATAGATAGAGCAGCAGGCGCAGCGCCGTGCCGCGTTCGGACTGCAGTTCCGGATCACGCGACAGGATCAGCCGCGCATCGTCGCGGGCGGCCTCGAGCAGGTCGGCATGCGCCTCGATGCGCGCCACCTGGAAGCCCGGCGTGCCGGATTGGCGGGTGCCGAGCAACTCGCCTTCGCCGCGCAGCTTCAGATCCTCTTCGGCGATGCGGAAGCCGTCCTCGGTCTCGCGCATCACCGACAGCCGGCGTTTGGCCGTCTCGCCAATCGGGTCCTTGTAGAGCAGCACGCAGGACGACGGCTTGTCGCCGCGCCCGACCCGGCCGCGCAATTGGTGCAACTGGGCAAGGCCAAAACGCTCGGCATGCTCGATGACCATGATTGTTGCGTCAGGCACATCGACGCCGACCTCGATCACCGTGGTGGCGATCAGGATGCGCGTTTCACCCTGCTTGAAGGCGCGCATCGCCTCGTCCTTGTCGGCGCCCTTCATGCGGCCATGCACCAGGCCAATCCGATCACCGAACAGCGGCTTCAGCGAGGCAAAACGGTCCTCGGCCGACATCAGCTTGATCTCCTCGGATTCCTCAACCAGCGGACAGATCCAGTAGATTTTCTGGCCATCGGCGACAGCGTCGAGCATGCGGCCGATCAGCTCGTCGAGCCGTTCAAGCGGCAAGGTGACGGTGCGGATCGGCTGGCGGCCGGCCGGCTTTTCCGTCAGCTTCGACACGTCCATGTCGCCGAAGGCAGTCAGCACCAGCGTCCGCGGTATCGGCGTTGCCGTCATCACCAGCATGTCGGGCGCATCGCCCTTGGCAGTGATGGCAAGGCGCTGGTGGACGCCGAAACGGTGCTGCTCGTCGACGACGGCGAACACGAGGTCATGGAACGTCACCGTTTGCTGGAACAGCGCATGGGTGCCGACGACGATGTCGATGTCGCCATTGGCCAGCCCGGTCAGCGTGTCGGCGCGCTCGCGGCCGTTTTCGCGGCCGGTGAGGATGGCGACGCGCAAGCCGGACCGTTCCGCCAACGGCGCAATCGTTGCCAGATGCTGGCGCGCCAGGATTTCGGTCGGCGCCATCAATGCCGCCTGGCCGCCGGCCTCGACGGCACGCGCCATGGCAAGCNATGGCAAGCAGCGCGACCACCGTCTTGCCGGAGCCGACATCGCCCTGCAAAAGGCGCAGCATGCGTTCGGGGTCGCCGAGATCGGCGTTGATTTCGGCAAGCGCCATTTCCTGCGACATGGTCAGCGAATAAGGGAGTGCCGCGCGCAATTGTTCGACTATGCGGCCGTCGCCAACGAGTGGCCGGCCCGATAATCGGCGGACCTTGGCCCGGACCAGCGCCAGCGATACCTGGCCGGCCAAGAACTCGTCATAGGCAAGGCGCCGCCACGCCGCGCCGTCGACCGAGACGTCGATCGGGTCGGCAGGATTGTGGACCCGGGTGAGCGCATCGCCGAAAGCAGGAAAGGCGTGGCGGCGCCGGAACTCGCCGTCCTGCCATTCGGGCAGCACCGGCAGGCGGGCCAGCGCTTGGCCAATCGCCCGGCGCAGCACCTTGCCCGAGAGCCCGGCGGTCAGCGGATAGACCGGCTCGACCAATGGGAGGTTTTCTGCGTCGCCGGCAAGTGCGATATGGTCGGGATGAACCATGGTCGGGCGGCCGTTGAACCATTCCATGCGGCCCGAGACGACGACATGCTCGCCTACGGGCATCGCTTTTTCGAGATAGGCGGCATGGGCATGGAAGAAGGTCAGCGCGATCTCGCCAGTGTCGTCATGGGCGTAGACCCGGTAGGGTACCGACCTGTTGCCACGCGGCGGCGGCTGGTGGCGGTCGATGCGCACATCGAGCGTGACGATTGCGCCCTCGGCCGAACCGGCGATGCCCGGCCGGTTGCGGCGATCGATGACAGTATGCGGCAGCACGAACAAGAGGTCGCCGGCGCGCGCTGCCCGGTCGCCGAGATCCGCCGCCACGACTTTCTCGATCAATACGCCAACCTTCGACCCGACGCCGGCAAGCGAGGTGATCGGGACAAACAGCGGATCGAGGAGGGAGGGACGCATGATGTCAGCTTATGTTGCGCCGGCCGGAGCGCAAGGCTGACACCGCCTTCTATCCACGCTATATGCGCCGCCTGGGCAAGGATGTTGCACGATGACCGGAACGACTCGATCAAGCGAGGGGCTCGATACCCGCCGCCGCAAGCTTCTGTTTCGTTCGTGGCACCGCGGCATGCGCGAGATGGACCTGATACTCGGCAGCTTCGCCGATGCCGAGATCGGCGCCTTGACCGGCGACGAAATCGACCAATATGAGAGGCTTCTCGACATTCCCGACACCGAATTCCTGCCTATCGTCACCGGCGAGCGCCCGGTTCCGACGGATATAGATTGTGCCGTCCTGCAAAAAATCCTGGCTTCGCGCCGGGACATGACCTTCTGAACAACGTGTAGCCATGAGCCTTATCCCTACGATCGGTCTGCCGAAAGGCCGCGCCGGCCAGTTCATTGTCGATGGCGTCGCCGACGGCTACGAAGCCTTTGCGCTGGTGCAGGCTGCGCACGAGATCGCCCCTGACAAGCCGGTGCTTTTCGTGGCACGCGACGGCCAGCGTCTGCCGGCGATCGTCGAGGCGCTTGCCTTTGCCGCGCCGGGCCTGCCGGTGCTGGAACTGCCGGCCTGGGATTGCCTGCCTTACGACCGCGTCTCGCCCGGCGCCGATGCCGCCGCAAGGCGGCTCGATGCGCTGGCAGCAATGATTGCGCTGGCGAAGAGGCCGCACCGCGCCGTCATTCTCACCACCGCGAATGCGTTGCTTCAGCGCATTCCGCCGGCGGAACTCGTCGAGGCGCAGACCTTTCACGCCAAGCCCGGTAACCAGATCGACATGAACGTACTGGTGTCGCGGCTGGAGACTTCCGGCTTCGAGCGGGTACCGACGGTGCGCGGCATCGGCGAATTTGCAGTGCGGGGCGGCATCCTCGATCTCTTCGCGCCCGGATGGGCGGAGGCGCTGCGCCTCGATTTCTTCGGCGATACGCTGGAATCGATCCGCGTCTTCGACACCGCAACACAGAGAACCACCGGCCAGCGCAAGTCGATGGCGTTGCAGGCGATGAGCGAGGTGGCGCTGACGCCGGAAACCATCAGCCGCTTCCGCCGTGCCTATATCGAAGCCTTTGGCGCACCCTCGCGCGACGATGGGCTCTATGCGGCGGTCAGCGAGGGCAGGCGGTTTGCCGGCATGGAGCACTGGCTGCCGTTCTTCCATGAGCGGCTGGAAACCGTCTTCGACTATCTACCCGACGCGCCTGTGGTTTTCGACCATCTGGCGCATGAGGCACTGGCCGAGCGCCACACTCTGATCCTCGACCACTACGAAGCGCGCAAGAAGCAGGCCGACGGCGCCTTGAAGGACGCGGTGCCCTACAAGCCGGTGCCGCCGGATCTGCTCTATCTGTCGCCAGAGAACCTGATTGCCTCGCTTGGCCCGCGCGAAGCAATAGACTTCACGTCGTTCGATGCGCCCGATGCCGGTGCGAAAAAGGTGTTCCATGCCGGCTCGCGCCACGGCCGCAGCTTCGTCGAGGAACGCGCCGACCCTAGCGCCAACGTTTTCGACGTCGTCGTAAAACACATTTCCGACGAGCGCGCTGCACGCCGCCGCGTCATCGTCGCCGGCTGGACCGAGGGTTCGCTCGACCGGCTTGGTCAGATCCTGGCCGAGCATCATCTTGGCAATCTGAAGCCGGTGGCGACGCTTGCCGAAGCCGAAAGGCTTGAGCCGGGGCAGGCGGGACTGGCCGTGCTACCGCTCGAATCCGGCTTCGAGACGGAGAAACTGGTCGTTGTCGCCGAGCAGGACATTCTCGGCGACCGGCTGATCCGACGCTCGAAGCGCAAGAAGCGCGCGTCCGACTTCATCGCCGAGGCTTCGGCGTTGTCCTCGGGCGATATTGTCGTCCATTCCGATCATGGCATTGGCCGTTTCATCGGGTTGCGTACCATCGAGGCGGTTGGTGCGCCTCACGATTGCCTCGAAATCCACTATGCCGGCGATGATCGGCTGTTCCTGCCTGTGGAAAACATCGAGCTGCTGTCGCGCTATGGCTCGGATTCGGCCGAGGCGACGCTCGACAAGCTTGGCGGCGGCGCCTGGCAATCGCGCAAGGCGCGGCTGAAGAAGCGCCTGCTCGACATGGCCGGGCAGCTGATCCGCATCGCCGCCGAGCGGCAGATGCGGGCCGCACCGGCGCTGGTGCCGGCGGAAGGCCTCTATGGCGAGTTTGCAGCGCGTTTTCCCTATGAGGAGACCGATGACCAGCAGACGGCGATCGATTCGGTCATGGATGATCTAGGCGCCGGAAAGCCGATGGACCGGCTGATCTGCGGCGATGTCGGCTTCGGCAAGACCGAAGTTGCACTTCGCGCCGCCTTCATCGCGGCGATGGAAGGCGTTCAGGTGGCGGTGGTGGTGCCGACGACATTGTTGTCGCGCCAGCATTTCAAGACCTTCTCGCAGCGCTTCTCGGGCCTGCCGATCCGTGTCGCCCAGGCCTCGCGGCTGGTCGGCGCCAAGGAACTGGCCGAGGCCAAGAAGGGCATCGCCGAAGGTCAGGTTGACATTGTCGTCGGCACGCACGCGCTGCTCGGCTCCTCGATCTCGTTCAAGAATCTGGGCCTGCTGATCATCGACGAGGAGCAGCATTTCGGCGTCAAGCACAAGGAACGGCTGAAAGACCTGAAGACCGACGTCCACGTCCTGACTTTGTCGGCGACGCCGATCCCGCGAACGTTGCAGCTTGCCTTGACCGGCGTGCGCGAGCTGTCGCTGATCGCTACGCCGCCGGTCGACCGCATGGCGGTGCGCACCTTCATCTCGCCCTTCGATCCGCTGGTCATCCGCGAAACGTTGCTGCGCGAGCGCTACCGTGGCGGCCATTCCTTCTATGTCGTGCCGCGCATCAGCGATCTCGCGGAAATCCATGATTTTCTGCGCGAATCCGTGCCTGAGCTGAAAGTGGCGGTGGCGCATGGCCAGATGCCGCCGGGCGAACTCGACGACATCATGAACGCCTTCTATGACGGCCAGTACGATGTGCTTTTGTCGACCACCATCGTCGAATCCGGCCTCGATATCCCGACCGCCAACACGCTGATAGTGCACCGCGCCGATATGTTCGGACTGTCGCAGCTCTATCAGCTGCGCGGCCGTGTCGGCCGTTCGAAGGTGCGCGCCTACGCGCTGTTCACACTGCCCGCCAACCGCAAGCTCACCGATACAGCCGAGCGTCGGCTGAAAGTGCTGCAGTCGCTCGATACGCTCGGCGCCGGTTTCCAACTGGCTAGCCACGACCTCGATATCCGCGGCGCCGGCAATCTGCTCGGCGAAGAGCAGTCGGGCCACATCAAGGAGGTTGGTTTCGAGCTCTACCAACAGATGCTGGAGGAGGCGGTGGCCGAAGTGAAGGATTCCGGCGAGGTGCAGGACGGCGGCTGGTCGCCGCAGATCGCCGTCGGCACAGCGGTGATGATCCCGGAAAGCTATGTCCCGGACCTGCAGCTCAGGCTGGCGCTCTATCGCCGTCTTGGCGATCTCGAAAATACGGCAGAGATCGATGCTTTCGGCGCCGAGCTGATCGACCGGTTCGGGACGCTGCCGGAAGAGGTAAAACATCTGTTGAAGATCGTCTTCATCAAGGCGCTTTGCCGCAAGGCCAACGTCGAGAAGCTCGACGCCGGGCCGAAAGGCGTCGTCATCCATTTCCGCAAGCGGGAATTCCCCAATCCGGTCGGGCTGGTCAAGCTCATCGGCGAACAGGGCTCGCTGGCCAAGATCCGGCCCGACCAGAGCGTCGTCTTCAGCCGCGACTGGCCGACCCCCGAAAAGCGGCTGGCAGGCTCGGCGGTTGTCATGACGCAGTTGGCACGGCTGGTGGAGAAGGCGGCGGCATAGCAGGGTGTCGCTGGTGCTCTGGGCACAGCCGCACCGGCACTTTCACCGTGCCGTGCCCATTCGCCACGCGGCCAATTCCGGTCTAGAATAGGAAATCGGCTTCGTGTATGGAGCCGCGACCCCATATTGGGCGGATTGGCGGGCGATGGCGTCCGTGCGAAAGAGCGTTGGGTGCTTCGATGACGAAATGGTCGCCGAATTCGTGGAGAGCTAAGCCGATCCAGCAGGTTCCTGCCTATCCGGACCTTGTCGCGCTGAGGAACACGGAAGCCCAGCTCGCCACCTTTCCGCCGTTGGTTTTTGCAGGTGAGGCGCGCAAGCTGAAGAAGCAGCTTGCAGCCGTCGCTGCCGGGGACGCATTCCTTCTGCAGGGTGGCGATTGCGCCGAGAGCTTCGCCGAGCATGGCGCCGACAATATCCGCGACTTCTTCCGCGTCTTTTTGCAGATGTCGGTGGTACTGACCTTCGCCGGCGCGCAGCCGGTGGTGAAGGTCGGCCGTGTCGCCGGCCAGTTCGCCAAGCCGCGCTCGTCCGACAATGAGACCAAGGGCGGTGTGACGCTGCCCAGCTATCGCGGCGACATCATCAATGGCATCGAGTTCGATGCCAAGTCGCGCATTCCCGATCCTGCGCGGCAGGAGATGGCGTACCGCCAGTCGGCGGCGACGCTCAACCTGTTGCGCGCCTTCGCCCAGGGCGGCTACGCCAGCCTGGAGAACGTGCATCAATGGATGCTCGGCTTCGTGTCCGACAGCCCGCAGGGCGAGAAATACGAGTCGCTCGCCAACCGCATCACCGAGACGATGGACTTCATGAAGGCCGTCGGCATCACCTCGGAGACCAATTACGCACTGCGCGAGACCGATTTCTACACCAGCCACGAAGCGCTGCTGCTCGGTTATGAAGAGGCGCTGACCCGCGTCGATTCGACTTCGGGCGACTGGTACGCCACCTCCGGCCACATGATCTGGATCGGCGATCGCACGCGCCAACCCGACCACGCGCATGTCGAATACTGCCGTGGCATCAAGAACCCGCTCGGCCTGAAATGTGGCCCGTCGCTGACGCCGGACGGCCTGTTGCAGCTCATCGACCTGCTCAATCCGGAGAATGAGCCTGGCCGGCTGACGCTGATTGCCCGCTTCGGTTCCGATAAGGTCGCCGAACATCTGCCCAAACTGGTGCGCGCGGTGCAGAAGGAAGGCCGCAGCGTGGTGTGGTCTTCCGATCCGATGCATGGCAACACCATCGAGGCCGCCGGCTACAAGACACGGCCGTTCGACCGCATCCTGAAGGAGGTGCAGACCTTCTTCGAGGTGCATCGCGCCGAAGGCACGCATCCCGGCGGCATCCACATCGAGATGACCGGCAAAAACGTCACCGAATGCACCGGTGGTGCCCGCGCCATCACCGCCGAAGAACTGCAGGATCGCTACCACACCCATTGCGACCCGCGCCTCAACGCTGACCAGGCGATCGAGCTGGCCTTCCTGGTATCCGATCTGCTCAAGAAGACCCATCCGGTCCAGCACAAGCAGGCCGTCAACGGCTGATGCGATCTGAACTTTGATGTATTGGAAAAGCGCCGGAGAAATCCGGCGCTTTTTGTATTCAATCCGGCGGGTGTCGCATTTGCTCGTGCCTAACGCGCGCAAAACTGGAATCCTGCCAAGCGATGGCAATTGCATTGGGAGGCCGAGATGGCTGACAGTCACAGCGGATCATGCTTGTGCGGGGCAGTGCGGTTGCAGACGCGAGGACCGCTACGCGGCGTTATCTACTGCCATTGCTCGCAGTGCCGAAAGCAGAGCGGGCATTTTTATGCCGCGACCAATGTTGCCGATCGCGACATCACAATCGCCGGCGCAGAGAACGTCACCTGGTACGAGGCATCTTCGTTCGCCGCGCGCGGCTTCTGCAAGATATGCGGCTCTCTGCTGTTCTGGAAGCCGATGGAGGGTGGCTACGTTTCGGTCATGGCCGGCCTGTTCGACGCGCCAACCGGACTTCAAGGGGAATGTCATATCTTTGTCGGCGACAAGGGCGACTATTACGCGATCGACGACGGGCTGCCGCAGTTCGAGAAGTCGACGCCGTCGATCAAGGTAGCAGACGGCTGATTTTTGAAGAGGCCGCCTTATTCCCTTGATCCAGCCATTGCGCTATCCCCTGCCGGTGATTCCGAAGGGTTTTGGCATGCAGCGGCTGATCGACGCTTTTTACAATTCGGTGCGGGCGTTTCGCAAACTGGCCGCCGGCGAGGAGGCCTTCCAGCTGGAACTGGTCCTGCTTGTGCTTGCGCTGCCGCTCGGCTGGTTCCTTTCAGAATCGTGGCGCGGCTATGCCCTGCTGATCGGTGCGGTGCTGCTCATGATCATGATCGAAGTGCTGAACACCGGCATTGAGGCGGCATGCGACGCGTTCAGCCGCGAATTCAACATCGACATCCAGCTAGCCAAGGATTGCGGTTCGCTGGCGGTGCTGATTTCGGTGGTGATCGTCGCCGGCGTCTGGGGCGTCGCAGTCATCGAGCGCATCGTTGGGGTACCGATCTGAGGTTTCAGGCACCACATGCCGGTTAATCGAGGAGACCGATATGGCCGATACCGCCGGATTTCTGCTGCTTGAACGTGAGGGCCTGCCGGACGATCTGCGCTGGCTGGTGGAAAAATATCCGCGCGAGGACTGGCAGGCGCATGCCAACATCCACGGCATGGCCAATATGTGGCTGCAGCGGCACGACATGTTCCGCGACCTTGGCGGCATGCTCACCAACGGCATTGGCGATTATCGTGAGGGCAGGCTGAACGCGCCGGAATTCGCACGCTGGTTCGCGCCGCGCCTCAATCATTTCCTCGGCAATCTCGATGGCCACCACAATGTCGAGGACCATCACTATTTCCCGGTCTTCGCCAGGGCCGAGACTCGTCTGAAGCGCGGCTTCGAAATCCTGGATGCCGACCACCACACAATCCATGAGGGACTGGAGCGCAATGCCGAGGCGGCAAATGCCTTCATCGGCACGCTTCAGGAGAGCGAGGACAAACAGCGCTTCGCCGCCGATGCCTATGCCGACGAGAACAGCCGGCTGATCGCCATGTTGACCCGGCATCTTGCCGACGAGGAAGACCTGATCATTCCGCTGATCCTCGAGAAGGGCGACCGCGCGCTCGGCATTGATTGACGATCAGCTTCCCTTGCGAAGCTCCTTCTTGGCGAGGACGTGCGACGCCAGCCAGCCGAGGATGGCCACAACGAGACCGATGACCAGGGCGATCAGCAACCGCTCGTGGCGGGCCAGCGCCTGGCCGACGATGCGCTCCGCGCCCAGCCCGAAGACATAACCGACAGTGCAGAACAGTGCCGCCCAGACTACCGACGAGATGGCGTTGAGGATGACGAAGCGCGCTGCGGCGATGCCCGACAGCCCGGCTGCGATACCACCGACCAGGCGCAGGCCATAGATGTAGCGGTTCGACAGCACGAAAATGTTGGGATGAGAGGTGACAAGGCGGTAGGCGTGGCTGAACCCTGGCCGGGCTCGGAGTCCGATCACGAATTTATGGTCGGCGAAGCTCCGTCCCAGGATGAAAAAGAACGTGTCGCCACCGAAGGCGCCGAGCGCCGCCGCGAGGAAGGCCTGCCACGGGACGAAGACATGCTGATGCGCAAAGAAACCGCCAAGGATGGCGGCGCTTTCGCCCTCGGCGACGCAGCCCAGAAAAACCGCGACCAGCCCATATTGCTCAATGAGACGATGAATGGCTTCCGTCATGAAGACGTCCGCTGCTTCGACAGAATCTCGTCGATGCGCTTCACCTGCTCGGCCAGCCGGGCGATCTCGTCTCGCATGCCGATGATCTGGCTGTGGCGCAGTTCGTCGAGCTTTTCATGCAACGCCATGATCTCGATCTCGGCCTTGAGATTAACCTCATAGTCGTGGGCGGCGTCGATACGATCGCGCTCGGTCTGGCGGTTCTGCGCCATCATGATCACTGGCGCCTGCAGGGCAGCAACCATGGAAAGCACGAGATTGAGGAAGATGAAAGGATAGGGATCGAAGGCGGCGCGCGACAAGAGCCAGACATTGCCTGCCGTCCACAGGATCAGGAAGCCAATGAATGTCAGGATGAAGGACCACGAACCGCCGATCCGGGCGATGGTGTCAGCCAGGCGGTCGCCAAACGTCTGGTGAAAGGCGACGGCCTTGTTGGTGTCCTTGGAGATCGTGGTGCGCTCGAGCGTTGATTGCAGCACCCGGCTTTCGAGCGCGCTGAGGCCGTCCGGCTTTCGCTTCAGCCAGCGGTTTGCCAGGTCCTCGATCGTTTTGTTCATCGTCGCCTCCGTCGTCAGCGATAGAGGTAGAAGCTGCCGGTTCATACGGGAAGTGGTAGATTGACGCGATGGGGTCAGGAAACAATGGTGGATTTTCAGAAGATTCGCGCCCGTGCGGCGAAACGCAAAGGCGGTGAGGCAGCGCTGACGTCGCTGCTGGGCCCTACGCCCGACAATGCCGCGCTGGCAAAGATTGCGGATGACCGGATCCTGTCGACCATGGCCGAACGGGTCTTTGCCGCCGGCTTCGTCTGGCGCGTCATCGAGCAGAAATGGCCAGGTTTCGAGGAAGCATTTCTTGGCTTCGAGCCGAAGCGGCTGCTGTTCCAGCCTGACGATTTCTGGCACGATCTCACCGCCGACAAGCGCATCGTGCGCAATCCGCAGAAGATCAAGTCGGTACGCGACAACGCAGCCTTCGTCGAGCGCGTGTCGAAGGAGCATGGCAGCTTCGGCAAGTTCCTCGCCGACTGGCCGGCCGGCGATCAGGTCGGGCTGATGGCTTATCTCGGCAAGCACGGGAGCCGGCTCGGCGGCAATACCGGCCAGTATTTTCTGCGCTGGCTGGAGTGGGACGCCTTCATCGTCTCGGCCGACATGGCGGCAGCGCTGCGCGACGCCGGGCTCGACATCGCGCAGAGCCCGACATCGAAGAAGGACCTAGACAAGATCCAGGTGCAGATCAACGCCTGGGCGGCGGAGACCGAGCTGCCGCGCCGACACATTTCGCGCATTCTGGCAATGTCGATCGGCGAGAACCATCCGCCGGAGGCGCTACGCGAATATATGGGCGAATAGGACCGATTGTTTGGTCCAAACGAACGCCATTGCCCGACGAATTTTGCCGCGCTAAACCCACAGGCATGATCGACAAGACCGCTCCAGACATATTGCGCATCGCCGTCGCCCAGCTCAATCCGACGGTCGGCGACGTCGCCGGCAATCTTGCCAAGGCGCGCGAGGCGAGGGCGGATGCCGCCCGCCAGGGCGCCGATCTCGTGCTGTTCACCGAGCTTTTCCTGGCCGGCTATCCGCCTGAGGATCTGGTGCTGAAGCCCGCCTTCCTGAAGGCCTGCGAGCGGGCTGCCGAGGACTTCGCCGGCGATACCGCCGATGGCGGCCCGGGCGTCATCATCGGCACGCCGCTGAAGCGCAAGACCGGCACGCACAATTCGATCATCTTTGCCGATGGCGGCAAGATCCTTGCCGAACGCTACAAGCTCGATCTGCCGAATTACGGTGAGTTCGACGAGAAGCGCGTCTTCCAGGCCGGACCCGAGATCCAAGGGCCGGTCAATTTCCGCGGCGTGCGGGTGGGAGTGCCGATCTGTGAAGATATCTGGGGCGCGGTTGCCGTCTGCGAGACGCTGGCCGAAAGCGGCGCGGAAATCCTGCTGGTCCCGAACGGCTCGCCCTATTACCGCGGCAAGGTCGACGTCCGCCACCAGATCGTCATCCGCCAGGTCATCGAATGCGGACTGCCGATTATCTATGCCAACCAGCTTGGCGGCCAGGACGAGCTGATCTTCGACGGCGCGTCGTTTGCCATAGGCTCTGACAAGACGCTGGCCTTCCAGATGAGCCAGTTCGAGGAGACGGTCAACGTCACCACCTGGAAGCGAAAGAATGACGTCTGGGTCTGCTCTGACGGACCGATGTCGAAAATCCCGGAGAAGGAGGAGGCCGACTATCGCGCCTGCATGTTGGGCCTGCGCGACTACGTCAACAAGAACGGCTTCAAGAATGTCGTGCTCGGCCTTTCCGGCGGCATCGATTCGGCGATCTGCGCGGCACTTGCCGTCGATGCGCTCGGCGAGGAACGGCTGCGCGCCGTGATGATGCCTTACCGCTACACTTCGACGGACTCGCTCAAGGACGCCGAGGACTGCGCCCGCGCGCTCGGCTGCCGCTACGATATCGTGCCGATCTTCGAGCCGGTCGAGGGCTTCCTGCACACACTGACGCAGCTTTTCGAGGGCACCAAGGAAGGCATCACCGAGGAAAACCTGCAGAGCCGGGCCCGTGGCACCATCCTGATGGCGATTTCCAACAAGTTCGGCTCGATGGTGGTCACTACCGGCAACAAGAGCGAGATGTCGGTAGGCTACGCCACGCTCTATGGCGACATGAATGGCGGCTTCAACCCGATAAAGGACCTCTACAAGATGCAGGTCTATGCGTTGTCGCGCTGGCGCAACGCGCATGTGCCGCCGGGCGCGCTAGGCCCGTCCGGCGAGGTGATCCCGAACAATATCATCGACAAGGCGCCCTCGGCGGAACTGCGCGAGAACCAGACCGACCAGGATTCGCTGCCGCCCTATCCAGTGCTCGACGACATATTGGAGTGTCTGGTCGAGAACGAGATGGGTGTCGACGAGATCGTTGCGCGCGGCCATGACCGGGCGACGGTGACGCGCGTCGAGCACCTGCTTTACGTCGCCGAATACAAGCGCCGGCAGGCAGCGCCCGGCGTGAAGATCACCAGGAAGAATTTTGGCCGCGACCGCCGCTATCCTATTACCAACCGGTTCAGGGATGGCGGGTAGGCGATTGGCTGCATAACGGTTTAGCCATGGCCAACTTTGAAATCAGCTTCGACCTGTCGCAGATCGACTTCCGGGCGACGTCCGACATTTTGAAGGAGAGCTATTGGGGCAGCGGCCGCAGCGATGAACTGCACCGCCGCGCCTTTGCCAACTCACTGTGCGTCGGCGCCTATGTCGGCGGCAATCAGGTCGGCTTTGGCCGGGCGATCACCGACCGTACGGTATTTGCCTATCTCGCCGACATCATTGTCTGGCCCGGGTATCGCGGGCAAGGCATCGGGACCCGGCTTGTCCAGGCGCTTATCGACCACCCGGATTGCAAGACTGTCACCCACTGGAGCCTGTCTACCAACGATGCCCACGCGGTCTACGAGAAGCTCGGCTTCAGGCCTTCCACCGACGGCCGCTATATGCGCTTCGACCGTATCCCGGCAACCTGAACAGAGGCAGCGCACAACCCGCGATTGTTGCAAAATCGTCTCACTGGT
The DNA here is from genome assembly GCF_000503055.1 of Mesorhizobium sp. LSHC420B00. Taxonomy (GTDB): domain Bacteria; phylum Pseudomonadota; class Alphaproteobacteria; order Rhizobiales; family Rhizobiaceae; genus Mesorhizobium. The sequence goes on along the minus strand of NZ_AYVY01000014.1, from coordinate 19,786 downwards.
TGGACCAGATGCGCTTTCGACCATCTACTGACTTGGCGCGGCGTTGAGGCGTCTCTATAAACGCCTTTCCGCGATCCCCTAGGGGAGGACCGAAATGCCAGGATTTGACATCGTTATGCGAGGCCGCGAAGCCTAGGTCTCAATCGGCGAGCCAGAAGGTTCTTACCTTTGCGGCGAAGTCGAGCTGAGAACAGGCGTTCGTCGATGCCGGTCGCCGCCCGTATTCGGGCGAGCCGCCAATGTGCCGAACCTCCGCATTCCCTGGGTGCTAATTCGCCCGACGCGGTTTTTTCAATTTCGACCTTTCCGGGATCGGGCTCGTTGCGCCCGAATGACATCATGGCTCGTTTTCGAATAGATTTGCGCGCGGGCGCCTTTCGCAGCGTTCTTGGTTTTACGCTCAGTCATTGGCGGCGCCAGCCGTGGCGGCTTTCGCTGATCATGGCCACATTCCTGCTGTCGACCCTGGCCGACGTGCTGACGCCACTCTATTCCGGCCGGCTGGTCGACGCCGTTGCCAGCAGTGCCACTGCCGACGATGTCGCATGGAATGCCGCGACGGCTGCCTTTTCGATGCTGGTGGCCCTGGCGCTCACCGGTGTCGTGCTGCGCAATCTCGCCTTCATGGCCATCGTCGAACTGACCCTGAAGATGATGGCCGACATCGCCGCCGATGCCTTCCACCGCGTCCAGCGCTTCTCCACCGACTGGCACGCAAACAGCTTCGCCGGATCGACGGTGCGCAAGATAACGCGCGGCATGTGGGCGCTCGACCTGCTCAACGACACGATCCTGATCGCGCTGCTGCCGTCGGTCGTCATGCTTGTCGGCTCGACGCTGTTGCTCGGCTGGTTCTGGCCGCTGATGGGCGCGGTCGTCGCGACGGGCTCGGTGCTGTTCATCGGCGTAACGACGATGCTGTCGCTCGGCTATGTCGCCCCCGCGGCAAGGCTTGCCAATGCGTGGGATACGCGGCTTGGCGGCTCGCTGGCCGATGCGGTGAGCTGCAACGCCGTGGTCAAGGGTTTTGGCGCCGAGGAGCGCGAGGAGACACGGCTTGCCGACGTCGTCGCCAAATGGCGCGCACGCACGCGGCGCACCTGGGTGCGCGGCACCGTCAACGGCACCACGCAAGGCACGATGCTGCTGCTTTTGAGGGCAGCGGTCATCGGCTTTTCCCTGCTTTTGTGGTCGTGGGGGCAGGCGAGCGCCGGCGACGTCGCCTTCGTGCTGACCTCATTCTTCGTGCTGCAAGGCTATCTGCGTGACATCGGCACGCATATCCGCAATCTGCAGCGCTCGATCAATGACATGGAGGAACTGGTCGACTTCCAGTCCGAACCACTCGGCATCGAGGATCGGCCCGGAGCCAAGCCGATCCGGATCACCGATGGCCGTATCACCTTCGACAATGTCACGTTCCACTACGGTAGCCACCGCTTGCCGCTTTATCGGGACTTTTCGGTGGATATCGCTCCGGGCGGGCGGGTCGGGCTGGTTGGCCATTCGGGCTCCGGCAAGACCACGTTCGTCAAGCTGATCCAGCGCCTCTATGACGTGACTGCGGGCAATATCCTGATCGACGGCCAGGATATTGCCAATGTCGCGCAGGCGTCGCTGCGCGCACAGATCGCGATTGTCCAGCAGGAGCCGATCCTGTTCCACCGGTCGCTGGCTGAAAACATCGCCTATGCCCGGCCGAGCGCCACGCAGGCCGAGATCGAGCACGCGGCGCGCTTGGCCAGCGCGCATGACTTCATCGCCGATTTGCCGAAAGGCTATGGCACGTTGGTCGGCGAGCGTGGCGTAAAGCTGTCGGGCGGCGAGCGTCAGCGTGTTGCAATCGCACGCGCCTTCCTCGCCGATGCGCGCATCCTCATCCTGGACGAGGCAACGTCGAGCCTCGATTCGGAATCGGAGGTGCTGATCCAGCAGGCGATGGAGCGCTTGATGGTCGGCCGCACGACGCTGGTCATCGCCCACCGGCTGTCGACCGTGCGCGCGCTGGACAGGCTTCTGGTGTTCGATCGCGGCCGCATTGTCGAGGAGGGATCGCATGACCAACTGATCCGGCTGCAAGGCGGCATCTACCGCCGGCTGTTCGAACGTCAGGCGCTTGAGCTGACCAAAGGCCTGGTGATCTGACGGTTACGGCGCGGCGCGTCTTAATGGACGCGCGGCGCTGCCGTCTTTTCTTCGTCTTCGTCATGTTCTATGTCTGCCGCAGAGCGCGGGGGCGCGTCTTGTCAACAGCAAAACCATCCGGTACGCCCCGCTCATGACAGTTACCGTCCGTTTCGCCCCGTCACCGACCGGCCGCATCCATATCGGCAATGCGCGCACCGCTTTGTTCAACTGGCTGTTCGCCATCAAGAACAAGGGCCGCTTCATCCAGCGCTTCGACGATACCGACGTTGCCCGTTCGACGCAGGAATTTTCCGACGCCATCCTTTATGACCTGCATTGGCTTGGCATCTTCCCCGATGCCACGGAGTATCAGTCGCGGCGGGTCGAAATCTATGATGCCGCACTGGAAAGGCTGAAGGAGGCCCGCCTCGTCTATGCCTGCTATGAGACGCCTGAAGAGCTCGACCTGAGGCGCAAGGTGCGCCGCACGCGTGGCCTGCCGCCAGTCTATGGCCGCGAGGCGCTGACGCTGGCACCCGAGCAGGTCGCGGAATATGAGGCCGATGGCCGGCGGCCGCACTGGCGCTTTCTGCTGCCCAACTTTAGCAGCGATCCGCTGCAGCCGGAGCGCACCGAAATCCACTGGAACGACATGGTGCGCGGCGAGGAGACCGTCGACCTCGCCTCGCTTTCAGATCCCGTTCTGCGGCGCGAGGACGGCACCTATCTCTACACACTGCCTTCGGTGATCGACGACATCGACATGGGCGTCAGCCATGTCATTCGTGGCGACGACCACGTCACCAATACCGGCGTCCAGATAGCCCTGTTCCGGGCGCTCAGCGCCGAGCCGCCGGTGTTCGGCCACCACAATCTTCTGACAACAGCATCAGGCGAGGGGCTTTCCAAGCGCACCGGCGCGCTGTCCATACAGAGCCTGCGTGAGAGCGGCATAGAGCCAATGGCGGTCGCTTCGCTGGCGGTACTCGTCGGTACCTCGGAAAACGTCGTGGCGGTGCCGACGATGGCTGAACTTGCCGAGCGCTTCGATCCGGCGGCAACATCGAAATCCGCCGCCAAATTCGATCCGGACGAGCTCTTCGTGCTCAACCGCACGCTGCTGCACCACATGCCCTTTTCCGAGGCGCGCGACCGGCTGATCGTGCTCGGCATCTCTGGCGAACAGGCCGAGCCTTTCTGGCTGGCGGTGCGCGGCAATCTCGACAGGCTGGCCGATGCGGCGATCTGGTGGCGCACACTTCGCGACGGTCCAGAGGAGCCGGCGGAGTTTTCCGACGATGACCGCGACTTTCTTCGCCAGGCGTTCGAACTGCTGCCGGAGGAGCCTTGGAACGGCACCGTCTGGAAAGACTGGACCGGCAAAATCCGAGCGGCGAGCGGCCGTAAGGGCAAGGCGCTGTTCATGCCGCTGAGGCTGGCGCTTACGGGACAGCCTTCGGGTCCGGAGCTTGCAGATCTGTTGCCGCTGCTGGGTCGGGAAGGAACGTTGGCCCGACGACCCTGACCTTGCGCTGTTCGGGCGGCGGCAGGGACGTCAGCGAAGGCACGGGTTTGACGGCAAGGCGTCTGATCGCCTCACGGTCGAGGCCGCCTTCCGCGTTGGCCAAGGTCTCCGGGTCGGCGCCCGGATCAGGCCTGGCAACCGGCACCGGAATGAACGGAGTGGTCTCCACGTTCGCTTCGGATCGTTCCGGGCTGGGCGGGTTGCCGGCGATGATTTCGAAATTCTGCGCGGCATTGCAGCCGCATGCCGGCGGCCGTGGCATGTCGGACTGCTTGTAGAGGTAGGCCGTCGGCAGTTCGATATAAGGCCTGCCGGTCACCGAAGACGTCATGGACGCCGAATCGCTGTTCATGCCGCGCGTGTAGAAAACCTGCATCTCGGTGCCGGGGCAGCTCGATTCGCAATTCTTCTGGTCGCGCTCGAAATCGCCGAGCGAGGCAGCATTCGACATCGGGAAGAAATAACCGTCGCAGGTCCGCACACACATGGTGCGGAATTCTCCTCGCGGCTGGCCCATGTCGGCGTTGTTGAGCAGGGTGCGGATGTTGCCCGGCTGACTTAGCTCTTCAGCCTGGCTGGGCTCTTCACGCTGGTCGGGCGCATCGGATTCACTGCCCAAAAGCTGCTCGAGCAGGTTTCCGTTGCCGTTTTCATCGCTGGCTTCGCGAACCGGTGCGGGCTTTGATGGCGCCGCTTCGTCGCGGCAGCCATTGGCGTCAAGCGAGGTCAATATGCGCGCGCGATCGCGTCGCGAACCACCGCTGTCAAGCTCAGCGCGCTTGGCCTGCAAGTCGTCGAGATTGGCAGCCATGCGATCGATGGTGGCGTCGAGTGCCGCGCATACGTTGGCGTTGCGGCGAGACAGCGAAAAGCCGCAGCCGGCGCTGCTGGATTGGCTGACGGCCTTTGAAATCTGCTGGCGCTGCCGGGCGATCGCGTCGTCATATTTCCTGAGCAAGGCCGGTTTGCCGCCGCCACCACGAGAAGCGGCAGCAAGATCGGCTTCAAGCTGGCGGCAGAGGCGGGAGGCGGCCTGCGCCTGAGTGACGGCGATGTCGCACAGTAGCAGGGCACCGAGCAGCGCGGCGGCCCGCGTCAGCTTCCAACGTGCGCCCGTCATCGCTCCGGAACTCCGCCTGTCTGCCGTTCTGAAAGCTACCGCGCTTGCGGTTAAGCGTTTGTTTAGCATATCGCTGATTCCGGCTTCAGCCCAAATCGGCGATGGCTTGCGCCTTGTGCGCGGCTTCGACCACAACCAGCGCGTCATATCGACCACGCCGCACGGCATACTCGGACATTGTCAGGACCGCGACACCCTGGCGTTGCACGAAAAAGGCGTATTCGCCCAGAAGAATGCCTGGATCCAGCAATGCCCGGAGGCTTGGCATGACCGCGATTACCCGTCGAGCCGCAGTGCAATTTGGTCTTTTGTGCCTGGCGATGCCGGTTGCCATGGCGCAGGAAAAGCCCATCACGCCGGATTGGGGCACCAAATTGGTCGAAGCCGCCCGTGAGCAGATCGGCGTCACCACGCTCTACGATCCGACCTATACACGCCTGGCCTATCCGGGCGGGGACGTTGAGCCCGAGCGGGGTGTGTGCACGGATGTCGTGATCCGTGCCTATCGCCGCGCCTTCGATCTCGATCTGCAAGAATTGGTGCATGAGGATATGCGGGCCAATTTTGCCGCCTATCCGAAGGCTTGGGGCCTGAAAGCGCCCGACCGCAACATCGACCACCGCCGTGTGCCCAATCTTGCGGTCTATTTTGAGCGGCGCGGTGCTGCCTTGCCCGTCAGCCAAGACCCCGCCGACTATCGGCCTGGGGATCTCGTCGCCCAGATGCTGCCCGGCAATCTGTCGCATATTGCCATCGTGTCGTCCAATCGCTCCACTGTGGTGCCGACAAGAGGGCTGGTCATTCACAATATCGGTGGCGGCGCCAGGGAAGAGGACACTTTGTTTGCCTTCAGGCAGACAGGGCATTTCCGGTTCGGGCCAATCTGAGAAAGCCCACGGCTAGCCCAGATCGACGATGGCTTGCGCCTTATGCGCGGCTTCGACCACGGCCAGTGCCGTCATATTGACGACGCCGCGCGAGGTGACCGACGGCGTCAATATGTGCGCCGGGCTGTCGGTGCCGAGCAGGATCGGGCCGACATGCAGCGCGTCCATCATCGTGCGCAGCGCGGTCAGCGTGATGTTCGCCGAATCGAGATTGGGGAACACCAGCAGATTGGCTTCGCCCTTCAGCCGCGAATGCGGATAGACGCGCTGGCGCAGCTGCTCCGATAGCGCCGAGTCGGCATGCATCTCGCCGTCGCATTGCAGGTCGGGCGCGATGCGCGCCAAGATCGCCGCCGCCTGCCGCATCTTCATGGCGCTTGGCGAATCGCGGGAGCCAAAATCCGAATGCGACAGCAGCGCTGCCTTGGGCTCGATGCCGAAACGCTGAATCTCCTCGGCCGCCAAAACGGTCATCTCAGCAATCTCCTCGGCGGTCGGATCGACGGAGACATGGGTGTCGGTGAGGAAAATGATGCCGCGCTGCGAAATCAGCATGGAAAGCGTCGACAGGTCGCGATCCTTGATGCCGGCGCGCGGCCCGATGATCAGCGTCACGTTGCGCAAATGGCGCTCGAAACGGCCTTCGAGGCCGCAGACCATGGCGTCGGCGTCGCCGCGCTTCAGGGCAAGGGCGGCGATCACCGTATTGTCGGTGCGCACCATGGTGCGCGCCGCTTCCGTCGTCACGCCACGGCGGCCGGCAAGCTCGATCAAGAGATCGACATAATGGCGGTAACGCGGATCGTCTTCCGGGTTGATCAAGCCGAAATCGACGCCGGGCTTGATGCGCAGCCCATAGCGTTTCAACCGCACCTCGATGACGTGCGGGCGGCCGATCAGGATCGGTTCGGCAATGCCTTCCTCGAGCACGACCTGCGCGGCGCGAAGCACGCGCTCGTCCTCGCCGTCGGCATAAATGACGCGCTTGGCGCTCGACGTCTTGGCCATCGAGAATACCGGCTTCATGACTAGGCCGGAGCGGAAGACGAAGCGGTTCAGCTTGTCGATATAGGCGGCGAAATCGGTGATCGGACGGGTCGCGACGCCGCTCTCGCAGGCTGCCTTGGCGACGGCAGGGGCGATGCGCAGGATCAGTCGCGGGTCGAAAGGCGAGGGGATCAGGAACTCCGGACCGAAGATCGGCGTCTCGCCGGAATAGGCACGCGCGGCAACGTCGGATGGCTCTTCGCGGGCGAGCGCTGCAATCGCTCGCACGGCGGCCATCTTCATCTCTTCGTTGATGGCGCTTGCGCCGCAATCCAGCGCGCCACGGAAGATGTAAGGAAAACAGAGTACGTTATTGACTTGATTGGGGAAATCGGAGCGGCCCGTGCAGATCATCGCGTCGGGCCGTGCTGCCCGTGCCGCTTCCGGCATGATCTCGGGATTGGGGTTGGCCAGCGCCAGGATCAGCGGCTTGGGCGCCATGTGATGGAGCAGTTCCGGTTTCAGTACGCGGGCGGCTGACAGGCCGAGAAACACGTCGGCGCCGGGCAGAACGTCGGCCAGCGTACGCGCCTCGGTGTCCTTCACATAGGGGTCTTTCCAGCGGTCCATCTCCTCGACGCGGCCCTTATGGGCGACCCCGAACCGGTCGGTGACCCAGATGTTTTCGACCCGCGCGCCGAGCGAGACCAGAAGGTTGAGGCAGGCAAGAGCGGCAGCGCCGGCGCCCGACGTGACGATCTTGATGTCGGAAATGGACTTGCCGGCGAATTCCAGCCCATTGAGCACAGCGGCGGCGACGATGATGGCGGTGCCGTGCTGGTCGTCGTGGAAGACCGGTATGCCCATGCGGGCTTTCAACTGCTCCTCGACTTCGAAGCATTCCGGCGCCTTGATGTCCTCAAGGTTGATGCCGCCGAAGGTTGGTTCCAGCGCGGAGATCGTCTCGACCATGCGCTCGATGCCCGGTGCGTCGATCTCGATGTCGAAGACATCGATGCCGGCGAACTTCTTGAACAGTACGGCCTTGCCTTCCATCACGGGCTTGGAGGCGAGCGGTCCGATATTGCCGAGGCCCAGCACCGCCGAACCGTTGGTGACGACGCCAACAAGATTAGCGCGGGCGGTATAGTCGGCGGCGGTTGCCGGATCGTCGCGGATTTCAAGACAGGGCGCCGCGACGCCCGGCGAATAGGCAAGCGCCAGGTCGCGCTGGTTGCCGAGCGGCTTCGTCGCCTGGATTTCAAGCTTTCCGGGCCGGGGGTGCTTGTGGAAGTAGAGCGCTGCTTCGTCGAGGTCGGATCGCGCCGCCTTCTTGCTTTCGCCTGTCATGACGGCCGCCTCCTCGGTTCAGTCCGTTTGGTGTTTCGAGTCTCTTAGCATGCAGCCGCGGCTTTTCGAGAGGTGATATGTCGCAAGTGCGACGCTTATGGCTTCACGCCGCCGTCGGGCCGTCTGGTCTGCCATTGAGATGTCGGGACGACAGGCGGGTGCTGCGGCGAGCTGCGCCGCCGAATGTCTGCTCGGGTGGTTTGCGGATGATTAGGTATTCTTTCGCTAGTCCGCTGTGGCGCTGTTGCTCTCATAAAGTACACGAAAGAAACTCTTAGAATAGCGGTCGTACCACGCGGCAGCCCACTCACCGACAAGTCGCTCTGTCGACGACACCCTACGCCGGTAGTCGACTGTTCGGCGGACACCTCCTTCCTCAAGATCAATGTCCAGGTGGGTAAGCTTTGGGGTCGCATCCGAAAACCTGAGATACATATATGCAAACACGGCGATGTGACGTTTTCCCATTGACAAGCAACGATTTTCAATCGCCACCACGGCAGACTGGACTGTCGCGAAATCCTCTAGCCTAACCGCTCGTTCTAGACGAACGAAGTCAAGGAACAATCTCCTGTCGGCAATTGCAAGGCTGCCGTCGGCCGTGGTTCGAACCCCGTGTGACAGCAGTTTTTGCTTAACAAAGCGATAGATAGAAGACGCCATCCGCCGGTCTCATTTTCGATTGCGAGGCAGGACATAGCATGCGGACTAACCCTAGTCCTTGTGAACTGAGTGCCGTTTTGAGCATAATGTCGCCGTGTCTCGGGCTGGCCTGAGGGCGCCCGTAACGGGTCGAAAGCGGTCAGGGGAAACCCGTATTTCTGTCTCGCTCCTGCCATTCAGGAAGTCCGGCCGCTCTTATCCGCTCGATACGGCGGATGGCATGACTAATTGATTTGGCCGCATATGGCAGGTTTTCAGGAGTTTGCAGGTGGCGAAAGTAGCTACGCGCTGCCGCAAGCGATGTGCGCCAAATCTCTTCAGAGGCGTATTCCGTGTCCACAGCTATGATCCATGCTCTTCCGACAGGATGCGATGCCCGTACTTGCCGCGTCGCCAATCTCACAGCTTTAGAATAGTCGCATAGGGTTACGCAAAGGGTGTAAGACCGACGCTACGCTCCCGTCCAAAGACGGCTCCGCAGCGACTGCACCTCTTCCCGCGAAAGGGGCGCGCTCTCGTCTGACAGGAAGAACAGAACCTCCGAGATGCCATCGTCCGCAAAGTTGAAGTCGTCGCTCATGATCAGCGCATCGGCAATGTAGGCGGCTGCTTGGATCGGTAGGATGCCGTCTGCCAGCTGACCAACCAGCACGTCTACATGTCGACGATTAATGATCGTATTTGGCCCGTCAGTGATGATGACATGCCCCACGCAGCCGGGCTTGGATGCGGCGGCTACGCATTCGTTCACTTCGGCTTCAATCTCCCGCCAAAGCTCGTCGGGTGGTTTCTCGCCGTTGAGGAAGGATATGAGGGACGAGTGTTGCATTGCGGACCTTATGCTTACGGCTCCAACGTCCGCAATGGGTGGTAGTGGGTCAGTTTGAAGTCAAAAGGGACAGCCTGAATTGCCATGTGCTATGTCTCCGGTATGAAGACCTATGATTTTGATCCTATCGAGTTCGCCAAATTAGAGTTCCTATTGGCTCACGCCGTTAGTTTTCTCCATCAAGAGCGGAGCAAGGCCGAACTCGATCAATTCCGGGCCAAATTCTTCCCAATTGTTCATGATGCATATTATCAGGTTTTGGGATCCAAGATTGACGGACGCCAGTATGAGGCAATCTCTGAATCTGATCCTTGGGCTCCGGAGTTGCCTCCGGAGCGGGTTATCGAACTCCTAGCTGAGATATTCAAAGCTTAGATTTCAAACCGACCCACTACCCAATGGGTCGCTTCCCGCCGTTACCAGCGGGTGCCAAGCCTTGGATTCCGCCATTAGAACGCGCTGACGTAGAGGCCGCCGTCGACCGGTATGTTCTGCCCGGTCAGGTAGCCGGCGTGAACCGAGCAGAGGAAGGCGCAGATCTGGCCGAATTCCTCCGGCGTGCCGAGTCGCTTGGCCGGAACGTTGGCCGCGGCCTTGGCTTTGCGCGCGGCGGCGGCGGCCGGGTCTTCGGGTGTGCCGGCCTCATGCGGGCCGCGCAGCCGGTCGGTATCGAGTTTTCCCGGCAGCATGTTGTTGATCGTCACATTGCGGTCGATCACCGTCCGCGCGACGCCTGCCAGGAACGACGTGAGGCCAGCGCGGGCTCCGGACGACAGGTCGAGGCCGGGGATAGGAACATAGACCGACAGCGAGGTGATGTTGACGATGCGGCCGAAGCCGCGCGCCGCCATGCCGTCGATCACGGCCTGAACCAGCTCGACCGGCGTCACCATGTTCTGGGTGACGCCTTCGAGGATCTTTTCCCGATCGAGCGCACGGAAATCGCGAAGCGGCGGACCGCCATTGTTGTTGACGAGGATGTCGGGATCGGGGCAGGCGGCAAGCAGCGCCTTCTGGACGTCGGGTTTGGATACGTCGCCGACGATCTCGGTCACGCTGACGCCGAATTTCTCGCGCAGTTCAGCGGCGGTTTTGGCCAGCACGTCGGCGTTGCGGCCGTTGACGACCAGATCGCAGCCTGCCTCGGCCAGCGCCATGGCGCAACCGCGTCCCAGCCCCTTGCTCGAGGCGCAGACTATGGCCTTCTTGCCGCGAATACCGAGGTCCATGGTGATTTTCTCCTCTGATTGCCGCGGCAACCTACCCGTATGGCTGGACCAATCGCAACCGTCATACGGTTGTTGCATGAATCGGGGCATAGCCTCACGCGAAAGCAACGGTGACAAATGATGTCCGGCGCAGAGCCCCGCACTTTCCGCAGCATGTTCATCTCCGACGTCCATCTCGGATCGAAGGCGGCCAAGGCCGAGTTCCTGATCGATTTCCTGCGCCATCACGATGCCGATATCATCTATCTCGTCGGCGATATCGTTGACGGCTGGCGCTTGAGACGGAGCTGGCACTGGCCGCAGAGCCACAATGACGTGGTCCAGAAATTGCTGCGCAAGGCGCGCAAGGGCGCCAGCATCACCTACATCGCCGGCAACCATGACGAGTTCGCGCGGCAGTTCCAAGGTGTGCATTTCGGCGGCATTGTCGTCGCCGATCGCGCCATCCACGAGACCGCCGATGGCAAACGCCTTCTTGTCATCCACGGCGACCAGTTCGACACCGTCGTCCACAATGCGCGCTGGCTGGCCTATCTAGGCGACTATGCCTATGACGCGGCGATGCTGGTCAATCGCGTCATCACGCGCCTGCGCCAAGTGCTCGGCCTGCCTTACTGGTCGTTCTCGTCCTGGGCCAAGGTCAAGGTCAAGAAGGCGGTGAATTTCATCGGCTCGTTCCAGACCGTGCTGACCGAGGAGGCGCGCCGCTCGCATGTCGACGGCGTGATCTGCGGGCACATCCACCATGCCGCGATCGAAAGCTACGAGGACGTGCAGTACATCAACACCGGCGACTGGGTGGAGAGCTGCACGGCGGTGGTCGAGCATTTTGACGGCCGGATGGAGATACTGCATTGGGCGCATGTCCTGCCGGAGACTCCGGTCGGCAGCGAGGTGCTCGTGCCGATCGACATCAAGGGCAGGGCAGTCCAGGCGGCTTGACCAAACCCGGCCTCACCTCGCTTTAATCGGTTAGTCCAGCGGTTTCATCCACTTTTTCGCCGTGTTATGCAGCGGCTGGTGTGGTGGGCCGACCCGGCTGAATGCCGTGCCGACGGATCGCCTGTTAATGTCCTCGCTGCCGCCGCTTTCGCCCGAACAGCTCGTCAAGCCACGCCATTTCGAACTGCGCATGAGCTTGATCTTCTTCACGCTCTTCGTTCCGCTCGGAACGCATGTGCCGTATTTCCCGCTCTGGCTGCAGGCGAAGGGGTTCCATGCCGAGCAGATAGCCGTGATCCTCGCTGCGCCGATGTTCCTGCGCGTGGCGACGACGCCTTTTCTTACCGCTCTGGCAGACAAAGCGAGCGACCGCGCCAATGTCTATGTCGCGCTGGTCGCCGCATCGCTGATCCTGTCCGCCGGCTACCTCCTGCCGCCGACCTACGCCACGGTACTTGCCGTGTCCCTGGCGCTGACCGTCGTCTGGACGCCGCATTCGCCGATTGCCGATTCGCTTGCCCTTTCAGGTGTTCGCCGCTTCGGCTCGAACTACGCCGGCATGCGCAAATGGGGCTCGATCTCCTATCTCTGTGCCAATCTCGCCGGCGGTTTCATCCTGTCGGCAAGCGGTGCGCAGGCTGTTCCGGTGATCATCTTCGCGGCACTGTGTGCCGCGCTAGCCGCCGGACTGATTGCGCCGCGCCTCGGCCGTCCGCGCCGCGCCTCGCCGCTTTCGGCCGCCGATATCCAGCAATCGGCACCGAAACTCCTCAACCGGTACTTCCTCTACTTTTCGACCGGCGTCGGCGTCATCACCGCCAGCCACGCGTTTCTCTACGGCTTCGTGTCGATATACTGGAAGTCGATCGGCATCAGCGATTCGGTTGTCGGGCTGCTGTGGGGGTGGGGCGTCGTCGCCGAGATATGCATGTTCGTCGTCTTCACCCGGGCTTTCGCCTCCTTCTCGGTCGTCTCGATCATGCTGATTGCCGGGATAGGCGCGATCGTGCGCTGGATTGCTTTCCCCCTGATCTGGCCGCTCGGGCTTGGCGTTGGCGGGTTCTTCGCGATCCAGACACTGCACGCCGTCTCGGTGGCGCTGGTGCTGATCGGCCTGCAAAAGATGATCGGTGAGACAATCGCGGAAGAACGCACCGGGGCGGCGCAAGGCATCGCCTATTTCTCCAACGGCTTCTTCATGGCGGTGGCAACGCTGATTTCAGGTCCTCTTTACGATCGCTTCGGCGCGAATGGCTTCTTTGCGATGATCCCCATCGCCCTGACGGGCCTGGCGCTGATCGGGCTTGCCGCGCGTTCAGCCCCACAGCGCTGGCTCGGGCGGTGACACCAGCGAACCTTGGTAGACGAGACCTGGAACGCGGTCGCAGGCTAGCAGCAACGGACCGTCGAGATCGACGAAATCGGCATCCTGCGCCAACAGCACGGCCGGCGCCATCGCAAGCGATGTGCCGACCATGCAGCCGACCATGACGCCAAGACCCAGTTCGCGGGCGCGGTCGCGAAGCACGAGTGCTGCGGTCAGGCCACCCGATGTGCCGAGCTTGATGTTGATGGCGTCGTAGAGGCCGACAAGCGCGTCGAGGTCCTTCGCCTCGTGCACGCTTTCGTCGGCGCAGATCGGCACCGGATGCGCGATGTGGCGAAGAATACCGTCATGTCCCGCCCGCAGCGGCTGTTCGATCAAGGCGATACCGTGCTCGGCGGCAAAGGCGAGGTTTGCGACGATATTGTCGTCATTCCAGCCCTCATTGGCGTCGAGAATGATTCGGCTGTCGGGTGCCGCCGCCGTCACTGCACGGATGCGGGCGATGTCGTTGTCGCCGCCGATCTTGACCTTGAGCAGCGGGCGCTGGGCGTTGGCGCGGGCTTGCGCCGCCATCGCCTCGGGCTCGGCGAGCGACAGTGTGTACGCCGTCTCAAGCGCCCGTAACGGAACGGTTCGTATCATATGCGCCACCGGTGTTCCGCTGATCTTCGATTCCAGGTCCCAGAGCGCGCAATCGATGGCATTGCGTGCCGCACCCGCAGGCATGGCACCGAGCAGGGCGGTGCGGCTGATGCCGCCCGCGATCTCACCGCGCATCGCCTCGATCGCGTCGCGCACACCCTCCACGGTCTCGCCATAGCGCTTGTAAGGGACACATTCGCCGCGCCCGGTATGGCCGTCTTCGCTGATGGCGCAGGAAATCACCTCAGCCTCGGTCTTCGAGCCGCGCGAAATGGTGAAGGTCCCGGCAATAGGAAAGCGCTCGGCCTCGACCGAAATGACACGCGCCATATTTTTCTGCTCCGGCTGTGCAACAAGGAGGATATCGGCAAATCGACAGGTCGGCCCCGTCAGGCTAAACAGGACGCCATGTTGACCATCCGCAAACGCGACGCAAGCGGCCCTGCCAAGGAGCCCGACCACCAGCCGCGCATCGCGATCGGCGAGGAGGGCGGCGTTCTCGGCTGCGCTTTCTCGGGAAGCTGGACGACACGCACCGTGGCGCTGGTCGATGCCGAGATGCGCAAGATCGAGCAGCGCAGCGGCTTCAAGACGCTGGCGCTCGACCTCTCACAAATCGAGAAGATGGACACTGCCGGAGCATGGCTGATCGACCGCCTGGTCAGCAGCTTCGAAAAGAAGGGCGTCGAGATCACGATGCAGGGGCAGAGCGAGATCGCCTCGATCCTGCTTGGCGCCGTCGGGGACGCCGTTCGACGCGAGCCCGAATCAGGTCCGGCAAAGCCGCCCAACTTCATCATTCGCGGGCTCGAGGCGGTTGGCCGGCGCGTTTATGAGATGCGCGACGATTTCCTGGCCGCAATGAACATCCTCGGCGCCACGATACGCGGCTCGCAGATGAAGCTTGGCCGCGGCCATGCCGTCAACATGGCGGCGATCTTCAACCAGATCGATCGCATGGGCGTTGGCGCCATACCGGTGGTTGTGCTGATGTCGGCCATTGTCGGTGCGATCGTCGCCCAGCAAGGCGCCTATCAGCTCAGCTATTTCGGCGCCGATATCTTCGTCGTCGACCTGGTCGGCGTGCTGATCCTGCGCGAGCTCGGCGTGCTGATGACGGCGATCATGATCGCCGGCCGCTCCGGTAGCGCGATCACCGCCGAGATCGGCTCGATGAAGATGCGCGAGGAGGTCGATGCGCTGAAAGTGATCGGCCTCAATCCAATCGGCGTGCTGGTGTTTCCGCGGCTGGTCGCGCTGGTCGTAGCGCTACCTTGCCTGACGATCATCGCCAACTTTGCCGCGCTGGGCGGCGGCATTTTGGCTGCATGGCTCTACTCCGATATTGCACCGGCAGCGTTCATTGACCGGCTGCGTGTCGCAATCGACCTCAGCACCATCTTTGCCGGCCTGATCAAGGCGCCTTTCATGGCCATGATCATCGGCATAATTGCCTCGGTCGAGGGCATGAAGGTTGGCGGCAGCGCCGAATCGCTTGGCCAGCATGTGACCGCCTCAGTGGTGAAGTCGATCTTCGTGGTCATTATCCTCGATGGGCTTTTCGCCATGTTCTATGCAGCGATCGAGTTCTGACATGGCGCTGCCGGGCACAAACACGACCAAGGTGGCGGAGAAAGCCAAAGAGGACGAGATCGTGCTGTCGGCGCACGACGTCACGGTGTCGTTCGCCGACCAAGTCGTTCTCGACAAATTGTCGCTCGACATCTGGCGCGGGGAGATTCTCGGCTTCGTCGGTGCCTCCGGTGCCGGCAAATCTGTTCTCTTGCGCACCATCCTTGGCCTGACGCGCAAGCAATCGGGAACAATCAAACTGTTCGGCGTCGACGTCGAGAAGGCAAGCGAAAGGGAGCGCCTTCGCATCGACATGCGGCTTGGCGTGCTGTTCCAGCACGGCGCGCTTTTTTCGGCGCTGACCGTCCTCGAAAACGTCCAGGTGCCGATGCGCGAATATCTCGATTTGCCGAAGAAGCTGATGGACGAACTGGCCATGCTCAAGGTCGAGCTGGTCGGACTGCCGCCGGACGCGGCGCAGAAATTCCCTTCCGAGCTTTCCGGCGGCATGATCAAGCGTGCTGCGCTGGCGCGCGCTCTGGCGCTCGACCCGGATATCGTCTTCCTCGACGAACCGACTTCCGGCCTTGACCCGATCAGCGCGGCTGAGTTCGACGAATTGGTCGTCAAGCTGCGCGATACGATGGATTTGACCGTGTATATGGTCACGCACGATCTCGACACGCTGTTTACCGCGTGCGACCGCGTGGCGGTGCTTGGCAAAAAGAAAGTGCTGGTCGAGGGCACGATCGACGACATGCTCAGGAGCGAGGAACCCTGGGTAAAATCCTATTTCCGCGGAAAACGCGCCCGGCAACTTGATCTTGCGGCGCGCGCATAGCCATAAGTGAGCAATGGAAACCAGGGCCAACTACGTCATTGTCGGCATTTTCACGCTGGCCGCCATCCTCGCGGCTTTCGCTTTCGTCTATTGGACGGCGGCGATCGGCGACAAGGGTGAGACGACCATATTGCGCGTGCGCATTCCAGGGTCGGCTTCGGGACTCGGCCGTGGCAGCTTCGTACTGTTCAACGGCGTCAAGGTCGGCGACGTGCGCCGTGTCTATATCGACGTCGACAATCCGACCGCTGCCATCGCCGACACCGAAATAGACCGCAATACGCCGATCACCAAGTCGACGCAGGCCGATATCGGGCTTGCCGGCCTCACCGGGCAGGCCAATATCGAGCTCAAGGGCGCCGACCCCAAGGAGCCAAAACTCCTCGACGAGGCGGAAAAGGAAGGCCGTGTCGCTGAGATCGTTGCCAACCCGTCGGCGGTCACCAATCTGCTGCAGACGGCGCAGAACATCTTCACCCGCGCCGACAAGGTCCTTTCGGAGCTCGAAGGCTTCACCAAGGACGTTCGCGGGCCGCTGACGCAGACGGTCAACAATGTCCAGACCTTCTCCGATGCACTGGCCAGGAATTCGGACGGGGTCGACAAGTTCCTGGCCAGCGTCAGCTCGCTGGCGGACGAATTGAAGGGTGTTTCGGGCAAGCTCGACGGCACTCTGAAGGCGGCGGAAGGGCTACTCAACGCCGTCGACAAGGACCAGATCAAGAGCATCGTCGCCAATGTCGACACGGTCACTTCCAACCTCAAGGAAACCAGCAAGCAGTTCGACACGGTCATCAAGAACGTCGACACTGCGGTCGGCTCGATCAACGACTTCGCCCAGAAGACGCAAGGCACGCTGGCCAAGGTCGACGGCGTTCTCGACGGCATCGATCCGGCTGAGGTTCGCACCGCGCTGGCCAACATCCAGAAGGCCAGCGAAAACGCCAACGAGGCTGCCGCCGACATCGCCAAGGTGACCAACAAGTTCGCCAACCGAGCCGACGACATCGATGAAACCATCAAAGACGCGCACCAGCTCGCAGGACGCCTCAACGATGCCTCGGTGCGAGTCGACGGTATTCTTGCCAAGGTCGACAAACTGCTCGGCTCCGGCCAGGCCGACGGCGTCATGGCCGACGCGAGAGCGACGCTGAAATCGTTCAAGCAGGTCGCCGACACGCTGAACGCCCGTCTCGGTACCATCACCGACAATCTGGCGCGATTCTCGGGACAGGGGCTGCAAAACGTCGAAGCGCTGGTCCAGGACAGCCGTCGTTCGATCACCCGCATCGAGGAGGCGGTAACCGATCTGAGCCGCAACCCGCAGCGGATCCTGTCCGGCGGCGAGGGCGAGGTCCGGCAGTTCGACGGCAGGGTGCGCCGTTGACTTCGGCCTCCGCCCACAGCAAGAACATAGCTTGCAGATACGCGTTGTTTCCACGATCCGGGGGGGATCGCGTTTGAAGTCGATCAGTTCAGGCAGCATCAGATCGAGTGGGTTGAAGAGCGGGGCGGTGTTGCTGGCGCTTGCGCTTGCAAGCTGCGCGGCCTTGCCTGGCGGCGGACCGGCACCGCTGGACACGTTCGAGCTTTCGGCGCCGTCGCTGGAAGCGCGTGCCCACAGCCGTCGCCAGATCCTCATCGCCCAGCCGTCGGCGCTCAAGGCGCTGGACAGCCAGAACATCGTCATCAAGCCATCGCCGCGATCGATCCAGTATCTCAAGGGCGCGCAATGGGCCGACCGGCTGCCGATGATCGTACAAGCGCGGCTGGCAGAGACGTTCCAGCGCTCGGGCAGCTTCACCGGCGTCGGTAAGCCGGGCGAGGGGCTGGCAATCGACTATCAGGTGATCGTCGAGATCCGCTCGTTCGAGGTGCGTGTCGATGGCGGCCAACATGCCGAGGTCGAGCTGTTCGTGCGCCTGTTGAACGACCGCAACGGCGAAGTGCGCGCTTCGAAGACGTTTAGCGCCATCGCGCCCGTTTCGGGCAGCGGCAACCAGGCCTATGTCGGCGCGCTCGACGCGGCGTTCGGTGATGCGGCCGGGCAAATCGTCCGCTGGACGGACACTGTGATCTGACGCGGCCGGAACTGCCGGGCGCAGCTAGGATCAAACTCAATCATCTGACTGCCCCAATGGCCGAGATGGGTGGTAGGTTGCCGTTCGGCTCATCTGCCAGGACGAGCACGTTGCGCCAAAGAAGGCGAAGGCGTTGTGCGTCGGCTAGCGAGCTTCGTAACAGTTGCTCAACCGGACACGACAAGTGCCGACGGTCCAATTGATCGCTGATAGTAATCCGTCCTGGCCATGCTAAAATTTAACGTCCCCGACGTCGCCAAATCGGGGAATTGCGACCAGTTGACGACGCGGGAGGTCGACGGACAAACCACGAACAGACCACAGGGAGGAAGCAATGTTTCGGACACTAATTCATCTTGCATTCTTGACAGCGTCAATTGTTGCCCTGCCATCTTACGCGGCCATGGCCGACGACACACAGATTGCGCGCGGCGAATATCTGGCTACGATTGCCGGCTGCAGCGACTGCCACACACCCGGTTACTTCTTCGGGAAGCCCGACATGTCGCGCTTTCTTGGCGGTTCAGATGTGGGCTTCGAGATTCCTGGTCTTGGTGTCTTTGTCGCCCGCAATATCACGCCTGACAAGGAGACCGGTATCGGAAGCTGGACCCCGGAGCAGATCGTCACCGCGATCCAGACCGGCGAACGGCCGGACGGCCGTATGCTGGCGCCGATCATGCCTTGGCGCGATTTTGCGCATCTCACCGCGGATGACGCCATGGCTATCGCGGCATTCCTCCAAAGTGTGAAGCCGGTCAGCCATCAGGTTCCCGGCCCGTTCAAACCCGGGGAAACGGTGTCGGCTTTCATGATGCGGATTATGCCGCCGGGGGAAGCCGCAGCCGCTGTAACGAAGTAGGGCGGCTTTGATCGGAACGAGATTTTTCTCGCCGAATAGTGGGTGAATGTACCGCCTTGGAGATGGTGAGGCCCGATATCGGAACGGCAAAAATGGGTCGAATTCGGTCGTTCAGAGTGTTTGGTTTTTGACCCTAGAGCATTCTGCCCAATGGTGTTAGTTGGCACCGCAGAAATGCGGCTAAACAACAGATAGAGCAGGATGCCTCGTCATTTGAACGCATCCTGGGGTGTCGCTTCATGCGTTGATAGGATCAAGATCAGCACGGCGCGAAAAAGGCGGGAATTTCCCGCCTTTTTCATGTTCCATTGTCGTCTGATCAATGCAAGCGGCCGCTGGCGTGGGCCAGCATGGTGTAGACCTTGCCGGTATCCGACGTCAGGTAGGTCTGCGCCATGATGTTGTCGCGGTCGTTGCGCGACACGTCTTTGAGCAGCTTTTCGAAATCGTCGCAGTAACGATCGACAGCAGCGCGGAACTCCGCCTCCGACTGATATTTGCGGCGGATCTCGTCGAACGTCTGCTGGCCCTTCAGCGTGTAAAGACGGCGCGTGAAGACGTCGCGCTCGCCGCGCCGGTATCGGTTCCACAGCTCGATCGAGGCATCGTGATCGATGGCTCGGGCGATATCGACGGAGAGCGAGTTCAGCGATTCCACGACATGAAGCGGCGAACGCGGAGCGGGAGCCGGACGCGGCGCTTCGGCAGGCGCCGCCGGCTTGGCGTCGTCTTCGCGCGATGCACCGGTCAGGAGGTCGCGCACCCAGCCGCCTTGCGGCGTGCGGCCGTTGGGGTCGCGCTG
>NZ_AYVY01000013.1 GCF_000503055.1 Mesorhizobium sp. LSHC420B00 | reverse complement strand
CAGGGCCGGCGCGGCAGCGGTACGCACCGGGCGAGCGGCGGGTGCCAGGGCGGGAGCCGGCGGCGGCAATTGCTGCGCCGTAACCGGTTCGAGGCTTGAGCGGCTGACCGACTGGGTGTGGCTGCCGTCGATCGGCGCGGCCGCAACATCGCCCGGATAGGGCTGGGCAGCATCCTGCTTGTCGATGATGGCGCGCTGGTTGTTGGTCGAGGCGGTGAACACGTCGTCGACGCTGTTGAACCGCGCCACCTGGGAACTACACCCCGTCGCAGCGCCTGCAATCATGAGGACGGCGCAGCCACGCGCCAGATTGCGTCCGTTTGCCTTCAAAACACTGAATTGCATCGCACTAACCCGCACAGACCCGGTACAACTGAACCTGATTAAAGCGCGTTAATGTTACCGGTCGGTTAAACCTGTAGAATCAGACGCAAATTTTCTTAAAATGTTTCGAGGAAGGCTCTCAGCTTCGTCATCCTAGGGCGGAGCAGGAGCGGAGCTCCGTCGCGGAGACCCTGGGATCCATTCCGTGACATTGGCCGAAGAATGCGGCGGAGCAGAATTCTGCACCCTTGCAACGCCTCAAGGGCGTGGCATGGATCCTAGGGTCTGCGCTGTGTCGCTCCGCTCCTCGCTGCGCCCCAGGATGACGAAGCACCAGGCTTCGGCTGCCGCCAAGCGGCCGATGGTTAGGATATCAAATCACCGCCGCGACACTGCGCAGGATCGGCTGCAGACGCACCAGGCCGATATCCTCGCGTTCGAAGCGGCTGCCGACCTTGGTCAGCTTGGCCAGCACCTGCTCGCCCTCGTCGGGTCCGATGGGCGCAATGACGATGCCGCCGCTCGACAATTGGTCGAGCAGGAAACGCGGCAGGCTGTCGAAGGCCGCCCAGGCGACGATGCGGTCGAACGGCGCTTCGTTGGCCAGCCCGTTGGAACCGTCCGCCTGGCGCACGATGACGTTGCCGATGGCGAGTGCCTCGAGACGCTGCCGGGCCTGTTCGGCCAGCGTCTTGTAACGGTCGATGGTGACGATCCGCGCGGCAAGCCGCGACATCACCGCCGCCGTGTAGCCGGACCCGGTGCCGATCTCGAGCACGCGGTTGCCCGGTTCGATGGCAAGTGCCGCGATCACCGCCGCCTGCAGGTCGGCGCCTTCGATGGCCTCGCCGCATTCGATTGGCAGCATACGGTCGGACCAGGCAATCGAGTGGAAATGCGGAGACAGGAAGCCGCGCCGCGGCGTCGCCTCGAAGGCGGCGATCAGCGCCTTCGGCACCGTGCCCCTGCCGCGCAGGCGAAGCAGGAAGGCAGCGAAACCTTCGCGTTCGTCGAACGTTGCAGCGTGATTCAAGTTCATGCGAGCGCCTTGGCCAGTTGATCGCGGATTTCATGCGCGGTGAGATCGAGCTGCAGCGGCGTCACCGACACCAGCCGATTGCGCAAGGCATGGAGGTCGCTGCCTTGCTTGCCCTCGACCGGCTCGCGGCCGAAGCGCAGCCAGTAGTAAGGCAGGCCGCGCCCGTCGCGCCGCTCGTCGACCCACAGGCTGTGGACCAGCTTGCCCTGCGAAGTGACCACAGTTCCGGCGATCTCTTCCGGCGCACAATTCGGAAAATTGACGTTGAGCAGCACGCCGTCCGGCAACGGCATGGCGACGAGCTTTTGGAGCAGCGCCGGCGCCAGCGCCTCGGTTGTCTCATAGGGAACGACGCGATCCTCGCCGACATAGGAATAGGCCTGGCTGATGGCGATCGATCGCACGCCGAGCAGCGCGCCTTCCATGGCACCGGCGACCGTGCCCGAATAGGTGACGTCGTCGGCGATGTTGGCGCCGGAATTGACGCCGGACAGGATCAGGTCAGGCGCTTCGGGCAGGATCTTTTTCACGCCCATGATGACGCAGTCGGTCGGCGTGCCGCGCACCGCAAAGTGCTTTTCGCCGATTTTCCTGAGGCGAAGCGGCTCCGAGATCGACAGCGAATGCGCATAGCCGGACTGGTCCTGTTCCGGCGCCACCACCCAGACGTCGTCCGAGAGCGTGCGGGCGATGCGTTCGAGCGATGCAAGGCCCTCGGCATGGATGCCGTCGTCGTTGGTCAGAAGGACGCGCATTATTTCGATTCGATCTTTTCCAGACCGCCCATGTAAGGCCGAAGCGCTTCAGGAATGGTTACGCTGCCGTCTTCATTCTGGTAATTTTCGATGAGGGCAATGAGAGCGCGGCCGACGGCGGTGCCCGAACCGTTCAGCGTGTGGACGAAGCGATTGCCCTTGCCGTCCTTGTCCTTGTAGCGGGCGTCCATGCGCCGCGCCTGGAAATCGCCGCATACCGAGCACGACGAGATCTCGCGATAGGCATTCTGGCCGGGCAGCCAGACCTCGATATCGTAGGTCTTGCGCGCGCCAAAGCCCATGTCGCCGGTGCACAGCGTCATGGTGCGGAACGGCAGGCCGAGCCGCTTCAGCACCTCCTCGGCGCATTGCGTCATGCGCTCGTGCTCGGCGACTGACGAGTCCTGATCGGTTATCGACACCAGCTCGACCTTGTAGAACTGGTGCTGCCGCAGCATGCCGCGCGTGTCGCGCCCGGCCGAGCCCGCCTCCGAGCGGAAGCAAGGCGTCAGCGCGGTATAGCGCAGCGGAAGTTTTTCGTGCGGCGTGATCTCATCGCGAACGAGATTGGTGAGCGGCACTTCGGCGGTTGGGATTAGGCCAAGCCTGCCGTCCCCAGGCCGAACGAAGAATAAATCCTCCTCGAATTTCGGCAGCTGCCCAGTCCCGAAAAGCGCCTCGTCGCGCACCATCAGCGGCGGCTGGATCTCCACATAGCCGTGCTCGGTCGTATGCAGGTCGAGCATGAACTGGCCGAGTGCGCGCTCCATCCGCGCCAGTCCGCCTTTCAGCACCGTGAAGCGCGAGCCGGAAAGCTTGGCCGCACGCTCGAAATCCATCATGCCGAGCGCTTCGCCGATCTCGAAATGCTCCTTCACCCAGTTCGGCCGCGTCGGCACCTCACCGACGACGCGCTTGACGACATTGTCGCGCTCGTCCTTGCCGACCGGCACATCGTCGAACGGCACGTTGGGCAGCACCGCCAATGCGTCGTTCAGCGCCTTGTCGAGCTCGCGTTCGCGCGCCTCGCCGTTCTGGATGAAGGCCTTGATCTCGCCGACCTCAGCCTTCAGCCGTTCGGCAAGGGCGGCATCGCCCGAGCGCATGGCATTGCCGATCTCCTTCGATGCGGCGTTGCGGCGTTCCTGCCTGGTCTGCAGCTCGGTCAGATGCTCGCGCCGCGCCTCATCCGCGGCGATCAGATCGTCGACCGTGGACTGCGCCTCCCCGGCCGACCACGAGCGCTTCTGAAGCGCCTCGACAAGGGTCTTCGGGTTGTCGCGAATCCATTTGATGTCAAGCATGGTCTGTTCGTCCTCGGCGCAGCGGTTTCGGGACAACGAAATGCCCAAAACAAAGACCAGAGGGCGTAAACCGCATCCCTGATCGATGCAAGATGTGAAGCCTGGCGTTTCCTCACGCCCCCCTCTGTCCTGCCGGACATCTCCCCCACGAGTGGGGAGATTGGCCGCCATAGCGGCTTTCGCCAATCTCCGGCGCTGAAAAAGCAAGCCGTCGCCCAAGCTGCCGATCTCCCCCCAAGTGGGGGAGATGTCCGGCAGGACAGAGGGGGGGGCGCTGTCCCGCCGACCTCAGGTAGGCAGCACTCGCAACATTTGGTCGAAAGGAACCTGAAACAAAAACCCGCCTCAGAGGGCGGGTCGTCGGCGCCGAATCAGCACTATACCCAGATTAGTAGCATAGCTGCCGGCACAAAGCAAGAACAAAGTTGCTGCGGCCGGAAGAAAGATGCCAGCCGGTAACCCCACCTACGTCGACGACGCGTCCGCCGGCTTTTCGGCCACCTCTTCCGTGGCGTCCTGCTTTTCGCGGGCGACACGGTCGCGCTCCTTGCTGCGCTCGATCAAGCGAGCCGACCAGATCGAGACCTCGTAGAGCAGGATCGTCGGAATTGCGAGGCCGATCTGGCTCATCGGGTCGGGCGGCGTCAGCACCGCCGCCACGACGAAGGCGATGACGATCGCCCATTTGCGCTTCTCGGCCAACCCTTGCGACGACAGCATGCCGACCCGCGTCATCAGGCTTGTCACCACCGGCAACTGGAACACCAGGCCGAAGGAGAAGATCAGCGTCATGATCAGGCTGAGATATTCGGACACTTTCGGCAGCAGCGAAATCTGCACCTGGTCGTTGGTGCCGGTCTGCTGCATGGCGAGGAAGAACCACATCACCATCGGCGTAAAGAAGAAATAGACCAGCGACGCGCCCATCAGAAACAGGATCGGCGAGGCGATCAGGAACGGCAGGAAGGCATTGCGCTCGTTCTTGTAGAGGCCGGGCGCGATGAATTTGTAGATCTGCGTGGCGATCAACGGAAAAGCGATGACCATACCGCCGAACATGGCGAGCTTGACCTGGGTAAAGAAGAACTCCTGCGGCGCCGTATAGATCAGCTCGACCTTGTGCGGATCGAGCCCGGCCCATTGGGTCGCCCATCTGAACGGGATCACCAACAGGTTGAACAGCTTCTTGGCGAAGAAGAAGCACACAAGAAAAGCAACGAAAAAACCGCCGATCGACCACATCAGCCGCCGGCGCAACTCGATCAGGTGCTCCATCAGCGGAGCCGACGATTTTTCGATCTCGTCCTTTTCCGTGTCCGAAGTGCTCACTTGGCGGCTCCCGCCGTTTTCGTGGCGGCCGGCTTCTTCGTTGCTGCCGCAGGCTTCTTCGCTGCTGCCGCCGGCTTCTTCGCTGCTGATGACTGCGCTTTCGGCTCAGCTTTTGTGGCGACCTTTGGCGCAGCGGCCTTTGCCGGCTTGGCCGGCACGGCAGCCGCGGCTTTCGCGGGCGCCGGCTTCTTCTTTGCCGCCGGCGCTTTTTGCGGCACGGCCGCTGCAGTCGTTTGCGCCTCTACTGCCGGCGCCACGACGGACTCGTCCGTCATCGCCGGAAAGATCGGCGTGGCCGGCGTCGGCTCCGGCGGGCTGACGCCCGGCATCGTCGTCGCGCCGTTCTTCAGCGGCTCGGCTGCCTGCTCTGTCGAGGCGGCCTCGACCGCCGGCTTGGGTTTCATCACGGCATCGACGCCGGAACGGACGTCGGCGGCGGCCTGCTCGAATGGATTGAGCTGCTTCCTGATCTCGGCTGCCGGATTGAGGCTTCTCAGCGAATCGACCGACTTCTTGACGTCGTCGAGTTCGGCTTCCTTCAGTGCGTCGTTGAACTGCCGCTGGAAATCCGACGCCATGGCGCGCAGCTTCGCCGTTGTGCGGCCGAAGGTGCGCAGCATGTTGGGCAAATCCTTGGGCCCGACGACCACGATCATGACGATCGCGATCACCAGCATCTCGGTCCAGCCGACTTCGAACATGGCTATACGTTCCGACTCAAGTTTCAGGCCGACTCAAGTTTTGGCCAACCAAAGTTTTGGGCTCAGCTTTTGCTGGCCTTTTCCTTCGGTACCGACACGGTCTCGTCGGAACGGTGTTCGACGGTGCGCTTGTCCTCGGCAGTCTCGTCGTCGGCCATGCCCTTCTTGAAGCTCTTGATGCCCTTGGCCATGTCGCCCATCAGCTCGGGGATCTTGCCGCGGCCGAAGACCAGCAGCACGATCACCAGAACGATCATCCAGTGCCAAATCGAAAATGAACCCATAGCAAATCTCTCTCGAACGGTTTCCCAGACGCTGATCTATGCGCTTTCGGGTTCGGATTCAAACAGAACTGCGACAGAGTTCATGAATGAGTGGCCGAAGTCACGCACTTTCGGCACGGCGGCCCGCTACCAATCGGCGCAGTTCCATCCTGGCTGTGGCTTAAAGATGGCGCTCGGCTCAATCGTCCGTGACGCGCGGCGTCAAAAGGCCGAGTTCCTCGAGGTCGATGTCGGTCAGCGGATCCTCGTCGTCGGTGAGCGCATCGGGGTCGGCCGGCGGCAGCGGCACCGAGAAATTCGACGGCATGCGGCCGGACAGCAATCCTGCACCCTTCAATTCCTCCATGCCGGGGAGATCGCGGATCTCCTCCAGTGCGAAATGGTCGAGAAAAATGTCCGTCGTGCCGTAGGTGACGGGACGGCCGGGCGTGCGGCGCCGGCCGCGCATTCTCACCCATTCCGTCTCCATCAGCGTGTCGAGCGTCCCCTTTGACGTCTCGACGCCGCGGATGTCCTCGATCTCGGCGCGCGTCACCGGCTGGTGGTAGGCGATGATCGCCAGCACTTCGAGGGCAGCGCGGGACAGCTTGCGCTGCTGCACCGTGTCGCGGCTCATCAGGAAGGCGAGGTCGCCGGCGGTGCGGAAGGCCCAGGCATCGCCGACGCGCACCAGATTGACGCCGCGCCGCGCATAGATCTGCTGCAGTTCGGCCATCGCCGCGGCAATGTTGATGCCGTCGGGCAGCCGCGAAGTGAGCTGTTTTTCGCTGACCGGCTCGGCGCTGGCGAATACGATCGCCTCGGCCATCCGTACGGCCTCCGCCATATGCAGCCGCTCGCCGGGATTCTGCGACAAATTCTGCCCCTGGTTTTGTGCCGGGTTCTCGGCAACCGCGCCTTGCTCGGCGTCGTCCTCGACCTTGAACGGAATGACCGAAGCGTTGGCGCGTTCGCTCATGGTGTCACCTCGACTATCTTGATGGCTTGAGCGCGGCCGCGCAGATAAAGCGGCGCGAACACCTGGTCCTGCCGCATCTCCATCTTGCCTTCGCGCACCAGTTCCAGCGTTGCGGCAAACGAGCTGGCGACAGCGGTGCGCCGCTCTTCCGGGCCGGCCAGATATTCGACCAGGAAACTGTCGAGCGCCGTCCAGTCGCGCAGCGACCCGATCAGCCTGATCAGCACGTCGCGCGCATCCTTGAGCGACCACACGCCGCGCCTGGCGATCGTCACATTGGTGATCGCCTGCTTTTGGCGCTGCTGGGCATAGGCGGTCAACAAATCGTAGAGCGAGGCCGAATAGGCATTTCGCTTCTCGATGATGACCATTTCCGGCATGCCGCGCGCAAACACGTCGCGTCCGAGCCGGTTGCGGTTGACCAGCCGTGCCGCCGCGTCGCGCATCGCCTCCAGCCGCTTCAGCCGGAACTGCAGCACTGCCGCCAGTTCCTCGCCGCTTTCGCCTTCGTCGCCGGGCTGCTTGGGGATCAGGAGCTTCGACTTGAGGAAGGCCAGCCATGCCGCCATCACCAGATAGTCGGCGGCAAGCTCCAGCCGCAGCGCCCTCACCTTCTCGACGAAGGCCAGATATTGTTCGGCCAGCGCCAGGATCGAGATGCGCGACAGGTCGACCTTCTGGTTGCGGGCAAGATGCAGCAGAAGATCGAGCGGACCTTCGAAACCGGCCACATCGACGACCAAAGCGGGATCGCCGGTCAACCGGGAATCGTCGTTCTCGGCCCACAGACGGTCCATCGGTGCGGCCTTGCCGGCCTTCAGGTCCAATGTTTCCGCCACTTCGCTTCCTTTGATGCTAGGCCACCGCGTCGAAATAACTGGCAAATTCGGCCCGAATCTCGGTCTCGTCCGCTACGTCACGGTTCCTGATATAGGTCAGCGCCCGCTCCGCGCGGTCAAACGACTTGCCTTCAAGTCCGGTCGTTCGCGATGCAATGCCGGCCATCTCCTCAAACACGCCGTTGCAGTGAAGGACCAGATCGCAGCCCGCCGCAAGGATAGCGGCCGCCTTTGACGGGAAATCCCCAGAAAGTGCCTTCATCGAGGTGTCGTCGCTCATCAACAGACCGTCGAAGCCGATTTCGCCGCGGATGATCTTTTCGATGACCTTGCCGGATGTCGTGGCCGGGTTCTTCGGGTCGATCGCGCTATAGACGACATGCGCCGTCATCGCCATCGGCAAATGGTTGAGCTCCCTGAACGGCGCAAAATCATGCCGCTGCAGGTCGCCGATCAAGGCGTCGACGGTCGGCAGTTCGAAATGCGTGTCGGCGAAGGCCCTTCCATGGCCGGGAATATGCTTCATCACCGGCAGCACGCCGCCCGCCATCAGGCCTTCCGCCGCGGCGCGACCCAATTCGATGACGGCGCGCGGCTCCTTGCCATAGGCGCGTGCGCCGATGACGTCGCTGGCGCCCTCGATCGGCACGTCGAGCACCGGCAGGCAATCCGCCGTGATGCCGTAGCGCAGCAGATCGAAGGCATGCAGCCGCGCCATCAGCCAGGCGGCACGGGTGCCGGCGTCATGGTCGTCGCGCCACAAGGCGCCGAGTGCGCCGGCAGCCGGATAGTTCGGCGCCAGCGGCGGCCGCAGGCGCTGCACCCGGCCGCCCTCCTGGTCAATGAATACCGGCGCATCCGCGCGCCCGACGCAGTCGCGCATGGCGGCGACCAGATCGCGGATCTGCTCGGTCTCGCCGATATTGCGCGCAAACAGGATGAAACCCCACGGGCATTCGTTGCGGTAGAAACGGATCTCGTCGCGGGTCAGTGATTTCCCGGCGCAGCCGAGGATCATGGATTTTGATTCGGTCATGCGGAACAGTTTAGAGCTTCGCGCCGACAAAGGGAATCGCCCGCAATTGCCTCCAGGGATTTCCGTTCACGCAAAAAAGCCGGCGCGAGCGCCGGCTTTTCGAGAGGTTTTTGGTGCCGCTAGTGGGACACGAAGCAATTGCCGCCGGCAGCCTTGTAGCTGGTGCACAGTTTGATCGCCTCGTTGCGCGACTGCGCTGGAACGCGGACGCGGTAGAAGGTGCCCTTGCCGGCAATTTCGGCCTTGACGATGTTGGCGGTGCGGCCGGAAAGCACGCTGCCGTAGCGGCGCTGCAGATCCTGATAAGTCGACTGGGCGCTTTCGACTGTCGGCTGCGAAGCGATCTGTATCGACCACGAACCAGCGCCGGCCGCGGCCGGATCGATGGAAGCAACCTGATCGGGCTTGACTTCGCCGACTACGTCGACCGGCTGGTCGGACGGACGCTGCGGCGCCACTGGGACCGTGGCCGGGGTGTTGGCGGACTGCTTGCTGGCTGAGGGCTGGGCCTTGGCTTCGGCCTTGGTGTCGGGCTTGGGCGCCGGCTGCAGCTTGGTGGTTTCGGCCTGATCGCCACTCGCCTGATCGCCACTCGGCTGGTCACCAATCTTCTGATCGCCAATCTTCGGATCACTTGTCATCTGCTCGATCAGGGGCACGGTGCCAGTCTGCGCGGCGGCGTCGGCCTGGGCCGACGGAGCCACGTGCTGCGGCGCCGGATCTGCCGGCTCGGCAGCAGCCATCTGCGGGGCGGCAGGCGCCGGATCCTCGCGCGCCACCAGCGAGCCGTCAGGTTTCACGACCATGGTCCGTACCTTGCGCGGCGCAACGGCGACGATCTCGGGGTTGGCACCCTTCTCGGCCTCCTGCAGAACCTGCGCGATGCGATCCTCGGACTTGGGCGCCGGTGCGGCGGCAGTTTCGGTACCGCCAGCGGCATTGGCGCCAAGCGCATCGGTGTCAGGCGCGTTGGTATCAGGCGCGTTGATACCAGAGGCGTTGGTGTCGGACGCCACTGTGCCGGGCGCGTCGAGATCGTCCGCGGCGTCGGGGTCATTGGGCGAAAGATCGACGACGCGGCTCTCCGGTTCGTTGGCTTTCAGGTCCACAGGCTCTTCGGTGTTGGTGACCAGCTTCTGCTGAACGGGCTCGGCGGGCTTGGCGCCCTTGACCACAGCGTCATAGACCTTGTTGTCCTGGTTCGGCACGACGGCGCCGCCTGGATTTTCCGGCTTGATCTTGATCGGCCTGTTGTCGGCCTTGACGATAACCGGCGCATCGCTGCCGCTCTTGCCGCCGAGGGTCAACGCAAAGGCGCCAAGGCCTCCGGCGATCGCCACCGCGCCAACCACCGCTCCTATCAGCAGCCCGCGCCTGCGCGGCTGCCTTTCGGCCCCGCGTTCGGCAAGACCCGGAACCGACATCTCCTCGTCCAGTTCGGGATCGTAATCGAGCTCATCGAAGGTGAAATCGTCGGCTTGCGAAACCGGCTGGCCACTGGGCAATGGGCCCAGATCGAAACCGTCCGCTGCATCGGCATAGGAAGCGGCCGCCGCGCTGACGGGGGCTTCCGCAGGCTTGGCGCCATAGGCGCGCGTCTCGCCACGATCTTGCTTATAACCAGACGCAAAGCCCGCATCGTATTCATCGTCATAGCCAGCACTGCGCACCGGGGCAGGCGCTATATCCGTGGCATTCATTTCGGTGAGAAGGCTGGCAAAATCGGCATCAAGATCGTCGTAGGCGGGCGCCACCGGCTCGTCATCGTCGAAGTTGAGCTCCGGAATGTCGAGATCGTCCGCCAGCGCCACGACGCGCTCGGGCACGTCGACCGTCTCGACATCGGGCATCTCGTCATACGCGGAAGGCTGTTGATGCGAGGTTGGCGCAGCTTCCGTGTAGGCGGGCCGATCTTCATAGGACGGCCTCTCTTCACGGGATGCCTGGCCTTCATAGGACGGCGCCTCTTCGACCGGTGCGGCCCGATAGGACGGCGCCGCAGCCGGCTGCGGCGGTGGTGCCGGACGCGCCGAAGCCACCGGCTGGCCTGCAAAAGCGGGCTGAGGCTGTGCGACCGGCGTCACGCGGCTCCACGAGCGGGCCGGCTCGGGCGGCGTGGCGCGTGTCGTCAGCCAGTTCAGCGCATCGAGCGGATCTTCTTCGGAAGCAGCTGCGGCACTCTTGTCGGCCGAGTCATGATCCAGGCCGATATTCCTGGCGAAGTCGGCATCGAGCGCATCGTTGTCTAACTCATCCGCAGGTCCGGCAGCGGCTTCAACACCGAAATCCTCGCCTTCAAGCTCATCGAGGAGGACACTGCCAAGATCGGCGTCATCGGCGGCACTGGACCGCTGCGGCTCAGCGGGCTCGTGCTCGTCGAGTTCCCAATCCAGCTCGTCGACAGCATGCACCGGTTCGTTGGCGACGTCTTTGACCGCCGCCATTGGCTGTTCAGCGGCCACTGCTGGCTTCTGAGTTACCGGCGCGATGGGCTGCTGAACAGCCATCACGGGCTTCTGGGCAGTCTGCTGGCTCATCTGAGGTTCGTTGACCGCTTGTGCCGGCCGTGTGCTCATCGCACCGAGCAGCGCGTTCAGTTCGTCTTCCAGGCTGCGTTCCTCAGCCACTGGGGCCGTCGGGACGACAGCGGCCGGCGCCGCTGGTTCGGCTGCAACGACCTGCGCCACGGGCTCTTCGGCGTCCTCGGCAGGCGCATCGTCGAAGCTCAGATCGAAATCGTCGTCGAACACCGCTTCAGCGGCCGTGCCGGAAAGCCGGGCGGCCTCTGGCTCTTCGACCGACAGCTCTTCGATAAACTCTGGTTCTTCGATTTCGGCAGGCTCGTTCGGGCGAACGTCGAAGTCCATGTCGACATCGGCCATGGCATCATCGAAATGGCCGGCAAAATTCTCATCGGCCGCCTCAACCGGGGATGCCGGGGCGGCGACCGCCGGCTCCTGCTCGTCGAACATCAGCTCGTCTTCGAGCGAGCTCGCAACGGCATCGTCGAACTCGTCATCGAACGCAGGCGCGGCGGCTTGCGCGGCGGTTTCAACGGCGACGGTCTGCTCCATCGGCTCATGCTCTTCGAACATCAGCTCGTCTTCGAGCGAGCTGGCCACGGCGTTGTCGAACTCATTGTCGAAGGCAGGCTCGTCGTCGAAGGCAGGCTCGTCGACCGGCGCGTATGCATCGGCTGCGGCCCTGGGTCCGTCCTCGCCCGTCGCCCCGATCTTACCCGTCACATCGTCGTCGCGCCGAAAATCCTGGTCGACAGGGCCGGCAAGTTCGTCGTCACTCGACAAGTCGTCCTCGAACGGCGACACGTCTTCGAGCGAGCCGGCGACGGCATTATCGAACTCGTCGTCGAACTCCGGCTCGACAGCGGGAGCGAACGACCTTTCGGGGCCGGAGGCAATTTCGTCGGCGGCAACAGGAGCGGCCGCAACAGGAGCAGCATCATCCACCGCACTGTCGTCGAACGCGAAATCCTGTTCGAACGAGGCGGCAAGCGCGTCCTCCATCTCATCCGTGCTAGCCGGTTCGGGTGCCGGCTCGCGAAACTCGACAGGGGAAGCATTGTCATTGGCGTCGGCGCCGAACTCGCCCATCAACTCCTTCTCGAGATCGATGTCGAAATCGCCCTCGCCCACCGGCGGCTCGACGGCAGCGGTTTTCGGCTGGGCCGGCGTTTGCGGTTTGACCGGCTGGCGCGGGTCGAACCCCATGATCCTGGTCAGTTCCGCGAACGGATCATCGTTGGCGATGTCGTTGTGGTCGGCTGCTCTCAGCTGGGTTCTGTCTGCCATTATTGTTCCCGAACTCGCACTCATTCGGACGCCATGGACGTCGCGTAGGGTTGGCCCTTACCAGCGCAATGTGGGCAAAAGGTGACAGGTTTTTTACTCAAACCTAACGCATTTCGGTGGGCGCATTGGCTCCGATCAGCGTCAGGCCGGACGTCAAAACGTCCGAAACAGCCTGCACCAGCCCTAGTCTGGCATGCGTCAATTGTCGGTCGTTAACCTTAACAAAACGTAAGTCGGGATTATCGGTGCCCCGGTTCCAGTGTCCGTGGAAGCTGGAAGCGAGTTCGTAGAGGTAGAATGCCAGCCGGTGGGGCTCAAGCGCGAGCGCCGCGGCTTCGATCAGCCGCGGATATTCGGCAAGCTTTCTGATCAGGCCGATCTCACCCTCGTCGGTCAGCAAAGCCACTTCGGCGGCCAGCTGGTTGCGGTCGAACATGGCCTCGCCCAATTGCTCGCTTGCCTGCCGGAACACCGAATGGCAGCGCGCCGAGGCATACTGCACGTAGAATACCGGATTGTCCTTCGACTGCTCGGTCACCTTGGCGAAGTCGAAGTCGAGCGGCGCGTCGTTCTTGCGGTAGAGCATCATGAAGCGGATCGGGTCGCGGCCGACCTCCTCGACCACTTCGCGCAGGGTCACGAACTCGCCCGACCGCTTCGACATGCGCACCGGCTCGCCGGCGCGAAACAGCCTCACCAGCTGGCAAAGCAGCACGGTAAGCTTGACCTCGTCGCCGGCAATCGCCCGGGCAAGCGCTTCCAGCCGTTTCACATAGCCGCCATGATCGGCGCCAAGCACATAGATCAGGTCGACGAAGCCGCGATCGACCTTGTCCTTGAGGTAAGCGACATCGGCAGCGAAATAGGTGAAGGTACCGTCCGACTTGACCAGCGCCCGGTCCATGTCGTCGCCGACCGCGGTCGAGCGGAACAGCGTCTGCTCGCGGTCCTCCCAGTCGTCCGGCTTCTCGCCCTTGGGCGGCGGCAGCTTGCCCTTGTAGATGTGGCCCTTCAGCGTCAGGTCGCTGATCGCCGAGCGGATCTTCTTCGCATTGTTGGCATGCAGCGTCCGCTCGGAAAAGAAGACGTCGTGATGCACGTTGAGCAGCGCCAGATCCTCGCGGATCATCGCCATCATCGCGTCGATCGTCCTGTCCTTGACGATGGCAAGTGCCTCCTCGTCCGGCATCTGCAGTAGGGAGCGGCCGAATTCGCTGGCCAACGCCTGACCAACGGGGATCAGATAGTCGCCTGGATAAAGCCCGGCCGGAATCTCGCCGATCTCATCGCCAAGCGCCTCGCGGTAGCGCAGCATGACCGAGCGTCCGAGCACGTCGATCTGCGAACCGGCATCGTTGATGACATATTCCTTGGTCACGTCGTAACCGGCGAAGGCCATCAGGTTGGCGAGCGCGTCGCCGACCACGGCACCCCGGCAATGGCCGACATGCATCGGTCCGGTCGGGTTGGCCGAGACATATTCGACATTGGTTTTCTTGCCGCCGCCGACAGTCGAGCGGCCGTAATTGCGGCCTTTGCCGAGCAGCGCCGTCAGATGCGCCTGCCAGAAGCCGTCCTTGAGCCTGAGATTGACGAAGCCCGGACCGGCGATCTCGGCGGCCGCGATATCCTCGTCGGCGCGCAGCGCCTCGGCCAGCCTTTCGGCCAGCGCGCGCGGGTTCTGGCCGGTCGGCTTGGCCAACACCATGGCAGCGTTGGTGGCGAGATCGCCATGGCTGGCATCGCGCGGCGGCTCGACGGCGATGCGCGACAGATCCGGCGGCACGCCATCCTTGTCTTTCAAATCAAGCGCTTCGACGGCCTTTATGATTCGCGCGTTGAAATCGGCGAAGATGTTCATTGCTATGGCTCTGACGGTTTTGCAGGGATCCGGCTCGTTGGCCGGCAAAATCGCGCCCGCCCTAGCTCAAATCCGGCGTATGGTCAAACAAACGGCTGTGTTCCTTGAGTGCATAAGTGTCCGTCATGCCAGCCAGGAAATCGGCAACACTGCGCGCCTTGACGCGATCCTCCGCCCGATCGAGCCCTTCGCGCCAGCCATCCGGCATGGCGCGCGGATCGGCGAAATAGACGTCGAACAGGTCCCTGACGATCTGGTCGGCGTCGGCGCGCACCCGCATGACCTCCGCGTGCCGATAGAGATGCTTGTAGAGAAAGGCCTTCAGCTCCTTTTCCGATACGGCCGTCTCGGCGGAGAAGCTCACCATCGTCTCGCCGGCCGCCCTTACCGCCTCGGCGCTGTCGGGCTTGATGCGCGCCAGATTGGCCGTCGTCGAGACGATCACGTCCTCGACCATGATAGTGATCTGCCGGCGCATCAGCTCGTGGCCGGTGCGTACGTCATCGAGCGCCGGATAGCGCTCACGCACCCCCTTGAGGATCGACCCCGGCAGCGAGAGGTCCTCCAGCATGTCCAGCGTCAGCAGCCCTGCCCTCAGCCCGTCGTCGATGTCATGGGTGTTGTAGGCGATGTCGTCGGCAATCGCCGCGCACTGCGCCTCGATACCGGCGAAGCGGTCGAGTTCGAGGTCGTGCAGTTCGGAATAGTCGCGGATCGCCTGCGGCACCGGCCCCTTCAGCCCTTTGCCCTTGGCATCGGTCAGTGGGCCATTGTGCTTGACCAGCCCCTCCAGCGTTTCCCAGGTGAGGTTCAGCCCATCGAACTCGGCATAGCGCCGCTCCAGCCGCGTCACCACGCGCAGCGATTGCGCATTGTGGTCGAAGCCGCCCCAGGCGGCCATCTTCTCGTTCAGCGCGTCCTCGCCGGTATGGCCGAAGGGTGTGTGGCCGAAGTCGTGCACCAGGGCCACCGCCTCGGCCAGGTCCTCGTCGCCGCGCAGTGCCCGCGCCAGAGCGCGTGCAATTTGCGCCACCTCGATCGAATGCGTAAGCCTTGTGCGGTAATGGTCGCCTTCGTGTGCGACGAACACTTGCGTCTTGTGCTTCAGCCGGCGGAACGCCGTCGAATGGATGATGCGGTCGCGGTCGCGCTGGAACGGCGTGCGCGTCGGGCTTTCCACCTCGTCGAACAGCCGGCCGCGCGACTTCGCCGGGTCGCTGGCATAGGCCGCGCGCGGCCGATAGCCGAATCCGATGTCGCCCAACTCGTTGGTCATAGCGTATGCCGCAGTTGACTTGCCCCGTCGCGCTTCATACCTATCATACGAAACCGAAAGCAAGGTGACGCCCATGGGCGCTGATGCCAAGACCGCCATGAAAGTCGAGATGACCGACGCCGCCGCCAAGCGGATCGCCAAGATCGTGGCGAGCGAAGCCGGCAAGACGGCCCTGCGCGTCTCGGTCGAGGGCGGCGGCTGTTCCGGCTTCTCCTACAAGTTCGATCTGGTCGATAGGCGCAATGATGACGACGTCGCCATCGAGAAGGACGGCGCAACCGTGCTGATCGACGACGTGTCGCTGGTCTATATGGGCGGCTCGGTGATCGATTTTGTCGACGATCTGATGGGCCAGTCGTTCCAGATCAGGAACCCCAATGCGGTCGCCTCCTGCGGCTGCGGCACCAGCTTCTCGATCTAGAAATGCCCGACATCGGCGCGGTCCGTCAGATCGCGCTTTCCGCCGGACGCGACCTCGACGCAACGCTGGCCTTCTGGCGCGAGGTGCTCGGCATGAGTCTGCATGCGCGTTTCGATCCTCCAGGCATCGCCTTCATCATGGCAGGTGACGTGCGCCNGTGCTCGGCATGAGTCTGCATGCGCGTTTCGATCCTCCAGGCATCGCCTTCATCATGGCAGGTGACGTGCGCCTGCTTTTCACCGACGGCCTGCCGGCCGGCACCGTCTATCTCGACATATCGGACCTCGAAGAGTTCCACGCTTCGGCAAGGGCCGCCGGTGTTCCCTTCACCGCGCCGCCGGCGCTCGTCCATCGCGACACCGAAGGCCTGTTCGGCCAGGCGGGGGAAAGCGAGTGGATGGCCTTCCTAAAGGACCCGGCAGGCAATACGATCGGCCTTGTCGAACGTCACCCGCCGGATCGCTAGTCTCCGGACCACCAGCCTATCGAGGACGTCATGAAAATCGTCACCTGGAACATCAACGGCGTCCGCGCCCGCATCGGCAATTTGACCCATTGGCTGACGGAAAGCGCGCCCGACATCGCCTGCCTGCAGGAGATCAAGACGGTCGACGAGCAATTTCCTCGCGCCGAGATCGAGGCGCTCGGCTACAATGTCGAGACCTACGGCCAAAAAGGCTTCAACGGCGTCGCCATCCTGTCGAAGCTGCGTTTCGACGAGGTCAATCGCGGCTTGCCGGGCGACGATGCCGACGAGCAGGCGCGTTTCATCGAAGGCGTGTTCTCGACCGACAAGGGCGCCTTGCGGGTTGCCTCTATCTATCTGCCGAACGGCAACCCAATCGACGACGAGAAGAAGTTCTCCTACAAGCTTTCCTGGATGACGCGGCTGGAGCGCTGGGCCGAGGAGCGGCTTGCACTGGAAGAGCCGCTGGTCCTGGCCGGCGACTACAATGTCATTCCTGAGCCGGCCGATGCGAAATATCCGGAAAACTGGCTAAGCGACGCGCTGTTCCAGCCCGCAACGCGGCAGGCGTTCCGGCGGCTGAAGAATCTCGGCTTCACCGAAGCCGTGCGTGCCGTCACCGACGCCCCCGACGTCTTTACGTTCTGGGACTATCAGGCCGGCGCCTGGCAGAAGAACAACGGCATCCGCATCGACCACCTGCTTCTGTCGCCCGAAGCCGCCAATTGGTTTTCCTCGGCTTCGATCGAAAAACAGGTGCGCGCCTGGGAAAAACCCTCCGACCATGTGCCGGTGGCGATCGATCTGGCGCTGCGGCCGGCCTGATCGGAGCTGCTGTCCGGCGGCACATTGAGAAGTTGACCTCTTATCGCCACAAATCGCGCGCTTGATGAGAAATCATCATGGTGGCTGGGGTTCCCATGACTATCCGACTTGCACTTTGCACGTGTGCCGCGGCGCTCGCTTTTGGCGCGATGCCGGCCGTTGCCGCTCCGCTATGCCTTGCCAATGGCAAATCGTTCCAGATCGGTCAAATGGCCTGCCTGACACTTGCCGGACAAAGCCACCTCGCCCGCTGCGAGATGGTGCTCAACAACACGTCCTGGACAAAGCAGCGGGACGGCTGCCCGGAGAACACACTGGCCCCGCATCTGCAAGGCACGCCGATATCAACACCGGCGCCCGGCGGCGTGCCGGCGAAACCGACCGAGAACTGATTTAAATCGACAAATCCCGCCGGCCTACTGGTCGCCGCCACCCTTGGTCAGGATATCGTCGGCCAGCGAAATCGCGGTGCGACGGTCGGCTTCGCCGGCGGCGGCAAACGCTTCTTCCTGCATGCCGCGGATCCATGGCTGGTCGGCGGGTGAGGCTCGTTCGAGTGCCGCGGTCATCATCGCCAGCCCGCGGACGATCTTGCCGCTTTGGAAAAGCAGGTTGCCGAGCGTCGCCTGCGCGCCCGCATGGCCCTTTTCGGCCGCCAGCTGGAACCAGCGTCCGGCCTGCTTGACGCTGGCCTTGACGCCGCCCTCGCCCTTGAGGAACATCTGGCCCATCTCGAACTGGGCGTTCGGATTGCGGTAGTTGGCGGCGGCACGCATGTAATATTCCTGGGCCGCCACCTCGTTCTCCTCGACGGGGCTGCCGGGAATGCCTTTCCTCAGATAGTCGCCAAGCGCCACCAGCGCGTCCGAAACATAGCTTTCCTCGGGCGAACCGGGCTCGACGTCCTGGTCGACGATCTCGCTGAAGAACTTGAACGCCGCGTAGTCGTCTCGCGCCACGCCATCGCCTTCGGCATACATGCGCGCAAGCTTCCAGGTGGCGCCGATCTGGCCGTTCTCGGCGGCATATTTGTAGGCTTCCGCGGCCTGCTCCTTATGGCCGTTCTTGTAAGCGGAAAAGCCGAACTGGAACACCGCCCACGGGCTCGACTGCGGCTTCACGCCGGTCTTGTCGTCGAACACCTTGTCGTCGAAGGCCATGGCCTGGCCGACGGCGCCTAAGGTCGCGCCAAACGTGGCGAGCGCAACCAGTGCCGAAAGGACAGACGACCTCAACAACTCAGATGTCCGCATAGCAGTGTGTTTCTTTGGCACCGCCCGGATGGGTGACCGCGCCGTCGCGGGCAGATCCGACCGTCTGTGCGTATTTCCAGATCGCGCCCGACTGATAGTCGGTCGTGCGCGCCTTCCATGCTTTTGCCCTCGCCGCCAGTTCGGCTTTGGACAATGCAACCTCGATCGTGCCGTTCACCGCATCGATCGAGATCAAGTCGCCGTCTTTCAGAAGCCCGATCGGGCCACCGACGGCCGCTTCCGGCCCGACATGGCCGATGCAGAAACCGCGCGTCGCGCCAGAAAAACGCCCGTCGGTGATGAGCGCCACCTTGCCGCCCATGCCCTGGCCGTAGAGAGCCGCCGTCGTCGACAGCATTTCGCGCATGCCCGGGCCGCCGCGCGGACCCTCGTAACGGATGACGAGAACCTCGCCTTCGCTATAGTTACGGCGCGTAACCGCCTCGAAACATTCCTCTTCCGAATCGAAGCAGCGCGCCGGACCCGAGAATTTGAGTTCCGCCATGCCTGCGACCTTCACGATCGCGCCTTCGGGGGCAAGGTTACCCTTCAAGCCCACGACCCCGCCGGTCTGGGTAATCGGCTTGTTGGCGGGACGGACCACATCCTGGCTGTCATTCCAGGAAACATGTTCCATATTTTCGGCCAAAGTGCGGCCGGTCACCGTCAGGCAATCGCCATGAAGATAGCCATGGTCGAGCAGCGTCTTCATCAAGAGCGGAATGCCGCCGGCCTCGAACATGTCCTTGGCGACGTATTTGCCGCCCGGCTTGAGGTCGGCGATGTAGGGTGTCTTTTCGAATATCCTGGCCACGTCGAAAAGGTCGAACTTTATCCCGGCTTCGTGCGCGATCGCCGGCAGATGCAGCGCCGCGTTGGTCGAGCCGCCGGTGGCCGAGACCACGGTCGCGGCATTTTCCAACGCTTTCATCGTAACGATGTCGCGAGGGCGGATGTTCCTTGCGATCAACTCCATGATCTTTTCGCCGGAAGCGAAATTGAAGCGGTCGCGCATCTCGTAGGGTGCCGGCGCGCCGCAGGAATAGGGCAGCGCCAGGCCGATCGCCTCAGCGACGGTGGCCATGGTGTTGGCGGTGAACTGGGCGCCGCAGGAGCCGGCCGACGGACACGCGGCTTGCTCGATTTCTAGCAGTTCGGCGTCGCCGATGGTGCCGACCGAATGCTGGCCGACCGCCTCGAATACGTCCTGCACGGTGATCTGCCGGCCACGGTAGCTGCCGGGCAGGATCGAGCCGCCATAGATGAAGATGGACGGCACGTTGAGGCGCACCATAGCCATCATCATGCCGGGCAGCGACTTGTCGCAACCGGCCAGGCCGACCAGCGCATCGTAGCAATGGCCGCGCATGGTAAGCTCGACTGAATCGGCGATGACCTCGCGTGACACCAGCGACGACTTCATGCCCTGGTGGCCCATGGCGATGCCGTCGGTGACGGTGATGGTGCAGAATTCGCGCGGCGTGCCTTTGGCGGCCGCCACGCCCTTCTTGACCACTTGCGCCTGGCGCATCAGTGAGATGTTGCAAGGTGCGGCCTCGTTCCAGCAGCTGGCGACACCAACCAGCGGCTGCGCGATCTCGGCCGCCGACAGCCCCATCGCATAGAGGTAGGAGCGATGCGGCGCCCGCTCGGGACCAACGGTCACGTGACGGCTTGGCAGCTTGGCCTTGGAGATCGCTCTGGCGTCCATACTCGTCCTCGCCGCGGGCGGTGCGGCCTGCCTCTTCGCCTAGCCTTTTGGCGCGTGTCCCGAGACAAGTTCGAGGTGCGCCGGGTTTATGGCGGGAAATGGGCAATGTTCCCGGGCGGCCGGGTGGCGCGAGGGTTGTTCAGAAACTGTTGCCGAAACGTCACAATTATCGGAGCGAACATCATAGGGGCAATTGTTGCGCTGGCCGAATGACGGATGACGCACCGAACGAAACGACCGGGCAGTGCCCGGCCGTTTTGTCGTTTAAAAATTTGTAGTTAGAACTTGATCTTGACGGAAGCCGAACCGGCGAGAAGCAGGTCGTTGCCGTAGGTATAGGTGACGGCATTTGCCACGTCGCCGACACCGCTGAAAGTCGATGACCCGCTCGTCAGCACACCGATCGAGCCGCCGAGCCTGACCTCGACCTGGTCGTTCGGCGAATAGGAGACGCCGCTGGCCACGGCCCAGGTATCCGACTGATAGCCGGAGGTCGTCGAGGTGCCGCGATCCCAGGTCAGCGAAACCACGCCCGACAATTGGTCGGTGAACTTGTGACCGATACCGCCCGTGATCGTCCAGCCGTCGCGATAAAGCAGGTCGAATGAAACGGGCGAGGGAGCACCGGTTACCGGGCTGCGCACGCCATTGATGGCAATGACGCCAAGCTTGCTCCACTCCTGCCAGCGGATGGAACCAAAGGCCAGCCAGCCAGGAGCTATACCGCTCTGCAGCTTGAATTCCAGAGCCTGAGGTATCTCGGCCGACGCCGAGACTGGGTACACGCCGGTAGAGCCAGGAACCAGATCCGCTGGAAAGGCGCCCCTGAAGCCGGTCGTGTCGACCGTTCCCGACAGCCCGTCATATTTGTAGCTGGAAGAGTACATCAGGCTGGCGCGCAGAGCGATCTCGGGGATCTCATGGGTTGCGCCCGCACGCCAACCCCATGCCTCGTCGGACAGCTTGAAGACACCGAGGCCGGTATTGCCGAAGGCGAGCAGTGTCTGGCGGGACAGAAACGCGTCGACCTGCTGGTAGGAGACACCGCCAATGAATCGTATGGCGCCCTTGCCGACGTTCACCTTGTAGGAGCAGGTGAGGCCGAAATCGTCTGTGTCGACGGAGTATTTGACCGCTGTCGGCGAATAGGCGTTGTTCATGCCGAAATTTGCGTCCGCACCATACGGTCTGGTATAGGTGGCAAGACAGTCTACGGGCTCAAAGATGTTGGCCTTGATGCCGACATGCGGCACCGCATAGTCGCCACCAACATCCACCGCCGACGTCGACAATCCCGACCCATCCAGACGCTGCACATTCTTGAGTTTGCGCTGGGGCGAAACATAGGTGACGCCTGCGTCGAACGAATATGGCGCCGCGTCGAACAGCTGGTCGATGTTGACGCCGCCCCGGTCAAAGCCCCCGGCTTGCACCGTCCCAACGAAAGCCAGCGAAAAAGCCCCCGCGCCCAGCAGTGCTTTCAGACGCGAATAACACATGAATCTCCTCCCCGAATATCCTTGCATCAAGCTAGAACCAATTCAGGTTAACCGCGCAACAACGAATTCGCCGTGCGTACATGTACACCTTGGCTGAACGCATTTCCGACAAGGTTGCGGTCTTTTTCCCGAGGCGGGAAAATGGCCGCCTCAATACAAATCGACGAGAAAACTCGGGAAAACCGCCTAAATCCTTACAGAACGGGGCAT
Source organism: Mesorhizobium sp. LSHC420B00 (assembly GCF_000503055.1). Lineage (GTDB taxonomy): Bacteria > Pseudomonadota > Alphaproteobacteria > Rhizobiales > Rhizobiaceae > Mesorhizobium. The sequence goes on along the minus strand of NZ_AYVY01000013.1, from coordinate 176,659 downwards.
TTTGCGTGCCCAGTCAGCCATTGTTACATTATGGCAACAATGGGGCAAAAACATTCAGTTTGCGTCAAGATTTACGCTGCGGAATGCCTGTTTTCGTGGCAGGCGGCCTGTCTTGAAGGCAGATTCGTGACCGGCGAATCTATTGCGGCCAGCCGGCCCAATTTGTTTGATCAGCCGGCATCGCGCACCCGCGTCAATGCCACCGAAAGCTTCTCTTGCGCCTCGCGATACTCGGCGAGTTTTTCGCGCTCGGCCTCCACCACCTCGTCCGGCGCGTTGGCAACGAATTTCTCGTTGGACAGCTTCTTGTAAAGCCGCGCAATTTCCTCGGTCACTTTGGCAAGCTCCTTCTGCAGGCGCGCTGCCTCGGCGGCAAGGTCGATCAGGCTGCCGAGCGGCAGGCAGATGGTCGCTTCGTTAACGACGATCTGCGCGGAGCCCTTGGGTGCCGCATCGACCAGCGAGATGTCGCCGACCCGCGCCAGCCGCTTGATGGCCGACGCCTGGCGCTCGAGCCTTTCGTGTGTCGTGTCGTTGGCACCGATCACCATCAGGGGTGCTATCGCCGCCGGCGGCACGTTCATTTCCGAACGCACCGAGCGGATGCCGGAGACGAGATCGACCAGCCAGTTGATATCGGCGGCGGCCTCCTCGTCCTCGAAGTCGGGCGACGGCCAAGCCGCATGACAAAGCAGCGACGGCCGTTGCCTGCCCTCGCCGGCGGTTTCGGCCCACAGTTCCTCGGTCATGAACGGCATCATCGGATGCAGCAGCTTGTAGATCTCGTCCAGCACGAAGGCGACGCATGCCCTGCTCTCGGCCTTGGCGGCCTCGTCGGTGCCCATGAATACCGGCTTCAGCAGTTCCAGGTACCAGTCGCAGAACTGGTTCCAGACGAACCGGTAGGCAGCACCCGCCGCCTCGTTGAAGCGGTACGAGGTGATGCCGTCGGTTATGTCGCGCGCGGCTCGCGTCAGCTCCGTCAGGATCCAGCGGTTGACCGCCAGCTTGGCGTCCTGCAGCCAGAAATCGTCGTCGCGCGCCACTTCGTTCATCTCGGCGAAGCGCGTCGCGTTCCACAGCTTGGTGCCGAAATTGCGATAGCCGGCGATGCGGGCCGGATCGAGCTTAACGTCGCGCCCTTGCGCTGCCATCACCGTCAAGGTGAAGCGCAGCGCATCGGCGCCATATTCGTCGATGAGGTCGAGCGGATCGATGACGTTGCCTTTCGACTTCGACATCTTCTGTCCATTCTTGTCGCGAACCAGCGCATGCACATAAACGGTATGAAACGGCTCCTGGTCCATGAAATGCAGGCCCATCATCATCATGCGGGCGACCCAGAAGAAGATGATGTCGAAACCGGTGACCAGCACGTCGGTCGGGTAATAGGTCTTCAGCTCCGGCGTCTGGTCCGGCCAGCCGAGCGTCGAGAACGGCCACAGCGCCGACGAGAACCATGTGTCGAGCACGTCCTCGTCGCGGGTCAGGATCTCGCCAGGCTGGAAATTCTCGAGTTTGTCCTCGACCCAGGCCTTCCACGGCCCTTCCAGCGCCAGATAATATTCGACGGCGGCACCGAGCGCTTCTTCCTCGGTCTTTTCGACAAAGACATGCCCGTCCGGCCCGTACCAGGCAGGGATCTGGTGGCCCCACCAGAGCTGGCGCGAAATGCACCAGGGCTGGATGTTCTCCATCCAGTCGAAATAGGTCTTTTCCCAGTTTTTAGGCACGAAATTGGTACGGCTCTCGCGCACCGAGGCGATCGCCGGCTTGGCCAGTTCCGCCGCATTGACATACCATTGGTCGGTCAGAAACGGCTCGATAGGCACGCCGCCACGGTCGCCGTGCGGCACGGCGTGGCGATGCGGCTCGACCTTTTCAAGAAAGCCGCCCGCCTCCATCAGCTCGACGATCTTCTTGCGCGCATCGAAACGATCCAGGCCATCGAGGCCGTCCCAGACGGCCTGGCGCTCCGGCGTCACTTCCAGTCCCGCCAGAAAGTCCTCATTGTCCTTGAGGCTCACCGCCGCATTGACGGTGAGGATGTTGACCGCCGGCAGCCGGTGGCGCTTGCCGACCTCGAANGTTGAAGTCATGCGCCGGCGTGATCTTGACCGCACCGCTGCCTTTTTCGGGATCGGAATACTCGTCCGCCACCACCGGGATCTTGCGGCCGACGATCGGCAGGATGAGGTTCTTGCCGACGAGATGCCGGAAACGCTCGTCGTCGGGGTGGACTGCGACAGCCGTATCGCCCAGCATCGTCTCGGGGCGGGTCGTCGCAACGGTGATGAAGGTTTTCGGATTTTCCGGATCGAACGTCTTGCCTTCGACCGGATAGCGGAAGTGCCAGAGGTTGCCGTTGACTTCCTGCTGCTCGACCTCGAGATCCGAGATGGCGGTCAACAGCTTCGGGTCCCAGTTCACAAGGCGCTTGTCCTTGTAGATCAGCCCTTCCTTGTAGAGCGTCACGAACACTTCGAGCACTGCCTTCGACAGGCCCTCGTCCATGGTGAAGCGCTCGCGGCTCCAGTCGGCCGAGGCCCCGAGCCGCTTCAGCTGGTTGAGGATGGCGCCACCGGACTCGGCCTTCCACTCCCACACCTTGTCGATGAACTCATCGCGCGTCAGGTCGCGACGGTGGATCTGCTTTTCCATCAGCTGGCGCTCGACCACCATCTGGGTGGCGATGCCGGCATGATCCATGCCCGGCTGCCACAAGACGTTCTTGCCGCGCATGCGCTCGAAGCGCACCAGAATGTCCTGCAGCGTGTTGTTGAGCGCATGGCCCATATGCAGCGAGCCGGTGACGTTCGGCGGCGGGATGACGATGGTGAAGGCTTCAGCCCCCTCCTCGGCGCCGGCACCGGCCCGAAACGCGTCGGCCTCTTCCCAAATCCTGGCAATCTTCGGCTCGACGGCTTTGGCGTCGTAGGTCTTTTCGAGCATGGGAAAACGGTCCGCGCTGTCCGGAATTTGTGGTCCGGTGTAAATCGGAAGGTTGTTGCCAAGTCAACCGCAAGGGCGGCATGGCCGATAGATAGCGCCGGGATGGTTAGGTGCAACTCGCGGAAGTGACGTTGCAAGGCAATCGCTTCAGGTTTGCGCTGCCCCTCATTGCCGTGCCCGTCCTCCGCAGCAGCTGCGCTGAAGCTGCGGAGGGTGGACCGGGCATTTCTCGCCGTGTAGTGACGGGGAGAAAGACGCCTGCACTCCTGTACTGAAGCTTTCGCCAATCACGAACGTTGCGGAAAACGCGGCGGGGTTGCGGTCAGCCCCTTCTGCCCGTCACTATACGGGGAGGGTGCCGGCAGGCGGATGACGGGCAGCGCCGACTTCGACGATTTGCCGGTCGAGCGCCGCCCATCGGCGGCTCTCCGAATTGCTACTGCGCGCCGCGCGCGACGCGCTCGATTTCCTCGCGCACCAGCCGCTCGACCAGCGTCGGCAGGTTGTTGTCCAGCCAGTCCTGCAGCATCGGCCGCAGCATCTCCTCGGCCATCTCGTCGAAGGTCTTCTTGCTGCGGCTGGCAAATGCGTCTGAAAGCTCGCCGAAGGCGGCGGCAACCTGCCGCCCCGTATGTTCCGAAAGGATCGCCGGCCGAGAGTACGGCGCCTCGCTGGCCGCCGAACTCGCCAATCCCATTTTCGAAGGTCCCGGGCCGATTTTCGAAGGTTCCAGGCCGTTTTCCGAAGACTGCGACCCATTTTCAGAAGGCTCCGGCGCAGGTCCAGCAGTCGCCTCGTCTTCGAAAACCTCGGCTTTTGGCCCGGCGTCCGGCGTCCGGGGTGGCTCGGCCCGGTCCGGCTTGGCCATCGCGTCGCCGACCGCTGCGATCTCGCGCCGCCAATCGGCAATGATGGTGTCCGTCGTCTCGGCAGCCTTGGCCGTCGCAGGCCGATCCGGCTTTGCGGGCGGTTCGGGAGCGGTGTTCACCTCAGCCAGAGTGACCGGCGCTTTTGCCGGGCCGGGACGCACTTCCGTATACGCATTGACGGGCGCGGATGATGGCTGCACCTCGGCCCGCGTGGCCGGCTCGGCGATCTCCAGTCCGCCGCGCAGTTCGGAACGGAACGCATCGCCCTCCGCTGCCCGTCCGGCTGCCGGCGCCGGTTGCAGATCCTGGCGCAGCTCGTCCGCGTCGCCCGGCTGCTTGCGGCCGGTATCGCTGTCCTCGATGATCCTTCTGATGGAAGCCAGTATCTCTTCCATGGAAGGTTCGCGCTGTACGCTGCTTGCCGTCGCCATCGTCACATCCGCCGCCCTTGTGACTCGTTCTCAGATTTCCTGTCCGGCAATGCCGGATTCGAATCATGGCGACAGCGTAACCGACGGAACGCCCTGCGAGAATCCCCAATCTGGCGACATCTTGGATTTCAACAGATTAGGGTCGGGAGTGGAAGCCCGCGCGTCGTTCGAGCGCGGGCTGAAAACACGGCCTGGCGATCAGCGGCCGTCCGGCGTGCGCAGGCCGATCCACTTGTCTTTGACGGCGTTGTAATGCTCTTCCGGCCTGTACTTCGTCACATTGAGCGCAAGGCGGTCTGCCGACAAATGGCCAACCGCAGAGAGGATGGCATAGCTTGCCACCACCACGTCGCGTTCGGCACTGGCAAGATTGATCTTGGCAGTGATGACGGTCGCCTGCGCATTGAGAACGTCGAGCGTGGTACGCTGGCCGACATTGCGCTCCTCGATGACGCCGTTCAAGGCAAGCTGCGCGGCGGCGACCACCTGCCGGTTGGCCGTGACGCTTTGCTGCGCGGCGGTATATTGCGTCCATGCCGATGTCACGGCCTGGCGCACCTGGTCGCGACTCACGTCGACTTCGATCCGCGCCTGGCTGAGCGATTCCTTGTTCTGGCGCACGGTCGCCGAGGTCCGTCCGCCGGAATAGATCGGCACGGTCAGTGTCGCGCCGATGTTCGCCGACGTCCTTGTACCATCCTGCGATGCCCCAAGGACGCCCGGAACCGTGTTGCGATAGTCGCCGGAAACGCCGGCGCTAGCCGAAAGCTGCGGCAGCAGCGCGCCTTCGGCCGATTTAACCGAAAACGCCGCCGCGTCGACCAGATGCTCGGTGGCGAGGATGGCCGGATGTTCGGCCGATGCGATCGCAATCGCTGCATCGAGACTCGACGGCAACAGCTTTGACAGCGGCGAAGCCGGCCTGAGCCTGCCCGGCTCGTCGCCGACGATCTGGCGATAGGTCGCAGCACTTGCCAGCGCTGTCGCGCGGGCGGCGCTCAACTGCGCCACCGCGGAGGCGCGCGAAGCATCGGCTTGCGCGACGTCGGTGCGCGTGCCTTCGCCGACCTCGAAGCGCGAACGCGCCGCACGCGCCTGCTCGGTCAGGAATTGCAGATTCTGTTCGGTCAGCACCGCGATCTGGCGGTCGCGGATGACGTCCATATAGGCACTTGCCGCGTTGAACAGGGTGTTTTCTTCGGTGTTGCGCAGGCTCTCGACCGAGGCGCTGACCCGCGCTTCAGCGGCCGCGACATTGTTCCTGGTCTGAAAGCCGTCGAACAGGGTTTGATTGATCTGGACGCCAAAGTTGCCGGTAGTTATGCGTGCGGTTCGACTGGTACCATTGACGTGGGTGCTGGTGTAGTCGATGTCCGCGGAACCGGTGATGGTCGGGCGCCAGCCGGACTTGGCGATTGCAACGCCCTCGTCGGTGACGCGGACGCCGGCGCGTGTCGAATTGAGCGAGGAATTGTTTTGGTAGGCCTTTGAAAGGGCCCCGATGATCGTTTCGGCCGAGGCGACCATTGGAGAAAGCGCGGTCGCCGAAACGAGGACAGCGGTAAAAAGCAACTTGCGTACAGACGGCACGTTATATTCCCTCATTCGTTTTGCACGGGAACTGCGCCACGCTGGCTTCTCCTCTGATCAGCCGGCGCCGCGTTTTTTATCGTTCCCCCGCTGAAAGCCCCCAAGAAACACCCGGTTATGCAGATCAGCAACGATTGTTCAAACGCAAGCGATCATGACAACGCCTTCGCTGCAAGGCAAAATCACTCAGAATTCGAAGGCGGGAATGCGTTCAAATCCAGGTAGTGGCTTAATTGCCGCATTAAATGCGCGTCTTCCCGTTACAACCCCTCCAGTCTTAAAAAAAAGCCGGGCTACGCCCGAATTGCCCTGCCCCTCCACGGCGACGAGTCGGCCGCCTTCGGCAAGCTGGTCGAACAGCGCCGCCGGCACCTCCCCGACGCTGCCGCCGAACAGGATCACGTCGTAAGGCGCCTTGGCAGCATGGCCTTGCGGCAGCGGCCCCTGGACCACCGTGACATTGCCGCAACCCAGCGCGGCAAGCGTCGAAGTGGCGGTTTCGGCCAGCGCCGGATCGCTTTCCAGCGCAACCACGGACCTTGCCAGCCGCGACAGGATCGCCGCCGCATAGCCAGTGCCGCAGCCGACATCGAGTGCCGAAGCGCTTGGGCCGATATCGGCCAGTTGCATCAGCTTGGCCAATGGCGACGGTTCCATCAGATAGCGCGGGCCGTCGGCCGTATCGGCAATACGGATGTCCTCATCGATATAGGCGAGATCGCGCTGGCCGGCGCCGACAAAGGCCTCGCGCGGCACGACAAGCATCGCCTCGAGCAACGGCGCGCTGGTCACGTCGGTGGTGCGGATCTGGCCGTCGACCATCTTCACCCGGCGTTCGGCAAAATCAGCGCTCATGTTCCAACCATCCGCTTGCCGCGCGAAGGCCGCGGCTGTTTCGACCGGAACTGAAGCCCCCTGGCGCTGACGCGCGGGGGCTCGGGCATTGGAGGCCTCGCCCGGAATCGAACCGGGGTGCAAGGATTTGCAGTCCTCTGCGTAACCACTCCGCCACGAGGCCTCATCGCTCCCGGCGTTCCACCCGGCTCCAATAGGTTGCGGCGAAAATGCCGTCAAGCGGCCACCATGCATTCCCAACGGTTCTTCCGACATCGAGGCGCTGCTTATCAACGCAATACCATACTAGCAACAACATATTAGCTTATCGTTAAGCACGATTCTCGGCGAGAGGAACCCGATACCGGCGGCCACGTTGGGCAGATAGGAGGGTCCGCCATGCGTCGAGCAGCTACGGAAGATGGCACTCCGCGCGGATTGTCGCAGTCTGCAGAGCTTGTGCGCTATGCCATCGACCGCCTCAGCATAGAAGGCGCAAACAGCCTGCCGCCGCGCGACCCTGCGCGGCTCGCATCGGCTACCGCCGTCCTCAAGGAGCTTTGCGAACGCCTGGAAAGCTGCTTCGACCAACCTCGGTAATGCAGAAGCTAATGCATAGGCGGAGCACGCCGTCCTCCGGCATTTTCCGGCTAGCGGCCCGTCAGCAGGGCAATCTCAGTCCGGCCGCCGCCACCGCTCCCACCAGACGACGAAACGGCGCCGGTGACGGCGCACCAATGCGAATTCGTAGGAGAGCACCAGCAATCCGATCGGCACCATCCAGAACCCAAGGATCGGCAGGAAGCCGAGAATGCCGCCGATGATCAGCACGACGCCGATCGCAATCCTGAGGCCGCGCGAGCGCGGCATGGTGAACTGGCGGCCGAAGACCGAGATTTTCCGGGCCGGTGGCTGTTCGTCGCTCATTGCCGTCATGTGAAATGTCGATCCGTTTGCATCAGTAGCACCATCAGCCGGAGAAAGCCGCAACGGCCTTTTCCGTTCCCCGACAGGCGAGAGACAGCTCATATGAGGGCGCTCGCCGGCCATTGCCAGAAAGCCCTGCGCCAAAAAGCACCGAAAAAATGCGAAATGCTTCTTTGCAAAGCCGAAACGGGTTTGCTATAGGCTGCCCCACTCACATGAGAGCCTCTGTTCCCCGGTAGCTCAGTGGTAGAGCAACCGGCTGTTAACCGGTTGGTCGCTGGTTCGAATCCGGCCCGGGGAGCCATCGCCTTTTCTACGCCAAGTCGCGATTTTGCACGCCGGCGTGCGATTTTTCCCTACGCTTCGATCTCGTGTCAGAGCATCGAGGACAGATGAAATCAAGCGCAGAATAGCGGCCTGGCCCGCCCCCGCCTATTCTTCGCAAGCCGATCGCAGGACTGGCGACGCAGATGCTTTTTCGTGTTATGATGGGCTTGCAACGCGCGTAATCTCGACCTCGGCAATATGGCAGAGGTCGAAAGCTATTGCCTTGGCACAGGAAGCTTTCGCCCCCAGCACTTGATCGCCTCCGCTGGGTGTGCTGCTTTCCCTGACTGATCGCGGCGAGGAGGTTGTCCATGTCTACGAGTAGTGTTGACCGCCCGCTGCAGCCGGGCGACAGCGCACCGAATGTTGTGCTCAATGCGATCTCACGCGAAGGCAAGATCGCGCTCGATGATTTTCGAGGCCGTAGCCCGTTGTTGATCGGTTTGTTCCGAGGCCTGCACTGTCCGTTCTGCCGGCGCCATGTCGCGGCGATGGCGCAACTTAAGCCGGCCCTGCGGGAGAAAGGCGTCGAATGCCTGGCTGTGGTCAATACGCCGGTCGAGCGGGCGCGGCTCTATTTCCGTTACCACCCGGCACCCGATCTTCTCGCCGCATCCGACCCGGAGCGAGCCTCGCACCGTGCTTTCGGCTTGCGCGAGGTCGGGATGGACACGGTCATGGCGATACCGTTCCATCTTCCGGGCGAGTTGCCCGAGCCTATGGACGTCATGGCAATGAATGAATTTCTTAACAAGAAGGAAGGTTATGAGATTACGGAAGTCGATCAGCAGGCGATGGCTTCCAGCCAGGCGCAGCTTGTCGGTCAGTTCCTAATCGACCGGGCGGGCATCGTACGCTGGAACTTCACTGAAGTTCTGGAGGATGGCCTCAACACCTTCAGAGCGCCGAATCCCGAGGAATTGATGTCGGCAGCTTCCCAAGTTGCACATTAACAGGCTGCGGAAATGGGCTGCTAAAAACTCGCTCGACGGCCACCGTCCTGTGGTGATTCTTTGGATTTAACAATCGTCGAAATGCTCAGCGCCGGAGGCTAAGGTCTGCCCGTGGGCTTCGTAGCGATTTTTCGATTCAACGGTCTGCGGACCGCCCCGACGCTAGAGTGAGCAAGCCGCATAGGCGGGGCAACGTCCGCTCCTTGCCGCAATCACGTTGTTCCGACAGGCGCGCATAAGGTAATTATGCCGCCTCCCCGTCTGCTGCTCACTAGACTCCATAGCGAACCTTGATTAGCGGCCCCTCCCTCGCACATCCGGGTTAGATAACAGGGGGAACGCCGATGTCTGTGAGATCGTGTGTGCGCACAACGCCCTCCTTCGCGAGTGCGACTGCCCGTTGCCTCAAAGATGGTTTTGGCCCACCGGTTGATCGGAGGCGCTCGGCGCGCTCCCGGTCACGCTCGCGAGTCTTGATGGCGGGCTGCGGCGCAGTTTTGAGAGGAATCGGCAGCTCATAGTTCGCGGTTTCGTCCGGCCCGGGGAGCCAGTATTTTCAAGGCTCCGGCGTTTTCATTGTTTTGGCTGACACCACGGTTTTGACAACGCCAAGACCATGGTCACTGCGTCTGGGATTCCCTATCGTGGAAGAATGTGATTGCTGAGCGACGATTCCGCTCGCCACTCCACGAACTGTGTCAGTCGTCACCACTGCTGAGGGCCGGCTATGTAATGGGTAAGCGCCGCCGACTGCATTCCCTTCCCTCCTCGTTGACGAAAAGTGTTCGTTCGAATGATGCTTTTCCGTTGCCCTAAGCGCAAGGTTTTGACCAGCCAGCACAGGGCCTCCTCTTAAGCTCGCTGGTCGTCAAGGCCCAGCGGCCTCTAGCTGCCGTCCCCCCCGCAACCAAGCCGCTGGGCCGCCTCGCCAACGGCGAAGCTTGCAGGCCGATGTATATTAGCAACATCTTGACTAGGCGCCGTCCGCTCCAGACTCAAGCGTCTGGCGCGGGGCACTGGTTGCGATCACGGCCACGATACGTAGGCGGGTCACTGAGGACCGGGCAAGCGTCTCGATTCCGAGCTACGGCTTCCCGCATTCCATCGTGGACAGCACGTCCAAGATCAAGAGAGGTCAGCAGATCGAGCTTGCCAGCGAGATCACACGCATAGAGGAGGAAGGCGGCACTCACAATCGACATGGGACCGCTGTCAAGCCTGACGCCGAGGGGTATTAACCGACGTTCCTTTTAAATTTGAAATGCCTTACCCGAGGCCCGCCCTGGAACGGTAGGTCAGGGCGCTGATCTTCCTCGTCCGGCTCAGCCTGCATCGCGGGCCTTCATGAAAAGCTCCAGCAAGTCGGCGCCAATGCCGAGGGTTGCCATGAGGCTGAACTTAGAGCGGCTAGGGAGTTTCGTCGTCTCTGGCCTTACCAATCGCCTCAAGTAATGAAGCTAGGGTTGGGGTCAGCTCTGTTTCGACTGGCCCAAACAGCTTGTGTACATGACGACGATTGTCTTCGGTTCCGATCAACTCCCGAACGGCGTCTGCAAGGGACTTATGCCCAGCTTTGTCGCGCTTTGTCATGTCGACCGAGCTTCCCCGCCTGTCGCGCAACTCGGAGATCAGGGAATGGTTGCATTAGGGATCAGGAATGTTTGGGTACTGGGCTCGGGTAACTGGCACATTCGGCCCTAATCAGACGAGCGCAGCACCCCTCCTCCTCGGCAGCAGCCAAGAATGCCTTTCGTGCCTCCTCAGGTTCCATCTCGTCGGAAATGCAGGCGATGCAGACGCGCACCGCTTGGTTCCATTTGGGGCCACGCTTGGTCCACTTCATCAGCTCCTGTCCGGCTGCCTCGACGTTGTTCACGTTCCGGGTCATACCGGCACGGTCAGTCGTCACAGGAACCGGAGGGGAGAACCAATGGGTTGCCATAAGGGGAACTTAGAGCGGCACAAGCCTGCCGACCAACCCAGGTTGTAGGGAACGATGTAGGCCCTCGCGGGGTTAGAACTTGCAGCGGTCGAGTCTTCGTGGATGCAGCCGCTGAGGGGGGTCCGTCGCCTGTCCCTCACCGGCGGCGGGCTCCTTTCTGGAAGGCGGTGTTGGTCAGAGACACATAGAACCTTATACCGCAAAACAATTTAGCTATTTGTCGTTGGGGGAATTAACGTCCCCTCCTCCATCGCGGCAGCCAGGAATGCTTTGCGGGCCTCCTCGGGTTCCATCTCGTCGAATATCACGGCCATGCAAACGCGCACCGCGAGGTCCCAGCAAGGGCCACGCTTGGTCCACTTCATCAGCTCCTCGCCGGCTGTCTCGGCGTTGTTGACGTTGCGAATGATCCCGGTACGCTGTGTCTTGACGGGGACCGGAGGGTTGAACCAGTGGGGGGCCATACGTCACTCTTTGTCGGCCCTATCAAGTTCCTCCAGCAAATACCTTTGCTCAGCCGGCAGTTCCCCTTTCTACAGGCAGATTTAGCAGGTTGCGAAGGTAATTGCGGATTACCTCTGAAGTGATCCACCGCCGCACAACTTCGGCAATAACCTTCTGTTTGGCTTTATCGATTTCAGCCATGTTCGGGCCTGCATGCTTAAAAGGACCGAACTGCACCGCGAGCGGATTTGTTCCTGCTAATTACGAAGATCAAGCAGGACGGCGCGCCCCCTCTCGCGGGGCCACAATGAGCAAAATTCCTGGAATGCTGGGGGGGAACGTTAGGCGGATTAGTGAGGCGCGTGGCTGAGAGCTACTCCCGGCCGTCGAAACACACGAACAGGCCAGTGGCGGAAGCTACCTCAAGGATAGCCTCAGTTAGCTCTTCGTCAGATGCCCGCAGATTAGGCGCAGTCACGCGGACTCGTTCTATTGCAGCCTTGATCGAGACAATGTCTCCGCGAGCCGCCCCGTTCAGGAGTGCAGCAATAGCCTGATGTAGAATTGGACTGACACTTTGAACGACACTCATCCGACCATCCCCGAGGGGCACGCCGAAGAGACGACAGTACTCTCTCCCTGACCGACATCAACAGGATGTAAGAACCGTACAATGCTCGGGCCGTAACCGTCAGGAATGTTTGGTAGAAATTTCTGAGCGGGGGATCGGATAACCCGCTCGCGCGAAGACCCCCATGCCCCCTTCCGCAGCGTCGACCTTCCGTTCCCGCAACGAACACCCTACTTTCGACTTTGGCGGGATGGACCAGGCCCATGCGAGGCTCGTCGCTACTCGGCTCGCCGTCAGACCAAACAGTGCCCCTCCATTCAATCTTGCGGTTCTTGTCAAGCACAACGAACGTTGACGTTAGACAATGCTTCGGCCACCACCTTGTCAGGCACAACGCTTGAACTGGACAAAGCCGTGAAGCAGTACGTCATCTACACCCGCGTTTTGACGGACTGGCTTTGCGTTTCGTCCGTGCTTATAAAGCAGCTCGCTCACCAGCTGGTTGCAATTGCCGTTGGCGCAACTGATGTGAATGACCCGACCACTAGCTATGAAGGCGATTTCCGCGCCTTCGCGCGGACCGGTCGCCTGGAAGAAGGTGACCTTGCTTCCTGCTCAAGCGTCACGATCTCGCGCAGATCAGTACCGGCGATCATAGCTTCGCGCACGAAGTGGGTCGCGCTCTCCTCCACGACGTCGCAACGGGTGCAGAGGCCTGCGGGCAGGAACAGGCGGGCGTCGCGCGCCTTGAGTTCCAGGCCCTGCCATATCTGCGCACGGGTCAGCCTGGTCTCGCCTCCGGGATTCACCGGAACGGTAGCGGTCGAGTAAATCATGATGTGTCTCCCCGACAAAGGTCATCGGTAATGGGGCTCAGCCGGCAATTGCGGCCGCATAGTCGCGATAGGAGCGCAACGGCCGGCCCAGCAGCGCGGTCAGCCGATCGACATCGCCGGCATCGGGGACCATGCCGTCCGTGAGGAAGCGCTCCGCCATCAGGCGCATGTCGAGGGCCATCCAGCTCGGCATGAACTGCCGCAGGTTCTGCTCGAACCCGGCGGTGTCGTCGCCCGGATACGTGATCTGGCGTCCGAGGACGTCCGTCCAGATGGCCGCGACATCCGCGCCGGTCAGCGTGTCGGGGCCGACCAGGTTGATGCGGTCGAACGGGAGCGGCGCGGCGGCCTGCTCGCGGCGGATGAGTTCGATCGCGGCGATCTCGCCGATGTCCCGCGCGTCGATCATGGCGACGCCCTTGGCTCCTATCGGCATAGGATAGATGCCGTAGCCGGTCACCACGTCCTTGATTGTGATGTCGTTGTTCATGAAGTAGGCGGGCCGCAGGATGGTGGCGTTGAGCCCCATCTGCTCGATCATCCGCTCGACGCCGAACTTGCCCGCAAAATGCGGCACGTTGACGTAGAGGTCGCTGTGGATCACCGACAGGTAGACGATCCGCTCGATGCCGGCCTCGCGGGCAAGGGCCAGCGCTACCAGCGCCTGGGTGTATTCGTCGGCCACCACCGCGTTCAGCAGGAAAAGGGTGGAGACGCCGGAGAAGGCCTTGCGTAGGGAATCGACATCGAGCAGGTCGCCCTGCACGACATCTACGCCAGCGGCGAAATTGGCCTTGGAGGGATCGCGAACCAAAGCGCGCACATGGGCGCCACGCTTCACGAGCTGTTCGACTACGTTGCGGCCGACATTGCCGGTCGCGCCGGTAACGAGAATGGTCATGGGGTTACTCCTGAGTTGAGCCGGATGGCTGCTCAGAAATTAGTGATCCACATTTGTGTCGGTAGGCGTTATATTTGGACACGCCGTCTCATTGGTGGAACATATGGATCTACTTGCCCTTGCCGATTTCAATCTGGTCGCCCGCCACGGGGGCTTCGGTAAGGCCGCCCGCGCTGCCGGGCGCCCGAAGGCAACCTTGTCCCGACGCGTGGCGGAGCTGGAGGCCAGTCTGGATCTACGGCTGTTCGAGCGTGGCGCCCGCGCGTTGAAGCTGACGGAAGAAGGACGTGCGCTTTTCGAGCGCACGGGCCGGTTGCTTTCCGAGCTCGAAGAGACAGCGGCCGCGATCGCCTCAGGCGGCGAAAGGCCGCGAGGCAGGTTGCGGATCAGCGCCCCAGTGCTGTTCTCACAGACCGCGATGGGGAAGATCGCTGCCGGCTTCGCCCTGAAATACCCGGAGGTAAGGCTCGAGGTCACGACCGAAGACCGCGCCGTCGACATGATCGAAGAGGGATTTGACCTGGTGATCCGGGTCAATCCGGATCCGGATGAGAGCCTCGTTGGGCGAGCCTTTCTGCGTGATCGACTGGTGGTCGTGGCAAGTCCTCACCTCGCCCGGCCGGCGGACGGTCTGGCGACCCCGGCCGTCATGCGTTCGACAGCCGATCGAGGGGCTTGGGACGTGAAGACGCCCACTGGCCGGTCAACAATCGCGATCGAGCCGGTCCTTGCGCTGTCGTCACTCATCATGGTCCGGGATGCGGTACGAGCGGGCGTCGGCGCGGCGCGCCTACCTGTGTCGCTGGTGAGCCATGATCTGGCGGACGGAACACTGGTACATTGGGGGGATCTCGATCGACCCGACATCGCCCTGTGGACGCTCTATCCCTCTCGGCGGCTGCTGAGCGCCCGCGTCTCCGCATTCCTCGACCATCTGAAACAGGCCTTTCCCATGGGGACGCCTGACGAGCTGGCCGCCTATATCGGCAAATGACGCGCAGGGAGCTGGTTAACCCAGCTGAGGCCTTATGCGAGGCACAAGGAAAGCAGTTGCCGTGCTTTCTAGGTGGGTGCGTTATCCGAAATATCTTCCGCGAACGCGACATTTTTTAACGGCAACCGGCTCCGCGAACTGTGCCATCGTCACCACTGCTGACGGCCGGCTATGTGTAGGTATTGAGAGCGCCACCGACCGCATTCCCTTCCCTCCTCGTGGACGAAAAGTGTTCGTTCGAATGATGCTTGCGATATTGATAAGGTCAGGCTGGTCGAGAAGTACAGGCCGCCGAAGCGCAAGAAGCCGCTGCGTTGACATGCTGAATTAGCGGACAACAAACAGGTGAATTCAGAGATTCCCGGTGTTGATCTAGACTCCAGGAATGGAAAAGACGTTTGACGATCTTGCCAGCGCGATAAGGCCCCCGCGCAGACGTTTGGGGAGCCATCCGCGTCTTGGCCATCGATCTGGCCGGGAAGCTTCTAATGGGGCCTGCCATCGGCGTTGGCACTGGAATGGCGCTGGCCGGTTAGATCGCTAACCGCAAGATTCCACCCGGGCGCGGATTGCGCCCACGATCGCCAACTTGGCTTTATTCAGCCTTGAGGTTAATCACCCGCATCACGGCGACCACTGTCCCGTTGTTCGTAGCAGCCTCCTTCGTGCTACCCTTGCCGCAGCTCCATACATCGCCTTCCTTGGCTGTGAACTGCATATCCCCGGCCGTGACCTGCAGCTCGCCTTCAGTGACCGTGCAGACCATGTCGTCGGCCATGACATCCCCCAGCGGGCTAGATCCCTTTGGCTGATACACGACGTCTTCCATCGCGATTTTCTTGTACCCCTTGATATGGGAGTCTCGTGTTCCCAGTTCGACGAGCCGAACGCCGGGAAAAATCTCTTTGCCATCAGTCGGACCGTAGGTCTTGGCCGCTGCCGGAGTCGGCAATGCAACCAATAGCGGGGTCGACAACGAGGTGGCACCAAGGGCGAGAGCATTACGTCGATTCATCTTCATAACATTATCCTCCCTGAGTTAGTCCGCCCACAACTGGTCGAACCGGATATTTTACGCGCCCGTGCAGCCAAATAGTCAAAACACAATTGAGCAGGCCCATGCTCCGCCCAGGAAGCTGGTTAACCCAGCTGAGGCCCGCAGCGGGCCAATGTATCGAAAGCGCACTGTCACCGTAATTCTGCGTTCGAAGGGAAACCATCGCTCGATTTCACTCAAATGAAGGAAGACGCTTTACCTGAAAGAGGCTGATAACGCGCCAGAGCCAATCGGCTCGGTGATAATGCGCTTCGGCCAAGATGCCGACCTGAGCTTCGGCCCCAGCGTCGGTAGATCGACCGCGGCTTAGGCCGGCGCTTGGGGGAGGAAATTCGATGAGATTGGCCATCGTGTGCGCGGCAATTGTGATTGCCGGATCCACCGCCGCCGTTGCGCACGAGAAAAAGGTGGTAGCCAGAAAAGGGACAACGCAACTCTGTGCCGATTTGTCAGGCACGATCAAGAAAAAGAAGAAGACAGAGGTGGATTACCGTTCAACCGGAACTGTCTCCGGCGCAATCCCCAAAGACAAGTTTGAGCCGCGCCTAGGCTACGAAACGGTTAACCCTGGCATCATATCAATCTTTTAGCTCGTTGATTGCGTGTTTCGCTAACTTGAATGCAGCACAGGTGGCCAGCAGGATACACAGGCGGCCACGAAGGCGAGCGCCGGTATTGAACTACGGTGACGGTGCACTTTTTGCGGCGTGGCATTCTCAGCCCATCCCGTGCGGGTTCCCAAACGTTTTTCGCCTTCCGTGACCGGCAGTGCCTTTCCCCCGAAATCGACCGCCCTATTTCGCCTCGACAGGTGGGCGGCTGATTGCTGGACGAGTCCCTGCGACTAGGACGGCATGTGCTTCGAGGTACCCCCAATGGACTTCCACGATCGGCACCTACTGCGGTTGCGGGTGAACGGCGAGGACCACAGCCTTTCCGATCTCGATCCCCGCGTCACGCTGCTCGACCTGTTGCGCGAGCGGCTTCATCTGACCGGAACGAAAAAGGGATGCAATTTCGGCGAGTGCGGCGCCTGCACCGTGCATCTCGACGGACGGCGTGTGAATGCCTGCATGATACTGGCCGTGTCCGCCGAGGGACGCGAGGTCACGACGATCGAGGGCCTGGCGGACGGCGATGCGCTTCATCCCGTGCAGCAGGCGTTCATCGATCATGATGGTTTCCAGTGCGGATTCTGCACGCCCGGGCAGGTGATGTCGGCGGCGGCGCTGATCGAGGAGGGACATACCGGCTCCGACGCCGAGATCCGCGAATGGATGAGCGGCAATCTGTGCCGCTGCTCGGCCTATCCGCAAATCGTCGAGGCGGTGCGCGCAGCGGCTGGGAGGGCGAGCCAATGACCCCATTCGTCTATGCGCGCGCCGATAGCCTGGGCGAAACGATCGCGGCCGGAGCGGCGCCGGACAGCGCTTTTCTCGCCGGCGGCACCGAATTGCTCAACTGGCTGCGCCTTGGCATTGCCGGGCCGGCGCGGATCATCGATATCTCCCGCCTCGACGGGCTGGATCAGATCGAGGCACTGCCCGGCGGCGGCTTGAGGATCGGCGCGCTGACGCATCTCAACGACGTCGCGCAGCACGAGTTGGTCATGCGCGACTATCCGGTGTTGAGCCAGGCGATCCTCAACGCGGCGTCGCCGCAACTGAGAAACCTCGCAACGATAGGCGGCAATCTGCTGCAGAAGACGCGCTGTGCCTATTTCCGTGCCGAAGAGCAGTTGCCGTGCAACAAACGTCGGCTCGGCTCCGGTTGCTCGGCATTGCATGGCATCAACGACAATCACGCGATATTCGGCTGGACCGAGGATTGCATCGCCACCCAGCCATCCGACCCGGCGGTGGCACTGGCAGCACTTGATGCAGTCATCGTCACCGCGCACCGCAGCGGCGGCAGGCGCATTCCGGCAGCCGAATTCCACCTGCTTCCCGACACGCGGCCCGAGGCAGACAATGTGTTGCAGCAAGGCGAACTGATCACGGCAATCGAGCTGCCGGCACCGGCGCCGCGATCGGCTTACCTCAAGGTGCGCGAGCGCGAATCCTACGAATATGCCATCGTCTCCGCCGCCGCGGTGCTGGAGATGGACGGCCGGACCATTCGTCGGGCTGGCCTGGCGCTGGGGTCCGTCGCGCTGCGGCCGTGGCGGCTGAGCGCCGCCGAGGAGCGGCTCGCCGGTGCCGATGTCGGCGATCGCGAGGCGTTGAGCACCGCTATCGAGCAATCCTTCGCCGAAGCGCGTCCCTTGTTGCAGAACGCCTACAAGATCGAACTGGCCAAGACCGCCGCTTTGCGGGCGATCGAAAGAGCAGCGAGGATGCCGTCATGATGATCACCCAGCCTGTTGCCCGCCCTGACGGCGGCGTCAAGGTTACCGGCCGCGCCCGCTATGCGGCCGACTACTTTGCCCCCGACCTGCTCTATGCAGTGCTGGTGACCGCGCCCGCTCCCGCCGGCCGCGTGACGTCGATCATGGTCGACGACGCGCTCGCCGAGGAAGGCGTCGTGCGCGTGCTCACGCATGAGGACATGCCCAAATTCGGCCGGTTCGCATCGCCAAGGGCCGAGCCGGATACGCAGACGCAGCACGCCGAAGGTCCGCCGGCGGCGCAGAGCTTCATGCCCATGCAGAACGACGAGATACGTCACGAGGGCCAGCCGCTTGCAATTGTGCTGGGCGAGACACTGGAGGCGGCGGAAGCCGGCGCCCGCCGCGTCTCGTTGCGCTACGAGTTCGCCGAGCCGGAATTGCCGGCACCACCCGAATGGACCGCAATCGACAAGGCTGCGGTCGTGCCGAGGGAGAGCGGCTTTCTGTTCCTGGAGCCGACGTTTACGAAGGGCGAGGTCGACCGCGGGCTTAGCAACGCAGCCGCCATGGTCGAAGCCGTCTACCTGCAGCCGTCGCGCCATCACAACGCCATGGAGCCCTCGGCGACGCTCGCCGAGTGGAACGACGGAGAGCTGACGCTGCACGACGCCACGCAGCACGTCTACGGTGTCCGCCAGGTGGTTGCGGCCCGCATGAATGTCCCGGCCGAGAAGGTCCGCGTGATTTCCCGCCATACCGGCGGCGGCTTCGGCGGCAAGGGCTGGATCTGGCCGCATCAGGTGCTGGCCGCCGCCGCGGCGCGCATCATGCAGCGCCCGGTCAGGCTGGCGCTCAGCCGCGCCAATGCCTATTCCTGTCTCGGCTATCAGCCGCGCATGGCACAGAAGATCGTGCTGGCGGCGGACAAGTCGGGCAAGCTGACCGCCGTGCAACAGGACGTGGTCAACCTGACCACCGTCACCGACGATTTCGTCGAGTTCGCCACCGAAGCCTCGAAGGGTCTCTACGCCACGCCGGCCATGCGTCTCAGCCAGCGCGTCGAGCGCGCGAACGTCGCCATGCCGACGGCGCTGCGCGCGCCGGTCGAGGGTCCCGGCACCTGGGCCCTCGAAAGCGCGATGGACGAGCTCGCCCACCGCCTCGGCATCGATCCGCTCGACCTGCGTCTGATCAACCATGCGGACACGGATCCGGCCACCGGCCAGCCCTGGTCGTCGAAGAAGCTGCGCGAGGCCTATGAGGAAGGCGCCCGCCTGTTCGGCTGGCGCGAGCGCCCGCGCAAGCCGCAACGCGATGGCGATTGGCTGATCGGCTACGGCATGGCGACCTGTAGCATGGGCTGTTTCCGCCACCCGACGCCTGCAGCCGAGGTCAGGTTGCACAGGGACAGCACGGTGCTCATCCGCACCGGCACCCAGGATATAGGGACCGGAACACTCACCATCTTTCCGCAGATCGCAGCCGATGTCCTGGGCCTGCCGATGGAGAGGATCGAGTTGGAAATGGGCGATACACAGCTGCCGGAGGCGGGTCCGACCTATGGCTCATCGTCGACCATGGGGGTGGGCGCGGCGGTGCTTGCAGCCGCCGAAGATGCACGTTCGCAGTTTGCCCGTCTTGCCAATCTGCCGCCCGACGAGGTCGAGATGCAAGACGGCCATATTCGCCGCAAAGGCGCTGCCGGCGGTCAGACGATCGCCGACGTGATGAGTCATACCGACATCGGCGAGATCATCGGCTCCGGCTCGTTCGATCCGGCGCAGCATGGCAAAGGCCTCGCCATGCGCACTTTCGGCGCGATTTTCATGGAGGTCGGCGTCGATCCGGGGCTCGGCCTGCTCAGGCTTCGTCGCGCCGTCGGCAGCTACAGCGCCGGCCGCATCGTCAATCCCCGCACCGCACGCAGCCAGATGACGGGCGGCATCATCTGGGGCTGGGGCATGGCGGCGATGGAGCAGAGCAGGCACGAACCGGTGCTCGGGCGGTTCCTGTCGAAGAACCTTTCAGGGGTTGCCATTCCGGTCAACGCCGACATTCCCGGCGACATCATTATCCACTTCGTCGACGAGGTGGACGAGCATGCCAGCCCGATTGGCGGCAAGGGCATCGGCGAGCTCGGCGCCACCGGCGTTGCCGCAGCGGTTGCCAATGCCGTCTTCGACGCTACAGGCAAGCGGATCCGGGAGCTGCCGATCACGCCGGAAAAACTGCTGTAGAAGGACTAGGCCCGCTATTGCCCTGCGATAGCGGGTCTCTGACGTAGTCGATTATCTCCTCTGCAAAGCTTGCCGAGACTTGGGAAATACCTGCGGCCCCCAGACCGACGTCTTCATTTCAGCTCAGATACTTTGCCGGCAAGCGTCTGCTCGACGAGGTTGACGTAGTAGCGCATCACCGTCGGCACGATCTCGTCGTTGAAGACGTAGCGGTCGCCGTGCAGGCCTTCGCCCGGGCCGACCTCGCCGGCACCGATCCACGCATAGCAGCCGCTCGCCTCACGGATCATGAAAGCGAAATCCTCGCAGCCGAGACTGGGACTGAACTCGGTCATGACATTCTCCCGGCCGACGACGGATGCCGCCGCCTCGACGGCGCGGGCCGTCGCGTCCGCGGTGTTGATCAGTGGCGGATAGCCCTTCCGGTAGTCGAACCTTGCCTTGAGCGAATGCGCGGCGGCGATGCCTTGTGCGATCTCGCCAATCAGCGTCTCGCAGTGGTTGGAAAGGCCGGGCTCGAAGAAGCGGCAGGTGCCTTGCAGCCAGACCTTGCCCGGCACGATGTTGCCGACATTGCCGCCATGGATCTGCGTGATGCTGACGACAAGCGCGCTCTGCGGGTCGACCGTGCGGCTGACGATGCGCTGGACGGCTTGCACGAAGGCGCCCGCTGCCAGGATCGGGTCATCGCCGAGCTGCGGCATCGCGGCATGCGCGCCAAGACCCTCGAAAGTCAGCTCGAAATTGTCGACGGCCGCCATCTGCGCACCAGCACGGGCCGCGATCGTCCCCAGCCTGACGCCCGGCCAGTTGTGGACCGCATAGACCGCCTCGACCGGAAAGCGCCTGAACAGGCCGTCCTCGATCATGCGCATGCTGCCGCCTTCGTTTTCCTCGGCCGGCTGGAAGATGAAAGTGACGGTGCCGTCGAAGGTGCGCGACTCGCTGAGCAATTTGGCAGCGCCGAGCAGCATGGCGGTGTGGCCGTCATGGCCGCAGGCATGCATCACGCCCTCTCTCCTCGAAGCATAGAGCAAGCCGGTTTTCTCCAGCACCGGAAGCGCGTCGAGCTCGGCGCGAAGGCCGATGGCGCGTGTGCCGCCACCGCTGCGCAGGACACCGACGACCCCGGTGCCGCCGATCCCTTCATGCACCTCGTCGAGGCCGAAGGAGCGCAGTTTCTCTGCAACGAAACGCGCCGTTTCGTATTCATTGAATCCGAGCTCCGGATTGGCATGGATATGGTGCCGCCAGCCTATGACCTCTGGTGTCAGCGCGGCGATGGGGTCATTATGCAACATGATACCTCCTCTCACACCGGCAATGGGCGGCGTGGCTTGATCCTGCTGCCATAGAAGGCCCGACGAAAAGCGTCTTGAACCGGATTGACTATGGCAAAGACAAACCAAGCGGCGGAGACCGGGAAATACTGGCGCCATCCGTGCTTCCCCGACCTTGGCCTGTTCGAAGCGCGCTTCACCCGGCACCGCTACGACTTGCACACACACCCGACCTATGTGATCGCCCTGATCACCTTCGGCTGCGAGCGGATTCGCATCGGCCGTCAAAGCGTTCTCGCCCCGGCAGGCGCCATTGCCGTCGTCAATCCAGAGGAGTGGCATGACGGCGAACGCGGGGCGGACGAAGGCTGGGCCTACCGGACGTTTTATCCCTCGGTGCCGCTGATGACCGCACTTGCCCGCGAACTCGGCTGGCACGGCGCTCCGGTGTTTTCGCACGCGACTATCGAAGACAACAATCTCGCCGCAGCGTTGACGGCCGCACACCAGGGCTCGACATCCCCAGACACAATGACGGCCGAGACGTCCCTGCTCGTGGCGCTGCGACGGCTGATCGTTCGGCATGGCGACTCGAGCGGACAGGCCGAGGAGGTCGAAAGCTCCGGATCGCAGCGGAGGTTTTCGCTCTATCGCGACCTTGTCGAAAGCGAGCTCGGCTCGCAGCTCGACCTCAAGCGGCTTGCCGGTGCGGGTGGCGTGACCCGGTTCCAGGTCATCCGCGACTTCAACAAGGCGATCGGCCTGACGCCGGTGGCCTATATCCGCGACCGGCGATTGCGCCGGGCGAGCGCGCTGATCGAACAGGGATTTGGCCTCGCCGACGCCGCTATCGCGGCAGGTTTCGCCGACCAGAGCCATCTCTCCCGTACGTTCCGGGCCATGCATGGCATGACGCCGGGCATGTTTAGAAGAGCTGGATAAGGCGCTCCTCAACAGACAAGTTTGCGCGCCAATGCGTGCTGCGCAATGCTGACGCAGCTCGGGGGGAATCATGCGAATAATCTTGGCGCCGACGCTGCTGCTCGCGGCTGCACTGTTTGCAAACAACGCCCAGGCGCTGGACGCCAGCGGGACGCCGGTTGTCGTGACCCCGCTTGCCTCTCGCACCGAGACTGCGTCCGGCCAGCCGATCACGCTGCCGCAGAAGAACGTGCAGGTCCTGGTCTCGGCCTATCAGATCGCGCCGGGCGCCACTTTGCCGGTCCACAAGCATCCGTTTCCGCGCTATGCCTATGTCGAGGCCGGCACGCTTCAGGTCACCAACGTCGAAACCGGCAAGAGCAACACCTACAAATCAGGTGATTTCATCATCGAGATGATCGGGCAGTGGCATCAGGCCACCAATGTCGGCGCCGATCCGGTCAAGCTGCTGGTCATCGACCAGGTCGAAGAAGGCACCAAGAACACCGTGTTGCGCCAGTAGCTGCCACGTCTGAAAACAGCGTCCGTGGCGGATCCAGCACAGCGCGTAACAGACGTCAGAACGTGAACCCCTCCGGCAAATTGTGATTCCAATAGCCTTCCTCGACAAGTTCACTTATGCGCCAGCCCTCGGACGTGCGTATGACGCGGTCGCGATACCAGAGCCCTTGGAAGAAGACCTGCCTTTTGCCTTCGCCGAGGTCGACCACCATCGGGCATGAACAATGCACGCGCGCGCTGGCCTCATCCCCTCGGAGATCAAGAAGGATTGTTGAAATGGCGTGCTGCGAGATCAATATCTTCGATAGGGCGCCTTTCATATAAGCAACATGCTCATCCACACCGCTCCTGATTCCACCTGTTACAGTGTCGTCAAGCACGGCGTCGGGCGTGAATATTTTCCGATAGGCTTCCCAGTCGCGATCGTCCACAGCGTAGCAATAGCGAGCAAGCAGCTGTTCGATCTCAAGCCGATCGGAAACCTCCTGCAGTGAAAGGGTCATGTCCTGTCTCCGCGGTTGGCGGCACTAATGCCGCATGCGCCAAGCCTGCCCCGACATTCGATCAATATTCACGTTGCCGTTGCTCCGAGCAACCTCGCCGCGCGACTGGGCATGCGCAAATCCGAACACTCATTTGGCCTCCGCCTTCACCCGGTCGGCAGCGGCGGTCAAAAGGGCGCGATCTCCCTCTTCGTACAAGCGGCGGATGGAGATTGCCTTGACGCGCCAACCTTCCGACGTCCGCACCAGCCGGTGTAGATAGCTGCCGCCGACCGTCCAGAACCGGGAACCGATCCAGTGGGTCGCGCGGACATGGCTGCGTGCAACCGCATGCTTATCCGCGCCTTCGACAATGACGTTGGTGATGAGGTGCTGGGTGGCGTCGAAGCCCGGCAGCAGCGCTTGCCATTGGGCGATCAGGGAGTCGCGGCCGCTGGTCGTGACCTCGCCGCCGAAGAGGCTGGTATAGTCGGTCGTGACACGGGCCGCGAAATAGGATTTGACCCGGTTCCATTCACGCAGATCGGCATAGAGGCCGATCCCGGCAACTGCCTCGGCGATCACGATCCTGTCTTCGACCGTCAGCGCATCTCCCGGAGCGCTCGAGGCGGGCGCCGAGACGGCGGAAATCATCGCGGCTGAAACCGCCGAGGCCAAGACATACCGGCGGGTGACGAGGCTCATTGTCCCGCCTCCCCTGCACCGCCCAGCGTTGCGCGGAAGTGCGCGGCGACGGCATCGCTCGCCGCCTTCACCGGCGCGGCACGATCGTAGAAATCGAACTGGGTGACATTGTCTAGCCACATCTCCTGCCTGGAACTGGTCAGCCGCGCGTAGAACTTGTGCGCGCCCTGCGGAATGGCAGCCGCCTCGCTATGCACCATCAGAAAAGGCTGGTGCAGGCGCGGAGCAGCCTGGATTGCATCGAACCTCAACCAGCCGCGCCAGAAGGCGGGATCGGCCTCGTTGCGCCAGGCCGGGAGCATGCCGCGATCGGGTTCGGTGTAGTAAGGCACCTTGAACATGACCGCGCGCTCGTCGGTCAAGCTAGCAGCGGGCAGGAATGCCTGTTTGCCGGTGCGGCGATATTCCGCCTCGGCCGCATCGCTCGCGGCCTCGAGCCTGGCGACACCGTCCCCGCCGCCATAGGTCTGCTCGACCCCTTCGGCATCCTGCAACCAGGGCGCAACGAGGGCGACCGACTTGATCGCGACGTTTTCGGCCGCAGCGGTGACCATGTAGCCGGAGCTGGCGCAAATGCCGAGCCCGCCGATGCGGTCCTGATCGGTCTCGGGCCGGGTCGCGAGATAGGCGACCGCCGCTTCGATGTCGGCGATCTTGGCGTTAGGATCCTCGTACTGGCGGCGCACGCCGCCGCTTTCGCCCCAGCCGCGAAAATCGAAGGTCAAGGCGATGAAACCGCGGTCGGCCATCTCGCGGGCATAGCGGGCCGGCATCTGTTCCTTTACCGTCATCCAGGCGCCGGTCACGACCAGCGCGGGCCGAAGTTTCGCCGCGTCCAGATCCTCCGGCAGATAGAGCTCGCCGACGATCTGCTCACCGTTCGAGGCGAAAGCGACGCGCTCGATGCGCGGTGCGGCGAAGGCATTGGAGGCGGCGAGCGCCACGGCGGTTGCTGCAGCAAGTGTCAGGGTTTTAAGCATCGCAAGTCTCCTTTGGCTTGGAGTGAGAAGCGCGGCGCGTTGCAAGAAAGACCGCCGTCTCAGCGCTCGCCAGCCAGTCGGCCGGGCAATGGCTTCAGCGGGTAATGCGCCCAGTAAAAGGCGTCCGACTGATACATGTCGGTCAAAAAATTCTGTGCCTCGGCGATCTTGCCGCCCTTGATGCGGAACATCAGCGCATAGAGCTGGTCGATCTCGGGACCTGAGCCGACATTCGACCAGCCGCGATGGACATCGACGACGAGGTCGCCCTGCGCCTGGAAGAAGATCGGCTCGGCCTTGAACTTGCCATCGGCCAGGCCGCGGAAAAAGGCGACCACCTCGTCCGGCCCGCGCTTGTCGCCGGCGAGCGGATGATGACCGGGAATGCGCCACACGATGTCGGGCGCGAGGAAGGGCC
The DNA here is from genome assembly GCF_000503055.1 of Mesorhizobium sp. LSHC420B00. Lineage (GTDB taxonomy): Bacteria > Pseudomonadota > Alphaproteobacteria > Rhizobiales > Rhizobiaceae > Mesorhizobium. The sequence goes on along the minus strand of NZ_AYVY01000013.1, from coordinate 151,157 downwards.
GCACGGCCTCAGGATTGCCGGTCGCGTAAGCTGCGTAGTAGTCCTTGATGAGCTGGATGTTGCTGTCCTCCAGCGGCCCGGCATTCGCCGGGGCGGCAGACACCGCCAGAAGAGCGCCGGCGGCGAGTGAAGCGAGCCTGGTCATCGGTCCTGTCTCCTTGCCCGTTCGGGCCCTCGCAACAGCGAGGCCCGTTCGTCGAGCCCAACATGACGCCTTTTGTTCACCGGAAAAACCAGTAGAGTTCGACAGGGCTATTTGGAAAAACCTTACAATGCGCCTCGACCAATTCAGCGGCATCGTCGCCTTCGTAAAAGTTGCGGAGGCCAGGAGCTTCACCCGCGCCGCCGCCGAGCTCGGCGTCGCTCCGGCCTCGTTGAGCGAGGCGGTCAAAGGACTTGAGGAGGCCTGGGGGTGCGGCTGCTCAACCGCACGACCCGCAGCGTTGGCTTGACCGAAGCTGGCGCCCAATACCTCGACCATGTGCGCCCGGCAGCCGAAGACATCTGGGCGGCTGGTGCGGCGCTGCGCGAGACCCGCGATCGTCCTGCCGGCACGCTGCGCCTCAGCCTGCCCTGGATCGCCGCCCCGCTGCTGATCGAGCCACTGATGCGGCCGTTCATGGATGCTTATCCAGAAGTGCGGCTCAATCTGATCTTCGACGACAGCTTCGTCGACATCGCCGCCGAGGGGTTCGATGCCGGCCTGCGCATCGGCGAGCTTCTCGAGAAAGATATGATCGGCGCGCGCCTGGGCGGGCCCCTGCAGATGGTCGTGGTGGGCAGCCCGGACTATCTGGCGCGCAACGGCACGCCGAAGCGGCCGGCCGACCTCGCCGCCCATCGCTGCATCGCATTCGCCCTCACCCGCACCCGCGCGATCTCGCCCTGGGAGTTCACCGTGGATGAACGCGAAGTCGCTTTCACACCGGACGCATGTCTGGTCGTGAACACGCTTCCGCTGTGCATTACTGCTGCCGCGCAAGGGCTTGGCCTCGCCTTCGCGGTCGAGGGGCTCGCCGCGCCGCTTCTTGCCTCAGGCGCGCTGGTCAAGGTGCTGGAGCCTTTCTGTCCCGCTTACGAGCCGCTCCACCTCTATTATCCCAGCCGCCGCCTGGTACCGCCGAAGCTGCGGGCCTTCATCGACTTCGTGCGCGCGAATTCTCACAAGCTGCGGATCTGATGTGGCTTTGCGAGAACCCGGCCCCGTTCAGCCCCAGGCGCCGACCATCTGTCTGGTGGTTGCGTTGAGACGGTTGAACGCATTGATCAGGGCAATCTGGACGACCAGTGCGGCAAGCGCCTTTTCGTCATAGTGCCGGGCGGCTTCATCCCAGACCGCATCCGGCACCGGGTCTGGCCGGTCGGCTAACCGGGTCGCCGCCTCGGTCAGCGCCAGCGCGGCGCGCTCGGCGTCGGTGAAGTAAGGTGTTTCCCGCCAGGCCGACACGGTGAAGACGCGCTCATCCTTTTCACCGGCCTTCTTCAATTCGCGTGCATGCATATCGATACAGACACTGCATCCGTTGATCTGGCTGGCGCGCAAATGGACGAGCTTGCGCGTCACATAGGACAGATCGGCCGTTTCCGTCGACTTGTCCAGCGCGAGCAGCGCCTGCAGAGCGCCAGGAATGAGCATCACCGGGTTTTTCAATCGTGCTTGCATAGTGGTCTCCTTCGGGCGTGTTTTCTCAAGCCCGGACGACGAACATCCGGGGTCTCGATATTTCTTGGTTCTGTCAGTTCGCCGGCCGCCGCGTTGCGGCAAGGCGAGCGCCGGGATATTCAGCTTTGCCAGGCAGTCACCCGCTCAAGCCGCTCGAGAATGCGCGGCCAACCGCTTCCCATGCCGATGTAGCCGCGCTCGTCCTCGGACCGGAACCCGGAATGCTCCATGCGCACCCGCGTCGCTTTACCTTCGGGCGTCAACGACCATGTCACCACGGTCTTCAGACCGCTGTCGGATTCGGTGCCGTCGCCCCAGCTGTAGGCGAGCAGGCGTGGCGGCTCGATCTTCAGCACCTCGCAGTTCGTCACGCCGGACCAGCCAGGCACCGGCGTCGCGCGAAAGGTAAAGCGATGGCCTTGCTCAGGCGCAAAGTCGTTCTCCATCAGCCATTCGGCAACCAGATGCGGCACGGTCAGTGCGCGCCATATCTTTTCAGCCGCATGCGGGATCAGACGCTCGACGACAATGGATTTGGTTTCGATTGTGGTTGCTTCAGTCATGACTTGGGACCCGTTGTTTGCGGTTTGGCTGGGCTATTCAACAACGCGCTCTCCATGAGAACCAATAACCCATCAGCTATGAGTTACGTATAACGCTTAAGTTATGAATGTGTCAAGCGGCGGAATGGCAGGCGCGCCCGCAAGCACATTGAGCCCACACTTCCGGCTTTCAAGGCACCGTGCCCGATGCTACCGCTGGCCAGCTGAAATCATCAACGGATCGCCCATGACCGAGACCGAACGCCCTCGCCTGCCGCTGATCGAGATCTGCGTCGAAGGCATAGACGGCCTGCTGGCCGCGCAAGCCGCCGGTGCCGACCGTGTCGAGCTCTGTGCCAGCCTGGTCGAGGGCGGCATCACGCCGAGCTTCGGCACCGTGCGCACGGCGCTTGAATTAGCGACGATCCCGTTCCACGTCATCGTGCGGCCGCGTGGCGGCGATTTTCTCTATAGCGAGGCCGAATATCGTTCGATGCTCGCCGATGTCCGAGCGCTTGCCGAGCTTGGCGTCGCCGGTGTCGTTATCGGCTGCCTCGCTGCCGACGGCACGATCGATGAGCAGCGCATGAGCGAACTGGCGCAGGCAGCGGGGAGCTTGAACGTCACCTGCCACCGCGCCTTCGACATGACCCGCGACCCGACCGAGGCACTGGAATCGCTGATCCGCTGCAAGGTCGGCCGTGTGCTGACCAGCGGCCAGCGCGACACGGCGCTGGAGGGCGCGGACCTGCTCGCCGATCTGGTCAGGCAGGCTGGCGACCGCATCATCATCCTCGGCTGCGGCGGGCTTGACCCGCAGAACATTGCCGAGGTGCGGAGGAAAACCGGGGTGAGCGAAATGCACTTCGCCGCGCTCAAGGACGTGCCGAGCGCCATGCGCTATCGCAACCCGAAAGTCGGTATGGGCGGCACCGACCTCGACCGCGAATACCGCAACACCGTGACCGACGAGGTACTGGTGGCGGCGACCATCGCCGCTGCCCGGGCATGATCCTGGAAGACAGAAGAAAGAAAATGATTGAAACGCGATTGCCGATCGAGCTGGTTTTGCCGCGGGATGAGCCCGCAATCCTCGCGCTCAACAACGAGCACGCTGCGGAATTATCATGGCTCGAACCTGAGCGCCTTTCCTTCCTGCTTGGCGAAGCGTTTTACGCGCGCCGTATCGGTGCACTCGAAGCCTTCATCATGACCTTCGACCAGGACGCAAGCTACGACAGCCCGAATTTCCTGTGGTTTCGCGAGCGCTATCCGCGCTTCGTCTATGTCGATCGCGTCGTGGTCGGCGCCAATGCGCGCGGCCGGGGTCATGCCCGCCGGCTGTACGAGGATCTGTTCGAGCAGGCGTCACGCGCCGGCCAGGCGATCGTCACTTGCGAGGTCAATGCCGAGCCACCCAATCCGGCTTCGGACGCCTTCCACGCGGCACTCGGCTTCATGGAAGTGGGCGACGCGGTAATCCACGGCGGCAAGAAAGCCGTGCGGTATTATCTAAGACGGATCGCCGGCTGAACGGCAGCCGCCTCGCCCTACCAATTGCGGTTCAGCCAGGAGCGGGTCGGCTTTTCGACGATGTAGTAGCTGCACAGAGCGCAAGCGAACGCCGCCGCCAACATCAGCCACGGCGAACTGCCTTGTATGTCGACGAATTGATAAAAGGGCTGCTGCCAAAGATAGAGCGAATACGACCACAGCCCCAGCATCGTCATCGGCCGGGAGGATAGAAACCCGGTCAGGTACCAACTGCTGAAGTCGAGCGAGTTGACGGCGAGGGCCAACAGCGGCACCGCGACCAGATAGTGGATCGGGGTTGGCACGGCAGCCATGAACACTAGAACCGCCACGACAGCGGCCGCCAGGGCGACATGTGGGCCCTTGAGCAGCGCCGGCAGCCTGTCGTCGGCCTTGAGCAGGCATATCACCGCTGACAGCAGGATCGAGGCGATGTGCACGTCGGTGCGCCAATAGGTGGACTCGTAGCCTATTCCGAGCACCCAGTAGGAGATGGCGCCGTTTGCCATGGCCAGCACCGACAATGCGCCGAGCAGCACGATGACCCGGGACTGCCCCGAGACGACGACGCCGATCAGCGCCAGGATGACATAGGCGTGCTCTTCGACGCAGAGCGACCAGATATGGTCGAGCGCGCCGGCGCGGGTGACGAGAATTCCGGCGTAGTTGTAAGTGAACGTCAGCGCCGTCAGCGCCGCCTTCCACTTGAAGGCGATGAATGTGCCGGACAAGGCAACCACCGCGGCGACGACGAAAACCATCAGTGCCGGGTAGATGCGGGAGAACCGGCGCTTGAAGAATTTCTTCAGCGGATAGTGTTCGACGAACAGGATCTCGGCCATCAGCCGGCCGCTGAGCACGAAGAAGAATTCGACGCCCAGGACGCCGAGATTGATGCCGGGAACGGGGAAGAAATGGCCGATCAGCACCAGCGCGATCGACAGGCCACGCCAGCCGTCGAGATAGGCAAGCCTGGTTCTTGCCGAGCTATCGGCGACAGGCCTGGACACGACAAGACGCGCCGCGGAGATGTCCGTCATGCCGGTCCCTTCTGCGAAAGGCGGGCTGGAGGCCGCATTCCTCCAGCTATATTGCAGCGCACCAGAACTTTGTGCAAGTGCGAGATAACGACACGCCCGAAGTACGGGACGGACAGAAAAGGGCCGTTAAGGCCCCTTTCCCAAAACCGAAGGTCGGTGGTCTCAGGCGTTGGCGGCAGCCACGAGACTGGCGCGGTAGTCGGCCGACCATTCATGTCGCTCATCAAATTATCCGCCGCGACTTTAACGCCGGCCAGTGCCGAGGCCACGAAGCTTCCGGCGAGCGCCGCCTCGATCTCCTTCGAACGGAAGAGGCCATTGTCGCCGGCGCCGGTGGAAGGCCTTGTGTTTCTCCTTCGATAAAGAGAGGGTCTGTCACCAAACTGGTGGACGGACATGCCGAACGGAAGTGTCACATATGCGGTGTAACCAGCAAGTTGAGCTCAAAGTCGGTTCTGGATCGCGGAAGGGAATGTGGCATGGTGGATTCTGATCGGATCGACAACCTGATCGCAGCGGTGCCCCCCGCCTTGGCGCTTCGCGCCGGGCTGGACCTCGGCATCTTCACCCGGCTCGGCGGCAGCGCGGTGACTGCCGACAGCCTTGGGGCCGCGCTCAAAGTCGAGCCCGATCGTCTGTCGCGGCTCCTCTACGCGCTCGCCAGCATCGGTCTCCTCGAAGTCAAGGATGGTCAATTTCGCAATGGAGCCGAAGCGTCGGCCTTCCTCGACGCGTCCAAACCGACCTACCGCGGCGGCGATCATGCGCTCCTGCGCGAGCTCTGGGGAGCCGACCTGCTGACCGCAGAGTCGCTGCGACAGAACCGGCCGGCTGCGCTGCACGACTTTTCCGAAGCGGGGCCCGAGGCCGCGGCGGCCTTCAGCCGCCTGCTCGCACCGGGCGGGGTGATTTTCGGCCGACATCTGGCCCGGGAGATGGACCTCTCTGCGATCGGTTCGGTGATCGACATCGGCGGGGGCTCCGGGACCATTCTCGTCGGACTTCGCGAGCGGCGGCCGCAGATTGCGGCGACGCTGATGGAACTCCCAACGGTGGCAGCGGTCGCGCCAGATATCCTGTCAGAATACGGTGCCGACGACGTGGTTGTCGAAGAGGGGGACATAACTGTCGCACCATCGATCGGTCGGCACGACCTGGCGATCCTGAAGGCCGTCGTCCAGGTCCTTCCGCCGGACCAGGCGCGCAGTTCGATCCTGAACGCGGCGCGTTGCCTCACACCCGGAGGCGAGATCGCAATTGCGGGGTGGGGTGTCGTCGATGACGACCGCCTCGGCCCGNCGTTGCCTCACACCCGGAGGCGAGATCGCAATTGCGGGGTGGGGTGTCGTCGATGACGACCGCCTCGGCCCGCCTGAGGGTGTCTTTCTGAATCTCACCTTCTTGAACCTCTATCGCCACGGCGAATCGTACACTGAAGGTCAGTATCGCGCATGGATGACCGAGGCTGGATTCCGGGATATCTCCAGGTCGCGCCTGACGGACGGCTCCACGTTGTTTCGTGCGCGCCTCACGGGCTGATCGTGGCTGAGTGGTTGGTTTCGGACGCAAGGCTCTCCGAGCCCGCCCGCCAGGGCACGGACGAGGACACGAGCGACTAAATTCAGGCCGCGCCGCGCGGCGGGGCGTAGCTCTTCTGAAATGCAATGCCTTGCCCGGTGATCCAAATCGGCCGAATGTGCCGGCGACAGATTCACTGAAGCAGAGACAGTGCATGACAGACTTCGCCCTCCCCCTGCCCGCAACCCCGTCGGTGGCCGTCGCCGGCTCGCCGCAGCGTTTTGCGGTGCGTCGCATCTTCTGCGTCGGCCGCAACTACGCCGCCCATGCCCGCGAGCTCGGCAATGATGAGCGCGACCCGCCCTTCTTCTTCACCAAGCCAGGCGACGCAGTGGTCGATGCGGCGGTCGGTTCGGGCACGATCATCCCCTACCCGCCGCTGACCCAAAACCTGCATCACGAAATCGAGCTAGTCGTCGCGATCGGCGGAGCCGGCTTCCGCATCCGGCGCGAGCGGGCGCTGAACCATGTCTGGGGCTACGGCGTCGGTGTCGACCTGACCCGCCGCGACCTTCAGGACGAGGCGAAGAAGGCGGCACGACCGTGGGACTGGTCGAAAGCCTTCGACCGTTCGGCGCCCTGCGGCCCGCTGGTTCCGGCACAAACATCCGGCCATCCCGAAAAGGGCCGTATCTGGCTCGCCGTCAACGGCAAGATCAGGCAGGACGGCGACCTCGCCGAACTGATCTGGCCGGTTCCCGACATCGTCTCGATTTGCAGCGAGGCGGTAGAACTTAAGCCCGGCGACCTGATCTTCACCGGCACGCCGGCCGGCGTCGGCGCGGTCGGGCCGGGCGAAAAGATCACCGGCGGCGTCGACGGCATCGGCGAAATCGAGCTGACCATCGGCCAACCGGGCCCGTGATCCGATGAGCGACATCGTCCTTCACAATTACTACCGCTCCTCGACGTCTTACCGGGTGCGGATCGCGCTGGAGATGAAGGGCCTCGCCTACGAATACGTGCCGCATCATCTGCGCCACGGCGAGCATCTCGAACCCGCCTATCTCGCGGTCAATCCGCAAGGTCTGGTGCCGGCTCTGATCCTGGGCGACGGCACGCTGCTGACGCAATCACTGGCGATCATCGAATATCTCGACGAGACCACGCCCGAGCCGCCATTGCTGCCCAAGGATGCGCCTGGCCGCGCCCGCGTCAGGATGCTGGCGCAGATGATCGCCTGCGACATCCATCCGGTGAACAATCTGCGCGTGCTGACCTCGTTGCGCACGCTGTTCGGCGCCGGCGACCAGGACGTCGCCAACTGGTTCCGGCATTGGGTGAACGAAGGTTTCCAGCCGCTTGAAAAGATTCTGGCTTCCTCGCCCGAGACAAAGACCTTTTGCCATGGCGACACGCCGGGGCTAGCCGATATCTGCCTGGTCGCACAGGTCACCAGCAATGCCCGTTTCGGCGTCGATATGACGCTACCCGACGATCGCGCGCATCAACGCCGCCTGCATGGCGCTGCCGGCGTTCCAGAAGGCGGCGCCGGAGAACCAGATCGATGCCGAGTAGACCGCAAATTGCATGAAGTGATGAGGAACTGCCGATGAAAGCCGTCGTCTTCGAAAAATTCGGCGAGGCGCCGACGATCCAGACCGTGCCGGATCCGACGCCTTCGCCGGAAGGCGTCGTCATCAAGGTCGAGGCGACTGGCCTTTGCCGCAGCGATTGGCATGGCTGGATGGGCCACGACGACGGCATCCGCCTGCCGCATGTGCCGGGCCACGAGCTGGCAGGCGTCGTGGTCTCCACAGGCAGCCAGGTGACCCGCTGGAAGACCGGCGAGCGCGTCACCGTGCCGTTCGCCGTCGGCTGCGGCCGCTGCTCCGAATGCACCTCGGGCAACCACCAGGTCTGCGAGCACCAGTTCCAGCCCGGCTTCACCGCTTGGGGCTCGTTCGCCGAATATGTCGCCATCGACCACGCCGACACCAATCTCGTGCGCTTGCCCGACGAGATGGAATTCGCCACCGCCGCCAGCCTCGGCTGCCGCTTCGTCACCTCGTTCCGCGCCATCGTCGACCAGGGCCGGGTGACGCCCGGCGAATGGGTGGCCGTGCATGGCTGCGGCGGCGTCGGCCTGTCGGCGATCATGATCGCCAGCGCCATGGGCGCCAATGTCGTTGCCATCGACCTGACCGACGAGAAGCTGGACTTCGCCAAAACGATCGGCGCGGTGGCGACGATCAACGCGGCAAAGACGCCGAACGTGGTCAAGGCAGTCAAGCAGATCACCAATGGCGGCGCGCATATGTCGATGGACGCGCTCGGCCATCCGACGACGTCGTTCAACTCGATCGCGAACCTGCGCCGGCGCGGCCGCCATGTGCAGGTCGGCCTGATGCTCGGCGAGCATGCCAGGCCGCAGATACCGATGGACAAGGTGATCGCCTTCGAGCTCGAGATCCGCGGCAGCCACGGCATGCAGGCTTTCCGCTATCAGGCGATGATGGAGATGATCCGCACCGGCAAGCTTAAGCCCGAACTGCTGGTCGGCAAGAAGATCAGCCTCGAGGAAGCGCCGGCCGCATTGATGGCTATGGGCGGCTTCGAAGGCATCGGCATCGGCGTGGTGACCCGATTCTAGATCAGCGACCCGACTCTGGATTAGCGGAGAAAGGCGCAGACTTCCCGCACGCAGGCGCGTAACCAGCGTTGCGCCGGATCGGCGTCGAGCCGCGGATGCCAGAGCATCGAGATCGTGACCTCGGCAACGTCGACCGGCAACGGAAAGCTGAACATGCCCGTGCGCGCGCCTAGCGTGTGCCGCTCGGGGACGCTGGCGATCAAATCGGAGGCGCGCGCCATGGCGAGCGTGGCCGAGAAGCTGGAAACCATGCACACAATCGTCCGCTGGAGACCCAGCAGTTTCAAGGCCTCGTCGATCGGGCCTTTTTCGCGACCACGCCGCGAAACGCTGATGTGGCGGCCGGCCGCATAGCGGGCCGGCGTCACCGGACCCTCGCTCAGCTCATGGCCCATTCGCACCGCACCGATGAAGCGGTCGCGAAACAGCGCCTGAATACGCATTTCAGGGCTCGTTTCACCGGCAACCCCGATTTCGAGATCAATCCCTGCGTCGCGCAGCGACATGTCGTTCTTGTCGGATTTCGGCGCAAAACGCAGCTGCACGCCAGACGCATCCGCTTCGATACGGGCGACGAGACGCGGCGCGAACTCCTCGACGAAGCTTTCATTGGCGCGCAGCGTAAAAACGCTGTCGAGGCATGAGAGGTCGAGCAAGGTGGCCGGGCGCAGGAGCGCTTCAGCTTCCTGCACGACGCGGCCTGCCTGCTGCTGCAATTCCTGCGCGCGCGGTGTCGCAACCAGGCCACGGCCGGCCCGGACCAGCAATGGATCGCCTGTCGCTTGGCGCAGCCGCGCCAGCGCCCGGCTCATCGCCGACGGACTGAGGTGCAGCCGCGCGGCAGCACGGGCGACGCTGCCCTCGCTCAGCAGCACATCGAGGGCGACAAGCAGATTGAGATCGGGTGACGACATGGAAGGACCATAACACAGCTCAGCGGTGACGTGGCGTTTCATGCACGAATAAGATGCAAATACTGCGCCTTCCGCCACATCAAGCAGAGGAATAGCTTCCGACAGCTCCGATTTTGGGGGCTTGCCGGCAGAGGAGTTCACCGTGGCATCGACCGCTGAAAAGACTTGGTCTGAAAAGAGCTGGGCTGAAAAGGCCGGGGCTGAAAAGATCGGGAATGAAACGGCCCCGGTGAGCGTCCGCTCGGCCCGATGGGCGTTGGCCAGCCTGTCGCTTTCAACGCTGCTGTCGTCGCTCGCCACCAGCATCGCCAGCGTCGGGCTGCCATCGCTGATGCAGGCATTCGGCGCATCGTTCCAGCTCGTGCAATGGGTCGTTCTTGCCTATCTGCTCGCCATCACCACCTTGATCGTCAGCGCCGGGCGACTCGCCGATATATTCGGCCGCCGCCCGCTATTGCTCGGCGGCATTGGCCTGTTCACCTTCGCATCGGTGCTTTGCGGGCTCGCGCCGACGCTCTGGCTGCTGATTGCCGCAAGGGCGGCACAGGGGCTCGGCGCGGCCGTCATGATGGCTCTGACGCTGACCTTTATCGCCGACACGGTTCCCCGGGAAAAAACCGGCAGCGCCATGGGCCTGCTCGGCGCCATGTCCGCGATCGGCACCACGCTTGGCCCCTCGCTTGGCGGACTGCTGATCGCCGGTCTCGGCTGGCGAGCGATCTTCCTCATCAATCTGCCGTTGGGGGCGCTGGCCTTCGCGCTCGCCCGTCGCGTCCTGCCGGCTGGAAAAAAGTCAGCGGAACCGGATCGCCGCGGTTTCGACGGCATCGGCACGGCTTTGCTCGCGCTGACGCTAGCCGCCTATGCGCTCGCCATGACCCTTGGGCGCGGCAGTTTTGGTTCTCTCAATGTCGGCTTGCTGATTGCCGCTGCCGTGGGTGGCCTGCTGTTCGTCATTGCGCAGACAAGCGCCGAGAACCCTTTGATCCAGCCTGCGAGGTTCCGCGATAGCGCCTTGAACGCAAGCCTCGCCATGAGCCTGGTCGTCGCCACCGTGATGATGGCGACGCTGGTGGTCGCGCCATTCTATCTGTCGCGCGCGCTTGGGCTGGACGCAGCCATGGTCGGGCTGGTTCTGTCGGCCGGCCCTCTGGTTACGGCCTTGGCGGCGCTGCCGGCCGGACGCCTGGTCGATCGTTTCGGGGCGCACCGGATGATGATCGTCGGCCTGCTCGATCTCGCCATTGGTATCTTCATTCTGTCGCAGGCGGAATTCGGTATTGCCGGCTATGTCGTGCCAATCATCATCGTCTGCACCGGCTACAGCCTGTTTCAGACCGCCAACAATTCAGCCGTGATGACCGGCGTCGCGTCCGACCAGCGCGGCGTCGTCTCCGGCCTGCTCAATCTGTCGCGCAATCTCGGCCTGATCACCGGTGCGTCGGTGATGGGCGCGGTGTTTGCCTTCGCATCGGCTGGCGGAGGCGAAGGCACCGGTCGGCAGGTATTGGCATCTGCGGCAGCCGCACGCGGCATGCAGGTCACTTTCCAGGTCGCGACGGCCCTGGTGGTGGCGGCTTTGATCATTGCGATTATTTCTGGTCGCCGCGGCCAGCGCGCTTAGCTGAGCCGCCAGCGACGAACTCCAGCATCAGTTCAGCAGCCCTGAGCGCATGCGTCTCCAGAAGGAAATGGCCTGCGTCGAAGACGTGGGCCTCCATCCGGGGAAGATCCATAAGCCACGATTGAACCTCTGCAATGTCGAAGAAGGCATCGTGGCGACCCCAAAGAAGCATCGCTCGGGGTTGACGCTTCGCCAGATAATCAGCCACCGCCGCGAACCGGTCGACATATCGGCCGTAGTCGGCAATGAGCGCCTTCTGCAGATCAAGTCGTCCCGGCAGGCACATGACCCGCCAGTCTTCAATCCAACCACCTGGATCGATCTGCGCCGCGATCTCGGCTGGCAGGCCGGCGACGTACTGGTCGCGGGTTCCCTCGAGGGTGAGATGGGCGGTGGCGGCCTGCTCATTCGCCGCATTCGGCTCAGCCCAGAAGTCCAATGTGTCTGCCCATTGCGAACCAAAGCCGGAGCGGTGGGCATTGGCATTCTGGACGACAAGGCCTTCGACGAGTTCCGGGGCGCGCATGGCGAGATGAAGCGCTACCGGGGCTCCGAAATCATGCAAATAGAGAAACCTGCGGCCAACGTTGAGACGCGAGAGCAGCTCTTCAATCGCGCTGGCCAGCATGTCGAACGACGGCTCGGGCGGCAGATCGGATGCGCCGAAGCCCGGCAGGTCCGGCGCCACGACATAGACGCTGCCGGAGAGCGGCGCGATCACGTCGCGAAACGTCCGCGACGAGCTAGGAAAGCCGTGCAGCAGCACGAGCGCGGGTTCGGAAGCATCACCAGCCGTCCGGACGGCCACCTCGCCGCCCGAGGACAAGCGTATCTTCTGGATCCCAGGCACCAAAATTGCCCCTTTTTCTCCACGCCGCGCAAGGCCCACTTCGCGCCTTGCGCCACGCTGGCCGATTCGGCGCCTCGGAGACGCCGTTCCGCCAGGTCGGCAGCTCTTGGTATCAACTGGACGCGATTGTATCGAGTTCAAGACTGCGCCGGCGCACCTATCTCGCATATCTCTTGGCGCCGACGACGCAAAGCACGACGGCGGCGGTGACGGCGATCATGGCGGGACTGACCTGCTCATGCAGCAGCGCTGCCGCCAGCCCAAGGCCGAAGAAAGGCTGCAGCAGTTGCAGCTGCCCGACCGCGGCGATGCCGCCTTGCGCCAGGCCGCGATACCAGAACACGAAACCGATCAGCATGCTGAACAGCGACACATACGCCAAACCTATCCACGCGCCCCTGCCGGCACTTTCGAGCGACGGCGGCATGGTGATGAACGTCAGCGCCAGCATGACCGGCAGCGACAGCACCAGCGCCCACGAGATCACCTGCCAGCCGCCGAGCTTGCGCGACAGCGTCGCTCCTTCGGCATAGCCCAATCCGCACACGATGATGGCGGCCAGCATCAAGATGTCGCCGAGCGGCGAGACCGAGAGGCCATGCGTCACTGCAAAACCGGCAACAAGGGCGCTGCCGAGACACGAGAACAGCCAGAACGCCGGTTTCGGGCGATCACCGCCTCGAACCACGCCGAAGATCGCGGTCGCCAACGGCAACAGGCCGACGAAAATGATCGAGTGAGCCGAATTGATGTGCTTGAGCGCCAGCGCTGTCAGCAGGGGAAAGCCGACCACGACGCCAAGCGCGACGATCGCCACCGAGAACAGATCTTGCCGCTCCGGTCGCTTCTGGCGAAAAACGAGCAGCAGCGCGAGGCCGAGAATGCCCGCCGAAGCCGCACGGGCGACCGTCACGAACACCGGATCGAAATCCATCACCGCCACGCGCGTCGCCGGAAGCGAACCGCTGAAGATCAGCACGCCTATGAACCCGTTGACCCAGCCGCTCGCCGCCCAGCTACTCGCCGCCCAACCACTCGCCGCCCAGCCACTTGCCACCTTGTCCATCGATGCCCCGCTCGTTTCGCCCTCTATCGGGCCGGGCGTATGGCTCCGCCAGAGACAATGAGGTACAGTTCGACAAAACCGTCATGGTAGGCTGAGCAGTACGGATGGACGAGCAGACGACAACAGATGAGGGCAGCCGGACGCTTGTCGAAACCGTCATGGCGACGATCAGGCACAGGATCGCCGCGCGCAGCCTGACACCGGGAATGCGGCTGCCTTCGATCCGGGCTTTCGCCAAGGCCATGCAGGTTTCCAAATCCACCGTGGTCGAAGCCTATGAGCGTCTTGCGGCGGAAGGCATGATCCGCTCGCGGCCGGGCTCGGGTTTCTATGCCGCCGGATCGCTGGCTCCGCTGTCACTGGCCGAGATCGGCCCCAGGCTTGACCGTGCTGTCGACCCGCTGTGGGTCTCGCGCCAATCGCTGGAAGCTGGCGACAATGTGCTCAAACCCGGTTGCGGCTGGTTGCCGGCCGCATGGATGCCCGAGGCCGGATTGCGCCGCGCACTGCGGACCATGGCCCGCGCCGACGATGCCGCGCTGACCGATTACGGCACGCCGCTCGGCTTGCCGGCGCTGCGCCATCTGCTGGCGCGGCGCATGGCCGAGCACGGTATCGAAGCCTCCCCGGGCCAGATCATGCTGACCGAATCGGGCACCCAGGCGATCGACCTGCTGTGTAGGTTTCTGCTCGAACCGGGTGACACCGTGTTGGTCGACGATCCCTGCTATTTCAACTTCCATGCCCTGTTGCGCGCCCATCGGGCCAAGGTGATCAGCGTTCCCTACACACGCTCGGGGCCGGACATCGAGCTGTTCGCGCAAGCGCTGAACGAGCACCGGCCGCGCCTCTACATCACCAATTCCGCGCTCCACAATCCGACCGGCGCGATATTGTCGCCCGTCGCCGCCCATCGGCTGCTGAAGCTCGCCGACCAGTCGGGGCTGACGATTATCGAGGACGATATCTTCGCCGATTTCGAACATACGCCCGCGCCCCGGCTGGCGGCCTTCGACGGTCTCAGCCGGGTCATCCATATCGGAAGCTTCTCCAAGACGCTTTCGGCATCGGTGCGCTGCGGCTTCATCGCCGCTCCTCGCGACTGGATGGAAGGATTGACCGATCTCAAGATCGCCACGTCCTTTGGCAGCGGGCGGCTTGCATCCGAACTGGTGCTGACGCTGCTGAAGGACGGCCTCTATCGCAAGCACGTCGATCTGCTGCGCGCGCGGCTCTCGCGCGCCGTGGAAGAAACCAGCGCCCGCCTGAAGGCCATCGGCATCGTGCCATGGATAGATCAGCCGGCCGGCATGTTTTTGTGGTGCAGGCTGCCGGAGGGGATAGATGCCGCGGATGTCGCCCGTCACGCTTTGTCGGCCAACGTCGTGCTTGCGCCCGGCAATGCGTTCAGCCTGTCTCGGTCGGCCAGCCGTTTCATGCGCTTCAACGTCGCCCAGTCCGGAGACGACCGGATTTTCAGGGCGCTTGAACAGGCGATGTCGCGCTGATTTGCACCGCCGCACGCCTGTCTGAGCCCGTGTCCTCGGAGACTGTTTCGAAATTCGCTCTGGCGAGTCATATGGTGGTGGTTTCGAGAACCGGAGCGCAGCGGACATTTAGGTCCGTGAGCACCGGCCTACGCCGGCCGTAGCCTTAACTGCCACGACCGCTGATCGGTGCTTCGGCCGGCGAAGGCCGGAAGCGCAGAAAACGCGATCAGATGGCCGCCAGAGTAGAGTTTCCAAACGGTCTCTCAGGTGCCGGCCCGCTTGCGGCGTGCGTAAAGCATGACGAGCGTCTCGGCGGTCAGCGCCGGCCTCTGCTCGCCTTCGATCTCGACCGTATTGGAAGCCTTCATCAGATATTGCCCCGGGCCTTTGTCTTCCATCGACAACAGCGTGGTGCGCAGCCTGATTCGCGAGCCGACCCTGACTGGCGCCACGAAACGCACTTTGTCGAAACCGTAGTTGAAAGCGGCCTGCGTGTTTTCGGGTACGATGCCCATCTCAAGCGCCAGCGCGCCGATGATCGACAGGGTCAGATAGCCATGCGCGATCGTGGTGCGAAACGGGCTTTGCCGCTTCGCCCGCTCGGGATCGACATGGATCCATTGATGATCGCCCGTGCATTCGGCAAACTGGTCGATGCGGTGCTGATCGACCAGCGTCCAGTCCGAGACGCCTAATTCCTGCCCGGCCATCGCCCTGAGTTGCTCGAAGGTCGGCGGCGTCGTGGGCCGTATCTGCGTCATTCCTGCTTTCCCGATCGCTTGCCTGTTCCGGACCACGACGGGCCGCCCCTGTCAATTCGCCAGTGCGATTCCAGCCCATAATCTTCGGCCGCGAACCGCCAGTCTTCGCCGCCGGCAAGCGTGCTGCTGGGGAACAGCCTATTTCTTGTCGTGGCCGGCGCGGATCTCCTCCATCGCCTCCTTGATGCGGCTGCGCAGGATTTCGATGGATTCGGTGCCGGACGCCCTCGCCAGTTCGGCCATCTCGCCGGCATTCTTCAGCGCGGTCTCGAAGGATCTCCTGGCGAACGCCGCCTGCTTCTGCATCATTTCCTGGGGATTGCCGGGCGCCCTGTAGTTTTGTGCCATGTCGGTGATTTCGCGCAGCGTGTCCTGTAGCATCTCGCGTTGCCTGGACAACAGCGCCGACGCTCCGGCGGCACTCGCCCTGGCCGACTTCTCCAGCGCTTCCAGGTTCTTGGCGTGGTGGGCGAGGATCGCCTCGACATCGACATTCGGCAGCTTCAGGTCGCGGCCGAACTTGCCGAACATGTCGATAAAGGACTCGGAATCCGGTCGTTTTGCCATGCTGGTACTCTCCCCCTGTTGCCGTGAACGCCGCCACTGCACGGAAGATAGTGCAGCGAAGCTCAGCGGTCCATTCGGACGAGGTCAGCCGACGAGAAACAGCCGTTCGGCGGTGTAGAGCACGAGCCCGGCAAGGCCACCGATGATCATGCCGTTGAAGCGGATATATTGCAGGTCCTTGCCGATGTTCATCTCGATCAGCCTTGTCAGTTGCGCGAGGTCCCAGCGCTTGACCTGGTCGGCGATGAATTTGGACACGCCGCTCTTCTGGCTTTCGACGAAGGATGCCAGCGCCACGATGAACCCCTGGTTCATGTCGGCCCTGATCTGCGCGTCGTCGGCAAGATGGCGGCCGACCTCGACGAACATGGTGGCGAGATGGTCGCGGATCATCGAATTCGGCGCCTTGGCGTCCTGCTCGATGAACAGCCGCAGGCTCTCCCACATGTCGCCGGCCAGAGCGCTGAGTTCCGGCCGGGCGAGGAAATCTCGCTTCAGCTTTTCGGCGCGCCTGGCATATTGTTTGGATGTCCTCAGCCGCTCGACGAAAGTCGCGACGAAAAGGTCGAATTCGGCGCGCATTGGATGGTGCGGATCGGCGCGCACTTCATCGAGCAGCGAGCCGGCCGACGCAACGATCTTCTTCAACAGATAGGCGTCGGCGCGAAACAGGTTGAACAGCGACGGCAGTTCCTCGCGGATCTTCTCGCGCATCGTCGCCAGCGCCTGCTCGTCGCTCAAGAAGCGGCCGACCACCTTGGTGAACTCGTCGAATAGTTTCTGGTGGCGGCGATCGTCAGTCAGCGCCGACAGCAACTCGGCGGCGAGCGGCGCCAGCGGCACCTTTTCGATCTGCTCCAGCATACGGCTGGTGACGAAGCCGCGCAGTCCGGATTGCTCGACCGCCGCCAGCGTCTGCGGCACCAGCCGGCCGACAAAACGCGACAGGTCGGCGGCGCGGTTCGGGTCGGCCAGCCAGTCCGCGACCAGCGCGGAAAAATCGACTTCGGCGAGCTTTTCGCGCACCGGCTCCGGCGCCAGGAAATTGACCTCGATGAAGCGGCCGAGATTGTCGGCGATTCGGTTCTGGTTCTCCGGGATGATAGCCGTATGCGGGATCGGCAGGCCGAGTGGCCGCCGAAACAGCGCTACCACCGCATACCAGTCGGCCAGCCCGCCGATCGTCGCCGCCTCGGCGAAAGCGGCAACAAAGCCCAACCACGCATGCCGGCTCTCGAACGATTTCGCCGCCGCAAAGATCAGCACGCAAAACGCAAGTGCTGCGGTGGCAGCGAACTTGGTGCGCCTGAGCGCCGAAAGCTTGGCATCGGCGTCGGTGTCGAACCGGGCGAACGCGACGGATGCAAGAACCGGGGCTGGTCGTGACATGGTGGGCCGCTCCTGATCGATCATGCGAACTTATCTAATGTCGCTTCCCACAGAAAGCGCGCCGCTGATCCCGGTGCGCGCAATCGCGCATGCAAACTTGACGCCTGAATTCATCTATTATGCAGCGCCAGTCTGGAATTGTTCCAAACTATAGGCCATATTGACCCCAACCACTGCTATGTGAGGACACAATGCGGCTTACCCGTCAGACCAACTACGCCATGCGCATTCTGATGTATTGCGCCGCCAATACCGAACGGCTGAGCCGCATCCCCGAGATCGCCGCCGCCTATTCGGTATCGGAACTTTTCCTGTTCAAGATCCTGCAGCCACTGGTCGAAAACGGCTTGATCGAAACGGTGCGCGGCAGGAATGGCGGCGTCAGGCTCGGTCGCGCGGCCGAAACGATCAGCCTGTTCGATGTCGTGCGGGTGACGGAGGAAAGCTTTGCCATGGCCGAGTGCTTCGAGAACGACGCCGCCGAATGCCCGCTGGTCGACAGCTGCGCCTTGAATTCGGCATTGCGCGAAGCGCTCAACGCCTTCTTCGCCGTGCTGTCGCGCTACACGATCGCCGATCTGGTGGCGGCGCGCCCGAATGTGCGACACCTGCTCGGCATCGACATGCTGGTGCAACGGGCGCCGGCCGCCTGATTTTTCTGATTGCCTAAGCTGCCGATTGCGGCAAAACGAACGGCATGTTTCCTGCCGGCAACACGCCGACCTTCAGCCGGCAATCGAAGACCTTTTCGATCAGCTCATCGCTGAGTACCTGTTGCGGCGAACCTGTAGCGGCGAGCCTGCCGCGATGCATGACGAAAATCCGGTCGGCATACATCGCCGTCAAATTGAGGTCGTGCAGGATGGCGACCACGCCGCCGCCCCGTCTGGCGAAATCACGCGCGATGTCCATGATGATCAGCTGGTGTTTGATGTCGAGGCTGGACACCGGCTCATCGAGGAACAAATAGCGCGGCTTGCCGTCGAGCACCGGCGCCCAGACCTGGCAGAGTACGCGGGCAAGCTGCACGCGCTGCTGCTCGCCGCCGGACAATTCCTGGTAGAAGCGGCCGGCAAAACCGTCGAGGTCGACGCGCGCCAGCGCGCGTTCGGGCAGGCGCTGGTCCTCGCCGGGCAGCGCGCCGGAGCGCCCGCCGACCAGGCCCAGCCTGACGATCTCACGCACAGTGAACGGGAAGGACAGCGTCGTCGCCTGCGGCAGCACCGCGCGCACCGTCGCCGCCTCGACCGGCTTCATCGCCGATAGATTGCGGCCGTTGATGGTGACCTCTCCCGAATAGCCAAGATCGCCGGACAGTGCTCTGAGGAAGGTCGTCTTGCCCGAACCGTTGGGGCCGACAATGGCCGCGATTTCGCCCGGCCGCGCCTCGAAATCGACATTGGCGACAATGCGCTTGCCGCCGATCGCCACCGAGACATCGCGCGCTTCGATCATAGGCAAACTTTCACAGGTCGATGACGCCGCGCTTGCGCAGCAGGATCCACAGGAAGAACGGGGCACCGGCGACCGCGGTGACGATCCCAATCGGCAATTCGGCCGGGGCAACGATGGTGCGGGCAACGGCGTCAGCCAACAGCAGCAGCGCGGCGCCGAGCAGCGCCGATGCCGGCAGCAGGTAACGGTTGTCGGGGCCGATCAGCAGGCGCAGCAAATGCGGCACGACGATGCCGACAAAACCGATGCCGCCGCTGACGGCGACCGACGCGCCGACCGCTGCCGAGACGCCGACGATCGCGGTGTATTTCAGCCGCTGCACCGGAATGCCGAGATGGCCGGCCGTCGCCTCGCCAAGCGCCAGCGCGTTGAGGCCGCGCGCCAGGAACGGCATTGCCGCCAGCGCCAGCACGATGATCGGCCCGACGGAGCCGATTTTTTGCCAGGTTGCGCCGCCCAGCGAGCCGAGCTGCCAAAAGGTCAGGTCGCGCAATTGCCGGTCGTCGGCCATGAAGATCAGGATGCCGGTCAGCGCCATGGCAAGCGCCGCCAGCGCGATGCCGGCGAGCAGCATGGTGGCGACCGAGGTCCGGCCTTGCCGTGTCGCGACCTGATAGAGCAGCAATGTCGTCGCCAGCCCGCCGCAGAACGCAGCCAGCGGCAGAGCCAGCGTGCCGAGCGCCGAGGTCAGCGGCGCCAGCATCGTCGAGCCAAGCACGATGACGGCGACCGCACCGAGGCTCGATCCGGCCGAAACGCCGATCAGGCCGGGGTCGGCCAGCGGATTGCGGAACAAACCCTGCATGACGGCACCGGAGACGGCAAGCGATGCGCCGACCAGTACGCCCAGAATGACGCGCGGCAGACGGATGTCATGGATGATCACATGGTCGCGGGCGCTCAATGCCGCGTCGCCGGGCAACGCGCCGAACAGCCAGTCGTGCATGACACCGATGGCCGAGGCATCGGATGCGCCGGAGGTCAGCGACAACAGCACGGCGATAGCCAGCCCGACGCAGAGCAGCACGATGACGAGGCGGGCGCGCCGCGAACGGTCACCCTCGGCTGCCGTCGCCATGATGCCCGCCGCATCAGCGATCGACTGATCGGCCATCGCGCTCAATCCGTGACCTGGCCGCCATAGAGCGAGACGGCGAGATCGTGGATAGCGTCGGCCGTGCGCGGGCCGAAGCCGAGCAGATAGCCGCCGTCCATGCGGATCAGCTTGCGGGCCGCCGGCGTCGAAGCCACGACAGGGTTCGAAAACAATTCGTCATCCGCGGTGGCCGGTCCGGCATTGTTCATCATCAGGATCACGTCCGGCCTGGCGGTGATGACTGCCTCGTCCGACAATTGCTTGTAGCCGGCAAAGCCGTCGATGGCGTTGATGCCGCCCGCAAGCTTGATGATGCCGTCGGCTGCGGTGTCGCTGCCGGCGGCAAGCAGCTTGCCGCCCTGCATCGACAGCACGAACAGGATGCGCTTGCGCTCCTTGATCGAGGCGGTCTGCTTTTCGGCTGCCTTCAGCTTGGCGTCAATCTCGGCTGCCAGCGCATCGGCCTTGGCGTCGACGCCGAGCGCCTTGCCAACGATGTGGATCTTTTCGAGAATGCCTTGATTATCATAGCGCTCGGGCACCTCGATGAACGGGATTCTTGATTTCTTCAAGACGTCGACGGCTTCCTTCGGTCCGCTGCCGTGCAGGGCCAATATGCCCGACGGATTGACCGACAGCACACCCTCCGGCGACAGCTGGCGCATGTAGCCGACATCGGGCAGTTCCGCCGCCGCTTGCGGATAGCGGCTGGTCGAATCGCGCGCGACAAGGCGATGCTGTTCGCCGAGCGCGTAGACGATCTCGGTGATCGAGCCGCCGATGGCCACGATCCTCGAGCGGTCGGCAAAAGTCGCGATGCCTTCGGCGGCCTGAGCGGGCATCAGCGCGGCGAACGCCAGGAAAACAGCGGCCGCAGGACCAAGCGCCGACCTGGAGACCGATGGCAGCCTGGAGAAAAGAACCATCGTCGTTTTCCTCAGGCTGCGGTCGGGCTTGGGATACGCGGCATGTTTTCGGCCAGAAAGCGCCAGTCTTCGCGCTCGCTTTCGCCCTCATGCCGCTTACCGAAGAACTGGATGATCATCTTGCCGTCGGTGCCATAGACTTCGAGCGACGTGACATGGCCGTCCTTGGTCGGCTTACGCACGGCCCAGACCTCATCGATGTGGTCGGTCCGCAGGTGCAGATGGAAGGTCTCGTCGAGCACATTGAGCCATGGTCCCATCGGCTTGATCGAGGCGACGGGGCCGGAATGGATCTGGATGCAGCCGCGATTGCCGACAAAGCACATGATCGGCATGGCGCCAGCGGCGGCGTGGTTGAACATGGCGCTCACCGCATCGTTATCGACCAGCCAGGCATAATCCTGGCCGACCAAGCGCACCGCCTGCCGGCGGCTGAGCTTCAGTGTCTTCAGCATGCCGAAGAACTGATGCACGTCGGTTAGTTGGCTCCAGCGGTCGCGCAGATGCTCGACGCTGGCCGAATTGTCCGCAGTCTCGATCTCGTCGTCAGCCGCGCCCGCTGAAATCGCCACCGTCGGTTCCTGGTTCGGTGATTCCAGCCCGGCCACCAGCTTCTGATAGGCATAGAGGTTGGATGCGGGTCTGAGATGCACCTTGTGCATCGCCTCGCCTGCGGCGTCGAAGAACTGCAGGCTGCGACGGATGTCGGCGCCGTCGCGCTTTTCCACCGCAAAGCCGTGCGCCCAGACTTTCGGGAAGATGCGCAGGTCGATGTTTTCGCCGAGCACCATGGCATTGTGATTGCCGGTGACGACCTTGTCGTAGACGCCGATCTTCTCGTGCACCGCGCTTTCGTTGCGGGTCAGCGCCATCACCTCACCGACAGCTTCGAGACCAGTCAAAAGGTCGTTGACACGCGGCTCGACCCGCACGACCCCGTCGCCGCAATGCGCGGCGACCAGTTCGGCCTCCGAAATACCGAGTTGGGCGGCGAGGTCGCGCTCGCGCATTTTCGGATTGTCTACCCGTGCCCGTCGGATCTCGTGCGGGGCGGGTTTTACGCGCTGGTCCATTTCCACCACCTACTTGTTGAGGATGAGCTTGCCCTGCCGGGTGATCTTCAGCCGATACAGCGCACCGTGATGTTCGATGCCGATCTCGTGCTCGCCCTGGAACAGCGTGTTGCTGGACAGCGTTCTCACGGCCGATTGGACCCGTTCGAAACGGACGGAATTTTCGTCGGAACGGCGGACGCGATAGCGAAAGTCGCTGGGATTGTGCGTGTTCATGGGTTCGCTCCCTGTTCTGTGCCGGGCATCTGGCTCGGCGCCTGCGTGAAATGCCGATTCAATTCTTGACTCGAATGGTCATGTTATCTAGCGGAGTAAATGAGTCAACATTTAAGACGCCGGACGCGATGAAAAATGCCAGCGAGCCCCAAGCCAGCCAGCATCGAACATGGATTCTTGGAGTTGCAGCATGGGGTTGGCGAATTGGGGACGGCCGGTGGGCAGCGGCCTGGCACACTGTTCTATGACAAGCAAAATGGCCGCGTTGCTGGCCGGCGCGGCGGCGATCCCGCTGCTCGCCGCACCGGCCGGCGCCCAGCCGGCTGCCCAACCGGCAGCCGACCAGCAGCAGACTGACCCGTCTCAACCGCCAGAACAGGCAAAGCCCGCCCCGGCGGGTGCCACGCTGCTCGACAAGATCCTGATCCTCAGCCGCACCGGCGAGACGGCGATCGAGTCGCTTGCTTCAGCCAGCCATGTCGACGAGGAGCAGCTAGAGCGCCGCATGGCGACGACGCCCAACGACATGCTGTTCGGTGTGCCGGGTGTCGCCGTCCAGGCCGACGCAAGGCGTGTCAGCTCCAGCATCAACATCCGCGGCCTGCAGGACTTCGGCCGCGTCTCCGTCATCGTCGACGGTGCCCGCCAGAATTTCCAGCGCTCGGATCACGGCACGCAATCGACCTTCTACATCGATCCCGAATTGATCAAATCCGTCGACGTGATCCGCGGTCCGGTCGCCAATACCTACGGCTCCGGGGCGATCGGCGGCGTCGTCTTTTTCGATACCAAGGATGCTCAGGATTTCCTCAAGCCCGACGAGACCTGGGCGGCATCCGCGACCGGGCGTTACGAAACCAACGGTGAAGGCTGGACCACCAGCGCCACCGGCGCCTACCGGATAAACGAGAACTGGGACGTGCTCGGCAACATCGTCTACCGCGACTATGACGACTACAAGCATGGCGGCGGCGACACTGTAGCGGGCACTGGCTTCGACGTCTTGAGCGGCCTCCTCAAGACGACCATCCGCCCCAGCGAAAACAGCGAGCTGAAGCTCGGTTGGATCGGCTCGAACGACGGATGGACCGAGACCAGCGGCAGCGCGCCGGTGAACGACGCCGACCTGAAGGCGAATACCTTCACGGCCCGCTACAACATCACCGACGAAGACAAGAGCTGGCTCGATCTCCACATCAACGCCTCTTACAACAAGACCAAGCTCGATCTGACGACCCTTGTGGCGCAAAACCGGTTTGATCCGGTCACCGGTCTGCCCGTGGTTTTGCCGGCGGGTTCGAAATCGATGTTCGACATCGGCACCTCCGGCATCGACATCTGGAACACGTCGAGATTCGAGACCGTTGGGATCGCGCATGAGCTGACCTATGGCGGCGACTGGGTTGGCGACGATGTCGAGACAGGCGGCACGGCGGGCGGCGACAGTTTCTACACGCCCTTGGGCGATAGAAACGTCTCCGGCGCATACGTCCAGGACAAGCTCACCTGGGACTGGCTCGAGGTCATCGCCGGGCTGCGTTACGACAGCTACAAGCTCGACAGCGATGTCGGCGAAACCTCTGGCGACCGGCTGTCGCCACGCATCACAGTGGGCATTTCGCCCTTCGAAAGCGCCAGCCTTTCCGGCCTGCAATTCTACGGCACTTACGCAGAAGGCTACCGTTCCCCTTCGCTATCGGAGACCCTGATCAGCGGCAATCATCCGGCAGGCGTCAGCTTCCCGTTCCTCCCCAATCCCAATCTCAAGCCCGAAACCGGCAAGACCGTGGAGTTTGGCGTCAACTACAGCACCAACGGCGTCATCGAGGCCGACGACGCGCTGCGGCTGAAGGCGGCCTATTTCAACAACAATGTCGACGATTACATCGACGGCGTGACGCTATCGGCGTTCGACCCGACCAGCGGCTGCCCGTTCGGTCCGGGCATCCCGATCTGCTTCCAGTATCAGAATTTCGCCAAGGCCAAGATCCACGGCTTCGAGATGGAGGGCGTCTATGACGCAGCCTGGGGCTTTGCCGGGCTTTCGGCGTCGTTCACCGATGGCCACACGATTTCCTATGAAGGCGAGCGGGCGGACCTTGTCACCGTCCCCTCCTCCCAGGTCACCGGGCAACTCGGCTTTCGCTTCCTCGAGGACAGGCTGACTGTCGGCGGCGAGGTGCAATACAACGGCAAGCCGCAGGGCAACGCGGTGGCCAAGGACTATACGCTGGTCAATGCCTTCGCCAGCTACCAGGCGACCGACAATTTCAAGGTCGATTTCCGCGCCGACAATCTGTTCGACGTCAAATACGCCAACCCACTGAACGCGTCGACCACGAGTATCGTCTACGAGCCCGGCGTCACCCTGAAGCTGGCGGCGACCATGCGGTTTGGAGGCTGACGATGAGGCAAGGCGTGACAGCATCCCTTCGTCTGTTGGCCGCGGCGGTGGCTATGTCGCTTGCGGCGGCTCCGGCATGGACACAGCAGCAAGCGCCGGCGCTGATCCTCGAGCTGAACGGCGCGCAGCCATCCGACAAGGGCTGCCGCCTAACCTTCGTGGTCACCAACAATCTCGGCGCCGGTCTTTCCAAGGCGGCGTTCGAGATCGCGTTGTTCAACGAGGCCGGCGTCGTCGACCGGCTGACCGTGCTCGATTTCAAGGAGCTGCCTGCAGGCAAGACCAAGGTGACGCGTTTCGACCTTGCCGGCACCGATTGCGGCAAGGTCAGCCGCGTGTTGATCAACAGCGCCACGGAATGCGCCGGCGCCGAGCCGAATGCCTGCATGCGCGGGCTGAAGACGCAGACCAGGACCGGCATCGCCTTCGGGGTCTGAATTTGGGACTGGAACCGGCATTCGCGCGAAACACCCTGGCGTGGCCATTGGCCGGTTTCCTGCCGCCGGAACCGGACGATCCCGATTTCGCCATCCCTCGCGGGGTGCTGCATGTTTCGCCGCGCGACAGACCGGAAGACAGTTGCATCGCCGATGCCGACGGCGAATTGACTGCGGTGCCGGCGGAGCCATTGCGGCAGGCACGACAGATGCAGCGGCGCCACAACTGGACGGTGGCGATCGCCTGCTCTTGCGCATTTCACGCAGCGGTGGCGCTGGCCTTTCTCACCCTGCCGGACGACAGGCCAAGCATCGAAGGTGCCGACCAGCAAGGCGAAATGCTGCTCGGCGCCGATCCGCAGCAGGCGGCCGGCGATGTCGGAGACGACCCGGAAGTGACCAACGTAACGATGGTGACCATGCTCGACGCCAAGCCCGTCGAAACGGTCGAGGCGCAGGCAACCGCGGCAGAGGAGGCGCTCCAGCCGGTCACCGATGTGGCGGAAGCATCGGAAAAAGATGTGGTCGAGCCGGTTAGCGAGGCCGTCACGGAAACTGCTCCTCTTGCCGATCGCCCCGAGCCCGCGCCTGCCCAGCCTGTCGAGCCGGCGCGCCCGGATCCATCGCCCGACATTCTCGCGACCGACAGGCTGGTGCCCACTGACGACAATGCCGTGCCGCCGCCAGTCAGCACGGTCGAAAGGGCCGATCCTGCCGAGACGAGTGCTCCGGCACCAGCCGACCCGGCGCCGGCCGAAACGGTTCAGACGGTCGAGACCGTCGTCGCGGCGGAAGAACCGAAGCCGGAAAGGCCGAAGCCCAAGCAGCCGAAGAAGGCAACCGCAAAGAACAAGCCGGCCAGGAAAGCCGAACCAAACGAGCCTGAAAAGCCGGCCCTGCGCAAGAAGGCGGGCAAGGCACTTGCCAAAGCCGATTCCAAGAAGAAAAAGACCGGCTCCGGCGGCCGTGACGAAATGGATGTCGCGCGCGGCACGGCCGACGGCAAGAAGGACGGCAAGATCCTGACTGCCAGCAGGGGCGGCAAGTCCGGCATCGGCAATGCAGCCGTCACAAACTACCCCGGCAAGATCCGATCAAAGCTGGTGCGGGCCTTCAATTCGACACGCACGCGCGCCACGGGCACAGCCACGGTTGCCTTTACCGTCGGTTCGAACGGCAGCGTCCGGTCGGCCAGGCTGACGGGCAGTTCAGGCGTTGCCGCGCTGGACAAGGCCGCTCTCGACGCGGTCCGCCGGGCTTCTCCGTTTCCCCCGATTCCAGACGGAGCCGGTCGCTCGGCCTGGCAGTTCGAGGTGCCGCTCGGTATCAGGTAGCGACCCTCCCCACGCAGAGTCGGCGCCGCCCTGCCCGCGATGAGCGAGCCCTGGCGAAACCCTATGCCGCGGCCAGCAGGCTGGCATTGCCGCCCGCCGCCGTGGTGTCGACGCAGACGGCGCGCTCGTGCGCATAGGCGGCCGGATAATACACTTCGCTGACCAGCGGTACGATCGGGCCGGCGCGGTCGGCGATGACCTTGCGCACGATGCGCGCGGCCTCGGGCATACCGGAAAAGGCGACGACATCGACCCGCAGCGAGCGCGCTTCGACCGGGTCCGGACGGCCGTCGATCGCCGCCAGCGGCAGGCCCTTGCCGGTCAGCGCCGACAGTGCCGCAGGCGCGCCAGGTGCGACGGCGAGCACGGCATTGCCGGCAGCCAGCGCCTGGATCGTCTGCGCAAGCAGGGTATCCGCGTCGGGACCGAGGCACAGCACGCGCCCGCGCGGCGACAGCGACAGCGTGTTGGCCTCGCCGGTCGGCCCGGGCAGGTCGACCTGGCCGAAATCGATGCCGGCGGCGGCACCGATGGCCGCGGCACCCTTGCCGCGCAGATGTTTCCTCAGGATGGCGACGCGATCCGGCCGCGTCGACCAGCCGCCAAAGGCCGGGTCCGGCAGATTGTCGGCGAGCTCGGTCGCCGTCACCTTGCGGCCTTCGGCAAGATGGGTGCCGGCCTCCGGCCCCTTGCGGAAGCGCCGGAGATAATGTGGCCCGCCCGCCTTCGGTCCGGTGCCGGAAAGCCCCTCGCCGCCGAAGGGCTGCGCCCCGACGACGGCGCCGATCTGGTTGCGGTTGACGTAGATGTTGCCAGCATGGATGCCGTCGACGAAATGCTGCGCGCGGCCTTCGATGCGGGTGTGCAGGCCGAAGGTCAGGCCGTAGCCCTTGCGGTTGATCGCGGCGATCACCGCATCGATCTCGTCGGCATCGAAGGTGGCGACGTGCAGCACCGGGCCGAACACCTCGCGTTCCAACTCCTCGATGCTCTTGACCCGAAAGACGTGCGGCGCGACGAAGCGGCCGTCCTTCGGCGCTTCGAGCTTGGCGATCAGCCGGCCCTGCAGGCCCATTTTCGTGCAATAGTCGCGGATCGACGCTTGTGCCTCGTCGTCGATGACCGGGCCGACATCGGTCGAGATCCGCCAGGGGTCGCCGAGGCTGAGCGCTTCCATAGCGCCTTTCAGCATCTCCAGCATCTTCTTCTCGACGTCCTTCTGCACGTAGAGAATGCGCAGTGCCGAGCAGCGCTGGCCGGCGCTCTGGAAGGCGGAGGCGAGGATGTCGCGCACCGCCTGTTCGGGCAGCGCCGTGGAATCGACGATCATGGCGTTGAGGCCGCCGGTCTCGGCAATCAGCATGGCGTCGGGCGCGGCGGTCTCGGCCAGCTGCTTTTCGATCAGCTTGGCGACCTCGGTCGAGCCGGTAAAGCAGACACCGGCAATGCGCGGATCGGCGGTCAGCGGGCCGCCGACCGAGGGACCGTCGCCGGGCAGAAGCTGGATGACGTCTTCCGGCACGCCGGCCTCGCGCAGCAGTTGGACAGCGCGGAAAGCGATCAGCGGCGTCTGCTCGGCCGGCTTGGCGATCACGGAATTGCCGGTGACCAGTGCCGCCGCGATCTGCCCGGTGAAGATGGCGAGCGGAAAATTCCACGGCGAGATGCAGGCGATGGCGCCACGCGCCTCGGTGCCCGCCTCGGCATTGGCGGCCTGGGCCGCATAGTAGCGCAGGAAATCGACCGCCTCGCGCACCTCGGCAACGCCGTCGGCCAGCGACTTGCCGGCCTCGCGGGCGGCGAGCGCAAAGAACTCGACGGCGTTCGCCTCATAGAGATCGGCCGCGCGGTTGAGGATGGCGGCGCGCTCGGCGACCGGGCGTCTTGCCCATACCGGTTGTGCCTCGACGGCGATGCGCACGGCGGTCTCGACCTGCTTGGCGCCGGCCTCGCTGACCGTGCCGACCACTTCCGAAGGTTTTGCCGGATTGACCACCGGACGCTGCTTGCCGTAGCCGGCGGCGCGGCTGACCGGCTTGGCGTGCCAGCGCTCCGGCCCGGCGAACTCGGCCCTGGCCTTGTCGATCGCCGCCAGCGTCAGCGTGTCGGTGATATCGAAACCCTTGGAGTTGCGCCGGCCGGGGCCAAAGATCGCCGACGGCGGCACGATCGCCGGATTGGCGGCGGGGCCTTGTTTCTCCACCGTTTCGAGCGGGTCGCGGGCAATGTCCTCGGGCTCGACCTCCTCGTCAGTGATCTGGTGGACAAAGGAGGAATTGGCGCCGTTCTCCAGCAGCCGGCGGACCAGGTAGGCGAGCAGGTCGGAATGCGCGCCGACCGGCGCATAGATGCGGCAGCGCGTGCCTTCGGCCCGCCGCACCGTCTCATGCAGCGCTTCGCCCATGCCGTGCAGGCGCTGGAACTCGAATGTATCGCGCTCCGTCGTCATCGACAGGATGGCGGCGACGGTGTGGGCATTGTGAGTGGCGAATTGCGGATAGATACGGTCGGTCATCGACAACAGCTTCTTCGCGCAGGCCAAGTAGGAGACGTCGGTGTTGGCCTTGCGGGTAAAGACCGGATAGCCGTCGAGCCCGAGCGTCTGCGCCCGCTTGATCTCGGTGTCCCAATAGGCGCCCTTGACCAGCCGCACCATGATGCTGCGGTCGTATTTCCTGGCCAGAGCGTAGAGCCAGTCGATGACGAAGGCGGCGCGCGGTCCATAGGCCTGGACGACGACGCCAAAGCCGTTCCAGCCGGCAAGCTCCGGCTCGGCCAACACCCGCTCGATGACGTCGAGCGACAAATCGAGGCGGTCGGCTTCCTCGGCGTCGATGTTGAGCCCCATGCGCGAATGGCGCGCCGCCAGCGCCAGCGACAACAGCCGCTCGGCCATCACCGGCAGCATCTTTTCTTTCTGGGTCACTTCATAGCGCGGATGCAGCGCCGACAGCTTGACCGAAATACCGTGGTTCTGGCGGATGTCGGGGCCGTTGGCGCCGGCATCGAGCGAAGAGATGGCGTCGGCATAGGCCTTGAGATAGCGCAGCGCGTCGGCCTCGGTGCGGGCCGCTTCGCCCAGCATGTCGAAGGAATAGAGATAGCCCTTCTGCGTCATCGGCCGGCCGCGCCTGACGGCCTCGGCGATGGTGCGGCCGAGCACGAACTGCTCGCCCATCTCGCGCATCGCGGCGGCGACTGCCTTGCGGATGACCGGCTCGCCCAGCCGGCGCACCATGGCGCGTAGCGTGCCTTCGATGCCGCCCTCGCCTTCGTCGAGCACGCGGCCGGTCAGCATCAGCGCCCAGGTCGATGCATTGATGAAGATCGAGCTCGAACCGCCCGAATGCGCCGACCAGTCGTGCGGCGCAATCTTGTCGGCGATGAGGTCGTCCATCGTCTCGGTGTCGGGCACCCGCAGCAGCGCTTCGGCCAGGCACATCAGCGCCACGCCCTCCTTGGTCGAGAGGCCGTAGGCGGACAGGAACACTTCCATCAGCCGCGGATCGGACGAGCCGCGCACCGCCCGCACCAGATCGGCGGCACGGGCCGAAATCGCCTTGCGATCGTGCACGGACAGCCCGGCCGCCTCGGCCAGCCGCTTCACCGCCTGGTCTTCGTCGGGCAAATAATTGGCACGGATTTGCTGGCGGATGGTGTCGAGCGCTGGCATGGCGGTCCTGTAGAGCGAGCATAAGGAAGCGGGCCGGCGGTCACCGGACCGAATGGCGCAAGCTAACATAAGTAGGGATTTCGTCCGGTCCAAAGAAATCGACAGGACAGGTCGATTGATCTATCATTATGGCCAATCACCTCCAATTCGACCAGGAATCCGATGGCAGAAGACCAATTGGACCGCATCGACAGAAACATCCTGTCGGCCCTGGGCAGCAACGGCCGGCTTTCCATGTCGGAACTGGCGGCAAAAGTCGGCCTGTCGAAGACGCCGGTGCAGGCGCGGGTGAAGCGGCTGGAGAAGGACGGCTTTATCAGGGGCTACCAGGCGATCGTCGACCGCGAGCGCATGGGCGAAGGCCATGTCGCCTTCGTCCAGGTGAAACTGTCCGACACCCGCTCGGCCGCGCTCGACGCCTTCAACCGCGCCGTGCAGACGGTGCCGGAGATCGAGCAGTGCCACATGATGGCATCGAGCTTCGACTATCTGCTGAAGGTCCGCACCACCGACATCGCCGCCTACCGGCGCGTGCTCGGCGAACGCATCTCGGCCTTGCCGCACGTCGCCCAGACCTCGACCTTCGTGGCGATGGAGACGGTGAAGGATCGGTAGGCGCTCACTGATATCTCGTCAGCTCATCCGGCTCGTTCAAGACGCTCCTGAAATTGCTCCTCGATCGCCCTCAGGAATGGTCGGACGTCGATGTCCATCCAAAGAGTATCTGCACGAGCGTAATCGAGGCGTCATGATTGCTCCTGGGTGCATCCGACGCGATGGGCGGTGGGGCGGACAGCCCGCTGAATCCCGGAAATGTCGATTCCGGCTCTGTCGAACATCCCGCCTTTCGAGCCGAAGTCATTCTGCATGTCCACGACGAGAACTGCGGTCTTGGCGGGGTCAATTGAAACAGGTTGAGGCTTGGCGTCGATTTCAAGTGGCTGCATTTTATCCTCCCACAGCCTGAGGTATCGCACTTTGCGCCTTGGTTATCATGAGCAGCGACCCTGCATCGTGTCAACGTTATTTGGCGGCCCAAGACGGTGGTCCGCTCTTGTCGCACACAAACCCGGCCTCACTCCGCCAGCGTCTTCAAAAACGCCACCAGAGCCGCGCGTTCGCGGTCCGAAAGCTGCAGCGGGTGGATCTCGGATACACCTTCGACACTGGCCGGCGCCTTGGAATAATGCGCCACCACTTCGTCCAGCGAGGAAAACTGCCCGGCATGCATGTAGGGCGGCCGGGTGGCGGCACCGCGCAGCGACGGCGTCTTATACCCACGAATGAGTTCCGGCCCGGCCTTGACCATGAAGCGCAACTCGCGGCAGGCGCTGGCATCACCGTCGCGAAAGGTGCCGAAACAGTTGAACGGATCGGCCTCGACCTGCGCCACCGCGTCGACGCGGCCGCGATCCGGCGGCAGGCCCGCGACAGGCGGCACGCCGGTGTTGTGAAAACTGCCGTCGGTAAAACGCGGGCCGTTGTGGCAGGTCACGCAATTGGCCTTGCCGATGAACAGCTTCAGGCCGAGGATTTCCTCCGGCGAAAAGACGGCGTCGCCTTGCGGCTCGGCGCCCACCGCAAGATCGGTAGCAAAACGGTCGAAGCGTGTCTGCGGCGGCGCGATCGAGCGCTCGAAGGCGGCGATCGCCTTGCCGATATTGGCAAAGACGCGATTGACCTCCTCGGCTTGCGCCTCCGGCATGGCGTTCCAGGCCGCCCTCTCGGCA
Organism: Mesorhizobium sp. LSHC420B00; assembly: GCF_000503055.1. Classification (GTDB taxonomy): domain Bacteria; phylum Pseudomonadota; class Alphaproteobacteria; order Rhizobiales; family Rhizobiaceae; genus Mesorhizobium. Next base: position 119,203 of record NZ_AYVY01000013.1, on the reverse strand, counting down.
TCGGTGCCGAGCGGGTTGGCATTGGCCGGCACACCCGAAAGGTCCGGCAGCGGCCCGAAGATGCGCTCGTAGCGCTCGCCGAAACGGGCCTTGATGTAATGCGCGAAGGCGGCGCGGTTGCCGGCCTGCTCCAGCGGATTTTCGAGCGGCGTCAGTGCTTGCGCCCACAGGCTGTCGCGCCGCCCGTCCCAGAAGAACCAGGGATCATGCGCGACGCCGGCCAGCGGCATGGTACGCCGGTTGGTGCGGCCGACGCCGACCGCTTGCGGCAGGTCGTCCTGGAACTGGCGGTCGATCTTGTGGCAGGTCGAGCAGGATACGGTGCCGCCGCCGCTCATCCCGGTGTCGAAGAACAGCGTCGAACCGAGTGCCGCGGCGGCCGGCACCTCGGCAAAGCGATTGGTCGTGTCGGGCTTCAGCGGCGGCAGCTTGGACAGCGCCAATGAGGCGACGGTTTGCTTCTCGGCGTCGGAAAACTCCGGCCTGCCGCAGCCGGCGAGCACGGCCACCATCACCAACGCGAGAAGACTGGAAAACCGGCTCATCTATGGCTCACAGCACCACGTTGAAGACGACAGTGTCCGAACCGGCCGCGGCGGAAATGGCAAAATGCAACTGCCACCACCCGCTCATCGTGAATTTCACGCCGTCGATGCGATAGCGTCCCTCGCCGAGGTAATCGGTCGCCTGCGGGCTGGTCGGCAGACCGTGCTTGTGCTGCGGCATGCCGCCGGAAATCGTTATCGCAGCACCTTCCACCGGCGCACCCTCGACGGTTTTCAATGTGAGCAGCCAGGACTCCAGTTCGCCCTGCCGGATGACGCCTTTCTCGGGCTCGAAAGTCGCCACGAACAGCTTGTTCGCCGTCGTCCTTGAACGGCCGACGTCCGAGCTTGGTTGCGGCGCATGCGGCGCCGTCAGATAGACGACGGCCAGCACACCGGCGAGCAAGGCAGCCAGGCCGAAGCCTCCAAGAAGATAACGCCATAACGATGCCAAACCCATTCCTGTTCTGCGGATAACGATTCGCTGGGCAGATCGCGTCCCACGCCCCTGTGGGAAATCGCGCCCAGCGCAAGAATCCGCCGTCGCCAAGCATGGCGCTGCCGGCCGCAAAAAGCTACAGCACCGCAATTGCACGGATGGAGGAGTACTTCATGGCAGGAAACGGCGTCGCCTCGATCGGCGAGTGCATGCTCGAGCTTTCGGGCCAGGCCGGGCCGAACTGGCGCATGGGCTTTGCCGGCGACACGTTCAACACTTTATGGGCGCTGCATGCCTTGAGCGGCGAGCGGCCGGCGACCTATGTCTCGGCCTTCGGCGACGACCCGTTCTCGGGCGACCAGATCAAATTCCTCGCCGAAAACGGCATCGGCGTCGGCGCCAGCCCGGTGATAGCGGGCGCCCGCCCCGGCCTCTATGCGATCACGCTGACCGGCGCCGAACGTTCGTTCACCTATTGGCGGGCCGATGCGGCCGCGAGGCAGTTGGCTTCGGACCCAGCCGCTTTACAGAAAAGCCTTGAAAACCAGGCGCTGGTCTATTTTTCCGGAATCACTTTGGCAATCCTCGACGAGGGTGCGCGCAAGGTACTGCTGACGGCCGTGGCCAAGGCGCGCGCGGCCGGCTCGCTGATCGCCTTCGATCCCAATTACCGGCCGCGGCTGTGGCGCCAAAGCGAGGAAGCGCAGGCCGCGATCCTCGAGGCGCTCGCCGTCGCCGACATCGCGCTACCCACCTTTCCCGACGAGCAGATGCTGTTTGGTGATACGACACCGCAGGAAACAGCCGAACGGCTGCGAAAGCTGGTCGGCGAGGTCGTCGTCAAGAACGGCGAGGAACCGGCGCTGATCGCGCAAAACGGAACCTTGCAAACCGTGCCGGCGGTACACGTCGCCACCCCGGTCGACACCACCGGCGCCGGCGACTCCTTCAATGGCGCCTATCTCGCCGCCCGCCTTGCCGGCCATGCGCCGACTGAGGCGGTGCAGCGCGCCCATCGCGTCGCCGCCGCCGTCGTACAGGTGCGCGGCGCCCTGGCGCCGTTCGAGACGCTCAGGGCTGCGTTCGAGGCAACTGCTATCTGACCTTGATGACGACCTTGCCCTTGGCGCGTCCTGTTTCGACATAGGCCAGAGCCTCATTGGTCGCTTCGAATGGAAAGACCCGATCCAGAACCGGGCGGATCGCGCCGGATTCGATTAGAGCGGCGATTTTGCTCAGCTGATCGCCCTGCGCCCACATGAAAAGGAACGAAAACTGCACGGCACGGCGCTTGGCTTTGGCCCGAATTCCGCGGCTCAGGAGGCGCAGCACCAGCCTCAGCATAAAATTCAGTCCCTTTTCCCTGGCAAACTCGGAATCCGGTGGACCCGAGATGGAGATGAGCTTGCCACCCGGTTTCAGCACGCTCAGGGATTTTTCGAGCGTCTTGGCGTCCTGGCTGTTCAAGACGACATCGTAGCCCGACAGAACCTTCTCGAAGTCTTCTTGCCTGTAGTCGACGACAACATCGGCGCCGAGACTTTTCACCAGATCGGCACTCGACGCGCTCGCGGTTGTCGCAACGGTCGCGCCGAGGTGCTTGGCCAACTGAATAGCGAATGTTCCCACGCCCCCGGAACCAGCCTGGATGAAGACCTTCTGTCCCTTCTTCAGGTTTGCCCTGTCGATAAGCGTCTGCCAGGCGGTGAGACCGACCAGGGGAATCGAGGCCGCCTCTTCCATGCTGAGATTCTCAGGCTTCAAGGCCACATCGGCTTCATCCATGGCGATGAACTCGGCGAATGTCCCAATCCGGCCATCGCGCGGCCGCGCATAGACATCGTCGCCGGCCTTGAACTTGCGGACTTTCGATCCCACGCGGATAACCTTCCCAGCCACGTCATGGCCCAGGATGAAGGGCCGGCGATAGGGCAGGATGAGCTTGAATTCTCCGGTTCTGACCTTGGAATCGAGCAGGTTCACCCCTGCGGCATGAACCTCGACCAGGACATCGCTGTCCTGGAGCTGCGGCTCCGGCATTTCGGCCAGCCGCAGAAGGCCCTTTTTATTATATTTATCGACAACGAATGCCTTCATGGCAGTTACTTTCTAAGAATGTCTGTTGGTGTTCCGCGACAAAACAAGCCGAACGTTTTCAGTTGCATGGCCGCCCTGCGGCAAGACCTCAGCCTCGAGGAAGGACAGGGCTTTCGGGACGAAATCGGCGTAGTTCTGAACTACCCCGCCATGCCCGGCATCCGGATAGATAACCAGATGCGCCCCTGGGATACGCCCGGCGAGATCGTAGGTATTGCTGCTCGGCACCATCCTGTCCTGGTCGCCATTCGCAACCAAAGTGGGAATGCGGATAGCGCTCAGGTCTTGCGGCGCCTGGAGTCCGTAGGCCTTGATCGCCTTGAGTTGCGCGCCGAAGGCGCTCAGCGATACCGCCTTGTCCCGGTTGGACCGGCGCTCTTTCAGCCGTTGCAGAAATGCGTTTGCGGCGCGGCGCCCATTCGGCGTCGTTGTGAAGAAGAGATAGTATTTCGGATCCCGCAAAGTCAGCGCGCCCTTGATCATGTCCACGATCGTCAGCGGCGTCACCTTGTCGATGCCTTCGCCACCGGCCGGCCCCGTGCCAGCCAGGATGAGTTTGCGCACAAGGGCCTGACCAAATGTGTTGTGGTTGCTAGTCGCATATGCGCGAAATCCCCTGGCTCTGTTGTTCAGACCGGCAAGCGGAACTGCTTGCGCAGGCTCTTGTCGAACATCCCCGCGGGGGCAAAGCGGCGCAGCAGGCTGACCTGGCGCGCTGCCTTGCCAGCGGTGTAACGCCGTCGCGGACGGGCATCGGTCGCCGCCTTGACGACCACATTCGCCACCACTTCCGGCCGATCGGCTATCGGCATCACATCGCCCAGCAACGCCTTGAGCCCGGCTCGAGCCCGATCGTATTCCTTCAACAGCGAATCCGGCTCGATGCCGTTCTGGTCGAAGACGGTGCGGACGAATGCCGGCTCGATGACGGAAACGCGGACGTTGAAGGCGCGCCCCTCGTGGTCGAGCGATTCCGAATAGCCTTCGAGCGCGTGCTTGACTGCCGAATAATGCGCTGAGTATGGCGCGGGTACCAATCCCAGAATGGAGCCGATATTGATGATGCGCCCTTGGCCGCGCCGCCGCATCGACGGCAACACTGCGTTGGTCATCCGCATGACGCCGAACAGATTGACGTCGAACAGGGCTTGTACCTGTGCGACCGAGGATTCCTCGGCACCCCCTAGCAGGCCGACACCGGCATTGTTGACCAGGAGATCGATCCGGCCGGTCTGCGCGAGCACGGTGGCAACGAGCGCAGTGACGGCCGCATCATCGGTCACGTCGCATGCCAGCATGGTCACCCCTTCCGGGCCATTACTGGTCTTGCGGCGACTTGTGCCAAAGACAGTGAACCCCGCCCGCGCCAAGGCCTCGGCGCTGGCGCGGCCAATGCCCGAGGAGGCTCCGGTCACGATTGCGGTTTTTTCAGAATTCCCATTCATTTTTGATGTTCCAGGTTCGAGAGGTCTAGCTTATTTCCACGAATTGAATTATGGTCGTAATATCAGATTATGAGCATAATGCAATAGCAGGGCAGGAAAGAAGACATGCGCTACGAAAAGGGCCGAAAAGACGCGTCACGCAGCCGGATCATGGAGGTCGCCGCCGAACGTTTTCGATCTGACGGCATCGCGGCGTCCGGGCTGGCGACCATCATGAGCGACGCCGGGCTGACGAACGGGGCCTTCTATCCGCACTTTCAGTCCAAGGCGGAGCTCGTCCGTGAAAGCGTGGCGGCGGCCCTGGACGCGCAGTCGCAGCAAGTGCAGGAAGCGTTGGCCGCCGGCGGTCCGGAAATGGCCATAGGGGCATATCTATCGGCCGAGCACCGGGACAATCCTGGAAAGGGCTGCGCTTCGGCCGCGCTACTGCCGGAAATAGCGCGGCAGCCGCCTGAAACGCGGGCCCTCTATGCCGAACGCGCCCAATCCCTGGTGCGTCAGATAGCCGACGCTCTGCCGCCGACCAATGATCCAGAGGGCGTTGCGTTGGGTGTGTTTGCAACGCTCATCGGCGCGCTTCAACTGGCCCGCGCCCTGGAAGGGACGGAATTGTCGGATCGCATCCTTGCAGCGGGAGCAGCTGCCGCAAAGGCGCTGATCCGGCCGGTTCAAGACGAGGTGGCCCCCTGACGGCAGCCCGGACTATTCGGCCGGCTCGAATCTGCCTTGCACCAAGACTGTCTCCACCGGCCCAAGCGGATTGATGATCCGGCTCTCCAGGACTTCGATAAGTTTGCGTCCAACACCCGCCATATCCACGGAATGAACTCCGATCTTTGCCGGCAGGAAACGTGCCAGCCGCGTGCTGTCACGGGTGACGATGTGGACGTCGCGGCCTGGTGTAAGACCCCGCTTGCCGAGGGCGTGCAACGCTCCCAGAAGGCCCAGTTCGTTGGCGCACGCCAAGCCCGTCGGCGGATCTGATGACGCCAGCAAGCGATCGAACCAGCCTGCGCTCGATTCCATGGTGAACATGCCATGACCGATCAGCGATTGGTCGATCGGAATACCGGCCTCGGCCATTGCCCTTCCATACCCGGAAAGACGCATGGCACTCGCTTGGTCCTCCGGAACGAGAAGTTGCAGCGCAATGCGTCGACAGCCCTTATCCATGAGCCGCCGGGTCGCCTCGTAGGCAATCTGTTCATTGTCGACATCGACATAAGGATACGCGATATCCAGGTCGGTTCTTCCAAACGCGACGAATGGCATGCGTTTATCCAGCAGCAGCTTGACGCGCGGATCAGCCGACACCAGGCGTGTGATGATCAGGCCGTCTGCGCTGCGCGCCTGGAGTTGCCGCTCCACACTCTCGACGGGATCGTCGTCGGGAGTGGTGGAATAGATGGACAGACTATAACCGGCTTGCCGCGCCGCCAACGTCATGCCTTCGATTAAAGGAAGCTTCAACAGATCGGACAGATGATCTCGTGTCTCCATCGGGAGTACTGCCGTCAGCGTCTGCGTTCGACCGGTTTTGAGCGCGCGACCATGATGATTTGGTAAATAGCCGACCCGCTTAGCCGCCTCCTTGACGCGGGCTATGGTCGAGGGCTGCACTTCCGGCCCATCCTTCAGAGCGCGGGATACCGTGGTCACCGAGAGGGAAAGTTCCGCCGCGATCTGCTTTAGATTGGCCATTGTTCGCCCGACTTCGTTTGCGAAAGCGCCGGCTGATTTTGCTGACCGCCAACGTTACCGGATTCGACATCCCGGTCAATCCAAACTCCCGCAGGAAGCAGCTTGACTCCAGCGCATTCAGATGCAATCGTAACGTTACGATTACAAAATAATGGCACTTTTGAGCGACATTTGGATAAAGTTGGGGAGGAGAACCTATGTCCTGGCTACGCATTTCCTTAACAGCATTCGCAATCTCGGCTGCCTTGCCCGTCCATGCGCAAACAGTCACCATCACGACCGCAGGTGGCGATTATGGCAACGCCATGAAGGAAGCCATGTGGGGGCCTGCTGCAAAAGAGCTCGGCTATGATGTCCGCGAGGAGACCCTAAGCGACGGCCTAGCCGCCTTGAAGATGCAGGTCACATCGGGTGCGGTCACGACCGACGTCATTCACCTGGGCTCACCGGAAGGTGCCCAGGCGGCCGCACAATCGCTGCTTGAGCCACTCGACTACAAGATCATCGATCCGAAATCCGTGCCGGAGGGTGCGAAGTCCGACTACTGCTATCCGTTCGACTCCTACGGCACCGTCATGTCGTGGAACACCAAGACCTATGGCCAGAACCCGCCGAAGACGTGGGCGGAATTCTGGGATGTTGCCAAATTTTCTGGCCGGCGCGCGTTGCGCGCCAATGCGCAAGACTCGATCGAGATCGCGCTTCTCTCCGATGGCGTGGCACCCGCGGACGTCTATTCCGTGCTCAGCACGCCGGAAGGGCTAGAGCGCGCCATCAACCGGCTTGAAGCGATCAAACCAAATGTCGCCGTGTGGTGGACCTCGGGAGCTCAGTCCGCGCAGTTGCTGAAAGATGGTGAGGCGGATTTGGTCATTACCTGGAACGGACGGGCTCAAACCGTGAAAGCAGATGGCGGCGCGGCTGACTACACGTTCAAGGGTTCGGTCATCGGCACGGACTGCCTTGGGGTGCCGAAGGGAGCGCCGAACAAGGAAGCCGCGATGAAGCTCATCGCAGCGATGACGCAGCCTGCGCGAGTTGCGAAGCTGACCGATTTCATTGCCTACGGCCCAGTCAATCCTGCGGCATATGAGGGTGGCCTTATTCCCGAGGACCGTCTGAAGACCCTTGCGACCGCGCCTGAAAATGCTGGCACGTCGGTGTTTTCGAATTCAGAATGGTGGGTCAAGAATGGCGAGGCTGCCCAAAGAGCCTTCGATGAAATGATGGCCCGCTGACTCTCAGCTCTAATGCATATCGCGCAAAAGTGTGCAGCGGTTTTGCGACAACAACATGCATGAAAACAAGAACCTAAAGCGTGTCGCGTGAGGCCGGTCGAAGGCGACGCGCCTTAAGGCTGGAGCACATGATGAAGTCGCTCGCGATCACCATCGAAAGCGTGCACAAGGCTTATGGATCCTACGTCGCACTGGATGATGTTTCGCTCGACATTCAGGCTGGCGAATTCCTCACGCTGCTAGGGCCATCGGGATCGGGCAAGACCACGTTACTCATGGCTCTGGCCGGTTTTGTCCGGCCGGATTCCGGTAAACTTCTCTTGGGCGATCGAGACATCACCCGCCTGCCGCCCAACAAACGAGACATTGGCATAGTATTCCAGAATTACGCCCTGTTTCCCCACATGAATGTCCTGGCGAACGTCGCGTATCCGCTGGTGCTGCGCAAGATACCGAGAGCGGAGGCGCGTCAGCGGGCGCTTGATACCTTGGCCCGCGTGAAGCTGGATGGCCTGGCGGAGCGCAATGTTGCCGCACTATCCGGCGGCCAACGTCAACGGGTGGCATTGGCGCGGGCTATCGTCTTCGAACCGCGCGTGATGTTGATGGACGAGCCGCTGTCGGCGCTCGACAAGAATCTGCGCGAGACCATGCAGTATGAGATCCGGCGCCTGCATGATCATCTAAGGATCACCACAATCTATGTGACCCATGACCAGCGCGAAGCGCTGATTATGTCTGACCGGATTGCGGTGATGAACTCTGGCCGCATCCAGCAGATAGATACGCCGCAGCGAATTTATGATCGTCCATCGACCCGCTTCGTCGCGGAGTTCATGGGCGAGGCTAACATTGTGGCGCCAGGCTCAGCACGCAGAATCGACGGCGCCGAACCATCACGCGAAACTCTGATGATCCGCGCCGAAAGCTTCCATCTTGATGCGAAGCTCGTCGGGGGAAACGGAGTGGCTCTCGAAGGAATACTGCGCGCCAAAGCGTTCCGCGGCGAAAACTGGCTTTTGACGCTGGCGCTTGACGGTGGGCAAGAGGTTCTTGTCTGCATTCCGGCAGCGCTGGCCGGCGGCTGCGCCGAGCTTGCCGCCGGTCAGCGGATGACCGCATATGCACCAGCAGCGAAGGTTCACGCCATACCGGGAGCGACGGCGTGACCGTCGTCCGGGATCCGGCGCTCGCTGCGGATGCACGGCGCGAGCGGCGGTTTTTTCTTTCACTTTCGCTCCCGGCGCTGTTCATCGTTGGGCTGGCGGCGATACTGCCCATCCTTTGGATCATCCGGCAGTCCTTCCTGACCACCGCGGGTGAGTACACCGTGGGCAATTACCAGAAGGTCCTTTCAAGCGGACTGACATGGTCGGCGCTCGTCACGACCCTCGAACTGTCCCTGGGTACGCTGGCGGCCTGCATTCTTCTCGGCACCCCCCTGGCGCTGGCTCTGGCCAGCGTCAGACCAAGGGTGGCCAACGTGCTGATGGCGTTCGTCATGCTGCCGCTGTGGACCTCCATTCTGGTGCGTACCTATGGTTGGCTCGTGCTCTTGCGGCGCGATGGCCTGATCAACGCGGCTTTGACCGGTTCAGGCCTGACGGCGGAGCCATTGCCGCTGGTCTACAACTTCACCGGAACGCTCATCGGCATGGTGCACTACATGCTGCCGCTCTTTCTGCTGCCGGTTTATGCTGCGATGCGCGATATCGACCCAAATCTCATTCGCGCGGCGGCGAGCATGGGAGCCACTCTCAGGCAGGTCATCCGCACGGTCATTTTGCCGCTATCGGCGGGCGGCATCTTCTCGGGTTCGATCATCGTCCTCATCTACGCCATAGGTTTTTTCATCACGCCGGCGGTGCTTGGCGGCGGCAAGGTAAATCCTCTCTCTACCCGGATCGAGCGTACACTCTCGACCTTTCAGGACTGGGGGTCGGCGAGCGTCCTGGGCATTCTGCTCCTCGTTCTTATGGCGCTGATCGGTGTGATGTTGCTGGCGGCACGCCGCCTGGTGGCCCAGAACACAGTGGAAGCCCCCCATGCTTGAAGCCTATCCGCAAAACAGGCTCGCCCGCATTTTGCTCTGGAGCTTTGCCGCTCTTGTCATGGCATTTCTGATGCTGCCAACGCTCGTGGTGGTGCCGCTTTCCTTTTCGGCGTCGAATCTCCTCGAGTTTCCGCCGCACGCCTACTCGTTGCGTTGGTATGAGAACTTCTTCGGCTCGGCAACGTGGATGGCTGCGCTCAGAACGAGTTTGATCCTTGGGACATTGACGGCGTTGATCGCGGTGCCGTTTGCGCTGCTCGCCTGCATTTCAATGAATCGGCTGGGCGGAAAAACCGCTGCGATCATCCAGAGCGTCCTGCTAACCCCCTCGATCACCCCGGGTATCCTGCTTGCGATCGGTCTCTTCTTTGTCTTGGCTGCACAACATCTGATCGGAACGCTATTCGGTGTGCTGGTCGGACATGTGGTGCTGGCCGTTCCGGTCGCCTGCATTGTGTTGCTGCCGGCTCTCGCCCGTTTTGACTGGAACCAGGTCCAGGCGGCGCGCAGCCTCGGTGCAAACTGGGCCAGAGCCATTGGCGGAATAATCGTTCCGCAACTTCGGATCAGCTTGCTGTCGGCGACATTGATGGCGTTCCTGACTTCGCTCGACGAGTCTGTGATTTCGATCTTCATCGCAAGCGGTCGCAACAGCACGATGCCGAAGCTTATGTTCCTGTCGCTGCGCGATCAGATCGATCCGACCATTGCGGCGATCTCGACATTGTGGACCGTCATCGTCGTGGCCGTGGTCCTGATTGTGACCCTTCGCCAAAAATCCTGACCGAGACTGGAAACATGCCCACCAATCACCATGCAGCCGACGATCTGACGGATCATTCGACGGACATCCCTCAGGTAGGGTTGGCCATCATCACCGGGTCGGCAAACTGGGGGCTTGCCTTCCCGGAAGATGTCGAATTCGATGGTGTGCGCACGTTGCGGCGCGACATGAGTTTTGAAACGCCTTTCGGTCGTACCGACAACTGGAAGCTGCTCGAGTTCGATGCGTCCATCACAGCCGAAGGGAGAGCAAAACGTGCGTTGTGCATGTATTCGCACGGCAATCCCCGCGACCGTATCGACCATTCCTGCCATCGCCGCGCGTTCTGGGTATTGATGCGGGCGGGTGTACGGCAAGTTCTCGCCTGCTCGACTGTAGGCGCCGTCAACAAGGCGATCCAGCCGGGCGACATGGTGGTGACCGCCGACATCATTGAACTGACGCAGACCCCGTTTTCACTGCTTCCTGACCGCCAGAGCTTTGACTGTTCGGGCAAGCAAATCGTGTGTCCAAGATGTGCGGCGGTTCTGGTCGAAACGGCCCGCCGTCATTGGCCAGCCGAATGCCGCGTTTACGGCATCGAACAGCAGTTGGTGGCTGCCCATTGTTATGGGCCCCGACTGACAACGCCAGCCGAAGCCTTGGCGTATCGGGGCATGGGTGCGGATGTCCTCAACCATTCCATCGCCCCTGAGGCGACCTTGTCGCGCGAGATCGGCGCGTGTTTCGTGCCTTGCGCATTCGTGACGGCGGGCTTCAACGACTATATGGATCGCAATCGCCAGAAATTGCTGCAGGAGGACGTGCTGCCCAGTCTCTCCATGACAGCCTCGCGGGTCGCGCTGGAGACCGCCGCGCGACTTCCCGCTGATCCGGAATGCTCCTGTCACGGCTTGAAGTCGCCTCAGCCGAAAGAACGCTCCAGCCGGTTCTGAGACGACCTTGGTGCGCCGGATAGCTGAAGCTCTGCCACCGACCAAGAATCCCGAGGGCGCTGCATTGGGCGTGTTTGCGACGTTCGAAACGCTGAGGGCGGCGTTTGAGGATTAGGGTCAAAACTCAATCAGACTGGCTGCCGCCAATGGCCCAGATGGGCGGAACTTGCCGTTTGAATTAGTCGGCGGGAATGAGCACAGAGCGCCATTTGCTGACAATCATGGCGCTTCAGCATTGCGCTCGTTCTCGCTACGACCTGATGCGGACCCGAAGCGGATGGTCGTTTGATCCGGTTAAACTCAACGCGCCACCCGACCACATGCGCCATCTCGAGACGTTCCCGAAAACCCCCACGTCGGTCGCGACTCGACCATGGAGCGGAAGTACAGGCGAAGTACTGTTTCGTTCGAGATGGCCTGGTTCAATCTCCAGCATCCTCCTCCTGCCATACTGGCCGGAGCGAGTGCCGGCCGCGAGCGAGTGGCCTTTGAGCGTAGCTCAGAGCGTCTTGCTCATCATCAGGATCGGAACCGGAGCGCCGCCACGGTCATCGACGAATTTCTCGGCGGGTTGGTAGCCGCAGGCTCGATAGAGCGGCTCTCCTGCCATCGTGGCTGCCAGATCGGCACGGCGGAAGCCCTCAGCCTTAGCGGCACGTTCACACAGCGAAAGGATAAGGCGGCCGACGCCTCGCCGGACAAAGTCCGGATGCGTATACATGGCTCTGATACGCGCCGCGTCCGTGGCTGGATCAAGCAGTGCCGCGTTGCGTCCCGGTGACTGATCACCACCATACATGGTCGTGCGCCGGCTCCAGCCACCGCAGCCTGCCAGGACGCCGGCGTGCTCCACGACGAAATAGGTGCCATCATCGACAAGCTGCGTGTCCAGCCCCATGATTGCGCGGCTGGATCGGATCTGGTCATCGTCGAGAAACGGTTTCTGGAGTTCGGAGATCGCTGCATCCATGAGCGCAATCATGGAGGCGAGGTCCTCGCGTCGCGCTATCCGGTGCCGAAAGTCTTCACTGGCCATGTTCAAGCACACCATGAGGCGAAACAAACGCACGATATGGCGAATTTCGTTCCGTCAGAAGACCAAAATGTTCGCTGCTGCGGCAGCCTTGGGACGCCTGTCGACAGCAGGCCGAAGGTATAACCAATGACAGTCATTCTGGCAGCCCCGCCATGCGATAACCTTCCACGATATGCCGGCGCACGTCTTCGGCTGGGAATGGCTGCGAATCCGACCAGTGCCGGATAGTGAAGTGCGGATTGCTTATCATGAACATTTTCGCCTCCCAGCGCGCTTCCTCCAAACGGCCAAGTTGCGCAAGGCTTGCTGCAAGCAGGCGTCGTGAAGTCGTGCGATAGGTTTCGGGCCTGCGCAGCGTTTGGATCGCGGATTCGTAGTCGCCCATGGCATATTGGGCCTGGCCCAACATCCAATAATACCAACCGGGCGGGTGAGGGTTGAGTCGCAGTGCCCTGCGGACCTGCTCTATGGCTTCGGCAGGTCGCCCCTTTTCAGTCGTCAACTCGGCCCGCATCGCCCAAGCGTCGGCGTGGTTGGGGTCCAGCTCGTGGGCAGCATCGAATTCGGCATCCGATTCCACCCAGCGACTCTCATGTCCCAATATGACGCCCAATACCCATCTGTTCCCGGCGTCGTTCGGGTCGAGTTCGACCGCCAGCTGTGCTTCGGCGAGCGCTCTTGCGCGGTTGGGGTCCATCGGTTCGTCCCAGAACTCCCAGCCCAGCCAGAGGTTGAGTGCCAGCCAACGGTGCGCCTCCGCGTATTCCGGGTCGAGCGCGATTGCCCGGTTCAGCAGCAAAATGGCCTCTTTCGCGGTGAGCGCCGTTTGCAGGCCAAGGGCCCGGGCACGCACACAGAGATCATAGGCCTCCAGGTTGCTCGGTCTGTTGCGCGCCGGCGCGGTGGTCAGGCGGCCAACCAGAGCCTCGACAATCTTGCCGGTCACCTCGTCCTGAACGGCGAAGATATCTTCTAGGCTCCGGTCGAATCTTTCGGCCCAAAGGTGGTCACCCGCGATCGCGTCGATCAGTTGGGCGTTGATACGCACCCGTCCAGCGGCCCGCCGTGCACTACCTTCAAGAAGATGGCGAACTCCCAGTTCTCGCGCGATGCGACGCACATCCACGTGCCTGCCTTTGTATGCAAATGCCGAGTTGCTGGCGATGACGAACAACTCGCTTGTCCTCGACAGATCCGTGATCAAGTCTTCGGTGAGGCCATCGACAAATGCCTCCTGCTCCGGATCATTGCTCATGTTCGTAAAGGGCAGGACGGCAATGGAGGGCTTGGCGGGGAGCTGCAGAGGCGCTTTCTCCGCGAGCCCGCCATCGTCCGATGCGGTCGACAGCCGGATCCGGTAGACAGACACTGGTTCGGTGACGTTCTTGATCGCTTGCGGACCAAGTTCGTCGAAGCCGCAATCGAGCTTCCGCTTGACTTGGTCGTAGACGCTGCCGGACACACAGACATCTCCTGCCCCGGCCATTGCCTGGAGCCGCACTGCGACAATGACGCCGTCGCCGAACAGATCGCCGTCCTCGACAACGACATCGCCCAGATTGATGCCGATATGCAGGTAGATTCTCCGGTCGGCGGTCACACCCTCGTTTGCGGCCGCCATCCGCTTCTGAAGGTCCACGGCGCATGACACGGCGTTCACCGCGCTTCCGAACTCGACCAGAACGCCATCACCCATCACTTTCACAATACGGCCATGACGGTCGCGGACGAGTGGTTCGAGGATTTCCTTCCTCGTCCTCCTTAAAGCGGCCAACGTTCCTTGCTCGTCCAGGTCCAGAAGTCGACTGTAGCCCACCACGTCGGCAGCCAATATGGCGGCAAGGCGGCGTTGGGCGCGTTCTTCGGCCATTTCGCGTTGCTTTCATTGAAAGCAGAAAAGCGAATTTTATGCCGCCCATTTCAAAAGTCTATCAGGTTGACTTCGAGGCTCGATCGCCAAGCAGCTACATAGGGTGATCGCGCCTGTCGATTGTCCCCACTGGGGCCACGACTTGCGCTTGGGGCTCGTCTTGGAGAAGTCAGCAAGGGGTCAGTGCCGAGTGCCGCGAATGTCGGCTATCGCGCAGTGAAATGGGCTGACGAAGGGCAGCTCAGGGTCAACTTGCGTCGTCAGGGCTCTCGGCGTCAAAGGTCCGAGAGGGTTCGAAGTCAGTCGTTCAGAGTGATTGCGTTTTGACTCCAGAGCGCCGCGCGTCATTGGACGCGCAAAGGACGCTATAACACTTTGAATTTGCATGATCCTTTCCGAACCGGAGGTCAGCGCAGCAAAACCATGCCGGTTTCCGGGGGTCATGCCCTAAGGCAGCCTAAACCGGTATTCCGTCACGTGATGGTAGATCTGGCCCGGCCACAGCGTGGCTTGCGGGAAATACGGCCGGTTGGGCGCATCCGGCCAGATTTGCGGTTCCAGGCAGAAGCCTGAAAAAGGCTTGTACTGGCGGCCGCCCAAACCAGGCGAAGACGGCGCCAGATACTGGCCGGTATAGAGCTGCACGCCCGGCTCGGTGGTCCAGAGCTCCATCTCGACGCCGGAATTCGCGCCTTGCGCCCATGATGCCTGCTTCAGCGGCCCGCGCGTCGAGGCAAGGCAGAAATTCTGGTCGTAGGGGAGCTGTTCGCCCTCGGTCTCCATGCGCAGCGGCCGCGCCTGGCGAAAGTCGAAAGGTGTGCCGTCGACCGGCTTGACCGTGCCTGTCGGAATCAAATCGGCGTCGACAGGAATATAGGCGCCGGCATTCAGCATCAGCCGGTGGTCGAGAATGTCGCCGGCGCCGCCGTCATCCAGGTTGAAATAGGAATGCTGGGTGAGGTTGCAGAGCGTCGGCTCCTCGCAGGTGGCGGTCAGTTCGATGCTGAGCGTGCCGGGGATCTTCAGCCGGTAGGTGCAGGTCACGTCGAGCGCGCCGGGAAAGCCCATCGTGCCGTCGGGGTCATGCAGGGTCAGCGTGACAAAATCCCTGCCATGCAGCGAAACCGCCCAGGCTCGTCGCGAAAAACCTTGCGAACCGCCATGCAGCGTATGCTTTTCGAGGAAATTGCGCTCGGTCTGGTAGCGTTTGCCGGCAAGCGTAAAGCGGCCGTCGCGGATACGGTTGGCGTAGCGCCCGACGACAGTGCCGAAGAAGGCCTTATCCGTCTCATAGTACTGGAAACGATCATACCCGAGCACCAATGGCGCCTCGTGCCCGGCCAGGTGCAGATCCTGGATGATCGCGCCCAGGCCGATAATGTTGGCGGTAAGGCCGCCGCCACGGATGGTGAAACGGCGGACTTCCTCGCCCGCCTGCGTCGTGCCGAAAACCTCGCCGTCCTTCATCGCCATGCTCGCAAGTTCGTTGCTCGATCGACGCCAGCCTGGCCTTTCCGAAGCGGCCCAGGATCGTTTTCGGTATTACCGTATGAGGCTTCTAGAGACCAAGTCCGCCGATGCAGACATATTTGGTGTCGAGATAATCCTCGATGCCCTGATGGCCGCCTTCCTTGCCGAGGCCCGATTCCTTGACGCCGCCGAACGGCGCCTCAGGCGTGGTGATGAGCCCTTCATTGACCCCGACCATGCCGTATTTCAACCCTTCCATGACCCGGAAGGCGCGGCCGAGATCGCCGGTGTAGAAATAGGCGGCCAGCCCGAACTCGGTATCGTTGGCGAGTCCTACGGCCTCTTCCTCGGTCTCGAACTTGAACACCGGCGCCACCGGGCCAAAGATTTCTTCCTTCATGAAGCGCATCTTCGGCGTGGCATTGGCGATCACCGTCGGCTGGAAGAACGAGCCGCCGAGCGCGTGGCGCTTGCCGCCGGCGACGATCTTGCCGCCTTTGGCAGTAGCGTCGGCAATCAGCTCCTCGACCTTCTCCACCGCCTTCTCATCGATCAGCGGTCCCTGCTGGACACCGTCTTCGAGGCCGGAACCGACCTTCAGCCCGTTGCTCGCAGTAGCCAGCTTTTCGACGAACCGGTCATAGATGCCGGCCTGCACCAGGAAGCGGTTGGTGCAGACGCAGGTCTGGCCGGAATTGCGGTATTTGGCGGTGATGGCGCCAGCGACGGCCCGATCGAGATCGGCGTCGTCGAAAACGATGAACGGCGCATTGCCGCCGAGCTCCATCGACACTTTCTTGACGGTCACCGACGACTTCTGGATCAGGATCTTGCCGACCTCGGTCGAGCCGGTGAAGGTGATCTTCTTGACCAGCGGATTGGCACAGATCTCGTCGCCGATCTCGCCGGCGACGCCGGTCAGGATGTTGATCACGCCTTTGGGGAAGCCGACTTCTTCGGCAAGCGCGCCCCAGGCAAGCCCGGAATAAGGCGTCTGCGACGCCGGCTTGACCACGGCCGTGCAGCCGGCGGCAAGCGCCGGGCCGAGCTTGCGGGCCAGCATCGAGGATGGAAAATTCCATGGCGTGATGGCGGCGATGACGCCGACCGACTCCTTGGTCACCAGGATGCGGCGGTCCGCCCAGGGTGACGGAACGACGTCGCCATAGGTGCGGCGGCCCTCTTCGGCGAACCACAATATGTAGGACGCGGCCGAGCCGATCTCGCCCTTCGATTCGAACAGCGACTTGCCCTGCTCGATGGTCAGCAGTTCGGCCAGCACGTCCTGATTGTCCATCATCGCGTCGTGCAGCTTGCGCAACAGCTTCGAGCGTTCGAGCGCGGTGGTCTTGCGCCATGTCTTGAAGGCAGCGTCGGCGGCCTCGATGGCGCGGCGGGTCTCGGCCTTGCCCGACTTCGGCACGGTGCCGATCTTGAGGCCGGTGGCAGGGTTGTTGACGTCGACCGTCTGGCCTGAATCGGCCTGCACCCATTCGCCATTGATGAGATTGGCCTGCCGCATGAAATGGCTGGTTTTCTGAAGCATGATCTCGCCTCCGTTCGGCACCTGGCGGGCCGGTCGCTGATTTCGTGAATGGACGTGCGCGATAGCATCGCTAGAGCCACTGCTCTTAGCCCAGGGCAAGCCCCGCAAGCAATCACAAGATGGCATATAGGGTTTAGGCCAGCCAAAGCGAGAGCGATCCCGCCGGGCTCCTATCCAAAAATATGGACGACCACTGTCAGCCAAAACGCAGTGGTCACGACCGCACTGGCGGTGGCGATGGTCATCTGGTTCGATGCCAGCGCCTGGCCGGTGTTGAACTGCACGGCAATGAGATAGGAATTGATGCCGGACGGCAACGCCGCAACCATGACCGCCACTTTGGCGGTCAATGGCGGCAGGCCGATCAGCCAGACCAGGCAAAGAACCAGTGCTGGCATCAGGAACAGTTTCAGCGCCGACAGCGCCAGCGCCGGGCGGACATTGCCGGAAATACCGAAATGGCGCAGGCTTAGCCCCATGGCAAACAGCGCCACCGGGGCGGCCGTGCCGGCCAGCGCGTCGCTCAACCGCGTCGCAAGCGCTGGCAGCGGCGTACCGGTGAAGCGCCACGCGAGCCCGGCCAGTATGCCGATGATCAGCGGGTTGATGAATACCCTCCTGAGAAAGCTCGTGATGACGCGGAGCGGATGCACAGGCTCGCTGCCGCCGCGGCCGAACATTTCGAACAGGATGATCGAGGCCATCATCATCACCGGCAGGTGAATGGAAACCAGCAGCGACAGCACTTCGAACCCGGCCGGGCCGAACACGCCGATGATGAAGGGAGCACCGAGCAGGACGACATTGGAATAGGACGACGACACGCCGCCGACGACGCCGGCGCGTGCGTCTCGTCCGAAGATGCGCGTAATGACCAGATGGCCGGCAGCCCAGGTAAGCGCCACCGCTGCGAAATAGGCGCCCCACAGCGACCACGGCGCCACGCCGTGGAAATCCGCCTTTATCATGGTCTGGAACAGCAAAAGCGGCATTGCCACGTTGATGGCGAATTCGGATACGCCCTCGCCGCTCGCCGGCTTCAAATAGCCGGTCAACCCGGCAAGATAGCCGAGCCCGACGAGACTGAAGACGAAGAGGACGGTTTCGGTAAGCGGAGACATTTTTGCCGTGATAGGCGAGCCCTGATCGCGGCGCAATCGCCCTTCCCTCGCGAATGTACCAGCCAACAATCCGGCCGCTCGGATCTTGCCCGAATTTGCTCATGGTTGGATGGCAGCGCTATACAGGGTTGTCGGGGGACACGCGGCGAATGGGCCTTGTCGGAAATCAGCACTTCTTCAAGCAGGCGTGGCTGACGGCTTTCGTCGCCGCCCTGCTCTGTCTCGTGGTGACCTCGACTCATGCCGCGGAGCCAGCAAGCCTCAAGGGCGTGGCGCTGATCGTCGGCCAGTCGAAATACCGGCACATAACGGCTCTTCCCAACCCCGCCAACGACGCCCGCGACATCGCCAAGTTGCTGACCGATCTCGGCTTCGACGCGCGCAGCGTCACCGACCGCGACGCGGCAAAGCTGAAGCGTGATCTCGAGCGTTTCGCCGAGGATGCCGAGGACGCCGACGTCGCCTTGATCTACTATTCCGGCCACGGCATCGAGGCCGGCGGCGAAAACTATCTGGTGCCGGTCGACGCCGACGTTTCTTCATTGAAGGACGCCGATCAGGCCCTGGTGCCGATCTCCGCCGTCATGGACGAATTGAAGACGACCGTGCCGGTAACGATCATGCTGCTCGATGCCTGCCGCACCAACCCGTTTCCGGCGGACGCGGTGCTGCGCCGGACGCCCACGGCCTCGGCCTCGCCGATCGGCGCCGGCGGACTGGAGCCGGTGCGCGGCGCCAAGGCACTGGCGGACGCGACCGCGACGGAAAATCTGGGAACGGTGATCGGCTTTGCCGCCGAGCCGGGGCGGCCGGCACTCGACGGTATCGTCGGCGAAAACAGCCCCTACGCAGCGGCACTTCTGCGCCATCTCGCGGCGATGAAGGGCACGGAGTTCGGCTCGGTCATGCGCATGGTGACCGAGGAGGTCTATCTCGACACCAAGGCAAAGCAGCGGCCATGGGTCAATGAAAGCCTGCGCCGGCTGCTCTATTTCGGCGTAGCACCGCAGGAACCGACCGGCGACGACGGGCTGATCACCGGCGAGCGGCGGCAATTGCTGCTGACGATTGCCGAGTTGCCGGACCCCAAGCGGGCACAGGTGGAACTGGCCTCGCTGCAGGACGGCGTGCCGCTCGACGCGCTTTATGGCGTGCTGAAGGCGCTCGGCACCGAAAAGATGCCGGAAGACCCCACCGACCTGCAAAAGCTGCTCGACGCCCAGGCCGAGCGCCTGAAGAAGATGATTTCCGAGCGCGACGCGCTGCGCACCGACGACCCCGAGATAAGCCGCCTCGTCGCCTCGGCCGACAAGGCCATAGGCCAGGGCGCCATCGTCACCGCGCGCAACTTCCTCGACCAAGCGGTGGGCCGGGTCGAGCAGGCCAGCGGCGCCGTCGACCAGGCGGAGGAATTGGTCAGGCAAAAACGTCTTGCCGACGCGGCGATTTATACCAGGCGCGCCGACGCTTCGGCGCTGGTCTTCGACTATCTGTCGGCCGCCAACGATTACGGCAAGGCCTTCTCGCTGGTCGAGAAATGGGACGACAGACTGCGCTGGAACTACAAGAACCAGGAGGCGGAAGCGCTGAATGCCCATGGCAATGCCACCGGCGACAGGCAAGCGCTGCAGCGCGCCATCGACGCCTACCGCGTCATCCTGAATTTCATCCCCAATGGCGAGCAGAACCGCGACTGGGCGATCACCCGCAACAACATGGCGGTGGTGCTGCAGACGATCGGCGAGCGCGAGCGCGAAACCGACCGGCTGGAAGAGGCAGCGAAGATCTTTCGCGATTCGCTTGTCGTGTTCGAGCGCGAGAAGGACGACCTCAACTGGGCCGCCGCCCAGAACAACCTGGCCAATGTGCTGCTTAAGATCGGCGAGCGCGAGAGCGACCCGAAACGCCTGAACGAGGCGGTGGTGGCGATGCGCGCCACGCTGGAGAAGCGTCCGCGGGACAAAGTCCCGCTGGACTGGGCCGCCTCGCAAAACAATCTCGGCCTTGCGCTTTATGCGCTTTCGGAACGGGAACCGAATGGCGAGCGCCTGACCGAGGCCGAGACTGCCTACCGGCTGGCGCTTGAAGAGTACACGCGCGAAAAAGCACCCGTTCAGTGGGCGATGCTTCAGAACAATCTGGGCAACACGCTGGTGTCTCTCGGCACGCAACGCAACGACAAGGCGAAAATCGACGAAGCGGCCGATGCCTTTCGCGCTGCGCTCAAGATCCGCACCCGCGCCACCTTTCCGGTCTCCTGGGCGACCAGCCGCCTTAATCTCGGCAACGCGCTGAGCAGTGCTGCTCGTTTCGATCTCGGCACCGGCCTGCTCGAAGAGGCGGCTGCCGCCTACGGCGATGCGCTGACCATCTTCACCCGCCAGCGCTTTCCGATGGATTGGGCTTCCGCTGAGAACAATCTCGGCTCGATCTACCAGACGCTCGGCCAGCGCACCCGCGATGCTGCCAGGCTTGAGCAATCGGCCGCCGCATACCGGGCGGCACGGCGCGTCTATACCAAGAAGGGCTTTCCGCTCGACTGGGCGATGACCCACTATAATCTCGGCAACACGCTGCAACTGCTCGGCGGCGTGACCGACAAGCCGGTGCACTACGAAGACGCGATCGAGGCCTATCGCGATGCACTGCGCGAATACAAGCGCGAGACGACGCCGCGGCAATGGGCGCTGGCGCAGGCCGGCCTCGGCTCGGCGCTGCAATGGCTGAGCATGAGCGAGGCCGATCCCGGCAAACTGGCCGCTTCTATCGCCGCGCGCCGGGCGGCGCTACAGGTGCTGACCTTCGAGACCTCCCCCGTCGATTGGGCAAACGCGCAGAACGGCATCGGCATGAGCCTGATCAATCTCGGCAATCTCGAACGGACCGGCAGATATCTGGACGACGCCGAAGCCGCCTTCGAGGCGACGCTCAAGGTCTTCACCCGCGAAGGCCAGCCGATGCAATGGGCCTTCGAGCAGAACAATCTCGGCGACGTCCACTGGAACCGCGGCAGCTATGGTGGCGGCAATGCCGAATACCAAAAGGCGATCGAATTCTTCGAGAACGCCAAGCAAGGCTTTACCGAAGCCGGCTACACACTCCCCATCCCGCTGACCGACCGCAAGATCGATCTGGTGAAGAAGCAGATAGCGAAGAAATAGGCGTCTCGGCCGCAGGTTGCACTCGGCTTGTCTTTCAGCCGGCTTTGCCGTCCCTATATGCCGGTCACCGGGGACCTGCCTGCCGGTCACCCGAAAGGATGTCTGATGCTTCGATTTGTGCTGGCGCTGCTGTTGCTTGCCGTTTCCGCCACAGCCCATGCGACGGAAGCCGGCTGGGCGCTGCTCCGCGACGGCGGGCATGTGGTCCTGCTTCGCCATGCCATGGTCACCGGCACCACCGATGCGGCCAATTTCGACCTCGGCAAATGCGCGACCCAGGTCAATCTCTCTGAGCGCGGCAAGCAACAGGCGCGCAAGATCGGCGCGCTGTTTGGCGCCCGCGCCGCACCGGTCGAGCGCGTGCTGTCCAGCCGCTATTGCCGCTGCCTCGAGACCGCCCGCATCGCTTTCGAAAGCGAGCCGGAGCCGTTCGCACCGCTTGACCTGCTGAAGACCGACGAAAAGGAAAAGGCCGACCAAATTGCCGCGATCCGTGCCGAGATCCGCGGCTATTCCGGCTCCGACAATCTGGTCATGGTCACGCATCTCGAAAACATCCAGGAATTGACCGGGATCTCGCCGCGTGAAGGCGAGGCGGTGGTCGTCGAGCCGCAGGGCGACGGCCTGCGAGTACTCGGCCGCGTCACTTTCTGACTGCGCCGGAGCCGGTTGAAGCGTTCGCTAGTAGTGAAATCTAGCGTTTGGTACCTTAAGCGGAATACCGGTTCCGACCCGCGATGAGGTCTTGATCGAGTCCAAGGTCGACATTGACCCTTAGTCAGGACCAACGAGCGCTTTCAACGAAAGCGAATGCGATGGTACGTCTCATTAGGCCTTCCGAGCCGTGACAACGGGCGAGGTTTTCGTCCTCTACTTTGCCGGCCGGAGCCTCAGCGGCCGAAAAAAGGCCCGGATGTCCTCGACCAGGAGTTCGGGTTGCTCAATCGCCGCGAAATGTCCTCCTTTCGGCATGTCGGTCCAGCGCTCGACACGGAAGACTCGTTCGACCCAGGAGCGAGGTGGCATAGGGAGCTCTCGGGGGAAGACTGCAACGCCGAGGGGCGGTGTTATTCGCTCCCTTGGCCCGAAGATCAGGGGGCAGAGCCGGTTCTCTTTGTAAATCCGGAGCGAGGCCTCGATCGTGTTACCGAACCAGTAGAGCGAGATGTCGGTAAGCAGCGTGTCTAGAGGGATGGCGCGTTCGAGTTCGCCTTCGCAGTCGCTCCAACTGCGGAACTTCTCGGCAATCCATGCGGCTAGCCCGATTGGGGAATCTGTCAGTGCAAAGGCTAGCGTCTGGGGCTTGGTCCCCTGCAGAAAAGCGTAGGCCCCCTCCGTCGCGACGAAATTCGCCGCACTGTCGAGGAATGCCTTCTCCTCCGGCGTGACAGGTGGGTCGCCGCGACCGAGGGTCGGGCGGAAACTGCCCGGAATGTAATTCAGGTGCAATCCGATAAGGTCCTCCGGGTAAAGCTGAGCGAGCCAGGTCGAGACGCCGGCGCCGATGTCGCCACCTTGTGCGGCGAAGCGATCATATCCCAGTTCGCGCATCAGCCCCCGCCACAGCTTCGCGACATGCTTTGAGCTAACGCCGGCTTGACGCGGCGGGGACGAGAAGCCGAAACCCGGAAGCGACGGTGCGACGACATCGAAGGCGTCATCGGCATCCCCGCCGTATTTGGCAGGTTCCGTGAGCAGCGGAATGACATGCTCGAACTCGGCGAAGGAGCCGGGCCAGCCATGAGTGAGGATCAACGGCAAGGGCGATGACCCCTTTCCTTTCTGGTGAACGAAATGGATGTCGCACCCGTCTATCGTGACCCTAAACTGAGGCAACAGGTTCAGACGTTTTTCGTGATCGCGCCACCTGAAATCGTATTCCCAGTAACGTGAAAGCTTTCTGAGGAAATCAACGTCAGTACCGTCCTCCCATCCGTATGCGAAGATCGACGACGGCCATCTTGTCGCTTGGATACGACGCTGGAGGTACTCGATCTGTTCATCCGGGATGTGGATGTGGAAGGAATGCATGACCACGGGTGTTGCTCCGATCAGCGGCGAAGAATTGTCCCATCAAGGCACAGAACGAAGGAAAACTCACTGAGCGACCGCTTTGTCCGCTACTTGCTCGTTCCCATCTACGAGACGAAGGTAACATTCCACCGTTGGTGGCAATTCGTTCAAGTTACCCGGCGTCAGATTTTCACCGCTACCAGCCAAGCGTCGACATGGAGCTTCCATCCCTCGATCATGTCCGCGAACGCGTCCTCCGTCAGTTCGGACAGATACGATGCTCCTGCCGGGCTCAGGCAGTGAACGCATAGGTAATCGACGCCTCCGTGCCTCCGTTAGTGGTCGGTCGGCAGGCCACCTCGACAATCCGACACGCGAATCCGGCGTAACGCGAACATAGCGGATGCGGTGCGCCAGCCGCCCACCCATGCTCATGTCGTCATGCTTAGCCAAGGCCTTGAGCACCTTCACCAATCGTTTTTCCAGGCGCACCCGGTCTGCACGCGTTCTATGGTCATAGATCTTCGTGGTACATTGGTACACGCAATGACCAGAGATGGGACGGTTTCGGCATATCGCCGGGAGGAGTTGCCAGCGACCCCTATTGCTCTGCCAGAACAGCAATCCCAGTTGCCGCCGGCGCATCAGGCCTTTTCCTGCCCGGAAAAACCGATTAGACAGCCCAAAACACATGCGGACAGATTCCGCCCGCAATCGAAGGAAAAGCCCTTGTCCACCACGTTCGACAAAGTCGCCAAGATTATCGCCGACACCAGCGAGATCGACATCGAGACGATCACGCCCGAAAGCCACACCATCGACGATCTCGGCATCGACAGCCTCGACTTCCTCGACATCGTCTTTGCCATCGACAAGGAATTCGGCATCAAGGTGCCGCTGGAAAAGTGGACGCAGGAGGTCAATGACGGCAAGGCGTCGACCGACGACTATTTCGTCATGAAGAACCTGTGCGCCAAGATCGACGCGCTCGTCGCCGCCAAGAACGCCACGTAAGCACAGCGCTTGACGCGCCTTCACCCGAACAGCCGCCCATGAACCCCCACGACGTCGTCATATCAGGCATCGGCCTAGTCTCGTCGCTGGGCGAGGGTCCGGATGCGCATTGGCAAAAGCTCGTCCAGCCGCGCCTTGAGCCGGTTCTGGAGGCCTCGCGCTTCTCGCCCTATACAGTCCACCCGCTGCCGGAGGTCGACTGGAACCTGCAGATCTCCAAGCGTGGCGACCAGCGGCAGATGGAGACCTGGCAGAGGCTCGGCACCTATGCGGCCGGCCTTGCGCTCGATGATGCCGGCATCAAGGGCAATGACGAACTCTGCGCGACCATGGACATGGTGGTGGCCGCCGGCGGCGGCGAGCGCGACGAAGCGGTCGACGCGGCCATTCTCGCGGCATCGGAAAGCCGCAATGACCGCGACGTGCTGCTCAACGAGAAGCTGACCACGGAATTGCGCCCGACGCTGTTTCTGGCACAGCTTTCCAACCTGCTCGCCGGCAACATCTCGATTGTCCACAAGGTGACGGGGTCGTCGCGCACCTTCATGGGCGAGGAAGGTGCGGGCGTCGCCGCCGTCGAGACCGCGGCCGCGCGCATCCGTTCCGGTCAGTCGACGCATATACTGGTCGGCGGCGCTTTCCAGACCGAACATTCCGACATGCTGCTCGGCTATGAACTGGCCGGCTACCTGCATCGCGGTCCGTGGCGGCCGGTCTGGCAGAGGCAAGGTGCCGAGGGCGGCGGCGTGGTGACCGGATCCGGCGGCGCGTTTCTCGTCCTGGAGCAGCGCGAGCACGCGACAAGCCGTGGCCGGAAGATCTATGCGGAACTTGGCCCGGTCCTGTCCGGTCGCGCCAGGCGCCGGCGGGGCGAACTCGATGGAGAGATCGCCATGCTGCTGAAGCAAGCCGCATTGCCGGACGGCGAGTTGCTGGCGATCTCCGGCGCTTCGGGCGCCCATGCCGCGACCGCCGCCGAGAAATCGGCGCTCGAGGCCAATCCGGCGATCGCCGCACGCGGCTTTGCGACGCTCACCGGCCACATGAAGGAAGCGCAGTTCCCCTTCGCCGTCGCGCTGGCGGCCCTGGCTGTCGACCGCGAGGCCGCCTACCCTGTCTTCGACGCCACAGTCGAAAAACCGTTTGCCGGCGTCCCGAAGACCGTCCTTGCAACGGCGATCGGCTATCACCAATTCGAGGGCATGGCGCTGATCAAAGCCGCCTAGAGCATCGGACCGAAAACGTGACGCGGTTTTCGGGCGATCCGATGCTCCAAGAGAAACAGGTTTTTGGACAACAAATGGCCAATCTGAACGACCACATGGGCAGGCCGATCGTCGCCGTCACCGGCATCGGCGTGGTGACCTCGCTCGGTGTCGGCAAGGCCGATAATTGGGCGGCGCTGACATCCGGCAAGTCCGGCATCCATCCGATCACCCGCTTCCCGGTCGATCATCTCAACACCCGCATCTCCGGCATGGTCGATTTCCTGCCGTCGAGTTCCAAGGGCGCCAGTCTCCTCACCTATGAGCTTGCCGAAACCGCGGCCCAGGAAGCGATGTCTGAGGCAGGCCTCGATGCCGGCGATTTCGGCGGACCGCTTTTCCTCGCTTCGCCGCCGGTCGAACTCGACTGGAGCGAGCGCTTTTCGCTCTACAATTCCGACACGCACGATACCGGTGCAGAGAGGCTCCTGCGGGTGGCGCGCGGCCTGAGGGAACTCGACATTTTCGAGACCACCCAGTTCGGTTCGATCGCCGACCGGCTTGCCGATCGTTTCGGCACGCGCGGCCTGCCGATCACGCTGTCGACCGCCTGCGCCTCGGGCGCCACGGCGATCCAGCTCGGCGTCGAGGCGATCCGCCGCGGCGAATGCGACCGGGCGCTGTCGATCGGCGCCGACGGATCGGCAACCGCGGAGGCGCTGATCCGCTTCTCGCTTCTGTCGGCGCTCTCCACCCATAACGACATCCCCGAAAAGGCATCCAAGCCGTTCTCCAAGGATCGCGACGGCTTCGTGCTGGCCGAAGGCTCGGGCGCCCTTGTGCTGGAATCGCTGGAGGCAGCACTTGCCCGCGGCGCCACCATTCTCGGCATATTGCGCGGCTGCGGCGAAAAGGCCGACGACTTCCATCGCACCCGCTCCAAGCCGGACGGT
Organism: Mesorhizobium sp. LSHC420B00; assembly: GCF_000503055.1. Taxonomy (GTDB): domain Bacteria; phylum Pseudomonadota; class Alphaproteobacteria; order Rhizobiales; family Rhizobiaceae; genus Mesorhizobium. The sequence goes on along the minus strand of NZ_AYVY01000013.1, from coordinate 92,577 downwards.
TCGCCGGCGATCGCGGCGGTGCGCGCCGCCCTTGCCGATGCCGGCCTGAGCGAGGACGGGATCGATTATGTCAACGCCCATGGCACCTCGACGCCCGAAAACGACAAGATGGAGCATTTGTCGCTGTCGACGGTGTTCGGCGAGCGTATCTCGTCAATGCCGGTCTCGTCGAACAAGTCGATGATCGGCCATACCCTATCGGCAGCCGGTGCCGTCGAGGCTGCATTTTCGCTGATGACGATGCGCGAAAGCGTCATTCCGCCGACCATCAACTACGACAATCCCGACCCGGCGATCGTGCTCGACGTGGTGCCGAACACCAAGCGCAACGCCGAGGTCGGCACGGTCCTGTCGAACTCCTTCGGCTTCGGCGGCCAGAACACCTGCCTTGTCATGGCGCGGGAACCGGTCTAAGCGACCGTTCCGCTCTAGCACTGTTGTCGTGCGCATGGTCCTTTCCGAAACGGTTCTCGGGTCATGCGCAACCTGGGATCTGGCATGCGCGCATTGCAACTTATCGAGGATCGCCGGCTTGAAACGGTGGACCTGTCACCACCGCCGCCGCCTTCGCTCGGCGAGGTGACGCTGCGCATCAAGGCCGTGGCGCTGAACCACATCGACGTCTGGGGCTGGCGCGGCATGGCTTTTGCCAAGCGCAAGCTGCCGCTGGTCGTCGGCGCCGAGGCTTCCGGCGAGGTCGAGGCGGTCGGCCCCGGCGTTTCCAGCCTTGTGCCCGGGCAATTGGTGTCGATCTATGGAGCCCGCACCTGCGGTCTTTGCCGCGCCTGCCGCGAAGGCCGCGACAATCTCTGCGAGCATGTTTCGGGCGTGCACGGCTTCCATCTCGACGGCTTTGCGCAGGAAAAGATCAACCTGCCGGCGCGCCTTCTGGTCCCCGCGCCGCCCGGCGTGAGCGAGATCGGCGCGGCGGTGGCGCCGGTTACCTTCGGCACGGTCGAGCATATGCTGTTCGACAATGCCCGGCTGCAGCCCGGCGAGACGATACTGGTCCATGCCGGCGGCTCCGGCATCGGCTCAGCCGCCATTCAGCTGGCCAAGAAGATGGGCTGCACGGTCATCACCACCGTCGGCTCGAACGAAAAGATCGACAAGGCCAAGGCGCTCGGCGCCGACCGCGTCATCAATTACCGCGACGACCGCTTCGAAGGCGTCGTGCGGAAGCTGACGAAGAAGAGGGGCGTTGACGTGGTGTTCGAGCATGTCGGCGCCGACACCTTTGCCGCTTCGATGCTGTGCCTGAAACGCGGCGGACGGCTCGTCACCTGCGGCTCGACCTCCGGCGTGTCGACGCAGATCAATTTGATGCAATTGTTCCAGCAGCAGCTGAAGCTGCTCGGCTCGTTCGGCTGCCGCATGGAAAACATGGCCGACGCCATGCAGAAGATGGCGGCGGGTCTTGTCGTGCCGGTGATCGACACCGAGGTCGGTTTCGACGGCATCGATGCCGCACTGAAGCGCATGGAAGGCCGCGACGTGTTCGGCAAGATCATCCTGCGCGTCGGCTGAGAATGGTCGGCAAGACTTTCAGGAAGATCAGCCGGGACCTGGGATTCCGCCATGGCCGGCGGCTTCGACGGTTCAACTACTGGCTGGTCGCGCGGGTCGCGATGATCGTCATCTCCGCGCTGCGCCTGCTGCCGCCCGACAGGGCGCTCAATTTCGCCGACAGCGCCGCCCGCCACATCGGCCCTTGGGTGCAGCGCCACAAGGTTGCGATCGACAATCTGCGCAAGGCCTATCCGGAAAAGAGCGATACAGAGATCGAGGCGATCGCCTCCGACATGTGGGGCAACATGGCTCGCCTCGCGGCCGAATATATCTTCCTCGATGCTTTGTTCGACTACGATCCTGCTGCGACGAAGCCGGGCCGTGTCGAGGTCAAGGGCGTGGAGCATTTCGTGCGCATCGCCGGCGAGGACAAGCCGAATATCGTCTTCACCGGGCATCTCGGCAATTTCGAGTTGCTGCCGGTGGCTGCTGCCACCTTCGGCATGAACATCACGGCGCTGTTTCGCCCGCCCAACAACCCTTACCTCGCCGACTACATCCTCTCGACCCGCCGCTCGAGCATGGGATCGCTGCTGCCGTCTTCGACCGGCGCCTCGTTCGCGCTTGCGGCTATCCTGGAGAACGGCGGCAATATCGGCGTGCTGGTCGACCAGAAATTCACGGGTGGGCTCGAGACGACATTCTTCGGCCGCCCCTGCGAGAGCAACCGCGTACTAGGCACGCTGGCCCGGCATTACGATTGCGATGTCTACCCGGCGCGCTGCGTGCGCTTGCCGAACAATCGTTTCCGGCTCGAAATCGAGGACAAGCTCACCTTGCCGCGCACCGCAGGCGGCAATGTCGACGTCCCCGCCACCACTCAGCTTCTCAACGATGTGGTCGAGCGCTGGGTGCGCGAAGACCCTGGCCAGTGGATGTGGTTCCACAAGCGCTGGGAGATCAGCAAGCGCAGAAAGCGGCGGCCGTTGAAATTGCGCGACAAAGCCGCCTGAGCGGAAATCATAGCAAACATTTTCCGCTACTGACGTATTTTGTTCTTGCTTTGTGCCGGCAGCTATGCTACTAACTGTATGGTGCTACTTGGCGCCGACGAACCTGCCGCTCCGGCGGGTTTTTTATTTTCGGGCCCAGTGACAGGCCTAATTCGTCACCAGGATCCGCGTGTTGCCGAAGCCGGCTTTGCGCACCATCGAATAGAAGGCCGCGGCGTTGCTGGGGTGGAGGCGCACACAGCCATGCGATGCCGGGCGCCCCAATTGCCGGACGGCACCGGTGCCGTGGATGGCATAGCCGCCGCGGAAGAACACCGAATAGGGCATCGGGGACATATCGTATTTGCGCGAATACCACATCCTGGCCGTCCGCTGCGGACGATAGCTGCCGCGCGGCGTGATGTAGCCTTTGCGGGCGGTGGAAACGCTCCACCGGTAATACGAAAGCCCGTATCTTACCGTCATCGTCTGTGAGGAAATATCAATGTTCGCGACCAGGCTGGCCGCCCGGCCCTCGAACGACGAACCGAACAGCATCGCTACCAATGCTGCTGCCATGAGAACAGTGTTTTTCATGCGATCAAACCCCTTTGATGCCCCTTGCCTGCCTGCCCTCACGCTGTTCTCCAGCATTTTGATGGCAAGCCAGCGAGCTAACACCTACTCCCTGACGATTTCACCAATCCAAAGCAGCGAATTTGAACGATTTCCCGCAATAGTTGCCGTAACGACACGCAATCGCCTCGCAATTCGCCATCGGGCTTGCAAAACCGCCTCATCCGCTGCTCAATTCGCCGAATGAACGAACCGAACGAACGGCTCCTCAAGGCGATCGATGACCGAGCCGATGATCTGGTTGCGCTGGCCGCGGATCTGATCCGCTTTCCGACCATCAACCCGCCCGGCGAAGCCTATCAGCCGTGTGCCGAATTTATCGGCGCGCGGCTGAAGAAGCGCGGTTTTGAGATCGAATTCATCCGTGCCGACGGCACGCCCGGCGACACTGACCGTTATCCGCGCGTCAACGTCGTCGCCCGCTTCGATGGCCGCGCGCCGGGTGCTTGCGTGCACTTCAATTCGCATATCGACGTGGTCGAGCCCGGCGACGGCTGGAGCCTCGATCCGTTCGCCGGCATCGTCAGGGATGGCAAGGTCTATGGCCGCGGTGCCTGCGACATGAAAGGTGGGCTTGCCGCCTCGATCATCGCCGCTGAAGCCTTCATGGAGGTCTTTCCCGATTTTCCCGGCGCCATCGAGATTTCGGGGACGGTCGACGAGGAGTCCGGCGGCTTTGGCGGCGTCGCGCATCTGGCGAAGCTCGGCTATTTCTCCAGGCCGAAGGTCGACCACGTCATCATTCCCGAGCCGCTCAACAAGGACCGCATCTGCCTCGGCCATCGCGGCGTCTGGTGGGCGGAGATCGAGACCAAAGGCGAGATCGCGCACGGCTCGATGCCGTTCCTCGGCGACAATGCGGTACGCCATATGGGCGCCGTGCTGCGGGCCTTCGAGGACGAATTGTTTCCGGCGCTCGACCGCAAAATGACGCGCATGCCGGTCGTGCCCGAAGGCGCAAAACGCTCGACCATGAACATCAACTCGATCCATGGCGGCCAGACGGAGGATTTCCGGCCCGGCCTGCCCTCGCCCAACGTGCCTGATTCCTGCCGGCTGACCATCGACCGCCGTTTCCTGCTCGAAGAGGATCTCGGCACGGTCAAAAGCGAAGTGATCGATATCCTCGAGCGGCTGAAGCGCGAGCGCAAGAAATTCGATTACGAAATCCGCGATCTGATGGAAGTGCTGCCGCTGATGACCGAGCGCGACGCACCGGTGGTGAAGGCGGTCGCGCAAGGCATCATGGAGATATTCGACCGCGAGCCGGATTACGTGATCTCGCCCGGCACCTACGACCAGAAACACGTCGCCCGCATCGGCCACATCTATGACTGCATCGCTTATGGGCCGGGCATTCTCGACCTTGCCCACCGACCCGACGAATGGGTCGGCATTGCCGATATGTTGGACTCGGCAAAGGTGATGGCCATCGGCCTCGGCGTTCTGCTGAGGGGGGCCGGCCCGCAATGATCCGGCCATGGGCGGAAAAACATTCCTCCCGGCGGCGGCGGACGGTACGAAACGCAATTTACTCGGCGGCGAATTCACGCTTCTATCCGCCGGGTTTCAGCACGTGTTTTAGCATATGGGGAGTTGCACGATGAAATTGTGGAAAACCATTCTGGCCGCAGCGGCGCTGGCGTTGGCCGCCGGAACCTCGGCGATGGCCGCGCGAACTGACCTGGTCATCGGCATTCCGCTCGAACCCCCGCATCTCGATCCGACCGCGGGTGCCGCGGCTGCGATCGACGAGGTGCTCTACGCCAATGTCTTCGAGGGCCTGACCCGCATCGGACCGAACGGCGAAGTGCTGCCCGATCTCGCCGAAGGCTGGAGCATTTCCGACGACGGCAAGGTCTACACTTTCAAGCTGCATACAGGCGTGAAATTCCATGACGGCAGCGACTTCAACGCCGACGACGTGAAATTCTCGCTCGATCGTGCCCGCGCCGACAATTCCGTCAACGCGCAAAAGGGCCTGTTCGCCGCCATCGGCAAGGTCGAGGTCGTCGATCCCGCGACGGTGACGGTCACGCTGAAGAACCCGCAAGGCTCGTTCCTTTACAATATGGGCTGGGGCGACGCGGTGATCGTCGCGCCTGAGACAGCCGACACCAACAAGGAAAAACCGATCGGCACCGGCCCGTTCAAGTTCCAGAACTGGGCCAAGGGCTCATCGATCACGCTGGTCAAGTCGGACAATTACTGGGGCGCCCCGGTGTTCCTCGACAAGGCCGAGTTCCGCATCGTTCCGGACGCCGCCGCCGCCGTTCCGGCGCTGCTTTCCGGCGACATCCAGGCCTTTCCGTTCTTCGATCCTGACAGTGTCGCCCAGGTCAAGGACGACCCGCGCTTCAAGGTGGTGATCGGCTCGACCGAGGGCGAAACCATCCTGTCGATCAACAACAAGAAGCCGCCCTTCGACAAGCTGCAGGTCAGGCAGGCGATTTCCTTTGCGCTCGATCGCAAGGCGATCATCGACGGCGCCTCGGCCGGCCTCGGCGTGCCGATCGGCTCGCACATGTCGCCCGCCAGCAAGGCCTATGTCGACCTCACCGGCCTCTATCCGCACAATGTGGACAAGGCCAAGGAGTTGCTGAAGGAAGCCGGCCTGGAGAATGGCTTCAAGGCGACGCTGAAGCTGCCGCCGCCCTCCTATGCGCGGCTTGGTGGCGAGATCATCGCCTCCGAGCTTCGCGAAATCGGCATCGACCTCGAGATCATCCCTGTCGAATGGGCGCAGTGGCTTGATCAGGTCTTCACCAAGAAGGATTACGACCTGACCATCGTTTCCCACACCGAGCCCAACGACATCGATATCTATTCGCGCAAGGACTATTACTTCAACTACGACAATCCGGCCTTCGACAAGATCATCGACGAGCTGAACCTTACCTCCGACGAGGCCAAGCGCATGACGCTGCTCGGCGAGGCGCAGAAGGTTCTGGCCGATGACGCCGTGGTCGGCTTCCTCTACGAATTGCCGAAGGTCGGCGTCTGGGACGCCAAACTGCAGGGCCTATGGGAAAACGCCCCCATCCAGGCCAACGACCTGACCAAGGTGAAGTGGACGGATTGAGCCGCTGACAGAAGGGCGAAAGTTGCACTCCGTCACACCCCCCTCTGTCCTGCCGGACATCTCCCCCTCAAGGGGGGAGATCGAGCCCTCATCGCCGCTTTCGCTAACCACTAGCGTTGCAAGGACAGTGTCAGCGTGGAAACTGCCAATCTCCCCCCTTGAGGGGGAGATGTCCGGCAGGACAGAGGGGGGTGGGCGGGAACGCAAGCTTCGCCCGGTTTTTGCGTCCGGCAACACAGCGGTTCCTCAACGTCCATGACCGCCTACCTCCTCAAGCGCCTCGCCATCGCCGTCGTCACGCTGGTTCTGGCCTCGATGGTGGTCTTTGCCGTGCTGGAGATCATTCCCGGCGACCCGGCACGGCTGATGCTTGGCCTGAACGCCAGCGCCGACCAGATCGAATTGCTGCGCAGTCAGATGGGCCTCAACGCTCCCGTCGTGCTGCGCTATCTGCATTGGGCCGGCGGCTTGCTGAGCCTCGATTTCGGCCGTTCCTACACCTATTCGGTGCCGGTCATCGATCTGGTCCGCGAGCGCCTCGTCGTCTCGCTGCCGCTGGCGCTGATGGCGCTGGCGCTGTCCACCGTCATTGCCATCCCGGTCGGGCTGTTCTCCGCCAGCCGGCGCGGCCGGGCCGGCGACACGATCGCGATGGGCGCCGCCCAGCTTGGCGTTGCCGTGCCCAATTTCTGGTTTGCGCTGATGCTGATCTATCTGTTCGCCGTCTGGCTGCGGCTGGTGCCTGGCGGCGGTTTTCCCGGCTGGAGCGCCGGCGTCTGGCCGGCGCTGAAATCGCTGCTCCTGCCGGCGGTCGCCCTCGCTCTGCCGCAGGCGGCTATCCTTGCCCGGGTCACCCGCTCGGCGCTGATCGAAGTGCTGAACGAGGACTACATCCGAACCGCCCGCGCTAAGGGCCTGCCCTATCGCCTTGTCTTGTGGCGGCATGCGCTGCGCAACGCCATGATCCCGGTGGTCACCATTTTAGGCCTGCAATTCGCCTTCCTGCTTGCCGGCACCATCATCATCGAAAACGTCTTCTATTTGCCCGGCCTCGGGCGGCTGGTGTTCCAGGCGATCAACCAGCGTGACCTGATCGTGGTCGAGAGCGTCGTCATGCTGCTGGTCGCCGCTGTCATCGTCGTCAATTTCGTTGTCGATCTCTCCTATGCGGTGGTCGATCCGCGCCTGAGAGGCCGGCAATGACGCTGCATATCGACATCCCCGACGAGAACCTTGCCGGCATCCTGGCCAGGGCGTTTCGAAACCGTTCGTTCCTCGCCGGCTTCGTCATCACCGCGCTGGTGGCTGCGGTCGCGATCCTCTCCTTCTTCTGGACGCCTTACGATGTCACCAGGCTGGTCATTTCCGACAAGACCCAGGCGCCATCGCTGGCGCACTGGTTCGGCACCGACCATTTCGGTCGCGACATCCTGTCGATGATCATGGTCGGCGCCCGCAACTCGATCGCCGTGGCGCTGGTGGCGGTCGGCATCGGCATGGGCATCGGCGTGCCGCTCGGCGCCTTTGCCGCGGCGCGCGGCGGCATCGCCGACGACGTGCTGATGCGGCTGAACGACCTGGTCTTCGCCTTTCCGGCGCTGCTTTCGGCAATCATGATCACCGCCATCTTCGGGCCGGGCGCGTTCAACGCCATCATCGCCATCGGCATCTTCAACGTCCCGGTGTTCGCGCGCGTCGCCCGGGCCGGCGCCCTGGCGATCTGGCCGCGCGAATTCATCCTCGCCGCCCGCGCCGCCGGCAAAAGCAGGACGCTGATCAGCATCGAACATGTGCTGCCCAACATCGCCACGCTGCTGCTGGTGCAAGGCACCATCCAGTTCGCGCTGGGCATACTGGCCGAAGCCGGGCTTTCCTACGTCGGGCTGGGCACCCAGCCGCCGATGCCGAGCTGGGGCCGCATGCTGTTCGACGCCCAGACCCGCATGGTGGTGGCGCCGTGGATGGCGATCTTTCCGGGCATGGCGATCGTCATCACCGTGCTTGGCCTGAACCTGCTTGGCGACGGCATTGCCGACATTCTCGACCCGAAGTCGCGGCGGCAGCGATGAGCCTGCTCGAAATCGAGAAGCTGTCGCTGACCATCGGCGGCACGCCCATCCTCAGGGACGTCGAGCTATCCGTCGCGCCCGGCGAAGTCATGGGGCTGGTCGGCGAATCCGGCTCCGGCAAGTCGATGACGGCGCTCACCGTGATGCAGCTCTTGCCCTGGGCGGCACGCGCCACGGGACGCGTTACCTTCGACGGCATCGATATTCTGGCGGCGAGCGAGGACCAGATGTGCGCGCTGCGCGGCGACGACATCGGCATGGTGTTCCAGGAGCCGATGACGGCGCTCAATCCGGTCAAGACCATCGGCGAGCAGGTCGCCGAAGGTATTCGCTGGCACACCAGGGCGAGCCGCGCGGACGCCGAGCAACGGGCGCGAAAAATGCTCGACCGGGTCGGCTTGCCGGCGGCGCAGTTCCCGCTGTCGCGTTATCCGCATGAGCTGTCCGGAGGCCAGCGCCAGCGCGTCGTCATCGCCATCGCCTGCGCGCTGAAGCCCAAGCTGCTGATCGCCGACGAACCGACGACCGCACTCGACGTGGTGCTGCAGGCGCAGATCCTCGACCTGCTGCGCGACCTCGTAGCGGAAAACCGCATGGGTCTTCTGCTCATCTCGCACGACCTCGCAGTGGTGACCGAGATGGCGGACCGCATCACCATCCTGCGCCATGGCGAGGTGATGGAGGCCGGCGATACCGCGCGCACGCTATCCGAACAGCTTCACCCCTACACGCGCCAACTGGCGCAGGCCTCGATGCATTTGCCGGCGCGAGCCCGCACGCATGACAGCGGATCAGCCAAACCGCTGCTTCAGGTAGCGAACGTAACGCGGGACTATCCCGGACGGCGCATATCGCTGTTGAAACCGGCAGCTCCCATCCGCGCCGTCGACGATGTCTCCTTCTCGATGGCGCCCGGCCAGTCGGTGGCGCTCGTGGGGCGCTCCGGCTGCGGCAAGTCGACGCTCGCCCGCATGGTCCTGGCGCTGGACAAGCCGACGGCCGGTACGATCCGCTTCCGTGGCGACACCCTCACCGGCAAGAGCGAGGCGGAGCTGAAGCCGGCGCGGCGCGACATGCAGGTCGTGTTCCAGGACCCGTATGGTTCGTTCGACCCACGCCAGAAGGTCGAGAGATTGGTGGCCGAGCCGCTGCATGTGCTGGAGAAGAAGCCGGCGCCCGCCGCGCGGCGCGAGATGGTGGCGCATGCGCTGCACGAGGTCGGCCTGTCGCCTAAAGACATGGACAAATATCCGCACGAGTTTTCGGGCGGCCAGCGTCAGCGCCTGTCGATCGCCCGCGCCATCATCACGCGACCGAAGCTGGTCGTCGCCGACGAGCCGGTCTCGGCGCTCGATGTCTCGATCCGCGCCCAGATCCTCGATCTGTTCGCCGAGCTCAACCAGAAGCTCGGCATCGCCTATCTGTTCATCACCCATGATCTGACCGTCGCCCGCGCCATCACCGACGAAGTGATGGTCATGCATGACGGCAAGATCGTCGAGCGCGGCAGGACGAGCGAAGTGCTCGACCACCCGCAATCCGAAGCCGCCAAGGCGTTGGTCGCCGCCGCTCCCGATTTGCATCGGGCAATTGCGAAACGGCTGCAAGAACAGGGGTGAGCAGCTTCGTGGCACGGCTAATTCGTTGGGCGCACGGGCGGGAGAACGGCTATTGACAGCCAACAGTTCTGAAACGCGCGAAGGGCCTGAGCCTCCTCCACTGGGCCTGGGCGGCTCTGCTGCGCTGTTCGGGGCGGGTGCTCTGCTGCTGTTCCTGGTCACGCGGGTAGCCGTCCCAGCGTTTGTCTCCGCTAGCGGGGCTGAGACTGTGGTGATGTGGTTCTTGGCCGCAAGCATCATCCTTTTTGGCCCCCTGATTCTCACGGCTGCCCTGCTATTGCATCGAGAGCGGCGTCAAGGAAGGCTGGTGCCGTGGGGCGCGCGGCTGTGGCTTCGCACTATGAATGGCGGCGACTGGCTATGGGCTGTTGGAGGGCTGGCGGCTGTCAGCGTGCTGACCGGCGGCATCAGCGCCGCGCTCCGGATGCTGCAAGACGGGAAGACTCTTCATCCCTCGTTCATGGCTTTCGAGCCACTAGGTCCTGGGCGGTACTGGATTCTCGGCGCGTGGCTGCCGTTTTTTGCACTGAACATCGCTGGGGAAGAGTTTGTCTGGCGGGGTGTCGCACTGCCGCGGCAAGAGGTTGCCTTCGGGGGGTGGGCGTGGCTGGTCAACGGGATAATGTGGTTGCTGTTCCACGCTGCCTTCCCCTGGCAAGTCCTGTCGACCCTTGTGCCGATCACGTTGCTGCTGCCCTACATCGTCCAGCGGCGTCGCAGCACATGGGCCGGGATCGTCATCCACGCCGGGGTTCGGAGCGATGGGCTTCCTTGTCCTGGCATTCGGGCTTGCATGAATGCCGCACGAAGTGAAGCGCTTGACGCAACGCGGAGCAAAGCTGCCGGACCAAGGAAACGACGAATCTGAGAATGATGAACGCGACAAACCCGGGCAATTCAAGTCCTGCCAGACAATCTCGAACCCTTACACCGGGGCCAACTTTTGGTATCTCCCGGGGGGCGAGTTCAAGGGAACATCAATTCGCACATATTCCAAACTGAACGCGATAGGATAAACGTCATATGGACTACCTAAAGGAAAATCTCATTGGAAAAGAATTTCGATCCATTAAGTACCAAAACGGCAGTATCATGATCGCATTTGAGAGAGGTTCCCATCGCAGTAAACACCAAAATTTCATGCTCTATCCGAGCATACATGGAGTCTATCAATATTATTGACGTTGTCACCGACTCCCAGTGGGTTTCCATTATATTCTCTGACAGATCTGAGATTCGCATATCAAGAGTAGTTGAGCACGGCCCTTCTCCGGAGAGCTTTGTCTATGATGGCGCGGACAACATAATCATAGTAGACAATGCTATAGAATAAGGTGATTAACTAATTGGCGCCGACGGTGTCAGAATAGTGGATAGTTTAACTTAAAACAAAAGATTGCGGGCGCATACCGGCTGTCGGCCCCGATCCTGACCTCGGCACCTCGTCCTATATCTATGACGGAGTAGCGGAATAGCAGTGACAGTGCACTTTTATCCTGTTCACTGTCCTCTTCGGCGAAGGGTTCGTCAACCAATGATGAAACCGGCCCCGCGCACAGACTCCTGACAGTCCCTTCCGGTAATCTTGAAACGGAGATAGGCGTCGATGCTGCGAGTGGGCAGCAGGATGCAACCATCGGCTCAGACAAAATGACGCTCAGAACGTCAGCAATCGTAGTCAGCCGATGCCTCAGCCTTGCGGCTTTACCACATCGGCAGGGCTGATTTCGAGCAGGTCGAGGGTGCGGCGTAACAGCTGCATCTCGCTCCCGGCAAGTTGCGAATCGGCCTTGGCGATCTCGGCCATATGGCGGGCGAGCAGCTTGCGCCGTTCGATGTCGAGGTCGCGAAACTGAGCGATGGCCTGCGAGCTGTTGGTCTCGTAGCCGAACTCGTTGAGATATTCGATAACGCTGTCGATGCTGGTTTCGGGAATGCCGAAGGCTTCCCGGCAGATACGCCTGAAGGCTGTCATTTCGCTTTCGCTGACCGATCCGTCGGCCAGGATCATGCGGAACAGCATCAGCAGTTCCGCCGACAGCACCGGATCGTCTGCGACCTTGCGCACGCCGGGATCGCCGTCGAAGATCGAGCGTATCTGGTCCAGCAATCCCATCGCCATCAGCCCCTTCCGATTCGTCGGGAAGGTAGCGCGGAATCGGCTTTGCGCAAACGGGGTGCGAAGGGTGGAACTGGGCAATCGCTTCAGGTTTTGAATTCGTCTCCTCACCCCTTTAGGGCGTTGGCGCTGCCCCTCACCTGCCTGCCGGCATCCTCTCCCCGTTTAGTGACGGGGAGAGGGCGCTCTCGTCACCGGTTTCGCCAATCGCAGACGCTGCAAGAAAAGGCGCCGACGTTGCGACCAGCCCTTTCTCCCCGTCACTATACGGGGAGAAATGCCCGGCAGGGCAATGAGGGGCGGCGGCGACATCGACAATTGGTGGTCTCCGCCACAATTTGGAAACTGTCATTCGTCTGAAGCGATTGCCCTTCGTGATCGAACTCGCGGCACCGTTCTGGCCACTCCCATAAAACTGCTGGCCGATCCGGCAAGCCCCGCTGCGCGCGCATTGGTGTGTGACCGCGCGACTGATAGTATGCCGTTGTACGAATCATGTTGAGGAGGGACCGGACATGAATCTCAGTGCGCCTACCCAGCTTATTTTCATCATATCCCTTGTCATCGCCATCATCGGCGTTCTCGCCGCGCTTGGCGTTCTTGCGTTTATCCCTTTGAATGCCGCGTGGATTGTCGTCATCGCCTACATCGTGCTGGCCGCCGGCTGCCTGATGCGCGGCGCTTAAACACGTCCAGACAATTCAGAATCTCAGGCAACTCGGAGCGCCCGGCCAAAAGCCGGGCGCTTTTGATTCTGCAGGATGGTCTGTTAGAATTCCTGGACGAGGGAAGCACATGCCCGCCAGCGAAGACGGCAGCCGCCACGACGGCCCAGGGCTCGATCGGTTCGAGATGGTGCGGCGCGCGCCCAGTCATCGGCTTCAAGGCGCCGTCACCGACATGTGCGGCTTTCGCGAAACCATGCCAGGCCATTTCCGCGTCATCGAATATGCCTCGCTGACCGTGCCGCTGGTCATCAGCTTTGCCGAACCCTTTGCCATCGGGCTCGGCAGGGACCCCGGCGACAATGACCGCTTCGCCAGTTTTGCCGCCGGCCTCTACGCCGGGCCGGTGGTGATCGAATCCTTCGGCGGCGCCTGTTGTGTGCAGATCAATTTCACCCCGCTCGGCGCTCGTCGCTTCTTCGGCCGGCCGATGAGCGAACTGACCGATCGCATGGTCGGCCTGGATGACGTGCTCGGCGTTGGAGGCGTCGCGCTTCGCGAAAGGCTTGGCAATGCGCCGGATTGGAGCTCACGCTTTGCCATCGCCGAGGCCTTCGTCGCCGACCGGTTGGCAACCACAGACGGCACTCAAGCCGAAATTGTCTGGGCCTATGAGACGATCGTCTCGACGAGTGGTCGGACCCGCATCTCGACGCTGGCCGAAAAGCTTGGCTGGAGCCGCAAGCATCTCGCCGGAAAATTTTCGGACGCGGTCGGCGTTGGACCCAAGACGCTCTCGCGCATCGTCCGCTTCAACCACGCGCTTTGCCTGTCGAGAAAGGCCAACAGCGATTGGGCCGACATCGCCGCCGACTGCGGCTATGCCGACCAGGCGCATCTGGTGCGCGAGTTTCGCGACCTCGCAGGCGTCACGCCGACGACTGTCGCCGTGAGGTAACATTTCTTCAAGACGCGCGACCGGCCTTCGCCCAGACTGGGTTGATCGACCAACACAGCGAAGGAGATCAGCCATGCCGAACACCACCGAAGCACCGCGGCTTTACCCGGCGCTGCGCTACAGAAATGCCGGCAAAATGATCGACTGGTTGTGCGAGGCCTTCGGCTTCAGCGTCCGCACCCGCTATGGCGAAGGCGACGTGGTGCACCATGCCGAACTCGCATTCGGCTCCTCGATCATCATGCTCGGCACGGCCCGCGACGATGCCTATGGAAAGATGGTCGGCGCGCCCGGCTCGGGCGGCGGCAAGTCGATCTATGTCGCGGTCGCTGACGCCGACGCGGCATACGCTCGGGCAAAAACCGCCGGCGCCGAGATTCTGGAAGAGCTCACCGATCGCGACTATGGCAGCCGCGAATTCATCTGCCGCGATCCGGAAGGCAATGTCTGGTCGTTCGGCACCTACTGGCCGAAGGCTGACGAAGCCGCCAGCTAACGCGCCAGCCCGAAAATCGCGTCGCAGTCGAGGTGGGTTTCCAGTTCGGCTGCGATCTCGTCCAGTGCCCGTTCGACCTCGGCGCGGTAGTCGATGCCGCCGCCCTTGACGCCGAGGCTTTCGAGGAATTTCGCCCGGAAGGCGTCGGCGGAAAACAGCCCGTGCATGTAGGTGCCTGACACCTTGCCGTCGGCGGAGATGGCGCCGTCATCGACGCCGTTGATAACGGCGGATGGCCGCAGCGTGTCCGGACCGGTGGTGCGGCCGAGATGGATTTCATAGCCCTCGAGCGGCAGATCGAACGGCACCGAGCGCGCGCTGACATTGCGCACTGTCTTTTCCGGCTCCATCACCGTTTCGACGTTGAGCAGGCCGAGGCCTTGCGTCTCGGTAACGCTGCCCTCGATGCCGTCTGGATCGCGCACGCTATGGCCGAGCATCTGGAAGCCGCCGCAAATGCCGACGATGTGGCCACCGCGTTTCCTGTGCGCGGCAAGGTCGCGGTCCCAGCCGTTCTCGCGGAATTTCACGAGATCGCCGATCGTCGACTTCGAGCCGGGAATGACCACCAGACCCGCATCCTGCGGCCAGCGCTGGCCAGGCGGCACGAACACCACCTCGACCTGCGGTTCGGCCTTGAGCGGGTCGAGGTCGTCGAAATTGGCGATGCGCGAGAGCATCGGCACGGCGATCTTCAGCGCGCGCTTCTCGCCGGACGCCAGCCGATCGAGCACGACGGAATCCTCCGACGGCAGCCGCGCCGCCGCCTTCAGCCACGGCACGACGCCAAAACAGCGCCAGCCGGTGAACTTTTCGATCGCCTCGATGCCGTCATCGAACAGCGAGACATCGCCACGGAACTTATTGATGAGATAGCCGACGATCATTCGCCGATCCTCGTCCGGCAGGATCAGATGGGTGCCGGCGATCGAGGCGATGACGCCGCCGCGATCGATATCGCCGACCAGGATCACCGGCACGCCGGCGCGCGTCGCAAAGCCCATATTGGCAATGTCACGGCTCCTGAGATTGATCTCGGCCGGCGAGCCGGCGCCCTCGACAATGACCAGATCGGCGCCCTCGCCGACCTTTGCCCAAGAGTCCAGCACCGCATCCATAAGCCGGCCCTTCAGCGCCTGGTAGTCGCGCGCCCGCGCCTCGCCGAACACCTTGCCCTGCACGACGACTTGAGCGCCGACATCGGTCTGCGGCTTGAGCAGCACCGGGTTCATGTGGATGGTGGGCGGCACGCCGCAGGCGATCGCCTGCAGCCATTGGGCGCGGCCGATCTCACCGCCACCTGAAACGCCTGGAATATCGGCGACAGCCGCGTTGTTCGACATGTTCTGCGGCTTGAACGGCCNCGTCTTGCCGACATCCGAACCCGTGCCCTGCAGCATGATCGCCTTGGCCATATCAGTCCCTGCCCTGCGCAACGGTTCCGGTGATCGTCGACTTGGCTGCCAGTGGCCCGCCGCGCCAGAGATAGAGCGCCATCAGTGGCTCCTTGCCGGTGCGCATGGCGTGGCTGACGTCAGAGGCATGGTGGATCACCTCGCCCGCCGCTCGAAGGCGAAAACCGCCATCGCCCATGCGCCATTCGGTGCCGCCGGTAAGCGGGACGTAGATCTCCTCCGCGACATGGTGGTGATCGGGGTAGACGATGTCGGGCCCAAGGATCAGCAGGCCGGCCGCGACCTCTTCATTGACGAAATGACCGCGCGTGCCGAATACCTCCAGCCAGCCGTAGTTGTCGATGAATGTCTTGCCGAAATCCGCCTCGCTGTAGGTCTGGCCCCAGTGCAGATCGCCGCGACGCTCCGCAACCAGCCGAACCAGCGGCTTGGCCGCAGCGGGAGCGAGTTCGACGATACGGTCGAGCAGGACGAGACAAGGCAGTGCATGCGGTTCGAGCGGCCGGCTTGGCATGTCCCAGCCGATTCGGGCCACGGCGTCGCGCACCAGCGCATCATCGAACGTCTGGAGATAGGCATGGAAGCGTCCAAGCAGTTCGTCGAAATTTGTCGTCACACTTTGCTCCAAAGCGCATTCGCACACAGCGGCTGCGCAGACGGTCGGGTTGCGCGGCGGCATCATTGGTCTAGATTGGACGGCGCGCAAAGCCAAAAACGACAGGCCAGCAGGCCGGAAACATCAGGGAGCACGCCATGGACGCCGCTGTCGATGCGGGCACCAGCCAGTTCGAACTCAACGAGGACCAGCGCGCCATCCAAGAGATGGCCGAGGCCTTCGCCGCCGATCGTGTGGCGCCGAACGCACTCGACTGGGATCGCAACAAATATTTCCCCGCCGACGTGATCCGCGAGACCGGCCCGCTCGGCCTTGGCGGCATCTATGTCCGCGACGATGTCGGCGGCTCGGGGCTCGGCCGGCTCGACGCCGTGCTGATCTTCGAGGCGCTTTCGCGTGCCGATCCGGCGTTTTCCGCCTTCATCTCGATCCACAACATGGCAGCATCGATGATCGACCGCTTCGGCAGCGACGAGCAGCGCCGGCGCTTCCTGCCCAAACTGACCTCGATGGAATGGCTGGCAAGCTACTGCCTGACCGAGCCGGGCTCGGGCTCGGATGCGGCGGCGCTGAAGACGCGCGCGGTCAAAAGCGGCAGTGACTATGTGCTGAACGGCGCCAAGCAGTTCATCTCCGGTGCCGGCGACAGCGACCTCTATGTCGTCATGGCGCGCACCGGCGCCGACGGGCCGAAAGGCATTTCCACCTTCGTCGTGTCGAACGATGCGCCCGGCCTTTCCTTCGGCGCCAACGAACACAAGATGGGCTGGCACATGCAGTCGACCCGCCAGGTCGTCTTCGAGGACTGCAAGGTGCCGGCGGAAAACCTTTTGTCGGCAGAAGGCGCCGGCTTCGGCATCGCCATGGCCGGGCTCGACGGCGGCCGCTTGAACATCGCCGCCTGTTCGCTCGGCGGCGCGCAATCGGCACTCGACAAGGCTCTCGCCTACACCGCCGAGCGCAAGGCCTTCGGCTCGAAGATCAACCAGTTCCAGGCGCTGCAGTTCAAGCTCGCCGACATGGAGACCGAATTGCAGGCAGCACGCATCTTCCTCTACACCGCCGCCTCGAAGCTCGACCGCAAGGCGCCGGATGCCGGAAAATGGTCGGCGATGGCCAAGCGCTTCGTCACCGACACCGGCTTCAACGTCGCCAATGACGCCCTGCAGCTGCATGGCGGCTATGGCTATCTGCACGATTACGGCATCGAGAAGCTGGTACGGGACCTGCGCGTCCACCAGATCCTCGAAGGCACCAACGAGATCATGCGCGTCATCATCGCTCGCGCGCTGATCGGACGGTAAGGCAGTAGGCAGTAGGCAGTAGGCAGTAGGCAGTAGGCAGTAGGCAGTAGGCAGTAGGCAGTAGGCAGGAAGATGACCGGCAAGATCAATTCGTACAAGGATCTTATCGTATGGCAGCAGGCGATGGATCTGGCCGTCACCACCTACTCCTTGACCAAGGCATGGCCAAAAGAAGAATTGTATGGGTTGACCAGCCAAATTCGCCGCTCAGCAACCTCTATTCCTGCAAACATCGCGGAAGGTTATGGTCGAGACAACAGAGGCTCCTATCAGCAATTTCTCAGGATAGCCCAAGGATCGTTGAAGGAGTTCGAGACACACCTTCAGATCGCTGAACGCATTGGCCTTGCCACGCATGACCAAGCTTATCACGTACTGTTAGCGACCGAGGGCATCGGAAAAATGCTTCGCCAACTTATTAGCAAACTTGCGCCCGAATAGGTCGCCTACTGCCTACTGCCTACTGCCTACTGCCTGCCTTACCCAAACCGCGGAGTGCCATTATGACCACCATCGCCTTCATCGGCCTCGGCAATATGGGAAATCCGATGGCCGCCAACCTGGTCAAGGCCGGGTATGCCGTGCACGGCTTCGACCTGGTGCCGGAAAACCTCGTCATCGCCAGGGAGCACGGCGTCGTCATCATGGCCAATGCCGTTGCGGCGGTAAAGGATGCCGATGCGGTCATCACCATGCTGCCGGCCGGCAAGCATGTGCTGTCGGTTTACGCAGACATCGCGGCCAAGGCGAAAAAAGGCGCGTTGTTCATCGATTCCTCGACCATCGACGTCGAGTCGGCGCGAAAGGCCCATGCCACCGCGGCCAAGCACGGATTGCTGACGATCGACGCGCCGGTCTCCGGCGGGACGGGCGGTGCGGCGGCCGGCACGCTGACCTTCATGGCCGGCGGTTCGAAGGACGCCTTCGCCAAGGCCGAACCGATCCTCAAGCCAATGGCCGGCCGCATCGTTCATTGCGGCGACGACGGCGCCGGGCAGGCGGCGAAGATCTGCAACAACATGATTTTGGGCATTTCGATGATCGGCGTTGCCGAGGCCTTCGTGCTGGCGGAAAAGCTCGGCCTGTCGCACCAGGCGCTGTTCGACGTCGCCTCGACCTCGTCCGGCCAGTGCTGGTCGCTGACCACTTACTGCCCGGTGCCCGGCCCTGTGCCGACATCGCCCGCCAACAATGGCTATAAGCCCGGGTTTGCAGCGGCACTGATGCTGAAGGACCTGAAACTGTCGCAGGAGGCCGCACAGAGCGTCGGTGCGGCAACGCCGCTCGGCGCCGAGGCAGCCCAGCTTTATGCGCTGTTCAACGCACAAGGCGATGCCGGCGCGGATTTTTCCGGCATCATCAATTTCCTGCGCGGTGACCCTGCGTAAGGTCAAATTTCATAGTTTTCGATCTGCCCAAAGCGGAAAGTCGGCAAATTTAGGTTTGCTTAAGCTCTTGCTAACCCTGCAGTAACGATGTGCGTTTAAAACGGATTGCGAGGCGGACATCCGCCCGGCGCTCCGGATCAGGTCTCGCGTACCGGAGCCCGTAAGTTTCGCCGTAAGTTTCGCAAGTGTATTGTTGGCGAAGCACCATGCGTATCTGGCAAAGCCGCGTTCCGATGGAGCGCGGTTTTTGCGTTTTCGCCATGTCGTCGGAGCTATATTCCGATTGCCGCGTCGCTGATGCGGCCCTTCGGTGCTGTCTCAGTTTGAATTTCCGCTCACGACCCCCACATGAATTTCGGCTCGCTACCATTTCCACCGAGCGGGCTCGAAAGCTTGAAGGCAACCCAGTTGCAGACATAGTCGCGAAGACTATTTCATTAGAGGCTATACGGCCGCACGAATCTCTTCACATATTGAGGTCCCGCAATGGCGCACGAGCCTCGAAAAAGACCATTATTCCGCAAGCTCGATAATCATCTATTGCGGGTGAGCGACCTCGATGCAGCCGTATCGTTCTATGGGGATCGTCTCGGTCATGCGCTCGTTTGGCGGGACGATGAAGCCGCCGGCTTTGCGCTGCCTGAAACCGATGCGGAGCTGGTTGTCCATCTTCATATCGGTCCCGAGACCGACATCCTGGTCGATAACGTGGACGACGCGTTTGAGGAATTCTTGGCCGCCGGCGGTGAGGCTGTGCAACCGCCATTCGAGATCGCGGTCGGGCGGTGCGCCCGTGTCCGCGATCCTTTCGGCAACATTGTTGTGATCTTGGACCAATCGAAAGGGATGTTGGTCACTGACGCGAAGGGGCACGTCATCGGTGTCAAGGCGGGCCAGTGATCACGCGTGGTCGTCGATACTGCCAACAGCCTCGCCTGGCGAACTCTTCGCCATAAAGCGGCATTCAAACTCCGGGCGCCCGATTACCGGACGCCCGGCGATCGTTCCATCTTACCGCTTGCGCAAATCTGCTTCGGCCAGGTCGAGCGCCCTGGCGATGCGGTCGCAGGCCATGTCGATCGTCTCGCGCGTCCAGATCAGCGGCGGCGACAGGATCATCGTGTCGCCGGTGGCGCGCAGCATCATGCCTTGGGCAAGGGCGTGGTCGCGAACCATCACCGCCGCGCTGCCGGCCGGCAGGAAGCGCTCCTTGGTCACCTTGTCCTTGACGATCTCGATCGCCCCCATCAGCCCGAACGAGCGCACCTCGCCAACCAGATCATGCCCACCGAAACGTTCCTGCAGCGCCCTGGCGAAGTAAGGCCCGGTGTCGTTCCTGACGCGCTCGACCAGGCCCTCGCGCTCGATGATCTCGAGGTTCTTCAGTGCCACCGCGCAGGCCACCGGATGCCCGGCATAGGTGTAGCCGTGATAGAATTCGCCGCCCTTTTCGACCAGCGTCGCCGCGATGCGGTCGCCGACAAGCAGCGCCGACAGCGGCTGATAGCCGGAGGTCAGCGCCTTGGCCGTGGTGATGGTGTCGGGCTCGACATCGAAGGCTTGTGCGGCGAACCACTCGCCGGTGCGGCCATAGCCGGTGATAACCTCGTCCAGCATCAGCAGGACATCGTATTTGCGGCAAATGCGCTGCACCTCCGGCCAGTAGCTCATCGGCGGGATCTTCACCCCGCCTGCCCCCATCACCGGCTCGCCGATGAAGGCGGCGACCTTATCGGCGCCAGCTTCGAGGATCGCGTCCTCGACCGCTTTTGCCGCGCGCAGGCCGAAATCATGGTCGCTTTCGCCGGGCAGTGCGAGCTCGTACGCATAGGGCATCATCACGTGGACGATGTTGGGCACGGCGCCGCCGAGCTGCTTGTGCATGAGATCCATGCCGCCGAGCGAGGCGCCGGCGATGGTCGAGCCGTGGTAGCCCATCTTGCGCGAGATGATGCGGTTCTTCTCGGGCCGGCCTTCCAGCACCCAGTAGTGGCGAACAACACGCAGCGCCGTGTCGTTGGCCTCCGAACCGGATGAGCCATAGAACATCTGGTTGATATGCTTCGGCGCGATCTCCGCCAGCTTCTTGGCGAGTAGAATCGGCGTCGGCGTCGAGCATTTGAAGAAGGAGTTGTAGTAGGGCAATTCCTTCATCTGGGCGTAGGCGGCGTCGGCCAGCTCGTCGCGGCCATAGCCGACATTGACACACCACAGCCCGGCCATGCCGTCGAGGATTTCCATCCCTTCGGAATCGTAGATGAACGGCCCGTTGGCGTGGGTGATAATGCGCGAGCCGGTCTCGCGCATCTCCTTGTGGTCGGTGAACGGATGAAGGTGATGCGCGGCATCAATCTGCTGAAGCTGCTTCAGCGAATAATTCTGGTAGGTCATGTCTGGTCTTTCCTCTTGAACCAATCCGGCAGCTTTCGCGCCGGGGCGGATTCGTTAGAGGACAGCGGGCGGCGAATAGCCGATACGGGCGCACAGCCGCAACAGCTCGGCGCGAAGCGTGCGCGGCGACGGCGTCACCGCCACCCCAAATGCGCACCCCGATTTCGCCAGCCTAGCCATGCATGTACCTTAGGCTGCCTCCAGCCCTCAGTTCAAGCCGTACCGGTCAAGCGATGTCGGTCAATTGGTGCCAGTCAGGGCCCGCTGCAGGAAGACGTACTTCATCGCCGCCTGTGCGGCCTGCGGCCGCCGATCGCCGCGCCCGCCATGCCCGCCCTCGGTCTCTTCGAAGAACAGCGTCTTGCCATGGCCCGCCGCCTGCAGCCGCGCCGCCATCTTGCGGGCATGGCCGGGATGGACGCGGTCGTCGGCAGTCGAGGTCGTCAGCAGTACCGGCGGATAGGCTGCATCCGTGTCTACATGCTGGTAGGGCGAATAGGAGGCGAGCCAGGCTGCCTCTTCCGGCTTCGCCGGATCGCCATACTCGGCCATCCATGACGCGCCGGGCGGCAGCTCGGTGTAACGCAGCATGTCGAGCAGCGGCACGTCGATGATCACCGCGCCGAACAATTCCGGGCGTTGCGTCAGCGAGACGCCAGTCAGCAAGCCCCCGTTCGAACCGCCCTGGATGCCCAGCGTGGCCGGTGTGGCGATGCCGCGTTTGACCAGATCTTGCGCCACCGCTGCGAAATCGTCGAATGCATTCTGGCGATTGGCCTTGAGCGCCGCCTGGTGCCAGTTCGGGCCGAACTCGCCGCCGCCGCGGATGTTGGCCTGCACATAGGCATTGCCCTTCTCCAGCCACAGCCTGCCGCGCACGCCGGCATAGCCGGGCAGCAGCGGCACTTCGAAGCCGCCATAGCCGTAAAGCAATGTCGGCACCGGCCCGTCCTGGTCGCGCCGCCTGACGACGAAGTACGGGATCATCGTGCCGTCCTTCGAGCGCGCCTCGAACTGTTCGGAGACCAGGGACGACGCATCGAAGCGCGCCGGCTGCGACTTCACCGTTGCCAGCGCCGCGGCATTATCGTCCGACCAGATGATCGAGCTCGGCGTCAGGAAATCGGTGAAGGAGAAGGAGACGCTGGAGCCGAAATGCTCGGCATGGCTGATGCCGACATTGCCGTTTTCGGGCAATGCAACGGGCTTGAACTCCCAGCCGCTGTCGCTGCGCTCGCCGGCGATGACCTTGCCGCGCACATTGTGCATCAAATTGATGAACAGCCGGGCCTGCGTGCGGGCGATGCCGGCGATCGAGACACGGTGCGCCGGCTCGAGCACGATATCGATGGATCCGAACAGACCGGTTTCGATCCAGCGCTCGAAATCGAGTGAATAGAGCCCGTCGGGCTTGCACAGCGTGCCGTCCGGCGCCGTCCACGGGGTACGCACGCCGAAGACAAGCTGGCCCTTGAACAGCGCCGTATCGGTGACGTCGTCCGGCAACGGGATGCGCCGGTTCTCGCCAGAAGGCAGCCGCAGGAAACTGTGCGAGGCGAAGAAGTCGAGCGTCCGGGCCAAGAAGACGTGGCGCCTGTCACCGTCGAATTCGACGGATCCGCCGGCGGCGAGATCCTGCTTCAGCGCCTCGAAGATCGGCATCGCCGCTTCCAGTGGCGTGCCGCGCCGCCAGAGCTTGACCACGCGCGGATAGCCGGACTGGGTCTTGTCGTCCTCCTCGAAGGCGGCGGAAACGATGACCGTGTCCTCGTCCAGCCAGCTGAAGTTCGATTTCGAGGCGGGAGCACGAAAGCCACCCTCGACGAAGGACCTGCTTTCGATATCGAATTCGCGCATCTCGCTGGCATCGCCGCCATCCGGCGACAGGCTGAGCAGGCAGCGGCTGAAATCGGGGTAAAGCCGGCTGGCGCCGCTGAACACCCATTTCACCCCCTCTTCCGCCGCCAGACTGTCGAAGTCAATGATCGTCTGCCAATCCGGCTTGTCGGTCTTGTAGGACGCGACGGTGGTGCGCCGCCAGAGGCCGAGTACGTTCGTGCGGTCCTGCCAGAAATTATAGACATGGCCGTTGATAGCGGCCCCGACGGCGATGTTATCCTCGGCCGTCATCAGGTCGAGCGCGGTCTGGAACGTTGCCTGGTAGGACGGGTCACCCTGCAATTCGGCGACAGTGATTTCATTCTGGCGATGAACCCAGTCGAGCGCTCGCTGGTCAGTCCTGCCCTCCAGCCAGAGGAAGGGATCTTCGGCCGCCGGATCCGGTTGGGCCTGGCTGTTCAATTTGGTCATGAGGTCTCCGGTTGAGTCGGGCGTCGGCATCGCCAAGATCGACACGGGGCCGCTAATATTCAAGTCATTGCGTCAGAACGGCGACTTCAGGCATTCACACCATCCGCCTTCGAATGACCGTTACAAGCCCCAGCGCCAGGCAAATGGCGCCAAGCGTGAGCGGCAGGCCGCCTGCGCCAACAACATCCATGGCGCCGCCCGCCAGCGGCGGCACGGCGATGCCGCCGACGCCCCACATCAGCGAAAAGGCGGCGTTGCCGGCGACCAGCGCCGAGCCGGTGAACCGCTCGCCGAGCTCGNTCCCTACACGACGCTCTTCCGATCTGACGCATGGCCATATGAGCGGCGTCTCGATGAGAACCGGCAACAGCACGCATCCGAGCACCGTCACCGCCACACAGATGAACCGCACCAGCCGCGCCGTCAGTCGTTCCGCCAACAGGCCGAGCGGCACCTGCATAGCGATGTTGCCGGCGATCATCACCGACAGCAGCGCCGACATGCGCGCTTCGGCGATGCCGTAATGCGTTCCGTAGACCGGCAGCAAGGCGAGCACTGCCTGTTCGAAACCGGCGGCCACCACGACCGCCGACAACAGCAGCCACGCCTGCGGCACGAATCCCAGCACCGAAACCCGGTGCCCGCTCTCGTCGACCCTCGGCAGCCGTGCCAGCACCGAGGCAAGGCAGGCGCCGCAAAACAGGAATGCGCCGATGCCGACCAGAAACGGCGGCCATCCCACGGTGCCGACCGCAAGCAGGCACAGCGGCCCCGCCGCAAAGCCCGCCGAAATGATCGTCGAATAGATGCCCATGACGCGGCCGCGGCGTGCTGGCGGCGCCAGTGCAATGACCCAGACTTCGCTCAGCACGTAGAGCGGGTTGGTGACCCCACCGATCAAAAAGCGCAGCGGAAACCACAGATAGACATTTTGCGTCCAGCCGATCAGCGCCAGCACCAGCGCGGAAAGTGCCGCGCAAGTAAGCGTGGTGCGCCCGGCCCCGAAACGGCGCGCCAGCGCTGGAACCAACGGCGAGGAGACGATGAAGCCGATCGGCGTCATTGCCGCCGACAGGCCGATCATGGCCGGCGAGACGCCCTGGCGCTGCAGGATGAAGCTCAACAGCGGGTAGCTCAGCCCTTGCGCAATGGCGAACACCGAGACAGTCGCGATCACGCCGGTGATCGCCGCCCATTGCACTGCCTCGCCGCTGTTCTGTTCCGCCCGGTCCATGATGCAGGATTAGCGTTTCGGTTCCGTCGCAGTAAGCACCGGCACCGAAAACCGCTTGCGCCAGCCGGAACGCGATCAAGAGGCTGACGATCCCGCCGGCTGCCCCCAGGGCATGTCGCTTCCCTCGTCCTAGTGGTCGCCGCCTCCGCAATGGCCGGACGGCCGGCAGTCCATTATGCCGCCGCATTGCCGCAGCGTACGAGGACTATCATGACCGCCGCCCTTCAGCCCGCCGAACCGGCACTGGCAAACGACCGCGCCCGTCGCGGCGGCCGCGCGGGGAAGCGTGCCGGCGGATCGGCGGTGTTCGAGCAGCCGCCGTTTCGCCAGTTGAAGAACCCGCTGACGCCGACCCGGCTGGTTTCCGACGACGAGCTGGAATCCATCCACCTCGCCTCTCTGCGGGTGCTGCGGGAAATCGGCGTCGACGTGCTGCATGACGAAGCCCGGCGCATCATGAAGGCGCATGGCGCCGATGTCCGCGAAGGCAGCGAGCGGGTGCGCTTCGACAGCGACATGATCCTGGAACTGGTTGCGCACTGCCCGCCGGAATTCACCATCCACGCCCGCAACCCGGCGCATAATGTGCGCTTCGGTGGCGATAATCTGATCATCTCGATGATGGCGTCGGCACCCAATTGCTCCGACGTCGACCGCGGCCGCCGGCCGGGCAACCAGCAGGACTACCGCAACTTTCTCAAGCTTGCGCAGATGCACAACATATTGAATTGCACGGGCGGTTATCCGGTCGAGCCGATCGACATCCATCCGTCCGTGCGACACCTCGAATGCATCCGTGACCTCGCCACGCTGACCGACAAAATGTTCCACATCTATTCGCTCGGCAAGGAGCGCAACGTCGACGGCATCGAGATCACCAGGATCGCACGTGGCATTAGCCACGAGCAACTGCTCGCAGAGCCGTCGGTATTCACCATCATCAACACCAATTCGCCGCTCAAGCTCGACGTGCCGATGATGGAAGGCATCATCCAGATGTCGAGCAAGGGTCAGGTGGTCGTCGTGACGCCGTTCACCCTGTCCGGCGCCATGGCACCGGTGACGATTGCCGGCGCGCTGGTGCAACAGAATGCCGAGGCGCTGTCCGGCATCGCCTTCGCGCAGATGGTGCGCAAGGGCGCTCCTGTCGGCTACGGCGGCTTCACCTCGAATGTCGACATGAAGTCCGGCGCGCCGGCCTTCGGGACGCCGGAATATATGAAGGCGCAGCTGGTCGGCGGGCAGCTCGCCCGCCGCTACAACATCCCCTACCGCACCTCCAACACCTGCGCCGCCAACACGATCGACGCGCAAGCTGCCTATGAAAGCGTGTTCTCGCTGTGGGGTGCCATCCAGGGCGGCGGCAATCTGATGATGCATGCCGCCGGCTGGCTCGAAGGCGGCCTGCGCTGCTCCTACGAAAAGACCATCCTCGATATAGACCTGTTGCAGATGGTCGCCGAGTTCCTGACGCCGCTCGATCTTTCCGACGAGGCGCTCGGTTTCGACGCCATCCAGTCGGTCGGCCCCGGCGGCCATTTCTTCGGCACCCAGCACACGCAGGACCGCTACAAGACCGCCTTCTATGCGCCTATCATTTCGGACTGGCGCAATTTCGAGAGTTGGGCGGAGGCCGGGTCGCCGACGGCGCTCGAAAAAGCCAATCGCGTCTGGAAGGAGCGGCTGGCCTCCTATGAAGAGCCTTATATGGACCCGGCGATCCGCGAGGAGCTCAATGCTTTCGTCGACAAGCGCCGGGCCGAAGGCGGCGCCCCGACCGATTTCTGATCATCTGATGAGTAGTCGACCCCCACTCCGTCGAGCTTCGCTCGACACCTCTCCCCCGATCGACGGGGTAGAGGAAGGGCGCGAAACGATTCCAGTTGGCGCCCTTCCTTTCCCCCCGGAGGGGGGAGAGGTGGCGCCCCGAAGCGGCGACGGAGTGGGGGAAGCCGTTCATGAAACGCGCAGCCGCCGCAAAACAGGCACAACCCAGCGAGCGCGTAGCCTGCGGCAAGCAGGCAATCAGGCCGAAGCACTGCTTTGGCCTGAACTAAAGGCGCGCAAGCTTGGCGGCTATCGCTTTACGCGTCAGTTCTCCATCGGCGCCTTTTTTGCAGACTTTGTCTGCCGCGAAAAATGGCTTGTTGTTGAAGTCGACGGACAACAGCACGCCGGCAGTTCATATGACCGCCGCCGCGATGATTTCATGCGCGCCCAAGACTACTCGATCCTGCGTCTTTGGAGCCATGACGTCCTGAAACATCGTACTTCCGTCTGTGAAACCATTCTTGCCGCGCTTGATGGCAGGCTGGCCGAAAACATCGCTGTATTCGATCTCCGCTTTGTTTTCGCGCCCCGCTCACTCGATTCAATCTCTTCAAAAACGGAACTATCTTCATGAAATCTCATGCAAAAGCGGTTGTTATCGGCGGCGGCGTCGTTGGCTGCTCGGTGCTCTATCATCTGGCCAAGGCCGGCTGGACCGACATCATGCTGATCGAGCGTTCGGAGCTCACCTCCGGCTCGTCCTGGCATGCGGCGGGCGGCTTTCATACGCTGAACGGCGATCCCAATGTCGCCAAGCTGCAGGCCTATACGGTGCAGCTTTACAAGGAGATCGAGGAGATTTCCGGCCAATCCTGCTCGCTGCACCTGACCGGCGGCGTCATGATGGCCGACACGCCCGAGCGCATGGACTTCCTTCGCCTCGCCCATGCCAAGGGCCGCTATCTCGGCATGGACACCGAACTGATCACGCCGTCCGAAGCCAAGGCGATGTTCCCGCTGATGGACGAGACGAATTTCGTCGGCGCTATGTGGGACCCAGTCGAGGGCCACCTCGACCCTTCCGGCACCACCCACGCCTATGCCAAAGCCGCCCGGAAGCTCGGCGCCGAGATCGTGCTGCGCAACCGCGTCGTCGAACTGACGCAGGAGGTCGACGGCACCTGGAACGTCGTCACCGAGCAAGGCACGATCAAAGCCGAGCATGTCGTCAACTGCGGCGGCCTGTGGGCGCGCGAGATCGGTCGCATGGTCGGCGTCGAGCTGCCGGTGCTGGCGATGGAGCACATGTATCTCCTGACCGAGCCGATGCCGGAAGTCGAGGAATTCAACAAGTCGACTGGGCGCGAGATGATCGGCGTGCTGGATTTCAAGGGCGAGATCTACACCCGCCAGGAACGCAACGGCATCCTNACGGCATCCTGCTCGGCACCTATGAAAAAGCCTGCAAGCCGTGGTCGCCGGTCAACACGCCATGGGATTTCGGCCACGAGCTGCTGCAGCCCGACATCGACCGCATCGCGCCGTCGCTCGAGATCGGCTTCAAGCATTTTCCCGGCATCGAGAAAGCCGGCATCAAGCAGATCATCAACGGCCCCTTCACCTTCGCGCTCGACGGCAACCCGCTCGTTGGCCCTGTGCAGGGCCTGACCAATTTCTGGTGCGCCTGCGCCGTCATGGCCGGCTTCAGCCAAGGCGGCGGCGTCGGCTTGGCGCTGTCGAACTGGATGGTCCATGGCGACCCCGGCTTCGACGTCTGGGGCATGGACGTTGCGCGCTTCGGCGAATGGGCAACGCTGCGCTATACCAACGCAAAGGTGCGCGAAAATTATTCGCGCCGTTTCTCCATCCGCTTTCCCAACGAGGAATTGCCGGCGGCAAGACCGGCGCAGACGACCCCGCTTTACGACACCATGCTCGCCAACAACGCCGTCATGGGCGACAGCTGGGGTCTCGAAACCCCGCTCTGGTTCGCGCCGAAAGGCTCGGAGCCGAAGGACATCGTGTCCTTCCACCGCTCGAATGATTTCGGCGCGATCGGCGAGGAAGTGTGCGCCACCCGCGAGAGGGTCGGCGTCACCGAGATCGCCAACTTCGCCAAATACGAAGTCTCCGGACCTGGGGCCGAGGATTTCCTCAACCGGCTGATGACCAACCGCATGCCGAAGACCGGCCGCATCGTGCTGACGCCGATGCTGAACGAGTTCGGCAGACTGATCGGCGACTTCACCATCGCCAAGGCGGGCGAAGAACGCTTCATGATCTGGGGTTCTTCGGCCGCGCAAAAATATCACATGCGCTGGTTCGAGAAGCATCTGCCGAAGGACGGTCCAAGGGCGTCGGAGGTGCGCATCCACCGCTTCGACCAGACGCTGGTTGGCCTCTCCATCGCCGGGCCGAAATCGCGCGACCTGCTGCAGAAACTGGTCGACGTCGACATCTCGACCAAGGCCTTCCGCTTCATGGATTTCCGCGAGATGGCGGTCGGCGGCGCGCCCTGCATGGTCAACCGCATCACCTACACCGGCGATCTCGGCTATGAGATCTGGATGGCGCCGGCCTATCAGCGTCTGGTCTACAAGGCGATCAAGGAGGCCGGCGAAGAGTTCGGACTTGTTGATTTCGGCATGCGCGCCCTGCTCTCGATGCGGCTTGAAAAGAACTTTCCGACCTGGTTCCGCGAGCTACGTCCGATCTACGGACCGTTCGAAGGTTCGATGGACCGCTTTATCAAGCTGGAGAAGAACGATTTCATCGGCCGCGAGGCAGCGGCCAAGGAACAGGCGGCAGGGCCGAAGCTGCGCCGCGTTTCCTTTATCGTCGATGCTGCGGATGCCGACGTCATGGGCGACGAGCCGATCTGGGCCAAGGTCGGCGACAAGGATTTCGGCACGGTAGAAAAGCCGCATGGCTATGGCGCGCCGCGCTTCGACGCGGGCGGCAAGGAAGTGCGCGGCTCGAACGCCGCTGAAGGCGCGTCTGCCGTGCGCGGTATTGTCGACGGCAACTGGCGCGTGGTCGGCTGGGTCACCTCCGGCGGCTATGCGCATTATGTCGAGAAGTCGATGGCGCAAGGCTACGTACCGGCAGTGCTTGCCGAAAACGAGAGCGCCGGGCTGTTCGAGATCGAGATCCTTGGACACCGGCGGTCGGCGCGCATCAACGTCGAGCCGCCCTTCGATCCGAGTGGCGAAAAGATGCGAACGTAGGTGCAGCCAGCCGGTCGCATTGTGCGGAGCACGCTCTTCATGCTAGCCCAGCCGGCAACTGTGCCGGCAGGGGCGATGAGACTTCCTTGAAGTACGACATGAAATGGGCCGAGTGGCTGGCCGAGGGACGGATCGGCCCCTTCCCGGCGGCGATCGTCATGGTCGCGGCTTATTTTGCCTTGCAGACCATCATACTGTCCCTGTTGAGCTCTTGGGCGGGAACCGGCGTCGGCATCGACGATGCGGAGCAGCTGATCTATGTACCGTATCTCTGGGCTGGATATGGCGGCTCGCAACCACCTCTCTACACCTGGATCAATTGGCTGGCCGCGCATGTTTTCGGCACCAGTATCTTCACGCTGAAGCTCGTCAAATACTCAGTGCTGTTCCTCGCCGCCTGCAGCGTGTTCGCCGCCATGCGGCGGTTCGGCTACACCAAGGCGACAGCGGCGGCGGCCATGTTCGGCCTGTTTACGATCCCGCAGGTCGTCTGGGAATCGCAGCGCGCTTTGTCGCATTCCGTCGCCGTCGTCGGCTTCTGCTCGCTGCTCCTGCTCACCATGGCCTATCTTCTCGAGCGGCGTAGCATGATTGCCTATGCGGCGTTTGGCCTGGCCACGGCGGCGGCAATTCTTGCCAAGTATAACGATGTCTTCCTCGTGGTGGCCCTTGTTGCGGCAGCGCTGTCGCTGCGCGAATTGCGCAGCGCCATCCTTGATCCAAAGTTCGCAATCAGCATAGCGGTCGCGATATTGGTGCTGGCACCAACCACCTATTGGAGCCTCATGCATCCCGCCGATTTATTGTCGAGAGGCGAGAAGTTCGGAATAGACCCGCAACAAGGGCGCATCGCGGCGGCCTTTGTCGGCGCCGGCAAGTTTGTCATGGGGACCTTCAATTTCGCGGTCTTGCCGGTGCTCGTTTCCGCGCTGGCCTTCGGGGTGGCGAAGTTCCGTTTCTCCGAGCGGCACCCGAAACGTCCGGCCAGGGAAATTCTGTTGTGGCGTAGCTTGGCGCTCGGCTTGGCTATGCTGGCAATACTTGTGCTGGCCACCGGCGTGACGGTTGTCAAGGACCGCTGGCTGCTGCCGGTCCTGTTCATGTTGCCGCTGGCCATCGTCGCCACTATGGAACGGCTGGCGCCGCGCGGCAGGAATGCGCAGCTCCTGGTGATCGCGGCTGGAGCGATCATCGCCGTGTTGCTCGCGCCCGCCACTTGGTACGTCCAGATAAACGGGACCAGTGGCCTCTCCCGCATGATCCGCTTGGATTACCCGGCCCTCTATCGCCAACTGACCGCGGACGGACCGGTGAAAACTGCAATATCCGACGGTGCATGGGTCGGCAACCTGCGGCTGGTCGACGAAAAACTGGTCGCACTTGACCAGGAAGTGCCTAATTTCGAAACGCTGATGCGGGGGCAGGCCGTACTCGTCTGGCTTGATCACGACGATCCGCGGCCGGTCATTTTGGACCAGCTCAAAGCGGCCGGCTATGAGCCGGACGGCCAACCGCGGCAAATCATGGTTCCGCTGTTGCGTGGCACCGACAAGTCCGCCCGGCCCGGCGCATTCGTCCGACTGAAGAGAATGGAAGGAGCCATGGCGCCCAAGGAAGGCGCTGGCGAAGGAGTCGAGGGTGGACAGGAATCCGACTGACCGGCCCCGTCATCATCGCAAGATCATGCCGTTCGAGCCGGAGGACTCGATCGATGCGCTGCGCAAAAAATCGCGCCTGAAGGCCGCTGAACTCAACCAGCATCTGCTGGGCTATGGTGCGCTGGCGGAAGCCGAGTGGCAGGCGGCGGGTATTGACGCTCCTGACTTGCCCGCCATGCGCCGATACCGGCTCGAGCGCATCCGCGCCGAGCTGAAGCGCCGCGACTATGCGGGAGCCCTGCTCTACGATCCGGTCAACATCCGCTACGCGACCGATGCGACCAACATGCAGCTCTGGGTCGCGCACAATCCGACCAGGCATTGTTTCGTCGCCACCGATGGGCCGGTGGTACTGTTCGACTATTTTTCCTGTGAGCACCTTTCCGACCATTCCGGCGTCGTCGACGAGGTGCGGCCGGCGGTGTCGTGGGCGTATCTCTACAGCGGCGAGTTGACCGGGCAAAAAGTCCGCCGCTGGGCAGCCGGCATCGCCGAGCTGGTACTGGAACATGGCGGCGGCAATCGCCGTATCGCGGTCGATCACATCAATCCCGAGGGCATCGAGGAACTCGCCCGTCTCGGCATTTCGACCGGCAATGGCGAGGCGGTGATGGAAAATGCGCGGCTGATCAAATCGCCCGACGAGATCCTTGCCATGCGCCGGGCGATCGTCGCTTGCGAGGCGGCGATGGGCGAGATGGAGCAGGCGCTGAGACCTGGTATTTCCGAGAACGAATTGTGGGCCGAACTCCATCGCGGCAACATCGCGCGCGGCGGCGAATGGATCGAAACCCGGCTCCTGTCGTCGGGTCCGCGCACCAATCCGTGGTTCCAGGAGTGTTCGTCGCGGACGATCGAGGCCGGCGATCTCGTCGCCTTCGACACCGACCTGATCGGTCCTTACGGCTTCTGCGCCGACCTGTCGCGCACCTGGCTTTGCGGTGACGCGCCGCCGTCGCAGGAACAGCGTGACCTGTTTCAGATCGCTGCCGACCAGATCGCCCACAACACCGAACTGATGCGGCCGGGCATATCCTTCCGCGATCTCGTCGAGGGCTCGTCGGTGCCGCCGGGAGACTGCTTCCCGGCGCGCTACGGGGTGCTCTATCACGGCGTCGGCCTGGCCGACGAATACCCGACATTGCCGCATGCCGGCGACTGGACCGACGACACGCCGGACGGCGTGCTTGTGTCAGGCATGGTGCTGTGCGTCGAGAGCTACATCGGCAGGCTTGGCGCCTACGAAGGCGTCAAGATCGAGGAACAGATCCTGATCACCGACACCGGCAACGAGAAGCTTTCGACCTATCCGCTCGACAATCGGCTGCTTGGGGGCTGAGCGAACCTAATGCATGTCGCGCAAAAGTGTGCAGCGGTTTTGCGATAACGACATGCGTAAAACAAGAATTTAAAGCGTCGCATGAGGCCGACCGGACGCGACGCGCTTTATGTGAGCGCCTCGATCGCCTCGCGCATCATGGCGACGATCGTTTCCGGCGTCCTGCTGGCCGTGATGAACGGCAATCCTTTGCGCCGCCTTGTCCAGCCGACGACCGTCATCTTCTGCGCTGCAGGCTCGAAACGCTGCGCCAGCGCCCAGCTCTCGCAGTCGATCGCCGCGACGTCGGCCCTGCCCTCGGCAACAGCAACAATCGAAGCGCGGTGCCCCCAGCTTTCGCTCAGCGCGGAAAAGATATCCAAACTCTCGCCCAGTGCTTGCAGGTCGCGTGTCGGCGCGATGATGCCCGACATGGAATCGAGGCTGTTGAAGGTGAAACGTTTGCCGCGAAGCTGATCGAGCGGAATGACGGCGCCGCCGTCGGCCGGCGACCTTGCCGGCGGTGCCTCGCCCGCCCTCATGACGATGGCGCTCGAATAGAGTTCGCCCTGTCCGCCCTCAAAGGCGTCGTAGCGCGGCTGGCCGACGAGGTGGACACGCTGCGACAGGCCGAGTTCCATCGGTCCCCAGCAGGTTTGCGCAAAGAGCAGCGCCGGGTGCAGCCAGAGCCGGTGAAAATCCAGTTCGTCCAGCGGCAATGTCGCCGGATCGGGCGCGATGAGTTTTCCCTTATCGTCGCGAATACCGCCAGGCACCGGGGGCAAATCGCCATTGCGGCGGATAATCGTCTCCGGCGCATCGATGCCTTTTTGTCTGAAAGCATCGCGCAGCCGCGCCCATTCTGCGTCGACCTCGTCCCGCGCTTCCGGCCAGTCGTACATCGGCAAAGCCGCAATGAATTCGCTCATGCCGGGATTTGACCGTTATGCAGGGAAATTGACAAGGTCAGGAAAGCGTTGCCCGCGCGGCAGCGCCTGCAATGCCGCGAGGATCATTCCTTCGGCGGCTCGGCGGGTACCGGTGCGCTGCCAAGCCCATTGAGGCTGCGTGCCCTGACGCGCGGCTTGAACGCGCGTCCTGGTTCCGGCATGCGCCGCAGCACGGGATGGACGATCGGTTCCTTCGCCTTGAAGGCATAGGCCTTGAGCAGCGCGAAATAGTTCGGATAGGCGTAGCCATTGTTCATCCGCAGCCACTCGTCGCGGCGGTCGCGAAACAGCTTCGGCAGCCTGTACCAGGCCACCGTCGGGCTCTTGTGATGGACGAAATGCAGATTGTTGTTGAGGAACAGGAAGGACAGCGGCGAGCGCTCGACGATGATCGTGCGGCCTTCCGGATGTTCAGACCATTGATGCTCGGCGTAGGTGCGGATCGAAATCAGCGACTGCCCAAGCCACACCGGCACCAGTATGTAGAGCCACAACGGCATGCCGAAGCCGAACTGCACGACAGGCAACACTACGGCGAG
The DNA here is from genome assembly GCF_000503055.1 of Mesorhizobium sp. LSHC420B00. Classification (GTDB taxonomy): domain Bacteria; phylum Pseudomonadota; class Alphaproteobacteria; order Rhizobiales; family Rhizobiaceae; genus Mesorhizobium. Next base: position 58,312 of record NZ_AYVY01000013.1, on the reverse strand, counting down.
GCCGATCGCATGCAGCAGCCATGCCTTGCAGATGGAATTGTCGCCCGCGGCAACCTGCCTGGCGTCGTCGATGAAGAAGCCGATGCAGGAGAGCCACGGACCGAGCACCAAACGCCCGAGCATCGTGTTGTTGACCTTCAGCAGGAACTTCATAGCCGACGGCAGCTCTTCGTGCTGCCAGAGCGCCTTGTAATAGCTTTCGGGATCGTCGAGCGGATCGGTCAGGCGCTCGTCTGCATGGTGGCGCAGATGAATGGTCTTGAACCGGCGAAACGGCCAGACAAGGCCAATCGGCAGGAACACAACGGCTTCGTTGAGCCGCGCGTTCCGGGTTGGGTGGCCGTGCAGGGCCTCGTGCATCAGCGAGGATTGCAGCGCCGCAATCAGGGCCAGAAGGGCGAGCGCCAACAGCGGGTAGGATGGCCAGAGCAGAAAGCCGGTAGCGAGCCAGCCGCCGTAGCAGAAAAGTGCGAGAAACACCGTCGGCCATTCGATGGTCGCCGCGCCATGTCGCCTGTTGCCCATGCTCGTCATGCTATCGACCACTGCCTTCCAGTCGCCGGAACCCGTTTGATTCCTGACAGCATTGTGTCAGGAGCGTTGCATTGCTGCAACGCGATAAAGCGCACAAACTGTTGCGATTGCGCATTTTCAGCTGCATATGTTATGCATTGTAAACAACGCACCGGATTCATTTACGCCTGAAGCTCCGCGTTCGCGGCTTCAGCGCAAATTTTTCCTCCTATCGGGTGGGGTGGCGATTTGGACAAGCGCGACCTGTCGACGATCTTTCGCGAGCGCCTGAAAATGCTCTTGACAAGGTCCGATCTGAACCAGTCGGCCTTCGCCGCCGCGGTTGGCATCGACCGTTCGGCGCTGTCGCAGCTGCTCTCCGGCGCCTCGACCCGCCTTCCCCGCGCCGAAACGCTGCTCAACATCGCCGCCGAATTCAAAGTCTCGCTCGACTGGCTGCTCGGCCTCAGCCAGGACGAGGGCGTCACCGGTGAAATCCGCGAGAGCCTTGAGATCGAGGAGGCGCCGGACGGCTTCGACCGCACGCTGCTGGCTCGCTGGCATGCCGAGGCGGCGGGAACTAAAATCCGCTACGTCCCGGCCGGCATTCCCGATCTTCTGCGCACCGAGGCGCTTGTCGACTATGAAGCCGTCATCGCCAACAAGAGCCGCGAGGCACAGGCCGGCGAAACGCAGTACCGCATCGACTACAACCGACGGCCCGAAACCGACATGGAAGTCTGTATGCCGCGCCACACGCTGGAGATCTTCGCGCGCGGGCTGGGCGTGTGGGACCGCTTTCCGGAGGCCGACCGCCACCAGCAGCTCCTGCACATGGCGACGCTACTCGACGACCTCTATCCCACCTTCCGCCTGTTTCTCTATGACGGGCGGATGCGCTATTCGATCCCGTACACCATCTTCGGGCCCTATCGCGCAGCCATTTACGTCGGCGACATGTATCTGGTGCTGAACGCCACGCAGCCGATCCGCATCCTGACCAGCCATTTCGACAATCTGATCCGTGCCGCGGACGTCAACGCGCATGAAGCGGCCAGCTTCACACGAAAGCTGGCGGAGATGCGATTTTGACCGGTTGCTCTCCGTGTCGACATTGACGGCACATAAAGAATTCTTTATATCCTTATCTCAGTTATTCTTCCGGGAAGGCGTATTTCACATGACCAATCCGATCGACGCTCTGCTTGCCGAAAAGGGCGTCCTGCTCGCCGATGGCGCCACCGGTACCAATCTGTTCGCGATGGGCCTTGAGGCCGGAGAGGCTCCTGAGCTCTTGAACGAGACCGCGCCCGACACCATCACCAGCCTGCACCAGAACTTTGTCGATGCCGGCGCCGACATCATCCTGACCAACTCTTTTGGCGGGACCCGCCATCGGCTCAAGCTGCACCATGCGCAGGACCGCGTCCACGCACTGAACAAGCGCGCCGCCGAGATCGCAAGCGCCGTCGCCGGCAAGGCCGGCCGCAAGGTGATCGTGGCCGGCTCAGTCGGCCCGACCGGCGAATTGCTGGTGCCGCTCGGCGCCATGACCTATGACGAGGCGGTCGAGGCCTTTGCCGAGCAGATCGAGGGCCTGAAGGCCGGCGGCGCCGAAGTCGCCTGGATCGAAACCATGTCGGCGCCGGACGAGATCCGTGCCGCCGCCGAAGCCGCCATCCGCGTCGGCTTGCCCTATACCTATACCGGCTCCTTCGACACCGCCGGCCGCACCATGATGGGGCTGCTGCCGAAGGACATCCACGGTGTCGTCGACGGCCTGTCGCAGACGCCGCTCGGTGTCGGCGCAAATTGCGGTGTCGGCGCCTCCGATATTCTCGCTTCGCTGCTCGACATGACCGAGGCGAAGCCCGAGGCAACGGTGATCGTCAAGGGCAATTGCGGCATCCCCGAATTTCGCGGTGCCGAGATCTACTATTCGGGCACGCCCGAGCTGATGGCCGATTATGTGCGCCTGGCCGTCGATGCCGGCGCCAAGATCGTCGGCGGCTGCTGCGGTACCTCGTTCCAGCACCTTGCCGCCATGCGCAAGGCGCTCGATGCGCACACCAGGTCGGATCGCCCGACCGTCGAGCAGATCGTCGAACGCATCGGCCCGATGCGCAACAAGCAGGCGACGGTCAACGTCGCCGAGACCAGCGAAGCCCGCCGCGAACGGCGCCGCGGACGCGCCTGACGCTTTCGGCTGCGACGCGGTCCGCGAAGCGGTGCAGCCACGAAAAAAGGCCGGCAAGGTTTCCCTCGCCGGCCTGCCTCACCCGCCCGTAGGCCGGTTCCCCCTGTCAGAACGATCCCATCTGAAAGAAACCGGCCATCATTGCCACTACCGGTTACCGCCGAGCGCCGAGGCAAGGCGCACAAGCGAGAGGAACTCGGACCGGTACCCAAACGGGTCGGCTCCTCTGGCGGCGGTGGCAATCTCCATGATCTTGTCGTAGCCGAACTTCGCGGTCGCATCCTCGTCGCGCAGCTTCTGGCCGAAGGCAGCGACGGCAACGGAGAAACGCTGGTCGGTGCTGGCCTGGTCGAACGACGCCACCTCGTTGGCTGACGTCACCGGCGTGGTGATCAGCTTCGAAGTGTCCTCGTTCGGCAGCTTGTAGCGGATTTTGACGAAGGCATATTCGTCGGCATTGGCGACACCGCCATTGTTCACCGAGGCCTGGCCATAGCGCAGCTGATCGATCTGTTCGCCGCCGCTGCCCTTAGGCATGATCTCGTAGATCGCGGTGACCGAATGGCCTGAGCCGATCTCGCCGGCGTCGACGCGGTCGTTGTTGAAATCCTCGCGGTTCAAGGCGCGGGTCTCGTAGCCGATCAGCCGGTATTCCGAGACCTTGTTCGGGTTGAACTCGACCTGGATCTTCACGTCCTTGGCAATGGTGAACAGTGTCGAGGAGGCATCCTCGACCAGCACCTTCTCGGCCTCCGCCAAAGTGTCGATATAGGCGGCGGTGCCGTTGCCGTTCTGGGCGATGGTCTGCATCATCTGGTCGTTCAGGTTGCCGCGGCCGAAGCCGAACACCGACAGGAACACACCTGTCTTGCGCTCCTTTTCGATCAGCCGCTTCAGGTCGTCGTCGTCGGTCTGGCCGACATTGAAATCACCATCGGTGGCGAGCATCACCCGGTTGATACCGTCCTTGACGAAGGATTTCTGCGCCAGCCTGTAGGCTTCCTTGATGCCCGCCTCGCCTGCCGTCGAGCCGCCGGATGTCAGGTTGTCGATGGCAGCGAGGATCTTGTCCTTTTCCGAAGCCTTGGTGGGCTCCAGCACGGTACCGGCATCGCCCGCATAGGTGACGATCGAGACGGTATCGTCGGGTCTCAGCTTGTTGACCAGCAGCCGAAAGGCCGACTGCAGGAGCGGCAGCTTGTCCTGCTCGTTCATCGAGCCCGACACATCGATCAGAAAGACCAGATTGGCCTTGGGCTGCTCGGCCGGCTTCACGTCGAAACCCTTGATGGCGACATGCATCAGCCTGGTGTGCTCGTTCCACGGAGTCGGCATGACGCTGACGGTCGAGTTGAACGGCGTCGAGGCGGAGTCCGGGCCTTTCCAGTCATAGGGGAAGTAGTTGACCATCTCCTCGACGCGCACCGTATCGGCCTGCGGGATAAAACCTTCCTTCAGCGAGCGCCGGACGAAGGAATAGGAAGCGGTGTCGACATCGATAGAGAACGTCGAGACCGGGTCTTCGAGTGCGGCATGCACCGGATTGGTCTTGAAATCCTCGACCCGGTCACGGTTTTCCTCTCGCGGCAGCATCTGGTCGGCCGGCGCAGCGGCAGGCTGCTGTGCCATCAGCTTGGACTCGGCAACCGTGCCAGGCATGCGTCCGACCCGCGCGCCACCATCGACTGCCGGAGCCACGGAGTTTGCACCGCCATCCAGCGCAAACTCGCCGCTCTGCGCCGGTTCGGGTGCATTGCGGGTGAGCACATCCTGCTGCGTCAACCCGCCGACCGCGGTCGATTCCGCTTTCGGCGGCGATGTCGGCGCCACAAGCGCCTCGCCGGCGTCGCGGCTTTCGCTGTCGGCGTCCGCCTTCTTCTGCTTATCTGCTTCGGCAACAACCGGCGGTTTGACGGTCGCCGGCTTGTCAGCCAGCGTTTCGGTGATCTTATCGTCGCCGCCGAATTCGGGCCCGCCGAATTTGGATTCCCCAAGCATATAGATGGTGGCGTATCCGGCGATCGGCAGGGCAACGAGCCCGGCAATGGCCGGCGTGGCGAAGAGTTTCTTTTGCATGATTTCGCTCCAGAGCCTTTGTGCTCGCTCTGTGAGACGAAGCCCGCCTGCCGATCCTTGGGCGGCCGGTAAAGTTTTTTCTTCCATGTCATAGGCGCGCAGCGCGGCCTGGAGGGCACGCGCCTTTGCATCCGCGTCAGGCGCCGGTGCTGCGATATCGCGCAGCCTGTTCAGTTGCTTGTCGTCGACCATGGTCACACTTCCCCGGCTGAACGCATCAGCGTCTTCAACCGTTTCTTCGCCTCATGGATGTGCCAGGAAACCGTCGTCTCCGAGATCGCCATCGCCTCGGCGGCGGCTGCGTGGCTCAGCCCTTCGCCATAGACCAGCAGCACCGCGTCGCGCTGCTTGTCCGGCAGCTTGCGCACCGCTGCCCAGAGCGCCTCGACCGGGTCTTCCGCCTCGGACGAGGTTTCCCCCGAAATCAGCGCATAGGCGCCATAGGCCTCGGTCTTGGCCGTATCGCGGGCGGTCTTGCGCATCATGTCGCGCGCCGCATTCAGCGTCATGGTGTAGAGCCACGTCGTGAAGGCGCCGCTGCCGTGATAGTCGCGGATCGCCCGGCCGAGCCGAACGCACACTTCCTGGGCGATATCCTCGGCGTCGGCCTTTTTCCCGCACCAGCGATAGGCGGCGCGATAGACGAAACCGTAGTGCCTTTCGAGCAACTTGCCGAAAGCACCCCTGTCTCCGCCCTTCGCCCGCCCGATCAGTTCGGCGTCGGAGGCTTCGCTTTCGTCCAGCATCATCGCCATCATTTGCCTGTTGGACGAAGGCTAATGGCGATTCCTTGGGTGATGGGAAGAATTTTTTGGCGGGCAGTCACGTCGTAATGGTTGGCGCGCCTTGGCCGAGCGTCTCCGCAAACAGCATCGTCAGCCGCTCCCAGTGGCGTTCGGCGCCGGCTGCATCGAAGGCACTATGTGGAGCCGCCACGTTCACAAATGCGTATCGGGGTTGCTTTACGCTGGCTTTGTGCACAATTTCGCCGACTGCCTGCCATGCTATGGCGGCCTGAAGTGAACGGCGCGCTTCAATTTGCCAAGGGACGGAGCTCATATGTGGCTGACGGCATTCCTTGCTTTTTTCGCGGGTGTTTTTGGCGCCAATGGCGTCCCACATTTCGTGAGTGGGATAACCAAGGGTTCCTACCCGTGCGTCTTCGGTAACTCCGCCGTGCCCAATCTGATAGCCGGCTGGGCGAGCTTCGTGGTGGCCCTCTTCGCGTACGGGGCCAACTTCGCACAGTATCCCATCGTCTCGTTGGTCTCTGGTGCCATCGGGGTGCTGCTGATGGGTCTCTTTCACGCGGCGGGGCTGGCTTTCGGCCAAAAATCCTGAGATCGGAACGGTCGACGTCTTTGCGTGCAGCGGGGTCTTGTCTGGCTAGCGCGCGAATGCTGCCATGTGAAAGGCCTGAACCTCGGCCGGATAGCGATAATCGATGCCGTAAGGACAGGCGTTGCGATCAAGGCAGCCGCCGGTCCGGCAAGGTCCGCCGTTTTGCCCACGCACATGCGCCAGACAGGTTTCATGCACAAAACCATCCGCAGAATAAGCCGCGACCGGACAGGATTTCAGGCAAGGTTTTTCCAAACATGTGTCGCAAAGGTGAATCACGTCGCGACGTTCGTGGAGCGCAATCTCGTTCTCGAACAACAGCGCGCCGCGATAGGCATGCCAGAGCCCGTATTGCGGATGCATGAGGATGCCGAGCGGCGACGGCTTCAGCCCCTCCGCCTGCATCGCCCATTGCTGGAACGGCAGATAAGGCCTGTCGGACGGTGACACCGCGCGTGCCCCGAATTTTTCGGCCACAGCGCCGATCACTCCGCGCGACCATCTGTCGAGCGAATCGTCGATCGGCTGTGACTGTTTCTCCAACCAGCGCAGGAAGTGCGGCCAAGGTGCGGCGCCTGCCTGCCCCACCAGCAGGACGGATCTGGCGGCGGCGCCGGAGAGACCGGAAGGTGTCCCCTCACCGCCCGCAAAATTGAAGCCGCCGCGCAGGATGAGGCCGTGGGCGGAAAGCGCGGCCGCGATGGTTTCGACCATGCCGCGCTCGAGAATCATCCCTTCTTGTCCGGGTCGGAGAAGGCGCTCCGCCAGACTTCCTTGTGGATGATGTTGGCGACTTTAGCCCCGCCTGATTCGGGCTCCTTTCAGGTGAAGGCGTCGGCCATCGACGCCTTCTTCCTGGCGATGAAGTCCTTCAGCCCGTCGTCGATGCCCTGGTCGAGATAAGGCGCCTCGTAGCTCTCCAGCCAGCGGCGGGCGAGCTCGTTGGCGCGCTGCGGCGCGGTTTTTTCGCCTTCGGCCAGCCACTGCTCGTAGGAATTGTTATCGGCGATGTTGGAGCGGTAGAACGCGGTCTGGAAATTGGCCTGGGTGTGATCGCAGCCGAGGTAATGGCTGCCCGGACCCACCTGGCGGATGGCATCCATCGCCTGACCGTTTTCCGACAGGTCGACACCCTCGGAGAACTTCTGCGTCATGCCGAGTTGGTCGATATCCATCATGAACTTTTCGTAGCAGGAGGCGAGCCCGCCCTCGAGCCAGCCGGCCGAATGCAGCACGAAATTGGTGCCGGCGAGGATCGTCGAATTCAGCGTGTTGGCGCTCTCATAGGCCGCCTGCGCATCGGGGATTTTCGAAGCACAAAGCGAGCCGCCGGTGCGGAACGGCAGCCCGAGCCTGCGAGCAAGCTGGGCGGCGCCATAGGAGACCAGCGACGGCTCCGGCGTGCCGAAGGTCGGCGCGCCCGACTGCATTGAGATCGACGAGGCGAAGGTGCCGAACAGTACCGGCGCACCCGGCCGGATCAGCTGTGTGAACGACGCCCCGGCCAGAACCTCGGCCAAAACCTGGGTCAGTGTGCCGGCGACCGTCACCGGGCTCATCGCCCCGGCAAGGATGAACGGCGTGACGATGCACGCCTGGTTATGGCGCGAGTAAACTTTCAGCGCTCCCAGCATGGTCTCGTCGAAGACCATCGGCGAGTTGGCGTTGATCAGGCTGGTCAACACCGTGTTGTTCTCGACGAAATCGTCACCAAACACGATCTTGGCCATCGCCACCGTATCTTCGGCGCGCTCGGGCGCGGTCACCGAGCCCATGAACGGCTTGTCCGAATATTTGATATGGCTGTAGACCATGTCGAGATGGCGCTTGTTGACCGGCACGTCCACCGGCTCGCAAACCGTGCCGCCCGAATGGTGGATCGATGGCGCCATATAGGCAAGTTTTACGAAATTCCGGAAATCCTCGATCGTCGCGTAGCGCCTGACGCCGTCGAGATCGCGCACGAAGGGCGGTCCATAGACCGGCGCGAACACGGTCGCGTTGCCGCCGATCTGCACCGAGCGCTCGCCGTTGCGGGCGTGCTGGGTATAGACGGACGGAGCGGTCTTCAACAGCGAGCGGCAGAGGCCCTTGGGGAAATGCACCCGCTCGCCCTTGACGTCGGCGCCCGCCTCTTTCCAAAGCTGCAGTGCCTCGGCGTCGTCGCGGAAGATGATGCCGATCTCTTCCAGCACCGTGTCGGTGTTCTTTTCGATCAGCGCCAGGCCTTCCTCGTCCAGCACTTCATAGACGTTGATCTTGCGCTTGATATAGGTGAGCTGTGTACCGGGGCCGCCGCCCGAACGTGCAGCCCGGCGCGCTGCGGCGCCACCGCTGGCAGCGCGCCCGCGCCGTGCGTTTGACGCTTCCTGATCGACCGGCGCGTTCTCACTCATAATCGTTCTTCCCTGGCTTTCGTTCTGGCCTGATTTGCTTTGGCCGGGCTCTTGTTCCGGCCTGAAATCCATTTGCAGCCGCATATTGCGGTCTCTGGCCGGATCGTAGCCATGCACCTTATTCGAAACGGCCCGCCAGCGCCAACGCCTGTCGCAAAATCGACAAGAATTCCAAGAGATTTACGGTCGCTTTCGTTTTGCGGGAAGTCGCAAATCAGCTATGGACAACCGGCCCGCGCGGGTTAGGTAATGGCGCGATATTTTTAAGCTGCCGCGATAGTTGTAGCCGGCAAGGAGCCTGAGAAAAAATGGCCGACGACGAGATCATCCTTTCGGAACTCTCCGACGACGAGTTGGTGCAGCAGATGCACGACGACCTTTATGATGGGTTGAAGGAAGAAATCGAGGAAGGCACCAACATCCTTCTCGAGCGCGGCTGGGCGCCTTACAAGGTGCTGACCGAGGCTCTGGTCGAAGGCATGCGCATCGTCGGCGAGGATTTTCGCGACGGCATTCTGTTCGTTCCGGAAGTGCTGCTGTCGGCCAACGCGATGAAGGCCGGCATGTTCATCCTGCGTCCGTTGCTTGTCGCCACCGGCGCGCCGAAGCAGGGCAAGATGGTGATCGGCACCGTTAAGGGCGACATCCACGACATCGGCAAGAACCTCGTCGGCATGATGATGGAAGGCGCCGGCTTCGATGTCATCGACCTCGGCATCAACAATGCGGTCGAAAAATATCTCGATGCCATCGAAAAGCATCAGCCCGACATCATCGGCATGTCGGCCCTGCTGACGACGACCATGCCTTACATGAAGGTCGTCATCGATACGATGAAGGAAAAAGGCATTCGCGATGATTATGTCGTGCTGGTCGGCGGCGCGCCGCTCAACGAGGAATTCGGCAAAGCCGTCGGCGCCGACGCCTATTGCCGCGACGCCGCGGTGGCGGTCGAGACCGCCAAGGACTTCATGAAGCGCAAGCACAACGTCCGCGCTTCGGCCTGAGTCAATAAATTCGGCACCGACGAGAAAAGCCGCGCCTTGCAGTGCGGCTTTTTTATTCCCAAATGTTTGAAATCGTGCAGATCAGGGTTTCTTGACGGTATCGTCAACCGCCTTCGCAGTGGATTTGATATCCTTACCGACGCCGCGCACCGTGTTGGCGCAGGCCGAAACAGCCAGGGCGCAGGCGAGAATAGCGATTGGCGCAACGCGGAACAATTTCATGATTGGTGTCTCCCTCAGAATATAAATTCGCTGGACAGCAACGAAGATGGATTAGACTGGTTCCATGACTACCGCGCGAAAACAACAATCCGATCAAGGCGACAGGCTGCTCGTCATCGCCTGCGGGATGATTGCGCGCGAAGTTCTGGCGGTCAAGGAGCAGCTCGGGCTCGACCATCTCGACCTGACCTGCCTCCCGGCGGAGTTCCATTTCTATCCGGACCGCATTGCGCCGGCCATGGACAAGGCAATCGCCAAGGCCAGGGCTGACGGCTACAAACACATCTTCGTCGGCTATGCCGATTGCGGCACGGGTGGCCTGCTCGACCGGATCTGCGAGAAGCATGGCGTCGAGCGCATGGCCGGGCCGCATTGCTTTGCCTTCTACCAAGGCATGGATGCCTATGCGAAGGTTGCCGATGACGACATGATGTCGTTCTACATGACCGATTTCCTCTGCCGGCAATTCGATGCCTTCTTCATGAAGCCGCTCGGCCTCGACAAGCACCCGGAGCTGATCAAGGACTATTTCGGCAATTACGAGAAGCTGATCTACATCGCCCAGACCGACGACCCGGAACTCGACAAGGTCGCCGAAAAGGCGGCGAAAATGCTCGGCCTCGCCTATGAGCGCCGCTCGACCGGCTACGGCGACCTGACGAAGGAACTGGCTGGGGCCTCAGCCCTGGCCTGACACTTTAGGCACCGTTTTCTTCAGCTTCGAGCCCAGCGAGCACATCGGCAAAGCTCGTCTTGCAGACGAAATCCAGCCGGTCCCTCGCCCGGGACGCATCGTAGACCCGGTTGATCGACGAAAACATCGTCCAGCCTTTCTTCAAGTAGAGTGCCGGATAATCCGGAAAATAGCGCGCGACGATCGACGGTGCGTCGGCGATCAATGCCGCGCAATCGTCGGGCTGGAAAGGTGTCGGTGCCGAGATGATGAAGGTGTCGAAGCCCAATTGCGGCGCTTTCTCCAAGGCAGCGATGTGGGCGTCGGCAGCATCCTCCACCGTCAGCCGGCGAAACAACAGCTCATTGGCCTTGGTGTTGGCGTCCGACTGTTCGATCACATGCGCCATATCGTCTGCTTCGGGAAAGAAGCGGGCGGTGCGCAGTACGATCACCGGCAGGCCGAACTGGATATGGTAGAGCCGACAAAGATGTTCCGCCGCAAGCTTTGTCACGCCGTAGATGTTGCGCGGTTCAGGCGACATGTCTTCCGTTAGCCAAGCCGCCCTGCCGGGCAAGCCGGCGCGGATGGCCTGGGTAATCATCAGCGATGTCGTCGACGTGAAGATGAAGCGCTGAACGCCGAAAGTTGCCGCCGCATCGAGCAGGTTGAGCGTGCCGCGCACATTCGTCTCGACGAAATTCTCGTTGCGATGATGTTCGATGTCAGGCTTGTGCAGCGCGCCACTATGGATGATGGCCTCGATGCGGTTCTCCTCGACCGCCCTCATGACCAGGTCGCGATCGGCGACTGAGCCGACGATTCGCGTTTCCGAGGATGGGACGGGATCGAGGCCAGTGACGTCATGGCCGAGAGTCCGCAGGCGTGGCGCCAAGGCCCTGCCCAGCCAACCCGACGATCCCGTCAGCAAGATCCGCATTCTTTCCACCTCGTTTCTGCTGTCGATGCTCAAGCAAGGATGACAGAGCGCGGCGAAACATTAAGGTATGCGCCAGACAAGAAAACAGGCTGCTCCAGTCATCAAAAGGGAAACGCCACCAATGATCGCTCGCCTTATGTTTGCCGTAGCAGCTGTCCTCTGCTTGACGTTGCCCGCGTTCGCCGATGGCGAAGTGCAGAAGCTGATCACCGCTGCCGACAAGGCGCGCCTCGACAAATATGGCGAGACCCGCAAGGCAGCGCTTGACGAGGCGAAGGCCGGCGATCCCGCCGAGGTCAAGCAGCTCGACGCCTTGCTGGCAAAGCCGCTGGTTTCCTTCTCCGACAAGGACCTGACCGGCAATTGGCAATGCCGCACCATCAAGGCCGGCGGATTGAGCCCGCTCGTCATCTATGGCTGGTTCAAATGCAAGGTGAGCGACGACGGTTCCGGCTGGAGACTGGAAAAGATCACCGGTTCGCAGCGCACCAAGGGCCGCTTCTTCGACGATGGCGAGAAACGCGCGATCTATCTAGGTTCCTTCTACGTCAACGACGATCCGGCAAAGCCCTACGGCAGCGGCCCGGAAAGCGATCAGGTCGGCTATGCCTTCCGCCACAGCGCCAGCGAATGGCGCATCGAGTTCCCGGCGCCCCACTACGAATCGAAGCTCGACATCCTCGAATTCAAGCGCTGAGCCCGCCCCCGATCACCAAGGGTTAACCCGGTCAACCTAGCATTCGCGCACAAAGAACAGCTCTTTGCGGGGGTCGCGAAGCATGGCACGGTCGAAAACAAACCAACGGCCGATCGTCGTCGTCACCGAAGGCGGCCCGCATATCTGGGCGATCGTCAACGCCATCGCCGACCACCTCGCGCCTGTCAGCGTCATCCTCGAAACCCCTGAATCCAAAAGGCAATTGCTTCTCGGGCGGGCGCGGCGGCAAGGCTGGACCTCGGCCATCGGTCAACTCGGCACGATGATGCTGACCCGGCTCGGCAAGCGCTTCTTCGCCGGCCACGCAGCACGGCTCGCCGCCGAGCAAAAGCTGCAAACCGAACCGAAGCCTGGGCAAAAGATCGTCCAGGTCTCGTCGGCCAACGCGCCGGAGTGCCTGCAGGCGATCGAGAAAATCCAGCCGGGTGTCGTGCTGCTCGCCGGCTGCCGCTTGCTGTCGCGGCAGACGCTGGCGAAAATCCCTTGCCCGGTCCTCAACTACCATGCCGGCATCGCCCCGAAATATCGTGGCATGAACGGCGGCTATTGGGCGCTGGCTTCAGGCGATGCGGAAAACTTCGGCACCACCGTGCATCTGGTCGACGCCGGCGTCGACACTGGCGGGGTGTTGCGGCAGGCACGCGGCAAACCCCAACCTAGCGACACTATTTCAAGCTACGCGTTGCGGCAGGCGGCATTCTCGCGCGACATCTGCGTCGAGGCGGTCAGGGATGCGCTGGCCGGCAAGCTCGGCACGGTCGATCCCGGTCTGCCTTCGAGACAATGGTATCATCCGACGGTCTGGTTCTATCTCTGGACCGGGATAAGAAACGGCGTCTGGTGACACGCGCGCCGATTTACCCGACAGCCACCCGCCGCTAACATTGCATCATGAGCGACATCGACCACCGCACCATCATTGCCGGTCTTTCGGTTGAGGAACGTCGCGACCTCACCGCCCGGGTCGACGGGCCAGGCATTGTCCGGCTGGCCGTCCATGGCGGGCTGGTTGTCGTGCTGGGCGCACTGATCGCCGCCCGCATCCCGTTCTGGCCGCTTCTCGTCTTGCCGCAGGGGATCCTGATCGTCTTCTTCTTCACGCTGTTGCACGAGACCATCCATGAAACGGCGTTCAGAACGGCGTGGCTCAATCGCGCTGTTGCCGCCGTGGCCGGCTTCTTGATCCTGCTGCCGCCCGCATGGTTCCGCTATTTCCATTTCGCCCATCACCGCCACACCCACGACCCGGACAACGACCCCGAACTGATGGCGCCGAAGCCGGAGACCATCAGCCAATATCTGCGCTATCTGTCCGGCGGCCCCTATTGGATAGGCATGGCTCGTGTGATCGCAACCAATGCGGCGGGCCGCAACCGCGACGGCTTTGTGCCGGAAAAGGGCCGCGGCAAGGTGGTTATTGAAGCGCGGCTGTTCCTGATCGGCTATGCGGTGTTGCTGGCCGCATCGCTCGCCGCACAGTCGGCGCTGCTGTTGTGGGTCTGGATCGTGCCGGTGCTGGTCGCACAGCCGTTTTTGCGGGCCTACCTGCTGGCCGAGCACGCATTGTGCCCGCATGTCGCCAACATGCTCGAGAACACCCGCACCACCTTCACCACAAGGCTGGTGCGCTTCGTGGCTTGGAACATGCCGTACCATTCCGAGCACCATTCCTATCCGGCCGTTCCCTTCCATCGCCTGCCGCGCTTCCATGAGATCATCGCGGAGCATTTACGCACGACCGAACGAGGTTACGTGCGCTTCCACAGGAAACTGGTCGGCAGCTTCGATGGCCGCGCCGGCTGACCAGTGCTGGAAGAGACTCCGCTTTCAGCCGCAGCCGTCGATTGCGTCGCTTTTGAAGGCCCCCGCGTCGTCCCATAACAAGCAGCCCAACAGCGCTTCCGGCAATGCTCGAAACCACTGCATCGGCCCAAAGGATCGGAATCGATCTTCGGAGGGCACGATGCAGCGGAGTTAGGTGGTAGAGCATCGTTTGTGCGTTCGATTGGACGCGCGGCGCTCTCCAGGAGCAGGAATTCATGGCCGATCTGATCGTCGTCTACTGGCGCGACATCCCCGCCCAGGTCATCATCAAGAAGGGCCGGCAGAACGCCAAGCGCGAACTGCCGCTGCGCTTCACCGAGGCGATCGACATGTGCGCCATGCGCACCGGCGCCGGCGGCACCGACGACTATCTTGCCGAATGGCGCAAGGCAGAGCCCGTCCCAGTCAGTGACGATCTTGAAGTCGAGGCCGAGAAGGCTCTTCAGGAGCTCGATGCGAAATACGACCGTGAGCGGCTGGTCGCTCTGGTCAAGGCGGGCGGCAAAGAAAATGTCTGATCCCCAATCAATGCCGGCGACGACGGCTCAAGGCGGCGTGACCCAGGCGACAATCGTCAAGAAGGCGGCGCCGAAATCCGACTACAAGCCGGCTGACGTGTCGCCGCAGCGGCGCGTGCAGCGCTCGTTTGCGGTGCGGCTTTGGTCGGTGCGGCATTCGCGGCTGCTCGAGTGGTTCTACGCCAAATTCGCCGACATGTTCCTGACTCTCCACCCGCTATGGAAAGGCATCGGCTACAGCCGTGTCGAAGGGCCGGTGAAATTCGTCGAGAAGCGCGTCAAGGGCTTCATGTTCGACTGCCGCATGTGCGGTCAGTGCATTCTTTCCTCGACCGGCATGTCGTGCCCGATGAACTGCCCTAAGCAATTGCGCAACGGCCCTTGCGGCGGTGTGCGCGCCAACGGCAATTGCGAGGTCGAGCCTGATATGCCTTGCGTCTGGGTCAAGGCCTGGGAAGGCTCGCAGAACATGGTGCATGGCGACAAGATTTTGGACGTGCAGAAGCCGGTGGATCAGTCCTTGCGCGAAACCTCCGCCTGGCTGCGGGTGACCGCGCAGGCCGCGGCCGCCCGCAATGCGGCCCAGAATACTACGAACACCGGAGCGTCGGCATGATCGGCCGTCAGCCAGACGAGAATCCGGCCGGCATCCATTTGCCGCTCGATCCCCTGCCCGGTCACACCTCGCGCGGCCGGCTTGAGCGGGTCCTGCGGCGCGGCGAGTTCGCAGTGACGACCGAGCTCAATCCGCCCGACAGCGCCGATCCGGAAGACGTCTACAACCGCGCCAGGATTTTCGACGGCTGGGTCGACGCGATCAATGCCGTCGACGCTTCCGGGGCCAACTGCCACATGTCGTCGGTCGGTATTTGCGCGCTGCTGACCCGCATGGGTTATGCCCCGATCATGCAAATCGCCTGCCGCGACCGGAACCGCATCGCCATCCAGGGCGACGTGCTGGGGGGTGCCGCGATGGGTGTTGCCAACATGCTGTGCCTGACTGGCGACGGCGTGCAGGCCGGCGACCAGCCCGGCGCCAAGCCGGTGTTCGATCTCGACTGCATGTCGCTGCTCGAAACCTGCCGCATCATGCGCGATAACGGCAAATTCCTGTCCGGCCGCAAACTCACCACGCCGCCGCAGCTTTTCCTTGGCGCGGCCATCAACCCGTTCGCGCCGCCGATCGATTTCCGGCCGTATCGGCTGGGCAAGAAGATCGCCGCCGGCGCGCAGTTCGTGCAGAGCCAGTACTGCTTCGACGTACCGATGTTCCGCACCTACATGCAGAAGGTCCGCGACCTCGGCTATACCGAGAAATGCTTCATCCTGTGCGGAGTCGGGCCGCTGGCCTCGGCCAAGACGGCCAGATGGGTCCGCTCCAACGTGCCGGGCATTCACATTCCCGATCAGATCGTCAAGCGCCTGGAAGGCGCTCAGGATCAGAAGAAGGAAGGCAAGCAGCTCTGCATCGACATCATCAATGAGGTGAAGGAAATTCCAGGTGTGTCCGGCGTCCATGTGATGGCCTATCGCCAGGAAGAGTATGTCGCCGAGATCGTCGACGAGTCCGGCGTGCTGAAGGGCCGCCGGCCGTGGAAGCGCGAAATCCGCCGCGACGACCAGCTCGTTGCCGACCGGCTCGACCACATACTGCATGACGACCTCACCGAAACCCAGGTCGACATGGTCAAGACCGCGCATTGACAGCGCGAATCGTCAGCATTCGCTTGATCAGAAACAGATAACGATATAAAGAACTCTTTATATCACGATGGAGAGATTTCATGACCCGGACCATCGTCGCCTCGGCGACACGAGAAATCATCATCGGCTTCGATCAGCCCTTCTGCGTGATCGGCGAGCGCATCAACCCGACCGGCCGCAAAAAGCTGGCCGCCGAAATGATCGCGGGCAATTTTGAGACCGTCATCAGGGATGCGCTGGAACAGGCCGCCTGCGGCGCAACCATGCTCGACGTCAATGCCGGCGTCACCTCGGTCAACCCGAACGAGACCGAACCCGGCCTGCTGGTGCAGACCCTGGAGATCGTGCAGGGCCTGGTCGACCTGCCGCTGTCGATCGACTCCTCGGTGACCGCGGCGATCGAAGCGGCGCTGAAAGTCGCCAAGGGCCGACCGCTGGTCAACTCCGTCACTGGCGAGGAGGAAAAGCTCGAGGCCATCCTGCCTCTGGTCAAGAAATACAACGTTCCGGTCGTCGCCATTTCCAACGACGAGACCGGTATTTCGATGGACCCCGACGTGCGCTTTGCCGTCGCCAAGAAGATCGTTCAGCGCTGCGCAGACTTCGGTATTCCGGCGCATGACGTGGTCGTCGACCCGCTGGTCATGCCGATCGGCGCGTTGGGCGATGCCGGCCGCCAGGTGTTTGCACTGCTACGCCGCCTGCGCGAGGAGCTCAAGGTCAACACCACCTGCGGCCTCTCTAACATCTCGTTCGGCCTGCCGCACCGTCATGGCATCAACGCCGCCTTCATTCCGATGGTGATCGGCGCCGGCATGACCTCGGCGATCATGAACCCGGTGCGGCCGCAGGAAATGGAAGCGGTGCGTGGCGCCAATGTGCTGAACGGCACCGATGAGAACTGCACCAACTGGATCAGGACCTACAAGGATTACAAGCCTGCCGAAGGCGGCCAGGCCGTTGCCGCCCGGACGCAGGTCAACGCGCCGGGCGATGGCAATGGCAATGGCGGACGCAGGCGCGGCGGCCGCGAAGCGCGGATGGCCCGGGGTTGAGCCATGGCTTGGCCGACACGATATGGGGCTTAGGACTGGGGAGGAACCGAAACACTGCGGCATCGCTGCCGCGGCCAAGACCTGAGCAGCGTAGAAAGTAAAGTCTGGAACGTATGAACTCTCCCGTCAACATCACCGATCCGCTCGTGCTGTTCATGCCGTCTGGCAAGCGGGGGCGGTTTCCGGTCGGCACGCCGGTGCTGGATGCCGCGCGCCAGCTCGGTGTCTATGTCGAGAGCGTGTGCGGCGGGCGTGCCACTTGTGGGCGTTGCCAGATTGAGGTGCAGGAAGGCAATTTCGCCAAGCACAAGATCGTTTCCTCCAACGACCACATCTCGCCCAAGGGCGCAAAGGAAGAGCGCTACGAGCGCGTTCGTGGGCTGCCCGAACGCCGCCGCCTGTCCTGCTCGGCGCAGATTCTCGGCGATCTCGTCGTCGACGTGCCGCAGGACACCGTCATCAACGCGCAAACCATCCGCAAAGACGCCGACACCAGGGTCATCGCCCGCGATGCGGCAATCCGCATGTGCTATGTCGAGATCGAAGAACCCGACATGCACAAGCCGCTCGGCGACCTCGACCGCCTGAAAATCGCGCTGATGAAGGACTGGGGCCTCAAGAGCCTCGATTTCGATTTCCATCTGTTGCCGCAGGTGCAAGGCATTTTGCGCAAAGGCAACTGGGCAGCGACCGCCGCCATCCACAAGGACACCGACAGCGAGACCGCACGGGTCATCGCCTTGTGGCCAGGCCTCAAGAACGAGGCGTACGGGCTTGCCTGCGATATCGGCTCGACCACGATCGCCATGCATCTGGTGTCGTTGCTATCGGGCCGCGTCGCCGCCTCGTCGGGTACATCCAATCCGCAGATCCGCTTCGGCGAGGATCTGATGAGCCGCGTCTCTTACGTGATGATGAACCCGGACGGCCGCGAAGGCATGACAGTCGCCGTGCGCGAGGCCATTTCGGGCCTCGTCGACAAGGTCTGCGCCGAAGGCAGCGTCCAGCGCAACGACATACTGGATTCCATTTTCGTCGGTAATCCGATCATGCACCATCTGTTCCTCGGCATCGATCCGACCGAGCTCGGCGGCGCTCCCTTCGCGCTAGCGATCTCCGGCGCCGTCCACATCAAGGCATCGGATATCGGCCTGAAGCTCAACCAGGGCGCCAGGCTTTATATGCTGCCTTGCATTGCCGGCCATGTCGGCGCCGATGCGGCGGCGGTGACGCTGTCGGAGGGGCCGCACCGCCAGGACGAAATGATGCTGATCGTCGATGTCGGCACTAATGCCGAGATCGTGCTCGGCAATCGCCAGCGGGTCGTGGCGGCATCCTCGCCGACCGGCCCGGCCTTTGAGGGCGCGGAAATCTCCGGCGGCCAGCGCGCCGCACCGGGTGCCATCGAGCGCGTCCGTATCGATCCCGAAACGCTGGAGCCCAAATATCGCGTCATCGGCTCGGAACTCTGGTCCGACGAGCCGGGCTTCCTCGACAGCGTGCAGGCGACCGGCGTCACCGGCATCTGCGGCTCCGGCATCATCGAGGTAGTCGCCGAGATGTATCTCGCCGGCGTCATCTCCGAGGACGGTGTCGTCGACGGATCGCTGAGCGCCCGCTCGCCGCGCGTCGTCGCCAACGGCCGCACCTTCTCCTATGTGCTGAAGGAAGGCGGGCCCAAGATCACCATCACCCAGACCGACGTGCGCGCTATCCAGCTTGCCAAGGCCGCCCTTTATGCCGGCACCAAGCTTTTGATGGAAAAGCAGCACACTGATCATGTCGACCGCATCCACTTCGCCGGTGCATTCGGCTCGTTCATCGACCCGAAATACGCAATGGTGCTGGGCCTGATCCCGGATTGCGACCTCGACAAGGTCTCGGCCGTTGGCAATGCGGCCGGCGCCGGTGCCCGCATGGCGCTGTTGAACCGCGGCTATCGCCGCGAGATCGAGGAAACCGTCAGCAGGATCGAGAAGATTGAGACGGCCCTGGAGCCGAAATTCCAGGAGCATTTCGTCTACGCCATGGCGCTGCCGAACAAGATCGACCCGTTCCCCAAGCTTTCGGCGGCGGTCAAACTGCCGCCGCGCAAGACGGTGAGCGAAGACGGCATTGCCGGCGACGCCGCCCCGCGGCGGCGTTCGCGCGAAGGCCACGCCGCGCGGCGCGGGCGGGGATGACTCGCCCCCGCTAGGCCTGTCATACCTTCCATTTTCATTTGTATGCAAATGTTTCCAGATCGCGCCGATCTGGAAACGAAATCGCGTTTTCGTGAAATCCGCCAGATACATAGGCGGTGCATTTAACCGGCATCGAACGGCAGGCAGAACCAGTTTCCGGCCACCGCAACGCTCCAAAGGAGATCAAGATGTCGATGTTCGAAAGCCTCGGCCGCTATGGTGCGGCCTTCAAGAAAGCACGCGAAGCGCGCAAGTCACTGCGCATCCTGAACAGCCTGCCGCCTGAGATCCAGAAGGACATTGGCTGGCCGGTGTCGCCGCGATCGAGCAAAAAGCAGCTTTCGGTCGGCTGGGGCATGCAGCGCGGATGAAATTCACCGACAAATGCAAGCTGCTCGGTATTCGCCGGGGCCGCAATGCGGCTCCGGCTGCACCCAGCAATTGGCTGCGCGCCGCATTACTGCCCCGGCGTTGAGCTGCGCCGCTGGGCCAGGGACTCCATAGGCCGGACACTTTGTCGCCGGCCGGGATCAAACCACCGTGTTGAGATCGCATAAATCTTGACTTTTTTGGTGGCGACACAATCTTCGAAATAGTCGGGGGTTCTCTTAGTCGGCTCAGCCGAAGTCCGTGTATCTGTATGCCCAGCCTCAAAAGCCACGTCGTGTCGTTCGTCCTCAGGTACAGCCGCAAGAAGGCGTTTTCCAGCCCGGAGAACCTGCAGCGCTGGATCGCCTATGCGCGCAAGACTGAAAACCATCAGCCGCCTGCGTCGCTGCAGTCGCGCCTGGAGATCACAACCCGCACGATCAGCGGCTTCCCCGTCTACGAGATCGCGCCCAAGGCTGGCGAGCGGAGGCGGATTCTCTACCTGCACGGCGGCGCTTACGTCTTTGAAATCACACCCTATCATTGGCGGCTGATCGCGGACATGGCCGACCGTCTCGGGTTCGGCATCACTGTGCCGATCTATCCCATTGCTCCCGAACACGATTTCCACGCCATGTTCGGCATGGTCGGCGCCGTCTACCGCCAGATGTTCGGCGAAACCGGGGCGAATGACATCATCTTCATGGGCGATTCCGCCGGCGGAAACATGGCCGTCGTGCTGACCATGATGGCTGCGCAAGACGGCCTGCCCTTGCCATCACGCCACGTGCTGATTTCGCCCGGCCTCGACGTGTCGCTCGCCAACCCAGAAATGTATGAGGCTGAACGCAACGATCCGTGGCTGGGCATTGCTGGCGGCCGCGAGGCGATCCGGCTTTACAGCGCCGGTATAGATCCCACCGACTGGCGCATCAGCCCGGTTTACGGCGACCTGTCGGTGCTGCCCAAAACGTTGCTGCTGACCGGTTCACGCGATCTGCTCACCCCCGACAATCTGATCTTCGCTGAAAAGGCACGCGCGGCCGGCGTCGAAATTGAGGTCGTCCACGAGCAAGGCATGTTCCATGTCTGGCCGTTGATCGACATGCCGGAGGCGCGACGCGCGCGGGACAGTATAGTGGCCTTCTTGACCAACGAAACTGACAGTTATCATGCCACGGCAGGCGTGTTGTCGCTGCAGAGGACAGACCGCGACGGAACCCCTCGCGATCTGGTTGCGCCGCTCAGGTCGTAGTTTGGGTCAGAACTTCCCAGTTTCCCTGAACATCTCAAACGTCGCGCGGATATGGTCGGCGACTGCCTTCACCGGCGCGCTGGCGTCTGGCGTCACCACCATGGCGAGATTGTAGGTGCCGATGTCAGGCATACCGTCCTTCGGGCACAACTCGACCATGTCACTGCCGAGGAACGATTTCGGCAGCGGCGCGACTGCAAGATCCGCCATGATCGCGGCGCGCTGGCCGGCCGTGTGTGCGCTCATATAGGCGATGCGGTAGTTGCGGCCCTCGCGGCCAAGCGCCTCCAATGCCCCTGCCCGCCAGGCACAGCCCTCTTCCCACAATGAGACCGGCAGCGGCTCGCGCAGATGCGCGCAACCGCCCTTGGCACCGGCCCAGACGATCGGCTCTGTGAGCAGCACTTCGGCGCCGATCGCGCTGGTCTTGTAGGAGTTGGTGAGCAGCGTGATGTCGAGCGCCCGGTCGTCCATGCGCCGGCGCAAATTGACGCTCTGGTCGATGGTGACGTCGACTGCGATCGATGGATGCGATTGTGCGAACCGCTTCAGCACATGCGGCAGCACACGTTCGCCGTAATCGTCCGGCGAGCCGAGCCGCACCACCCCGACAATGTCTGGAATGATGAACTTCGACACCACCTCGCGATTGATCGACAGCAGCCGGCGCGCATAGCCGAGCAGCATCTCGCCATCGGTGGTCAGCGTCACCGAACGGGCGTCGCGCGCGAACACCGAGCGGCCGAGAATGTCCTCCAGCTTCTTGATCTGCATGGAGACGGCCGACGGCGTGCGGAAGACCGCATTGGCCGCAGTGGTGAAACTGCCGGTCTCGGCGATTGCGACGAAAGTGCGCAGAACATCGAGATCGAGCAGCGGCAGTGGATGATTGAGTGGGGCGTTCATGGGGAGCGACCTTCAATTTTTCTGATGCAAACCATCATTCCATTTCGTTTGATTGAACATCAGTTTGGGAGGATAGTCAACTCCATCGAAGGCAAGACACGTAGAAGTGGTCCCGAAACAACCATGACACGGACCTGCAATCGACACGAAATGAAGCTGAAACAAACCCGGTGTACCGCCTGACGCTGCAAGCGCCGGGACAATCCCGGCCCAACGCGAAGGAGAATGAGATGTCTATCCTGTCATCCATCGGTCGGATCGCGACCGAGTTCAGCGAGGCCCGTGCCCGCTACCAGACGGAACGCGCCATCCGCGCGCTGCCGATTGAACTGCAGAAGGATATCGGCTGGCCCGAAGCTGCCGATGCCAAGACTGGCACTCGCCATGGTGTGGGATCTTGGGCCGGAGCAAAGTAACCGTGTGTATCAACAGCTGAAGGCCTGCCGCGCAGATCAGCCCGGCAGGCCTTTTTGTTTGTATTCAAATGATTTCCCCGAGCCATGTCGCCGCCGCATGACGCATATGAGCAAGTCGCATAGCAGCCCGCGCCGGCAATCAACACGTTGTAAATAATCGTAAATCCTGGGCAGAATGCCCAAATTTGTCGCATTCCGTGTCGCTTTTCATATCAAGTGCTTCGCTTTTGCGATTTAGTTTCCCCTCACCTAAGCCTATATCATCATCAACAAACGAGCTGCCCCACTCCATCAAGCGAAGGCGACCCGTCTGAGCAACCGAATGGAGATGATCATGAAGCTTTTTGCCCGCCTCTTTGCCCGCCGCGAAATGAACCTGACGACCGCGCTCGAGCGCCAGCGCCTGGCTAACACCATGCCTGGCCAGACCGGTGCCATGGCCGCCGCGCGCCTCGGCTTTGTCGCCTGAAACAGCAAATCTTGGCAGAAGCAGCCTAGCGCTGCTTCGAAGTCGATCCAGCGCCGCTTCGGCTTTGCCGAGGCGGCGTTTTCGTGTGCGCAGACTGTTCGGCTCGTTTGGACAATCCGGCGGCACGTTGTGCCCTTCGCCGCATAGCGATTGCCCATTTGCGACCCATGTCGCAAATAAAGTCTTTCCGTTGCCATCTAGCCAATTGACAGGAAACGTTTTTCCTGATGTCGCTATGCTGATCGCGACATCCTGTTCGCGCCATTGCAGCGTGAGGATCTACCCGTGAACGTCGTAAAGCACCCGATCCGGCGATCGTTTGTATTCTTCCTGATCCCCGATTTCACCATGATCGCCTTCGCGACGGCGCTTGATCCGTTGCGTTCGGCCAACCGCATGCTCGGCTATGAAGCCTATCGCTGGCGGCTCGCCAGCATCGACGGCAAGCCGGTGCGCGCCTCGAATGGCGTCGAATGCGCCGTCAACACCTCGCTGGAGGAAGAGCGCAAGAAAATGTCCGGACCGGACCGGCCGAACATGGCCATCGTCTGCAGCGGCATCAATGTCGAGCGCTACCAGAACAAATCGGCCTTTGCCTGGCTGCGCGAGGAGTACAATCGCGGCGTTGCCGTCGGTGGCCTGTGCACCGGCGCGCATATCCTGGCCGCCGCCGGCCTGCTGTCCAACAAGCGCTGCGCCATCCATTGGGAGAACCTGCCGGGCTTTTCCGAGGCGTTCCCCAAGGCCAATGTCTTCGCCGACCTCTTCGAGATCGACCAGAACATCTACACCTGCGCCGGCGGCACCGCCGCGCTCGACATGATGCTGAAGCTGATCGGCGACGATTTCGACGAGAGCCTCGTCAACCGCGTCTGCGAGCAGGTGCTGACCGATCGCGTGCGCAGCCCGACCGACCGCCAGCGCCTGCCGCTACGCGCCCGTCTCGGCGTGCAGAATTCCAAGGTTCTGACCATTATCGAGCTGATGGAGGCCAATCTCTCCGAGCCGCTCTCGCTGATCGAGATCGCTGACCATGTCGACCTGTCGCGCCGGCAGATCGAGCGCCTGTTCCGCACCGAGATGGGGCGCTCCCCTGCCCGTTACTATCTGGAAATCCGCCTCGACCGCGCCCGGCACCTGCTGATCCAGTCGTCGTTGCCGGTGGTCGAAGTGGCAGTCGCCTGCGGCTTTGTTTCCGCCTCGCATTTCTCCAAATGCTATCGCGAACTCTATGCCCGCTCGCCGCAACAAGAACGCGTCGACCGCAAGCAGCTTCTGGCGGCTTGATCCGAGCCATCAGCTGAAGAAAGTCCACTGAGTTAATGCGCTTCGGCCGTGCGCATTGCCTCGACGCGGATGTCTTCCGTCAGCCGCGCCTTCAGTGCCGAAAACTCCGGGCTGGTCTTCAGCGTATAGTGGCGCGGATGCGGCAGGTCGACGGCAACGTCCGACTTGATGCGGCCGGGCCGCGCCGTCATCACCACCACGCGCGACGCCATGAAGATCGCCTCCTCGATGTCGTGGGTGACGAACAGCACCGTCTTTTGCCGGCGCTCCCAGATGCCGAGAAGCAGTTCCTGCATCAGCCCGCGGGTCTGGTTGTCGAGTGCGCCGAACGGCTCGTCGAGCAGCAGGATCTCCGGATCGTTGGCCAGTGCCCGGGCAATCGCCGTGCGTTGCTGCATGCCGCCGGAAAGCTGCTTCGGCCAATGGTTCTCAAAACCTTTCAGACCGACCAGATCGACATAGGACGCGACGATGTCGCTGCGCTCGCGCTCGGCCATTCCACGTTCGCGCAGGCCGAAGGCGATGTTCTCGGCGACCGTCAGCCACGGAAACAGCGTATAGGACTGGAAAACCATGCCACGGTCTGGACCCGGCCGGTCCACCGCCTTGCCGTCGAGCAACACGCGGCCCTCACTCGGCGCTTCGAGGCCGGCGACGATCCTCAGCAGCGTCGATTTTCCACAGCCGGACGGCCCGAGGATGGTGATGAAGTCGTTGGCGGCGACCGCCAGATCGATCGGCATCAGCGCCTGGGCCGGTTGCCCGCCGCCGACACCGGCAAACGTGCGCGAGACGCCTTCAATAAGAAGCTTGCTCACGCCAGGCTCCATGGAAACAGCCAACGGTTGAGCGCCTTGAAGGCGAAATCGGACAACAGCCCAATCAGGCCGATGACGATGATGCCGAAGATGATCTGCCCCGTCGCCAGCCGCGATTGGCTGTTGATGATCATGTAACCGATGCCCGACGACGAGCCGATCAGCTCGGCGACGATGACATAGGTCCAGGCCCAGCCGAGCACCAGGCGCAGGGTCTCGGCAATCTCCGGCGCATTGGCCGGCATGATCACGCGCCGCACGATGCCGTTGTCGGACGAGCCCAGCGTGTAGGCCGCCTCGACCAGGTCGCGCCGTGTGCCGCCGACCTTGACCGCGATGATCAGAATGATCTGGAACACCGAGCCGACGAAGATCACCAGCAGTTTTTCGAGTTCGCCGACGCCCGCCCACAGGATGAGCAGCGGGATGAAGGCCGATGCCGGCAGATAGCGGGCGAAGGAGACGAACGGCTCCAGGAACGCCTCCACGGGCTTCCAGGCGCCCATCACGATGCCGAGCGGGACGGCAACGANCGGCAACGATGGCTGCCATCAGAAACCCGCCGAAGACGCGCCAGATGGTGATGAGGATGTCGAGCCAGAAGCGGTCCTCGACCAGCAGCCGCCAGCCGTCTCTCAGCATCGAAAGCGGATCGGCAAGGAAGATGCGATTGACGTGGCCGCCAAGCGTGATCCACGCCCAGAACGCCACGAACAGCACGAAGAACGAGATGCCGAGCACGGTTCGAATGCCGGGCGAGACCGGATGCAAGGGGCGCGGCATCGTCAACCGTCCTTTGATCTGAATGAAAAAGCGGCGGCGCAGGGCACCGCCGCCGGGCGACAATCCTGCCGGTCAGTCGGCGACGGCGCTGGTGTCGGCCAATGTCGAGACGTCGGGCGCTTCCTTGATCAGGCCCATCTGCAGCAGAAGCTCGCCGGCGGTCTTGGAAAAGTCCTGGAACTCCTTGGTGAAGAACTGCTTGTTTTCAGCCTTGTCGGCCCATTTCAGGTATTTGGCCGACTCTTCGAACTCCTTGGCCGACTGCTTCACGTCGGCGCCCATCGTCTCATAGGATTTCGCCGGATCGCTCTTGATCAGGTCGAGCGCCTCGAAATAGCTGTCGGCAAGCGCCTTGGCCGCATCCGGATTGGCCTTGAGGAACTCCGGCGTGCAGCCGACGGTGTCGAGCACCATCGGATAGTCGAGAGTGGTCACGAGGATATGCCCCTGCTCGGATTTTTCGCGCACCGCCGAGATGAACGGCTCATAGGTGACTGCCGCATCGTTCTGTCCGGCAAGAAACGCCTGCGCCGCGGCATCCGGCTCCAGATTGACGACCGTCACGTCCTTGGTCGACATGCCATTCTTGTTGAGCACCCAGGCCAGCATGAAATAGGGTGACGTGCCCGGCGCCGAAGACGCGACCGACTTACCCTTGAGATCGGCAACGGTCTTGATGTCGTTGCGGGCGACGATGCCGTCGGCGCCGTAGGATTTGTCGAGCTGGAATATCTGCTTGGTCGTCACGCCGTTGGCGTTCCAGACCAGCCAGGTCTCGACCGTGGTGGCGGCGCATTGCAAGTCGCCGCTGGCGATGGCGAGCGGCCGGCTGGCTTGCGGCACCTTCTTCAAGGTGACGTCGAGGCCATGCTTTTCGAAGATGCCGGCCTGCTTGGCGAGCGTCAGCGGCGCAAAGCCCGTCCATCCGCTGATGCCGATGCTGACCGATGTGGCGGCCATCGCCGGCGCGCACAACCCAGCGACAAGCGTCAAGCCTGTGGCAAGAATTCCGATCCTGTTCATGTCGGTTCCCCTTTTTTGTTCGGATCGGAATTGTGTCACAGACGCCCGCAGGCTTGTCAATGAAGCCGATGCTGCACTGCGGTATCTCACCGCCGGCAGCAAACTTCGCCATTAGCGCGTGTTGTACATCCAGCTGCGGTCGCGCCACATTTTTTCGCCGACCAGGCAGTCGGTGACGGGGCTGTCCTGTGCCAAGACCAATGGCGGATGCGCCGCCTCTTCCGCCGCTCGCTGCGGCGAGGCCGGACCGGCAAGCTCAAGCACCAGCTTGCGGCGGATGGCCTCCGGAAACTGCGTCCAGTCATTGACCGGGATCATGAAGGAACCCGGCCCACCGATGACGCAATCGCTGTAGTAACGGTCGAGATTGTTGACATCGTAAGCGCTGCTGAACCCGCCGCCCTTGGTCATCAGCGGCAGGCCGTTGACAGTGATGCCCTGCTTGATCACGGCGTCGCGGGTGATGTCGACAGGTGCGCCCTGGTTGTTGGGGCCGTCGCCCGAAATGTCGATCACCCGCTTGACGCCCTGGAAGCCGCTTTCGGCGAACAGATCGCTGGCGAATTCCAGCGCGCCGGAGATGGAGGTGCGCCTGGCACTGGCCGGCGGATGAGCGGAAAGCTGCGCTGCCAGCCGCTCGGCGTCGGCACGGTTGGCGATTACCGTCCACGGCACAACGACCTGCTGCCAGGTCGCGCCTGCCCATTCGACGTAGGTGACGGCAATCTTGCCGTGAGCGCCGTCGCCGATTGCCTGCAGCACGTCGTCGTGCGTCAGCGCCGCCGCATAGCCGTGGCGCTGGATTTCGAGCTCGTCGGGCGACATGGACAAGGACACGTCGACTGCCAGCACCAGTTCGACGTCAACCGGCTCGGCGGCGCGGGAGATTGCCGCCGGCCATAGCACCGACGCCAGCGCGGCGGCACCCGAGACGAGATGTCTTGCACAGGCAAAAGCAGACATGCCGCACGGTAAGCTAAAATCGACGACCGACAAAGAGGAAAGCCCGGCCGAGAGCGCGGCTGTTCCAGTCACGTTTTTGCGAGCACGTCTCTAAGTTCAGCTGCGCGGATTGAGGTTCTCCGGGTCGTAGAGCGGCCTGTAGCCGACGGCGGCCACTTCGACCGGGTATTTCTCGCCGAAATATTCGACGCTCAACTTGCGGCTCTCCTGGCAATAAGCCCAGGGCAGGTAGGCGAGCGCGATATTCTTGCCGAGGGTCGGACCATAGGCCACCGAGGTCGTGAACGACCGACGGCCGAGCTCGTCGACCAGCGTCTCACCGGTTTGCGGGTCCATCACTGGCATCGTGCCGACCGGATAGCGGGGAACGCCGTTGGAATCGGTATTGTCCGTCATCACAAGGGTGCAAAGCATGGCCGGCTGATGCGCCCGGGCGCGATATTCCAGATGCTTTGCCTTGCCGCAGAAATCGGCCTCCTTGACCTTCGGCCGGGCAAGATCAGCCTCCAGCAGATTGTACTCGGTCAAGAGATCCGCGTTCTGCAGGCGCAGGCTCTTCTCCATGCGGCGGCTGTTGGCATAGGTCTCGACGCCAAAGGCCATTACGCCGGTCGACCGCAGGGCGTCCCAGACGGCCAGGCCGTCCTCGTAGCGCATATGCAGTTCCCAGCCTTGCTCGCCGACATAGGAGATGCGGAAGGCGGTCACGTCCTTGCCGGCGATCCTGACAGGCTTGATGGCGGCAAAGGGAAAATTCTCCGGCGTCAGTCCGTCGGGATTTTCCACGACCTTGCTCAATGCCGCCCGCGCATTCGGACCCCAGATGCCGACGGTCACGTACTTCTCGGTCACGTCGGTGACGGTAACGTCGAAGCCTTTGTCTTCTGCCGTCCGGCGCATGTACTGGAAGTCGCGCGGTCCGGCATCGGCGCCGTCGATCACGCGGCAGCGGTCGGCCATGCGGATGACGGTCAGGTCGGCGCGCACCATGCCTTCCTCATCGAGGAAATGGGTATAGATGCCCTTGCCGATATTGCCGTCGCCGCCGATCTTTGCCGCGCACAGCCATTCCATCAGCGCGACGTGATCGGGGCCTTCGACGTCGTACATGGCGAAATGCGACAGGTTGACGATGCCGCAATCCTCGCTCATGGCGAGATGCTCGGCATTCGAGACGCGCCAGAAATGGCGGTTGTCCCACTCGTTTTGACGCATCGGCACCCGGTTGCCGTATTTCTCGAGCAAATGCTCGTTGGCGGCGTAGCCATGGGCGCGTTCCCAGCCGCCGAGCTCCATGAAATAGCCGCCGAGTTCCTTCTCGCGCTCCCAGAAGGGCGAGCGGCGGACATTGCGGGCCTTGGAGAAGGGTTCGCGCGGATGCACCGCCGGGTTGTAGACCTTCATCGCCGTTTCGGTGCAGCGGTCCCAGATGAACTGCTCTTTCGTCTGGTGCGGATAGAAGCGCGAATAGTCGATGGCGTGGTGGTCGATCGCCGTGCGGCCGTCCGTCATCCAGTCGGCGATGAGCTTGCCCATGCCCGGGCCATCCTTGACCCAGATGGCAACGGCATACCAGAGACCCCTGACCTTCTGGCTTTCGCCCATCGACGGGCCGCCGTCCGCCGTCACCTGCAGCAGGCCGTTGAAGGAATGGCTCTCATTGTAGCCCAACTCGCCCAGGATCGGCGTCAGTTCCATGGCGCGCTCGAGCGGCGCCATGATCTGCTCCATGTCGAGATCGCGCTGCGACGGCGAAAGCCGTGCCTCGTTTTTCTCGAGAATGTCGCGCGGATGGCAAAGGCGCGGATTGGTCTCTTCGTAGTAGCCCCACTCGATCTGCCCGCCTTCGGCCGTCTTGGGATCGCCGGTATCGCGCATGTAAGCCGAGTTGCCCTGGTCGCGCAGCAGCGGCCAGCCGATCTCCTTGCCGGTGCCGGCGAACTCGGTGTACGGCCCGAAGAAGGTAAGCGGATGGTCGATCGGCATCACGGGCAGGTCCTCGCCCGCCATTTCCGCAATAAGCCGTCCCCAGATTCCGGTGCAGACCACGACATAGTCGGCTTCGATAGTGCCGCGGTCGGTCACCACGGCCTTGATGCGGCCGTTCTCGATGACGAGCGACTTGGCGGAGGTATTGGCAAACGCCCTGACTTTGCCGGAGGCTTCCGCCTGGTCGACCAGCTTGCCGGCGACCGTCTGCGAGCGCGGGATGACGAGGCCGGCGTCGGGATCCCACAGGCCGCCCTGTACCATCTGTTCTTCGATCAGCGGGAATTTTTCCTTGATCTCGGCGGGATCGATCAGGCGGGCGCGTGTGCCGAAGGCCTTCGCCGAGGCGATCTTGCGCTTGATCTCCGCCATGCGGGCGTCGTCGCCGACGCGGGCGACCTCGAGGCCGCCGATGCGCGCGTAATGGCCCATCTTTTCGTAGAAATCGATGGAATAGAGCGTCGTCCAGCACGACAGGAAATCGTGGCTGGTCGTGTAGCAGAAGTCGGAGGCATGCGCCGTCGAGCCGATATCCGTCGGGATGCCTGATTTGTCGATGCCGACAATATCGTCCCATCCGCGCTCGATCAGGTGATGGGCGACCGATGCGCCGACGATGCCGCCAAGCCCGACGATGACGACCTTCGCCTTTTCCGGAAACCCTGCCATTGCCCGCGACTCCA
Source organism: Mesorhizobium sp. LSHC420B00 (assembly GCF_000503055.1). Lineage (GTDB taxonomy): Bacteria > Pseudomonadota > Alphaproteobacteria > Rhizobiales > Rhizobiaceae > Mesorhizobium. Next base: position 27,984 of record NZ_AYVY01000013.1, on the reverse strand, counting down.
AGATGCTATTGCGCCAGACTATAGGGCGGCGCCGCGCCGCGCTTGCAGCCTGTTTGCGACATCGCCAAAAAAGCCCGCGCCACCAGCCCGTCGAATGCAGTTAGACCTACGCCTTCGCCCTGCTCAGTACGAAGGCGCTGCTAGAGCCCGTCCTGCGCAGCTTCGAAGAAAAGTGCATACCTTCATCGCCGATTACCGGAAGCAAATAAAAGGCCGGGCGTTTGCCCGGCCTTCAAAAAATCATGGCGTCGACTTTACTTGATGCGCGCGACGCCGCCCGAGATCTCAATGGTCTCCGAACCGGTCAGCGCCTCGAGGTCGCCATTCGGCAAGGTAACAAAACAGCCGCTCGGGCAAAATTCCACGGTTTCGCCGGCGGCCAGCGCCAGCTCGGTCTTGCCGCCGCCTTCGGTCACGATCAGCGTGCGGGTCTCAGCGTCCTTGTTGACCGCGCTGGCGGCATGGGCCGAACCGCCCACGGCCAGAAAAGCGATGGCGGCGACGAGAGACTTCCACATTTTGCAGTATCGGTGTTGCCACCGCCTCTGTTGCATTTTGCAAGGCATTCTCGCCGTTTGCAGGTGAGCTTATATGCAATGCAAGCTGAACGGCAACTGAATGCCGCATTCATGCCGCAATTGGTTTCCGAAGGCTTGAAGGCAAGCTCCAAACAGCTAGTCAGGATCAGGCTTCCGCACCTTGCGTCCCGACTTGGCGAGACGTTTCGCCTCCGCCACTGCCAGTGCTTTTGCTTGCTCTCGCTCGGCGAATTCGACTTCGATCTTGTCGTCGTCGATCGGCCACGCCTCGTGCTTTTTGGTCTCGACGACGGCGCGCGGCGCCGACGGAATTTCGATATGCTGGTCGGCGAACACATCGAAGATTGCAAAGCGGATGTCGTTCTGGACGATATTGCCACTAAGAACGTCTGCCAGGAACACGCGAATCTCGAATTCGAGCGCGGCCGGGCCGAAATTGGAAAACAGCACAAAGGGTTCCGGGTTCTTCAGCACCAGCGGATGGCTGCGTGCGATCTCCAAAAGGACGCCATGCACGTGCTTGACGTCGCTACCATAGGCAACGCCGACCTTGATGTCGACGCGGCCGAGCTTGTTGCGGTGCGTCCAGTTGCCGACCGCATTGTTGATCAGGTTTGAATTGGGCAGGATCACCGATTGCCGTTGGAACGTCTCGATCTCGGTGGCGCGCACGCTGATCTTCTTGACAGTGCCGCTGATGTCGCCGGCGACGATCCAGTCGCCGACCTTGAACGGCCGCTCGGCCAACAGGATCAGGCCCGAGACGAAGTTCGAGACGACATTCTGCAGGCCGAAGCCGATGCCGAGGGACAGCGCACCGGCGACCAGCGCGAGGCTGGAGAGGTCGATGCCGGCGGCCGAGATGCCGACCAGTGCCGCGACGGCGACGCCGGCATAGCCGACCGCCAGCCGGATCGAATTGCGCACGCCGGTGTCGACGCGGCCGCGCGCCATCACCGAGCCGTCCAGCCATCCCTGGAACCAGCGCGTCAGGAAATAGCCGATGATGAAGACAACGACGCCTGAGAGGATGCCGGTGATCGAGATCGTCACCGAGCCGATGGTCCGCCCCGTTGCCAGCTTGTAGGCCCAAGCCTGGATGTCGCCGGGCTGGAAGCCCCACGTCAACAGGATCAGCGGCAGGAACACCAGCACGATCATCACGTTGATGGCGACGCTGACGACCAGGCCGAGCTGGTCGAGCGCGGTCGGCTCATAGCTTGAATTGGCGGATAGCCAACGGCCGATCGAGCTATTGGCGAAGCCGCCTTCCTCGCCGATCGCCCGCGCCGACAGGAAGCCGATATAGGCGGTGACCAGGATGGTGCCGGTGATCACGACCTGCACCGAGACGAACATGGCAAGGCCGATATAGCCGAACAGCGCCGACGCGATGGTGAACAGCCCCAGCGCCACGGCGGTGTAACGCAGCCACGCCGGCCACGGCCGCCAGATCCCGTCGGCGGCCTTGAACGGCTTCAGCAGGCCCATCAGGATCAGGATGACGCCGACGATGATGGTGGCGACAAAGCTTCTGGCGATGGTCAGCGACAGCGGCGAGCCCATCTTGTCGTTCACGACCGACAGGAAATAATTGATGCCGATGGCGACGGCCATGGCCGTCGTCAGCCGCACCAGCCAGCGCGCCGGGCCGGTTTCGACAGGGATCAGACGCCAGTTCGGCAGTCGCGGCTCAAGCGCCGCATTGGTCAGCCGGTTGACGCAGAACACACCCGCGACAACGGCAGCCAGCGCATTCAGGAAGATGCCGATATCGCCGCGCAAGACGTTGTAATAATTGAAAAAGAAAATGGTCGAGGCAAGGAAGACGCCGACTGCCAGCGTCGGCAGCAATGTCGACCAGAACGCCACCGACAGCCGGCTGAGATAGGAGGGATCCTCCACCGAGGGGTCCGCTTCGAACACACGGCCGAACAGGCGCCGCCCGCCGACGAAAAGCACGGCGGCCAAGGCAAGCGCCATCAAGGCCGCGGCAAGAACGGCCTGGAACTTGAACTTGAAGGCAAAGCTCAGCCAGGACGACACCGCCTTGTAGAAACTGGTAAATTCGTTGTTGGCATCGGAAATGACCTCCGGGCTCAATGCATCGGACAGCACGTAGCGCTTGGTGAGCTGGTTGCGGAAAAGCTCGCTGCGCATATTGCCGATCTTCTCGATCAGCCCGCTGATGCGGATCGACAGGTTTTGCGCCGTGGCGATGACGGCATTGATCTCGGCTTTTTCGGAGGCCAGCGCCTGGCGTTCGCCGGTCACGATATCGGGCTCGGCCGGCTGGCCCGCGGCCGGCGGCGGGCCTAGCTGCTCTAGCCGGCTGTTGATCTCGCTCAGCCGCGGCCGGAAAGCGAGCGCGCTGTTGAGCGAGGCACGCGACATTTCTTCCAGCTGCAGCCGAATATCGACAAGGCTGGCGTCATCGTCGCCGTCCTGCTGGAACTTCGTTTCGAGATTGTCGGTCTTCGTCGTCAGGTCCTGGAGGATTTTCTGCTGATCACTGACCAGTCCCGCGGGCGCCTGGCCAAGCCCTTGCGCCACCGCTCGCAACGAAAGCGGCGCCGAGGCGACAAGCATCAGGACCAGAACGAAGCGGAGCAGTCGGAAAAACATGATTGTCTGGCGACTCACGGGCGATAAGGCGTTCTAAAGGCCCGCTCTTGATAAAGACCGACATATCTGGGGGCAAGCCGTCCCTGACGGCCCGCTTTCGAAGTCGGCCATATCCAATCGAAGTCGGGGAGTCGAAAAGCGATGGCGCAATCTTGGCTTTGCGTTGGCCGCCTGCTCTATAGTCTGCCGCCAAGCCTGAAATGGATGACAATAAGAATGGCGGAATATTCGGCCTTTTCGCTTCTCAAGAACGCGCTGACCGGAAACAAGGACTGGAGGCCGGCCTGGCGCAAGCCCGACCCGAAGGCGTCCTACGATGTCATCGTCATCGGCGGCGGCGGCCATGGCCTGTCGACCGCTTACTATCTCGCCAAGGAGCACGGCATCACCAATGTCGCGGTGCTGGAGAAGGGCTGGCTCGGTTCCGGCAATGTCGGCCGCAACACGACGGCCGTCCGCTCCAACTACCTGCTGCCCGCCAACACGCGCTTCTACGAACATTCGATGAAGCTGTGGGAGAACCTGTCGCATGACCTCAACTATAACGTCATGTTCTCGCAGCGCGGCTGCCTGAACCTCGCCCACACACCTGCTCAGCTCGACGACTATGCCCGGCGCGGCAACGCCATGCGCCATCTCGGCGTCGACGCGGAACTGATGACCACGGCGGAGATCGCCCGCCTGGTGCCGGCGCTGGACGTCTCCGCCACGGCGCGTTTCCCGATCGTCGGCGGCCTGATGCAGCGACGCGCCGGCACCGCCCGCCACGATGCGGTCGCCTGGGGATATGCGCGTGGCGCAGATCGCCGCGGCGTCGACATCGTCGAAAACTGCGAGGTCACCGGCTTCCTGCGCGACGGCGACCGCATCACCGGCGTCACGACGACCCGCGGCGAAATCCGCGCTAAAAAGGTAGCGGTCGCGGTGGCCGGCAGCACCGGGCGGGTCATGCGGCTTGCCGGCATCGAGACAATGCCGATCGAGAGCCACGTGCTGCAGGCCTTCGTTACGGAATCGCTGAAACCGTTTATCGATACGGTCCTGACCTTCGGCATGGGCCATTTCTATATGTCGCAATCGGACAAGGGCGGCCTTGTCTATGGCGGCGACCTCGACGGCTACAACAGCTACGCCCAGCGCGGCAGCCTGCCGATCGTCGATGAGGTGATGAGCGAGATGCTGGCGCTGTTCCCGGGGCTCGCCCGCGTCCGCATGCTGCGCTCATGGGGCGGCGTCTGCGACATGTCGATGGACGGCTCGCCAATCATCACCACCGGTCCGCTGCCGGGCATGTATCTCAACTGCGGCTGGTGCTATGGCGGCTTCAAGGCGACGCCGGCTTCCGGCTGGTGCTTTGCCTGGACCATTGCCAAGGACGAGCCGCACGATCTCAACGCGGCCTTCACGCTCGACCGCTTTTACCGTGGCATGGTGATCGACGACAAGGGCCAGGGCGCCACGCCCCGGCTGCATTAGGCCATGATCCCGAACCGCAGGTCCGCGTCAGCGAAAAGTGGAAACCGGTTTTCGGACAAGATCATGGTCAAACGAGAAGTTTAAGAGATCCATGCTCATCACCTGCCCCTATTGCGGCCCGCGCGACGTTATCGAATTCACCTATCAGGGCGACGGCAATCGCCAGCGCCCACAGCCCGCGTCGCAAAACCTCGACGCCTGGAACGCTTATGTCTACGACCGGCTGAACCCCGCCGGCGACCACAATGAGATCTGGCAGCATTCCGGCGGCTGCCGCGCCCATCTCAGGGTGGTGCGCAACACGCTGACGCACGAGATCTCCAGCACTGCCTTCGCGCGCGGCGACCACAACTCGGTTGCGCGGCACAGGGCCGAGGACAAGTCATGAGCCCGCGCCGTACCGAGACCGGCGGCCGCATCGACCGGCTGCGGACCATCCGCTTCACCTTCGACGGCGCGCCTTATACCGGCCATGCCGGCGACACGCTGGCTTCGGCGCTGCTGGCCAACGGCGTCACCCTGTTTGGGCGTTCGTTCAAATATCACCGCCCGCGCGGCGTGCTGACTGCCGGCGTCGAGGAGCCAAACGCGCTCGTGACTGTGTTGAGGGGCGAGGTTCGCGAGCCGAACATTCCCGCCACCATGGTCGAGATCTATGACGGGCTGGCCGCAATGAGCCAGAACCGCTTCCCCTCGCTTGCCTGGGACGTCAATGCCATCAACCAGCTCGGCGGCAAGCTTTTGTCGGCCGGCTTCTACTACAAGACCTTCATGGGACCCGTGGTCGGTCCGCTGAAGGGCACGCGCTTCTGGATGTTCTGCGAGCATTTCATCCGCCGTGCCGCCGGCCTGGGCAAGGCAGGCACGGCTCCCGATACGGCGCGCTACGAACGCATGAACGCGTTTTGCGACGTGCTGGTAGTCGGTTCCGGCCCGGCCGGGCTGATGGCCGCCAGGGCGGCCGCCGATCAGGGTGCACGCGTCATCCTGGCCGAGCTCGAGCCGCATTTCGGCGGCTCGGCCAATTGGTCGGGCGAGACGATCGATGGCATGCCGGCCGCCGATTGGGCGGCGCGCGCCGCCGGCCAGCTTGAAGGCCATGACAATGTTCGCCTGCTGCCGCGCACCACCGTCTGGGGCTATTACGACGGCAACACGCTTGCCGCGATCGAACGCGTCACCGACCATAAGGAAACGCCGGACAAAGGCGAGCCGCGCCATCGCTACTGGACCATCCGCGCCAAATCGGTGGTGCTGGCCACCGGCTCCCTGGAGCGTCCCTTGGTCTTTCCTGGCAATGATCGGCCAGGCGTGATGCTGGCGCATGCGGCCGAGCGCTATGCCAATGAATATGGCGTGCTGCCGGGTCACAGGGTCGCGCTGTTCACCAACAATGACAGCGCCTATCGCGCAGCACTGGCGTTGAAGAAGGCCGGTGCCGCGGTCGTCGCCATCGTCGACGCGCGCCCGGAGCTTTCGAGCGAAATGCGCAAGCTGGCCGGCGAGACCGAAGCCGAGATCTTTTCTGGCCACGCGGTGATAGCCACCGAGGGCGGCAAGGCGCTTTCCGGCTTCAAGGTGCAGCGCTTCGACATGGCCAGTGGTGCGCTTTCCGGCGATGCGCGCAGCATCCACGCCGATTGCCTGCTGATGTCGGGCGGCTGGTCGCCGACCATCCATCTGGCCAGCCAGGCCGGAGCCAAAGCGGAATGGAACGAAGCGTTACAAGCGTTCCTGCCGCCGAAACCGACAACACGGCAATGGATCGGCGCCGGCGCCTTCACCGGCAGTTTCTCCACCGCCGAGGCGATCGCCGAAGGTCGCGCCGCCGGCCTTTCCGCTGCGGGCGCAACAGCCACGCCGGCGGCCTTGCCTGCCGTCGGGGCAGCACCTGGCGATCCCGATCCGGCACCGGTGTTCGAGATCAAGGCCGCAGGAAAAAGCTTCGTCGACTTCCAGCATGACGTGACGGCCGACGACGTGCGGCTGGCGCATCGCGAAGGCTTCGTCTCGGTCGAGCATCTGAAGCGCTACACCACGCTCGGCATGGCGACCGACCAGGGCAAGAGTTCCAACATACCAGGCCTCGCCATCATGGCCGAGGCGCTGGGCAAGCCGATCCCGCAGGTCGGCACGACGCGCTTTCGTCCGCCTTTTTCGGCGGTGTCGATCGGCTCGCTTGCCGCCGAACGCTTCGGCGATCTGAAGCCCGAGCGGCTGACGCCGATGCATGACTGGCACGTCGCCAACGGCGCCACCATGTATTCGGCCGGCCTCTGGTACCGGCCGATGATCTACGGCCATCCCGGTGAAACGATCGAGCAGGCCTATGTGCGCGAGGCGAGAGCCACGCGCGAGAGCGCCGGCATTGTCGACGTCTCGACACTGGGCAAGATCGCGGTGCAAGGCCCGGACGCGGCGGAATTCCTCGACCGCGTCTACACCAACATGTTTTCGACGCTGGCCGTCGGCAAGGCGCGTTATGGGCTAATGCTGCGCGAGGACGGCCTCGCCTTCGACGACGGCACCACCTGGCGGCTTGGCGAGCAGGATTTCCTGATGACCACCACCACCGCCAATGCCGGCAAGGTAATGCAGCATCTGGAGTATTTTCTCGACGTGATCTGGCCGGAGCTGAAGGTCCACGTCACCTCGGTCACCGACCAATGGGCCGGTGCCGCCATCGGCGGGCCGAACGCCAGGCAGATATTGGCTGCTTGCGTCAGCGGCACCGCTGTCGACAATGCCGCCCTGCCCTTCATGGGCATCGTCCACGGCGAAATCGCCGGCGTGCCGGTGATGATCTGCCGGCTGTCCTTCTCCGGCGAAATGGCCTTCGAGGTCTATTCCGGCGCCGGTTACGGCACCCATGTCTGGGAGGCGCTGATCGAAGCCGGCAAGCCGTTCGGGCTGGTGACCTACGGACTGGAGGCGCTGGGCACCCTGCGCATCGAGAAGGGCCACGTCACCGGCGCCGAGATCGACGGTCGTACCACGGGGCGCGACCTGCATCTCGACTGGATGCTGTCGAAGAAGAAGCCGTTTATCGGTTCGGCGATGATGGATCGCGAGGGGCTGATCGCGCCCGACCGCCTGGAACTCGTCGGTATTGTTTCGCTCGACAACCAGCCGCTAAACGGCGGCGCACACATCGTCGAGGAGCTTGACGAAGCCAATCCGCACGGCTCGCTCGGTCACATCACCGCTTGCTGCTATTCGCCGGCGCTCGGCAAATATATAGCGCTTGCCTTGGTCAAGGGCGGCAAGGCGCGGCGCGGCACGCGCGCTTATGTCTCCGACCCGTTGCGCAACCGGTTCGGGCCGGTCGAGATCGTCTCCAACCATTTCTTCGATCCGGACGGGAGCCGCATGCATGGTTGAGCGCCAATCACCGCTTGAGCCGGTGCTGCATCCAGGCTCGCATGGCAATTTCGAGCACGGTGTCGAAATCATCCTCTCCGAAACCAGGCCGGGTTCGATCCTGCAGCTCGCCGCCTGGCCCGGCCAGGAGAAGGCGTTGATGGCCGGCATCCGCACTGTTACCGGCCTGGCTTTGCCCGACGGCGCCGGCGGCGGTGTCACGGACGGCGTCAGGTCGGTGTTCGGCTTTGCGCCGGGAAAGTTCACAATGGTCGATGAGGCCGAGGGATTGGCATCGGCCTTTGCCGACGTCGTCACTCCGTCCATCGGTACGGTGACCGACCTTTCGCACGGCCGCACCGCGATCCGTATCGCCGGGCCAAAGGCCGAGTGGGTCCTGGCAAAATTCTTCGCCATCGACTTCGCGCTGCCGGCCTTCCCGATCGGCGCCGGCCGCTCAACCATGCATCACGACGTCTTCGCCCAGATCCAGCGCACCGGCGCCGATCAGTTCGACATCTATGTGTTCCGCTCGTTCGCACGCTCGTTCTGGAAGGCACTCTGCCACGCCAGCGAGGAAGTCGGCTACGAAGTGCAGTAGCTAGACGGCGCGTCTTCACCTTACTCGGCGAACGTCACCCACTCTTCCAGCGGCGCGCGATCGGTGCGGAAGGCATTTTCAGGCTTGGACGTATCCTCGTGGCCGAGCGCCATGCCGCACACGACGATCTCCTCGTCGGGAATGTCGAGCACGGGCCTGATCTGCCGGTGATAGGGCGCGAAGGCGGCCTGCGGGCAGGTGTGTAGGCCCCTGCCCCGCGCCGCGACCATGATGTTCTGCAGGAACATGCCGTAGTCGATCCACGACCCCTTGTTCAGCCGCCGGTCGACGGTGAAGATCAAGCCGACCGGCGCATCGAAGAAGACGAAATTGCGGTCGTGTTGCGCACGCATCCTGTCGACCTCGCGCCGGCCGATGCCGAGCACGCCGTAGAGGCCGAAGCCGTTGGCCCGCCGTCGCGTCAGATAGGGTTCGAAGAACTGGTCGGGATAGTAGCGGTACTCGTCCCACTCGGCCTTTTCGGCGCGGATGCCCGAGCTGAGGATGGCGTCGGTGATGCGCTGCTTGACCTCGCCCTTGGTCACATAGACCTTCCAGGGCTGCATGTTGGTGCCCGAGGGCGCGCGCGCAGCAACGGCGAGAATATCGCGGATGGTGTCGTCGTCGACCATGTCGGGCAAGAAGGCGCGTACGGACCTGCGCGAGGTGATCGCGTCATCGACGATCGCCGCCGCAATCCGGGAGTTGTTTTCCAGCATGGGCCGTCCCTTTGCGCATAATCCTGGAACCCGGCTTTTCCGGAAAGGATCATGCGCCGACTAGAAGTGATGGAGCATCCTTGCGAGTTTCTATGAACGCTCGACGCCCTATCCGCCTCGACCGGACGCCCCACTCGCCGCTCGTGTGCCGAGCCTTTGCCTGAACCGTCAAAATGGCGCAAGTAAATCTTGTGGGTTCATGAAAATCATCTTGATTTTTTCACAGACCTGCGGTCACATGAAATTTGCTGGGAATTTTTCATCGAGACAGGGATGGCTTTGCCCTCAACCGCCGCAACACCGGAACAAGATAACGGCGAACGGCTGCTGGCCGGCGACATTCGCGCGTTGCGCAAGGCGCGCGGCCTGACGCTTGCCGAAATCGGGCTGAAGCTCGGCCGTTCCGTCGGCTGGGTCAGTCAGGTCGAGCGCGGCCTGTCGATCCCGTCGCTCGGCGATCTCAGGGCCTTCGCCGAATTGTTCGGCGTGCCGGTCAGCCTGTTCTTCAGCCATGACGTGCCTGTCGAGACCGAACGCGGCGTGGTCGTGCGCGCCGGCAACCGGCGCACCCTTGGCACAAGCGATTCCGGCCTGGTGGAGGAGCTTCTGTCGCCGGATCTCGGCGGTAGCTTCGAGATGCTGCGTTCGGTCTTCGCCCCCGGTGCCGAGCTGAAGACCGAGGCCCGCCGGCCGACCGAGGAAGCCGGCTACGTCGCGTCCGGCAGCTTCGACATCGAAATCGCCGGCGTCTGGCACCGGCTTGGAGCAGGCGACTCCTTCCGCTTTGAGGGCAAGCCGTTCCGCTGGCGCAATCCTGGAGCGGAAGCGGCTGTGGTGATCTGGGTGGTTTCGCCGCCCGTCTATTGATCTGGAGAAGAACATGGCCAGTTTGCCGACCACGGCACGCGTGGTGATCATCGGAGGCGGTGCCGTCGGCGCCTCCTCGCTCTATCATCTCGCCAAGGCGGGCTNAGGCGGGCTGGACCGACTGCGTGCTTCTGGAGAAGAACGAGCTGACTTCCGGCTCGACCTGGCATGCCGCCGGCAACGTGCCGACGTTCTCCTCGTCATGGTCGCTGATGAACATGCAGCGCTATTCGACCGAGCTCTATCGCCGGTTGGCCGACGAGGTCGGCTATCCCATGAACTATCATGTCACCGGCTCGCTCAGGCTCGCCCATACGATCGAGCGTATGCAGGAATTCCAGCGCGCCAAGGGCATGGGCCGCTATCAGGGCATGGACATCAATGTCGTCGGCCCCGACGAGATCAAGCGCCGCTACCCCTTCATCGAAACGCATGAGCTGAAGGGCGCGCTCTACGATCCGAGCGACGGCGACATCGACCCGGCGCAATTGACCCAGGCGCTGGCCAAGGGGGCGCGCGACATGGGTGCGAAGATCATCCGCTTCTGCCCGGTCACCGGCGTGCGCCGCGAGAACGACGAGTGGGTGGTCGAGACGCCGCAAGGCGAGATTCGCTGCGAGATCGTCGTCAACGCCGCCGGCTACCGCGCCGCCGAAGTCGGCAGGATGTTCGGCCGCGAGGTGCCGATGATGGTGATGAGCCATCAATACATCCTGTTTGAGGAAATCCCCGAACTGGCGGCGTGGTCGAAGGAACAAGGCAAGAAGCTGCCGCTGCTGCGCGACGTCGATACGTCCTATTATCTGCGCCAGGAAAAGAACGGCATGAACCTCGGCCCCTATGAGCGCAATTGCCGCGCCCATTGGGTCGGCCACAACGACCCGATGCCGGACGACTTTTCGTTCCAGCTGTTTCCCGACGACCTCGACCGGCTGGAACATTACCTGGCCGATGCCGTCGCCCGCGTGCCGATCCTCGGCACCGCCGGGCTGTCCAAGGTCATCAACGGGCCGATCCCCTATGCGCCGGACGGCAACCCGCTGATCGGCCCGATGCCCGGCGTGCCCAACGCCTTCGAGGCCTGCGTCTTCACCTTCGGCATCGCCCAGGGCGGCGGCGCCGGCAAAGTGCTGGCCGAGTGGGTGACCGAGGGCCAGACCGAATGGGACATGTGGTCCTGCGATCCACGCCGTTTCACCGCCTTTGCGTCGGCGCCGGATTACTGCGTCGCCAAGGGCATGGAGATCTACGGCAACGAGTATGCCATCCAATTCCCGCGCCACGCCTGGCCGGCTGGGCGCGACCGCAAGCTGTCGCCGCTCCACGGCCGCATCAAGTCGTTCGGCGCCCGGTTCGACGCCTATAATGGCTGGGAACGCGCCACCTGGTATGCGAAGCCAGGCGACGACATCTCCGAAGAATCCACGCTGACCTTCCGCCGTGACGGCCCCTGGCAGCATCGTGTGCGCGAGGAATGCCTCGCCGTCCGCGATGCCGCCGGCATTCTGGACCTGCCGGGATTTTCCCGGTTCAATCTAGACGGTCCGGGTGCCGCCGAATGGCTGAGCCTCCAGGTGACAGGCCTGGTGCCGAAACCCGGCCGCATCGGCCTCGTCTACTTTGCCGACGACAAGGGCCGCGTCGTCACCGAGATGTCGGTGGTGCGTCACGACGAAGATCACATGACGCTGATCACCGCCGCGGTGGCGCAGTGGCACGATTTCGAATGGCTGAAATCGCGCATGCCGAAGGACGCGACGTTCAAGTTGACTGACCGGACAGAAGAGTATTCGACCCAGATCCTCGCCGGACCCAACTCGCGAAACATCCTCGCCGAACTCTGCGCGGCCGACCTCACCCTGCCCTGGCTGACGCATCAGGAAACATCGATCGCCGGGCGCTGGGCCAAGCTGGTGCGCGTATCCTTCGCTGGCGAGCTCGGCTGGGAAATCCACAGCAAGGTCGACGATACCGCAGTCATCTTCGACGCTGTCTGGGCGGCCGGCCAGAGGCACGGCCTGAAACCATTCGGCATGTACGCGCTGGATTCGCTGCGGCTCGAAAAAGGCTACTGTACGTGGAAGGGCGATCTGTCGACCGACTACTCGATCCTGCAGGGCGGGCTGGAGCGCTTCGTCAGATGGGACAAGCCCGACTTCCGCGGTAAGGCGGCGTTGCAGAGCGAAAAGCAGCAAGGCGTCAAGAAACGCTTCGTCACGCTGGTCGTCGAAAATCCCGGCGACTGCGACACACCTTACATGTCGACGCTTTGGCATGACGGCCGGATCGTCGGCGAGACGACATCCGGCGGCTGGGGTCATCGCATCGACAAGTCGATCGCGCTCGGCATGCTGCGCGCCGACCTCACCGAGCCGGGAACCGCGGTCGAGGTCGAGATCTTCGGCGAACGTTTTCGGGCGATCGTGCAGAAGGATGAGCCGTTATGGGATCCGAAGAACGAGAGGCTCAAAGCATGAAGAAAGTCATCCTCACCGATGGCGGCATGGGCCAGGAGCTGGTCCGCCGCAGCAGCTCCGAGCCGACGCCGCTCTGGTCGGCCAGGGTGCTGATCGACGAACCGGATCTGGTGCGCGACCTGCATGCGGAATTCATCCGCGCCGGAGCCCGCGTCATCACCATCAACACTTATTCCGCAACGCCGGAGCGGCTGGCGCGCGAGGGCGCGGAAGAGCTGTTCAAGCCTTTGCAGAAGCGCGGCATCGAACTGGCAAGGCAAGCACGCGACCAGACCGGCGACGCGGCGATCGCCGGCTGCCTATCGCCGCTGTTCGGCAGCTATGCGCCGGCGCTGACGATATCCTTCCAGGATACGCTCGACATCTATCGCCGTATAGTTGCCGAGCAGGCGGACGGCGTCGATCTGTTTCTGTGCGAAACCATGGCGTCGGCCGAAGAGGCGCGCGCCGCCGTCACCGCGGCATCGGAAAGCGGCAAGCCTGTCTGGGTGTCGTGGACGCTCGCGGATCACGGCATGCCGCGCCTGCGCAGCGGCGAAGCCATTGCGGCGGCGTCGGGCGCTCTTGACGGCCTACCCGTCGCGGCCCGGCTGATCAATTGCTGTCGGCCCGAAGCGATCGCTGCAGCGCTGCCCGGACTGATCGCTCTCGGCGGTGCGGTCGGCGCCTATGCCAATGGCTTCACCTCGGTCGAGGCGCTCAAGCATGGCGGCACCGTCGAAGTGCTGCACGCCCGCCACGACCTCGATCCGGACGCCTATGCCGGCCAGGCGATCGGCTGGGTCGAGGCCGGCGCCGGCATCGTCGGCGGCTGCTGCGAAGTCGGACCGGCCCACATCGCCGCCTTGCGCGACCGGCTCGAACAGGCCGGCTACGAAATTTCGGGAGTAGCATAATGCCCAGGCCATCATCGCGCATTTCCGGCATCGTGCCTTCGGGCAAGGATGGCTGGGAGGTTCATTCCGCTGCCTGGGCGCGCAAGCAGGCCGGCGAGGACATCATCATGCTGTCGGTCGGCGACCATGATTTCGACACGCCGAGCGAGACGATCGAAGCCTGCGTGACGGCGGTCCGCGCCAGCAATCACCACTACACCCCACTTGCCGGCGTTCCGCGGCTGCGCAAGGCGATGGCGGCGGCCTCGACGCTCTGCACCGGTGTTGCGACCAGCCCCGACCAGGTCATCGCCACGCCGGGCGGGCAGGCCGCGCTTTACGCAGCTATTCAAGCTGTTCTCGACCAGGGCGACCATGCCATCGTCGTCGCGCCCTATTACGCCACCTATCCCAATACCTTCAGCGCGGCGGGCGCCGCGTTCAGCGTCGTCGAGACACCCGCCGAGGATGGCTTTCAGCCGCGCGCCGCCGAGATCCGCGCCGCCCTACGGCCGAACACCCGCGCCATTCTGATCAACACGCCGAACAACCCGACCGGTGCCGTCTATTTGCGCGAGCGCCTGGAAGAGCTGGCGCAGATCTGCCGCGAGCATGACCTATGGCTGCTGTCGGACGAGGTCTACTGGACGCTGGGTGGCGGCGAGCACGTCTCACCACGCTCGCTGCCCGGCATGGCCGAACGTACGCTGGTCATCAATTCGATGTCCAAGAGCCACGGCATGACCGGCTGGCGCATGGGCTGGCTGACCGGGCCCGAACCAATGGTCTCGCTGCTGACCGACCTCAATCTGGTGATGACCTACGGCCTGCCGGCCTTCATCAGCCTCGCCTGCGCCGAGGCGCTCGAAAACGGCTACGGCGTCAAGGAGATCGCCGAGCGCTATGCCGCAAGGCGCGCCGTCGTTCTCGATGCCATGCGCGGCATGAACAACATCACCGTGCGCGGCTCCGAGGGCGGCATGTACGTGATGCTCGACATATCGGCGATCGAGCCGGACGATGAGAAATTCGCCTGGGCGTTCCTCGACCAGGAGAAGGTCGGCGTCATGCCCGGCTCGAGCTTCGGCGAAGCTGCAGCCGGCCACATCCGCTTCAGCCTCTGCCAGCCTGAGCCGGTGCTGATGGAGGCTGCCACGCGCCTGCGCCGCTTCGCCTCCAGCTACCGCCGCGAAGCCGCATGAACTCGCCGCCCGCCAAAACCATACCGACCAAGGCCATTCCTCCCAAAGCAAGGGCGGTCATCATCGGTGGCGGCGTCTCCGGCTGCTCGGTAGCCTATCATCTGGCCAAGCTCGGCTGGACCGACATCGTTCTGCTCGAGCGCAAGCAGCTGACATCGGGCACGACATGGCACGCCGCCGGCCTGATCGGCCAGCTGCGCGGCTCGCAGAACATGACGCGGCTGGCGAAATACTCGGCCGACCTCTACGTCAAGCTCGAGGCCGAGACCGATGTCGGCACCGGCATGCGCCAGGTTGGCTCGATCACGGTGGCGCTGACCGAGGAGCGCAAGCACGAGATCTATCGGCAGGCGTCTCTCGCCCGTGCCTTCGATGTCGACGTGCGCGAGATTTCGCCAGGTGAAGTCAAGCAGATGTATCCGCATCTCAATGTATCCGATGCGGTCGGCGCCGTGCATCTGCCGCTCGACGGCCAATGCGACCCCGCCAACATCGCCATGGCGTTGGCCAAGGGCGCACGTCAGCGCGGTGCGACGATCGTCGAGAACGTCAAGGTGACCAAGGTGCATACCAAGGCAGGCCGCGTCACCGGCGTCTCCTGGGCGCAGGGCGACGAGCAAGGCACGATCGAAGCCGATATCGTCGTCAACTGCGCCGGCATGTGGGCACGCGAACTTGGCGCCCAGAACGGCGTCACCATCCCGCTGCACGCCTGCGAGCATTTCTATCTCGTCACCGAGCCGATCCCGGGGCTCTCCCGCCTGCCGGTGTTGCGCGTGCCGGACGAATGCGCCTACTACAAGGAAGATGCCGGCAAGATGATGCTCGGCGCTTTCGAGCCGGTGGCCAAGCCGTGGGGCATGAACGGCATAAGCGAGGAGTTCTGCTTCGACCAGTTGCCGCAGGACATGGACCATTTCGAGCCGATCCTCGAAATGGGCGTCAACCGCATGCCGATGCTGGCCACCGCCGGCATCCACACCTTCTTCAACGGCCCAGAGAGTTTTACCCCCGACGACCGTTATTATCTCGGCGAGGCGCCGGAGCTTTCCGGCTACTGGATGGCGACCGGCTACAATTCGATCGGCATCGTCTCCTCCGGCGGCGCCGGCATGGCGCTGGCGCAATGGATCAATGACGGCGAGGCGCCGTTCGATCTCTGGGAGGTCGACATCCGCCGCGCCCAGCCGTTCCAGAAGAACCGCCGCTATCTCAAGGAGCGCGTCTCTGAAACGCTCGGCCTGCTCTACGCCGATCATTTTCCTTACCGGCAGATGGCAACCTCGCGGAACGTGAGGCGTTCGCCGCTGCACGAGCACCTGAAGACGCGCGGCGCGGTGTTCGGCGAGGTCGCCGGCTGGGAGCGCGCCAACTGGTTCGCTAGGCCCGGCCAGGAGCGCGAATACCGCTATTCGTGGAAACGGCAGAACTGGTTCGACAACCAGCGCGAGGAGCATCTGGCGGTCCGGAACGGCGTCGGCCTGTTCGACATGACCTCGTTCGGCAAGATCCGCGTCGAAGGCCGCGACGCCTGCGCCTTCCTGCAAAGGCTCTGCGCCAACGACATGGACGTGGCGCCGGGCAAGATCGTCTACACCCAGATGCTCAACCAGCGCGGCGGTATCGAGAGCGATCTGACCGTCTCGCGATTGTCCGAAACAGCCTTCTTCCTCGTCGTGCCGGGCGCCACGCTGCAGCGCGATCTGGCCTGGCTGAAAAAACATCTTGCCGACGAGTTCGTCGTCATTACCGATGTGACCGCTGCCGAAGCGGTGCTTTGCCTGATGGGCCCGGATTCGAGGAAGCTGATCCAAAAGGTCAGCCCGAATGATTTCTCCAATGACAACAATCCGTTCGGAACGTTTCAGGAGATCGAGATCGGCATGGGCCTGGCCCGCGCCCACCGCGTCACCTATGTCGGCGAGCTCGGCTGGGAGCTTTATGTCTCGACCGATCAGGCCGCCCACGTCTTCGAGGCGATAGAAGAGGCCGGCGCCGATGTCGGTCTGAAGCTATGCGGCCTGCACACGCTGGACTCCTGCCGCATCGAAAAGGCGTTCCGGCATTTCGGCCACGACATCACCGACGAAGACAATGTGCTGGAGGCCGGCCTTGGCTTCGCCGTGAAGACGGCCAAGAGCTATTTCCTCGGCCGCGATGCGGTGCTGAAGAAGAAAGAAACCGGCCTGTCACGCCGGCTGGTGCAGTTCCGCCTGAACGACCCCGAGCCGCTGCTCTTCCACAACGAGGCGATCCTGCGCGACGGCAAGATCGTCGGTCCGATCACCTCGGGCAATTACGGCCATCATCTCGGCGGCGCAATCGGGCTTGGCTACGTGCCTTGCAAGGGTGAGAGCGAGGCGGATGTGCTGTCGTCGTCCTACGAGATCGAGATCGCCGGCGAGCGCTTTGCGGCGGAAGCGTCGCTGAAACCTATGTATGATCCGAAAGCGGAGCGGGTGCGGGCGTAGCGCACCTTCCCTTCTCCCCTCGTGGGAGAAGGTGGCCGAGCGAAGCTCGGTCGGATGAGGGGTGTTGGAAGGATCGCTACCTCGAAAGAATTAGCGCTCCCATCCTCGTCAATTTAGCGCACCCATCCCTCGATCTTTCCACGCCGCGTTTCTTCCAGCACCCCTCATCCGGCTCGGCGCTACGCGCCGATCCACCTTCTCCCACAAGAAGGGGAGAAGGAAAAATCCCCTCCCGCGTCAGAACGCGTCCATCCTGGCCGCGACCTTCGCCACGAACCTCGTCCGCGTCTCGCCGGTCGACAGGTTCATCGAGTAATGCGCGAGGTAGGAAACCGAGCCGCCGGGCTTGATCGTCGCACGCAGCACCCGTTTGACCAGCTTGCGCGGTGGGTCGCCCATCAGCATGGCGCGGAACCGGCCGCCGCCATAGGTGGTGACCGCCGCCACCTTGCGAATGTTGTGCAGCGACGGCTGCACCTTGCCGTCGACCAGCTTGAACGACACGCCGGGCAGGAAGACCCGATCGAAAAAGCCTTTCAGAATGGCCGGATAGCCGAAGTTCCACACCGGAAATGACAGCACCAGCGCCTCGGCCCACAGCAAGCGCTCGACATAAGGCGACGCCGGATCGCCGTCGCTGCGTTCGTCGTGATAGGACAGCCGTTCGGCCCGCGTCAGCCTGGGATCGAAACCCTCGGCATAGAGATCGCAGTCGTCCACGACATGGCCGGCGGCCTTCAGGCGCTCGACGATGGTCCGGTGCAGGCCGGCATTGAAGCTGGTCTCGACCGGATGAGCGTAGAGGACGAGGACGTTCAACCCGTCTTCTCCAGCCCCTTGAACAGGAACGACTTGCCTGAGCGATAATCATAGTCCGGGTTTTCCCAGGCGATCATCTTGCCCGGATTGAGCAGCCCTTGCGGGTCGGTCTCACGCTTGAAAGCCAGTTGCACTTCATCCGTCCGCTTCATGCCGCCTTCTTCCAGCGTGTAGCGGTGCGGGTTGAAGATCCAGCAGCCATTGTCTTCGTGGATGCGGATGATCTCGTACAGCCGCTCCGCCGTGGTGAAGCGCACCAGCGGCAATCCGGCGATGCCGATGGCGCCATCGAAGCGGATAAATTCGAGATGCGCCGGCACCTCGTCGCCGAAGCGTTCGACCATCGCCTTGACGTGACCGAGGTGGTCCGGCGACGGGTAGCGGGTCTGCAGATAGGTGATCGTCGGGTCGACCCGGATGGCGCGCAGCGTGGTGTGGTTCCAGGTCAGCTCATAGGCCGGCGGCAGCCCCTTGAGATCGGCCTCCTTATCGGCGCGAAAGACGATCTCGCCCTTACTGCGCGCAGTGAAGGCGAGGAAGGCATCCATCGCATGCGGCGCGATCATCAGGACGACGATGCTTTGGCCGCGCCGGAAAAACCGCTGGTGGCGCTTGAAGTAATCGTAGGGGATGGGTGCTGCTATCGGCGTGATCAGCTTCGCCAGGATGCCGTCCTGGATGGCGAGATCGTTGCCGAAGCCGGCCGCATCCATGAAATCGTCGAAGCCGACGATGACGTCGATCCAGTCATAACTGGCGGTTAGCGGCATCTCGACTTCGGTGATGATGCCGTTGGTGCCGTAGGCGTGCATCACTTTCAGCACGTCCTCGCCGGTGAGCTCCATGACGCGGGGCTGTGCCTCCATCGTCACGGTCCTCAGCCGGATGACGTTGCCGAGGTCGCGCAAGCCGCCCCAGCGGATCGAGCCAATACCGCCGGAGCCGCCGGCGACGAAGCCGCCGATCGATGCCGTGTTGTAGGTCGACGGCGACATGCGGAGCTCCTGGCCGGAATGCGCCCGCGTCGCCTTGTCGATGTCGGCGAGCACGGCGCCGGGACCGGTGACGACACGACCGGGCGCGATCGCCTTGATCGCGTTCATCTCGGCGAGATTGAGCACGACGCCGCCGGACAGGGGCATCGCCTGCCCGTAATTGCCGGTGCCGCTGCCGCGCGGCGTCACCGGCACGCCATGCCGGTGGCAGGCGGCGAGCACGCGGACGACCTCGTCTTCCGTTTTCGGCGTCACGATCAGGTCGCCGGTGACATGCTCGAGCTGCTGCTTCAGCACCGGGCTGTACCAGTAGAAGTCGCGGCTCTTCTGCTGGACGATCGCCGGATGGTCGTCGACCTTGAGGCCGTCCAGGTCGCGCTTGAGCGCCGCAATATCCATCATTCCACCATCAGATCATCGAGTTCGGCATAATCGGGCAGCTGGCGTTCGATCGCCTGGCCGTCGCGCACCACGATGCGATCCGATTCGGGCCGCGACAGCAATTCCGTCCAGCTTCGCCCCTTGAAGACGACGAAATCGGCCGGCCCTCCGGCGGCAAGCGTGCCGAAACCATCGAGCCGCATCACCTTGGCCGGCGTCGCTGTCACCGCTTGCGGCCAGTCAGCGACGGGATGGTCGAGATGCAGGATGCGCGTCGCCGTGCGATAGACCTCCAGCATGTCGAGATCGCCATAGGCGTAGAACGGGTCGCGCGTATTATCGGAGGCGACGGCGACGGCAATGCCGCGCGCCTTCATCTCGTGCAGCAGCGTCACCCCGCGCCAGCGCGGCGTGGTGTTATCGCCGCGCCGGTCCTGCAAATAGAGATTGCACATCGGCAGCGACACCACCGCCAGGCCGGCCTTGGCGACCTTGTCCAGCGTGTCGAGCACCTCGAGATCGGGCTGGCGCGCCAGCGAGCAGCAATGGCCGACCAGGATGTTCCCGTCAAAACCGTTCCAGAGGGCGGCTTCGGCAATCTTCTTGAGCGAGATCGCCGAGACATCGTCGGTCTCGTCGGCATGGAAATCGAGGTCGAGGCCATGCTTGATCGCCTGCGCAAACACCTGGTCAAGCAGTTCCTCGAGGTCCGGCACCATATAGGTGACGACGCCGAGCACGCCCTTGGCGGCAGCCACCCGCTTGGCCAGCCTCTCGAACCATTTCCTGTCGCGCACGCCTTCGATGCCGAGCAGGCAGGCCGCCTGCAGCTCGATGCGGCCGCGCCATTTCTCCCGCATCGTCTCGAACACCGGCCAGGAGATCTCTTCCTGCGGCGCAACGCTGTCGAGATGCGTACGCAGCGCCTTGGTGCCATGCGCATAGGCAGAGCGCAGCGAAAAATCCATGCGGCGGGCAACGTCGTCGGCGCTCCAGTGCGCCGCGCGGTCGGCGCCCGTTGCGTTCAGCGCGCCCATGAAGGTGCCGTCCGGGTTCGGCTTTCGAGGCCAGATATGGCCCTTGTCGATATGGGTGTGGCAGTCGACGAAGCAGGGCAAGACGATCCGGCCGCCAAGGTCGATGGCGCCTGCCTGTGCGTTGGATCGATGCGCCGTAATCCCGGAGATCTTGCCATCGGCGACGGCAACGTCCGCGAGCGCAAATCCGTCGGTGTCGGAAGGAGCGGCAAGGCCGAGCGTCAGGGANCTTCTCCCCGTCACTATACGGGGAGAAGTGCCCGGCAGGGCGATGAGGGGCAGCGCTGACGCCGGGATGGGCGACAGGCAGCTTTTGCCTACAAAACACGGTACCATCACCGCTCCTGCCTCAGCGCGCTCTCGTGCCAGCGCCGCAAAATGAGATGCGAAATCAGCGACAGCACCAGGAAGATCAGGATGCCCGTGAGCGAGATCAGGATCAGCGCCGCGAACAGCCTTGGTGCGTTGAGCCGGTAGCCGGCCTCGATGATGCGCGAGGCGAGGCCGGACGACTGGCCGGTGGCGNGCGCCGATCAGCGACAGGCCGCCGGCGATCTTCAGCCCGCCGAGGAAATAAGGCATCGCCGCCGGCAGCCGCAGATAGCGCAATTGCTGCCAGCGGGTGGCACCGTTGAGCTTGAACAAATCGCGCAGATTGCGGTCGACGGAATTGAGGCCGAGCGTGGTGTTGGAGAGGATCGGGAAGAAGGCGACGATCCAGGCGCAAAGCAGCAGCTTTGTCGTCTGGTTGTCGACATAGATGTTGATCAGCGGAAAAATCGCGACGATCGGCGTCACCTGCAGCACGATGGCGAACGGAAAGAACGACATCTCCACCCATTTCGACTGCGCGAACAGCACTGCCAGCCCGACGCCGCCGATGACGGCGAGAAGCAGGCTCAAGAAGGTGATCCTGAGCGTCACCAGCAGCGAGGAGAACAGCAGCCCGGCATCGTCGTGCAGCGTCTGCAGCACCACGCCGGGACGCGGCAGGATATATTTCGGGATGTCGTTCCAGACGCAGACGCGGTCCCACAGCCAGATCGCCAGGATCATGATCGCCAGCGGCAGCAGCCACCTGCCGATGCGCTCGAAGCGCTCCTGGCGAACGCGGCGCGCCTCCTCCGGGTCGAGCGCCAGGACTTGTTCTTCAATGGCCGTCATGATGCGGTCCGGCAGTTGAGTTGATGGCGCCGATCAGCACGTCGGATGCCTGGCGGCAGAGCGCGGCATAATCGGGCGAGGTGCGAAACGCCTCGTCGCGCGGATAGGATGCATCGACGGCAAGCTCGGCAAACACCCGGCCCGGCCGCGCCGCCATGACGACGACGCGGTTGGAGAGGAAAACGCTTTCGAAGACGCTGTGAGTGACGAAAACGACGGTAAAACGCTCATCCTGCCATAGCTCCAGAAGATCGTTGTTGAGCTTGAAGCGGGTGATCTCGTCGAGTGCGGCGAATGGCTCGTCCATCAACAGAATGCGCGGCTTGGTCACCATGGCGCGGGCAATCGAGACGCGCATCTTCATGCCGCCTGATAATTCGCGCGGCACGGCATTCTCGAAGCCGGTCAGGTGAACCCGCGCCAGCATCTCCATCACCGCCGGCGCCGCCTTGGCCCGCGACACACCCTTCAGCCGCAGCGGCAGCCAGACATTGTCGAAGACATCGGCCCAGGGCAGCAGCGTCGGCTCCTGGAAGACGAAGCCGATATTCGAGCGGTCGCCGATATTTGAACGATCGAGGGCGCCGCTGCCGCGCCAGTCGAGCACACCCGAGGTCGGCGTCGACAGGCCGGCAATCAGCCGCAGCGCCGTCGACTTGCCGCAGCCCGACGGTCCGAGCAGGCTGAGGAAATCGCCTTCCCGGATCGTCAGCTCGACATTGCTGAGCGCGGTGACGCCGTTGGAAAACACCTTGCCGACGCCACGCAGCGCCAACAGCGTCGGCCCCGATACGCTTCCTGGCTGTTGCGCCACTTTCTCCAGCTTCACGGCCTACTTCTTCAGGTCGAGCCCGACGCTCTTGTTGACGAAGGCCAGCGTGTAGGCCTTCTTGATGTCGATGCCCGCCGGTGTTACCTTGGCCTTGACCATCTTGTCGTAAAAACTCTGGATGCGCGCATCGGTCATGGCGCCGATGCCGAGCTTTTCGCTGTCGCCGGAATCGACCACGCCGAACTTCTTCAGCTGCTCGATCGAGAAGGCGATCTGCTCATCCGTCATGTCCGGATTTTCCTTCTTGATCATCTCGTTGGCGGCCTTGTTGTCGCCGTAGAGATAATTGTACCAGCCCTTGGCCGAGCCATCGACGAAGCACTGGACCACCTCGGGCCGCTTGTCGACCGTCTCCTGCATGGTTTCGACCGTCGTTGCATATGTGTCCCAGCCATAGTCGGCCAGCAGGAACTGGTTCGGCGTGAAACCGCCCTGCTTCTGGACGGCGAATGGCTCCGAGGTGACGTAGCCCTGCTGGATCGACTTCTTGTTGGCGATGAACGGAGCCGGGTTGAAAGTGTAGGGCACGCGTTTTGCGGCATCGAAGCCGAGGTCGGTGACCATCCACTGGAAGAAGGTCTGCGCACCTTCGTCGCCGAGGATGTACTGGTCGGCGTTCTTCAGGTCTTCCCATTTGTCCAGCCCCTGGCCGGGATGGGACATGATGACCTGCGGGTCCTTCTGGAAGTCGGCGGCCACGACGCGCATCGGTATGCCTTGCTGCACGGCATCGAAGGCCGACAGCAGATTGCCGCCCATGTAGAAATCGATCTTACCTGCGAGCAGCAGCGGCCGGCCGCTGACCTGTGGGCCGCCCTGCATGATCGTCACGTCGATGCCGCATGCGGCATAGGTACCATCCACCACGGCTTGGTAGTAACCGCCATGTTCCGGCTCGGCCAGCCAGTTGGTGCCGAAGGTGACTTTTTCGTTCGCTGCCGCGGCAAGCGTACCTGCGCCAAGCAGCACGATCACGCCCGCCGAAATCTTGAGTCTTCCGTACATCCACACCACCCTTTGTTCGCTCCGGCGCATCACGCGCCGGGCTCGACACCATTGTTTCAAGAAGCAAGACACATGCCACCGGCGCGTTGCGTCGGGACCGCCCGCTTGTGCAATGCCCGCCTGTGCAATGGCGGCGCGAAGGCCGGACGGGTCATGCTGTACGGAAGGCATCGTGCCTATTTTTTGATCGCCTGTCCACAATCGCCCTCGTGACATGCACCGCCATCTTGATGCCCGCCTACATCCAGCTTTACGCTGCCGTGAACGGAGATTGCCATGTTCAAATTTCTCACGCCGAAGTCGATCAAGCCGCCCTTCGCCCGCTACAGCCATGGCGTCGAGCTGCCGCCCGGCAAGCGGCTGGTGCTGTGTTCGGGCCAGGTCGCGACCACAGCGGACGACCAGATCCCCGAGGAGGCCGGCGCACAGGCCGAGCTCTGTTTCCAGAACATAGCGGCGATTCTCGGCGAGGCCGGGCTCGGCCTGTCCGACATCGTCCGCATCAACGCCTACGTCACCGACCGCGCCTTCCTGCGGCCCTATATGGAGGTTCGCGACCGGCTGTTCGCCAGTCCGGCGCCGGCCTCGACGCTGATGATCGTGTCCGGCTTTGCCCGGCCGGAGTTTAAGGTCGAGATCGAGGTCATCGCGGCGGGTTGAGGAGCGCTGGCCAGCGGCTGGAATCGACAGGCCGATGATCTCAAGTTACACGACAAAGGTTGGTGCCGCCCCTCATCAAGCGCGCATCCAGTCTCTTCGAGGTAAAAAATGGCCGGAACAAAAAAACGCGTATGGTGGGGTGACTACCGGACCACCGAATACGCGACCGTCGATCCTGAGGCGACCATTGCCGTTCTGCCGCTGGCGGCGATCGAGCAGCACGGGCCCCATCTGCCGGTTTCGACCGACACCTCGATCATGAACGGCATGCTGGAAACGGTGATCGCGCGCCTGCCCGGCGATCTCGACATCCGCATCCTGCCGGTTCAGGCGGTGGGCAAGTCGAACGAGCATTTGCATGCGCCCGGCACCCTCACTCTGCCGGCGACGACCCTGGTCGAGGCGTGGACCGAACTTGGCCTGTCGGTCGCACGCGCCGGCGTGCGAAAACTGATTGTCGTCAACTCGCATGGCGGCAATGAGGAGATCATGGGCATCGTCACCCGCGAATTGCGCGTGCGGGCAAAGATGCTGGCGGTAAAGACCAGCTGGCAACGGTTTGGCCGGCCGGCCGGCATGTACACCGACCTCGAAGACCGCCACGGCATTCATGGCGGCGACGTCGAGACCTCGCTGATGCTGCACTTCCGGCCCGACCTCGTCGACATGGCCAAGGCCGACAATTTCGTCTCCAAGGTTGCGCGCGCCGAAAAGGAATTTTCGCTGCTGCGCCACACCGGAACGCACGCCTTCGCCTGGATCGCCAGCGACCTCAACCCAAATGGCGTGGTCGGCGACGCCAGCATTGCAACCGCCGAAAAAGGCCGGCTCACCGCCGAGCATCAGGCCGACGGCTTCATCAGCTTGCTGAAGGACGTGCGCAAGGCAAAACTGGCGGATTGGCTGGCGTAACTAGCCCTCGATCCTCAGCGCAAACGGCGTGCCCTCAAACGCTTCGGCGCCGCGCCCGATCGCCTCGATGGCGCGGCTCATGCGGCCGTCGCGCTCGAGCAGTGCGTCGGCAATTGCGATCAGCCGCGGATTGGGTGTCGCCGTGGGCGACAGCGCGCGCAGCGTCTTGGCCAGTTCGGCTTCGTCGCGCTTCGGCGCCAGCGCTGCCGCGATAATGTAGGCCGAGGCGGTCGACCGGCTGATGCCGGCATAGCAATGCACCACCAGCGGCCGCGAGCGATCCCATTGGCGGGCGAAATCGAGCAGGTTCAAGACATGCTCCTCGCCCGGCATGGTCATGCCCTCCTGCGCTACCGCAATGTCGTGCATGACTAGGTGCAGATGGTTTTCCCTGGTGATCGAGGCCGGCCGCATCACCTCCGTGCCGGCAGCGAGCAGCGAAAGCAGCCGCCCGGCCCCGGTCTTCGTCACCGTTTCCTCGACTTTGGACAGCGAGCAGACATGGATCATTGGATCGTTTCTCCCTTGGCATCATCGTCGCGCCGCGAGGCCCAGCCGGCAAGCGCTGATTCGAGCCGCCGCCATTCTTCGTCGGCTCCCGGTAGGCCGGCGCGCAACACATCCGGCCGGTCGGCGAAATGCCGAAGCAGGATGCCGCGCTGGCCGAGCACCGAAAACAGGCGGGCGGCGTTCGCCAGCCTGATATAGCGGAACAGCGCGGTGCCAGCGGCGACAGGCACGCCGAACCGGCCGAACAGCGCATCGAGCCGTGCGGCATCCTCGGCCAATCGGCGCCGCATCCCGGCCTGCCAGCCGGTATCGGCAAGCGCCCTTATGCCATATTCGAGCGCCGGCCCGGAAATCGCCCATGGCCCGAATTGCGCCTGCAGCCGCTCGACCGTCAGCGCGTCGGTCAATGCAAAGCCAAGCCGCAGGCCGGCCAGGCCGAAGAACTTGCCGAACGAGCGCAGCACGACGATGCCGCCC
This sequence comes from Mesorhizobium sp. LSHC420B00, assembly GCF_000503055.1. GTDB lineage: Bacteria > Pseudomonadota > Alphaproteobacteria > Rhizobiales > Rhizobiaceae > Mesorhizobium. The sequence goes on along the minus strand of NZ_AYVY01000013.1, from coordinate 1,980 downwards.
TGGTCGACGTCGCCAGCGAGACTTTCGCTGCGTGGGCCGACATCCATGAAGGCCTCGTCGATGACCAGCAGCCCGCCTCTGGCGCGCAATTTTGCGGCAAGTCGAAGCAGCCTTTCGCGCTCGACGACGCGCCCGTCCGGGTTGTTGGGATTGACGACGACGGCAAGGTCGGCCGCCGCCAAGGCTTCGAAATCATCGACTTCAGCCGCTGCATGGCCGGCGATCGCCGCTGCCCGCCGATGCTCGGCATAAGTCGGCCCGAGCACCAGCGCCTTACCTGGGCCGACCAGCGAAGCGACGCGCGGCAACAGGATCTGCGTGCCGGGCGCCGCTGCGACATTCGCCGCCGACGGCACGCCATAGGCGCTTGCCGCGACTTCGGCCAATTCACGGGCACGCGCTGCTTCCGGCAATCGCGACAGGGCGGTGGCGGGCAAATCGAAAAGCGGGTAGGAGTGCGGATTGATCCCGGTCGAGAGGTCGACGAAAGGCAGCGGCGCGTGAGCGAAAAGCGCCCTCGCCCGGCCAAGGCTTCCGCCGTGGTCCACTGCCGCCGTCACTCCATCAAGAGACTTCATGTCGATCCTGATCACTTTCCTGTCGCTGGCCATCGAACTTGTACTCGGCTACCCGGCCCAGCTCTTCGATGCCATTGGCCATCCCGTCACCTGGTTCGGCAGGCTGATATCCTTTCTCGACCGCAGGCTCAACCGCGCCACTGATTCCGACGCCCAGCGTCGCCGCTGGGGCGTCTTCGCGCTGCTGGTCATCGTGCTGGTGCCGGCCGCCCTCGCCTTCTGGATCGAAGCCATGCTTTGGAGCATTCCCCTCGGCTTGTTGGTCATCGCAATCCTGGCGACGTCGCTGCTGTCGCAGAAGAGCCTGGCCGAGCATGTCGAAGCGGTGGCCGACGCCCTCGACAGCGGCGGACTGGACATGGGCCGCATTGCCGTCTCGCGGATCGTCGGCCGCGACCCGGAAAAGCTCGACAGGGCCGCTGTCTGCCGCGCCGCGATCGAAAGCCTGGCCGAGAACTTCTCCGACGGCGTCGTCGCGCCGGCGTTCTGGATCGGCGTTGGCGGGCTCGCCGGCGGCGTCGCCTACAAGGCCGCCAACACCGCCGATTCGATGATCGGCCACCGCACCCCGCGCCACGAGGCCTTCGGCTGGGCAGCGGCGCGCTTCGACGATTGGATCAACCTGCCGGCATCACGGCTGACGGCGCTGCTGATCGTGCTTGCCGCTGTCCTGGTCAAGGGCGCCGATGCCAAAGCCGCCTGGCATGCTGTGCGGCGCGATGCGAAAAAACACCGCTCGCCCAATGCCGGCTGGCCGGAAGCAGCGATGGCCGGTGCGCTCGGCCTGGCGCTCGCCGGCCCCCGTTCCTATGACGGCGTCATGGTCGAAGACGCGTTGATGGGCGAAGGCGGCCGCCGCGACGATATCGAGAGCACCGACATCCGACGGGCGCTGAAACTTTACCGGGTCGCCGACTTACTGCTGATCGCGCTGTTCGGGGTGGTCGCAGTGGTTGTTGTCTTGGCGTGACCTGCGCCCGAGATCGAGCGGAAACAAAAAACCCGCCAAGCGGCGGGTCGTTGGAGCCAGTTAGCACCATAGCGAGATTAGTACCATAGCTGCCGGCACAAAGCAAGAACAAAATTGCTGTGCCCAAAGAATAATCGCCCCAGCTTTGCGCTTCTCATTCCCTGCCTTTGACGTTCGAGGTTGGCGAAATCCGAAGCGCCATCCAATCTCCCCCCTCGCGGGGGAGATGTCCGGCAGGACAGAGGGGGGCGCGAAGGATCGCCAGCCTCTTGACCGTTCACCTGCTAATGACGGTCTGACGACGTAGTTGTCTCCGACTGACAGGCCGAGGGGACAGTGCCCCCCTCTGCCCTGCCGATCTCCCCTTGTGGGCCTGTTGCGTAATTCGCTGATTGTGATTCTCTGAGGTGGACGGTCTGAGGGAATCGCGAT
>NZ_AYVY01000012.1 GCF_000503055.1 Mesorhizobium sp. LSHC420B00 | reverse complement strand
TTTGACTGGAGGTCAGAAAATGAACATCAAGAGCCTTCTTCTCGGCTCCGCTGCGGCACTGATCGCAGTTTCCGGTGCGCGCGCCGCCGACGCCGTCGTCGTCGCCGAGCCGGAACCCGCTGAATACGTCAAGATTTGCGACGTCTACGGCGCTGGCTACTTCTACATCCCCGGCACCGAAATCTGCATGCGCATCGGCGGCTACGTCCGCTATGACATCTCCGCCGGCGATGCGGGCGCGTTCACTGGTGCCCGTTACCAAGACCTTTCGGAAGCCTTGGAAGGCAGGGACGATGTCAACGACGGCTATTTCAAGCAGGCTCGCTTCACGCTGAGGACCTATACCGGCCAGGAAACCGAGATGGGCACCTTGAAGACCTACACCGAGACCCGCTTCAACTGGGGAACCGGTTATCACGGGGTCGATCTCGACGGCAACCCGGCCACCCCTGATGCACAATTCTCCAGCTTTGGCAGCAGAGGCGTTTCGCTGAACTTCGCCTGGATCCAGCTCGGTGGTCTCCGCGTCGGTAAGGACGAAACGGCCTTCAATACGTTCACCGGTTACGCCGGCAACGTCATCAACGATACGCTGGTTCCCTACGGCGGCTTCGACACCAACGTCATCCAGTACTACTTCGATGCCGGCAACGGCTTCTCGGCCGTGGCGTCGTTGGAAACCGGTGAAGGCTTTATCCTCAACGACGACAACACCGCGCTCCACCTGGGTCACGATTCGATCGACAGCTATGTTCCATATGTCGTCGGCGGCGTGAAATACACGCAGGGCTGGGGTTCGATCTCGGGCGTCATTGCCTATGACAGCGCAGTGGAAGAATGGACAGGCAAGGCTCGCCTGGACGTGACGCCGATGCAGAACCTGACGCTGTTCCTGATGGCCGGCTACGGTTCGGACGACAATATCCCACGCAACTTCTACAAGCAGTGGAGCGGCAACTGGGCAGTTTGGGGTGGTGGCACTTACACCATCAACGAGAAGACCTCGTTCAACCTTCAGGCGGCGTATGACGAAGGCGAGAACGTCGGCATCGCGGCGAACATTGCCTACGACATCGTTCCCGGCTTCACGATCACGGCCGAAGTCGACTACCTGCACTTCGGTGACAACAATTTCGACAATTGGACCGGTGCTACCGACGAAAACAGCATCGGCGGTGTCCTCCGCTTCCAGCGCTCGTTCTAAGGGCTGGACTTAAGCAACTGAAATCCAGCCCGGGCGCTTCAACGCCCGGGCTGTTTTATTTTCGCGACTGGTAGCAAACAGAAGGAAAAGGGGGTTCGGTAGCTGAACAGGGTTGTGGAACGATGTCGTTGGGATCCACCACTGGTGGATGAAATCGGCCGCAACGCTTAAAACTCTTGAAAGGGCACCGCCAAGCAGGTAGGTCTAGGCCTATCCACTCGGGGGTGTGGCGAATAATGACGAACGATGCGATTCAAGAGGGAGGGACCTCTGATCATTTTTCGATGTTTTCTTCTCAAACTGCAAAGATAAAATACAGTTACAACAAGATACGAGAAGTAAAGTCGCACAGGATCGGAGAACTTTTTTCAGCATACCGGGATATACTTTGGGATGATGGGCGGCATAAGTACAATGTCAGCTCGTTCATCGGCGAAATAGACGAGATTCTCCTTGGGGAGCGTTTCAGCGCCTTTGACCAAAGCACCCTCGACAACCTTATCGGCACCTTGCGCCAGCGCGGCAACAGCAACGCAACCATCAACCGGAAGATGGCTGCCCTCAGCAAACTGCTGCGCAAGGCTCACAAGATGGGGGATATCCACAGCCTGCCCGAGTTCCGCCGCCAGAAAGAGCGGGCGGGACGGATTCGTTTCCTCGAAAGGGACGAGGAGGCTCGGCTGTTTGCCGCCATCAAAAGCCGCAGCGAGGACGCCTATCGGCTTTCCGTCTTTCTCGTCGACACCGGTTGCCGCCTCGGCGAAGCGCTGGGCTTGATCTGGAACGATATCCAGGAGCACCGCGTCAGTTTCTGGATCACCAAGTCCGGCCGCAGCCGCACCATCCCGATGACCGAGCGGGTAAAAGAGGTGATCAAGCTGCCGGCCACCGAGGGCCGCCGGCCTAAAGGCCCGTTCACCAAGCTTAGCCAGGCGCAGTTTCGTGCCATCTGGAACGATGCCAAGGCCGAAGTCGGGCTTGGCGCCGACGATCAGGTCGTGCCGCACATATTGCGCCATACATGCGCCTCGCGTCTCGTCCAGGGCGGCATCGATATCAGGCGTGTGCAGATGTGGCTCGGCCACCAGACGCTGTCCATGACCATGCGCTACGCCCATCTGGCCACCAACGATCTCGACGGTTGCGTCACCGTGCTTGAGACGCCGCGGTACAGTGGTTCGGACGACGGCGGGGCAAGTCCGTTGTCCTCTCCACCTTCGGCAAGGCGGGAACCAAAAGGTGAGCCGGCCGCAAGCAAGGCACCAAAGCCCGCGAAGAGAAGCGCCAAATCCTGACGGTTTGGGTGGATCTGGCGTAAGTCGGTCGATCTGACAACGGATTGCAGGCCAATACATCAAGTCGGCGCTGCCCCTCACCCTTACCCTCTCCCCGTGAAAAAACGGGGAGAGGGGAGTTCGTCAGCGTTGCGGCCGTCTGTCCTTCTCCCGTCACTACACGGGGAGAAGGTGCCAGCAGGCGGATGAGGGGCGGCGCCGACATCCAACAATTATTCTCCGGGACGCCAGCAGAGCTGTTAATCGCTGCCAGAATGCTTCACAGGTACAAGATAAGGCAGAGAGTTACTTAAACTTACCGTGGTTTTACTTCCAACCGCTCCGCCGCTCCACCCGATCGAAAAAACCAGCGATCCTGCCCGGCAGGATCCCGGACTCCAAAAACGGTGCATGCCCCTGGCCGTCAGCGGTGATCGTCTCGATATCGGTATGGCGCGTCCGCATCTGCTCGAGCGTTTCGGCGGACAGCAGCTTCGAGTTGGCGCCGCGTATGACGAGCATTGGGATGGCCGCCAGCGCGTCGAACTGTGGCCAAAGATCGGGCATCGGCCGGCTGGGATCGAGGCCCGCCAGCGTATCGACCAGTTTCGGATCGAAATCGGGCAGAAATCCCTCCTCGGTCTCGCGGTAGAGGGCTGACGCCATCCGCTCCCAATCCGCATCGGTCAGCGCCGCAAAATCGGCGCCATGGGTGCTGCGCAGGCCGCGGACCACCTCTGCGTACGCCTTCGGCCTGGGCGCGGGGTCGAGATAGGAGCGGATATGGGCGAGCCCTTGCGTCTCGATCACCGGGCCGATGTCGTTGAGGACGACGGCCTTCAGCACGGCCGGCCGCATCGCCCCGAGCACATGGATGATCAGTCCGCCGCGCGACGTGCCGATGAAGGCAGCCTCCTCGATGCTCAGCGCCGCCAGCCCGGCGAGAATATCGCCAGCTTCGATGCCGATATTGTAATGGCCGATATCGGCATCGTAGGCGGACTGCCCGCGCCCGCGATAGTCGAAAGCGACGACCTTGCGCTTCGCCTGCGTCGACAGATAAAGCGCCAGCTCGTGAAAATCACGGCAATTGCGGGTCAGGCCGGGCAGGCAAACGACTGGCCAGCGGCCGGAATTCGCTTCGCCGTAGATGCGGGCGTGCAGGGACAGCCCGTCCGGCGCGGCGTAGAAGAAATCGGAGAAACCCTGCTCGGTTGCCATGTGGACTCCGTTCCTCTCGCTGCTGGCTTGTTTCAACTGCTACAGGCGAGGGGCCGGTAGGGTCAAATAGGGAGGCGCCGAAGTTGCAGGGTCCCTCAAGGGGGAGATTGGCTGTCATCGTCGCTTTCGCCAAGTTTCGTCGGATGCAGAAAGGCACTGTCCACGAAGCTGGGACCCTTGGGGAGATGTCCGGCAGGACAGGGCGGGCCGCTGTCCGCCAACTCGACGTCCGGAACTTTCAAAGCCTGAAACAAAAACCCGCCTCGTTGGGCGGGTCGTCGGTGCGAATCAGCACTATGGTTAAATTAGTAGCATAGCTGCCGGCACAAAGCAAGAACAAAATACGCTGTGACCGGCAAACTTGGCTTGAAGCCCGGTCGTCACCCCCGGCCGTTCACCAGATCCCCGACAATGTCGTACTTGCCGGAGATACGCATCTTGTAGACCTCGTAATTCTCCATCACGCGCTGGACGTAACTTCTTGTTTCCGTATAGGGAATCCGCTCGATCCAGTCGACGACGGCATCGACGTCCTTGCCGCGCGGATCGCCGTATTTCGCCACCCACTGGGCGGCGCGGGCGGGGCCGGCATTGTAGCCGGCGAAGGTCAGCACGTAGGAGCCGTCGAAACGGCCGAGCTGCTCGCCGAGAAAGGCAGCGCCCAGCGTTGCATTGTAGCCGGCATCGGTGGTCAGCCGGGCCTGAGAAAATGTCATGCCGGCCTTCTTCGCCAATTGCTTGGCGGTGCCTGGCATTAGTTGCAGCAGTCCGCGCGCGCCGGCGCTGGAGATTGCGCCGATGTTGAACTCGCTTTCCTGGCGGGCAATCGCATAGGCCAGCGCCTTGCCCGAGCCGGAGATGTTGGCGGTGTCGGGAATGACGCCGAGCGGATGCGACAGCGCGCCGACATCGATGCCGCGGGCGCCGGCGATCTTGCCGATCTTCAGCGCCATGAAATGGTTGCCTTGTCTTTCCGCCAACACCGCAAGCAGCGCCAGTTCGCCGGGGTTGTTCAGCTGCCCGGCGAGGTCGCGGTAGAGCGTCTCGGCATAGCGGTCATAGCCGGCCTCCTGCAGCCGCTNATGGCGCTGACCGCCTCGCGGGTGGCGAAATTCTGGCGGTCGGCGGCACTTGGCTGGGGGTAGACGATGTTGAGGGTCTGCCGGCCGACGCGCTCGCCGGCGAGCTGGCCGTAAAAGGTCGTGCCGTAGCTTGCGGCGCGGCTGAAATAATCCTTGGCATTGCCGGGGCCGCCGACTTCGGCGGCGCGGCCGAGCCAATAATAGGCGCGCGACAGCGACATTGGCCCTTGGGCGAGCTCCGCGATTCGCGCAAAATGCTTGGCGGCGATGCTCGGGTCCTTGAGGCCGCGCAGCGCGTACCAGCCGGCATGGAATTCCGCCTCGGCAGCATTGGCGGGACTTTCGGCGGCATGCGCGGCGACTATTCTGTAGGCGGTCTTCATGTCGCTCTGGTCGACCAGCTCGCGCGACAGCACCCGGCGCTCGACCCACCAGGCGTCCGGATCGACCAGAGCGTCGCGGTCGCCCGGCGCCTTCATCACCAGCGCGGCGGCGTCGGAAAATTTCTGCTGCTTGCGCAGATATTCGGCTTCGGCAAAGAGATAGCCGGCCGCCCGCTGCGCTGCCGGCACCGCCTTCAGCAGCTTGGCCGCGTTCTTGTCGCCTTTGGTGACCGCCGCCCAGGCATCGGCCAATTGCTGGGCGCCGGCGAGACCGGCGACGCGCAGCGCCGAAGCGACCCGGTCGGCATAAAACATGCGCTCCATGCGGAAGCGATGGTCGGCGGCCGGGATCAGCGCACCGAACTCGCGAATGACCGCCGCCTCGTCCCTGGCTTCGAGCTTTTCGGTGCGCCAGAATGGCGACAGCACCGAGCGCGCCGCCTTGGTATCGCCCAGCGCTACATAGGAGCGGGCCAGGATCAGCACGCCCTCGAAGGTCAGCGGCTGGCTGCCGTCGAACGCCCGCACCACGATCTGCGGCGTGGGGTTCTCGCGATAGAGCGCGCGCTCGCTGTTCCTGCGCAAGGCGATCGTACCCGGCCAGTTCGGCAGCATCTTTGCCGCATCGGCGATGTCGCCGCTCGGCACCTGGTCGCCGCCATAGAGCGCGATCGCCCAGGCAAGGATGTGCCGGTCGAGCGATTTGGCCGGCAGCGCTTCGCGCACCTGGCGCGCGCGCGCAATGTCGTTTGCCGCCAGCGCATCGAGACCGCTCTTCAGCACCGCGACGCTCGCGGACGGGGACTGCTGCACCGCATCGTTCTGCGGCTCGGTCANCTTTCCCTACACGACGCTCTTCCGATCTGATCGCGCCGATAAGCGCGAAAAGATGAGGCCGCCTGATCGGCATGGATTTGGTCATCCCCGTTCTTCGACGCTACAACAGACACAGATGAATTGAAGCTTACTCGTCTGTGATGAAGGGCCCGTAAAGAAAACCTTCTCGAGGTCATTCGAATTGCAATTGCTGGCGCAATGCTTGCCGCGCAACAATGTCGAGACTATGGTGCGCCGCTTCGCTTTCGGCTAGAAGGCGCGCACGACAAACCCGAAAGTCCCCAAGGAGTTGGACGACATGCTGAGAGGCTCGCTGACCGCGCTCGTCACACCGTTCGAAAAGAGCGGCCGTTTCGACGAGAAAGCCTTTCGCGCCTTCATCGCCTGGCAGATCGCCGAAGGCACGACGGGCGTGGTCCCGGTCGGCACCACAGGCGAGTCGCCGACGCTGTCGCATGACGAGCACCGCCAAGTCGTCAAGGTCTGCATCGAGGTCGCCAAGGGCCGGGTTCCTATCGTTGCCGGCGCCGGCTCCAACAACACCGAAGAGGCGGTTGGCCTGGTCCAGTATGCCGAGAAGGCGGGCGCCGACGCGGCCCTTGTCGTCACGCCCTATTACAACAGGCCGACGCAGCGCGGCCTCTACGCGCATTTCGCCGCCGTCGCCAAGGCTACCAGCCTGCCGATCATCATCTACAACATTCCGCCCCGCTCGGTGGTCGACATGAGCCCGGAGACGATGGGGCAATTGGTGCACGACTTCAAGAACATCGTCGGCGTCAAGGATGCCACCGGCAAGGTCGAGCGGGTTTCGGAGCAGCGCGCCACCTGCGGCAAGGATTTCATCCAGCTCTCCGGCGAGGACGCCTCGGCCCTCGGCTTCAACGCGCATGGCGGCGTCGGCTGCATCTCGGTGACGGCAAATGTCGCGCCCAGACTCTGCGCCGAATTCCAGGAGGCGACGCTTTCCGGCGACAGCGCCAAGGCGCTCGACCTGCAGGACCGTCTGTTGCCACTGCACAAGGCGATTTTCCTGGAACCCGGCGTTTCCGGCGCGAAATATGCGCTGTCGAAGCTGGGCAAGGTCGAGAACGTGCTGCGCTCGCCGCTAATGACGGTCGAGCCGTCGACCGCCGAGAAGATCGACGCGGCGATGAAGCACGCCGGCTTGATAAATTAGGGATGAGGCGCCACCTCTCCGCATCATGAATCAAGTCAGAAAAGCCGATCCCAACAACAAGACCGTTGCGGAAAACCGCAAGGCGCGGTTTTCCTATGAGGTGCTCGACACGATCGAGGCCGGCCTGGTGCTGACCGGTACCGAAGTGAAGTCGCTGCGCCAGGGCCAGGCCAATATCCAGGACAGCTATGCCTCGGTCGAGGGCGGCGAGATTTGGCTGATCAACTCCTATTTGCCGGAATATCTGCAGGCCAACCGCTTCAACCACGAGCCGCGCCGACGCCGCAAACTCCTGCTCAACAAGCGCGAGATGGCCAAGCTGTCGCAGAGCGTCGACCGCGAAGGCATGACGCTGGTGCCGCTGAAGATCTATTTCAACGACCAAGGGCGGGCGAAGGTGCTGCTCGCCGTCGGCCGCGGCAAGAAGCTGCACGACAAGCGTGAGACCGAAAAGCAGCGCGACTGGTCGCGCGAGAAGGGCCGGCTGCTGAAAGAGCGAGGGTGAGGAGAGGTCCGCGAAGCGGACGAAAAGCCAGTGATTTGGCTTTTCGAGCGACGAACGCCCGGAGCCATGGCGGAGGGCAGGGCGGACCAATAGGGATAGGTCTCGTTTGAAAAACCGGATCGTCTTGTGGGGCGCGGCCGGTCTGCTCCTGGCGGGCCTCGTCCTGGCCGGCGGCTATGCCTACTTCCAGACGTTTTCTCCGGACCGCGGCAAATATCCGGTCAGGGGCATCGACGTTTCCCATCATCAGCGGCAGATCGACTGGCGGCGTGTTGCCGCCGACGATGTCGCCTTCGCCGTTATCAAGGCAACTGAAGGCGGCGACCATGTCGACGATGCCTTCGCCGCCAATTTGCGTGCGGCCCGCGCCGCCGGCCTTGCCGTCGGCGCCTATCACTTCTTCACCTTCTGCAGGCCGGGTGCCGATCAGGCACGCAACTTCATCTCGGTGGTGCCGCGCGATCAGCCTTTGCTGCCGCCGGTGGTAGACATCGAGTTCGGCGGCAATTGCCCGCAGCGGCCAACTCCCGAACAGTTGAGCGCCGAACTCTCAGCCTTCCTCGGCCCGGTCGAAGCAGCGTTCGGCAAGACGGCGATCCTCTATGTGACCGACGAGGCCGCGCAAGCCTATGCCGGGCAGATAGCCGGCCGCCCGCGTTGGCTGCGTTCGCTGGCGCTGCGGCCAGGCCATAACGACTGGATTTACTGGCAGTACCACAACCGGGGCCGCGTCGACGGCATCAGCGGCGACGTCGACCTGAATGTTCTCCAAGGCGGGCCGGCGACGCTGGCCGCGTTGTTTGCCGCAGCGCCTGAAGCGACGGCGTCGGATTGACGCTATTCCTGTCCAGCGAGAGCACCCTCAGTGGGCGATGACGGGAACGACGAAGCCTTCGCCAAGGTGGCTATTCATATCGCAGGCGGCGCCGTGCTAAGTACATTTGATGCCGGAGCGCCCTTCATCAGCCAATGACAGCAACGCCCCGCCTGCTGCGACGGACGGTGGGGATCCCCGCCTGGCGTTTGTCTATGCGGAGGCGGTGCGTGGCCTCCAACACCAGCAGGGCGTGGTTGAAAGTCTCAATACGCGCGCTGGAAATCTGATTTTTGCAACTGCGTTCGCGAGTTCTCTCCTTGGGGGCAGGGCGCTCCTGGATGGCGTGGGGCCTTGGGACTGGCTGGCGCTGACATTGCTTTTTCTTATCGGACTGCTGGTCGCGATTATGGTGTGGCCATATTATAACTATACGTTCCGTTTCGATCCCGAGAAGCTGCTCCAGGATTTCGTCGATCAGCATCCTCCCGCAACCATGGATGGGATGCACCGAGCGCTTGCGCTGCGCATCAAATCCGACATGGCCAGCAATTGGCGGATCATCCAACGCCTGCGCGTCGCGCTGCAGCTTGCACTGTTACTATGGTTGCTGGATCTCTTGGCCTGGTTGTTCGCGATCACCCGAATCTAGGGCTTGTGCGCCGGCGGGCGTCGTCCGGCTCTCAGTCTTCAGAAAAGCTTCTATCTGACTGAAAACGTTGACGAACATGGCTTGCGTCAGTACGCCCGTATTGGTGTTGTAGCGCGAGCAATGATAGCTGGAAAACAGCGCGATGCCATTGGCCTGCTGCTGCCCACCATGCTGGAACGGATAGGCGGCGACGCGCTGGCCGAGCGCCCGCACGGTCGACTGGTGCGCGATCGAGCCCAGCGCCAGCACGGCGCGCAGGTTTGGAAATCGGGCGATCGTCGGTACCAGGAACGTCCGGCAGGTGGCTATCTCGGCACCAACCGGCTTGTTCTCCGGCGGCACGCAGCGCACCGCATTGGTAATCGCCGTACCGACAAGCTCCAGCCCGTCATCTGGTCGCGCTTTGAATTCGCCGCGCGCAAAGCCGTGCGCGATTAGCGTATTGTAGAGCAGATCACCGGCAAAATCGCCGGTGAAGGGGCGCCCCGTCCGGTTCGCGCCGCGCAGGCCAGGCGCCAGCCCGACGATCAGCAAGCGCACCGCATCCTCGCCTTCCGGCGGCAAAAAGGTCGGCACTGGCGCGTTGAACCAGGACGGCTCGCGCTGCCGCCACTCGGCGATGAAGTCGTGCAGCCGCGGACAAAGCGGGCAGTCGCGATCGGGTTCGGGAGAGGCGGCCAGGGGCGCGGTCAAGGCAACGACCGTCAATAGTCTTCCTCGTCGACTTCGGCCGGCTCGGACCGGCGTACCGGCCGCTCCGACGGATCGCGGCCGACTTCATTCTTGAGCGCCATCAAGTCGATGAAATGGTCGGCCTGGCGGCGCAGGTCATCGGAGATCATCGGCGGCTGCGATGCCATGGTCGAGACGATCGAGACCTTGCGCCCACGCCGCTGCAGCGCCTCGACCAGCGTGCGGAAATCGCCGTCACCTGAGAAGATGACATAATGGTCGACGACATCGGCGAGCTCGAGCGCATCGACGGTCAGCTCGATATCCATATTGCCCTTGATCTTGCGGCGGCCGGTCGAGTCGGTGAATTCCTTGGCTGGCTTGGTCACCACCTTGAAGCCGTTATAATCTAGCCAGTCGATCAGCGGCCGAATCGAGGAGTATTCCTGATCCTCGACCAGCGCGGTGTAGTAATAAGCGCGCAGCAGATAGCCGCGTTTCTGGAAGCTCGACAGAAGTTTGCGGTAGTCGATGTCAAAGCCCAGCGCGCGCGAGGTGGCGTAGAGATTGGCACCGTCGATAAAGAGAGCGATTTTTTCACGAGGATCGAACATGGAAAAATGTCCTTTTTCGAAATAAGCGGTCGTCTAAATGCGTGGCGACTATCGGCCGGTCTGATAATAGACCTGTTGGCCTTCATCGTTCGAGATAACGCCAGTTTTACGGCAATCCAAGGCACCATGCGGCACCGCAAGCAATTGTGATCGGCGCTGCGTCGTCGCAGGCGGCCCGCGTCAGAGCTGGGCACCGCCATAAAAGCTTGTATTTTGGCGGCGTTCGGGTTATGGACCGCGCCTGTTTTCCATCAAATCCAGGCATGAAAGGGGCAACTCATGGCCCGCGTAACCGTTGAAGATTGCATCGACAAGGTCGACAACCGCTTCGAGCTGGTGCTCCTGGCCGGCCACCGCGCCCGTCAAATCAGCCAGGGCGCGCAGATTACCGTACCTCGCGACAACGACAAGAATCCGGTCGTTGCGCTCCGCGAAATCGCCGACGAGACGTTATCGCCGGACGACCTCAAGGAAGATCTCATCCATTCGCTGCAGAAGCATGTCGAGGTCGACGAGCCGGAAGCCGATGGCGAGGCGATTGCCGACCAGACCGGCAGTGCCGTTGCGGCCACCGATGCCGACGACGCCGAGGACAACGTCACCTTCGATCGCATGACCGAAGAAGACCTGTTGGCCGGCATCGAAGGGCTGGTACCGCCGGAAAAAAGCGACGATTATTGATCTTAGCAACAACTGCCGACACTTTCGCGTCGGCAGTTTCGTGGCTATCTATGACATGCGCCGTACGTCAGTGCGGCGCATGATTCATTTCAGCATTGCGAGATCCCGCCATGATGCGTCAGTATGAGCTTGTCGAGCGCGTCCAGCGCTACAAGCCTGACGTCAACGAGGCGCTGCTCAACAAGGCCTATGTCTACGCCATGCAGAAGCATGGCCACCAGAAGCGCGCCTCCGGCGATCCCTATTTCTCGCATCCGCTCGAAGTCGCCGCCATCCTCACCGAAATGCACATGGACGAGGCGACGATTGCCGTTGCCTTGCTGCACGACACGATCGAGGACACCACGGCGACCAGGGCCGAGATCGACGAATTGTTCGGCCCGGAAATGGGCAAGCTGGTCGAAGGCCTGACCAAGCTGAAGAAGCTCGACCTCGTTTCGAAGAAGGCCGAGCAGGCGGAGAACCTGCGCAAGCTGTTGCTGGCGATCTCGGAAGATGTGCGCGTGCTTCTGGTCAAGCTCGCCGACCGCCTGCACAATATGCGCACCCTCGACCATGTGCCGGAAGCCAAGCGCCTGCGCATTGCCGAAGAGACGATGGACATCTACGCGCCGCTGGCCGGCCGCATGGGCATGCAAGGCATGCGCGAGGAGCTGGAGGAGATCGCCTTCCGCTTCATCAATCCCGAAGCCTACCGCGCCGTCACCGCGCGGCTTGCCGAAATTTTCGAGCGCAACAAGGGCGTGCTGTCCGAGATCGAGAAGGCGCTATCCACGCTGTTCGACAAATATTCGATCAAGGCCGAGGTCAAGAGCCGGCAGAAGAAGCCGTGGTCGGTGTTCCGCAAGATGGAGGCCAAGGCGCTGTCGTTCGAGCAGTTGTCCGACATTTTCGGCTTCCGCGTCGTTGTCGAGACGGTCGAGGACTGCTATCGCGCGCTCGGCGCCATCCACACCACCTGGTCGATGGTGCCCGGCCGTTTCAAGGACTATATCTCGACGCCGAAGCAGAACGACTACCGCTCGATCCACACCACCATCGTCGGCCCGTCGCGCCAGCGCGTCGAATTGCAGATCCGCACCTACCAGATGAACAAGATCGCCGAATACGGCGTCGCCGCTCATTCGATCTATAAAGATACCGGCGGCAAGATGAATGGTGCCGCCCATGCGATCTCGAAGGAGACCAATGCCTATGCCTGGCTGCGGCGCACCATCGAGCAGCTTGCCGAAGGCGACAATCCCGAGGACTTTCTCGAAAACACCAAGCTGGAACTGTTCCAGGACCAGGTGTTCTGCTTTACGCCGAAAGGCATGCTGATCGCGCTGCCGCGCGGCGCCACGCCGATCGACTTTGCCTATGCCGTCCACACCGACGTTGGCGACACTTGCGTCGGCGCCAAGGTCAATGGCCGCATCATGCCGCTGATGACGGAGCTGAAGAACGGCGACGAGGTCGAGATCATCCGCTCGAAGGCGCAGGTGCCGCCGGCGGCGTGGGAATCGGTGGTCGTTACCGGCAAGGCGCGCTCGGCCATCCGCCGTGCCACCAAGAACGCTATCCGCAAGCAATATTCGGGTCTCGGTATCCGCATTCTGGAGCGCGCCTTCGAACGGTCCGGCAAGACCTTCACCAAGGAAAACCTGAAGCCGGTGCTGCACCGGCTGGCACGCAAGGACATCGAGGATGTACTGGCCTCGGTCGGGCGTGGCGAACTTGCCTCTACCGATGTCATGAAGGCGGTGTTTCCCGACTACAAGGACGAGCGCGTCACGCTGGTCGCGCCCAAGCAGCGCGAGGAGGGCTGGTCGAAGATCCGCAACGCCGCCGGCATGCTGTTCCAGATTCCGGGCCGCGCCGCACGCAAGGACAAGAACCAGCCGCGTGACGATGCGGTGCCGATCCGCGGTGTGCGCGGCGATCTGCCGGTGCGCTTCGCGCCGGAGGGGGCGGTGCCCGGCGACCGCATCGTCGGCATCGTGCAGCCGGGAACCGGCATCACCATCTATCCGATCCAGTCGCCGGCGTTGCAGGCCTTTGACGACCAGCCCGAGCGCTGGATCGACGTGCGCTGGGATATTGACGAGCGCACCAAGGAGCGGTTCCCGGCGCGTGTCTCGGTCACCGCCATCAACGCACCGGGTTCGCTGGCCGACATTGCGCAGGTCGTCGCATCCAACGATGCCAACATCCACACTTTATCGATGGTGCGCACCGCGCCCGATTTCACCGAAATGCTGATCGATCTCGAAGTGTGGGATCTTAAGCACTTGAACCGGCTGCTGTCGCAGCTAAAGGACAATTCGAGCGTCAGCGACGCGCGACGCGTGAATGGGTGAATAGTGAATAGTGAATAGTGAAAGAGGGTGCTCTCACTACTCACTACTATTCACCATTCACTATTCACCATGACATGGAGCGAACGATGAATACCGACGAAGTGCTGGGCATTTTCCGCGAGGCCGGCGCCGTTCTCGAAGGGCATTTTATCCTGACGTCCGGCCTGCGCAGCCCGGTCTTTTTGCAAAAGGCGCGCGTTTTCATGCATGCCGACAAGACCGAGCGCTTGTGCAAGGCGCTGGCCGAAAAGATCCGCGCTGGCGTTCCCGGCAGGATCGACTATGTCGTCGGCCCAGCGATCGGCGGGCTGATCCCGGCCTATGAGACCTCGCGCCATCTTGGTGCGCCGGCGATCTGGGTCGAGCGGGAAGGGGGCGAATTCAGGCTCCGCCGTTTCGAAATCGCCAAGGGGTCGCGCGTTGTCATTGTCGAGGACATCGTCACCACCGGCCTGTCGATCCGCGAGACCATCGACTGCCTGCGCGGCCTTGGCGCCGAAGTCGTTGCCGCTGCATGCATTATCGACCGCTCGGCCGGCAAGACCGATGTCGGCGTGCCGCTGATCGCGCTCGCCGAATACGAGGTTCCGGCCTATCCGGCCGACAGGCTGCCGCCCGAGCTTGCCGCCATACCGGCGATCAAGCCGGGCAGCCGCAATTTATAACGGAGCGCCGCCGTGATCACCGGCATCGATCATTTCGTGCTGACAGTTCGTTCGGTAGACGATAGCTGCGCCTTCTATCAGCGCGTGCTTGGCTTCAAGCGCCTCGACGAGCCGGACCGACCAACGGCGCTGCTGTTTGGAACGCAAAAGATCAATGTGCATGAGGTCGGGCGCACCTTCGAGCCGAAGGCCAAGGCGCCGACTCCCGGCTCTGGGGATTTCTGTCTTGTTGCCGCCCGGCCGCTCACCGAGATATGCGCCAGCCTCGCGGCCAACGGCGTAGCCATAGAGGTCGGCCCGGTCGAGCGTATCGGCGCCTGTGGCCCGATGATGTCGGTCTATTTCCGTGACCCGGACGGCAACCTCGTCGAGGTCAGCGAGTATCGTTCCTGAGGCTCCTCAAATTCGCCGCGATCATGCCCTGTTCAGAATGGCGATACCCAAGGCTGCCGCAAGTGGCGACCGAGCGGATGCCGTCGGCCTCGTTGTTCTTCGGCTAGCACATCGCTATATCAAAGTCGTAGTTGCCTTTCGGTGACCGCAAAGCGCAGCATAGGGCTGTCGCGCCCCGGCTGGGAAAAGCCGGCGCGAAGCCATTGATGGAACTAGGAACAGGAACAGAGTGCTTTTTCGACGGCGCAAGCCTGATGGTTTTTTCGAGCGGGTGCGTACTTATTTGTGGCCGCGCCGCTCTTTCTCGCGCTCGCTGCGGTATTTTTCCAAGCGCATCCTGCGGCTTAGGGCCACGCCGCATGCCGTGGCCGCCGGTGTTGCGGCGGGCGTATTCGCGTCTTTTTTCCCGCTTGGCTTCCACTTCATCATTGCCGCCATGCTGTGCTGGCTGATCGCCGGCAATCTGGTCGCGGCAGCACTCGGCACGGTCTTCGGCAATCCCCTGACCTTTCCGCTGCTATGGGCCGCCTCCTGGGAGGTCGGCAAGCTGATCCTGCATGAACACCTGCCGGCGCATGGCCCACCCGCGCATCTCGGCGACATGCTGCATAATCTTTCCTTTGCGCAGTTGTGGGGACCGGTGCTTAAGCCGATGACCATTGGCGCAATACCGCTTGGCTTGGTTTTCGGCCTGCTGTTTTACGGCATTACCCGCTGGGGTATGGTCACTTTCCACGAGCAGCGCCGCAAGCGTCTGGCCGAAAGAGCCGCAAAGGCTGGAAAAACCGGGCCGGAAGTTCCTGCCGAATGATTATCGGTATCGGCAGCGACCTCATCGACATCAGACGCATTGAGAAGTCGCTGGAACGTCATGGCCAGCGCTTCATCCAACGCATCTACACCGAGATCGAACAGGCGCGCTCCGAAAACCGCGCGGCGCGTGCGGCCTCCTATGCCAAGCGTTTCGCTGCCAAGGAGGCCTGCGCCAAGGCATTGGGCACCGGTCTGGCGCAGGGTGTGTTCTGGCGCGACATGGGCGTCGTCAACCTGGCCAGCGGCAAGCCGACCATGGCGCTGACCAACGGGGCGGCAGCGCGGCTGGACGAAATCCTGCCTGAAGGGCACCGCGCCGTGATCCACCTCACCATCACCGATGATTTTCCGCTCGCTCAAGCCTTTGTGATCATTGAAGCGTTGCCGGTCGAAGAAGCGCCACATTGATTGCATCTGACGACCGGCATGACGTTGCCCAGCGCGCGCCGAGACTCTATACCATCCAACGCACAATCGAGGACGACATGAGCGTGGCTGAAAAAACCCAGAAGAAATCCGGCGGACTTGGCGAAACCGTCAGCGTCATCGTCCAGGCCCTGCTGCTTGCGCTGGTCATCCGCACGCTCCTGTTCCAGCCGTTCTCGATCCCGTCCGGTTCGATGCGGCCGACTTTGCTCGAAGGCGACTATCTCTTCGTCACCAAATGGTCTTACGGCTTCTCCCGCTACTCGCTGCCGTTCGGGCCGAACATCTTTTCGGGCCGCATCTGGGGCTCCGAGCCGAAGCGCGGCGACGTGGTGGTGTTCAAGTTTCCGCCGGACCCTTCCGTCGACTACATCAAGCGCGTCGTCGGCCTGCCGGGCGACAAGATCCAGGTCAAGGATGGCCAGCTCTTCATCAACGACGTCGCTGTGCCACGCGTCAAGGTCGGGCAGATCGACAACCACGACATCACCGAGGAGAACGGGCCGGTCGATGTCTATCGCGAGACGCTGCCGAACGGCGTCACCTACGACACGCTCGACCTGACACAGGCTTCGATCGGCGACAACACCAAAGAGTTCAAGGTGCCGCCCGGTCACTATTTCATGATGGGCGACAATCGCGACAACTCGTCCGACAGCCGCTTCACCGTCGGCTTCGTGCCGGAAGAGAATTTGGTCGGCCGCGCCAACCTCATCTTCTTCTCGATCGGCGGCAGCGCCAGCCCGCTCGAAATCTGGAAATGGCCGTCGCAGATGCGCGCCTCGCGCCTGTTCCATTTCGTCAATTAGGACCATGGCGGCGACAAAACGGCTGACCGCCGATGCGCTCGCCGAGGCGCTCAAGGAGCGCACCGGCCACAGTTTTGGCGACCACCAACGCCTGCAGCGGGCGCTGACCCATGCCAGCGCTCGCGGCAGTCATGCCGGCATCGACTACGAACGCTTCGAATTCCTGGGCGACCGCGTTCTCGGCCTTGTCGTTGCCGATATGCTGCTGGCGGCATTTCCCGACGCTGCCGAGGGTGAGCTGTCGCTCAGATTGAACGCCCTGGTCAACGCCGAGGCCCTGGCGGAAATCGCCGAGGAGATCGGCCTGCCGGAACTCATTCGCGCCGGTTCGGACGTACGCGGCCTCGATGGGCGCAAGCGCGTCAATCTGCGCGCCGACGCACTGGAATCGCTCATCGCCGTGCTCTATCTCGACGGCGGGTTGGAAGCGGCCCGTGCCTTCATCCACAGGTACTGGCAACCGCGCTCACAAGCCATCGACGCCGCCCGCCGCGATGCGAAGACCGAACTTCAGGAATGGGCGCATCAGGCGGCAGGCGCGGTGCCGGTTTACATAATCGACAGCCGCGAGGGACCGGACCACGATCCGCTGTTCACCGTCAGCGTCAAGGTCGGCGCCTATCCGCCAGCGACCGGCAGCGGGCGCTCCAAGCGCGAGGCAGAGCAGGCGGCAGCCGCGGCACTTCTGCAGCGGGAAGGCGTCTGGCTCAATCAAGGGAGTGCCGCATGACCGCCACCGAAGCTCCGGCAACAGAAGCTCCCGCTACCCGCTCCGGCTTCGTCGCGCTGATCGGCGCGCCCAATGCCGGGAAATCGACGCTGGTCAACCAATTGGTCGGCGCCAAGGTATCGATCGTGACGCACAAGGTGCAGACCACGCGCGCCATCGTGCGCGGCATTGCCACCCACAACAACGCGCAGATCGTCTTCGTCGACACGCCGGGCATATTCAAGCCGAAGCGCCGGCTGGACACCGCGATGGTGACCACAGCCTGGGGCGGTGCCAAGGACGCCGATATCGTGCTGCTCTTGATCGATGCCGAGCGCGGCATCCGGGGCGATGCCGACGCCATCCTCGAGCGGCTGAAGGATGTCCGGCAGCCGATGGTGTTGATCCTCAACAAGGTCGATCGGGTCAAGCACGAGACGTTGCTGGCATTGTCGGCGGCAGCCAACGAAAGGGTGCCGTTCAAGCGCACCTTCATGGTTTCGGCGCTGACCGGGTCCGGCTGCAAGGACCTGCTCGACTATCTCGCCGAGACCTTGCCGGCCGGACCTTGGTACTACCCGGAAGACCAGATCTCTGACCTGCCGATGCGCCAACTCGCGGCCGAGATCACCCGCGAAAAGCTCTATCTCAGGCTGCATCAGGAACTGCCCTATTCCTCCCACATCGAGACCGAGAAATGGGAAGAGAAGAAGGACGGCTCGGTGCGCATCGACCAGACCATCTATGTCGAGCGCGACAGCCAGAAGAAGATCGTGCTCGGTCATAAGGGCGAGACGATCCGCGCCATCGGCCAGGCCGCGCGCATGGAAATATCAGGCATACTCGAGCAGAAGGTGCACCTCTTCCTGTTCGTCAAAGTGCGCGAGAACTGGGGCGACGATCCCGAGCGCTACCGTGAAATGGGGCTCGAATTTCCGCACTGAGCCTGTTTGGGCGATCCGCCGAGCGGCCTGTTGGCCGCCGCCTCAGGATTACCCAAGTGCCAGCGACACGCCGTCGGCAAGATGTTCGGCATCGGAGGCGTTTTCGAAGGGGATGCCCGTTCTTGCATAGTCGAGCGGCGAGAGATTGGAGCCGTCGGCGCTGATCAGCGCAGCCTGGCGCCTTGCCGCCTGCATCTCGCCCAGCTGAGCGTAACAGGCGGCAAGCCGGGTGCGGATCCATGGCCTCGGTCGCGTCGCCAGCTCCAGCGCCTCGGCAGCCGTGCGGTATTCGCCCAGCATGTATAGCGCGAGCGCGCGATCGTACTGATACCAATGAGGGTCCAGCGGGTTGATGCGGATGGCGCGTGCCAGCCAGGCGAGCGCGTCGAGCGGCCGGCAGCGCATCGTCAACAGATGCCCCATCTGCTCGATACAGTCCGCGTCGCCCGGATTGAGCTCGAGCGCGATGCGCAAGTGATGCTCGGCCGCCTCGTGCTCACGCATATTGAGCCGTACCAGCGACTGGATGCGGTGTGCCGTTGCCTGGTCCGGCGACAATGCGATGCCCCGGCCGGCCAGGTCGCGGGCCTTCGTCAGAACGGCGTCGCTGGTGGGTCCGAATTCGCTGTTAAGCACATGCGACAGCGCCAGATAGGTGTAAGCGAGGCCATAGGCCGGGTCTCTGACGATCGCCGCTTCGAAAAACGCTGCCGCTTCTTTCAGTTCGCTTTGCGCCGGATCGCGCAGCAAAGCGACGCCGCGCAGCACCAGTTCATGGGCGGCGAGGCTGGCTACCGGCTGCCGCGAGGCACGTTGCAGGCCGGCATTGTTCACCCGAACCACCAGCCGGCCGACGATCTTTTCGACGATCTCCTGCTGGATGGCGGACAGCCCGGCGTAATCGGCCTGGTAGCGATCCCCCCAGAGCTGGGAAGCGCTGGCTGCGTCAACGAGATTGACCGCACAGACGATGCTGTCTGCGTGCCGGCGCACCGAACCCTCGATGAGATAATCGGCGCCGATGCGCGAACGCACGACAGGCCATTCACTGGGCGAATATGAGGCAAACGAGAAGCTCGAATTGCGCGCCAGGACCGTCAGCGTGTCGAAGCGGGCGAGGCCGTTGATAATGTCTTCGGCAATACCGTCGACGATCGCTTCGTCGGCCGGATCGGCGCTGTCATTGCGGAACCTGAGCACCGCCACGATCGGCTGTGCGCCGGGTTCGGGCACCGGTTCGATTTCAGGGATCAGCATGTAGCCGCGCTTCGATACGGTCCGTATAGTTTCCTCGCCGAGCACCTTGCGGATCTCGCGAATCAACTGCGTCAGCGAATCCTCGGTGACGAAAACACCCGGCCAGACCGCATCCATCAGTTCCGACTTCGGCACCACACGGCCGATATGGCGGGCGAGATGCGTCAGCAATGCGTAGGCTTTCGGCCGCAGGAAGGCCGGCTGTTCGGCCCGGCCGAGCGTACCTTTGCCCAGATCGAGCGTGAAACCGCCAAACTGAAAAACCTGGTCAGTGGCCGAACCCGCCATCGAGACGGCCCGCTCCCTGAAGCCGTGCCTTTATTGGCCTACGGCTGGAGGGCTGGGTCAAGGTCTGTCGCCGCCGAAAGCGGCTTTTGATTTGGGCGCCGCAAATTAGACGGTGCCAGCGAGGGTGGGCTGCGTTGCCGACCTGCGGACGAAGCTTTCGGTACCGTAGAAGACAACGATGGCGACGGCAGCCACCGCCCAGATCGCAACACCGATCCATTGCTGCTGCACATGGTCGGCGTCGATGAACACCTTGCCCAGGAAGCGCACGCTGTTCTGATGGGTGACATGCATGAGAATGGCGAGAAGCACACTGCCGGTGTTCTGATAGAGCCAGGTGAACACCACTGCCGCCAGCACGACGTTGATCGTGCCGTAGACGCTGAGATCGCCGACCAGGCCGAGCGGAAAATGCCAGATTGCCCAGATCGCGCCGAGGATCAGGCTTCCGGCCAGCGCTGAATGGCTGGCCATCAGCCGCGGTGTCGCAAAGCCGCGCCATCCCGGCTCTTCGCCAAGCGGGCCGCTGAAGACCGCATACAGCGCGATGATCGGCAGTATCTCAGTGACAGCAGGAATGTTGCTCCAGACCGGCGTCGCCGAGCCGAACAGCGGATTGACCAGGATCGAGGCAAGCTGCGTGCCGAATGGCAGGCCGAATGCCACCAGATACCACAGCGGAGATACCCGCCACTTCACCACGGAAGCGAGAATGGCCTTGACCGAAGCCCAGCCTCCGGAAAGGGCTGCGACAACGAATCCGGAGACCATCGGGCCGAAGGTAAACCAGGGAATGCTATCGCCATTCGACAGGTAGAACGGGATGAAGGCAAACCAGCTCAGGGCAAGCGCCAACGAAAAGAAGGCAGCCAACTGATGCTGCCGCACCAGGTGCAGGAACGAAGTCATGTCAGTCCTCTCACGGGCAGATGACAATGAGAGGTCGCCGGGCTGCCCAATCGGTCGACTTGCATTTTTTACAGCCGGCCGAATCATTCCGGGAGGCTATGCGTGGACCACGTCGGTCGACCCGTTTCTTATTGGCACCGGCGCGACCCGAAATCCTGAGCGGGTTCTGAGAAATTTCCGATATTCCATGCAAAATTGGTCAGTTAGATCGGCTGGAGCACCTGCCGACACTGCGACCGTGCGTGGTTCCCGTTTGTCGTCTCTCCGTCATACACCCTGCCTATAGGCTGTGCGAAAGACCCGCTTCCGAGCAAACCGGAACAGGCGGGCAAACAGCCAGATTAGGACATGACCGGGACTTGGAATCGCATCGACCCCATCCGTCAGATCGAGTTTGCAAACGCCGTCGCTGTTGAGATCGAGCGCGTGCTGGCGCGGCAAGGCAAGGTGACGAACAGCGATGCGGTCGTCGCAGCGGGCAGGGTCGCCGGGGCCGTTGCCGCCGCCGTCGCCCTGCTTGCGCCGACCGACATCAGGGCGATCGACACCATGCAGGAAAGATTGCCCGGCATGGCGTCGCGGTTCGTGCGGATATTGGCGGCCGAAGCGACGGAACGCCGTACCCGGACGCCTCTGTCGACGGCGCACGAAGGCCAAGGGGCAGACATCCAACCCCTGGCCGGAACGGGCGACCTCGACGCGATGCGGGTCGAGGACTGGGCCGGTCGGGTCGCCGGGTCGACCTTCCTGCAGGAAAATCTCGGCATATCGCGCTCGACCCTGCATCGCTGGCAGCGGAGCGGCACGGTCGTTGCGTTGCGCACCGGTGGCCGCAAACATGTATTCCTCTGGCGCAGTTCGTCGACGGCAGGCCGGCTCCGGGTATCAACGAAGTGTTATCCGCGATGCCCGATCCGCGGCGTGCCTGGTCGTGGCTGGTCGGCCCCGCGCCCGGCCTTGCCGGACGTATTCCCATTGAAATGCTCAAACAGGATCTGGTGGCGGAAGTCGTTCTTGCCGCACAGAACGCAGCGATGGCGAAGTTGGCTTGATTTTCGCCGCCAACGTTAGAAGTCTATTCCAAAAAATAACACGTAAAAGGAATGTCAACCGGACTATGACCGGTTTGCCGGCTAATGGAATAAGTATAGTTTCGTACAATTGTGACAATGTCTCGTTTGTGCCGGGAGCAAACGTGAAGAAAATATGAAGTGATATTTGTGCAACATGGATTTCTTCTGTTATACAAACATTGATTATTTTTGGAATCGTCATTGAGACTGGAATGCGGATGAGTATGTTCGCCGCCTGGAGAGGGGGTGCGGTGCGCGCCTTTTTCGACGTGGGTGAGGCGTTCAGCCGTTCAACCCATGAATCCAAAGCCATTTTTAACTTTGACTGGAGAGGTCAGAAAATGAATATCAAGAGCCTTCTTCTCGGCTCAGCCGCGGCATTCGTCGCGGTCTCCGGCGCGCGCGCCGCCGACGCTGTTGTGGTCGCCGAGCCGGAACCCGCTGAATACGTCAAGATCTGCGACGTCTACGGCGCCGGCTACTTCTATATCCCCGGCACCGAAACCTGCCTGCGCATCGGCGGCTATGTCCGCTATGACGCCAGCTTCGGCGACGGTGGCCGCGTTTTCGACGGCGCGACGACCCACGACCTTATGGACGGTGACGAACAGCAGACCTGGAACAAGAATGCCCGCTTCAATTTGAAGACGTGGACCGGCCAGGAAACCGAGCTCGGCACGTTGAAGACCTACACCGAGACCCGTTTCAACTTCGGCAATACCAAACACACCGTGAGCGGTGTTGATTTCAGCGTGCAGGACAACAAGGCGGTTACCCTGAACTTCGCCTGGATCCAGCTTGGAGGTTCCCGCGTCGGCAAGGATGAAACTGTCTATGATTCGTTCATCGGCTACGCCGGCAACGTCGTCCAGGACACCATCATCCCGTACGGCACCAAGGACACCAACCTGATCAGTTACTATTTCGACGGCGGTAACGGCTTTACGGCAGTCGCCTCGGTCGAAACAGGCTCCGGCGCTGACCAGTCGATCGACAGCTACGTTCCGTTTGTCGTCGGCGGCGTGAAATACAAGGGTGACTGGGGTGCGATCACCGCCGTCGGCGCCTATAACAGCACGTCGGAAGAATGGGCCGGCAAAGCTCGCCTCGACGTCAAGCCGATTACTGACCTGACCCTGTTCGTGATGGCGGGCTACGGCAGCGACGACAACGTCGCAAAGAACTTCTACAAGCCGTGGACTGGCAACTTTGCCGTCTGGGGCGGCGGCAGCTATGCCGTCAACAAGAAGACCTCTTTGAACGCCCAGGTCTCCTATACCGACGACAAAGACTTCGCCGTTGCGGCCAACGTCGCCTACACCATCGTTCCTGGTTACACGATCACCGCCGAAGTCGATTATTACGACAATTTCGATGCCGACGATGCCGACGCAATCGGCGGCATCTTCCGCTTCCAGCGCTCGTTCTGATCAAACGACGATCTCGCAAAAACGGCCCGTAGCGATACGCTACGGGCCGTTTTGGTTTGGCGGCGGATAAGTCGCTCATCTTGATTTCGCCATCGAACCGGTGACAAGCTCTGGTCATGGAATGGCGCGACGAGGGAATCATTCTCGGCACCCGCAAGCATGGCGAAACCAGCGCCATTCTCGAGGTGATGACACGTGCGCATGGCCGCCATCTCGGTCTCGTGCGCGGCGGCCGTTCGCGCAAGCAGCAGCCGGTCTTGCAGCCCGGCAACCGCGTCGACCTGTTGTGGCGGGCGCGGCTCGACGAACATCTCGGCACCTTCCAGGCCGAGGCCATCGAAATGAACGCCGCCCGGCTGATGGACAGCGCCGTTGCCGTTTACGGCTTGCAGACGATGGCCGCGCATTTGCGTCTTCTGCCCGAGCGCGATGCCCATCGCGGTCTCTATGAGACGCTCGCGGTCATGATCGCCCATCTCGACGATGCCGATGCCGCCGGCGAGCTGGTGGCCCGCTTCGAGCTGCTGGTTCTCGACGAACTCGGTTTCGGCCTCGATCTCAGCCAGTGTGCGGCGACCGGCACCAGGCAGGATCTTGCCTACGTCTCGCCGAAATCCGGCCGCGCCGTGTCGCGGGCGGCGGGCGCGCCGTGGCGCGACAAGATGCTGGCGCTGCCTGCCTTCCTGCAGCGCGGTTCGGGCCTGCGCGCCGATCCGGCGGCGATCGACGACGCCTTCCGGTTGACCGGCTTCTTTTTGACCCGCCATGTCTACGAGCCGCGCGGTATCGAACCACCCGGCGCCCGCGCCGGCTTCCTCGCCGCCTTGCGCAAGCATTATGCGGGCGGCAAGGCAATCGCCGGGGAAACCGCCGTCGGCGAAGCCATCAGGTGAGCGAAGTGGAACTCTACCCCGGCCGGGTTTCGCCGCTTGGCCTCGACATTATTTGACGCGGCCGATCACACCAGGGACCGGCGAGGTGGTGTGCGAGGGCAAAGTGGTGCACAAGGGCCGCACGCTGGCGGTTTCGGAAGCGGCGCTGAAGGATGCCAATGGCAAGCTGCTGGCTTTCGGCACCGAAACGTGCTCGATCTTTCCGGCGGCCAATCTGGCGGCACGTTGAATGGACCGGCCGTCTGGCCGCCGCATTTGAATGTCACTGAACATTGAATGTCAGTGACGACTGGCCTGGTTTGGGGGAACCGCCATGTTTGAAAGCCTGATTGGCCTCGTCGCCATCATCGCGCTGTTCGTCATCATTTCACGCCAGCAGCGCCGTATCGGCCTGATCGAGCGCGAGCTTGGCGCGTTGCGCAGCCTCGTGCTTTCGGGCGCGCCTGTCCTGCCGCCGCAAGCCAAGGAACCGGCTGCAAACGACAGCAAACCGGCGGATGGCGCAATCCCGCCGGCGGCGGCAGCCGACATGGCCGCATCGCCAGGGGCCGAGACCGCAGCGGTCGCATCAGCCACAGAGGCAGAAGCCGATACCGCGGCGCCGTCCGCACCCGAGCCGGCGCAACCGGCGGCAGCGGCGAAAGCCGCCCGCCAATCCGACGTCGAAACGGCGCTCGGTACCCGCTGGGCGGTATGGGTTGGTGGCATCGCGTTGGCGCTGGGCGGCCTGTTCCTGATCCGCTACACCATTGAGGCCGGCATTTTCGGGCCACGCGTGCGGCTTGCCATGGCGGCGGCACTTGGGCTGGTGCTGGTCGCCGGCGGCGAGTTCATCCGGCGCACCGGCTTCAGGGTGCCGGTGCAAGGTGCCGCCGGTGCCTATATCCCGGCGATCCTGACGGCGGCCGGCGCTTTCATCCTCTTCGGCACCGTCTACGCCGCGTACAGCATTTACGGTTTCATCGGCCCGGCGCTCGCTTTCACGCTGCTCGGCGCCATCGGGGTGGCGACGATCGCGGCAAGCCTGGTCCACGGTCAGGCGCTGGCCGGCGTAGGCCTGCTCGGCGCCATGGTGACGCCGCTACTCGTCGCCTCGCAGGCGCCCAATCCGTGGGCGCTGTTTGGCTATCTGGCGATCGTGCTCGCCGCCACCGGCGTCATTGCCCGCATCCGCGACTGGAGGCTCTTGATGGCCGCAGCCTTCGTCGCCACCGGCATCTGGACCATCTTCTACATGACCGAAGCGCCGGGGACGAACCTTTCCGTCATCCTCTTTATCGACGTGGTGACACTGGCCGTGCTCGCCTTCGTGTGGCTTGGCCGTCGCAGCGAAGCGGTCGCCGGCACCGGCTTCGACTGGCCGTCGATCGCGCCGGGGTTCTTCGACGCTCTTTCAGCGCTGGCCCTGTTCGTCGATCCGGTCTTTGCCGCCGCCGGCGATGCCCTGCAGGGCGCGGCCCTTATCGTAGCCCTGGTGGCGGTAGCGCTCTACCGTCCGCGAGCGCTTGCACTGCTGCACGCCGCCGGGCTGGCGACGGTGCTGGTCTATCTCGGCATCATTCCGCCGACCACGGTCGCCGCCGATTTTTCGGGCGGCGCTCTCGGTGTCGATGGCGTGCCGGTTGCGGCGTCTGATGCCTTGATGCTCAGGATCGGCATCGCGCTGGGCCTGGTCTTCATCGGCGCCGGCTTTTGGGCAGCGCGCCGTTTTGCGGCTCCTGGCTGGCTGCGCGCCGCCACATGGGCGGCATGGAGCGCTGTCGCGCCACTGGTCATCCTGCTGGCGCTCTGGTTCACCTTCGGCAATCTCGACCGTGACCTTGCTTATGCGGCCGCAGCGGCCGTTTTGGTCGGGATCTTCGTCGCCGGCGGCGAATGGATAGCGCGCGGCGAAGCGCCGCCGCTGACCGGCGGCGCTGCCGTCTCCTTCGCGCTCGCCGGCGCGGCGATTGCCGGCCTGCTGATGTTGCATATGGCCTTTGGTTCCGGCTGGACAACCATCCTGCTCGGAGCAGCCGCCGTTGTGCCGGCGCTGGCGACGCGCTGGCGCAGCTATCCGGTGCTTGGCTGGATTTCGGTCGGTGCGGTGATCGCAGTGCTCGGCCGTGCCGCCTTCGACCCGACCATCGTCGGTGCCGAGTTCCTGTCGAAAACACCGGTATTTAACTGGCTGCTGCTCGGATATGGCGTGCCGGCGCTCGCCTTCGGCTTTGCCGCCTGGCAACTCGCCCGCACAACCAATGGCCGGCCGCGCCTCGCCATGGAGGCCGGCGCCGCGCTGTTTGCTCTGCTCGCCGTTGCCATGCTGGTGCGTCATGCCATGCATGGTGGCGTCATCGACAGCGGCTCGATGACACTTGCCGAACAGGCGATCTATACGCTGATCGCCATCGGCGCCGGTGCAATCCTGGTCGCCATCGACATGCGCTCGCCAAGCTCGGTGCTACGTTACGGCTCGATGGCTGCTGGGGTGCTCTCGGTCGCCTTCATCGTCATCCGGCATTTTGTGGTGCTGAACCCGCTGCTGACGGATGAATCGACCGGCGGCATTCCGGTGTTCAACCTTCTGTTCCTCGCCTATCTGTTGCCGGCAGTCGCGACAGGCGCACTGGCGCTCTATACCCGCGACAAGCGGCCGAAATGGTATGCGGCCATGCTTGCGGTTGTGGCGGCGGTGCTCGCCTTCGTCTATGCCACGCTGTCGGTCAGGAGGCTGTTCAAGGGCGAGTTCATCGGCCTGTGGAGCGGCCTCGGCCAGGTCGAGACCTATACCTATTCGGCGCTCTGGTTGGCCATCGGCGTGGTGCTGCTCACCGCCGGTGTCTGGCTGAAGTCGCAGGTGCTGCGCATAGCGTCTGCGGCGCTGATCGCGGTCGCCGTGCTCAAGGTCTTCGTCTTCGATATGTCGGAGCTGGAAGGCGTGTTGCGGGCGCTGTCCTTCATCGGCCTCGGCGCGGTGCTCATCGGCATCGGCTTGTTTTATCAGCGGCTGCTGACAAGGGCGGCGAAAGAAAAGCTCGAGACGAGCAATAGCTGACGATTTCAATTTGGCCGGGAATAAAGCTGGCATCGGCAGCGTTATTCAGTTGCTTGGGTGACCGGGGCGGCGGACCGCTTCGCGCTGGCCGCTTGCGCCGCGCCGCAAAGGCGCGTTCAATCACCACGGACAGGGGCTCCAGAACCAGCGGTCATGGACGAAAAGAAGGCAGCAATCCTTGGTGAAATACCGCGTTTGCGCCGCTATGCACGCTCGCTGTTGCGCGACCGCGATTCCGCCGACGATCTCGTCCAGGATTGTCTCGAGCGGGCGCTTGTGCGGCTCGACAATTGGCAGACAGGAGAAAGCCCCAGGAGGTGGCTGTTTACGATCATGCATCATTTGTTCATCGACCAGATGCGCAAGGTGAACCGGCGCGGCGAGGCGGCGATGCTGCCGCTCGAGGCAAGCGAGGCGCAGGCAGCACCCGCCGAGCAGGTCGAGAGCATCGCCTCGCGCGAGATCGTCGACGCGCTGCAGGCGATCAGCCCTGACCGGCGCGCGGCACTTGTGATGGTCGCCATCGAAGGGTTTTCCTATGCCGAAGCCGCCAACATCCTTGGGGTTCCCGCCGGCACCTTGATGTCCCGCATCGCGCGCGGGCGTGAGGAACTGCGCGCGCTGCTGGATGATACCGCGCGCCGCCGCTCGATAAGGATCGTCGAGAAATGAGCCGGCGCGATTTCTCCGAACGCGACATCCACATGGCTCTCGATGGCGAGTTGCCGGGCGACGAGCGGACGGCCTATGAGGCATGGCTCGAGGCCAATGCCGAGATGAAGGCCAAGAGTGCACGCTACGCCGCCGACCGGGCAGCATTGCGCGCAGCCTTTAACGGCGTGCTGGACGAACCCGTACCGGTGCGGCTGAACAAGGTGGTGCTTGGCGAGGCGTCGGTGGTCAGAGCGGCGCCGTCGCGCTCGCGTTGGTGGCTTGCGGTCGCCGCTGCCGCCATGCTGGTGATTGGCGGTGCTGGCGGCTATCTTGCCGGCATCGGCGGCCTCGGCCTGGAAAATAGGGCCGAGGACCAGCTTGCCGAAGAAGCGATCGCCGCCCACGTCATCTATGCCGCCGAAAAGCGGCATGCGGTGGAAGTGCCGGCAAGCGACAAGGATCATTTGCAGAGCTGGTTGTCGAACCAGGTGGGTTTGAAGCTCGTCGCGCCGGATCTGGCAGCGCAGGGATTCCAACTGGTCGGTGGCCGGCTGCTGCCTGCCGGCCAGGGCAAGGCCGCGATGCTGCTTTACGAGGACGACAAGGGCGCGCGCATTTCGCTCTTCGTCACCGCCGAATCGGCTGCCAAGGCCAAGGGCACCTATGGGTCGGAAGAAGATGGTCCTGCGGCTATCTACTGGCTGGACAAGGGTTATGGCTGCGCCGTCGTCGGCTCGCTGCCGCGCGAGCGGCTGGCCGCGGTGGCCAAGAGCGCCTATGGCCAGCTTCTGGCGGCCTTGCAAAGCTGAGCAGGATCTCATTTTTCCGGAGCCGCGCCGATGCCGAAACACGGAGGTCGCTCAAAGCCTTTGCGCGACCTGCCTGCTGTCAAAACTGTCACAATTCGGCCCTAATCGAGGTGCGATAGCGCTTGCTTAATGCTGGCACTTCGGCTGGTGTGACCGATGTTTAGACTAGGGTCGTTTCCACAACCCAATCGAGGTTTTCTGAGCCCGCATGCCTGCCGAGATTCGCAAGGCCCGCGCGTCCGACGTCGATGACCTCGCCGCCATCGAAAAAGCTGTTTTCTCGAGCGACCGCATTTCTCGCCGTTCCTTTCGCCAACTGATCGAACGCGACACCGCCGAACTGCTGGTTGGCGAAAGCGATGGCCGCGTCGCCGGCTATGCAGTCGTGCTGTTTCGCAAGGGCAGCGGCGTCGCGCGGCTCTATTCGATCGCCGTCGGTCCATTTTTCGGCGGCCGTGGCGTTGGCCGCCTTCTGCTGGAAGAGGCCGAGACCGCTGCTTTCGAGCACGGCCGCATGATGCTTCGTTTGGAAGTCCGCGAGGACAACCCGCGCGCGATCCAGATCTACGAGCGGAGCGGCTACCGCAAGATCGGCCGCGAACCGGACTATTACGAGGATGGCGCCACGGCGCTGCGCTATGAAAAGACCTTGCGTGGCGACATTCCGGTCGCCACCGAAGTGCCGTTTTATCAGCAGACTTGCGAATTCACTTGCGGACCATGCTGCCTGATGATGGCGATGGCTTACTTCGGCCCCGGCTTCGTGCCGGACCCGGTGATGGAAATCCGGCTGTGGCGTGAGGCGACGACCGTTTTCATGATGTCCGGCCCCGGCGGCTGCGAGCCGTTCGGGCTGGCCGTCGCCGGCTATGAGAGCGGGCTTGCTGCTGAGATCTATGTGTCCTTCTATGGCGCGCTTTTCCTGCAGTCGGTGCGCAGCGAAGACAAGCGCCGGGTGATGGAGCTGGCGCAGGTCGACTTTCGCCGCCGCGCGGAACTTTACGGCATCCCGGTGAATTACCGTTCATTCGGGCTTGACGACATTCGCACCGCGATCGCAGAGGGAAAACTGGTACTGGTCCTGATCAGCGGCTTCCTGATGTTCGGCAAGAAGGTTCCGCACTGGGTATTGGCCATTGGTGACGATGGCGATCATATCCTGATCCACGACCCCTGGGTCGAGGACGAGCGGCAGGAGACGATCCTCGATGCTGCCAACATTCCCGTGCCTTACGGCATCTTCATGAACATGGCGCAATTCGGCCGCGACGGATTGCGCGCCGCCATCACTCTCGGAAAGCGCGACAGCCAATGACCTGGGTCATCCTTACCGGCCGGCAGAACGATCTCGACCAGGTGGCGACGCCGCACAAGATTATCACCAATCGCGACTACCTTGCCCATCCGGCACTGTTTCGCGGGCAGCGGCCGAAGGTCATCAACCTATCGAACAATTACGGCTACCAGAGCCGCGGGTATTACGCCTCGCTGCTCGCCGGTTCGCGCGGCCACAAGGTCATCCCGACGGTCGAAACGATGATCGACCTGTCGGAGCGCAAGCTCTATGAGCATGCGTTGCCGGAACTCGAACTCGCACTCAACAAGTGCCGCAAGGATTTGGGCGGCGCTTTCCCGCAGAAGGTCTGCATTTTCTTCGGCATAGGACCGTCCAGGATCTGGGACCGCTTCGCCAAGCTGCTGTTCGACTGGTTTCGTGCCCCGGCGCTCGAGGTCCACATCAGGGACAGCGCCGAATGGGCCTCGATCCGCAAAATTGGCTTCCATCCCCTGGCCAGGATGACCGAGGACGAGGAAACGCACTTTCTCCAGTGCCTGGAGACCTACACCAACCGCGAGTGGCGCGACACCAAGGGCCGCACGCCGGCGCGCTACACTTTCGCCACGCTGGTCGATCCGCATGAGGAACTGCCGCCGTCGGAGATTTCGTCGCTGCGCCACTGGGCCAAGATCGCTGAAAAGATGGGCGTCGAAATCGAGCCGATCACCAAGCGGGATCTGGCCAAGCTCGCCAACTACGACGCGCTGTTCATCCGCGAGACCACCTCGATCTCCAACCACACCTACCGCTTTGCCCGCCGCGCCCAGCAGGAAGGCATGCCGGTCATCGACGATCCGCTGTCGATGATCCGCTGCACCAACAAGGTCTATCTCAACGAGCTGATGACCTACAACAAGGTACCGGTGCCGCCGACGGTGATGATAGCCGGCATCTCGGATCTGGAAGTTGCGGCGCAGACGCTGGGCTTCCCCCTGGTGCTGAAGATCCCGGACTCCTCGTTTTCGCGCGGCGTCAAGAAATGCGGCACCTTCGAAGAGTTAAAGACGCTCGCAACCGAATGGCTGGAGGATTCCGACCTCCTGATCGCGCAAAAATTCATTCCGACGGAATATGATTGGCGCGTCGGTGTCCTCGGCGGCCAACCCTTGTTTGCCGTCCATTATCTGATGGCCAAGAAGCATTGGCAGATCGTCAATCATAAGGCCAACGGCAAGCCCGACCAGGGCGGCATCAAGACCTTCACCCTGAAGGAAGCGCCGGCCCATGTCGTCGAGACGGCGGTGAGCGCGGCGCGCTGCATCGGCGACGGCCTCTACGGAGTCGACCTCAAGGAGACCAGGGACGGCGTCTTCGTCATCGAGGTCAACGATAACCCCAACCTCGACCACGGCTGGGAAGACTCCGGCGAAAAAGACGAGGTCTGGGTGCGGCTGACGCAGTGGTTCCTGGAGCGATTGGACCGGCCGGGCCGATGACATCCGAATTGAGGGGAAAAAGATGCTGTTCTTCGTAACCGAGGATTTTCGCGGCTGCGACCGTAAGGAGATCTACCGCCGTTTCCGCGACCAGGGCCGCCTGAAGCCGGACGCGCTGCTCGTGCACCACAGCTGGATCGCAGCGGATATGAGCCGCTGCTTCCTGCTGGTGGAGGCCGATGACGTCACACTCCTGCAGCGGTGGGTCATCGAATGGGCGGATCTGGTCGAATTCGAGATCGTTCCCGTGGCGACGAACAAGGATATGGTGGAGGCGTTGAGCGGACATCTCTGACCTGCGCGCGCTTCGACGAGGTATATCCAGACATTGTATTGATGGCAGATGTCCAGGCTGAGCCGATGACTGGCTCGCCCGGCTGTCGCACTTAGCCGGATTGCCTGATCGTCGCGTTCGACTTCAGCAGCCGGTTGATGTCCGACGCTTTCGATGGCACGCCGATCAAATAGCCCTGGGCCTCGACGCAGCCCTCCTTTTGCAGGAATTCAAGCTGCGCTTCGGTCTCGACACCCTCGGCGGTGACGGTGATGCCCAGCTGTGCGCCAAGCCCGATGATGGTGCGCACGATCGCCGCGGTATCGCGACTGTCGATGTCACGGGTGAAAGAGCGATCGATCTTGATCTTGTCGACGGGAAAGCGCCTGAGGTAGCCGAGCGAGGAATAGCCGGTGCCGAAATCGTCCAGCGCTATGCGGACACCCAGATCGCGCAGCTGCCTCAGTGTCTTGAGCACCAGATCGCTCTCGTCCATCAGCACCGTTTCGGTGATTTCCAGTTCAAGCCGGTTGGCCGGCACGCCCGAGAACGCCAGCGCCGAGATGACGCTGCGGGCAAAGGTGCCGCTTTTGATCTGCACGGCGGAGACATTGACTGCGATGCGCAAAGGCGCCCAGCCTGCCGCGGTCGTGCAGGCTTTCCGCAGCGCCCATTCTCCAAGCGGCACGATCAGCCCGGTCTCCTCGGCGGCCGGAATGAAGTCGTCCGGACGCACCAGGCCGCGCACTGGCGAACGCCAGCGCATCAAGGCTTCGGCACCGACGATTTCGCCGGAGGCGATGTTCATGATCGGCTGGAAATCCAGCTCGAATTCCCGGCGCGACAACGCCGCCCTGAGATCGATTTCGAGCGCCCGGCGCGCGCGCACCATCGCATCCATGGCTGGTTCGAAGAAACGGTAGAGGTTGCGCCCTTCGCTCTTTGCCCGATAGAGCGCCATATCGGCGTTTTTCAGCAAAGTGTCGGTGTCCTTGCCGTCATTCGGAAACAGCGCGATGCCAACACTGATGCCGACGCGCATGTCGTGTCGCTTGTCGCGAAACGGCTTTCCGATGATCTCGACGATGCGTTTGGCCAGTTTTTCCGCATCGCCCGGGCTTTTGAGATTGAACTGGATTATGACGAATTCGTCGCCGCCGAAGCGAGCGACAACGTCCGTTTCATTGCGCAGGCACCGTTGCAGCCGTTCGGCCACGCATTTCAGCAGCCAGTCGCCGGAAGGGTGGCCCCAAGTATCGTTGACCGCCTTGAAGTGATCGAGGTCGAGCGAGAATATCGCCAGCGATCCGTCTTTCGTCTCGCTAAGGGCTTGGTCGAGCCGTTCGCGAAGCATCGAGCGATTGGGCAGGTTGGTCAGTGTGTCGTGATGCGCAAGGTGGGTCATGCGCTCTTCCACGCGCCTGCGCTCGGTCACGTCGTCGAATGTCGCGACCCAGCCGCCGCCGCTCATCGGCCGGCGTGCAACCAGCAGCGTTCTGCCATCGGCAAGATGGCGATGCGTTAGTGTGTTTTGCCCGCCCGCAGGCAGGCTTCGATTTGCGAAATTTCGCTGTCGGGGTCGAGCTTTGTGTAAATGCCCAGTTCCAGCAGCCGCTTAAAGGCATCACGGTGGCTCATGCCAAGCGGGAGGTCGGCCGGCCTGACATGGTAAAGTTCCAGAAAACGTTCGTTGCGCACGATCAGCTTGCCGTCCGCGTCGTACATCAAAAGTCCTTGCGACATGTTGGCAAGTGCCGCGTCGAAACGGCGGTGCTGCTCCTTCAACTCCTGCTCGGCGCGCCGTTGCTCGGTGATATCCTCGTAGATCGATACCCAACCGCCCGACGCCAGCGGCCGGTGCGAAATGTTGACGATACGCCCGTCTGCAAGCGTTTCCTCATAGGTGGAAGGTTTTGCCTGGTCGATATAGGGCTTGCGAATGGCATAGAGTTGCTCAGCGCTTTGCGAGGCGATGCCGATGTCCACGCTGTGCTGGAGGATGTCGAAAAACCGGATGCCGGGCCGTACCACTTCGGCGTCGAGGCGAAAGATACTGATGTAGTTCCTATTGCAGATGATCATCCGTTCATCGGCATCGAACATGCACAGGCCATGCGACATGTTCTCGACCGCTGCCGAAAAACGCTCGTTCTGTTCGCGCAGCTCGTCTTCAATCCGTTGCGGCAGACCAACGCCTTTGACCCGTCGTCGGCGGACGGGCGAACCTGCCTTGATACCGGCAACGGGCATGTAGCGCGCCTATGGACCGTGGTTAACCACGGCACTCTTGTCCTTGCCGGTTAATTTACCGTTTTCAGCCGGCTGGAACGGCAGTCTGGCGTCGCGACTTCTCGATCGCCGCAAACCGTTTGAGAAAGGCATTCTGCGCCCAGGTCACCGAGCGCGGCGTGACATCGAAGCGCTCGGCATTGAAGCCGCGCGGCCGGCCGAAGAACTCCGTCGCCTCTGCCGTTGAAAAACCCGCAAGCAGCGTCGCTTCGAAATAAGCGGCGATCTGATCCGCTCGCTTGATCTCCTTGCGCAGTCCCGCGTCGAGTTCCGCTGGCAGCGAAAAGCGCAGATGGATGGCGCGCTGCAGCCTGATCTCGCAGTCCCTGTAGCTGCCGCCCATCACGGACTTGAACGGCGAGATCATGTCGCCGATGACATATTCCGGCGCGTCGTGCAGCAGCGCCGCCAACCGCGCATCGGCGTCGGCATCCGGCATCAGCTCGCCGACAAGCGTTTCGACGAGCAGCGAATGCTGGGCGACCGAAAAGGCGTGCTCGCCTCTGGTCTGGCCGTTCCAGCGCGCGACGCGGGCAAGGCCGTGAGCGATATCCGAGATCTCGATGTCGAGCGGCGAGGGGTCGAGGAGATCGAGCCGTCGCCCGGACAGCATGCGCTGCCAGGCGCGCGGCGGCGCCCCGGCGCGATCGGCCGCCATCAGGCCTCCTCCGCGCCGACGGCTTCCTGCGGAAAGCTGAATTTCGCCCAGGGCGGGATGGTGAGCGACACGGCGACATCGTCAGCCAGGATCGGCAGGCCGGCGTCGAACGCTGCCTTGACCCGGTCGATGCGGGCAATGGCGAGGCCTGTCGTGCCGGCGGTCGAGCCAAGCGTGCCGACCGGCCGCCCCTCCACGGTCAACTCTGCGCCCGAGGCGGGCAGGGAGCGTTCGGCCGAGACGATCAACACCCGGCGTCTGGCAGTGCCGCGATGCTGCATGCGCGAGACAACCTCCTGGCCGACATAGCAGCCCTTCTTGAAGCCGACGCCGCCGATCTCGTCGAGCAGCACGTCATGCGGAAACGCATCGCCGAGCTGATAGTCGGTGCCGCTTTCGGCAATGCCATGGGCGATGCGAAAGGCTTGCCATGCGGCAAGGTCGCCTCCTTCTGCGGTGCCATCATAGAAGCGTTTGACGATAGCATCGACGAACCGCCCATCGGCAAACGGTGCTGATTCAAATTGCGAGGCAGTTGAAGCGCTTTCCCATAGGACGGTCACAACAGGCTGATCAAGCTTGGAAATTTGGACTTTGGCGCGCAACTTGTAGAGCGTCAGCCGGCGCATGAAATCGTCGGCGGTCTCGGCACGGCATTCGAGGCGGAAAGCATTTTCGCCGGCGCGCGAGATCAGGAAGTCGAAAAGGATCTTGCCTTGCGGCGTCAGCAGGGCGCCGGGCTTTGCTTCGCTGCTCCCGAGCACGTCGAGGTCGGTAGTCAGGATGTTCTGCAAAAAGTGCGCGGCATCCGGCCCGGACACGGAAACGAGTGCGCGATCTCTGAGCGAGGCAAAGGGCATGGTGGGAAAACGAGCCTGATCTTGCAAAACTGTCGGCCATTACGTAAGCCGCTGGCACTTCCCCCGCAAGAGACCTGATCCGCATGGCCCCCATCTACGATCTCATCCTGACAGGTGGCACCGTGGTCAACCACGACGGCGAGGGTTTTCGCGACGTCGGCATCAATGGTGGGCGCGTCGCTGCCATCGGCGATCTCCGCCAGGCGTCGGCCGGCGAGACAATCGACTGCCGCGGACTGCATATCCTGCCGGGCGTCGTCGATAGCCAGGTGCATTTCCGCGAGCCGGGACTGGAGCACAAGGAAGATTTGGAGACGGGCTCGCGGGCAGCGGTGCTTGGCGGCGTCACCGCCGTCTTCGAGATGCCGAACACCAATCCGCTGACTACCAGCGAGACGACCCTTGCCGACAAGGTGCGGCGTGCCACCGGCCGCATGCATTGCGACTTTGCCTTCTGGGTCGGCGGGACCCGCGACAATGCAAAAGACGCTGGCGATCTCGAGCGGCTGCCGGGTGCGGCCGGCATAAAAGTGTTCATGGGCTCGTCCACCGGCGACCTGCTGGTCGAGGACGACGAAGGCGTTGCCTCGATCCTGAGGAACACACGCCGCCGCGCCGCCTTTCACTCCGAGGACGAGTTCCGGCTGCGCGAGCGGCTCGGCGAGCGCATCGAGGGCGATCCGTCCTCACATCCGGTGTGGCGCGACGAGATCGCCGCATTGCGCTGCACCGAGCGCCTGGTGCGCATCGCGCGCCAGGTCCGTGCCCGGATCCATGTGCTGCACATCTCGACCGCCGAAGAGATAGGCTTCCTCGAACAGCACAAGGATGTCGCGACTTGCGAGGCGACGCCGCATCATCTGACGCTGAGCGCAGATGACTATGCGCAGTTAGGCACGCTGATCCAGATGAACCCGCCGGTGCGCGCCGCGCGCCATCGCGAGGGGGTCTGGCAGGGCATTGCGCAAGGCGTTGTCGATGTCCTCGGCTCCGACCATGCGCCGCACACGCTGGCCGAGAAGGCAAAACCTTATCCGGCGTCGCCGTCAGGCATGACCGGCGTGCAGACTTTGGTGCCGATCATGCTGGATCATGTCAACGCCGGCCGGCTGACGTTGCAGCGCTTTGTCGACCTGACCAGCCATGGCCCACAGCGCATTTTCGGCATCGCCAGGAAAGGCCGTATTGCCGCCGGCTACGATGCCGATCTGACCATCGTCGACCTGAAGCGCCGCGAGATCATCGCCAACGCCCAGCAAGGCTCCAAGGCCGGTTGGACGCCTTATGACGGCAGGCAGGTGACCGGCTGGCCGGTCGGCACTATCGTTCGGGGCCGGCGCGTGATGTGGGAAGGCGAGATTGCCACGCCAGGCCAAGGCAGGGCGGTGGAGTTTTCCGAGGCGTTGGCGGGCTAAGCTCCCTGCCTCAATAAGGGCCAGGCCTGACCACTCAATCCCCAGCGACGAAGAACGTCCATTGCCCGGTCGGCGTGATGCCGACGCGGTAGAAGATGTAGGCGCCGAACTGCTTCATGTTGTCATAGTCGCTGGCAGTGACGATCTTGAATAACTCGACCCGCTGCCTGGCATCGAGCTTGTCCAACGGCAGGGCGAAAAAATACGGCCAGACGTAGAGATCCTGCGGCGTGCCTGCATCGACATGGACATAGCCGGCATTGAGCACCTCT
This sequence comes from Mesorhizobium sp. LSHC420B00, assembly GCF_000503055.1. Taxonomy (GTDB): domain Bacteria; phylum Pseudomonadota; class Alphaproteobacteria; order Rhizobiales; family Rhizobiaceae; genus Mesorhizobium. The sequence continues at coordinate 122,400 of NZ_AYVY01000012.1, read as the reverse complement.
TCCAGGATGGCGAGGATTTCCTGGCCTTCCGTGTCGCCCGAAAGCCCTTTCAGGAAGGCGATCGGGTCGCCCTCCATGTCGCCCAGCGACAATTGGGTCATCATGTCGCCCGTGCCGATCAGCGGCCGCAGTCTTTCGATGTCGCCGCTTTTGCACGCCTCGACGATCAGATCGTGCATGCGCCTGACCGGTTCCGGCAACTTGGCAAGGTCGTAAACGACTTCGGGCACAGGCGCGTCCGGATCGACATGCGGATTGGCCATGCCGCCGTCGTCCGCTGGCCCTTTCGGTTCGGTTTGCCTTGGCTCGTCGGACGGAGTCGGCTGGCTGGCTGCAGGTGGCGTCGTGCCGAGCGGGCCGGGCATCGGCACGGTACTTCCGGGCGGCGACATGTCGCCGTCGGGCGGCGGCGTGACCGGCGAAGGCAGGTCTTCGCGCTTGATCTCGCTGAGGGCGTGAGCGGGACTGCTCGCAAGAAACAGTGCAAGGGGAATCGTGGCGCAGGAGGCGATAAGCCAAATGCTGAGGACCAGGCCGCGCGGCTTGCCTGATATCGAAAAATTCACCGCCTGCTACTCCCTGGTTCCAGGCCCACTCATGTGCCCGGACATGATGTGCCCGGACATGATGTCCGGCGACGCGCCGTCGTCAAAGAACCGGGGTCAGTGCCGCAGCCTTTCGGGCTCGAAGGCCCCGGCAACCACCTTTTCGCGCATGCGATCGAGCAGGGCAAGCGCCGAGGTCTCGCCATTGGTTCGCAGCATCTCGCCGAATGCCGTTTCGAGGGCTGCCTCGGCGATGATTTCCGGCTCGATCCCCGCCGACAATCCTTCCGCCCAGGCTTCGCTGTGGCTTTCCACGGCGGTCAGGCGCTTTTCTTCCCTGACCAGCGCGTCGATGTCGTTGACGCCATGTTCCATTGCGATGTCCACCCTTTCAAGCGGTGATCCGTTGGATAGGGATCAAGCTTGAGTTGTCCCTTTTACACGCAGGCGAAGTAAGTACTTGTAAATGCGACATTTTTTTGGTCGTTTTCTACAAAACCCGTCGCATTAAGCAAACCTGCGTCCGATCCGTTTCAAACTTACCCGATTAGGCCGGCCAAGGGGACGGAAACCTTCAGTTTGAGTTAATTTCACATCTGCGCGCTAACGTTTCGTTAACATAGTTGCAAAAGTGCAACATCAGGTTTGCACCAAGACCTCACCCGAGGCAAGCGGAGAAGTGTCGAACGCGTCCGCCGCCAACAGCGCCGACGCTTGATTCCGCTTTGCCGGAACGGCAGCTGCCGCCGTCAGTTCCCGTAGCGCGAGGCGATGTCGCGAGACAGCGTCTCGCCTTCCTTCATGTAGCGGCTGATGGCTTCCGTCGCCGAGGCGGTGCATTGCGTATAACTGCCGCCGAAGGATCGGTAGCCGCGGTTGAAGCTGGCGATGAAGCGGGCGCGCCGCTCAGGGTTCGGATTTTCTGATGCGATCAGTTTTTCCATCTCGGCCCGCCACCGGTCGCCCTTCTCGCCGCATAGATTGCGCAGGAAATGCAACGAGCCGAGCACTTCCGCCAGCCGCAACAGCCCGGGCTCGAACGGCGCCTCGGCGGCAATGGCAGGACGCAAGCCGACAACCACACTGACGGCGAGGCAGGCGGCGAGAAACGGTGATGTGCGGTTCATGAGCCCTTGTGCTGAAACAATTTGTTGCCTGCAAGGCGATTCTCAAGCTCAGTTCGCGCCGCCCTTGCTGGTGGCCAGCAGGCCGTCGGCGATATCAAACACTGCATCGGCAAGCTGCATCGCTGTCATTTCGGCCAGTGTATAGAAGGCGGCGGTTTCGGCGTCGTCACTGGCCACCGCCTCGCCGCCGGCATAGTTGGCCCCAAACACCGTCAGCCGGTAGTCGACCGGATGCCCATTGCCGCTGCCGTCGATGTGGATTTCCCGCAGCGGCCGGTAGTTGCGCGCCTGCAATCCGGTCTCTTCCAGCAATTCGCGCCTTGCTGCCTGTTCCAGCGTCTCGCCGGCTTCGACCTTGCCACCGGGAAAGGCATAAAGGCCCTGCGAGGGCGGTCTGGCCCGCTTGACCAGCAGCACCGTGTTCTCGCGCACGACGCAGACCGAGACTGCCGGAATGATCTTACGTGCTTCCATGGGTTCCCGATCGCTCGATTGGCATAGCCCGTTGTGGACCGGCCGTCGGCGAACAGCTTTAGCGGTTGCGAAAGGCAGGTTCCATGGTCACTTTCACATGTCACCCATTCGAGAGCTGAATTCATGTGCGGACGCTTTGCCTTGACCGCCACTCCGGACCAGACCGCCGCCCTTCTCGGTCTGGCGGAGTTGGAGGAGTTTCCGCCCCGCTACAATATCGCGCCGACGCAGCCGGTGCTGATGGCGCTCGCCGGATTGCCGCAGGCGCCGGGCTCGAACCTGCCCGACCGCCGCTCGATGCTGGTGCGCTGGGGCCTGATCCCGGCCTGGGTCAAGGATACGCGTAACTTCCCGCTGCTGTTCAACGCGCGTTCTGAGGGGGCTTCGGAAAAGCCGTCGTTTCGCGCTGCCATGCGCCATCGCCGCGCCCTGGTACCGGCTTCGGGATTCTACGAATGGCACCAAACCGCTGGCAGAAGAGGGCAGCCCTATTGGGTGCGGCCAAAGCATGGAGGGCTTGTCGCCTTCGCCGGGCTGATTGAGACGTATGCCGAGCCGGGTGGCTCGGAAATGGACACCAGCGCCATTCTGACCGCCCACGCCAATGCCGATATTGCCCATATCCACGACCGCATGCCGGTGGTGATCCATCCCGAGGATTTCGCGCGCTGGCTGGATTGCCGCACGCTCGAGCCGCGTGATGTGGCCGATCTGCTGAGACCCACCCGGCCCGATTTCTTCGAAGCGATCCCGGTTTCCGACCTCGTCAACAAGGTCGCCAATACCGGGCCGGAGATTCAGGAGAAGGGCGTCGTCGAGCCTGAGCCCGAGAAGGTCAAGCGCCAGAAGTCCGGCGCGAACGACAGTCAAATGACATTATTTTAGCGAAAGCTACTATTTCCAGGACACCGTGAGCGCCTCAATCTTCACCCGACGGCATTCTCAGGCAGCGCGTGGCGACACGATCTTCTGTGCCGGCTTCTTCTTCTTCGCGGTGTGCAGAAGAGCTGCGACGATTGCTGCCGGGCCGATCGCCCGGTAATGGCTGGCGAGCGCCGGTTGCTTGGCGCGGTTGGATTCTTGCTTAGGCATTATTCTCTTCCCTGGTAACGTTTTCGTGTCTGCGTTTGCTGGCCGAATCCGACCAAATCGTGACGCTTGCTGATCTAGCCGGCGAATGTTTCATGACAGTGCCGATCTGTTTAATAAAATGTTTCAGTGGCTCATTTCCTGTGAGCCAACGATATTTTTGGCGAAGGTAGCGACTTGACGGCAACACCGGGCAAGGCGATAAAGCCGGCCATGAAAACGTCTTTCGCCATTTGCGGCATTTGCATTATCGACTAGCCTCGCGCTGGTCCTGGACGTTTTCGCCTCATCTCCTCCCAGATTGGACAAACGCCCCGGCCAGCAGGCTGGAGCTCGATTTTGCGCCTCGGCGTGACCGACTCCATCCAGAGCACGATCCCAAAAGATCATGCTCAAACAAAGTAACGCACCGGAACGCACGTATGTCTGACGCATCGAAGAGCCTGCGCCTCTACAACACGCTAACGCGGAGCAAGGAGGATTTCTTCCCGATCGATCCGCGCAACGTGCGCATGTATGTCTGCGGCCCGACGGTCTACGACTTCGCCCATATCGGCAATGCGCGGCCGGTGATCGTCTTCGACGTGCTGTTCCGTTTGCTGCGCCATCTCTACGGGCAAGCGCATGTCACTTACGTCCGCAACATCACCGACGTCGACGACAAGATCAACGCTCGCGCGCTGCGCGATTTCGGCGGCGAGATTGCCTTGGGCAAGCTGTCGCTGAACGAAGCGATCAGGCGGGTCACCGAAAAGACCGCCGATCAGTTCCACAAGGACGTGGCGGCGCTCGGTTGCCTGGAACCGACGGTCGAGCCGCGCGCCACCGAGTTCGTCGAGCCTAGGCCCGACGGCAAGGTCGACATGATCCTCTTGATTCAACGCTTGATCGAACGCGGCCATGCCTATGTCGCGGCTGGAGAAGTCCTGTTCGACACCGCTTCCATGCCGGACTACGGACAGTTGTCGAAGCGCAATCTCGACGAGCAGCAGGCAGGCGCCCGCGTCGCCGTCGATGCGCACAAGAAGAACCCGCAGGATTTCGTGCTGTGGAAATTGTCTTCGCCCGAGGAACCGGGCTGGGAGAGTCCGTGGGGCAGGGGTCGGCCGGGCTGGCACATCGAGTGCTCGGCGATGTCGGCCGCCTATCTCGGCGAGGTGTTCGACATCCATGGCGGTGGTCTCGACCTGATCTTTCCACACCACGAGAACGAGATCGCCCAGTCACGTTGCGCCCACGGCACCGAAACGATGGCCAAGGTGTGGATGCACAACGGTTTCCTGCAGGTCGAGGGCCAGAAGATGTCCAAGAGCCTGGGCAATTTCTATTCGATCACCGAACTGCTGGAGACGGAGACTTTTGGCGGCCGCAAATGGCCGGGCGAGGTGCTCAGGCTGGCGATGCTGATGACGCATTATCGCGAGCCGATCGACTTTTCCGTACGCAAGCTGGAAGAGGCGGAGAATACGCTGCGCAAATGGAAGCGAGCGGCCGATCTGGCGCCGCCAACGGCAAAATCGGTGCCGGCGGATGTGATCGAAGTGCTGTCGGATGACCTCGCCACCTATCCCGCATTCCAGTTGCTGACCCAGTTGGCTGGCGATGCTGTTGATTTCGACGCTGGTAGCAGCAACGCAGCCGCCGAAGACAACGATGCTGCCACTTTGCTGAAGGCATCGCTGCTGTTCCTCGGCTTCGACGTCGCAACAGCCAAGGTGGATGAAGACGCCATTGCCAAAGCGATCGCCAAACGCCTCGCGCTGATCGCCGCCAAGAACTGGGCCGAGGCCGACCGCATCCGCGACGAGTTGCTGGCGCAAGGCATCCAGTTGAAGGACGGCAAGGACCCTGTCACCGGCGAACGCATCACCACCTGGGAGGTAAAAAGATGATCCATCATCTCGGCATCACCGTTTTGGATTTCGACGTGTCGAAAGCTTTTTACGACAGGGCGATGGCGCCGCTTGGTGCCTCGCTGCTCTACATGGTGCCGCAGGAATATACCGGCGGCGCCAAGGTCGGCGGCTACGGCCGCGACCGGCCAGTGTTTTGGCTGCATGCCGGCAAGGACAAGCCGAAGGATCATCAACACGTCGCTTTCACGGCGCGCAGCCGTGCCGAGGTCGATGCCTTTCACGCGGCGGCAAGGACAATGGCGGGCCGGGCCTGCGCCCGCACTATCATCCGAACTATTATGGCGCCTTCGTCTTCGATCCCGACGGCAACAATGTCGAGGCGGTCTGCCATGCTCCGGAGTAAAATGCGATGAGCCTTGACAACAGACCGGTGTATACGGGCGGCTGCCAGTGCGGCGCAGTGCGCTTCCGCGTCGAAGGCGCGCTCGGCGATGCCTCCGTCTGCCATTGCCGCATGTGCCAGAAGGCGAGCGGCAATTTTTACCTGCCGCTGGTCTCGGTGCGCGGCGCAGGACTCGACTGGACGCGCGGCGAGCCCAAACGCTTCCGCTCGTCCAATGCGGCGTTGCGCGGTTTCTGCGCCGAATGCGGCACGCCGCTGACCTTCGAAGCGACCGACGGCGTGGCGCTCGCCATCGCCGCATTCGACCACCCCGAGGAGATCGCGCCGACGATCCAATGGGGTGTCGAAGCCAAGCTCCCCTATGTGGATCATGTCCACGAATTGCCCGGTGAGGAAACGATGGCCGACGTCTCGTCTGCCTCCTATCTCGCCGACCTCGTCTCCTACCAACATCCCGACCATGACACCGAACAATGGCCGCCGGAGGAAAGATCATGACCGAAACCGTTCGTACCGGCGGCTGCCAGTGCGGCGCCGTGCGCTTCCGCATCCACGGCGCGCTCGGCCGCCCCTCGATCTGTCATTGCCGCATGTGCCAGAAACAGTTCGGCTCGTTTTTCGGCGCGCTTGTGACAGTGCCGAGCGACGGCGTCGAATGGCTGCGCGAGGAGCCGAGTTACTTTCAGTCGTCGGTCAACATCGATCGCGGCTTCTGCGCCCGCTGCGGCACGCCGCTGACCTACCGCCAGCCCGGCGCGCTCGAGATCGCCATCGGCGCCTTCGACGACCGTTCCGATCTGGCGCCGCAGATCCAGGTCAACTACGCCGCCAGGCTGCCTTGGGTGGAGACGATCTTCGACGCGCCAATCCACGACGATCCGGATTTCTACGCGCGACAGGAGTCAATCATCTCCTTCCAGCATCCCGATCACGAGACGGCCAACTGGCCGCACCAGGGCCTGAAACTATGAGCAGCGAATTCCGCACCCTCTATCCCGAGATCGAGGCTTTCGAGTCCGGCATGCTAGACGTTGGCGATGGCCATCAGGTCTATTGGGAGCGCTCCGGCACCCGCGGTGCCAAGCCGGCGGTATTCCTGCATGGCGGACCGGGCGGCACCATTTCGCCAAAGCACCGGCGGCTGTTCGATCCGACGCTGTACGATGTCATCCTGTTCGACCAGCGTGGCTGTGGAAAATCGACGCCCAATGCCTCGCTCGAAGCCAACACCACCTGGCATCTGGTCGCCGACATAGAGCGGCTGCGCGACATGTGCGGCTTCGACAAATGGCTGGTGTTCGGCGGCTCGTGGGGTTCGACGCTGGCGCTGGCCTATGCCGAGACACACCCCGAGCGGGTCAGCGAACTGGTCGTGCGCGGCATCTACACGCTGACCCGCGCCGAACTCGAATGGTACTACCAGTTCGGCGTCTCGGAGATGTTCCCCGACAAATGGGAGCGGTTTTTGGCGCCCATTCCGGAGGCTGAGCGCGGCGACATGATGGCCGCCTACCGCAAACGGCTGGTCGGTAGCGATCCTGTGGCGCAGGTCGAGGCCGCTCGCGCCTGGAGCCTGTGGGAGGGCGAGACGATCACTTTGCTGCCGGAACCGGAAACCAGCGGTCCCTTCGGCCAGGATGATTATGCCCTGGCCTTCGCCCGCATCGAGAACCACTATTTCGTCCATGCCGGCTGGCTGGAAGAGGGACAGCTGCTGCGTGATGCATGGAAGCTTAAGGATATACCGGGTAGCATCGTTCACGGCCGCTACGACATGCCGTGCCCGGCGCGCTATGCCTGGGCGCTGCACAAGGCGTGGCCGAAAGCGGATTTCCATCTGATCGAAGGTGCCGGCCACGCCTATTCGGAGCCGGGCATCCTCGACAGGCTGATCCGCGCAACGGACGTGTTTGCCGGGAAATGACGATGGCTCGCGAGCGCCTTTATCTGTTCGACACGACGCTGCGCGATGGTCAGCAGACGCCGGGTATCGACTTTTCCGTCGAGGACAAGATCGCCATCGCCAAGCTGCTCGACGAGTTCGGCATCGACTACGTCGAGGGCGGTTATCCTGGCGCCAATCCAACCGACACCGCCTTTTTCGCCGAGCGTCGCACGGCCGATGCCAAGTTCGTCGCCTTCGGCATGACCAAGCGGGCAGGAGTGTCGGCCTCGAACGACCCCGGCCTCACCGCGCTGGTCCAGTCGAAGTCGGATGCCATCTGCTTCGTCGCCAAGAGCTGGGACTACCATGTCCGCGTCGCGCTCGGCTGCACCAATGAGGAGAACCTCGAGGCGATCAAGGCCTCGGTCGAGGCGGCGCTCAGTGCCGGCAAGGAGGCGATGGTCGACTGCGAGCATTTCTTCGATGGCTTCAAGGCCAACCCCGATTATGCGCTGGCCTGCGCCAGGACGGCCTACGATGCCGGCGCGCGCTGGGTGGTTCTATGCGACACCAATGGCGGCACGCAGCCCTCCGAGGTGCGCGCCATCGTCGAAAAGGTGATCGCGGCCGGCATACCGGGCGACCATCTCGGCATCCACGCCCATGACGACACCGGCCAGGCGGTGGCGAATTCGCTTGCCGCCGTGGAGGCCGGCGTGCGCCATATCCAGGGCACGCTGAATGGCATAGGCGAGCGCTGCGGCAACGCCAATCTGATCTCGATCGTGCCGACATTGTCGTTGAAGCCTGCCTTTGCCGGCCGCTTTGCAACGGGCATTTCAGCGGAGGCGTTGACCGGTATATCGCGCTTGTCCCGCGCCTTCGACGAGTTGCTGAACCGTGCGCCGGAAGCGCAGGCCCCCTATGTCGGCGCCTCCGCATTCGCTACCAAGGCCGGCATCCATGCCTCGGCGCTGGCCAAGGAGCCGGCGACCTACGAGCATGTACCGCCAGAGACTGTCGGCAACCGCCGCCGCGTCATGGTTTCGGACCAAGGCGGCAAGGCGAATTTCATGGCCGAGCTGAAACGGCGCGGCATCGACATGCCCCGGGACGACCATCGCCTCGACGCGCTGATCGCCGTGGTCAAGGAGCGTGAGGCGGAGGGCTACGCTTACGAAGGCGCCGACGCCAGCTTCGAGCTTCTGGCGCGCAAGATGCTGCATGGCGTGCCGGAATTCTTCCGCGTCACTTCATTCCGCTGCATGGTCGAGCGCCGCTTCGACGCCAACGGCCAGCTGAAGACGGTCTCGGAGGCGATTGTGAAAGTGCTGGTCGAGGGCGAGGAGAAGATGTCGGTCGCCGAAGGCCATGGCCCGGTCAACGCGCTCGACATTGCGCTGCGCAAGGATCTCGGCAAATTCCAGAGCGAGATCGCCGATCTCGAGCTGGCCGACTTCAAGGTGCGTATCCTCAATGGTGGCACCGAGGCGATTACCCGCGTGCTGATCGAATCGCATGACGGCACCGGTGCGCGCTGGTGGACGGTCGGCGTCTCCGAAAACATCATCGATGCTTCGTTCCAGGCGCTGATGGATTCGATCGTCTACAAGCTGATGAAGAACCGCGACATGGCCGGGCTGATCGCGGCGGAGTGAGGAAATGGGCTTCACGATAAGCTGGGTCGCATTCAATGGTCTGCCACTCGCGAAGGCAGCGCTGGCTTTCGGTCTGGCTCAGAGCGGACAATCGGACGAGGTTTTTGATTTTGACTACAATGGCGTGACGGTTGGTCAAAATTGGTCTGTCGTCATTTTTAACGACGTGAACATGGACCTGGTGGACGAGAAGCGCCTGGCTAACCTTTCGACGGGCAGGGACATTGTCGTCGTTCACAATATCGATACGGTCATGCTGCAATGGGCCGAACAGTGGCGCGACGGGCACGAAGTCTGGAGCATACGACACACCAGCGCAGACGGTGCGCGCAACCTGGAAGCGACAGGAAACCTTCCATCCTGTTTCGAGGAGATCCGCCGCGAGCGCTTCGCAGATCAGGATCGCGAGGACGCAGGTGCTGCCGCCATAGACTTTATCGCCGATATTCCGATCGAGGTGGCAGAATGCGTGACGGGCTTTCGTCACGACACCGTTGGAGCGGAATTCATGGAATTGGTGCCTGCGCCCGGCGAGACCAAATGACTGCGGGCTTCGCGCATTTCAATGAACTGGTGAAAACTCCGGGTTCTTGAACCATCAGCGAGACTCCATTGATCCATCAGAACTTTGCGATGGTCTTGCCGGGGCCGCTGGCGCATAGCCTTGGGCCATGGCTACCCAAGTACTTCAAATCGAGGCCGATACCAAAGCTCGTCGCGGCTTCTTGCTGGCGCTCGTCGCCTACCTGCTTTGGGGGCTGCTGCCCTTCTACATGAAGGCTGTCGCGCATCTGCCGCTGGCCGAAGTCATCGCCCACCGCATCGTCTGGTCGGTGCCGATCGCGGCCGCCGTCCTGGTCTGGGCGGGCCGCACTGCCGATTTCAAAGCGGCCGTTCGTTCGCCGCGCATCATTTCGATGGCGCTGCTGACGGCGGCGCTGATCTCGGTCAACTGGGGCATCTATGTCTGGGCGATCGCGGTCGACCGCACGATCGAGACCGCGCTTGGCTATTACATCAACCCGCTGGTCAGCGTCGTTGTCGGCGCGCTGCTGCTCGGCGAACGGCTCGACCGCCTGCAGATCGCGGCGGTGGTGCTCGCGGCAATCGCCGTCGCGGTGCTAACCATCGACGCTGGCAAGCTGCCCTGGGTGTCGCTGGTGCTGGCCTTTTCCTTTGCCGCCTATGGCTTCTTCCGCAAGACGCTGCCAATTGGTCCAAGCCAGGGCTTCCTGCTCGAAGTGCTGCTACTGTCGGTGCCGGCGCTCGGCTACATCGTCTTCCTGATCGCCACAGGACAGGATCATTTCGTCTCCAGCTCCTTGAACGACACCGCCTTGCTGGTCGGCTGCGGACCGGTCACCGCCGTGCCGCTGCTGTTGTTTGCGTTCGGCGCCAGGCAGCTGCGCCTCTCCACCATCGGCATCATGCAATATATCGCGCCGACAATCGTCTTTTTGATCGCGGTGCTGATTTTCGGCGAACCCTTCGGCAGCGTTCAGGCCATCGCCTTCGGCCTGATCTGGGCGGCGCTGGCGATGTACTCCTGGTCGATGTTTTCTTCGGCGCGCAAGACCGTCGCCGCATCCGCTCGATCCGCGTAACGAAGAAAGGCGGCTGGCGGGCCTAATGCCGGCAGCCGCCTCTTTCACGGTCGCTCAGCGCTTCGGCCCGAAGCCTGGATAGGGCTGCAGCGGCACGACGGCGGCAATGTCCATCATGCCGGCCTTGACCAGCGGCAAGGTTGCGAGATGGCTGCGCACGTCGGCATCGCTGCCGGCCTCGAACATCATGCCGCTGCCGGGAATGTCGCCTCGATTCCACACCTGACGCACGGCGCCTTCGGCATAGAGCGTGCGGCGCTGCTCGGCCTCGCCGGGCAGCAGAGGCGCGAAATCGGCGTCGGTGAACTTTTCGGTGTTGCGCACAAGAAGGGCAAAGAACTGCATCGGAATCTCCTGATGTTGGCCGTTGGAATGGCGAAAATATTCGCTTCGGCTGGCCAGACAGTCCAAGACTGATTAGGCTAAAGTTGAGACCTCACGGGACTTGAGCATCGGAGCAACAATGTTCGACCTGCGCCAGCTCCGCTATTTCATCACGGTGGCCGAAACCGGCAATGTCGGGCGTGCCGCCGAATTGCTCCACATCTCGCAGTCGCCGCTCAGCCGCCAGATCATGCAGCTGGAGCAGCAACTGGGCATCACATTATTCGAGAGGGCGAGGCAGCGTGTTCATCTCAATCCCGAAGGCCGCGCCTTTCTTACCGAGGCGCGTGCGCTGCTGGCCCATGCAAGACGGCTGGAGGAGCTCGGCCGCAATCTCGCCAGCGGTACGGTCGGCCGTCTCGCTATCGGCTATGTCGAAGGTGCGGTCCATGCCGGGCTTGTCGCTCGGATGCTGCGCCAGTTTCGCCGCGACCGGCCCGAATTTCATCTTCAACTGAAGGGCCAGCGTTCCGCCGCGCAGATCGAAGCGCTGCGCGAACGATCGCTCGATCTGGGCCTCGTCTACACGCCTCCTTCTGCCGACGATCCCGACATCGCCGCCTTGCTCATCATGCGCGAGCCTCTGGTTCTGGCGATGCCGGAAAGCGATCCATTGGCCGAAATCGCGGAGATACTGCCGCAGCAACTGGACGGACGCACCTGGATCACGGTGGTGCGCCAGCCTGACGACACCAACCGCAGCCAATTTCTCGCCGCCTGTGCGAAGGCCGGTTTCCTGCCCGACATAGCCTATGAGACGACCGATCCGTTGACGTCGTTGGGCTTGGTCAGCGCCGGGCTTGGGCTGGCGACGGTGCAGGCCAGCCTGCGGAGTGCCGCGCCGCCTCAGATCGTGTTTCGCGATCTGCCGTGGTTCGAACGCACCGTCTCGATCCATCTCGCCTGGCGACGTCAGGACAAGCGGGCGGTCGTCGCGGACTTAAGGAAGGCAGTAGGGAAGGAGTTAATGAAGGAGTTAATAGTGAATAGTGAATAGTGAATAGTAAAGTACAACACCTTCCGAACCGGCGCGCGTGTCTATCCCTACTCCCTACTCCCTACTCCCTACTCCCTCTACATTTTATCAATCACCGACTGCACGCCCTCCGTCGGTGCATCGACGGAGGATCCCGCCACCATGATGGCGGCTACGATCGCTTCCGGGTCCTCGACCACCAGCGGCTTGACCCGCTGCGCGGTGTGGATGAAGCCTTCCGTTGCCATGTGGTCGAGCAGCGCCAGCATCGGATCCCAGAACCCTCCGACGTTGCCGAAGACGATCGGCTTACGATGATGTCCGAGCTGCGCCCAAGTCATGATCTCGACGATCTCCTCGACGGTGCCGATGCCGCCGGGCAACGCCACAAAGGCGTCGGATTTCTCGAACATCCTGTGTTTGCGCTCGTGCATGTTGTCGGTGATGACGAGCTCGTCGAGCCGGTCAAGCGCGGTTTCGGTCGCCTCCCGGTTGATCAGAAAACGTGGAATTATGCCCGTTACCTTGCCGCCGGCCTTTAATGCCCCTTCAGCGACGGCACCCATGATACCTTTAGTGCCGCCGCCATAAATCAGACGCAGGCCGGACTTGGCGATCGAGCGGCCAAGCAGGTGTCCGGCCTTGATATAGGTTTCATCTCGGCCCGGGGACGAGCCGCAATAGACGCAGACAGATCGAATCGTGTTCATGTTATGATTGGTGATAGGGACTATTGGCATGGTCAAGCCCCGGAGCGGGCTTTTTCTTGTCGGCTTTGGCAAAACAGGCTAGACCGAAATTAGGTGGCTAAGGGGCAGGGAAACATGGCAATTAATCCGTTGAAGGCGTTTTTGTTCGCGGCTGGCGGCTCCGTCGCTGCGGCGGGAACCGCCTATGTATCGGGCGCACTCGACCCGTATCTCAATTCTACCCCGCCTGCGGAAGTCGCGGCGCTGACGCCGCCGGTTTCGAAACCGGTCGCTCCGGCAACCGAGGGGCGGCTGCCGTCTGCGCCCGCCGCGTCCACCGATGCGGCGACGCCCGCCGCGCCGGCCGCTGCAGGTGCGATCGTGCCGACCTTCGACATCGTGCGCGTCGAAAGCAACGGCTCGATCGTCGTCGCCGGCAATGCAGCGCCCAACGCCAAGGTCGAGATTCTCAACGGTTCGACTGTGCTCGGCTCGACGGTCGCCGGTCCCGACGGCGCCTTTGCCATTATTCTCGACGATCCGCTGAAGCCCGGCGACTATACGATCACGCTTCGCTCTACGGCCGACAATGTCGTGACCGCCTCGGCGCAGACCGCCGTCGTTTCGATTCCCCAGAATTCCACCGGTCAAGTGCTGGCAATGGTCGAGGAGCCGGGAAAGCCGTCCGAACTGCTCACTGTTCCTGCCCCTGAGGCAAAATCTGACGCCTCGCCGCCAACCGGCGAACAGGCGGCCGTTCAGCCACCCGCCACCGGCACCGAATTGCCGGCTGCCGCAGCGCCGGCCGCCCCGGCGGCTGATGTTCCAGCAGCGCCTGCTTCTGCCGCGCCGGCCGCTGTTGAAGCCGCACCGGCTCCGGCAGCGCCCGCCACACCGGCAGCGCCTGCTACTTCCACGGCGGAGCCCAAGGTCGTCGTCGAAGCCGTCGAAATCGACGGCAACAAGATTTTCGTTGCCGGGGTCGCCGATCCCGGCCGCAAGGTGCGCGCCTATGCCAATGATATCCTGCTCGGCGACGCGAAGACCTCGCCCGACCGCCACTTCCTGGTCGAAGCGACACGCGACGTCCCGGTCGGCACCTACACCATCCATGTCGACGCGCTCGACGCCGACGGGGTGACGGTGGTGGCTCGTGCCGCCGTGCCGTTCGAACGCGAGCCGGGCGAGGCGGTTGCCGCCGTCGCACCCGCCGAGCCAAAGCCTGCCGAGGTAAAACCAGCCGAGCCGAACGCTCCGGCCACCGAAGCCGCACCGGCGACAGCCGCCGAAACGCCCGCAACTGCCCCCATTCCTGCCACCGAGGCCCCGGCCGAAATGGCCGTCGCGACGCCTCCGGGCGAAGCTCCCGAGACCGTGGGCCCCAAGCTCGAACATGCCAATGGCGCAGTCATCATCCGCCGCCACGACACGCTGTGGCGGATTTCGCGGCGAGTCTATGGCCAGGGCATGCGTTACTCGACCATCTATCTCGCCAACCAGGACCAGATCAGCAATCCGAACCGCATCTGGCCGGGGCAGGTGTTCAAGGTGCCGGAGAAATCGAAAGAAGGCGAGCCCGCCGATCTCAAGGCAATGGGCGACCAGATGACGACGGCGCCAGTCAAGACTGAGTAGCCGTTCTGCCCATCAGGATAGCTTGCGGCAGGGCCAGTCATCGTTTATCGCCGATGGACGATGACCGAATCCTCCCTCGTAACGGACCGACGCCGCGCGGCAGATGAACACACGCCGGCCAACTGTACGCCGGATAGCCGCTCCGTCGCTGTCCGGCTCGCGGCCCTTTCGCATCCGGCGCGGATCGAAATTCTCAAACACCTTTCCGCAAGCCGTTCCTGCTGCTGTCGCGAGGTCGTCGAGCATCTCGACCTGGCGCAGTCCACCGTTTCCCAGCATTTGAAGATTCTGGTCGAAGCCGGGCTTATCCGCTTCGAGCCTGACCGCCAGCGCTCGCGCTATGAGCTCGACCGTGCTGCGCTCGCCGATGTTTCCGCGTCGCTGGCCGCGCTGGTCGATTCCTGCTGCTCCGGCCGCTAAGATATAAAAAGGTAAACAAGAATGGCCGAGAAAACCGTTTCCGCCGATTCCGGCTCGACCTTCAGAACGTTGCGCAATCTCTGGCCCTATATGTGGCCGGCCGACCGCGCCGACCTGAGGGCGCGGGTGGTGTGGGCAACCGTGCTGCTGGTTGCCGCCAAGCTGACCCTGGTGGCCGGACCCTATTTCTTCAAATGGGCGACCGACGCACTGGCCGGCGACGCCAAATCTCCGCCGCCGCTGCCGGCCTTCCTGCTGGCGCCGGTCATGCTGGTCGTCGCCTACAATGCCGTGCGGCTGGTGCAACTCGGCTTCAACCAGTTGCGCGACGCCCTGTTTGCACGGGTCGGCCAGCATGCCGTGCGCCGGCTCGCCTTCCGCACCTTCGTACACATGCATGAATTGTCACTGCGCTTCCACCTCGAACGGCGCACCGGCGGCCTGTCGCGTGTCATCGAGCGCGGCACCAAGGGCATCGAGACGATCGTCCGCTTCACCATGCTGGCGACGGCGCCGACGATCGTCGAATTCGCGCTCACCGCCGGCATCTTCGCCGTCACCTATGGCTGGCTTTACGTGCTGGTGATCGCGGTCACGGTCTGGCTCTATGTGTGGTTCACCGTCAGGGCGAGCGATTGGCGTATTTCGATCCGCCGAGAGATGAACGACAGCGATAATGAAGCCAGCACGAAGGCGATCGATTCGCTGCTTAACTACGAAACAGTCAAATATTTCAACAACGAAGCCATGGAGGCCGAGCGCTTCGACCGTTCCACGGCGCGCTATGAGGTGGCGGCGACCAGGACCTGGACCTCGCTTGGCTGGCTGAACTTCGGCCAAGGCGTGATCTTCGGCATCGGCATGACCGTCGTCATGGTGCTGTCGGCGCTCGAGGTGAAGGCAGGCACGCAGAGCGTCGGCGATTTCGTCTTCGTCAACGCCATGCTCATGCAGCTTTCGGTGCCGCTGAATTTCATCGGCATGATCTACCGCGAAATTCGCCAGGGCCTGACCGACATCGAAAACATGTTCGATCTGCTCGACGTCAAGCGCGAGATCGTCGATCGGGCGGGCGCCAAGCCACTGGTCGTCGATGCCGGTAAGGTCGAGTTTCGTGACGTGCATTTTTCCTACGACCCCAACCGCAAGATACTGAAGGGCATCAGCTTCGAGGTGCCGGCCGGCAAGACGGTGGCCATCGTCGGCCCCTCCGGAGCCGGAAAGTCGACCATTTCGCGGCTTTTGTTTCGTTTCTACGACATTCAGCGTGGCACGATTCTGATCGACGGCCAGGACATTCGCGACGTCAAGCAGGAGAGCTTGCGCGCCGCCATCGGCATGGTGCCGCAGGACACGGTGCTGTTTAACGACACCATCGCCTACAACATCCGCTACGGCCGCATCGGCGCCAGCGAGGAGGATGTGCGCAAGGCGGCAGAACTGGCCCAGATCGGACCGTTCATCGAGCGGCTGCCCGACGGCTATCGCTCAATGGTGGGCGAGCGCGGGCTGAAACTGTCCGGCGGCGAGAAGCAGCGGGTGGCGATTGCCCGCACCATCTTGAAGGCACCGCCGATCCTGATGCTCGACGAGGCGACCTCGGCGCTGGACAGCCACACCGAGCAGGAGATCCAGGCGGCACTGGACCTGGTCAGCCAGGGCCGCACCACCCTCGTCATCGCCCATCGACTGTCTACAGTGATTTCGGCCGACGAGATCATCGTCCTGCAGGACGGCCAGATCGCCGAGCGCGGCACCCATGCCGCCTTGATGGCCAAGCGCGGCCTATATGCATCGATGTGGGACCGGCAGCGCGAGGCAAGCGAGGCCGAGGAGCGGCTGCGCATTGCCCGCGAAAGCGACGAGTTCGGCGTCGTCGTCCGCCGCCGCACCTCGGAGGTGAGCTGAAATTCGTGCTTGACCTCAACTTAAGTTGAGATCGTAGGCCGTTTTGGATCGTAGCAAGATGCGTCGTTCAAAAACGGAGACAATCGATATGAATGGGATAAATCAGGCAGTTAGTGGCGGCAGCGTATTCCGGGTGGACAAGTTTGTCGTTCCGGCCAACGCTCGCGAGGAGATTCTTGCCAAGGTCCGGATGACGCATGAATTGCTGCGCCAGCAGCAAGGGTTCGTCCAGGATTTCCTGCTCGAGCAATTCTCGGGGCCGGGGGAGTTCAACCTCGTGACCATTGTCGAATGGGAAGGGCAGGCCGCTGTCGATAAGGTCGTGCCGATCATCAAGGCCGCGCATGAGCGCATCGGCTTCAATCCTCAGGAGACCATTGCGCGACTTGGCGTCAGGGCCGATATCGCCAATTACCAGCGGATTCCCGCGGTGTAAGCTCTCTATGGCCAGCCTGCTCCCGGCGCGGTAGCCTCGATGCTGAGCACCTGGCCGGTACGGGCATCGCTGATCATATGTTCGAAGCCGCGCCATTCGGCGGCCACGATGAACAGCGTTTTTCCCTCGCTGCCGCCGAGCATGCAGGCAAAACAGCCGCGATCGACGTCGACGCTTTCGAGCATTGTGCCGCCCTCGCGCACCCGCACGCAATGCCTGTTCGGAACGTCGGCGTACCAGGCGGCACCTTCGGCATCGAGGCAGATGCCGTCGGGAAAACCGTTGCCAAGATTGGCCCAGACTCTCCGATTGGAAAGGTGGCCATCGGCAGCGATGTCGAAGGCGGTCAGCCGGTTGGCGTGGGATTCGGCAACGACAAGCGTCTTGTTGTCGGGCGTCACTGCCATGCCATTGGCGAAGGCGAGATTCTCAGCCACCTGCCGAGCCGAGCCGTCAGGTGCAACCAGCACGACGGTGCCGGGGCCGAAATGCTGGCCGGAAGCCGGAGCCGGCCCACCACCATTGACGTAGATGTTGCCGCGCCCGTCGACGACGATCTCGTTCCATGGGCTCTTCGACAGATGTCTCAGATCGGCATGGGTGACCAATGTCCCGTCAGCCTCCTGCCTGAGGATCAGCCCTTCGCGGCCGGACACGACAAGCAGCCGCCCGTCCGGCAGCCAGTCGATGGAGTAGGGCAGGGTGGCCGGCACGATGAGCGCGATCTCGCTGTTGCCTAGGGCGTCAACGGCGATGATCTGGCCTGTGCCCCAGTTGCAGAACCACAGCCGGCCATCGTGCCAGCGAGGCGACTCGCCAAAGGCCAGACCGTTCATCACCACTTGCGCTTGCCTGGCTGCTGATTTCTGCATGGGCCGAGAACCTCCGGGTTTGCGCAAATCGTCACGGCCGAAAGGCCGATGAGAGGCGCTGTCTTGCCAAGGACGGGCGTGGGGGCTTCGTGCCGACAATCGCAATCAACATATTTCCGGTTGACCACTTCGGCAGTCCGGATGCTGCCAAGGACGCCCCTGAGGCGGCACGACCGCCAACACCCGACCGCCTGATTGTCGCGTTGCGGCGAAGGGGTGTTTCCGCTATTGAGGCCGGACTTGGAACCAAGGTTGCCCTCATCCCATGAGCCTCGTTGACACGATCAAAAATGCGTTCGTTCCGATCCATCGCGAGGGTTATCCCTTTATCGCTGCGTTCGGCGCGGCGACGCTTTTTCTTGGCTATTTCTCCTCGACCCTGTTCTGGATCGGTCTCATTCTGACCGCGTGGTGCGCTTATTTCTTCCGCGATCCCGAGCGTGTCACGCCGATCGACGACCGGCTGGTTGTCAGCCCGGCGGACGGCATCGTCTCGGCCGTCGGCCCGGCCGTGCCGCCGCGCGAGCTTGGCCTCGGCGGCGGCGAAATGACCCGCATCTCGGTATTCATGAATGTCTTTTCCTGCCACGTGAACCGCGCCCCGGTGCGTGGCCGCATCTCCAGGATCGAGCATCGGCCAGGAAAATTCCTCAACGCCGAACTCGACAAGGCAAGCACCGAGAACGAACGCAACGGGCTGGTCATAGAGAGCCCCAACGGCACGGTGGCTGCGGTGCAGATCGCCGGCCTGGTGGCGCGGCGGATCGTCTGCTGGGCCGAGACCGGCGGCGCCATCGGCACCGGCGAGCGCTTCGGGCTGATCCGCTTTGGCTCGCGCGTGGACGTATTCCTGCCCTCGACGGCGACGCCGCGCGTTGCCGTCGGCCAGACGGCGGTAGGCGGTGAGACGGTGCTGGCGGAATTCGGCGGCGTTGCCGCAACGCCGCTCGTGCGGATATCCTGACCGGTGGCCCCGCCGTTCAAGAAATTCGAGGCGCATGGCGGCGGCGGCCCGCGCATCCGTGAAATCCCGATGCGCATGGTGCTGCCCAATCTGGTCACCGTGCTTGCCATCTGCGCCGGCCTGTCCGGCATCCGCTTCGGCTTCGAAGGCCGCTTCGAGCCGGCGGTGGTGATGGTACTGCTCGCCGCCTTCCTCGATGGTATCGACGGCCGCCTGGCGCGAATGCTGAAGGCGACCTCCAAATTCGGCGCCCAGATGGATTCGCTGGCCGATATCGTCAATTTCGGCGTGGCACCGGCGCTAGTGCTTTATGCCTTTCTGCTCGACAGGGCAGGTTCGCCGGGTTGGATCGCGGCGCTGCTGTTTACCATCGCCTGTGGGATGAGGCTTGCCCGCTTCAACGTGCTCGACGAAGAGCTCGACCGTCCGCAGTGGCAAACCGAATATTTCGTTGGCGTGCCGGCGCCGGCGGGTGCGGTGCTGGTGATGCTGCCGCTCTATCTGTTCTTCCTCAGGCTTGGCCTTGAACCCAGCCGCCTGGCGGCCTTCATTGCCACCGGCTTTACAATATTGGTGGCGTTCCTGCTGGTCAGCCGACTGCCCGTCTATTCCGGCAAGAGCGTCAGGATACCGGGCGACAGAGTGCTGCCGATCATCCTCGCAGTCGTCCTCTACGTCCTGCTTTTGATGACCTATCCCTGGTATACGCTGACGGCTTCGGTTGCCGGCTATTTGCTGTTTTTGCCATTCAGCGTGCGCGCCTATTCCAGACGCGCCAAGCGCGAAGGCGAGAAGGTACCGTCCTCGGACATCGGCTGACAGA
This sequence comes from Mesorhizobium sp. LSHC420B00, assembly GCF_000503055.1. Lineage (GTDB taxonomy): Bacteria > Pseudomonadota > Alphaproteobacteria > Rhizobiales > Rhizobiaceae > Mesorhizobium. The sequence goes on along the minus strand of NZ_AYVY01000012.1, from coordinate 102,652 downwards.
TTTGGTGCCAATTTCGCACGCGGCGCTGTGGAACGCCCTTCAAAACCACGTTTTCGGAACTTGCTGGGCGCCTGACCGTTTGTGTCGGTAGGTCCGTTTGAGCGACTGCTCGTGATCGTCAACGTCGCGCAAGCTGCCGCATCGGGCCCAGAATCATCGGAATACGAGAAATGGCTGTCATCCTCATTGGCGCATTACTGACTGTCGCCGGCCTCGTATATATGGCGGTTGCAGCCATCATGCGCGGGCGGCTCAGTGAGCCGGCCGCTGTCTCCACCGCGCCGGATAGCCCGAGGCCCAATCTCGCAACACCAGGTCCGACTCTGGAGCCGCGGCGGCGCGGGCTCCGTTTTCTCGGCTTGTCACAGAATTGGCCGGGCCTGCTGATGATGGCCGTCGGCGTCATTCTGCTGTTATCGGTAGTGGTCCTCTAGAGTTTTGGAAAGGTCTGGAAAACCTCAGGCGGCAGCGCTCAGTCCCAGCCTCTCGAGCGCCAGCTTTCTTGTCGAGACATAGTCGGTCTTGCCCGAGCCCAGCACCGGGATTTCCTCGACCTTGACGATGTCGTTCGGTACCATCAGTTCGGCCGCCCCGGCCTTCTTGCCGAATTCGCGCAATTCGTCGGGATTGGCACTGTCGGCGGTGGTGACCAGGACGAGGCGCTCGCCGCGCCGTCTGTCCGGCACCGCCACCACGGCGTGATGCTCTTCCGGCCACAGCGACTGCACCAGCATCTCGACCGCACCAAGCGATACCATCTCGCCGGCGATCTTGGCGAAGCGCTTGGCGCGGCCGCGAATGGTGATGAAGCCTTCGCGATCGACCGAGACGATATCGCCGGTGTCGTGCCAGCCTTCGAGCGGCAGTAGCTCGCCCGGCCGATCGGCGGTCATGTAGCCCATCATCAGGTTCGGCCCGTCGAGCCACAGCCGGCCGGCGTCGCTAATGCCTTCGACCGGTTCGAGTTTCATGCGCATGGCCGGCAGCAGCCGCCCGACCGTGCCGTCGCGACCGTGGATGGCGGTGTTGACGGCGACCACCGGTGCGGCCTCGGTCAAGCCAAAACCTTCGATGATCTCGGCCTGGAAGCGTTCGCGATAAACCCGGCGCGTCTCCGGCTTCACCGCCTCGGCACCGGCGACGACAAAGCGCAGGCTGGAAAAATCGCCGTCCTTGGCGGTGCGGGCATAGTTGGCGAGGAACGTGTCGGTGCCGAACATCACCGTTGGCCGGACCTTGCGCGCCACCTCCGGAATAAGCTTGTAGTGGAGCGGTGAGGGGTAGAGGAACAGTTTTACGCCGGTGACCAGCGGCAGGATGGTGCCACCGGTCAGGCCGAACGAGTGGAACACCGGCAGCACGTTGAGCAGGATGTCGACCGGCGAGATGGTGATGCGGGCTTCGGCCTGCATGGCATTGGCAAGAAGGTTCCGGTGCGACAGCACAACTGCCTTGGGTGTGCCTTCCGAGCCGGAGGTGAACAGGATCACCGCCGGCTTGGCTGCATTCTGGCGCTGCAACGGCCATCGCCACAGCAAGGCGGCAGCGAGCTTGTCCAGCGCGGTCACGCTTGCGCGAACATCCTCCAGCCAGAGCAGTTTGGCTCCGCCCTTTTCCACCGCCTCGACTATGTCGGCGAGGTTGGCCTTTTCGACAAAGGCGCGTGAGGAGACCACGGTGCGGATCACCGCCGTGCGGATGGCGGCGGTGACGCTCGCTGGGCCGGCGGTATAGTTGATCATTGCTGCCACTCGCCCAGCCGACAAAACACCGACGAACGCCAGCACGAGGCCATTGGCGTTGGGCAGGAGCAGCCCAACCGCTTCGCTCGGCGCTGTCATTGCCTCGAAGCGGCGGCCCAAAACCCTGGCACCGATAAACATTTTCCGGTAGCTCAGCGCACCGCCGATGATGTCTTCGATAATTGGGTGCGAAGCGCCGACACGGTCGGCGGCATCACGCATGGCAAGGAACAGCCCTCGGTCGAGATCACTGCCAAAAAGCCTGGCCTCGGCGAAGCGATCGAACAGCGCATTGGTATTGGAGGCCTGATTGGGGTTCCGCGCCACCAACTCGGCGATGGTCATCGGCTCCAGCGCGCTGATCGACAGCTGCGGGAACCAGTGGCGCGGCGCCTTGTCTGCCGGCGTCAGCGACGCCGGCAGGCTGCGCGCGCCGGCAACGAAGATCGGCACGATGCGAGCGTCGGCCTGCATGGCGATACGGGTGATGGCGCGGAACAATCGAAACGACTTGACGTCGGGCTCGACCGCATTCGGAAGGTAAACCGCGAGCCGGCCCTTGCCCTTCAGCACCCGCACCAGTCTGCGGCTGACGAAGACGTGCTCGGCGTTGAAGGCGATGGTGCGGCCAAGCTCGCGCCATGGTTCCAGCCAGGGCGATCTGGCCGAAGCCGGGTCGAGAATGTGCAGCGTGTCCTCCGGCAGCAGCGACAGCATCAATGCCGGCTCGAGGCGCGACTGATGCCAGACGACGTAGATGACCGGAGCCGCCGACTTGCGGGCAATCTTGATTCGCTCGTCGTTGATCCGGTAGGCGAGCTTGAACGGCACGTAGAGCAGCGCCTGGCTCAAGCGCAGGCCGAGGCGGAACTTCTCCACCACGCCGATCAGCAGCCAGGCCGTGACAAGACCCGCAAGCAGCGCCAGTGTCAGGATCATCGCCGCATCTCCCAACAATCTCACGTCGCGGCTCTTCAGTGGCCGCTTCGGGTGAGAACCTAGCCGAAGTTGGATCAACGTCAATGCGGCTTCATTTTTCCGTCTCTCCTGCTATCAGTGGGCTCGGCTGCCTTCTCCACAAATCGCAGCTACGCCGCCTTCATCCTCCCGCTGATGAAGCGGAATTCCTGCGTCTTGCCGCCAAAGCCATACGCGGCCGCCGGCACTTCGTGCACGAGGGCATAGCTTTCCTCATGGACCTTGCCTAGCAGCCGGCCGAATGCTGCAAAGATTGCCTGGAGATAGGCCTCCAGTTCGAGCTTGGTATTGGTGCCGTCGACGACCTTGATGTCGAGCCAAGCCGTGTTGGCGCCGTGCTCGGCCAGCGACTTGCCGCCGGCGAACCAGTGCTCGGGGTCGAGATAGGAAATCGCGACAGCTGTGATCGTCGCGTCCTTGCGCAGATGCGTGGCCGTCAGTTCGGTCACCTCCTTGGCAATAGCGGCGGACAAAGCGGCATCGGGCTTGCCGGTAACGCTGACATTGATGATCGGCATGTTTCTTCTCCTCGGTTTCAAGCGGCGTCTCTTCGCCGTCGAGAAAATCATGCCATCGTTCTTGAGTCAGAAAAATCGAATTGTTTTTGATAAACACTTAGATATTATCGAATTATGCAGGCGCTCGATCCCGACCTTCTCAAAACTTTCCTGGCTTCGTCGATAGCGGCTCGCTGGCGCAGGCGGCGTCGATCGTCGGCCGCTCGCCGTCGGCGGTGACCGCGCAGATGCAGCGGCTGGAGGATATAGTTGGCGAACCGCTGCTGGTGCCGCAGGGGCGAGGGCGTGGCCTGACGCCGGCAGGCGAGGATCTGGTCGGCCACGCGCGGCGCATTCTTGCTGCGCACCGCGAGGCGTGGCTGGCCCTCAAAGGGGCGCATGCCGATGGGCGCGTCGCCATCGGCACGACGCAGGATTTCGCCGACAGCGGCTTGCCGCAGCTTCTCAGGGCCTTCGCTGTCAGCCATCCGCGCGTCAGGATCGAATTGCGCGTCGGCCGCTCCGCCGAACTGGCGCAGGCTTTGCAAGCCGGCACCCTTGATCTGGCCATTGCCATGCGACAGGCGCCGACGCGGGACGAAGTCGGCGTGCTCAAAGAGCCAATGATCTGGCTTTGCTCACAAAACGGCTTGGCCACCCGCCAAGAGGAATTGCCCTTGGCGCTGCTCGATCCCCATTGCGGGTTTCGCGATGCAGCGACCAGTGCACTGGATGCGGCCGGCCGCCGCTATCGCATTGCTGCCGGCAGTGCCAGCCTTGCCGGCCTGCGTACGGCGGTACACGCTGGCATCGCTTTGACGTTGAGGACGGCGCGCTTCGCTCATTCCGGCATCGTCGAGGCGCCGCGCGATCTTGATCTGCCGCCGGTGCCGGTCGCCGAATTCGCCATCCGCTTGCGTGAGGATGCCGACCGGCCGGCGCAGGATCTGGCCGCGTTATTCAGCGGCAACCTGGGCTTGGCCAGTTGAGTCAGCAAAGAAAAAGCCGACCTTGCGGTCGGCTTCTGAGTAGGACGGGCCGAGGGGTTTGGGGGGACTTGGGGGTGGCCCGTCGCAGCCATAATGCCTGAGCCCGATGATGGTTCCATGACTTTTCAAAATTTATTTTCAGGCACGGATTTCGCGTGATCGGACCCTCCAACTCGCCCTCGGGCGTGGCGAGGATTTTGGTCATGCATCCGCTGCGCGCTGCCTGGCCATCAGCCAGTCACGGCCGGCGTGAGCGAACACCGCGCAAAGCACGATTGCGCCGCCGACCATGCTGGCCGCCGGCGGGATCTCCGCCAGGAACAGGAAGGCGAACAGGATCGCGAATGGCACTTCGGCCGAACCCAGCAGTCCAGACTCGGCCGCCGGAATGAGCCGGGCGCCCTCCGTCCACAGGATCGAGGCAAGCGCGAACGAGGAGCCGAAGGTGGCTAGAAGCAATGCGTCCCTGGCCGAGACGGCCAGCGGATCGGTGACGAACCAGCCGAGCACGAACAAAAGGAATGCCGACACCGCACCCGCCCACACCACCGGCGTATCGCGGAAGGTGCGCACCATGATCATGTAGAGGGCGCTGCCGATCGTCATCAGCAGCGCCAGCCCGTCGCCGAACAGATGGCCGGTGCCGAAGCCCGACCAGACCATGATCGCCACCCCGCATAGTGACACGGCAGCGGCAGCAAGCGTCTGCAGCCGGAACGGTTCGCGGACCAACAGGAGGGCCAGCAGCGCGGTGACGAAGGGGGCGGTGGCATAGATGATGGCGACATTGGCGACAAAGGTGAACTTGAACGCCGAGATGAAGGCGATGCTGGCGAGCGCGCCCTCGATCGCCAGCAGCCAGCCGCGCCAGCCGAGCCGCAGGCTGTCGCGACCGCCGGAGCGCTGGCGGCGCCATAGCACATAGAGGCTGATCAGGATCGAGCCGACGAAGCCGCGCCAGCAGGTGATGGTCAGCGGGTCGGAATGGATCGATTTGGTCAGCACGCCGGTGAGGCCGAAGACGGCCGCCGACGCCGAGACCAGGATGATGCCAAGGGTACGTTCGCGGGCGCTTTCCACTGTGCCTGACATGTCCAGCGATTCCGTCATTTCACCAGCCTACGCTGCCCCGTCCTGACACCATAGTGTCAGCTTGATCGAGGCGTCGTGCATCGAAACAGCAGACCGGCAGCCCCGGTGAACAGGCTGCCGGCGAAGCCCTTTCGCGGGTTTCCAGGATGGCGTTATCGGCCATATGTCCGGCGGCCTTACGAATGTGTTGCGAGAGAGGGTGTGAAGGCGTTGGATGCTCCCCGTATCGTCAGGCTATACGGGCGAAACCCTGCCAAGCGCTACGCCAGCGGGGACTTGCGTTTGGGGCAGGCGACACCGCCGTTAAGCAGCGAAGCCAGGCAACTATGGGAGAGAAATGAAATGGACGCGATTGCATTGAAGGCCATGCAGGCGCCGCTGAAGGAGGCCTATCGCGACGACGCCTCGCGCGCGCTGATTACTCTCCGCGCCAAAGGCTCGATCGACGACCAATCGATCGCCTGCAAGGTCGAGACGGGCAGGGCGATCGCCATTGCCGGGCTGCATCCGGCGACCGGCGGCACCGGGCTCGAACTCTGCTCCGGCGACATGCTGCTGGAGGCGCTGGTGGCTTGCGCCGGCGTCACGCTGAAGGCGGTGGCCACGGCGCTGGAATTCAAGCTTGGGGCCGCCACAGTGGAAGCCGAAGGCGATCTCGACTTTCGCGGCACGCTTGGCGTGGCGAGGGATGCGCCTGTTGGCTTCCGCGCCATCCGGCTGACATTCGGCCTCGACACCGACGAGCCGCAGGAGCGCATCGATGCGCTGATCAAGTTGACCGAGCGCTACTGCGTGGTGCTCCAGACCATCAGCCAGAAGCCCGAATTGACGGTAAGCGCGCGACGCTGATGTGCCAATCTCTCCCCCTCAAGGGAGGAGATGACGCTCCTACTGCGCCGACGGCTCCTCGGCGTCGCCCTCGTCCGCGAACGGCGAGGCACTCGGCACGCACTGCACCGACCAGCCGGCCGGCGTCGGCTGCTTCTGGTATTCGGTGACGGCGGAGGTGCACTGTTCGCGGGTGTCGAAGGTGCTGGGCAGCACGACCATGCCGCCTTGCGGGCCGGCGATCACCAGATACCAGACCAACGCTACGCTCGGTGCCGCCATGGGTGTTTCCTCGCTCTGCTTGTTTTGGGAGTCGGTGCGATCCTAGCAACTCCGGCCAAGCGGCGAAAGCTGGGCCGAAGCGCGGCGTTAAGCCACGGCATCACAGCCGCGTGATGCAAGGCCGCTTACTCCGGCTGCCGGTAGGCGACAAAGCGGTTGTGCTTGGCCTGGAAGATCAGCCCCGTCTCCTTGAGCGCAGGGCTGGCCAACGGCACGATACGCTTGGCGATCTCCGAAGGGTGCGGCAGCGTTTCCGGATACTCGCCGGGTACGGCCTGCGCCCGCATCGCGGTGCGCGTTGCCCCGGGATCGGCGGCGTTGACCCTGAGCGGCAGGTTTTCGGTCTCATGGGCCCACGAACGCGTCATGGCCTCGACCGCCGCCTTCGACGCCGCATAAGGCGCCCAGAAGGCGCGTGCGGAGTGGGCCAGGCTGGAGCTCAGCACGATAGCGCGGCCGGCATCGGAAAGCCTCAGCAGCGGGTCGACCGAGCGGATCAGCCGCCATGTTGCGGTGACGTTGATGGTCATCACCTTCTCGAAGGTCTTTGCCTCGACATGGCCGATCGGGGCGATGACGCCGAGCACAGCGGCGTTGGCGACCAGTATGTCGAGCTTGCCCCAGCGCTCGTGGATGGCGCCGCCCAGCCGGTCGATCCCCGCCATGTCGGCAAGATCGAGCGGGACGAGCGTCGCTTGTCCGCCGCCTGCTTTGATCTGGTCGTCGAGCTCTTCCAGCCCGCCGACGGTGCGGGCAACCGCAATCACATGAGCACCGGCTGCGGCAAGCTCCCTGGCGATGAAATAGCCGATACCGCGCGAGGCGCCGGTGACGACCGCAACGCGGCCGGAGAGATCGAGGGTCATGCTTGAACTTCCATGAGGTCGGCGTGAAGCACCCCCCTCTGCCTTGCCGGGCATCTCCCCCTCAAGGGGGGAGATTGGCCCTCATCAGGCTCAGCGCCTGTTCTGCGACCGTCGCGATTGGCGAAAGTCGACAGTTCAGCCGATCTCCCCCCTTGAGGGGGAGATGCCCGGCAGGGCAGAGGGGGGTAACCTGGCGAAGACAAATGGCGATCCGGCAACCTTACGACCCGCCCGCCGCCAAGAGCGAAAGCGTGCGGACATTGTCGGAGCCTTCGAAATCGGCAAGCCGGGTCGGATACTGGCCGGTGAAGCAGGCGTCGCAGAATTGCGGCTGCTCGTTGTCGCGGCCGGCTTCGCCGACGGCCCGGTAGAGCCCGTCGATCGAGAGGAAGCCGAGCGAATCGACGCGGATGAACTCGGCCATCTCCTCCACCGACATGCGCGAGGCCAGCAACTTCGACTTTTCCGGTGTGTCGACGCCGTAAAAGCACGAGGCGCGCGTCGGCGGCGAGGCGATGCGCATATGCACCTCCTTGGCGCCGGCATCGCGCACCATCTGCACGATCTTCTGGCTGGTGGTGCCGCGTACGATCGAATCGTCGACCAGCACCACACGCTTGCCTTCGATCATGCGGCGATTGGCGTTGTGCTTGAGCTTGACGCCCATGTGGCGGATCGAATCGCCGGGCTGGATGAAGGTGCGGCCGACATAGTGATTGCGGATGATGCCGAGCTCGAACGGAATGCCCGCGGCCTGCGAAAAGCCGATCGCCGCCGGTGTGCCCGAATCCGGCACCGGCACGACAATGTCGGCCTCGACCGGGCTCTCCAGTGCCAGCTCGGCGCCGATGCGCTTGCGTACCTCGTAGACATTGCGGCCTTCGACCGAAGAATCCGGCCGGGCGAAGTAGACATATTCGAAAATGCAGAAGCGGGTCTTCTGCGGCTCGAACGGGAACAGGCTTTCGATGCCCTTGCTGGTGACGACGACCATTTCGCCGGGCTTCAGGTCGCGCACGAAACGCGCCCCGATAATATCGAGCGCACAGGTCTCCGAGGCGAGAATCCAGGCGCCGTCGAGATCGCCTAGCACCAGCGGCCGGATACCGAGCGGGTCGCGGCAACCGATCATCTTCTTGGACGTCATTGCCACTAACGAGAAGGCGCCTTCGACCTGGCGCACCGCATCGATGAAGCGCGAATTGAGGTCGCGCTCCTTGCTGGTGGCGACCAGATGCAAGAGCGTCTCGGTGTCGGAGGTGGAAGAGAAGATGGCGCCCTGCTTCTGCAGGGCGCGCTGAACGGTCATGGCGTTGGTGAGATTGCCGTTATGGGCGACGGCAAAGCCGCCATCGGCAAGTTCGGCGAAGAAAGGCTGGATGTTGCGCAAGCCAGCGCCACCGGTGGTGGCATAGCGTGTGTGGCCGATGGCACGGTTGCCTTGCAGGCTGTCGATGACACGCTGCTTGGTGAAGGTGTCGCCGATCAGGCCGACATGGCGTTCGACATGGAATTGGGTGCCGTCATAGGAAACGATGCCGGCCGCTTCCTGGCCGCGATGCTGCAACGCATGCAGGCCGAGTGTTACGATGGCTGCGGCGTCCTGCCGGCCGAAAATGCCGAACACGCCGCATTCGTCGTGGAAATGGTCGTCGGCTTCGGCGGAAAGCACGTCGTCTGCGTCTGCCACTGAGGCTGCCATTGGGGGCTCAAGCTCCGCTAAAGTCGCCATATAAGGTCATAGCGCATCGAAAGCAACGCACGTCGTGCGACGTTCACATGATCGACAGTCTCGAGGCGAGCAAGTCTGCCGAAATCAGTTTGCCGGCGCCGGGTTTGCAGGTGCCGGCGTCGCGGGCGCATTGTCGGCCGGCGGAGCGTCGCTGTCATCGGGTGCCGGAGCAGTGGCGTCGTCGCCGGCGGCAGGTGCTTCCGCTGCAGGCGCGTCGGGGGCCAGAGGCGTCTCGGTGGCCGGCTGATTCGGATTGAGCTTGTTGAGGATGGCGTTTTCCGGATCCTCGGGCAGCAGGCTTTCCAGCTTGGCACCGATCGATTCGAGCAGCGGCTTTGACTTGGCGTTGGCAATCCAGCCTGGAGCTTTGGCGCCGGCCAGCCAATTGAAAAACAGCAGTGCGACCGCGACCACCAGGATGCCGCGCGCCGCGCCATAGAGGAAGCCAAGTGTGCGATCGAGCGCGCCGATCCTGGAATCGATGATCCAGTCGGCGAGCTTCATGGTGATGACGGAAACGACGATCAGCGCGACAATGAAGACGATACCGGCGGCCGCCGCCATGGCTGCCTTTTCGTTGTCGATATAGGGCTGAATGTAAGGCAGCACCGGCTTGTAGAAGAAGAAGGCCGCCGCAGCGGCAACTGCCCAGGAGATGATCGACAGGATCTCGCGCGAAAAGCCGCGAACCATGGCGAGCATCGCCGAGACCAGGGTGAAGCCGACGAGAATTCCGTCAAGCAGCGTAATCGGCATGTTTTTCGCCCCGCTCCGATCTCTTTTTCACGACTCGACGAGCCGCATCAGTCTTGCTCGTCGGCGCGGCTGCGCCGAGAGCCGGCTATGCGCGCCACGAGATCGGCAAGCTCGGTGGGCTGGAAAGCGCCGGCTCCGATCCCCCCGGCCCCATTACCACCAACAAGTTCCTCGCTGCCCAAGGGCAGAACCGCGCTTCCGAAACCCAGCTTTTCGGCTTCCTTGAGGCGCTGCTGCGCATGCGCAACCGGCCTCACCGCCCCCGAAAGGCTGATTTCGCCGAAATAGACGCAATCGGCGGGAAGGGCAAGACCGGTGAGCGAGGAAACCAGTGCCGCCGCCACCGCCAGGTCGGCCGCCGGCTCCGAAATGCGGTAACCGCCGGCAACGTTGAGATAGACGTCGTGCGTGCCGAAGCGAACGCCGCAATGGGCTTCCAGAACCGCCAGGATCATCGACAGCCGGGCGCCGTCCCAGCCGACGACGGCGCGGCGTGGCGTGCCGAGCGTCGAAGGTGCTACCAGCGCCTGGATCTCGACCAGCACCGGCCGTGTGCCTTCCATGCCGGCGAAAACCGCGGCACCCGGCGACTTCGCGTGACGTTCACCGAGGAAAAGCTCGGACGGGTTGGCGACTTCCCGCAAGCCCTTGTCCGACATTTCGAAGACGCCGATCTCGTCGGTTGGCCCGAAGCGGTTCTTGACCGTTCGCAGGATGCGGTAGTGGTGGCCGCCTTCGCCCTCGAAATAGAGCACCGCGTCGACCATGTGCTCGACGACGCGTGGGCCGGCGATCTGGCCCTCCTTGGTGACATGGCCGACCAGAACGATCGCCGCCCCTGTGGATTTTGCATAGCGGATCATCGCTTGGGCGGCGGCACGCACCTGGGTCACCGTGCCGGGCGCTGAATCGGCCATGTCGGTCCATAGCGTCTGGATCGAATCGAGAATGACCAGGTCCGGCCGCTTGCCATCGGCAATGGTGGCGAGGATGTCCTCGACGTTGGTCTCGGCGGCGAGTTCGACCGGGGTGTCGGCGACGCCGAGCCGCTGGGCGCGCAGCCTGATCTGGGCGACCGCTTCTTCACCGGAGACGTAGACGATGCGGTGGCCCTTTGCCGCCAGTGCGGCTGCAGCCTGGGTGAGCAGCGTCGACTTGCCGATGCCGGGATCGCCGCCGACCAAAAGCGCCGATCCGCGCACGAAGCCGCCGCCGGTGGCGCGGTCGAGTTCGCCGATGCCGGAGACGATGCGCGGCGCGTCCTCGATGTCGCCGGAAAGGCTGGTCAGCACCACCGCGCGGCCTTTGCGGGCGTTGCGGGTGTTGGCCGGGCCGGAGCCGATGCCGCCCGACGTGCCTTCCTCGACCAGCGTGTTCCACTCGCCGCAGGCATCACATTTGCCGGCCCAACGCTGATGCACCGAACCGCAATTCTGGCAGATGAACTGGATACGGGATTTGGCCATCAGTTTATTGGTTCCAAGAGGTATTTGGGACGATCCCAGTAAACCGGCAAAGCATCTTCGATCGTATCGAAATGAGTGCGGCGCTGGCCGTTTCTCAGAGCCCAATTGTCGTATGCCGACCAACACGCATATCTGAACAGACCGACCGCGAAGTCGTTCTCTCGCCCGACTTCATCGTGCAACGTCTCCAGCAATCTCATAAGGGCAGTCGAGAGGCGACGATCATTGAGCCGGTGCATCAAAAGGAATGCGCACCCGATCGCCGCCAGAGAGGTGTCGTGCCGAGTTTCGTCCAACGAAAGGGCCAAAAAACTCAGCAGATCGTCGATGTCAGCTGTCGCTCCCAATTTCCAAACTCGATAAAGACCGGTCACTGCCGCGCTTCGCGTATAGTCTTCGACATGCTTGGCAAGGAATTTCCTCACCAATTCAACGTTCTCGGGCGTAGGTTCGCTTGAGTAGCAGAACACCAGCAAACCGGCGTGCGATTCCGTGCGAGAAATTGACCGGGCAGATCTCAAATATTCAGTGAGTTGCGCGCGTTCATCCTCGGAGATGTTATACTCTTCGAATTTTATCCTTTGGTAGATATCTCTAAAGTCCAATCGGCTGCTCCGCGACAATGCCTACTCGAACCGATCCGGCAAATGATGCTCTTCCGCAAGGTCCGAGAAGCGGGTGAATTCGCCCTGGAAGGCGAGGCTGACCGATCCCGTTGGGCCGTGGCGCTGCTTGGCGACGATTACTTCGGCCTTGCCGCGCATCTCGTTCATCTCGTGTTCCCACTTGATGTATTCGTCGGTGCCCGGCTTCGGCTCGCGGTTCTTCAGATAATATTCCTCGCGGTAGACGAACAGCACCACGTCGGCGTCCTGCTCGATGGAGCCCGATTCGCGCAGATCCGAAAGCTGCGGGCGCTTGTCGTCGCGGCTCTCGACCTGGCGCGACAGCTGCGACAGCGCGATGATCGGCACCGCCAACTCCTTGGCCAGTGCCTTGAGCCCGGTGGTGATCTCGGTGATTTCCTGGACGCGGTTTTGCGATGATTTCGCGCTCGATCCCTGCATCAGCTGGATATAGTCGATGACGATGACGTCGAGGCCGCGCTGGCGCTTCAAGCGACGCGCGCGGGCGGACAGCTGAGCGATGGAAATACCGCCGGTCTGGTCGATGAACAGCGGGATTTTCTGCATGGTCTGCGAACAGGCGACGAGCTTTTCGAAATCCATCTCGCTGATCTCGCCGCGGCGGATTTTCGACGACGGGATTTCGGTCTGTTCGGAAATAATGCGGGTGGCGAGCTGTTCGGATGACATTTCGAGCGAAAAGAAGCCGACGACGCCGCCATTGGCCGCCTTGAACGAGCCGTCGGCCTGCTGCGCCGGGACATACGCCTCCGCGATATTGAAGGCGATGTTGGTGGCGAGCGAGGTTTTACCCATGCCGGGGCGGCCGGCAATGATGATCAAGTCGGACGACTGCAGGCCGCCCATGCGACGGTCGAGGTCGCGCAAGCCGGTGGCGACGCCCGACAAATGCCCGTCGCGCATATAGGCGGCATTGGCCATGTCGACCGCCGTCTTGACAGCGTCGGTGAAGCTCTCGAAGCCGCCGTCGTAGCGGCCGGTCTCGGCCAGCTCGAACAGCCGCCGCTCGGCGTCCTCGATCTGGTCGGAGGGCGACATGTCGACCGGCGCGTCATAGGCGATGTTGACCATGTCCTCGCCGACGGTGATCAGCGCGCGGCGCGTGGCCAGATCGTAGATGGCGCGGCCATAGTCGGTGGCGTTGACGACGGTGACGGCCTCGACCGCCAGCCGCACGACATATTGCGCCACCGTCATGTCGCCGACCTTCTCGTCGGCCGGCAGGAAGGTCTTCAGCGTGATCGGCGTCGCGATCTTGCCCATGCGGATGAGCTCGGCCGCGACCTCGAAGATCTTCCTGTGCAACGGCTCGTAGAAATGGCCAGGCTTCAGAAAGTCGGAGACGCGATAGAAGGCATCGTTGTTGACCAGGATGGCACCGAGCAGCGCCTGCTCGGCCTCGATGTTGTTCGGCGCCTCGCGATAGAGCGGTGTTTCCGCCACGCCGAATTTTCGTGCTGCCTCTGCCATGATGTCCCCGGTCCTGATCCCGGTCTCTCGATATCAGAACGAGACAAGTCGGTGATGACTTATCTGCATCAGTCCCCAACCAACCAACTTTGATGCCCGCGATTCACAGCCAAGATACTTCGGTGGAAAGAATCTCGATTGACTCGAATCAAGATGGCGAGCCTAACCGTTCTTGGGCGAGAACAAAACAGGAAAATAGCTGCCGATCATTCCGGCAAGGCGTCACCCCAGTCCAGTCGCCGCGCGGCCTTGAACGTCTCGCCGTCGCGCTTCGTGAACAGTCGCTCGGCGGCATGACCATCCTGTTGGCAAAGCTTCAGCAAGACCTTGCCGGAGCCCGATTTCGGCGGTGCGATCACCCGCGCGCGGGGCGGAGCGGCCGGATGACGGGAAGCGGCGACAAAGATGAACTTTTCGTCCTCCCACGGCACCTCGGCATCCTTGGCCAGACGGTGCAGGCGCGAGCGGGCGACGCGGCGGGCGAAATGGCACCAGTCGGGAGCGACAAGTGGGCAGGGCGCCTCATGCGGGCAGGGCGCGAGCACGTGCGCCCCCGCCTCGATCAGCTGCCGCCGCACGGCAAGGATGCGCTGCCAGCCGGCCGGCGTGCCTGGCTCGACGACCAGCAGCGTGTCGGCGGTCAGCTGCCAGAGCCGGTCGATTAGTTTTGCCAGCGATGCCGGCGCGATCTCATCCAGCACATAGGCCGAAGTCACCAGCTCGGCCGGCTCCAGATCGACCAGGTCGATGGTGACGTCGCCGGTCAGCCAGGCGGTCTTGGCATGGATTGTCTCGGCGGCAAGCGCCTCGCCGACCCGCCGCACCGCGGCACCGGCCTCGAGCAGCACTGCCTGTTCGAGATCGGGCCAGAGATCGATTGTGGCCCAAAGCACCGTGCCAGGGCCGGCGCCGACATCGAGCAAGGTCTTCGGAGCATAGTCGGGCCGAGACTCGCCCACCGCATCGAGGCTGGCACGGACGGCCGCATAGGTCGCCGGAAGCCGCGTTGCCAGATAGGCCTTAACCGCCATTTCTTCGGCCATGTGCAGGCGGCCATCGCGCAACTCGGCGCGGTAGCGGTCCGACAGCGTCTTGGCCGCTTGCTTGATCATCGGCAACGGCACCTGTTCGAGAAGGCGGTCGACGCCTTGTCTAAGCGGGGCGGGCAGTTCCATGGTCTACGCAGCCCGAGGTGCGAGCACGATGACCGAGGCGCCAATGATGCACATCGTGGCACCGGCAAGATCCCAACTGTCGGGGTGCACGCCTTCCGCCAACCATAGCCAGACCAGCGAGGCGGCAATGTAGATGCCGCCATAGGCGGCATAGGCCCGGCCCGCCGCACTGGTGTCGACAAGCGCCAGCAGCCACGCGAATAGCACCAGTGAGACGAGACCGGGCGCCAACCACAGCGGCGACTTATCCAGCCGCCACCACGCCCAGAACGAGAAGCAGCCGGCGATCTCGGCAAGTGCGGCGGCGACGTAGAGGAGGTAGGTCATGAAAAAAGGTCCCGCGTTGACGAGACCTTTTTCAGCGTGCCAGCCGGCAATGGCAAGCGGCAATGGCGCGATCGCCGGCAGTCTACTCCGGATCTGCCACCTTGCGGCGGCGAGTGGGCTTGGCGGCAGGAGCCTTTTCACGACGTCCAAGATCGCGCATCTCCAGCGCCTTCTCGCAACTGGCCATGTAGTCGCGCGTCACCGGCAGCGTGTCGTTCTTCTTGGCGATCTGGATCTGGAAGATCACCAGATCCTGCCATCGGAAGGCAGCTTCCGAGGCGGCAAGATAGAACTCCCACATGCGGCAGAAGCGCTCGTCATAGATCGCCTTGGCCTTGTCGCGGTTGGCGGCAAAGCGCTCGCCCCAATGCTTCAGCGTCTCGGCATAATGCAGCCGCAGAACCTCGATGTCGGTGACGACGAGCCCCGACTTTTCGATAGCCGGCATCACTTCGGAGAGCGACGGGATATAGCCGCCCGGGAAGATGTATTTGCGAATGAAGGCGCTGGTCGCCCACGGCACACCGGAACGGCCGATCGTGTGCAGCAGCATGACACCGTCCGGCTTCAGCAGCGTCGCCGACTTGTCGAAGAAGGTACGGAAATGATTGACGCCGACATGCTCGAACATGCCGACCGAGACGATGCGGTCGAAACGCTCATTGAGCTCGCGATAGTCCTTGAGGTCGAAATGCACCCGGTTTTGCAGGCCTTGCGCGTGCGCGCGGTCGGTGGCGACGCCGTGCTGCTCGGTCGACAGCGTCACGCCTTGCACGTCGACGTCGAACGCCTTGGCGAGATAGAGGCCAAGCCCGCCCCAGCCGGAGCCGATGTCGAGTACCGTCTGGCCCGCTTTCAACCTGAGCTTGGCGGCGATGTGGCGCTTCTTGGCTGCCTGGGCCTCATCGAGCGTCATGTCCGGCTGCTCGAAATAGGCGCAGGAATACTGCATGTCCTCATCGAGGAAGAGGCGATAGAGGTCGCCCGACAGATCGTAGTGGCGCTGCACGTTGCGGCGCGCCCGCGACGCCGTGTTGATCTGCTGCAGGCGCCGGAAGGCGTGGCGCAGACCCTCGATCGCCTTCGACCAGGTGGCATCGATGCCGCCGCTGCCCATGTTCTGGAACGCAATGCGCATCACCCCCAGCACGCCGCCCTCGATAATGTCGAGTTCACCGTCCATGTAGGCTTCCGGCACCGCCAGCATCGGATCAAAAGTGATGGCGCGCTCGGCATGCCTTGTCTTGATGTGCATGTGCACCGGCTCGCCGCTGCCGTCACCGAAAGTCACCATCGAGCCTTGCGGCCCTGTCACCTTGAGATTGCCTGTGCGGACCAGGCGGTCGAGAACGCGCTTAAGCAGAATATTCATGACCAATTGTCCCCTCTCGGCCAGACATGCTGTCCTATTCTGCATCAAGATATAGGGGTTCGAAAAGTTCCATTTGGCATAAAAATGCCCGGGTGCGAGGCCCGGGCATTGGTCCAGATAGGTATTAGCCGACGAATGCCGGCGAACAACGATCAGCCGTTGTCTTCGCCGCCCTCGAACTCCGCGTTCGGATCGAAGAAATTTTCCGGCCGCGCATTGTCGTTGATGTCTTCGCCGTAGATGGCTTCGGCGGTGGTCAGCGTTTCGCCCTTGGCCTGGCGTTCGGCTTCGTCGGCCGTGCGGGCAATGTTGAGCGTGATGGTGACCTCGACTTCCGGGTGCAGCGCGATCGCCACGTTGGTGACCCCGATGGTCTTGATCGGCTGATTGAGAAGGATCTGGTTGCGGTTCACCGAAAAACCTTCCGCCGTCAACAGCTCGGCGATGTCGCGCGTCGAGACCGAACCATAGAGCTGGCCGGTCTCGCCGGCCGAGCGCACGGCGATGAAGCTCTTGCCGTCGAGCTTTTCAGCAATCTGCGCGGCCTCGGACTTGCGCTCCAGGTTGCGGGCCTCGAGTTGGGCGCGCTGTCCCTCGAACTTCTTCTTGTTACCTTCGTTGGCGCGCAGCGCCTTGCCCTGCGGCAGCAGGAAATTGCGGGCGAACCCGTCCTTGACCTTGACGGTGTCGCCCATCTGGCCGAGCCGGGAAACGCGTTCGAGAAGAATGACTTCCATGGTTTTGTTCCTTCGCTTGGGCACCTATCCTCAGGATCGGCGCCGAATTGTCTGGAACAGGTCAGGAAGCTGGGGCGTCGCCGCCTGTGTCGCTGTCCTGCCTGTCGCGGCAGTTAGGATCTCTTGTCGAAATCCAACCCGGGATTTGGTGTTCGATCCAGCTACGCCCGTCGTGGCCGGTGAAAAAAGCGGGCGGCGAACCGCCCGCTGGCTAGACCATGATCCCGAAAACTGGAAACCGGTTTTCGGATAAGATCATGGTCAACTAATCAGTCTTAGCGGACCACGTAGGGCAGCAGGCCGAGGAAGCGGGCGCGCTTGATCGCCTTGGCGAGTTCGCGCTGCTTCTTCTGGCTGACGGCGGTGATGCGCGACGGCACGATCTTGCCGCGCTCGGAAATGTAGCGCTGCAGAAGCCGCACGTCCTTGTAGTCGATCTTCGGCGCGTTGGCGCCGGAGAACGGGCAAGTCTTGCGGCGACGGTGGAAGGGGCGCCGGGTTGGGATCTGGTTGATGTCGACCATTATTCTGCGGCTCCTTCAAAGCCTTCGCGCGGACGGCGCGGGCCACGATCGGCACCGCCATCGCCGAAGCTGCGCGGCGGACGATCAGCACGGTCACCGCGATCGCGGTCGCCGAATGAGCGCGGGCCACGATCGCCACGGTCGCGGTCGCCGAAGCCGCCGCGTTCCGAGCGCTCTTCGCGCTTCTGCATCATTGCCGACGGGCCTTCCTCATGCGCATCGACCTTGATGGTCAGGAAACGCAGCACGTCCTCGGACAGGCCCATCTGGCGCTCCATCTCATTGAGCGCGGCCGGCGGGCAGGTGATGTCCATGAGTGTATAATATGCCTTCCGGTTCTTGTTGACCCGGTAGGTGAGGGACTTCAGTCCCCAGTTCTCGACCCGGCCGACGGACCCGCCATTCGCGGTGAGGACGCCCTTGTACTGTTCGACAAGCGCATCGACCTGCTGCTGCGAGAGGTCCTGCCGGGCAAGAAACACATGTTCGTATAGAGCCATAGTGTTCGTGCCTTTCTTCGTTTCTCTCCCGGTTCCCGGCGGCAAAAGCCTCTGCAACTTCTCTGACCCGCAATCCTTGCGAAGACGGGGAAGAAAGGAGCATGACGAGACGGTCGAGAGCGGAGACACGGGAGGCGGAAGCGCTTCTGGCTCCACGCGAAGGTTCGAAAACCTCCGGCCCTCCGTTCAGCCCCCAGCAAGGACCGGCAGATTGCGGGCGTCTATACAGGAATTTGACCGCAAAGCAAGGCCAAACGACAGGCCAAACGGCTCGACTAGCGTCCTATCTTCCAGAGCACAACGGACCTCGATGGCAAGGTTTTACGGATTTCCTGAAACCTGACCTTAACCATCATGCGAAGTTCCCCGTGCCGGCGGGCGTGGCGGCAACCCGCCGTTCATCATGCGAATGCAAAACGAACAGTTCGCGCGCGGCCGCCAGCAAGGCGGTTTTGGGGATAAAATGCTGTTCGACAAATTCTGCCGTTCGAAGAGCGGCAACTTTGCCCTGATGCTGGCGTTCGGGCTGCCTGCGGTTCTGACGGCCGTCGCCTTTGCCGTGGACGTGTCCACCTTGATGAGGGCCAAGGTCAGCTTGCAGAACGCGCTCGATGCCGCGAACCTTGCATCTTCGCATCTCGGCGACATCGAGGCTTCGCGCAAGGACGTCTTCGACCGCTACTTCCAGGCCAATGTCGCCGGCCACAGCGAGTTGAGGAACGCCGAAGCGACGCTTACCGTCGAAAGGGGCCTCAATTACATCCAGACAAAGGCTGTCGCCGCGGCCGATGTCAACTTGAACTTCGCCTTCCTGTTCGGCAACGACAAGCGCATCACCGTCGATGCCGGCGCCGTCGAATCGACCAATCAGCTCGAAGTCGTGCTGGTGCTCGACAATACCGGGTCGATGGCCAGCAACGACCGCATCGGCGCATTGCGGACGGCGGCGACGGGCTTGATCGATATGCTCCAAGCCGCGAAGTCGCCGACGCGCAGCGTACGTGTCGCAGTGGTGCCGTTCGTCACCGCGGTCAATGTCAAGGGCGAGGACTACGATCCGGCCTGGATCGACATGGCCGGCAAATCGCCGAACAATGGCGCCAATTTCCCCTTGGTCGGCGGCAAGCGCGTCAACCATATGGACCTGTTCAAGCAATTGGGCGTCGAATGGAGAGGCTGCGTCGAGGCGCGGCCCGGAATCAACAATGTTTCCGACATTTCGCCCGACCAAAACAAACCGGACACCCTGTTCGTACCCTATTTCGCGCCGGACGATCCAGGTAACGCCAAAAATCCGAACAGCTCCTATGGCAATTCGGCGGCCGGCTACAACAATTCCTATCTCGACGATACGGTTATCACCCTGCTTCCCGGCCTCACCGGCGACATCGCGAAGTACAGTGTTTCGACGATGAAGCTGATCAACGACAAGAAAGGCCCCCTGACCATCGGCCCAAACCGGGCCTGTCCGACGCCGATAGTGCCGCTGACCGACGATTTCGACAAATTGCGTAAGGCCGTCAGTGAGATGATCGAATGGAACGGCTCGGGGACCAATGTTTCGGAAGGGTTGTCATGGGGGATGCGGGTACTCTCGCCGGAACCGCCCTACAGTGACGGCGCGCCGTTCAGGGCGTCAGGCACGACCAAAACGGTGCTGCTGCTCACCGACGGCGAAAATGTTGTCTATGGCGCGAAGGATACGCCACAGAAGTCGGACTATGGTTCTTACGGGTTCCTGGCTTCGGGTCGGTTCGGATCCAGCGACCAGACCGCGGCCGCGCGCAATGTCGACGACTGGACAACCAATGTCTGCAACACGTTGAAGAAACAGGACGTGCAGATCTTCACAGTACTGCTGCAGGCCGACACCGCAGCCAACCGCAAGCTCTACGAGGCCTGCGCGTCGTCGCCGTCGGATTATTACCCGACCAACGACGTCACCCAGCTCGAAAGCGTGTTCCTGAAAATCGGAAGCTCGATTTCGCACCTGCACTTGACGAACTGAACGACGTCAGTCGCCCAACGGCCGTTCCGCCGCCGCTGCTCAACTCGTGTGCGCAGCCACTTTGCGTGTGGTTTCGGGGAAGAAATCGGGCGCCGCATGGCGCTTGCCGAACATCATGTCGTACTGCAGCAGACGGAAGTCGCGGATTGCCGGGTCGATCTCTTTCTGACGCGACCAATCGGGGGTGGCGTCGCCCGCCGGTGCCAACAGCAAATTGCGGTCGATGACGCGGTAGTGCTCCCGCAACTGGCCGAGGAAGCCGGTGTAATAGGGATGACTGATGCCGGCAGTCTTCAGGATATGATAGGGCAGGAAGGCTGGGCTGACGGCGCCGAGATCCTCGGCCGGGCCGCTGCGGTTTGACCAGACGATCAGCGGCGTCTGGTGGTGCAGCAGCATCTGGTCGGCCGCCTCCTTGCGCGGCGCGACATTGTCCTTCAGGAAACCGGTCTCGACGTAGACCGGCCCAAGCGGCGGCAGATGGTCGCCGAAGAAGGCGATGACCGTCGGCCGCTGGCGTTTCTTCGCCCATTCGATCAGCCGCTCGAGGCCACGGTCCGCGTCGGAAGAGCCTTCGGCGTAGCTCAACAGCGATTCACGTGCCCATTGGCTGATCGGCGCCTGCACCTTATGGGTCGGATTGTTATAGCGATAGGGCTCATACGGCCCGTGGTTCTGCAGGCTGACGGCGAAAAAGAAGACCGGCTCGGCGCTGGTATCGGCCTCGTGGATGATCTCGTCGGTCATCGCTGCGTCCGACGCGAGCGGTCCGCGTTTTTGCATGGGCGGCAACGTCTCCTCGGATTTGAAGTCGTTGAAGCCGAAATCGGCATAGACGGCTCCCCGGTTCCAGAACCAGTTGGTGCCGGGATGGATGGCGCGCGCCCGGTAGCCCTGACTTTTCAGGAAGGTCGCCAGCGACGGGGTCGGTGTCCGCACATATTGCTGGTAGGGAATACTGCCCGCCGGCAGGAAGGCGTTGGAAAAGCCGGTCAGGGCCTCGAACTCGATGTTGGCCGTCATGCCGCCGAATTCGGGCGAGAACATGTAGCCCGTGCGCAGTGCCCGCACATTGGGGATAGGGTCGGGCGTGATGGTGACGCCGGGCAGCTTGGTCGGATCCCAGAAGGATTCGCTCATGACGACGATGATGTCGGGCTTCTCGGCGGGTACCGACGCCGTCACCTGCGGTTTGCCGATCGCTTCGATCGCCTTGCCGGAATAGCCGGGCGGCGCCGAGACATGGGCCATCGGGACGTTCAGCGCGAATGCGAGCGCAAAACCGTTCGAGGCATAGTTTTCCTTCTGGTCCCACATGATCGGGATGATCTGCAGCCGGTCGCGCGTCCATGAGAAAGTGGCATAGTCCATGATGGAGACGAAGAAGGCGATCAGCGGCACTGTCAGCGTCAGTCGGGCAAGGCGGCCCTTGTGGCTGAGCGCCGGAACGCGGCGGCGCCATAGCCGCCAGCCATAGACGAGAAGCGACAGCCCGCCGACGACGCCGATCGCCAGGGCAATGGCGGTTCCCGGGCGATCGCGTACCAGGAGCGGCATCAGCGCCACGATCTGCCGAGAATAGAGGAAATCAGTCGGATAGAGCGGATCGCCGAGATAGAGCGACTTCTGGTGGCCGACGAACGCCAGCGACAACGTCAGCGGCGCGAGGATCATCAGGCTCTGATGGCTGCGGCCGAGCACGGCGTCGAGCCCTATGAGGATCAGCGCAAAAATGATGATTGTGGTCCAGCCGGGTTTGAAGGGCTGCAGAAAGAAGTCGACGGTGCCGGCAAAGTTGCCGCGCACGATCAATTCGATAGAGAACACCAGGATGGCCGCGGCCAACAGGCTGATGAAGCCATAGCGGATGACAGGCCATTTGCGCCCCGGCAGATAGCCGGTGGCCGGATCGCCTTCGAGAAACTGTGGCGCGGCCTCGGCTGCGCTCTTCTTGGTCTTTGCCACTGCAATAGTTCCCCGGCCCGCAACAAAAGCGTCACTCGACTGTCATCGAACTGTCACGCAAAGCTAGCGCCTGTGGCGGAAATAAGAAGAGCCAGCAAACAAATCGTGAGCGGTTTTCATCATGAGTGATCGCCAAAAAGCCTGCCGAAACAGGCACTCGGCCGACGTTGCGCGGTCAAGGTTGGACTTGACTCGGCCGCACGCCTTGCGTCACAGGCAACGAGAACCAGCAGCTGGGAGCCGCCGATGGCCATCGCATTCACCTTTCCGGGGCAGGGCAGCCAGGCTGTCGGCATGGGCAAGGACCTCGCCGATACCTTTGTTGAATCGCGGCGGATCTTCGAGGAAGTCGATGAAGCGCTCGGCGAAAATCTATCGAAGCTTATCTGGGAAGGCCCGGAAGAGACGCTGACGCTGACCGCCAATGCCCAGCCGGCGCTGATGGCGGTGTCGCTTGCCGCAATCCGGGCGCTGGAGGCGCGCGGCTTCTCCCTGAAAGGCAAGGTCACCTATGTGGCCGGCCACTCGCTCGGCGAATATTCGGCACTTGCGGCCGCCGGTTTCGTTTCGGTCGCCGACGCCGCCCGGCTGTTGCGCATCCGGGGTAACGCCATGCAGGCGGCGGTACCGGCCGGCGAGGGCGCCATGGCGGCGATCATCGGGCTGGAACAAGCCGACGTCGAAGCCGCCTGCGCAGAGGCTGCCCAAGGCGCGGCCAAAGATCCCGCGCAAGCCTTGGTTTGCCAGATCGCCAATGATAATGGCGGCGGCCAGCTGGTAATCTCCGGCGCCAGGTCGGCGGTCGAACTGGCGGCGAAGCTATGCACGGAGAAGGGCGCCAAGCGGGCGCTCATGCTGCAGGTTTCCGCGCCCTTCCATTCGGCATTGATGAAGCCGGCGGCCGAGATCATGCGGGAGGCACTGGCCGCCGTGACGAAGAGTGCACCGGCCGTGCCGCTGGTCTCCAATGTTACGGTGACCCCGACGAGCGATCCCGACGAGATCGCCCGCCGCCTCGTCGAACAGGTGATCGGGCGCGTGCGCTGGCGCGAAACGGTGGAGTGGTTCGGCGCGAATGGCGTTGCGACGCTATATGAAGTAGGCGCCGGCAAGGTTCTGTCGGGGCTGGCGCGGCGCATTAACCGCGATATTGCCACCAGTGCAATCGGATCCGCGGCGGATGTCGAGGCGGCGCTGGCGGCGCTTGCATAATCAACTGGCGATTTGACCCCGCTCCGTGCGAAGGGTGTTCGCTCAGATCAGGAGACAAAAATGTTCGAATTGACCGGCCGCAAGGCGCTCGTCACCGGCGCATCGGGGGGCATCGGCGAGGCGATCGCCCGCGTGCTGCATGGCCAGGGCGCCATCGTCGGCCTGCACGGCACGCGTATCGAGAAACTGGAGGCGCTGGCCGCCGAACTGGGCGACCGGGTCAAGCTGTTTCCGGCCAATCTTTCCAATCGCGACGAGGTCAAGGCGCTTGGCCAGAAGGCGGAGGCCGATCTCGAAGGCGTCGACATCCTCGTCAACAATGCCGGCATCACGAAGGACGGGTTGTTCGTACGCATGGCTGATGCCGACTGGGATAGCGTGATCGAGGTCAACTTGACCGCCGTGTTCCGGCTGACCCGCGAGCTTACCCATCCGATGATGCGGCGCCGCCATGGCCGCATCATCAACATCACTTCAGTGGTCGGCGTCACCGGCAATCCCGGCCAGGCCAATTATTGCGCCTCCAAAGCCGGAATGATCGGCTTTTCCAAATCGCTGGCGCAGGAGATCGCCACCCGCAATATAACCGTCAACTGCGTCGCCCCGGGCTTCATCGAATCGGCGATGACCGACAAGCTCAACGACAAGCAGAAAGAGGCGATCATGGCGGCGATCCCGACGCGGCGCATGGGCACGGGCGCCGAAGTCGCCTCTGCCGTCGCCTACCTCGCTTCCAATGAGGCGGCCTACGTCACCGGCCAGACCGTTCATGTCAATGGCGGCATGGCAATGATCTAACACTTGGGAAAACGCTTCATTCCGTCTTGGATGCACGGGATTTTTCGTGTAATGCCGCCCGCAACCCGGCGGTTCGGGCAAAAACCGGTCCTGTTCCGCTGCGTTTCCGGCAGGACCATCTTTCAGCTTGATTAGCGGCATTCTGCCCGCTAACGAAGACAGACAACCAAAAGACGAGGATGCCCAAATGAGTGACACCGCAGAGCGCGTCAAGAAGATTGTCATCGAGCACCTTGGCGTCGATGCCGACAAGGTGACGGAGCAGGCGAGCTTCATCGATGATCTGGGCGCGGACAGCCTCGACACGGTCGAACTTGTCATGGCGTTCGAAGAAGAGTTCGGCGTCGAAATCCCCGACGATGCGGCCGAGACCATCCTGACTGTTGGCGATGCGGTGAAATACATCGACAAGGCCTCGGCCTGACGCTATTTGCAGTCATCACCGGGGAGGACCTGCGATGAGGCGTGTCGTCGTCACGGGCCTTGGGCTGCTTTCGCCGTTCGGCATGGGCTTCGAGCACAGCTGGAATGAGCTTCTGACCGGCCGCAGTGCAGCCAAGCGCATCACCGAATTCGAGGTGGAAGACCTTGCCTGCAAGGTCGCCCACGTCATTCCGCGCGGTGACGGCTCCAATGCCACTTTCAATCCTGAAGCCGTTCTCGAGCCGAAGGAACTGCGCAAGATCGGCGACTTCATCCTGTACGGGATCGCGGCCGCCGACGAGGCGCTCAAGGATTCCGGCTGGCAGCCGAAGACGCATGAGGAACAGTGCGCCACCGGCGTGCTGATCGGTTCCGGCATCGGCGGCATCGAAGGCATCGCCGAGAATGCGATGATCCTCAAGGAACGCGGTCCGCGCCGCATCAGCCCGTTCTTCATCCCCGGCCAAATCATCAACCTCGTGTCCGGCCAGGTCTCGATCCGGCATGGGCTGAAAGGCCCCAACCATGCCGTCGTCACCGCTTGCTCGACCGGTGCGCACGCCATCGGCGATGCCGCCCGGCTGATCATATGGGGCGATGCCGACGTTATGGTCGCAGGCGGCGCCGAAGCGCCAGTGACGAGGCTTTCGATCGCTGGGTTCGCGGCTTGCCGCGCGCTCTCCACCGACCGCAACGACGCGCCGCAAACGGCCTCGCGCCCCTATGATCGCGATCGCGACGGTTTCGTCATGGGCGAGGGCGCCGGTGTTGTCGTGCTCGAGGAACTCGAACACGCCAAGGCCCGCGGCGCCAAGATCTATGCCGAGGTCACCGGCTACGGCCTGACCGGTGACGCCTATCACATCACCGCGCCAGCCGAGGACGGCGACGGCGCTTTCCGTTGCATGACGGCGGCGCTGAACCGGGCGAAGCTGACGCCCGCCGATGTCGACTACATCAACGCCCACGGCACCTCGACCATGGCCGATACGATCGAACTCGGCGCCGTCGAGCGGCTGGTCGGCAACGCCGCCTCGAAGATATCGATGTCGTCGACGAAATCGTCGATTGGCCACCTGCTGGGCGCGGCTGGTGCTGCCGAGGCGATCTTTTCGATCCTCGCCATTCGCGACAACATCGCGCCGCCGACCATCAATCTCGACAATCCGGAGCGCGAAACGGCGATTGACCTTGTGCCGCACAAGCCGCGAGCCCGGCAGATCGACGTGGCGCTGTCCAACTCCTTCGGCTTCGGTGGCACCAACGCCTCGCTCGTCTTCCAGCGCTACAATGGCTGACCGCTCCGCCGGTTTGCGTCTGCCGTCAATTTTGCCATATTCGCCCCTACTCTGCCCGAGGGGATTCGTCGCAAGATCAATTGGTAGGGCGCTATGAACACAAATCCGGCCGATAACGGGGAATTCGGGCAACGGGCAGCAACCCCCGGCCCGATCGTGCCGAAGACGGCCAGCGAGGCGTTGCGGCCCGAGGCCGGCACGCCGCCGCCGAAGCGCTCGCGTGCCTCGCGCAGCCAGTTCGTCGTGTTCATGAACTTCGTCATCTCTTCGGTGATGCTGATGGTTCTGGCGGCAGGCGTTGCGCTGTATTTCGGCAAGCAGGAATTCAACGAGCCGGGCCCGTCGGCCAATGGCGACACTTTCCTGGTCAAGCCGAATAGCGGCGTCCAGGAGATCGCCGACCAGCTTGAGCGGCGAGGGCTGATCAGCGACGCCCGCATCTTCCGCCTTGGCGTACGCGCCTTCGGCAATGATTCCGCCCTGAAGGCTGGCGAATACGAGATCAAGCCGCAGGCTTCGATGCACGATATCATGGAACTGCTGAAGAGCGGCAAGTCGGTGATGTATTCGCTGACCATCCCCGAGGGGCTGACGGTCGAGCAGGCACTGCAACGGATCGCTGAGCAGGACGCACTGGCCGGCGATATGCCGTCGACCACTCCACCCGAGGGCAGCCTCGCCACCGACACGCTGCGCTTCACCCGCGGCGCAACACGCCAGCAGATGGTCGACAAGCTTCTGGCCGACCAGAAAAGACTGGTCGACGAAGTCTGGCAGCGCCGAGCGCCGGATCTGCCGATCGCCAACATTGAGGATTTTGTCACCCTGGCCTCGATCGTCGAGAAGGAGACAGGTAAGGGCGATGAACGCTCGCGGGTAGCGGCCGTCTTCCTCAACCGGCTGGCCAAGGGTATGCGGCTGCAGTCGGACCCGACCATCATCTACGGCCTGTTCGGCGGCAAGGGCAAACCCATCGACCGCCCGATCTATCAGTCGGACATCCAGAAGCCGACGCCCTACAACACCTATCTGATCAACGGCTTGCCGCCGACGCCGATCGCCAATCCCGGCCGTGCGGCGCTGGAGGCAGTCGCCAATCCGTCGAAGACCAGCGATCTTTACTTCGTCGCCGACGGCAGCGGCGGCCACGTCTTTGCCGCGACGCTCGATGAGCATAACGAGAATGTCGCTCGCTACCGGGCACTGCTGAAAAAGCAGGCGCAGGACGCCGCCAAGGCCGGGGCAACCAATACCGGAGCCGACACGCCGGCGGGAGCCATCGTTGACGATGCGGGGGCTACCGCCGCCCAGTAGGGCCAGACGCCATCAGGTCGGCCCTGTGCATGTCCGGGTGGATGTGCAAGGGCTGCTATGGCATTGAAATTCACATGATCCTGTCCGGAGCAATCGTTCCGGCTTGAGGGGCATTCGGCAAGGGGACGCACGGCAACATGAACTTGCAGAGTATGACCGGTTTTGCGCGCAGTGTCGCCGAACACGAAGGCACTTCGATTGCCTGGGAAGCCAAGTCCGTCAACGGCAAGAGCGTCGAGGTCAGGCTGCGGCTGCCGCAAGGTTTCGACCGGCTGGAGCCGGCAGTCAGGCAGACGGTGCAAAAGCGTTTTGGGCGCGGTAATTTCCAGATGACGCTGACCATTGGCCGCGCCGCCGGCGCGCAAGCGCAACCCGTGGTCAACGAGGCTTTCCTGAAGGATCTGGCGGGGTTGGCCAAGCGGCTGCAGGAGCAGTTCGGAGTAGCGCCTGCGGCGGCCGACGGACTGCTTGCGCTGCGCGGCGTGCTCGACATTCCCGAAGCCATCGAAACCGAAGAGGCGCGCAGTGCGCTCGATACCGCGATATTGTCGGCGCTGGAAGCAGCACTGGACGGGCTGCAGCAGGCGCGCCAAGGCGAAGGTGCGGCGCTTCGTTCCCTGCTGTCCGGCCATATCGATGCCATCGAGGCGCTGACACTGCGGGCCGAGGCCGATCCATCACGCGAGCCGGCCACGATCCGCGAAAGGCTTGCAGAGCAGATCCGGCTGCTGATGGACGCATCAGCCAATCTGGATGCCAGCCGGCTGCATATGGAAGCGGCGTTCCTGGCCACCAAGGCCGACATACGCGAGGAGATCGACCGGCTGAAGACGCACGTGGCGTCGGGCCGGGCGCTGCTCGCCGGCGGTGGCGCCGTCGGCCGCAAGCTCGATTTCCTGGCGCAGGAATTCAACCGCGAATCGAATACGCTGTGTTCCAAGTCGAATGCTGCCGCGGTCACCGCCATCGGACTGGAACTGAAGGCGGTCGTCGACCAGTTTCGCGAACAGGTCCAGAATCTGGAATGATCCCGATGCCAAGCCACATGACTGCCAAGCCCCATGACCACTAGGGATGTGGGTTCCCGCATTCGGCGCCGCGGGCTGATGCTGGTGTTGTCGTCGCCCTCAGGCGCCGGCAAGTCGACGATCGCGCGCAACCTGCTGGAGAGCGATTCCAGCCTGGAATTGTCGGTCTCGGTCACCACGCGGCCACGCCGCGGCAGCGAGATCGAGGGTGTCCATTACCACTTCCGCACGATGCGCGAGTTCGAGCGGCTGCGCGATTCCGATGCGCTGCTCGAATGGGCGGAGGTGCACGGCAATTGCTACGCGACGCCGCGCGAGCCGGCCGAACAGGCGCTGGCAGAAGGCCGCGACATGCTGTTCGACATCGATTGGCAAGGCGCTCAGCAGCTCAAGGAGAAGATGCGCGCCGACATCGTCTCGATCTTCATCCTGCCGCCGTCGATGAAGGAATTGAAGGCGCGGCTGAAGCGTCGCGCCGAGGACCAGGAAGCGGTAATCGAGACGCGGCTCAAGAACGCCCGTAATGAGATCGAGCACTGGAAGGAATATGATTTCGTCATCGTCAACGACGATCTTGACCGCGCTTTCGCCGAGGTGCGCGGCATCGTCACGGCCGAACGGCTCAGACGCGATCGCCGGCCGGGCTTGTTCGATTTCGTCTCGGGGCTGCTCGATGAGAAGACGGATTGAGCACCTTTATCGTAAGCGTCCGGCCTGCGGCGTCTTTCGGGACGGTGGCGATCACACGAAGATAGTGTCCACTTGTCGGGATAATTGACATTTGCCGATGTTGGTTGACGAGAGAGACGCCCTCGTACCAGCGATCAACGTCGGCATAAAACGCGATAGAGAGTTGGCATGCCGATTGAATTATGGGGCTTTTGACACACCGAATGGCCGAAAGATCAGCGTCGCGCTCGAGGAGATGGGGCTGCCCTACACGGTGAAGGTGGGTCGACATCACGAAGGGCGAACAGCATGCCTCTGGGTTTCTGCGTATTAGCCCCAACAATCGCATCCCCGCCATCGTCGATCCCGCCGGACCGGACGGTAGACCGATCAGCGTGTTCGAGTCGGGTGCCATCCTAATTTACCTAGGCCAGAAGACCGGCCACTTTTGGCCGTCCAGACTCAGCGCGCAAGTCCCTGTGTTGGAATGGCTGATGTGGCAGGTGGGTGGTTTCGGTCCGATGCCGGGCTAGGTGCACCACTTTCTTGGCGTGACCGACGACCAGGACCGCCGCTACGGACTGGCACGCTATAGCGCAGAGACCCGACGCCTGTACGGAGTCGCCGATCGGAGGCTGGCGGAGGTCGAGTATTTCTCGGGCGAGCTGTCGATCGCCGATTTTGCTATTCTCGGCTGGGCATGGCGGCACGAGCGGCATCAAGTCGATCTTGCCGAATTTCCGAATGTTGAGCGCTAGTATGGGACTATGATGGCACGGCCGGGGGTTCAACGCGGCTTTGCGGTATCGCTCTCCTGATGGAACGACACGAAGCTCGACGCTTCCGTGAATTCGCTCCTGTCTTCGACAATATTTTCGTCATATTGCGGCAGGTCGTCTGTAATGGTGAACCAAGGTGCCTTGGAGCCGACGAAAATGTGCGCGCTTGGGCGAATGTTTGGGTCGTCGACGAGGGTCCCCATAGCGATGTGGGCGAACGCGCCGTCACGAACAACCGCAAAAAGGAACGACCCGCATAGCTTGCATCGCTCGTCATGCCAGCTATTGCCGTCGACGATCTGGATTTTGTCCTCCCCACTCGTGATGCGCAATTTGACACGCTCTATGCCTGCGAGTGGCTTGAACGCTGCGCCGGTTGCGCGACGGCAGATCGAGCAATGGCAATTCACGGCAAATATGAACTCGTCCGTCACCTTATAGGTGACTGCACCGCACTGGCATGATCCACCTAGCGTGCGGGTGTTGGTCGGCTCCTGCAGCGTCACGACTGGCATTCCTCTGTGCGATCGAAGTTTGCCAGATAGCGCACTTTTATCGGACTTCAGGCGGGT
Source organism: Mesorhizobium sp. LSHC420B00 (assembly GCF_000503055.1). Lineage (GTDB taxonomy): Bacteria > Pseudomonadota > Alphaproteobacteria > Rhizobiales > Rhizobiaceae > Mesorhizobium. The sequence goes on along the minus strand of NZ_AYVY01000012.1, from coordinate 72,606 downwards.
AGTCGGGGCGACGCTTTGTCTGGGCGGGTGTCAAGTGTTCAATGATCTGTACAATGTCGGTCCGTCCGATCTGCGGATAGTGCTCTCGCATCCCCGTGACCTCTTGGGGCCATTCCGATTCTCTCCAAGGAACGTTGCCGCCTCGGACAGGCGCAGATCGGTGCAGCGCGTGACCCACACAATCGCGATCCTGCTGGCATCGCCGTCACAAACATAGCGCATATAGCCCGGCAAAATCGATATTTCGCGCCAGCGTATGGTGGATATTTTCTCGCCTGCCTCGATAAGTGGGAAAAGCCGAGCGACCACTCCAAGTTCCTGCATCACAGCCTCACACCGCATTCGTCAGCCGCACGAATTCCTCGACGCTGAGCGTCTCCGCACGCCTGGTCGGATCGATGCCGGCGCGGGTGAGCAGCGCCTCGCCGCCAAGGCTTTTCACGCTCTGCCGCAGCATTTTCCGGCGCTGGCCGAACGCCGCTTCGGTGACGCGGCTGAGCCGTTTCACCTCTGCCGGCAAGGGGCTGGCGCGTGGCACCAGATGCACAACCGAGGACGTCACCTTGGGTGGCGGCGTGAACGCCTGCGGCGGCACGTCGAAGGCAATCCTCGCCTCCGTCCGCCACCCTGCCAGCACGCCGAGCCGGCCATAGGCCTCGCTGCCGGGGCTGGCTGCAATGCGTTCGGCGACCTCGCGCTGGAACATCAGCGTCATCGATGTGTAGAAAGGCGGCCACTCGGTGACGGTCAGCCAACGGATCAGCAATTCGGTGCCGATATTGTAAGGCAGGTTGGCGACGATTTTCGCCGACCCGCTGCTTCCCGGCACTCCTTTGGCAAGCGCTGCAAAATCAGTTTTCAGCGCATCGCCGGCCACGATTTCGAGCCGACCCGGATAGTGGTTCGCGATCTCGGCCAAGGCCGCCAGGCAGCGCTCGTCGCGCTCGATCGCGACGACCCGCCGGGCGCCGTTGAGGAGCAGGGCCCTAGTCAGCCCGCCCGGACCGGGACCGACCTCGATAACCGTAACGTCGCTCAGGTCGCCGGCGGTCCGCGCAATCTTGCTTGTCAGGTTAAGGTCGAGCAGAAAATTCTGGCCGAGCGCCTTTTTCGCCTGCAGCCCATGGCGCTCGATCACCTCACGCAGCGGCGGCAGCCCGTCTATGCTCATCGGGCTGGGCTCATCGGGCTGGGCTCATTGGGTTAGGATCATCGGATTGGGCTCATTGGCCTGCAGTTTTTGTCCCAGTATCGGCAAGTAGGCGAGCGAGCTTCAGTGCGCCAATCAGACTGTCGGCGCGGGCGATGCCCTTGCCGGCGATGTCGAAGGCGGTGCCATGGTCGGGCGAGGTGCGGATGAAGGGCAGGCCAAGCGTGACGTTGACAGCCTCGTCAAACGCCAGCGCCTTGGCCGGGATCAGCGCCTGGTCGTGATACATGCAGAGCGCCACGTCGTAGCCGGCGCGGGCGCGAGCATGAAACAGCGTGTCGGCGGGCAATGGCCCGAAGGCGTCGATCCCTTCCTGCCTCAGCCTGTCGACCGCCGGGCGTACGATGCGCTCATCTTCGGTGCCCATCGCGCCGCCTTCGCCGGCGTGCGGGTTGAGGCCGGTAATGGCGAGCCGCGGCTTGGCAATTCCGAAGCGGTTTGCAAGGTCGGCGGCGGTGATGCGGCCGGTGGTGACGATCAGGTCGGTCGTCAGCGCCTTCGGCACCTCGGCCAGCGCGATGTGGATGGTGACCGGCACGGTGCGCAGGTCCGGTCCGGCAAGCAGCATCACCGGCGTCACCTCGGTACCGGTATGAAGCGATGCCAGATGCGCCAGATATTCGGTGTGGCCGGGAAAGCCAAAGCCGGCATCGTAGAGCGGCTTCTTGGCAATGGGGCAGGTGACGACCGCGGCAGCGCGGCCGGCCAGGCAGTCGGCGACGGCGCGGTCGATCGCCTCGACGATGCCGGCGGCGTTGGCTGGATCAGAGCGGCCGGGACTGTCGATGAAACGGGCGGCAAGCGCCACCACCGGCAGCGCGCGCGAAAACATCTCCGGCGCTAGCGCCGGCGTTGTCTCGGCCATCGCAATATCGGCGCCGAGCCTGTGCGCCCGCGCGGCAATCAGTGCCGGATCGGCAAGAAGATAGAAAGACGGAACGCCGGCGGTATCGCGGGCCTGCCAAGCGGCGATGGCGATGTCCGGCCCCACACCGGACGGATCGCCGACGCTCAGCGCCAGCGGAAGCTCTGCGTGAGGCACGGCTATCGCGACTTCAGCGCTCGATGATGCGGGCTTTCTTCCGCAACTCCTCGACATATTTCTTCGAGAGCTCGTCGGCGTTCTTGTCGCTCGAACCTTCATTCTGGAACACCATCTGCGCGACTTTGTCGTCTGACACCTCGCGCGACGAGCAGATGCCGATGAATTCGACGCCGCGGTCGGTTTCGCGCGTCGTGGTGGCGCCGCCAACCTTTGTAGCTTTTATCTGCTCGGCCCAGTCCAGCGGCAATTGCGGCGCCAGCACCCGGCCGAGATCGCGAACGGTGACATCCATCAGGCCCTTGGCGAATTCGCGCGTGGTGTTGCAGCCGTTGAAGCGGGCGCGCATGGCGTCGGCTTCGCGTTTGCGCTTGGCCAGCGTCGCGCTTCGCTCGGCGGCCGGCACCACGAAAATGACCTGCTGCAGCATGTACTCGGTGGCACTCGGTTTGCTACCGCCTTTCTCGAGCATGCGCTTGACGAGGTCCTGCTCGCTTATGGCGCCGCCGCCGTCGCTAGAACGGTGACGCGCGGTCAGCGCCTGGTTCCAGGCCATCTGCGCCCGGATAAACTCCTTGAAATGCTCCTTGGAGACGCCGGATTGCGCCATGGCGCCGTCAAGCTGCTTGAGCGGCATCTTGTTGCTCGTGGCGAAACGCTGATAAGCGGCATCGACCTGCGCGTCGCTGATGCGGATGCCGAGCCGCCTGGCTTCGGCCATGCGCAGCGTCTGGTCGATCATTTCCTGGCCGGCATCGCCCTTTTTGTGCTGCAGGCGGAGGAAAGCCGCGCGATGCTGGATGTCGCCGGTGGTGATCGGTATATTGTTGACGACGTATTTGATCTCGCTGGCGAAAACCGGCCGCGTCACTGCGGTGATCGAGACCGCCACCAGCAGCGCGAAGCCTGCCGAAAAGAGGTATTTCCTCATCGAAAGCATCCCAATTCCATCTCGATTCGGCCCAACCTGTCCCAGTTCAGGCCGCGGAAATTCGTGCCTGCTCTATGCGGCGAAACAATGTCGTCCGCCAGCCGCCCCGTTGCCGACTGCTGCTCCCCTTATTGGATGGTGTCGATGGAGCGTTGCGACGAGCCGAAATCGCCGAGCGTGCGGAACGACAGGTTGAAGCCGACGTTCTGCGATACTTCCTTGGTGTTCAGGTCACGTCTTTCCGAAAACGTCATCAAATAGGTAAAGCACGAATCGCTATAGGCAAAGCCGACCCCGTCCTTGACCAGGATGCTCTGCTCCAGATCATACGTGCCGGTGCCAAAGACGCGCCAATTCTCAGCAAGATGCGTCGAGGCGCCGAGCGTGATCTCATGGCGATCCGTGGAGAAGCCATAGAGCGGCTGCGCCTGGATGAAGGCGTATTTGGCGCTCAGCGATACGGGCAGGCCTGAAAAGGCGGCCTTTACCTCAGCGCGGCGGACCTCGAAGCTTTGCTCGTCGAAACGGCCGCTGACCGAGCCGGAAAATCCGCTGGGGCTATTGAAGCCGACAAGGCCGACATAGTCGGAGGTTGCGGTTTCAAGACCCGAATAGGCGCCGACATTGACCAGATCCGGCGTGCCGAACGAGTTCTGGCCGCCGAGTTGGTAGGATTGGCCGAACACCGCATTGGTGCTCCAGCCATTGTCGTACGCGCCGGAATAGCGCAGCCCGACATTGGCGCGCGTGCCGCCTTCCATGCGGTCATAGCCGGAGAATTTGTCGCGCTCGAACAGCGTCGTGGCGTCGAAGACGAAGCTCTGGGCGTCCTCGTTGGGGACCGCCAGCCCGCCGACATATTGCTCGTTCGGACGCATGAACACTTGCGCCATCGGTTCGAAGACATGGCTGGAACTGGTCATCGAGAACAGTACCGGCCAGCGCATCTCAAGGCCGGCGGTCGCCATGTAGCGGGCAAGCGACGAACGCATGTCGTCGTCAACGCCGAGATTGGTCGCCATCTGGTTGACGGCGTCGAGCGAGGCCGAGGAGGCGTTGACATAGCCGGCGTCGCCGCGCAGCGCCAGCAGCGGCGTCAGCAGCAGCCCGCCATCGGTGGTGAAGGTGCGCTTCCATTCGGCCTCAGCGGTAACGCGGCCGGATTGACCGTCGATGCCGCGGACGTTGTTGACGGACGAAGGGATGCCCGAATCTGCAAGAGCCGTATCGAGCCTGTCGCGGTCTATGATCCGCGCGTTGACGTCGAACGACAGCTGCCCGCCGGCCACCGGCATGTCGGGGATATAGGCGTAGTCGAGCGAGGGCAGCACCCAGGGCTGCTTGGCGGCGCGGGCGGTCGGATCGCTAGCGAGGGTGTCTTCTTGAACGTCGAAGTGCATGGCGCGCACATCGAAATAATTGCGATCGTTGAGCCCCGTCAGGTACACCTCGGAGCGGTGTACGCTATCGTTGAAGCCATCGATATCGTAGGTGCGCGAGAAACTCTTGTCGCTCTGCAGCAGGATGTCCCAGCCGAAGTCCCAGCGCGGGTTGATGGCGAACTGGCCTTGGGTGCCCATCATGCCGCGGAACCTGTTCGGATCGCCCTCGGTACCCGAACTGACGTTGTGGCCATTGTCGTCGATGAAGGCATCGGGATTCTCTTGACGGATGCCCGCAATCTTCAGGCTGTACTGACCGTTGTTGAAGCGCTGCCTCCACTCGGCCTCACCGAGGAAACCCTGTCTGGTATAGCCGCTGCCGGTGACAGTTAGATCGTAGGTCGGCGAGAGCGCGAAATAATAGGGAACTCTAACACCGACGCCGAGATCGCTCTTGTAGGCGACGCCGGGGATCAGGAAGCCGCTCTTGCGCTTGACCGTCGGGTCGGCGATCTCGAAAGCCGGCAGATAGGCCAGTGGAAAGCCGAAGAACTCGAAATTCGAATTCTCGAAGCGAACCGTCTTCTTCTCGCCGTTCCAGATGATCTTCCTGGCCTTGATACGCCAGGTCGGCGCTTTGTCGGGCTTGTCCTCGCACGGCTCGCAGGCGGTGTAGACGCCATTGTGGAACGTCGTCAGCACGCCGCCCATGCGCTCCGCGCTTTCGGCGGCGAAATACGCCTTGTCGACGGTCTCGACACGCAGCGCGTTGACGAAGCCTTCGGCGAAATCGTCGGTGATGTCGGCATGCTGCGAATAGATTTTGGTGCCGTCGCTGTTGACGAGCTCGACATTGCCGCTGGCGACGAGGCGTTTGGTGTTGCGGTTGTATTCGACCCGCTGGGCGACGAGACGGTTGCCGCCATAGTCGATCTGGACGCCGCCGACGGCCGTCACAGTCTGCTTGTCGTTGTCGTAGACCAGCGTATCGGCTGCCAGCAGCATCTGCGTGCCGCTCGGAACCTTCGTTGCCAGCTCACTGACGTCCTGGGCGAAAACCGGAGCAACCGGGGCAGCGCCGGCAAGCAGGCATGCCAAGGCGCTCGCCGCAGAGAGGCGTGCCAAACCGGCGTGCCTATGGCTGCGCAAAACCGCCTCCCTCACTAGCCGTCTTCCTTGTATAGCAGGAATGTCACCCCGAAGAACATAGCCACGACAACCGGGACCCAAGCCGCTACGGCAGTGGGTACGAATCCCGCTACGCCGAATGCCTTGACCAGCACCGAAACGACATAAAGCAGAAAGCCGGCCACGATGCCACCCAGAATCATCGTCGCCGACTGCCCCATCCTCGCAAATCGCATTGATACCGTTGCCGCAATCAGCGTCATCGCGACGAGCAGGAAGGGCAGCGCAATCAGGGAATCGAACTGCATGGCGAAGGCATTTGCCTTGAGGCCGAAGGAGCGGGCCACCTCGATCTTGCCGGGCAGATCGTAGAAGGGGATGGTCTCAGGGCGCGCCAACCGCTCTTGCACGAATTCCGGCTTGAGATCGGTCGGCAGCCGATCGCTGGGTAACGACTGGATGGTGCCGTCCCGGAACACCTTGACGTCCCGCAATTCCCAGTAGCCGTCCCGCAAAAAGGCGTGCGCGGCATCCTTGCGCTCGATGATGTCGCCTTGCGGGCTGAAACTGAAGAAGACCGCGTCGGCCATCTCCAGGCCTTGATTGAGAATGGCGCGCGCGCCGATGATGGTATCGCCGGAGCTGGTTTTCTGCCTGATCCAGGGCGCGGCGTCGGCCGAGACGGTGTTCGACTTGCCCGAACGGAGCTGGGTCTCGATCTGCTCGGACCAGGAATAGGCGTGCGCGGCTATCGGATTGATGACGCCAACCGACAAGGCCCCAAACAGCAGCGCCCCGATGCAGCACGGCAGCAGGAACTGCCATGCGGAAACCCCGGCGGAACGGGCGATGACCAATTCATATTTGCGGTTGAGCGACACCAGGGTCGCCATCGCCGAGAACAGGCCGACGAACGGCACCGTCTGCAGCATGATCATCGGCATCCGGAGCCCCGAAATGGCGAACGCAGTTGCGTAGGTGAAGCCCGGCACGCCGGTCGTGCGGCCGGAAAGCTCGGTGAAATCGATCAGGAACACCAGCGCCAAAAGGCCGATGAAGAACCAGATGGTGATCGTCACATAGCGAAAGAAGAAGTACCGACCCAGAGTCCAGCCCATCAGCCGGCTCCCTGTCCGGATGCGCCACGCCGGGCAAAGCGGAGCTTGACGGCGCTCCAGCCGTCATTGAAGCGGCCGGCAAGATTGGTTATCCAATCGGCCCAAGCAACCGGCAGTTCCATCGTCCGGTTGGAAACGATGAACCAGATAGCGATCGCCGATGCCAGGATCGGGACGCCGTAGACCATATAGGCATATTGCGGCACCTTGTCGGCCTTGCCGGCGGCAAAGAACCCGAGCCAGCGCACGAACAGCGCGATCGCGATTGCCGTGATCAGCGGGTGCACGCGCGCCTCGCGATGCGAGCGCGCATCTCCGGCGACCGCAAGCGCGATCAGCGCAAAGACGAGCGAATAGGACCACTCGGAAAAACGCTGGTTGAGCTCGGCCAGGTACCTGTTCGGCTTTTGCTGGTACATCTTGTCGTTCGGACTGGGATTGAGCAGGTACTGGGTCGTCCGGTCCTTCGGCAAAAGCAGAATGTCAGATGACGCCGACAAGAAAGCGGACAAGTCGAAGGCGTAGGAGGTGAACCGGATTACCGAGAGGTCGCCGGTCATGGTTTTGCGATGGATGACGCCGTCATTCATCATCAGCACCTTCTCGTCGCCGCGTTCGATGATGCTGCCGGTCTTGGCATAATAGATGAGATTGACGCCTTCTTCGCGCGAGTCGGCGACGAAGATGCCGCCGAGGCGATTGTCGGGAAGCCGTTCGCCAACCTGCAGGAACAGGCCATCATCGATCTTGCGGAAGGTGCCTTCCTGGATGATCAACGACAACAGATCGGCACGCGACGAAGCAATCAACTCGCGGTTCTTCTGGCGTGCGTAAGGGTCGACGCCATTGTCGACAGCAAACGAAAAAACGCTGGCTGCGAGTGCCAGAAGCATGATCGGCCTGACGATGGTCCAGCGTGAAGCGCCGGCGGCATTGATGACGGCCAGCTCCGAATCCGAATTCATCACGCTGAGGATCTGCGCGACCGCGACGACTAGGGCGAACGGCACGACGATCGGAACGATCGACGGGACGATCAGCGCTGCGACTTCGAAGAAGGTGAGGGCCGACTGACCGCTATCGGTGACGAGGTCGATGCGGGCGAGCACCTGAGTCGTCCAGACGATCGCCAGCGTCCAAACGAGCGCCAGCGCGAATACCGCGAAAGCACGGCGCATGATGTAACGTTCAACGACCTTCATGAAGGCTTTTCTCGGCGGTTTCGAACGGCATCATGCCTTGGAATAAGGTAGTCGTCCGGCGCCGGCTGCACAACTGGCTCAGTTTGGCGGTTCGATCTGGGTTCTGTCCCGTATCGCAAATTCCGCTGGGCCGGAGTGTCGGCGGCAATGGATAAGAAAGGGCGAACATTGTTGGTTAACAACAGGTTGCGGCGGGAAGCGGGGCCGTGCCGCGACGAATCGTGGATGGTTCAATGTCGCATATGGGAGCGATTTCGGCCAAAGTCTTGTCAAATGCGGCAAAACGACCAAATGTCGCGCCGATCGCCGCCGCGGCGGCGTGATAAGACGGGTCAGGATCTGTTGAGCCCCAGCATGGAAGCGGAAAAATTGCGCAGTCAAACCGGTTGGGAAGCGGTCTTTGATGGCGCGATTGTGATCGGCGCCGGCGCGGCCGGCCTTGCCGCCGCCCACGCCCTGATGAAGGCCGGCGTACCGACGCTCGTCCTGGAAAAGGAGAGCCGGCTTGCCGAGCCCTGGCATCGGCGGCACCAACGTCTGCACCTCAACACGCATCGCGATCTCTCGACGCTGCCCGGCATCGGCTATCCCGCAGGCACCCCGGCCTTCCCGCACAGAACCGCCGTCATTCGCCATCTGAACGATTTCAGCCAAGTGCACCGGCTGCCTGTCACATTCGGCGTTGCCGTCGAAGAGATCACGTTCGATGGCGATCACTGGACCGTACAGACCAATTCCGGATCCCGTCCGGCGCGCCATGTCGTCGTCGCCACCGGGCGCGACCGGCAGCCGTTTATTCCCGCATGGAAAGGCATGAAGGATTTTGCCGGCCGGATCGTCCATTCGGCAGATTTTGGCGAGGCGAAAGACTATGCCGGCAAAAAGGTGCTGGTGGTCGGTGCAGGCAATTCGGGTTTCGACGTCCTCAATCATCTTGCGGATGCAGACGCCGAAAGCATCTGGCTGTCGGCCCGCAATGGTCCGTCATTGCTGCCGAAACGCATCTGCAAGATCGCCGTCCACAGGCTTTCGCCTTTCATGGCGCGCTTGCCGGTACGGATTGCCGATGCGGTGATGGCGACAACCCAGCGCCTGGTTTTCGGCGACCTGACGAAATTCGGGCTTCCGCCGGCCTCCATAGGAGGTGCGAGCCGTCTGAGCGCCGACTACACCGCGATCGCAGCCGATGACGGCGCGGTTCGCGCCATCAAGGCAGGCATGATCGTGGTGGTGCCGCCATTGCGAGAATTTACTCGCGACGGCATCATATTGAACGACGGCAGGTTTATCACGCCCGATATCGTCATCTCAGCGACCGGCTACCGGACCGGGCTGGAGCAGATGGTCGGCAAGCTCGGCGTTCTCGACGGCAAGGGCGTTCCGCTTTTCAACGGCGGCGAAGCCGACCCGCGATTGCCCGGTCTGTGGTTTACCGGCATGCGGCCGAGCATTCGCGGTTGTTTCGCCAATGCCCGCATTCAGGCTAGGGCGATAGCGGCGCGGATTGTCAAGCAGCGATAATGAGCAGGACTATGCCGACTGTGCGCCCCGCAATAGATACGCCTTGTTGGAACGTTCTCGAACCGAAAGGTCAATGATCATGACGCCAGTCAGCATTCGCTACATGGTCGATGATGTCGCCGCCTCGATCGACTTTTATTGCGGACATCTGGGCTTCACCGTCCAACAGGACGCGCGACCGGCTTTTGCCTCCGTCACGCGCGGCGCGTTACGGCTCCTTCTAAGCGGACCCGGCAGTTCGGGTGCACGGGCGATGCCCGACGGCCGGCAGCCGGTGCCGGGAGGCTGGAACCGCATCCTGCTGGTGGTGCCGGACCTGAAAGAAGAGGTTGCGCGTCTCAAGAGTGCTGGACTTGTCTTTCGCAACGATATCATAACGGGCGTCGGCGGTTCCCAGACCCTGCTCGAAGACCCATCCGGCAATGTCATCGAGCTGTTTCAACCCGCCGCTCACTGACGCAACAACACGGCATCTTAGGTCCGATCTGCCCAATCGAACGCCTCTCCCGACAATCCAACGCATTTCCCCGAAAGCAGGACATGATGAATTCGAGACCCTCGATCGCCTTCGCCAAATTCGCCGCGCCCAAAAAGGGCAGCGTTTTCGTTCTGGCGGCCGACGAGGGCGGCCTCGGTGATGCCGTCAGGGCCTGCGATCCGGCAAAGACCCTCGAGCGGGCCTTTCCCGTCGCCGACTTCACCGGCAAATTCGCCAGCCAGGTCGAAGTGCTGGCACCGGAAGGGACGTCGCTCGAGCGGCTGGTGGCGGTCGGCGCCGGCAAGGGCTCCAATCTCGATGACTACGCCTGGCTGAAGCTCGGCGGCACGATTGCCGCATCCTTTCGCAAGGCAACCGAAGTGGCCGTCGTGCTCGATCTTCCCGGCGCCGCCGTCAGCGGCAGGCAAGCCGTTCAGCTTGCCGCGGGCATCCTGCTGCGCAGCTATTCCTTCGACAAGTACAAGACCAAAAAGGACAATGGTGACGGCAAGCGTGAGCCAAAAAAGCCGGTAAAGGTGACCATTCACACGGCCGATCCGGCGGCCGCAAAGAAGGCCTTTGCCGATGAAGCGGCGGTGATCGACGGCGTCTTGCTGGCGCGCGATTTGGTCAATGAACCGGCCAATGTGTTGGGACCGGTGGAATTCGCCGCCCGCATCGCCCAACTGGAGGCGCTCGGCGTCACGGTCGAGATCCTGGCCGAGAAGGAGATGAAGAAGCTCGGCATGGGTTCGCTGCTGGGCGTAGCGCAGGGCTCGCCGCGTGGCGCCCGCATCGCCGTCATGCGGTGGGACGGCGGCAAGGCCAAGGAAAGCCCGGTCGCCTTCGTCGGCAAGGGAGTCACCTTCGACACCGGCGGCAATTCGATCAAACCGGCCTCCGGTATGGAGGACATGAAGGGCGACATGGGCGGCGCTGCTGCCGTCACCGGGCTGATGCACGCGCTGGCCGCGCGCAAGGCGAAGGTCAATGTCGTGGGCATTGTCGGGCTGGTCGAAAACGCCGTCGACGGCCACGCTCAACGACCGGGCGACATCGTCACCTCGATGTCTGGCCAGACCATCGAAGTGCTCAACACCGACGCCGAGGGCCGCCTCGTGCTGGCCGATGCGCTGTGGTACTGCAACGACCGCTTCCAGCCGAAATTCATGATCAATCTGGCGACGCTGACCGGCGCCATCATGGTCGCGCTCGGCCAGCATTATGCCGGCCTGTTCTCTAATAATGACGAGCTGGCGGACCGGCTGACGGCGGCCGGTCAGGCGACGCAGGAGCGGTTGTGGCGCATGCCGCTCGGCGCCGAATACGACAAGCTGATCGAGTCCAAGAATGCCGACATGAAGAATATTGGCGGCCGTTATGGCGGCGCCATCATCGCCGCGCAGTTCCTGCAGCGCTTCGTCAAGGACACGCCCTGGGCGCATCTCGACATTGCCGGCACCGCGATGGGCTCGCCCTCCAACGAGATCAACCAGTCATGGGCTTCCGGATTCGGCGTCAGATTGCTCGACCGATTGGTGCGCGATCATTACGAGCAATGAGCGGCGCGCTAAATGATTTAGACTGAAGTCATGGCCGAAATCCTGTTCTATCACCTGACCGAATCGACCCTGGAGGACGCGCTGCCCGGCCTCCTGGAGCGCAGCATCGATCGCGGCTGGCGCGCCGTGGTGCAGACCGGCACCGAGGAACGGCGCGACGCGCTGGACCAGCATCTGTGGACTTTCCGGGACGATTCGTTCCTGGCCCATGCAACGGACCGCGAAGCCCATCCCGCCGAGCAGCCGGTGCTTCTGACCGTCGGACCTGACAATCCGAACCAGGCGCAGATACGCTTCCTGGTCGATGGCGCGGTGCCGCCGGAGCTTGGCGGCTACCAGCGCGCCGTGTTCCTGTTCGACGGCCACGATGCAGCCCAGCTAGAGGCGGCACGCACGCACTGGAAGACAATGAAGGAGGCCGGCCACACCGTGACCTACTGGCAGCAAACACCGGACCGGCGCTGGGAACGCAAGGCTTAGAAGACCTGAGCAAGCCCGATGCCGCCTGATGATCAAACACCAAGCATATCGATAGATGCCGCACTTGTTCGCCGCTTGATTGCCGCGCAGTTCCCTGAATGGGCGGACCTGCCGGTAGAGCCGGTCGAGCCTGGCGGCTGGGACAACCGCACCTTCCGGCTGGGCGATCGAATGTCGGTGCGGCTGCCCAGCGCTGCCGCCTATGTTGCCCAGGTCGAGAAGGAGCATCGCTGGCTGCCTCGCCTCGCGCCTCACTTGCCTCTGCCGATACCGGTGCCACTGGCCAGAGGCGCGCCCGGTGAAGGCTATCCATGGCCTTGGTCCGTCTATCGCTGGCTTCGCGGTCGGCCGGCGGCTGGTGGGCTGATTGCCGATCTCAATGAATTCGCTCGTTCGCTGGCCGGCTTTCTGGTTGCGCTCTACCGGATCGACGCCGCTGGCGGACCACCGGCAGGTCAGCATAATTTCCACCGCGGTGGCCAGCTTTCAGTCTACGACGCCCAGACCCGAGCCGCGCTTTCGGCGCTCGGCGGCCGCATCGACAAGGCAACCGCCGAGGCGGTGTGGGCGACCGCGCTCGGCTCGCGATGGCAAGGGCCGCCGGTCTGGGTCCATGGCGACGTTGCCTCAGGCAATCTGCTCGTCCAAGATGGCAAGCTCTGCGCGGTCGTCGATTTCGGCAGTTCGGCTATCGGCGATCCTGCCTGTGACCTGGTGATCGCATGGACGGAATTTTACGGCGAGAGCCGCCAGGCGTTCCGCGACGCCATTTCCCTTGACGAGCACAGCTGGGCGCGCGCTCGGGGCTGGGCGCTCTGGAAGGCGCTGATCGTCGCTTCGGGACATGACGGCAACCAGCGCGAGGCGGAAAAATCGTGGCGGGTTATCAATGAGGTGCTGGCGGATCACACAAACAGTTAGAGCGGGATGGAGAATTCAGTTTGAACGCATCCCGCTCCAAAAACGAAAGCATTACTGACCGCCCGTCTCCCTCCTGAACGTATCGAAATCGACCTGCATGCCGTTGAAGATCGAAATCGACCTGCATGCCGTTGAAGATAGAGCTCCAAGCGCCCATGGTCGACTGGATGTCCTTGATGGTTGCGTCATAGTCGTCGGCACGGGCCGGTGCGGAGGCCAGCGTCAGGGTCAGCGCGTGGACCGTGGAGGCGAGCAAGGATGCATGATGAAGCGAAGAGGGCGTGGAATGAAAACGATATGGAAGCTGTTCATGGCGTTCTCCTCTGGTTTTGGTTGGCCTTACGATGTAAGGTAATGTCGAAAATTAACCTTACAGCGTAAGTTGTCAAGCGGCACCATGGACATATCAGTCAAAAAAAAGCGAACGCGCGGCCGGCTGTCTCGCGAGATGATCGAGGATGCGGCTTTCGAGGTAATCGAGAGGGAGGGGCTTTCCGGCTTTTCGATGCGCAAGCTGGCGGCAGAACTCGGCTGCGAAGCGATGAGCATCTACCATCATTTCCCCTCCCAGGCGCATCTTTACGAGGCACTGGTCGATCGACAGATCAGCTCGATCAAGATTCCTGACGACGGCATGCGTTGGCGCCAGCGGATCCACGTCGCCGTGAAGGAATACCGCCGGGTCGCCACCGAACATCCGGCCTTTGCGCCGTTCATTGTGGTCTACCGCATGAATTCGCCGACATGTCTCGCCAAGCTGAACGACGTGATCGGCCTGTTCGAAGCCGGCGGTTTCGGTTTGGAACTCAGCGCCCGGTTGTTCCGAGCCACGAGCTACTATCTGATGGGCGCGATCCTTGACGAGACGGCCGGCTACGCCAAAGGGCCTTCGGCGGTCACCACGGTGAGCGATGAAGCGCTAGCGCGGGATTTCCCCGGCGTCATGGCTGCCGGGGCATATTTCGGCACAGCCGGTTTTGACAAGACCTTCGATATAGGCCTCGACATGTTGCTGGACGAGATGGAGCGTATCCGCGACGGTGCCAATGCGAGGTAGTTGCATCAACGGGGCATTGTCCGCATGCGCTTTTTGTTTCTTCTGATCCTGCTCATCGGTACCGGCATCGGCGTCGTCTATCCCTGGGCGATGACCAATTTCTCCGGCCGTGAGATCGGCACCTGGCGGGTTTACGACCAGGGCCGGTTCAAGCCGGTGACGGTGGCCCTGAGCGCACGCGACGGGCCGCTACGCGTGCTGGTCGATCTCACTGCAAGAGCCGAGCGCATCGTCTCGCAGCAGCGCACCGTGCTGACCCTGACCGCCGCCACCGGCGGCAGGACGGTGCTCGCCTCGACGCTGCAGTTCAATCACTCCGACAATCCGCGCCAGGTCAGCCCACAGCTGCCGGACAGGATCTTTCGCGACGAGGCCGGCCTGATCCCGAGCGTTACCCCCGGTTCCTACATCTTCACCGTCGGTCCGGGCGACGCCGAGGGCATTCCGATGCGGGCCGTCGACCTCGTCCTGCGCTCGGCTGCCGGCGAGGTCGACCGCCGGGCGCGGCCGGTCGGTTTTTCCCTGATGGCGGCCGGCCTGGCCGGGCTGGCGCTGGCATTCCGTTTCGGCGGCCGCCGGCCGGAAAATCCGAACTCGCAGCCGCCACCGCCGCGCTGGGGCAGGGGCTCCAATTGAACTATCGCCACGCCTACCATGCCGGGAACTTCGCCGACGTCGTCAAGCATGCCGTGCTCAGCCGGCTGATCGAATATCTGAAGCAGAAGGACAAGGCGTTTCGGGTCATCGACACCCATGCCGGCATCGGCCGCTACGATCTGTCCTCAACCGAAGCGCAAAAGACGGGCGAATGGCAGGGCGGCATCGGCCGGCTGGCCGATGCCGCCCTCGACGCCCCGGCGGCGGCATTGCTGGCACCGTATCTTGGAGCCGTCCGTTCGCTCAATCCGGACGGCGGCGTGAAAAAATACCCGGGTTCGCCGCTGATCGCCCGGCACCTGCTGCGCAAGCAGGACCGGCTGTCGGCGGTCGAGCTGCACCCTAAGGATGCTGCCAGGCTGAAGGCGCTGTTCGACGGTGACTTCCAGACCCGGGTGATCGAGCTCGGCGGCTGGCTGGCGCTCGGCGCGCATCTGCCGCCAAAGGAGAAGCGCGGCCTCGTGCTCATCGATCCGCCTTTCGAGGAAGAGGGCGAGTTCGGTCGCTTGGTCGACGGGCTGCAAAGAGCCCATCGGCGCTGGCCAGGCGGCATTTACGCGCTGTGGTATCCGCTCAAGGACCGCAAGGCGGTCGCCGCCTTCCGAAAGGCGCTGAAGCAAACGGGCATTCCCAGGCTGCTCGACGTCGGCTTTGAGATTAGGCCGGCCTCGGTCGAGCCGAGCCTCGACGGCTGCGGCATGGTGATGGTCAATCCGCCCTTCACCCTGGAGGGCGAGTTGCGGACGCTGCTGCCGGCGCTGCACCGGCTGCTTGCTGTCGAGCAGCCATCGCATTGGACGCTGGACTGGCTGGCGGGAGAGTAGTTTGAGGTGCGGTCCTTGCCGTTCCCTCAGCGCAACCTTCGTCACCGTAACCATCGTCACTACAACCGCTTGACCGCGCGTCAGCGAATCCGCACAGTGCGCGCAGTCGACCTTGAGAGGCTGCCATGACTCGCTTCGCCCAATCCGCCCTTGCCGCACTGCTCGCCGTTTGCACGCCGCTGGCTGCGCCTCTCGGCGTTACTCAGGCGGTGCAGGCCGCCGACCTTGCAATCTATACCGATGAGGACAGCGGCGTCTGCGGCGAGGCCTGGGTGCTGAACAAAATCACCGACCGCTTCTCGTATCAGGTGCATCACGTGCCGCATCTGCCGGATGTGCAGATCGTCGATTTCCAGCGCATCCACCAGCATCGCTATCTGCCGGCCGACGACACCTGGCCGATCGGCCGCCGTTATTGCGGCGCCACCGTCAGCCTCTCCGACGGCCACGCCCGCACCATCTGGTATCTGATCGAGGAAGGCCAAGGCTTTGCCTCGATAGGCGACAATGTCGAATTCTGCGTCTCGGGCTTCGACCGCTGGATGGTCTACCACGGCCGCTGCCGCGTCCTGCGCTGAACCAGTGCCTTCCGATTCCCGATGGATTGTTGCGTCACTTAGGTGGTCGAGAAAAGAAACACCTGACGGCCGTCAGGATCGCGGACGATCACACGCCTGCCATAGCCGTCGCCTTGACATCCGCAATGATTCCAAAACCATTGGCCTTCGCGGCAGAAGCCGCTTCGTCCGCGTCGGTGACCTCGAAGCCGATCATCGTTCCCGCTCCTTCCGCCGTCGTTCCTTCGTTTGCCGGATAGAGTTCGATCGCGAGCCCTTGACCTTGGAACGCGAAATGTATCGGACCGGAGCCGTGCTGCTCTTGCCTGAAGACAATTCCGAAATTCGCATAGAAAGCCGCGGCTGATCTGGGGTCAGCCGAAAACCATGTGACAAATGCCAAGCTCGGCAAGGGGGGCATTCATACCTCTTTGGTGTGTGGACTGTCCGGCGCTCAAGGTCGGACGGAGGTTGCGAAAATCGTAGATTTCCATGCAGGTCAACGCCAACCGGCCACATCGATCACTTTGCGGGGAAACAGCACTACATGGATTCGCTTGTTTATATTGTTGCAATTGGGGCGGTCGTTGCAGGTTTCGTCCAAGGGCTGTCCGGGTTCGCTTTCAGCCTGGTTGCCATGTCGTTTTGGGTTTGGACCGTGGAGCCCCAGCTTGCTGCTGCCATGGCGGTCTTTGGGGCGCTCACCGGCCAAATCATCGCCGCCGTCACCGTCCGCCGGGGTTTCGACCTCAAGCTTCTGCTGCCATTCCTGATCGGCGGGACCATAGGAATTCCGGTCGGTGTCGCCATCCTGCCCCTGCTGGATGTGCACTTGTTCAAGTTGATCTTCGGCGCGCTGCTGGTCGTTTGGTGTCCCTTGATGCTTTTTGCCCGTCGCCTCCCTCCCATCACGTTCGGGGGTCCTGTTGCAGACGGTGCAATAGGTCTGGTTGGCGGCATCATGGGCGGGCTTGGCGGCTTCACCGGCCCGGTTCCAACGTTGTGGTGCGTGCTGCGGCAATGGGAAAAGGACAGGCAGCGCATTGTCATCCAGAATTTCAACCTTGTGACCCTCTCCATGACGATGGCCGCCTATCTTGCGACCGGAAAGATCAAGCTCGAAATGCTGCCGATGTTTGCCATCGTCGCGCCGGCGATGTTGATACCGACACTCCTTGGCGCGAGACTCTACATCGGCATCAGCGAAGCAACGTTTCGAAAGATCGTCCTCACGCTCTTGGCCGCATCAGGTGCGGCATTGCTGGCATCGGCCTTGCCGCATCTCATGAGCCGGGTTTGAATCCGACGTACAGAAATCCCCGACTTCCGCCGTGCCCTGCGCTATCGACCGATGCGGCCCGCGCCCGATAGGTAGGCGCAGATCAGTTCGACGAGTTGCTTTTGCAGCTCCGGCGCGGCGAGCATGTTCCGGCGTGCCGCGTTATGGATCACACCTTCGATCGCCGACGACAGCACGCGCGCGACGGTCTCCATGTCGGCGCCTTTCCTTGGCTTGCGATAGGCGGCGACGGCGGTCGCGTAGTGGTTGAGATATTGTGTCTGGAACGAAGCGTGGGCGGCCCTGGAGCCGCGATCGCCCGGCGCCTCGTCGAGCAGCACCTGATGCAGTGTCGGGTGAATGCTGTGCGCCGCGATCATGCCGCGCACCAGCTCCTGCGCGAATTTCCTGAGCGGCTTTTGGCCTTCCGCCGAATCGCGAATGACCGACAGCACATGATCGAAATGACGGCGCCGGACGGCTTCGAGCAGGGAAAGCTTGTCGGGAAAATACTGGTAGAGCGTGCCGATGCTCACGCCCGCAGTCTCGGCCACCTTGTTGGTGGTGAAGCCGGCCCAGCCCAGCCCGCTCAGAACATGAGCCCCTGCCTCGACGATCGCCTCTACGGTCGCCCTGGAACGCGCCTGGCGCGGCTGCTTGCGCATGCGCGGATACGGTTTTGCAATGCGAGTAGACACGCCCGCCCATTCTCCTGAAAATATGAACAACATACTCGCATTTCCAGAAAAGGACACCGACCATGAGTGCGCACGCCCTGCTTCGCAGCCTGTTTGCCTATCAGGCCTGGGCAAATGACGAACTGCTGGAAAGGCTCGTCAGTCTCGACCCGCCCGTTCACGGCAAGGAACGGCAGGCCGTGATACGGCTCATCGATCACAGCCATGTGGTGTCGCCGATATTCTCAGCCCACCTGGTTGGTGCAAGCCATGGCTACTCCGCCGACGCCAGCGAGGACACGCCGGCCCTCGACGAACTTCGTGCCGCAGTCGCGGCGACCGATCGGTGGTATCTCGATTATCTCGAAACCGTTTCGTCGCAACAGCTCTCCGAGCCCGTCGCATTCGTGTTCACCGACGGGGATAAGGCATTGATGTCGCGACAGGAAATGCTGACCCACGTCGTACTGCACGGCGTCTATCATCGCGGTGAAGCGGGGCGCATCCTGGCGCAGATTTCCGTCACGCCGCCATGGGATACCTTCGCCGTCCATCTCCACAGGGCCGAGCCTTCGCGCCGGCTGCAGAAGCAGCGCGAGCCGCTCGGCGCCTGAACGGCCGAGCGTTTTCGATTAGGAGATCGGCTCGACCGGATCTATCGAGCGATATCCTGTCTTTCAGAAATGCGAGCTATCTGCTTACTTTCATCGCGTCGTGCAAGATAGTGCAGCGGCGTGCTCGTCGCGTTGCTTCGTACTTACCTGTAGTTTATCGTTTCGGACAAGACGAGGCGGGCGACCGCCTTCGCTCTTGACAATGTTCGCGCTGAGCGTCGGACGTTGAAGCGCAGAGCTGGTCGAAAAGGTCCTGAGCTTGACGCGAAGACCGGTCGAGATAGAGCGAGCAGAATTTCTGTCGCAGAATTTCGCTGCGCGACACAAAGATTCGCAGCCGATTTTTGCACCGGTAAAATGGTCGCGCGCTCGCCGTAACCGAAACTTAAGCTGCAGAAATCATTCTAATGCTTCGCTGGCTAGCAAGCCGCGAGTCAGATATGCATTGCGCGCCGGGTCAATAACGGCCGTCGGCACAACGGAAGGGGCATGATATGGCTAAGCAGTCATCCAAAGCGCCGGCATCCAAGGCACCGGCAAAGAAAGCACCAGTAAAAGCAGCGGCGGCAAAGGCCGCAACTGCTGTGAAGAAAGCAGCACCCGCTGCCAAAGCGAAGGCCGCCGCGCCTAAGGCAAAAGCAGCGCCGGCGAAAAAGCCGGCCGCCAAGGCGGCAGCAAAACCAGCCGTGAAGAAAGCAGCACCTGCCAAGGCAAAAGCAGCACCGGCCAAGGCCAAGGCTGCACCGGCAAAGAAGGCGGCACCGGCCAAGAAGCCGGCTGCAAAGGCCGCTGCGAAACCCGCTGCGAAGAAGGCAGCACCGGCAAAGGCCGCCGCTGCAAAATCTTCCGCAGCAGTGAAGAAAGCAGCGCCCGCGGCCAAGCCGAAGGCAGCGCCCGCAAAGGCGAAGGCCAAGAAGTAGTCGCCGCTCTCCGATCGCCGGGGACAGTACTCAAGACAGCCAGGGCGGGATGCCGGACAGGCGCCTCGCTTGCTAGCTGACGGTCGGGCAGGACGAGAAAGAGGCGGGAGGAAGATGTCTTTTCGCAGCTCCCAGGACTTCGCCACGCGGCGAAGTCCGGTGGGATTTTCGTGGCTGCCAAAGACCAACCTTCGGTGCAAGGCCGAGTTGGTAGCTGATCGGATTTGGATTGTCCGACCTGCTCGCTTCTGCCGCCGCACCTCCGGCTCATCGCATCCAGATTGAAGTCGAGACAATGGCTGCGCGCTGGCGGCGCGGTTTTCCGCCTCTGGCCGTTGATGAAGCCAGCATGATCGGTCGTCAACAGTGCCCACGCACGAGCCCCAATCGGAATCGATTTTCGGTGAGGGTCATGCGCGAAGTCACAATGCTACCGCGTCCTCTTGCGCGTCCAACAGGACATATGGAGCTGTAGCCGGTAAACAGGAATCGACAATGCCCAGACTGCTCTACGCGTCTACTTCTCCCTACAGTTCCAAGGTGCGCATGGCAGCACTTCATGCCGGCATTGCGGTCGATCTCGTGCCGATAAAGACCGAGGAAAAGCCGGCCGCGCTGATCGGCGCCAATCCGCTCGGCAAGATCCCGGTGCTGGTGCTCGACGACGGCCGCTCGGTCCACGACAGCCGCGCCATCACCCAGCATCTCAACCGGATGTCCAAGAACGCATTGTTTCCGCGCAATCCCGACAAGCGCCTCGAGGCGGAGGTGCTGGAGGCGTTGGCCGACGGCATCTGCGACTGCGCGCTGTCGATGGTCTATGAGCGGCGCACGCGGCCCGAAGAGATGGTCTACCAGCCTTGGCTCGAGCGCCAGTGGAGCAAGATTTCGGCCGCGCTCGATCTGCTCAACGCCAACCCGCCGAAGCTGCCGAAGAAAATCACTGTCGGCCAGATCGCGCTGCGCGCTTGCCTCGGCTATCTCTCGCTGCGCTTCGCCGGAAAATGGGAAAAGGGCCGCGGCCGGCTGACGCGCTGGGCGGCACGCTTCGACGAGAAATTCCCGGAGCTGAAGCCCGGCATCCCGGCTTGAGGGCGGGGATGGCGAAGCTACCGATCTTCCCCTAATGCATGTCGCGCAAAAGTGTGCAGCGGTTTTGTGATAACGACATGCATAAAACAGGAACCTAAAGCGCGTCGCATGCCGCCGGTCGAACGCGACGCGCTTTAGCGGATTCCTGGCGGGAGGCGCAACGGCCAATTTCGACATGCTGGGAGTGAGCCGGGCCGGCGAGGCTGGAAGGTTGGTCTTGGGGGCATTTTGGTCGACAGACGTTCCGCCCAGTCTTATCGTCGCTTTCTCAAACGTAAGCCGGTGGGGGAGGGCGATTTGATACAGCGCTTGTTTGCCCTGATCATTTGTCTATCCGCGTGCACTGGCATTGGCCTTGAACTCAGCACCTTGATCAAGGGCGGTGCATCGATGCTTGGCTCGCTGTGGGTGTTGGTGGGATATTTCACGATCCTGACCAACGGTCTTGTCGCCATTGTATTCGCAGCCATAGCGCTCCTCGGGGAGCGTTTCGACCATCCAACGCTGGTGGCGTGGACGGCTGCCGTGATGGCCCTGGTCGGGGTGATTTTCGCGGTGTTGCTCCAAGGGCTGCGCACTTTGGCTGGCGCGACCGCCGAAGCAAACTTTCTGCTCCACCAACTCAATCCTGTCCTTGTCTTATTGTTCTGGCTTCTATTCACGCGAAAGGGGAGGCTCTCGTGGCGCGATCCGCTTCTATGGGCGCTCTATCCCCTGGCCTATCTCGCTTATGCCCTGGCTCGTGGTGTCGCTGAAGGGAAATACGCTTACCCGTTCATAGATGTGTCCGCCAATGGCTGGGTCGCAGTCATGTCGAATGGCGCCACTATCGCCCTCGGTTTCATCGCAGCAGCCGAAGTTCTGGTCCTGGTCGACCGGATGCTGGCTCAACGCTGACCTCGAGATCACGCGTGCCCATGCCGACAGGATGGGCACCGGGCACAAAAAAAGCCGGGCGCGAGGCCCGGCTTTTTCGTGTCGTGGCTTGGACGACTTAGAACTTCATACCGACGCCGAAAGTGACGCGATTGTCGGTCGACTTGACCTTGCCGATACCGTCGAAGTTCTTGTCGCCGAAATCGGTGTAGCGGTACTCGACACGGCCGAACACATTGTCGGTAATCTTGATGTCGGTGCCGACGCCGGCCGTCCAGCCGAGCATGGTGTTGGTGTCGCTGAAGCCGGCGGCTTCCACCTTCTGGTTCTTCAGCGCGCCACCGGCGGTGCCGTAGAGCAGGATTTCCGGGGTAACAGCGTAGCCGAGGCGAGCGCGCAGCGAGCCTTCGACGCCGCCCTTGGCCTCGATGCCGGCATCGTCGCCCTTGACGCCGTTATAGCCGATATCGGCTTCGGCACCGTAGACGAAGTTCTCCTGCTGCCAGTTGTAGCCGCCGAAGACGCCGCCGACGAAGCCCTTGGTATCGATGTCGACACCAACGGTTTTGGCATCGGCATGGCCGGCGAAGCCGTAGCCGACGCTCACACCGGCATAGGGGCCGGCCCAGGATGCGACCGGAAGTTCGGCGATCGGGGCAGGTGCCGGCGGCTCTTCCTGAACCACGTCCGCGGCATAGGCGGTTCCGCCGAGGGCGAACAGCCCAAACGCCACCGCGAGCGGTCGCGCAAATTTAAGATTGGCTTGCATTGTTCTTTACTCCTTAAGCCACAGGACACAGGCTTGTTTTTTCATGAGCGCCCTCAACCCGTCCGGGGGGTGAAACGGATCCGGCGTTCAACGGTTCCAAATGTCGTGTCGAAATGCGGCTGAAGCGAACCTGAACTTGGGTCATTCCCTGGCACGAATGAGGCAGAACCTTGACGTTGCATCTTCGCAACAGCGAGATGTCAGCAGGTTCGCCGTGCTGCACTGCACACGGCTTGGTGCAAGGGCTCCCGCGCCCTATATTGCGGTCGGGCTGGCCCGGATTCCGGTCGAGCCAGAATGCCGACCGGGCCACTTTGCCACAATCCTGCCCCAGGTGGAAATGGGATTTAACACTTGGCAGGCCATATTTTGCCGGCCCGGTCCCGGCAGGTCGGAATCGGCATCAGATTGAGGATTGACAGATGAGCAAGGTCGCCGCGACGGCACTGGTGACAGGCGGGGCGAAGCGGATCGGCAGGGCGATCGTCGAGGATCTTGCTGCGCACGGTTTTGCCGTCGCCATTCACTGTAATCGCTCGCTGGCCGAGGCGGAGGCACTGGCGGCCGGGATCAACAGTGGTCATTTTGGTCGAGACGGCAGGGCCGCTGTGGTTGCTGCCGACCTGACCGACATGGACGCCGTCGGCAACCTTGTCGGCCGCGCGGCGGCGGCGCTCGGACCGGTGTCGCTGCTGGTCAACAACGCCTCGCTGTTCGAGCACGACAGTGTTGACGATTTCGACTGGCCGGCCTGGGATCGCCATTTCGCCGTGCATGTCAAGGCGCCGGCTCTGTTGGCGCAGACTTTCGCCCGGGCCTTGCCGCAGAGCAGTGAGGGGTTGATCGTCAACATGATCGACCAGCGCGTCTGGCGGCCGACGCCGCGTTATTTCTCCTATGCGCTGTCGAAGTCGACCTTGTGGGCAGCGACCGAGATGATGGCGCAGGCGCTGGGTCCCCGCATCCGCGTCAACGCCATCGGTCCGGGCCCGACCTTGAAGAACACGCGCCAGCACGACAGCGATTTCGACGCGCAGATTGCCGGCCTGATCCTGAAGCGCGGCCCGGAATTGCCCGAATTCGGTGACACCATCCGTTACCTCTGGGCGGCACGCTCGGTCACCGGCCAGATGATCGCGCTTGACGGCGGCCAGCATCTTGCATGGCAGACGCCCGATGTGACAGGCATGACGGAATGAGCCCCATGGACCAGAAACAAAAAACGCGCGGCGGCGCCGACGACCTGCCGCCCGAAATCGACCTCGAGGACGAGGCAGCCGAGGAGGTCGTCGAGCCTGCAGCCGCTGGTCCGGACGTCACCTTCACCGCCATCGACTGGACGCCGCATGCCGGCGATGCCGACGGCATGGTCGGCGCCGAGGTGATCCAGACGCTGGTCAAGCGGCTGCCCAACGCGCCCGGCGTCTACCGCATGATGAATGCCGCCGGCGACGTGCTCTATGTCGGCAAGGCACGCAGCCTGAAGAAGCGGGTCACCAACTACGCGCAAGGTCGGTTCCACACCAGCCGCATCGGCCGCATGGTGCGCGAGACGTCGACGATGGAGTTCGTCGTCACCCGCACCGAGATCGAAGCGCTGCTGCTTGAAGCCAACCTCATCAAGCGCTTGCGGCCGCGCTTCAACGTGCTGATGCGCGACGACAAGTCGTTTCCCTATATCCTGTTGACCGGCGACCATGTCTCGCCCGGCATCTACAAGCATCGCGGCGCGCGCTCGCGCAAGGGCGACTATTTCGGCCCCTTTGCCTCAGCCGGCGCCGTCGGCCGCACCATCAATTCGCTGCAGCGCGCCTTCCTGCTCAGGAGCTGCACCAACTCCTTCTACGAGAACCGCACCCGGCCTTGCCTTTTGTTCCAGATCAAGCGCTGTGCCGGCCCGTGCACCGGCGAGATCTCGCATGGCGACTATGCAAGGCTTGTCGCCGAGGCGAAGGATTTTCTCTCCGGCCGCAGCCAGAAGGTGAAGACGGAGATCTCCGCCGCCATGCAGCAGGCTTCGGAGAACCTCGATTTCGAACGCGCCGCCATCTATCGCGACCGGCTGGCGGCGCTGTCGCATGTGCAGAGCCATCAAGGTATCAATCCGCAGACCGTCGACGAGGCCGATGTCTTCGCCATTCATCAGGAGGGCGGCCAGGTCTGCATCCAGGTGTTCTTCTTCCGCACCGGCCAGAACTGGGGCAACCGCGCCTATTTTCCCAAGGCCGATCCGGCGCTCGAAGCTGGCGAGGTGCTGGGTTCGTTCCTGGCGCAGTTCTACGACGACAAGCCGACGCCACGCACCATCCTGTTGTCGTATGGCGTCGAGGACCAGGAATTGCTGGCGGAGGCCCTCTCCACCCGCGCCGGCCGCAAGGTGTCGATCTCGGTGCCGCAGCGCGGCGAGAAGAAGGACCTGACCGACAACGCGCTGCAGAACGCGCGCGAAGCGCTCGGCCGGCGGCTCGCCGAGACCTCGACCCAGGCGCGGCTGCTCACCGGCTTTGCCGAGACCTTCGGCCTGGAAAAGCCGCCGGTGCGCATCGAGGTCTATGATAACTCGCACATCATGGGCACCAACGCCGTCGGCGCGATGGTCGTCGCCGGGCCGGAAGGGTTTGTGAAGAACCAGTATCGAAAGTTCAACATCCGCTCGACCGAGATCACGCCGGGCGACGATTTCGGCATGATGCGCGAGGTGATGCAGCGGCGCTTCTCGCGGCTGTTGAAGGAACATGGCGATGCCCCGCAAACCGAGAGCGCGGACGAGGCGGGCGCTACCGGACCGGGCGACGATGTCGAGGACGCCGGCGGCTTTCCGGCCTGGCCCGACGTCATCCTCATCGACGGCGGCCAAGGCCAGATGACGGCGGTGCGCAAGATCCTGTCCGATCTCGGCATCGAGAACCGCGTCGTGGCCATCGGCATCGCCAAGGGTCAGGACCGTGACGCCGGCCGCGAACGCTTCTTCGTCAAGGGCAGGGACTCATTCTCGCTGCCCGTTCGCGATCCGGTGCTCTATTTCGTCCAGCGGCTGCGCGACGAGGTCCATCGCTTCGCAATCGGTTCGCACCGCGCCCGCCGCAAGAAGGAGATGGTCAAGAGCACGCTCGACGAGATCAGCGGCATCGGACCCGGCCGCAAGCGCGCGCTGCTGATGCATTTTGGTACGGCCAAGGCCGTCAGCCGCGCCGCCGTCGAGGACCTGGTCAAGATCGACGGCATTTCCGAGCAGGTGGCGAAATTGGTCTACAATCATTTTCACGAGAAATGAAAATGCCTTGGCGCATTGATCGCCGGATGCTTTCATATCTGCCATAACTACCGGATATTTCTGGCAGATTCGTTTTGTAGGGGCGGTCAGCGCGCGTTTCATATCGGGGGTGATCATAGTGCGTCGAGGTCGCCAAACCCGTCACACCGCGCTGTGTGTCAGGGCAGGGGGTAGGTGATCGGTATGCGGTCGCGATCATTCGCCCGGTTCCTGGGGTTTGTGCCACCACCATTTGATGAAGCGAGCAATCGCGATCAGACCGGCGACGACGCCAAATAGGCTCGCGGTCAGGGTGAGCACCTGCCCGAGGTCGAGAGTAACTATCATGGGGGCGTTCCTTTCAAGACAGATCTCGCCATTGAGAAAAGTTCTAAAAGGAACTGCTAAGATAGACGCAGGCAGGCGGCGCGATGTCAACGGGCAAAATGCCGTGATACCCGAGACGTTTGGGGAACAAGTGGCACGAACAGGAATAGAGTGGAACCAACGTGCATTGAGTGGAACGAACTTACGCGAAACGGGGCGATCACATCTGCGTTACTTACACCATACCGAGATGACCGCGCGCCCTCGCGTACGCCGTTCATTTGTTCGCGAAATGATTCCGTCCCATGCGGCACCCGGGTTTGTAGCATTCGGATTGAGGGACATTGGCGCTTTATCCCTGCAACATTTGCCACAGGGTAGAAGGCGATCATTGAGACTGTCGATCGGTTGACGCGCGACTAGGTGACCGGCGATTAGTTGCCGATCATCTTCTTCCAGCCACTGGCTAGGCGCGCTTTGTCGTACGCGGCTGCTTCAACGGTGATTTTTTCATCCTCTAGCGCAACTTGTCGGAGAGCGTCCACGAGATCGTTGTAGTTTTTAAGGGCATTCTGGTCAGGAAATAGGATTTGGCCACTCTCATTTATGGAAATCTCTCCCATATCCAAGAGAAGCTTTGTCGCTGACGCGGCGATCTCAAACATGCGCTGGTAATTCGTAGCCCTACGCTCCACGAAATTGCGCTCTGCGGCCCGTTCTTGGGACAACCCTCCAAGAAATGGATCTCGTGACCCTTCAGGCAAACGGCTTGCTATAACGACAATTTTCGTGCGCTCGTCGGCCAGCAATGCATCGACCGCGGGCATAACAAGCCGGACTTGTACCAGCTTGGCGTTGGCCGCTTGATACGAGGCCAATAGTACACTGCGGTCCTTGACCTTCGCAGTTTCTAGAAACCCATCAAGGGTGTGGTCATCAAATTGAGTGAAAAGTTGTCCAACACTATTGTTCGTCTGGTCAGTTACCTCTCGGCTGTCGCGACCTACAGACCCTATCACAGTCTGCGATGTGCTTAACGCCTTCTCAAAGTTCTCCGCGCCCCCCGCCTGAATGTCGCGTTGGAAGCGCTTTACGTCGATATAGCCGCTTATCCTTGCTTGGTTTGATAGAACCAGAACTGCAGCAGTCATCAAAGAATATCGTGGCGAAAATTAGTGCGCGCGGACTTTATGAGGGCGTAGTAAACTAGGCTAAGCATCAGAAAGATACCGACTGCCTCGCCGGCGACATAGGCAAACCCGCCGGCGATAGACCCGGTCGTGAAATAACTTACTGCCGCTACGGTTGCGACAAGAACAGCAAGCCCCAGCAAATCAAAACGTTTCATCTCGCTCCCCCAACAGGACATCAGTCGTTGTTGGAGGCTCTCCTGTCAATCTTCATGCGCCATCATTGGTACTGGAACCACTATTCCTCGCGGATAGCTCGCAAGGTCGCATGGGGTAGCTTGTCTTCGCGTTTGAGGGTTTTGACCCGGCCGACAAGGTCCGGCTTGATCCATTCGGCCTCGTTCTTGTCGGCGCCCTTTGGTGGTGTGCCTTTGCCGGCTTGAACACGTTGCCAAAGGCGTTCGCGCATAGCCTTGGTCAGGGCGAAGTTTGCCGAACCGACATAGCGCCGTTCCGTATCGCGCGTGGCCATCAATGCTAAAGGTGCCGAACCGGGTTTACGTTTGAACGTCGCCTGGTGAGATGGTATTGCTCGCGATCGTGCAAGCTTGAGGACCGCAAAATGCTACATGTTGAGCGGTTGATTGCCGCAGGGTACGTTGAGAAGCGTCTTCCTGTCCCCATGTTTTAGGGGGTTGCGTCCTGCATTACGCGGTTCGCTGCGGGGACAGGCGATTCGCGACATCGGAGCATGTGGTTGCAACGTTGCGCGGTTTGTCCCGAATAATTATTTCACGAGAGCTAAGCCCCTATTGCCGATATTTCGGCTGGCTAATCGATTCTGGCCTGTTGACCCCCCACATTCGCTTCTGATTTGACTAAGCAGGCAGAAAGAGTTCCCAAAACATGTCCCAGCGCGCGTTCAACCTGCCCAACATGCTCACTTACGCCCGCATCCTGGCGGTGCCGCTGGTGGTGCTGTGCTTCTTCCTGGAAGGCCATCTGAAATCGAGCGACTTCGCGCGCTGGTCGGCGCTCATCATTTTCCTGCTCGCCTCGATCACCGATTACTTCGACGGCTATCTGGCGCGCGCCTGGCAGCAGACCTCCAACATCGGCAAGATGCTCGACCCGATCGCCGACAAGCTGCTGGTCGCCACTTGCCTGCTGCTGCTTGCCGCCGACACCGACCGCCATGCCGGCATCGCCGGCTGGTCGCTATGGGCGGCGATCATCATTCTGTGCCGCGAGATCCTGGTCTCGGGCCTGCGCGAATATCTGGCGGCCTTGAAGGTCTCGGTGCCGGTGACGCAGCTCGCCAAATGGAAGACCACCATCCAGATGATCGCCATCGCCTTCCTGCTTGCAGGTCCCGCCGGCGACAAGATCTTCCCGCTGACCACCCAGACCGGGCTGGTGCTGCTGTGGATCGCAGCCCTGGTGACGCTCTACACCGGCTACGACTATTTCCGCGCCGGCCTCAAGCACATCATGGATGAATAAAATGTCGACGAAGCTCATCTATTTCGCCTGGGTGCGCGAGCGGATCGGCAGACCGGAGGAAGAGGTCGAACTGCCGGCCGGCATCGAAACGGTCGCCGACCTGTTGCGCTGGCTGAAATCGCGCGGCGAGGAGTACGAGAACGCGCTGCAATATCCTGACGTGATCCGCGTCGCCATCAACCAGGAACATGTCGAGCACCACGAGAAGATTGCCGGCGCGCGCGAGATCGCGCTGTTCCCGCCGATGACCGGTGGCTGAACCATGTCCGCGGTGGTGCCTGTCGTGCGCATCCAGGCGGAGGATTTTGACGTCGCCGCCGAGATCGCCAGGCTGACCAGGGGTCGCAACGACATCGGCGCTGTGGTGACCTTCTCCGGCCTCTGCCGCGACGAGCAAGGCAGGCTCTCCGCGCTCGAGCTCGAACATTATCCCGGCATGGCGGAAGCCGAGATATCCCGCATCGCCTGCGAGGCAATCGAGCGCTGGCCGCTGCAGGGGCTCACCGTCATCCATCGCCACGGCAAGATCGCGCCGGGCGAAAACATCGTGCTGGTAGTGGCCGCTTCCGCCCACCGGCAGGCGGCGTTCGACGCCGCGAATTTCCTGATGGATTATTTGAAATCACGGGCGCCGTTCTGGAAAAAGGAACACCATAGCGACGGTTCCGAGGGCAACTGGGTCGACGCCAAGGATGCCGACGACAAGGCGGCGGACCGTTGGAAGCGCCCGCCGTCCAAATAAATCCCTGGGACAGCCATGCCCATACGCCGCCGGCCATTCATTGACCGCAATCCTGCGAAACCCTTTGCCGGAAGGGGAGCAGGATCATGCTGGACAGGATCGCCGAGTTCTTCATCTTCGGACTGGTGCCGCTAGCCGTCGGCATACTTGCCGTTCCGGATCGTTCCGTGGCTGCCGAAAGGTCCCTCAAGGGCGAGGTGATGTATCGCGAGCGCATCGCGCTGCCGCCCAATGCCGTGCTTTCCGTGCAGCTTGCCGACGTGTCGCTGGCCGATGCGCCGGCCGCAATCATCGGTGAGCGCAAGGTGGTGCCGGCCGGCCAGGTGCCGATCAAGTTCGAGATCAGCTTCGATCCGCAGGTGATCCGGCCTGATATGACCTACGCTCTGCAGGCGCGCATCACTGTCGACGACCGGCTGCTGTTCGTCACCGACACGCGCCACCAGGTCGATCCGCTCAGCGACGCGCTACAGACCATCACGCTGAAAATGGCGGCGCCGAGCGATGAGCCGGCGGCAGCCTCCGTGTTCGGCCAAAGCTGGCTGGTCGAATATATCGATGGCATCGGCGTGATTGCCGAGCCGCGGGCGACATTCCGGATCAGCGAAGCCGGCAAGGCCGGCGGCAGCGGCCCTTGCAACGTCTACTTCGCCACCGCCAGGGTAGACGGCTCGACGATCGCCATCAGCGACATCGGCTCGACCTTCAAGGCCTGCGCGCCTCAGGTCATGGCCGAGGAAAAGGCGCTGTTCGAGGCGCTAGCCAAGGCAGCGTCGTACCATATCGACGCCGGCAAGCTCATCATCGCCGACAAGGATGACCGCGTCATCCTGCGGTTCAATGCTGCGAGTTGAGACTTGTCGATATTCAGGTGAGGCCTGCACCGGCTCGGCCTGCCCTGATTCTCAACAGGCCTTGGACCGTTCCGAAACGATCACACCTGTGGTGGCGGCGCAGACGTCAGGCCGAAGCGGCGCATCAAAGGCTGGCTCGCCGGAAGAGATAGCGACGGTCGTGGCCTTCCTTGCTTCCGATGACGCCTCGTTCGTCTCCGGCCACGGCCTGCTCGCCGATGGCGGCTATTCGGTCGCCTGATCGGCCGCATGTCGATCACGTTGTGTTTCAGCCGGAATAAACCGGACAGAGCGCGCGTTACGTCCTCATACGATGGCGGGTAAGGCAAAAGGGATGTTTGTCCCTTCGTTGATGCCGCCAGAATGGCTGCGGCCCGTTCTGGCCTTAACTCAAAGGAGTCCAGACATGAAAACGCACGCGCTTATCCTTGCCGCCACCGGTGCATCGCTCCTTGCCTTCACCGGCCTTGCCAAGGCGGACGACCATCTGTTCGATGCCCTTCAACATGGTCTCAGTCCTGACAGCCAGCCTTTCCAGACCAACAAGGCTGGTCATAGCGGCGATCTCGCGCCCGGGCAGGGCAGCCCGTTCACCGGTCACGATACACAGACGCCGGCCACCGACACGGAAGCGGCGAACGAACATGCGAACGTGAAGGAACGCCAGGCGAAATAGACTGGCAGAACCCGCCGCTAGGGGGCGGCGGGCGAGATCTATCGGGCGACGACCGCATACACCAGGCATTCTCAATTTGTCGCGAGTTTGAATACCGCGCCATAGTGATAGGGCGGCACATCAACCAGCTCGGCGAGCTTGAACCCGCTTGCTTCCACAGCCGCGGTGGTCTGTTCGGGTGACAGCCTCAGCTCGGTCTTCGGTCCGCGCGGCTCGCCCAGAACCGTGGTCTGCTCGCGCGGCTTCTGGTGCCAGTTGACGATGGCAAAACGACCGGCCCTGCCAAGCGTCGCCCGCACGGCGCGGGCAAGGCGCGGCCGGTCCGGAACGCCATGGAAAGCGTTGGCCATGAAGACGAAGTCGACGGGCCGGGGCACCAGCCCGGCAAGCTCATAGGCGTCGCCCGCCACAAACTCGCAATTGCTCGCGCCTCCGTCGGCCAGCCGCCGCCGGGCGACTTCGAGCAGATCGGCATCGATGTCGATGGCGATGACCTGACGAACGACCCTGGCCATTGGCAGCGTGAACCAGCCGTCGCCGCAGCAGAGATCGACCACATCCATGCCGGGCTTCATTCCCACCGCCGTCAACACCCCGGCAGGGTCGGGCCACAACGCCTCCCACCAGCCGCCGGTCGGCATCTCGGTGCCCTGAAACAAGCCGGGAATGGTGCTGGTCATGGCCTGGTCGGCTCCGTTGTCGCGACCGCGTTTGATCCGTGCCCTCGAGCTTAACGCACCCATGACCCGTCGAGGAGCCTGAAGCTGAAAATGTCTGCTAACGAAAAAGGCCGGCGTTGCGCCGGCCTTTTTGATGGGGTTTAGGATGCCGGCTCAGCCGACGATTTCGGTGTCCGAGAACCAGTATTTGATCTCCTGCGCGGCGGTTTCCGGCGCATCGGAACCATGCACGGAATTCTCGCCGATCGACAGCGCATGCAGCTTGCGGATGGTGCCTTCGGCGGCGCTCGCCGGATTGGTGGCGCCCATCACTTCGCGGTTCTTGGCGATGGCATTCTCGCCTTCCAGCACCTGCACGATGGTCGGGCCCGACGACATCGACTCGACCAGCTCGCCGAAGAACGGACGCTCCTTGTGGACGGCATAGAAACCTTCCGCCTCGCGGCGGCTCATCCACACCCGGCGCGAAGCGACCACGCGCAGACCGGCATCTTCCAGTATCTTGGTAATGGCGCCGGTGAGATTGCGGCGGGTCGCGTCCGGCTTGATCATGGAAAAGGTGCGTTCGAGCGCCATGGGATCGTCCTTGTGATGGAGAGTGGAATTGAGGGTGGCGGGCTCTATACAAGCCGCCCGCCGGCTTGCCAAGGGGAGGTGGGCGCACAGCGCGTCGCCGTCAGCCAGACCCAATGTGTCATAGCTCTATCTCGATCGTCAGGTTGGCCGTGTCGCCAGCCCTAAGGCCTTCGCGGACCCGCACCGCCGTCTTGATCGGCAAGAGCAGGCTGCCGGATTTCTTGTCGGGAAACAGCGATGTCCGCCATCTGGTCTGGCCGATGACGGCTTCCACGCCAAGCGAGCCCCAGGGCCTTGCCATCCCCACCATCGCCGTCTTGATCCAGGCTCCAGGTTCCAGCGGCAGCGTCACGAAATGCCAGCCGCCCTTTCCCGGATAGACCCAGATCTCGGCCTGCACCTCGCAGCGAAACATTCTATGCCCTTCCTCAGGTCAAGGCCGTCACGACTGGCTTTGCCTTGGTCTCTCGTCGGCGATGCTGACGATCGGCGAAACCTCCATGACATCCATTCTGCCCTGCAGGGGAGGAGTCATTCTCCCCTGCAAAGAGAATGGCTTCCCTGCAAAGAGAATGGCTTTCCTGCAACGAGAATGGCAGCGGGCCGTTGCACTACCGTTTTATCACGATCGAAGCGCGCCGGACTTCCCAGCCTTGCCGTTCCAGTTCCGGCACGCTGTGTTCCTCGCTTGGATAGCCGACGCAGAAATAGCCGATCAGCGTCCACTCCGGCGGTGCGTCCAGGATCGTCACCATCTCGGCCGGATCGAGGATCGAGACCCAGCCCATGCCTATTCCTTCGGCGCGCGCCGCCAGCCACATCGTGTGAACCGCCATGACAGCGGAATAGTCTATGGTGGCTGGCATGGTCAGGCGGCCGAGCCCATGCCCTTGCTCGGTTGTGCGGTCGGCGAAAACCGCAAGCTGGCAGGGCGCCTCATTCAGGCCGGCAAGCTTCAGGCGCCCATAGAGCGCGGCGCGTTCACCGCAAAAATTTGCGAGTGCCTCCGCGTTGCAGCGCTCGAAGCATGCCCTAACGGCGGCGCGGCATGCTTCGCTCTCGACGATAACGAAGCGCCAGGGCTGGCTCAGCCCGACAGACGGCGCGGCGCTGGCAAGCTCGAGCAGCCGCTCCAGCGCCCCTTCGGGGAGCAGCGTCGGCTTGAACCGCCTGACGTCGCGTCGCCACAGGAAAAGATTGGCGAGCCCGGCGCGAAAGTCGGCCGGGAACTCTGGGCTTGCGGTCATGGCGCGCTGCCTCTGTTGTGATTGTCCGGTTCGCCGGACTTTCATCTTGTTTGCTTCGATCCGGGCAGTGATGAGGCGCTTCGAGCGACACGTCGTCTACCCGCATTGTCGCATTTCGCCGGGGCGGCAATTCTAATGCATGTCGCGCAAAAGTGTGCAGCGGTTTTGCGCTAACGACATGCATCAAAACAAGAACCTAAAGCGCATCGCATGAGGCCGGTCGAACGCGACGCGCTTTAGCCGAGGCCCGGCGACATTGCCGCCATCTGCGCCGTTGGACCTTGATCGGCAAACAAAACCCGCCTCGGCAAGCCGGGCGGGTCGTTGGAGCCAATTAGCACCATACCCAGATTAGTAGCATAGCTGCCGGCACAAAGCAAGAACAAAATGTGGCGCCGCTGTAAAACTGCCGATTTCAACTCTCAAGCGAGGCGAGCGCCGCCGGCGCGACGGTGCGGCCGAGGCCGCCATGCAGATCGAGGCATCGTTCGAACCATTGCGCCACGACGTCGCTATCGTCGAGCAGCCGGTAGGGCGTGGCGATGCGCGCCCATTGCAGCGCGCCGAAAACGATGTAGTCGGCAAATAGCGGCGACGGGCCGCCGATGAAGGGCTGATAGCCAAGCATCGAGCGGAGCGGCTCCAGCGAGGCCCGGAAGCTGGCGAGCCCAGCGTCGCGGGTGGTGTATACCGCCTCCAGGCGCTTGCCGAAGCGCTGCTCGCGGTTCTGCCGGAAATAGGCGGCGTTCGCCTCGTCCTGCATGGCGTGCAGGTCCAATATCGCAGCGGTGGTGACGTAGGGATGGATGGTCAGCTGCGACCAGCGTTCGATGAAGCGCGCCGTCGCCTTGCCGCCGTCGCCGGAAAACAATGTCGGCCGCTCGGGATAGGCCTCCTCGAGATAGAGCGCGATAGCGAAGGAATCGGCGACCACCGTCTCGCCGTCGCGGATCACCGGAACGAGCTTCGAGACGCCGCCTTCCACCTTCGGCACTTCGAGAAAACGGGTCGGCACGCTGGTGATGTCGAGCCCTTTGTGGGCCAGCGCAATCGCCGCCTTCCAGCAATGTGGGCTGAATGGGCGGGCGGCGTCGCGTCCGACAAGGTCGTAGAGCAGAATGGTCATTGGCGGCAGCGTCCTTGCAGTCTAACTATGCCCGAAACAGACCCACGCGAAACAGGGTCTCGCAGGTCGAGAGAAGAATGAAACAGCATTTCAGGATGTTTGCGGCCTACAATCAATGGGCCAATGGCCGCATCTACGATGCCGCCGCCGATCTCGACGAGGAAGAGTTCGACCGCAATATCGGCGTCTTCTTCGCATCGATGATGGGAACGCTCAACCACCTCCTGGCAGCCGACCGTATCTGGATGAAACGCTTCACCGGCGAGGGCGACGCGCCGGCAAGGCTCGACACGATCCTGCATCGCGCCTTGCCCGGCTTGCGGCTGGCGCGCGAGGCCGAGGACAAACGGATCATCGACTGGGTCGACGGCCTGAGCGACAAGGCGCTGTCGGGCCGCTTCTCCTACATGACCGTCTCGGATATGCGCACCGTCTCGCAGCGGCTGGCGCCGGCGCTCGACCACTTCTTCAACCACCAGACCCACCACCGCGGCCAGGCGCATGCGATCCTGACCATTCTGGGCAAGCCGAGCCTCGGACTGGACCTGACGATGTTCCAGCGCAGCGAGGAGGGCAGGGCATTCGCCTGAACCTGGGGCGGCTGGGGAAGCGGTGGATAGGGGACGATCTGCCGAGATTGCAAAACGCGCCAAAACATTTTATGGAGCGCACGGTCGTGAGGGCGGCCGCTTCAGCAGCATTCAGCAGCAACAGCGAGAATTGGCACGCATGCCCAATGAACCCTTGCGCCTTGTGGCGTTCTTCGCCGTGGTCCTGGCGCTTCTCAACTCCGGTTATTATTTCCACCAGGGCGACATTGTCGCGACCATCTATTTCATGATCGGCGCCATTCTTGTGACTGCGGTGACCCGGATGAGCATCAGAAGGCAGCTGATTTAGGATCTGCCGACCTAAAACCACCGACAACGGACCGCATCTCCGGCCGGCCATGATGACGAAGAGGTTGCGTCAGGCGGCGTAGCCGCCGAGGCCCCGGACGACCGGCTTGACCGAGACTGCCGGCTGGGCGGCCGGCCAGAGGATGCCGGCCGTCACGGCGAAGGTGATCAGGGCGTCGCGTGCCGCTTCGGCCGAGATCTCGCCGGCGCGTGCCGCCTCGCAGGCCTTTACCGCGGCGCCATAGCTCAGCCGCCGGCGCGAAGGCGGGAACTCGGTCAGGAACTCGTGCATCTCGGAGAACGAAGCGATCGTCCGCTTGTAGCCGGCGCCAACGGTTAGGGCGACCGGTGTGGAAAACGTCCTGTCGTGCATTCTGGCCTCTCGAATGGGCGGAGGTCACGGCGGACGCCGTTCTCCGGTCTGGGGGTCGGGCAGAAACGCGGATCACGGCGCGAGGTTCCATGTTGCCGTGATTTGTTTTTTTCGCTCGCCCGGGTGAGCAGCGCGCCGAGGCGGGTGCCTATTTCCACATGCCGCGCATGCGGGCGCCGAGGTCGACGCGCACCTGCGGCTGGCGGCGCGGATCGTCCCTGGCCTGGACGCTGGCCCACGCCACCTGCTCGAAGGCACCAAGGATCGGGCGCGGGATGAAGCGCGTGCGCGAGGCATAGACATGGCGGTCGCCGCGCGCCGCCTGGCCGTGGACGAAAAAACGCTGCGGCATCACCAAATGCAGGCTATCCTTGGCCCGCGTCATGGCCACGTAGAGCAGCCGCCGCTCCTCGTCGACGTCCTCCTTGCTGCCGACCCCTAGGTCGATCGGGATGCAGCCGTCGACGGTGTTGAGCACGAAGACGTTCTTCCACTCCTGGCCCTTGGCCGAATGGATGGTCGACAGGATCAGATAATCCTCGTCGCGGTGCGGAGGTCCGGCTTCGTCGCTGGTCGCGTCCGGCGGATCGAGCGTCAGCTCGGTGAGGAAGCGCTCGCGCGATCCATAGCCGGAGGCGATCTGCTCGAGCTGCAGGAGATCGGCCCGGCGCGTCGTCGCATCCTCGTGGATGCGTTCCAGATGCGGCTCGTACCAGAGCCTGACCTGCTCGATGTCGGCCGGCCATTTCTTTGCGCCGGCGCGCAGGCCGCAATAGAGCGCGACAAAGCCCGGCCAGTCGTCGGCGGCCCGCTGCGGCGGCCGGTAGCGCGCAAGCCCCATCGTCTCGTCGAGCGACGTCGCCATGGTCTCGACGATCGCATTGGCGGCCGAAGGGCCGATGCCGGGCAGAAGTTGCAGCACGCGAAAGCCGGCGACGCGGTCGCGCGGGTTTTCGGCAAAGCGCAGCACGGCCAGCACGTCCTTGACGTGGGCGGCATCGAGGAATTTCAGCCCGCCGAATTTGACGAAGGGGATGTTGCGGCGCGTCAGTTCGATCTCCAGCGGGCCGCTATGGTGCGAGGCGCGAAACAGCACGGCCTGCGCTTTGAGAACGGTACCGGCCTCGCGCTCGGTGAGTATCGCCTGGCAGACATAGCTCGCCTGCTCGATCTCGTCGCGCACGCTCACCAGCTTCGGCTTTTCCGCCGATTTGCGCTCCGACCAGAGATTTTTGGTGAAACGTTCCGACGCTTCGCCGATCACCGCATTGGCCGCCGCCAGGATCGTCTCGGTCGAGCGGTAGTTGCGCTCCAGCATGACGACCTCGGCCGGCTGCGCGAACTGCTTGGGAAAATCCAGGATATTGCGCACTTCCGCGGCGCGGAACGAATAGATCGACTGCGCGTCGTCGCCGACCACCGTCAGCCCCGATCCGTCGGGCTTGAGGGCCGTCAGGATCGAGGCCTGCAGCCGGTTGGTGTCCTGGTATTCATCGACCAGCACATGGTCGAAACGTGCACCCAGATGCGCGGCGATTTCCGGCTCGCCGGCCATCTGCGCCCAGTAGAGCAGCAGATCGTCGTAATCGAGCACGTTCTGCGCCTGCTTGGCCTCGACATATCTGGCGAATAATTGTTTCAGCTGTTCGGCCCAGCCGGCGCACCACGGGAACACCGAACCCAGCACCTCGCCGAGCGGCGCCTGTGCATTGACGGCACGCGAATAGATCGCAAGGCAGGTGCCCTTGGTCGGGAAGCGGGCTTCGGTCTTCGAAAACCCAAGCTCGTGGCGGGCGAGGTTCATCAGGTCGGCGGAATCCTCGCGGTCATGGATGGTGAAGGCGGGATCGAGACCGATCTCCAGCGCATAATCACGCAGCAGCCTGGCGCCGATACCGTGGAACGTGCCGGCCCAGCTCAGCGCATCGGTGATGACGGAAGCATCGCGGCCCAGCACCTCGCCGGCGATGCGCTCGACCCGCTTGGCCATTTCCGCCGCGGCACGGCGCGAAAATGTCATCAAAAGGATGCGGCGCGGATCGGCACCCCTAACGATCAGATGCGCGACCCGGTGCGCCAGCGTGTTGGTCTTGCCGGAGCCGGCGCCGGCAATCACCAGCAATGGCCCCGCGATCTTGCCGTCGCCGTGTTCGACGGCAAGCCGCTGCTCGGCGTTGAGCTTTGCCAGATAGGCCGGCTGGAAGGACGAATCACGGGCGGCGAGGTTCATCGCCCATCAAGCATCGTTTCCGCTTTGTTCGCAACGGTTTGCGGAGCCGGAATGGGGCTCGTGAACGAAGAAGCCTTGCGGGCAGGCCCGTTGACTAACGCCCGGGCTCGACGCCCATCCTTGCCGATTGCCGCCGCAGCGCCTCGCGATCGTCTTCTGGTGGCGGCAGCAGCAGCGGATCGAAATCGTCGGGCACCTCGTCGATCACTTTCTTGGCGACGCGATAGGCAACATAGACGATTGCCCCGGCGATAAGCAGACGGATCATGGCTTCCTCCATTGATTCTGGAGCAACCGGAGACGCGGCATTTTGTTCCCCGACTGCTCGGCGAATGCGGGAACGACACCGATCGCGCAACCAAATCGCCGACGCCTCGTTGTCGGGCGAGAGGAGACTGCGATGAAAAAGCGCTCAATCCTGCTGCTTGTGGCAGCGCTGACCGTTGCGGGTTGCGACAACAACATCCAGCCGACCAAGGCCCCTGGCGATACGGTCGAGCAGAATCCGCAGGTCGACAAGAATCCGGTGCCGAAGTCGACGACCGGCGGCGATCAGCCCGGCACGCCGCCGAAACAATGACCGCTTCAAATGGCGTCGGCGCCGGTCAAAAAAGGGTGGCCGGCGCCGCTTGGGAGGAAGCTGATGACGCCGGCCAGGCGGAGATCAGGCCCGCCGCACATCCAAGAATAGCCGAGTCTTTCCGCAGCGTCATGGTCCGATAGCGTACAAACGGCACGCCCTGTGGACAAACCTGCCGCCACGCCGGCGTTTGTTCATCACATGGTTTGTCTATCCCATGGAACAAACCCGGCTGCTGCGTGTTTGGGTGTCGATCGGACGCTCCCAAGGCCGCCGTTCACGAAAGAACCCGCTTTCCTTGTCCCCCCTCAGGATAGCGGGTTCTTTTTGCGTTTTGCGGGAAGTCGCGGTGCGCGGGGGTCGACGTCACCTGCTTGCCGGTTTTCGCGCCTTATGCGGCGAACCGGGGCTCAAGCCCTTGCGAAGCATGGTTGTCCCGTGCAAAAGCGCGGCCATGCTGATCATCAACGACCTTTCGCTCCGCATGGCCGGACGCCTGCTTCTCGACCATGCCTCGCTGACCTTGCCGGCCGGCAGCAAGGCTGGCCTTGTCGGCCGCAACGGCACCGGCAAGACGACCTTGTTCAAGGCGATCACCGGCGACCTCGCCTCCGAGACCGGCTCGATCAGTCTGCCCAAGAACACACGCATCGGCCAGGTCGCTCAGGAAGCGCCGGGCACCGAGGAGCCGCTGATCGAGATCGTGCTCAAGGCCGACCTTGAACGGAGTGCGCTGCTCGAAGAGGAAAAGACGGCGACCGATCCGCACCGCATCGCCGATATCCATATGCGGCTGGCCGATATCGATGCGCACTCGGCCGAGTCACGCGCCGCCACCATTCTCGCCGGCCTCGGCTTCGACGACGCCGCACAACGGCGCCCGGCCTCGTCCTTCTCCGGCGGCTGGCGCATGCGCGTCGCGCTGGCCGCGGTGCTGTTTGCCGAGCCCGATCTGCTGCTGCTCGACGAGCCGACCAATTATCTTGATCTCGAAGGCACGCTGTGGCTGGAAAACTACGTGTCGAAATACCCGCACACTGTGCTGCTGATTTCGCACGACCGCGACCTGCTCAACCGAGCCGTCAATTCGATCGTCCATCTCGACCAGAAGAAGCTGACGTTCTGGCGCGGCGGCTACGATCAGTTCGAGCGCCAATATACCGAGCAGCGCGAATTGCAGGAGAAGGGCCGCGTGAAGCAGGAAGCCGCGCGCAAGCACATGGAATCCTTCGTCGAGCGCTTCCGCGCCAAGGCGTCGAAGGCGAGGCAGGCGCAGTCGCGCATCAAGGCGCTGGAGAAGATGAAGCCGATCGCCGCGATTGTGAACGACACGGTTCGGCCGTTCTCCTTTCCGGAGCCGGTGAAGACGGTGGCCTCGCCGATCATCGCGCTGAACAACGTCAATGTCGGCTATACCGAGGGTGCGCCGATCCTGAAGAAGATGACGCTGCGCGTCGATGCCGACGACCGCATCGCGCTGCTCGGCGCCAACGGCAACGGCAAGTCGACCTTCGCCAAGCTGTTGGCCGGCCGGCTGAAGCCGGAGACCGGCGGCATGACCGTGGCGCCCGGGCTGAAGGTGGCAATCTTCGCCCAGCACCAGCTCGACGACCTCAGGCCCGACGAAAACGCCTATGAGCATGTCCGCCGGCTGATGCCGGACGCGCCGGAATCCAAGGTGCGCGGCCGCGTCGCGCAGTTCGGCCTGACCACCGAAAAGATGAACACCGCCGCCAAAGACCTGTCCGGCGGCGAAAAGGCGCGGCTCCTGATGGGCCTGTCGGCCTTCGAGGGGCCGAACCTGTTCATCCTCGACGAGCCGACCAACCATCTCGACATCGACAGCCGTGAATCGCTGATCCATGCGCTGAACGATTTTCCCGGCGCCGTCATCCTGATCTCGCACGACCGCCATCTGCTCGAGGCGACCGCCGACCGGCTGTGGCTGGTCAAGGAGGGCGCGGTTAACCCGTATGACGGCGACCTCGAGGACTACAAGACGCTGGTCACCGGCGTCTCCGGCGACCGCCGCGGCAAGCGCGAGGCGGACAAAGCCTCGAAGGCCGACCGCCGCCGCGATGCAGCCGCGCGCCGCGCCGCTTTCGAGCCGCTGGCCAAGGAAATCCGCGCCACCGAAGCGCTGATGGACCGCCTCCGCAAGCGCATCGACCTGATCGAGGACGAACTCGCCAATCCGGCCGTCTACGAAAAGGACCCCTCGACCGCGACAAGGCTGGCCAAGGAACGCTCACAACTCGCGCAACAGCTGGCCGGCCACGAGGAGAAATGGCTGTCGATGTCGGCGGAGTACGAGGAAGGCACGGCGGAGTAGGACGATGTCGGCAAAACTGTGGATCGAAGCTGCCAAGGTTTTGGCCGTCAATTCCGGAGCTGTCGTAAAATGTCCTGAGTGTGGAGACGGCAATCTGCTGGTCATCGACGCCGGAGCCGGATCATCGCATGTCGAGCGCCACATACATTGCCCGAAATGCGGTGCCTACAACGCCTTGTTCAAGCGCATTGATGGCGTGTAACTGGCCCTACACGCCGCTATCACAACCGGCTAGTTTGCTCCCATGAATCAGCACGCCAAGCTCAAAATCGGCCATTCGGCCTGTCCGCATGATTGTCCCTCAACCTGCGCGCTCGAGGTCGAGTTGCTTGACGCCAGGCGTATCGGCCGCGTCCATGGCGCCAAGGCCAACAGCTACACGGCCGGCGTCATCTGCGCCAAGGTCGCCCGCTACGCCGACCGCGTCCATCATCCCGACCGCCTGCTGAAACCGCTGGTCCGGGCGGGCGCCAAGGGCGAGGGCGCCTGGAAGGAAGCGAGCTGGGAGGCCGCACTCGACCTTGTCGCCGAAAAGTTCATCGCGGCGGAGGCAAAATTCGGCTCGGAGACGGTCTGGCCCTATTACTATGCCGGCACGATGGGTCTGGTGCAGCGCGACGGCATCGAGCGGCTCAGGCATGCCAAGAAATACTCCGGCTTCTTCAGTTCGATCTGCACCAATCTGGCCTGGACCGGCTGGATGATGGGGGCAGGCGCACTGCGCGGCCCCGATCCGCGCGAGATGGCGAAGTCCGATTGCGTGGTGATCTGGGGCACCAACGCCGTGGTCACGCAGGTCAACGTCATGACCCACGCCATCAAGGCGCGCAAGGAACGCGGCGCCAAGATCGTCGTCATCGATGTTTACGAGAACGCGACGATGAAGCAGGCCGATCTCGGCCTGGTGCTGAAGCCCGGCACCGACGGCGCGCTGGCCTGCGCGGTGATGCACGTGCTGTTCCGTGACGGCATGGCCGACCGCGCTTATTTGGAAAAATACACCGACGACCCGCATGGTCTGGAAGCGCATCTTCAAACGAGGACGCCGCAATGGGCCGCTGATATCACCGGGCTTTCTGTCGACGAAATCGAGACCTTCGCCCGTCTCGTCGGCACGACGAACAAGACCTACTTCCGCCTCGGCTACGGGTTTTCGCGCCAGCGCAACGGTTCGGTCAACATGCACGCCGCAGCCTCGATCGCCGCGGTCACCGGCTGCTGGCAATATGAAGGCGGCGGCGCCTTCCATACCAATTCGGGCATCTTCAAGCTCAATCAGGAACTGCTCGAAGGCACGCGGATGCGCGACCCCGCGATCCGTCATCTCGACCATTCGCGCATCGGCCCGGTGCTGACCGGGGCTGAGGATGCGCTCTATGGGGGCCCGCCGGTGACGGCGCTGCTGATCCAGAACACCAATCCGGTCAATGTCGCGCCGGAGCAGCGGCTGGTGAAGCAGGGTTTTTTGCGCGACGATCTGTTCTCCTGCGTGCACGAGCAGTTCATGACCGACACCGCCAAGCTCGCCGATGTGGTGCTGCCGGCGACGATGTTTCTTGAGCATGACGACGTCTACAAGGGCGGCGGCAACCAGCACATCACGCTCGGGCCGAAGCTGATCGACCCGCCGGAAGGTCCGCGCACCAACCATTTCGTCATCGAGGAACTCGGCAAAAGACTCGGTGTCGCCGATCGCCCGGGCTTCGGCATGACCGAGCAGCAGCATATCGACGTCATTCTGGGCAAGCGCGGGCTGGGCAGCTTTTCGAGCCTGAAAGAGCAGAAATGGGTCGATTTGCAGCCGGATTTCGATGCCGCGCATTACCTCGACGGCTTCGGCCATGCCGACAAGAAGTTTCATTTTCGCGCCGACTGGACGGGCCAGGCGTCGCCCAATCGGCCACCGAAAAGCATGGGCCTGTTCGGGCCGGTGGCGAGCCTGCCGGAATTCCCCGACCATGTCGATCTGATCGAGGTGGCGGACGAGGCGCACCCGTTCCGGCTGACCACCTCGCCGGCGCGCAATTTCCTCAATTCGACCTTCACCGAAACGCCGGTGTCGCAGGCAAAAGAGCGCCGGCCGGAGCTGCTCTTGCATCCCGATGATGCGGCGGCACTCGGCGTCGCCGACGGCGGCCGCATCGAAGTCGGCAACCAGCGTGGCGAAGTGGTGCTGCACGCAAAACTGTTCGACGGCATCAAGCGCGGCGTGGTCATCGCCGAAGGCATCTGGCCGAACAGCGCCCATGAGCGCGGCGAGGGCATCAACGTGCTGACTGGCGCCGATGCGCCGGCGCCCTATGGCGGCGCCGCCTTCCACGACAACAAGGTCTGGCTGCGCCCGGCAACTTGAAGCGTTCGGAACGATATGTTCCTCCGGCCGTTTCGCATGGCGGGTGGAGGCATGGTCATGGCAGAAGCGTTGGCGGCGCCGGACCCCATCGGGCGAACGCTTTCGTCCGGCGAACTCGTAACCACGATGTCCCACTTCCATCGCGCCGAGATTGCGCGCATGGCTGGGTGGCGCGACCGCCTGGACCGGACGAGCAATTGGGCGATAACGGTTGTCGCGGCGATGCTGTCCGTCTCGCTTTCGACAGCCAGCGCTCACCATGGCGTGCTGCTGTTTGCCATGCTGCTTGTTCTGCTGCTGCTGTGGATCGAGGCGCGGCGATACCGCTTCTTCGACTTCTATCGGGCTCGCGTGCGCCAGTTCGAACGGCACTATTTCGCACAGGTATTCTCGCCGCAGCCGGATTTCGCGTCCGATTGGCTGTTGATCGTCGGCGAGAGCCTGCGCGCACCAAAATTCCTGATTTCGCAACGCGTGGCTTTGGCGCGCCGTCTGCGTCGGAATTACATCTACATGCTGCTGATCCTGCTGCTGGCCTGGATCCTCAAACTGTCGACCCCCAGCCTCTTAAACGAAGGCGTCCGCATCGGCTTCGTCGGGTCGATGCGTGAGGCCGTCGCCAGTGCTGCGCTGGGTCCAGTTCCTGGTGGCGCCATCGTCGTGCTGGTCGCCGTCCTCTATGCCGGCCTGCTGATGGCAGCCTACCTGACGGAGAGCGACGACGGCGAACTCTCCTTCGGTGACGTCCACGTCTAGCAATGCCCTGTCTAGCAACGCAACGGCCTGTCGCGCGTTGTGGGGCAGGTGCATTGGGCGATGGGGGTTTCATGGCTTGGCAGGCTCCGACACGTTCCAGCCTGGCGCTGTTGGTTTGTGCATTCGTCCCCGCAGGAGCGGCCCGGGCGGCGGAGACGCTTGTTGCCGGAACCAAGGCTTCGGGAATGGGCGGTTCGGGCGAAGGCGCTTTCGTTGCCGAGATCGTCCTGCTGCTGCTTGTCGGGCGCGGCCTGGGCGAAGTGCTGCAGCGCTATGGCCAGCCGGCAATCATGGGCCAACTGATCGGCGGCATCCTGCTCGGTCCTTCGCTGTTCGGCTGGCTATGGCCATCGGCTCAGCACCTGATCTTTCCCAGCGATCCTGCGCAAAAGGGCATGATCGACGCCGTCTCACAGCTCGGCATCCTGATGCTGCTTTTGCTGACCGGCATGGAGACGGACCTGCGGCTGGTGCGCCGGGTTGGCGCGGCCTGTTTTTCCATTTCGGCGACCGGCGTCGTGGTGCCCTTCATCTGCGGTTTCGCGCTGGCGCAGTTCCTGCCGGACGCATTGCTGTCTGACGCCACGCAACGCACCGTCGCCGGGCTGTTCCTGGGCACCGCGCTGTCGATCTCGTCGGTCAAGATCGTCGCCATGGTGGTGCGCGAGATGAACTTCATGCGCCGCAACCTCGGACAGGTGATTATTTCCTCGGCGATCATCGAGGACACGATCGGCTGGCTTATCATCGCCGTAACCTTCGGCATCGCCACCAATGGCAGGCTGCAGTTCGCGCCGCTGGTGACCACCATCGCCGCGGTGGCACTGTTCATGGTGTTCTCCTTCACC
This sequence comes from Mesorhizobium sp. LSHC420B00, assembly GCF_000503055.1. GTDB lineage: Bacteria > Pseudomonadota > Alphaproteobacteria > Rhizobiales > Rhizobiaceae > Mesorhizobium. The sequence goes on along the minus strand of NZ_AYVY01000012.1, from coordinate 27,824 downwards.
ATTGGCCGCCGTCTTGTCTTCACCTTGATCCGCTGGACCAACGATCAATTCCACAGCGAGTTCGCTGTGATCACCATGATCCTCATCATCATGGGCGTGATGGCGCTGATCACCAATATGATAGGCGTGCATACGGTGCTGGGTGCGTTCGTCGCCGGTATCCTTGTCGGGGAATCGCCCATCCTCTCCAGCCATATCGAAGGCCAGCTGCGCGGCGTCATCACCGCGCTGTTCATGCCGATCTTCTTCGGCATGGCGGGGCTTTCCGCCGATCTCACAGTGCTTGCCGATCCGACGCTTGCCATGCTGACGGGCGCTCTGGTGGTTATCGCCAGCATCGGCAAGTTTGGCGGCGCGTTCATCGGCGCTAGGCTCGCCGCCATGTCGTTCAAGGGAGCAATCGCCGTGGGCAGCGCCATGAACGCGCGCGGCTCGACCGAGGTGATCGTCGCCAGCATCGGCCTGTCGATGAACATCCTGTCGCACAATCTCTTCACCATGATCGTCACCATGGCCGTGATCACCACGCTGGCCATGCCGCCGATGCTGCGCTGGGCGCTCGGCCGGCTGCCGGTTGGGCACGACGAGCAGCAGCGTGTCGAGCGCGAGGCGTTGGACGAATACGGCTTCATTTCCAGGCTGGAGCGGCTGCTGGTGCTGGTCGACGACAGCAGGATTGGCAAGTTCACTGCCCATCTCGCCGGACTGGTCGGCGGAGGCAGCGGCATGCCCACTACCTTGCTTCGCCTGCCCACCACCTTGCTTCAGCCGAAAGACGGCCGAATTGACAGGCCGAGCGACAGCAAGGGACAGGAGCGCGCCCTGCAGGAAATCAAGAAGGGTGCAAAGAAAAGCGCCCAGGCGGTAAAACGGATCGAAGATACGCTTGTCGGCAAATTCCACCTGACGGCCCGCACCGAGTTGGAAGCCACCGGTGAGACGATCGCCGAAGAGGCCCGCAAGGGATACGGCCTGTTGCTGGTCGGCCTTGACAATGTGCTGACCGCCGATGGCGCCTTCGCGCCGGCCCTCAACGACATTGCCGCAGGATTTGACGGCCCGCTTTGCCTGGTCCTGAACGGCGGCAATGCTGCCGAAAAGATGCCAACGCTGAAGGCCGGCACCAGCATTCTCGTCCCCGTCAACGGTACCCAGGTGGCGCGCCGCGCCGCCGACTTGGCGCTGGCGCTGGCCCGTCCAAACCGGGCGCGGATCAAGGTTCTCTACGTCTCGCAAAAAGCAGCCAAGGGGCGCAGGTCGACATCCGTGTCGCATAGCCGCGAAGAGGCCATGCTGAAAGACATCGCCGACTTGGCGGGCCGCTACGGCCTGCATATCGACACCGCGTTCCATACCCGCGTCACACCCGACAAGGCGATCACTAGGGAGGCGGCCAAAGGCGCGGCGATCGTCGTGATGGGTGTCACCCAACGTCCGGGTGAGGACCTGTTCTTCGGCGAAACCGCCGGCGCTGTTTTAGCCGCCTGCAACTGCCCCGTCGTGCTTCTGGCCAGCGCGCGGCCCAAGCATGACACCGCTGGCGCTGAGCTGGCAGCGTGATTTTTACTGGGCATTGATCGGTCGGCAGGCATGTCGATCGAGGCTCTGAAGCGCTGATCCAGCCAAACGTAAAATAGTTCGAACCGAACGGTTCGGTTCTGTTGACAGAGGATACAGGAATGGGTGAACGCCGGCTCACAGAATGTTCGTGCTGAAAATCACCAATAACCGCATAACCAATTGAAAAGAAATAAGAACATTGTGGCGAAAGGAGCCGCATGTCGAATTTCAAGCGGCCAATTTGGCGCACCCGTACAAAATTTTTGTGATTGGAAACGACAAGCTTGCGGACCCATCTCGGGGCGGTCCGAGCGACGCGAATTCTTCCCAAGGCACGCCACTTGACGGACAGACCAAAGAACTACCGGAGTACCTGAAATGACCAAGATCGCTCTTACCGCCGCCGCCATCCTCGTTGCCACCGGCACCGCTTTTGCGGGCAGCGACCATTATGGCTCGGACAACGTCAACCAGCCGGCCGCTCCTGCTGCCAACGTTGACAACACGTTCACCGGCTCGATCCGCAAGCCGGTTACTTCCGAGCATACCGGTGCCAAGACGACTTCCGAGTCGGTGGCGCCTGAATCCGGCCCAGGCATCTGGGGCCGCTGATTATCACAGCCCCGGAACACAAAGAGCGGCGGGCTCGGCCCGCTACTCTTGCTTTCGCGTATCAGCCGGGACGAGCGCTGGATCGAATCCTGCGCCAATCGAATACTTTGAATTGCAGGTTTCATCTGTAGCCACAATCTCGGTTGCTGAAATCGTCCAGCAACGTGCACGTCGGAAAAAGCCGATGCGTATTCGTCGGCGCGGGCAGCGCTCTCATCTCGAATGCGTCGAAAGCAACGACAACTCACGAATGACCAGCACACTGGAGTACCCGAAATGACCAAGATTGCTCTTACCATCGCCGCTATCGTCCTCACCGCCACGGGCAGCGCCTTTGCCGGCAGCGACCACTATGGTTCGGACGGTGCCAACCAGCCGGCCGCGCCTGTTGGCAATGCGCCTGTCGGCGCTATCGACAGCGGGTTTACCGGTTCCATCCGCAAGCCGCTGGCGGCTGAGCACAACGCCGTCGACACCGGGGCGACGACCCGATTCGGCACGGATCAGCCCGTAGTGCCCCAATCTGGCCGGGGCAACTGGGGCCGCTAGTTCCTCAAACCCCGGGAGCACAAAGAACGGCGGGCTTGGCCCGCCGCTCTTGTTTGTGCGAAGCTCGGTCGGTCGAGGGATCGGCGGTTTTTCCCCCGGCCTGTTGGTAAATCCCTAACGCAGATCCTTCGGCCAAATGCAGTGCGTCAGTCGGGCGCTGCCGAAGGTGAGACCGGCCCAATCGCCATCGACGTCGAACCGAGCCAGGGCCGCGGTCGGGAATTTTTCCGCCAGCTTTTTCAGCGCCGCTTCATCCGATCCAGCCCCGGCAAGCCCGCGCGCGAACTCCTCCAACCCGGGATTGTGGCCAAGCACCAGCAGCGTTCCGGTCTCCGCCTTTACTTGCCGCACCTTGGCGAGGATGTCCGCCGCCGCTGCCTCGTAGAGCGCCTGGGCAAATTTGGCCTGCACCTTCGCCGGCAATTCCGCCGAAACCAGCCGCCATGTGTCGCGGGTGCGCAGCGCCGGCGACACCAGCGCCAGCTCCGGCAGCCAGCCGCGCCGGGTCAGTTCGCGCCCGACCAGCGGCGCTGCTTTCCGCCCGCGCCCGGACAGCGGCCGGTCGAAATCGATGAGGCCAGGATCGTCCCAGCTCGACTTAGCGTGACGCAGGAGCAGCAATTGCATCATGGTTTCAAAATAAGGCCGAAACATCGCGTGCGCCATGCACGACGCGGACAATCTCGACGCATTGTTCGGCCAGTCAATAAAGCACGAGATAATTTGCCGTCAACGATCCGGATGTCAGCCATTCCGCTGGTTTTTGATGGCGTTGCCGAACCTGCTGCGGGCTTTTTTTTTATATCCTCGATGTCGAACGGGGCGGACGGACCACTCTCCAGCCCCTCCGCCCAGGCTTTCCGTAATCGCTCCGCTTCGGCTATGCGCAAGGGCTGGCCAAGCCCGCATTCGGGTAGCACCTCGCTGACTTTTTCGACGGTCGCCATCAAGCTGTCTACTATGACTTACCTGTGCTGTCGGCGACGTCGCATCGTCTATGAGCTGCCCTTCCGGGCGCGCACGAAAATGAACGCCGGGAGGCGGCAAAGTCGATCATATCCCTTTGGGTCCTTCAGTCTCAGTTCCTCACTTGGCGTCGGCTCGCACATCCGCTCAATGACAAATCCAGCATCCGCAAGAGGGTCAGTCAGATCGCGTAGCGGCCTTCGATAGTAGCGCATTTTCTGCCCGAGCCATCCCCATTCCTCCTCGATCAGTTCGGCATTCAAATATCCAGGATCGAGAATGCTGACTTGATCGTGAACTGGGTGATGCGTCGAAAATACCAGCGTGCCAGTTGGTCGAAGCAGCCGCGCATATTCAGAAAAAACGGCTGGTAGGTCCGCTAGGTAATGGAGGACGAGCGAAGATAGCACGAGGTCAAAAGTCTCGTCGCCGAGGATACCTTGCAGATTGCTCACGTCGCCCTGGATCACGCGGGCGCGACCTGCGACGCGCTTTTGCGCGAGAGCAACCATTGCGGCGCTACGGTCGACAGCAACCACGCGAGCACCGTGGCACATCAGCCAATCGGCGTACCAGCCGTGACCGCAACCGGCATCAAGAACATCGATATTGTCGACCGGTGGCAGGAGATGCAAGGTCGTCGGGCGCTCGTAGAGAGCATTCCAGGGCCGCTCATCGATCATCGCCGAGTAACGCCCGGCGATGGTGTCATAGTCTGTCGTTTCGGGCACGGACGTCATACCTCGTTATACCCGAAATCAATATCACTGGCGTCTGCCTTTGGCACATCGCGTCCTTGCGCTGTGCTGCCGAAAATCTGGCCGCTATCGAGACACAGCAGGCTTTCGCAGCCCACCGCACGGCTAATTTGTGGGGTTCACGACCCAGCCGATTGAAAAGCAATCACGGCGTTATCCGCGCCAGGTGCTCAAGATCGGTCTCTTCACGCAGCGGGTCGGGCGCGATCACCACCGACGTGGCGTTGTCGGCATCGTCGGCGAAGCGCGAAAACACCGTGCGGCCGCCTTCCATCCGCGCCTTGCCTTCGGCGACCAGGCCCAGCGCCAGCGGATAGAGCTGGTGCTCGGCCTTGAGCACGCGCGCGGCCAGCGTGTCCTCATTGTCGCCGACCATCACCGGCACTGCGGCCTGGGCGATGATCGGCCCGTCATCCATGTCGAGCGTGACGAAATGCACTGTGCAGCCATGGATGCGCATGCCTGCGCGGATGGCTCGCGCGTGCGTATCCAGCCCCTTGAAGGCAGGCAGCAGGGCAGGGTGGATATTGACCATCCGGCCCTGCCACTTCTCGACGAAACGCGCGCCGAGGATGCGCATATAGCCGGCCAGCGCGACGATTTCGGCGCCGAACGACAAGAGGGCCGCATCGATCGCCCCGTCATGCGCTTCCTTGCTGGCATAATCGGAGCGCGAAATCACCTTGGTGGCGATGCCGCGAGCCGCGGCGATGCCGAGGCCGGCGGCATTGGCGCGATCGGAGATGACGCCGACGATCTCGGCCGGATAGGCCGGGCTGCCGGCGGCCGCGATCAGCGCCGTCATGTTGGAGCCGCGCCCCGAAATAAGCACTACGGTGCGTTTTCTGGTCATAGGCCGATCGAGCCCCGATAGATGACGCCGGCATCGCGGCGCGGCACGATCTGGCCGATCGGCGTCACCGTCTCGCCGGCCTCCTGCAGAACGGCGGCGACCTGCGCCGCCTGACCGGAGGCGACGACCAGGATCATGCCGATGCCGCAATTGAAGGTGCGCATCATCTCTTCCGGCGCGACGCCGCCGGTCTTGGCCAGCCACGAAAACACCGGTGGCACCTCGATGGCGCCGAGATCGAGCTCGGCCGAAAAATCCTTGGGCAGAACGCGCGGGATGTTTTCGGGAAAGCCGCCGCCGGTGATATGGGCCAGCGCCTTGATGCCATGCGTGTTGCGGATCGCCTTGAGGATCGACTTGACGTAGATGCGCGTCGGCTCGAGCAGCGCCTCGGCCAGTGTCGCCTCGTCATTGAACGGCGCCGGATCGCCCCAGCCAAGGCCGCTTATCGCGACGATGCGGCGGACCAGCGAAAAGCCGTTCGAATGCAGGCCCGACGAGGCAAGGCCGAGCAGCACGTCGCCCTCGACGATGTCGTCGGTCGGCAACAGCTGGCCGCGTTCGGCGGCACCAACTGCAAAGCCGGCAAGGTCGTAGTCCTTGTCGTGATACATGCCCGGCATTTCCGCCGTCTCGCCACCGATCAGCGCGCAGCCGGCCTGCCGGCAGCCGGCGGCGATACCACCGACGATCGAAGCACCCTGGTCGGGATCGAGCTTGCCGGTGGCGAAATAGTCGAGGAAGAACAGCGGCTCGGCGCCTTGCACGACGATGTCGTTGACGCACATGGCGACGAGGTCGATGCCGATCGTATCGTGCTTGCCGGCGTCGATGGCGATCTTCAGCTTGGTGCCGACGCCGTCATTGGCGGCGACCAGCACCGGATCGGTGAAGCCGGCGGCCTTTAGGTCGAACAGGCCGCCGAAGCCGCCGATCTCGCCATCGGCGCCCGGCCGGCGGGTCGCACGCACCAGCGGCTTGATCTTCTCGACCATGAGATTGCCGGCATCGATGTCGACGCCCGCTTCGGCATAGGTGAGCCCGTTCTTGCGCTTGCTCATTTCCGGCGCCTGCTCATCTGTTGCGCTTGCCTGTCGCTGGTTTCATTCGCTTGCGGGCTCTTCGCATGAACGGTTTTGCCCCGCAAGGCAAGCGCGCGATGATGGTGTTTTCAGTTGGATACCGGCGGAACCGGGCGCGATATACTCCAACAGTAAAAAGAAATCCCCGCCAGAATTGCGGCGAGGCCACCGACGGTGGCAAGAGACCTGATTTCACCGTCGAAGGGCAGGATTCCATACGAGAAGCCGGCGGCGACCAAAGCCGCCGCGGCAGCCCACAGACCTGGATTTGCAACGACCGACCTCGCGAACAGAAACGCCACGACCGCAGCCGTCAGCCAGAGGGGCCAAGAGACGACCACGCCCACGGCCAGCTCAAGAGCGAAGGCCCACAGAAGATCTTGCGTCGCTATGTTGCGGTGCGGGGCTCCGAAAGATGCGAAAGCCAGCAGACTTTCTGTCAGTCCGGCCAGATAGCAAAGCGTTACTCGCCAAGCGATTGTGATTCTCTGCGCCATCGTCATTCAGCAGTAGGGAAAATAAGCTATTGCTTTCCCGGGCTCTTCGCATGAACGGCCGCACCTCGCAAGGATGACGGCGGGATCAGACTGTCTTGGCTCGACAAAAGAGTGGACAGTCGCCCAAGCTGCCGCCCTTATGGACGTCCCTCTCGTTCCGCCAGAACCATGTCGACGCGGTCGAGTTGTGCCTTGGCGTAGCCGCTCAGCGCTATTCCGCTATTGTTCGTTCGAATCCAGTGCACAGCCTGCCTCACCCGCTCGTAGTGCCCAAGTTCGATTTCGCAGGCAATCAGCGCGAGGATCCGAACGGCGAAGGGCTGTGTGAATTCGTAAGGTTTGTCGAGCAGCTCGCTATGTCCGGCGACGTAACTGGCGAGGTCCGGATTCTGAGCCCTGATCCGTCGCGCCAGCTCGACATATTTCCCCAGCAACCTATCTATGCTCGTCTGGTCAAGGTTCTCGAAGTAACGACCATAAGCTTTCAGCTCATTGTTAAATATCGTTTCGGGATGAAACTGCGACAGTCCGGGCCAGATCCATTTTTTGCCGTACAGCCTTTCAAGCAACGGCCTGACGGTAAGAAAGTCCAGGTAAACGAGCATGTTCACATGAACATCGCCAGAGCTTGCAGTAAAGGCTTCTTCGAGAATCAGGCTAATATCGTCGCTCCGGTCGACTTCGAAGACGCCTTTCCGGATGCGGCGAAAGCCATGTCCCATCATGAACGTATCGAGATACTTACGCGCTTCGCCAACGGCCAAAGACAAGGTTCCACTCCCTCTTTGTTGCGCCATGGTGCCTTGATGGTTGCCGAAGAGTCCAGCCACTGCGCCGCTTGTTCCAAAATAGCTTCGCGGCCAGTGCGCTCTCGACAAACCCGTGCACGGCCCAACTTTTGTCGCTTCTCACTTGCCGTGACCCTCCATCTCCATCATGTATCGACAAACAAGAGCGACGGGATAATGCGTTTGACCATCCCCAACATGATCACGATCATGCGCTTCGTGCTGGTGCCGGCCGTGGTGCTGGCCATGCTGCAGGAACGCTGGGACTGGGCCTTTGCCGGCTTCCTCATTGCCGGCATTTCCGACGGCGTCGACGGCTTCATCGCCCGCCATTTCAATCAGTTTTCCAGGCTCGGCGCCTATCTCGACCCGATGGCCGACAAGCTGCTGCTGGTCTCCGTCTTCGTGGTCATGGGCATCAGCGGCGAGTTGCCGCTATGGCTGGTCATCACCATGGTGTCGCGCGACGCGCTGATCGTCTGCGCCGTGCTTTTGTCCACCGTCATGGCGCATCCGGTTGAGATGAAGCCGCTCCTGGTGTCGAAGGCCAACACCGCGATCCAGATCGTGCTGGCGGCAGTGGTGTTGGGCGAACTCGCCTTTGACATCCGTCTCGATCCGCTGAGGCCGGCCCTCATATTGCTGTCCGGGGTCTTGACCGTGGCTTCGGCCGCGGCCTATCTCGTGGCTTGGCTGAGGCATATGAGCGGCTATGGCGAAGGCTCCACACCCGGCACCTGAACGCGGGGCACCTGAACACCAGGGACCCGACGAACGGTCGATCGACGCCGAGGCCGAAGCCGCGGCAGCGGAGGCTGCGGCATCGGCGTCGTTTCGCCGCCAGATCCGCTTCTGGCTGGTCAGCGCCATCATCCTCGCCGTCTTCCTCTATGTCTTCAGCGGCATCCTTCTGCCCTTCGTCGCCGGCATGGTGCTCGCCTATTTCCTCGACCCTGTCGCCGACCGGCTGGAGCGTCTCGGCCTGTCCAGGCTGATGGCGACGGTGGTCATCCTCATCGCCTTTATCGTCGTCCTGGTGCTGGCCGTCGTCATCCTGGTTCCGGTGCTCGCCTCGCAGATGGCTGATTTCGCCAGCAAGCTGCCGGACTATCTGACCCGGCTGCAGAGCCTGATCACCAGTTTCGACCCGAAATGGCTGGAAGAGAAATTCGGCGTCGACGCCAATGGCCTGCGCGAAGGGCTGAACTCGCTGCTGACCTCCGGCTTCGGTCTCCTGACTACGGTCTTCACCTCGATCTGGAGCTCCGGCGTGGCGCTGGTCTCGGTTGTCAGCCTGTTCGTGGTGACGCCGGTCGTCGCCTTCTACATGCTGCTCGACTGGGACCGCATGGTGGCAATCGTCGACGGCTGGGTGCCGCGCGACTATGTCAAGACGGTCCGGGCGATCGCCAGGGACATCAACACCGCGACCGCCGGCTTCGTGCGCGGCCAGGGTACGCTCTGCCTGGTGCTCGGCGCCATGTATGCCACCGGCCTGACGCTGACGGGCCTGAATTTCGGCATCCTCATCGGCCTGTTCGCCGGGCTGATCTCGTTCATCCCCTATGTCGGCTCGCTGACCGGGCTGGTGCTGGCTGTCGGCGTTGCCTTCGTCCAGTTCTGGCCGGACTGGACCATGATCGCGGCAGTGGCAGGCGTGTTCTTCGTCGGCCAGTTCATCGAGGGCAACATCCTGCAGCCGCGGTTAGTCGGCAAAAGCGTCGGCCTGCATCCGGTATGGCTGATGTTTGCGCTGTTTGCCTTCGGCGCGCTGTTCGGCTTCGTCGGCCTGCTGATCGCCGTTCCGGCTTCCGCCGCCGTTGCCGTTCTGGTGCGTTTCGCCATCGCGCGCTATCTCGAATCGCCGCTCTACAAGGGCCATGCCGACGAGCCGGTGCCGCCGCTGCCGGTTCGGCGCCGCGGGGGCGCGCGCGGTTGAGCCAGATGCCGGACAACAAGATCGATCCGCCGCGCCAATTGCCGCTCGATCTAGGCCACGGCACCGGCTATTCGCGTGACGAGCTCGTCGTCTCCGCCACCAACAGCCAGGCCGCGGCGCTTGTCGACCGCTGGCCGGACTGGCCGTCGCCGGTTGTCGTGCTGGCTGGGCCGGCCGGCTCGGGAAAAACCCATCTGGCCTCGATCTGGCGGACCCGCGCCGACGCGGTGAAAGTGGAGGCCGCCCGCATCGGCGACTGTATCGAAAATCTCGGCGCGCATCCGGCCCTGATCGACGATGTCGACGCCGGCCCGGTCGACGAGCACGGCCTGTTCCACCTGATCAATGCGGTGCGCGGCGCCGGCTCGACCTTACTGTTGACGGCGCGCCGCTTTCCCTCCGCCTGGGGCGTCAGGCTGCCCGACCTGGCCTCGCGGCTCAAGGCGGCGGCTACCGTCGAGATCCACGAGCCCGACGATCTCTTGCTGGCCGGCGTCATCACAAAACTGTTCGCCGACCGCCAGGTCGAGGTCGAGCCGCATGTCGTGCAATACCTGGTGCGCCGCATCGAACGCTCGCTGGCCACCGCCATGCGGGTGGTCGAACGGCTCGACCGCACCGCGCTCGAGCGCAAGACGCCGATAACGCGAGCGCTCGCAGCCGAGACGGTCAGCGCCATGGATGAAGGGCAGGGCGAGTTCGAGATTTGACGATTCCAGTTCAGCCACTGTCCCATTTCGGGAACAAAAGCTGGCATCCGTCTTGCAGCAAGGAGCTTGCCGGCTGATCCCGGTCCTGATTGCGTATCAATCAGGTAAGTAGGCTCGCCGGGAGATGGGGTGGTTGGGGTTCTCTTCCCGGCGAGCTTGCCTTTGGCAGCATCGAATCGATAGCGCCATTGCGCGGCGGCCGGGCCTCAGCTCTCTCCACCCACAATCACAGCTCGTTCCGTGCCAAAGCGCTTGCGATAGTCGCCGGGCACCAATCCGGTTATCCTGGCGAATACTTTGCGGAACGAGCCGGGATCGTCATAGCCGACCTCCCAGGCGATCTGGTCGATCGATCGCATCGTGGTTTCCAGCATCTCGCGCGCCTTGCCGACCCGCAGGTGCTGACAATATTCGGTCGGCTTGAGGCCGGTGGCGTTGCGGAACCTGCGTAGGAAAGTCCGCTCCTCCAGTCCGGCATGCTCGGCCATGGCGCCAAGCGTCACGTCACGCGCGCCGTTCGCCTGCAGCCAGTGCTGCACCTTGAGGATCGCTTCGTCGCCATGGGTCAGTCGCGGCGCAAACGGGCTGTAAAAACGTTGCTCGCGGCCCGGCGGATCGACCAGCATGAAACGGGCCGTGTCCATCATGACGGCTGACCCGAGCACCCTGTCCACCAGCTTGAGGCCAAGGTCGGTCCAGGCCATGTAGCCGCCGGCGGTGATGATATCGCCATCGTCGATGACCAGCCTGTCGGCGTCGAGCAGGATGTCTGGAAAGCGTAGCGCCAGCGCGTCGCGATAGGCCCAGTGCGTCGTCGCCGCACGGCCGGACAACAGGCCGGTCTCGGCAAGCACGAAGGCGCCGGCGCAGACCGAACCGAGCGTCGCCCCTGCCATGTGGCGGTCCCTGAGCCACCCGGCATAGGGTGCTGCCGCCTCGCGCGGAATCGGATCACCTAGGGTCGGGGGCAAGATGACCATGGCAGGTCCATGGCCAGCACCGGACCCGCTGTCGAAGGTGCGGATAACCGTTGGGCTCGCCTCCTGCAGCCGCCAATGGCTGACGCGAAGCGTCGCCGCCTCCGGCGACCGCTCGACAGCCAGCCGGTTTGCCAGCATGAAAAGATCGGTCAGGCCGAGCACGGCTGCTTCCTGCACGCCGGGATACAAGACAAGGCCGATTTCGATCAGATCACGCGCAGCCGTCATTTGTCAGTTTTGCCACGTTGAATGTCCGTTTTGCCAATGCTCACCCTGACCGCACTGTTATAATTTGTCCAGCTGAAGGGGGCTAAAAGCTTCCCTGTTACCCGCCAACTTTTCCATCAAGGAGTAGGACGATGAGCACATTCACCACCCATGACGGCACCGAGGTTTTCTACAAGGATTGGGGCAAGGGCCAGCCGATCGTGTTCCATCACGGCTGGCCGCTGAGCTCAGACGACTGGGACAACCAGATGCTGTTCTTCCTCGAAAAGGGCTACCGCGTCATCGCCCATGACCGCCGCGGGCACGGCCGCTCGTCGCAGACCGCGACCGGCAACGACATGGATACCTACGCTGCCGACGTCGCGGCGCTGGCGGCGCATCTCGATCTCAGGGATGCGATCCACATCGGCCACTCGACAGGTGGCGGCGAGGTGGCGCGTTACGTCGCGCTTTATGGCGGCGGCGGCCGTGTTGCCAAGGCGGTGCTGATTGGCGCCGTGCCGCCGATTATGGTCAAGACCGACAGCAACCCCGGCGGCTTGCCGATCGAAGTCTTCGACGGCTTTCGCGCGGCTCTGGCCGCTAACCGCGCCCAGTTCTACAGGGATGTGCCGGCCGGCCCGTTCTATGGCTTCAACCGCGAGGGCGCCAAGATCTCGCAAGGCGCCGTCGACAATTGGTGGCGCCAGGGCATGATGGGCGGAGCCAAGGCCCATTACGACTGCATCAAGGCATTCTCGGAGACCGATTTCACCGACGACCTCAAAAAGATCGAGGTTCCCGTCCTGATCATGCATGGCGACGACGACCAGATCGTGCCGATCGCCGATTCCGCGCTGCTTGCGGCCAAGCTGGTGAAGCATGGCACGCTCAAGGTCTACAAGGGCCTGCCGCACGGCATGTGCACCACCCATCCGGAGATCATCAATCCGGATCTGCTGGCCTTCATCCAGGGCTGACGGCTCGCATATCGGACGGGCAGCGCAGGCTCGTGCTGTCCGTCCGTCGCTTAAGCATGACCGGCGACAGGAGACACGCTCGAGCGTGATCCGCTTGCCCTGCCGACGAGATTTGCTTGATGAATGGTCGGAGTGGAGAGATTCGAACTCCCGACCCTCTGGTCCCAAACCAGATGCGCTACCAGGCTGCGCTACACTCCGAACGGTCTGTTGCCTAGTGATTTCGGCCCGCCAAAGCAAGCTAAAAAGCCATCGGCCTTGCTGCCGGCGGCATTGCGCAGTAATGACGAGCTAGTGCATGGCCAGAGAACAGTAATCTGGTCTCGGGTCATGTGCTTGCAACCAGCAATGAGGTGGTCATGTCAGCCCGCATTTTCAGCCCAGCCAAAACCGCGATGCAGTCCGGCAAGGCCAAGACCGGCTACTGGGTGCTGGAATTCGATCCGGAGCAGCGCAAGAAGATCGATCCGCTGATGGGCTACACCACGTCCGGCGACATGCGAAGCCAGATCAGGCTGACCTTCGACACCAGGGAAGAGGCGGTCGCCTATGCCGAGAAGGAAGGGCTGGCTTTCCGCGTCGAGGAGCCGAAGGAAATCAAACGCCGCCAGATTTCCTATGCGGAGAATTTCCGCTATGACCGCAGGACGCCCTGGACGCATTGATCCTATGCCGGCCCTGCCGGCGCCCAACAATCAGCCGGTCATGCGGCCGGCCAGCGGTCCCGTAGCTCAGCTGGATAGAGCACCGGCCTTCTAAGCCGATGGTCACAGGTTCGAATCCTGTCGGGATCGCCAAACAATTCAGGTCCATTCCGGACAGGTTCACTCGCCAGTCGCGAACAGGATTTCCGAAACATGACAGCGATGGGCGCGGCGGCACTGCTGATCCTTGTCCTGACCTATGCCGGCGTCGCAATCGGCAGGATACCAGGGCTGCGCCTCGACCGGGCAGGCATCGCGCTGCTCGGCGGTGCGGCGATGATCGCCATCGGCGCGCTCAGCATGGAGGACGCCTACCGCGCCATCAGCTTCGACACCATCACGCTTTTGCTCGGCATGATGATCGTCGTGGCGCATCTGAAAGTGTCCGGCGCTTTTCGCGCGCTCGGCGGGTTCGCCATTGAGCATGCGCATGCGCCATTCATGCTGCTGGTGATGGTGACGCTGTTGACCGGCGTCCTGTCGGCATTCCTGGTCAACGACGCCATCTGCCTGGTCATGGCGCCGATCGTCGTCCATGTCACCCGCGTCATCAACCGCAACCCGGTTCCCTATCTGATCGCCACCGCCACTGCATCTAATTGCGGCAGTGTCGCCACCATCACCGGCAATCCGCAGAACATGGTCATCGGCGCCCTGTCGGGGATTTCCTATCCGGCCTTCTCGGCGGCGCTTGCGCCGGTGGCCCTGTTCGGCCTCGTCGCCGTCATCGTCATCATCCGCATCGTCTACCGCGCCGAATTTTCGCGCAAGGCCGAGCTTAGCCCCGAAGTCTATCGCGGTCGCATGCTGCCGGGGCAAGTGCTGAAGGCGGTGGTGGTCTGTATCGGTTTGGCGGTCGCTTTCTTTGCCGGCGTTCCCGTTGCCAAAGCTGCGCTGATCGGCGGCGCGATCCTGTTGCTGACCCGCGCCATCAAGCCTGAGCGCATCTATCGCGAGATCGATGGGCCGCTGCTGTTCATGTTCGCCGGGCTTTTCATCGTCGTCGCCGGGGCGGAGAAGACGCTGCTTACGCCCGACATCGTCGCTTCGGCAAAGGACCTTGGGCTGAATGATGTCTGGCGGCTGTCCGGCTTCACCGCAGTGCTGTCCAACATCATGAGCAACGTCCCGGCCGTGCTGGCGCTGCGGCCGTTCATACCCGGCCTGGAGAATCCAGAGCGTGCCTGGCTGGTCGTCGCCATGAGCTCGACCCTGGCCGGCAATTTCACGCTGCTCGGCTCGGTCGCCAATCTGATCGTTGCCGAGCACGCGCGGGTCTCCGGCAAGCCGCTGGGCTTCATCGCCTTCTTCAAGGTTGGCCTGCCATTGACGCTGGTCACGCTTCTTGTCGGGACGGCATGGCTGGCGGCCTAAAAGCGCGTCGCGTTCGACCGGCCTCATGCGACGCGCTTTAGGCTCTTGTTTAATGCATGGCGTTATCGCAAAACCGCTGCACACTTTTGCGCGACATGCATTAGCCAGTCAGGGCGATGTGACCGTCACATGGCCCTTCATATTGGGATGGAAGCGGCAGAAATAATCGACCGATTCGGCCTTCTTCACCATCAGGCTTGCTGCCTGCTTCGGCGGGATCATCACTTCCCAGCCGCCGTTGACGGTTGCCGTGTGGGCGAACACGTCCTTGTTCACCCACTTGATCGTGTCGCCGACCTTCGCCTCGATCTTTGCCGGCGAAAACACAACCTTGTCGATCGTCACCTCAATGGTTTCGGCCTTGGCAGGTGCGGCGCCGATGGTCAGCGCCAGCGCAACCCACAGATGCCGCCTCGACACCATTGGCCCGATCCTCACTTCAGCATACCGGCGACGTGTTCGGCGTGCTGTTCGTGGCCCTGGAATATTTTCAGGCCGGTTTCCAGCAGGCTCTTCAGCTCGGCATTGCCGGCCGACGGGATCAGCAGAGTTTCGAGCGCGCCATTGACCTGCTTGTGGTAGGCCACCTCGCTGGCGACATAGGCCTTGTCGAACGCCGCGCCCTTGAGCTTGGCAAGCTTGGCACGTTCCTCGGCCGCCGCCTTGGTCAGCGCTTTGCTGGTCGGATTGTCCTCAGGCGTGACCTTGAGCTTCTTGACCAGGTCGAGAGCCTGTTTGTTGACGGCCTCGTGATCCCGCACCATGTCCTTGGCGAAATCTACGACCTCTTTGTTTTTCGATTTCTGCAGCGCCTGCTTGGCCGCCTCGACGTCAAGCACGCCCGCTGTGTAGGCGATATGTGCGATCTGCGGATCGGTCGGCTTGTCGGCAGCTTGCGACAAGGGCGCTGCGCTAAGCAGGAAAAATGCGGCCAGTGCCGTGGTCGATCGAATAAACATGATGCTCTCCTTCGCCCCGACGCCGAGCTGCATCGGGCTTCGTTTTCAGTGATGCTCATTGGATGCAGGTCGCCGGAAAACGTTCCCGCGAAAATCGACGCGACCTATCCGGAAAGACCAAGCCGCTGCATCACGGCATTGGTCAGCCGTTCACAGCGCCGGCCCGCGAACGGAAACGCGTCGAGCAGCACCGGGCCGATCTGGTCGTCCAGCGCCTTGCGTACCAGCGCACGAGCGCGGTGCAGCCGGGTCTTGATGGTTTCTGGTCGCACGCCAAGCAGTTCGCCGGTCTCCTCGATGCTCAGCCCCTCGATGACTCGCGCCACGAACACCAGCCGGTAGACATCGGGAAGACTGTCGGTTGCCCGTTCGACAAGCTCAAGGATCTGCCGTTGCGCCATCGTCCGCTCCGGATCGTCGCTCGGGTTGAGGGGAAACCGGATGATTTCGGCTTGCGGATTTTCAGGTATCGCCACCATTCGCCGCCTTTTGCGCAAGCGGCCGAGCGCTTCGTTGATGACGATACGCGACAGCCACGTGGCGAGCGAGGCATCGCCACGAAAGGCCTCGAGGTGGGCAAACGCCCTGACATAGGCCTCCTGGACGATGTCCTCGGCCTCGCTGTCGTTGCGCACAACGCCGCGGGCGATGCGGTAGAGCCTCTGGTTGTGCGTCTTGATGATGGTGCGGAATGCATCGCCATCGCGTGCCAGCGCGCGGCCGACAAGCTGCATGTCGCCGGAAGCGGCGGACGTTGCCGTCAACACAGCCGGCATTGGCGATCTCCTGATAGGCTTCTCATCGGGATATTGGATGCATCGGCCGACAAAAGGTTCCCGACCGATCCGCCGGCCAGCCTCGATCCGCATCAAGCGCCGGCAGAAGCTATTCTATCGCTTCCGCCACGCCGGCGTCTCTATTTTGTAGACGCCGCTTCATCGGCTGATCGGTCGCCATGACACCGCTCAGGATCGCAGTGTTTCCAGGCTGTTACGCCGATTCCTGACTCAGTCTGGCAAGGTGCTGGCTCAGGCCTCTGCGGCCGCCGCCAGCCCGCGCGCCAGGTCGGCCTTCAAATCCTCGACATCCTCGAGCCCGATCTGCAGGCGCACCAGCGGTCCGTCATACGGGCCCTTGGCGACGGTACGGTCGCCCAGGAGTACCGGCACGGCAAGGCTCTCATAGCCGCCCCAGGAATAGCCGAGGCCAAAAAACTTCAACGCGTCGAGGAAGGCGT
This sequence comes from Mesorhizobium sp. LSHC420B00, assembly GCF_000503055.1. GTDB lineage: Bacteria > Pseudomonadota > Alphaproteobacteria > Rhizobiales > Rhizobiaceae > Mesorhizobium. The sequence goes on along the minus strand of NZ_AYVY01000012.1, from coordinate 11,069 downwards.
GCTGCTGCTTCTGTCCGCCGCCTGCAAGGACGATAGAGAAGATGCCGCTCGATCCGCAAAAATCGCGCTTCCACAAAACGTGGTCGGGATGGCTGGGCAGCCCCGGATGCAGCACCTGCGCCACGCCCGGCTGGCCCTCCAGCCAGCCGGCGAGGGCAAGCGCGCTCTTTTGATGGTGCTCCAGCCGCACGCCCATTGTGCGCAGGCCGCGCAGCACCTGGTAGACGTCATCCGGCCCGGCGCAGCATCCCATCGTGTTGAACGTCTCGCAAAGCTGCTTCCAGCAGGCTGCGTTGGCCGAGACCGTGCCGAGCAGCACGTCGGAATGGCCGGCCGGGTATTTCGTCGCCGCATGGATCGAGATGTCGACGCCATGGTCGAGCGGGCGGAAGTAGAGCGGCGTCGCCCATGTGTTGTCCATCATGACGATGGCGCCGGCGGCATGCGCTGCCTTGGCGATGGCCGGTATGTCCTGCACCTCGAAAGTGTTGGAGGCCGGCGATTCGGTGAACACCACCCTGGTGTTGGGCTTGATCAGCGCCGCGATGCCGGCGCCGATGCGCGGTTCGTAATACTCGACCTCGATGCCCAGCCGCTTCAGCATCGTGTCGGCGAAATTGCGGGTCGGGTGATAGACGGAATCGACGATCAGCAGATGATCGCCGGCCGACAGGAAGGCGAGCAGCGGCAGCGTCACCGCCGCCAGGCCCGATGGAACCGCGACCGTGCCCGCAGAGCCTTCCAGCGCATCGATCGCGCTGTTCAGCGCATCGGTGGTCGGCGTGCCCCGCGTTCCGTAGGTGTATTTCTGGCTGCGTGAAGCCATCGCCGCCGCGTTGGGATAAAGCACGGTCGAGGCATGCACCACCGGCGGGTTGACGAAGCCGAAATAGTCATGCGGGTTGTTGCCGGAATGGGCGAGCCGCGTGTTGATGCCCATCTCGCTGCCGTCTTTTGCCATTGCATTTCGTCCCGTGAGTAGGTCGTTAGCCATAGTGCGGCGGCATTGGCCGCGCAACCGCACCGCACTCGCCAGGCAAAGGTCTTGAATATGCCAATTCAGCAATGCGCCGTAGATCCGCAGGGCGCCCGGCGCGGTCGGGAAGTCGCGGTCGGGAAGGCGCGATCGGATTTTGCCGGCTTTATCGGCGCGTTGACCGATTTGCGGGCGCGTTTGTCTGCGATTCAGGCATTTCAGCCAGTTGGTTTTCAAAGTCTTTCGGATTTGGTCATTTCCCTTGACCTCACAGGAATAATCGCCTTCGATGTTGTTCGTGAATGGGAGACAGCGCGTCGGTTACGATGCGGGATTCCGGTAATGGGCCGGGATACGAAGCTGCGTTCACACGGGAAAAAGTCAGGTTCGCCTGGAAAAAACAGAAAAGGGTCTGTGGGTCATGAAACACATTGCAATCGGCGTTTTGGGCGCCGCCGCGTTTGGATTCGCGGCTTCGGCCGCATCCGCGAGCACGCTCGACGACGTCAAGGCGAAAGGCTTCATCCAGTGCGGCACCAACACAGGTCTTGCTGGCTTCGCGGCGCCGGACGACAAGGGTGAATGGAAAGGCATCGATGTGGATTTCTGCCGCGCCGTGGCGGCCGCCGTCTTCGGCGATGGCACCAAAGTCAAATTCACGCCGCTCAGCGCCAAGGAGCGGTTCACCGCGCTGCAGTCGGGCGAGGTCGACATCCTGTCGCGCAACACCACCTGGACCATCAACCGCGATACGGCACTTGGCCTGAACTTCGTCGGCGTCACCTATTATGACGGTCAGGGCTTCATGATCAACGCCAAGAAACTGCCGGGCGTCAATTCGGCGCTGCAGCTTTCGGGCGCGGCGGTCTGCGTGCAGAGCGGCACCACGACCGAGCTCAATCTCGCCGACTACTTCAAGGCGAACAAGATGGAATACAACCCCGTCGTCTTCGAAAAGCTGGATGAGGTCAACGCCGCCTATGACGCCGGCCGCTGCGACGTCTACACCACCGACCAGTCGGGTCTCTACGGCATCCGCCTGACGCTCAGCGCGCCGGCCGACCATGTCGTGCTGCCCGAGATCATCTCCAAGGAACCGCTCGGCCCGGCCGTGCGCCAGGGTGACGACCAGTGGTACCACATCGTCAAGTGGACCTACTTTGCGCTGTTGCAGGCCGAGGAACTGGGCATCACCCAGGCTAATGTCGACGAGATGAAGAACTCGGACAATCCTGAGATCAAGCGCGTGCTCGGCCAGGAAGCCGACACCAAGATCGGCACCGATCTCGGCGTCTCCAACGACTGGGTCGTCAACATCGTCAAAGCAGTTGGCAACTACGGCGAAATGTTCGAACGCAATGTCGGTTCGGGCAGCCCGCTGAAGATCGCGCGCGGCATCAACGCGTTGTGGACCAAGGGTGGCCTGCAATACGCTCCGCCGATCCGCTGATCGAAATGTGATCCGGAAGGCAGCTTCCTGCCTTCCGGTTTCTCTTTCCAGGGGATGGTCGCCAGAAGGGTGGTGGTTTAATGGCATCGCAGGAAATTCTTCGCGAGGAGCCAAGCCGCGGTTCCTTCATCAATGATCCTCGCGTCCGCGGCATATTCTTTCAAGCACTGGTCCTCGTCCTGCTGGTAGCGGGTGTCTGGTGGGTCACCCACAACGTCATCGCCAATTTGACGCGGCTGCACATCGCTTCCGGCTTCGGCTTTCTCAAGGGCCGCGCCGGCTTCGACATCAGCGAAAGCGCCATCGCTTATTCATCGGATTCGACCTATTTCCGTGCCATCCTGGTTGGCTTTATCAACACCGTGATCGTTGCTGTCGTCGGCATCATCACCGCCACCATCATCGGTTTCATCGTCGGCATAGGCCGGCTGTCGCATAACTGGCTGATCAGGAAGATCTGCACCGTTTATGTCGAGGTGTTCCGCAACATCCCACCGCTGCTGGTCATCTTCTTCTGGTATTCCGGCGTGCTCGCCGTGCTGCCGCCGCCGCGCGACAGCATCAATTTGCCGTTCGGCTCCTTTCTCAACCAGCGCGGCTTCTATTTTCCCCGCGCTATGTGGGGCGAGGGATCCTGGCTGATCCTGGTCGCACTGCTCCTCGGCATCGCCATGGCCTGGTTCGTCGCCCGCAAGGCGCGACAGCGGCAGATGGCGACGGGGCAGCCATTCCCGGTGTTCTGGACATCCATAGCGTTGATCGTCGGCCTGCCGCTGCTGGCCTACGCGCTGAGCGGCTTTCCGCTGAGCTTTGAATTTCCAAAGCAGTCGACCTTCAATCTCGTCGGTGGCTTTCAGGTCAGGCCCGAGTTCCTGTCACTCTATCTGGCGTTGTCCTGCTATACGGCCGCCTTTATCGCCGAGATCGTGCGCGCCGGCATCAGGGGCGTCAGCGCAGGCCAGACCGAGGCGGCCGCTGCACTCGGGCTGCGTTCGGGATCGATCCTCAGGCTTGTCGTCGTGCCGCAGGCGATGCGCATCGTTATTCCGCCGCTGACCAGCCAGTACCTCAACCTGACCAAGAATTCCTCGCTCGCCATCGCCATCGGCTATCCGGACCTGACGGCGACGGCTGGCACGGTCTTGAACCAGACCGGGCAGGCAGTCGAAGGCGTGGTGATCATGATGGCGGTGTACCTGGCGCTCAGCCTGATCACGTCGGCGGTCATGAACGTGGTGAACGCCAGGATGGCGCTGGTGGAGAGATAAGGCCATGCAAGAGCACGATATGTCCTGGGTGCGGACGGAGATGGCGCTGGCGCAGGCGGCGCCGTCGAGCGAGCGCGGCCTCGGCGCCTGGGTCCGCAAGAATCTGATCGCGTCGACCGGCGACACCATCCTGACCATCATCGGCATCGTGCTGGTTGCCATGATCCTGCCGCAGATCGTCAATTGGGCTTTCATCAACGCCCAGTGGACGGGACCGGATCGCACGGTCTGCGCCACCGTGGCGCAGGGCGGCATCCAGCCGGACGGCTGGACCGGCGCCTGCTGGGCCTTCGTCAACGCCAAGTTCGGCCAGTTCATGTTCGGCCGCTATCCCCTGGAAGAGCGTTGGCGCCCGATCCTGGTCGCCATCCTGTTCGTGGCGCTGCTGGTGCCGCTGCTCATTCCGCGCGTACCGCGCAAGGGGCTGAATGCCATTCTTCTCTTTTTTGCGCTGCCGGTCGTCGCCTTCGTTCTGCTGCTCGGCGGCATGTTCGGCCTGCCCTATGTCGAAACCCCGCTTTGGGGTGGACTGCTGGTGACACTCAGCCTGTCCTTCGTGGGCATCGCTGTGTCGCTGCCGGTCGGCATCGTGCTGGCGCTCGGCCGGCGCTCGAACATGCCGATCGTCAAGCTGCTGTGCGTGATCTTCATCGAGACGGTACGCGGCATCCCGCTGATTACGGTGCTGTTCTTTGCCAGCGTGATGCTACCGCTGTTCCTGCCGGCCGGCGTCAGCTTCGACAAGTTCCTGCGCGCGCTGATCGGCGTGTCGCTGTTTGCCGCCGCCTACATGGCCGAAGTGGTGCGCGGCGGCCTGCAGGCGATCCCCAAAGGCCAGTATGAGGGCGCCGATTCGCTCGGCCTCAGCTACTGGCAGAAGATGGGTCTGGTCGTCATGCCGCAGGCGCTGAAGCTGGTCATTCCCGGCATCGTCAACACCTTCATCGGCATGTTCAAGGACACCAGCCTGGTCATCGTCATCTCGATGTTCGACCTCCTCGGCATCGTCAAGCAGAACTTCTCCGACGCCAGCTGGGCAACGCCGCAGACGGCCAGGTCCGGCCTGGTGTTCGCGGCCTTCATCTTCTGGCTGTTCTGCTTCGGCATGTCGCGCTATTCAATGTACACGGAACGCCGTCTCGACACCGGCCACAAACGCTAAAAAGGGGACCTTGTCATGGTCATAGAAAACGCCGTCAGCGCGGAAGAGATCAAGGTCAATGCCGCCAAGATGCATATTTCCACCACCGATGTCGCCATCGACATCATCGCCATGCACAAATGGTACGGCGAATTCCATGTCCTGAAGGACATCAATCTAAAGGTGATGCGCGGCGAGCGGATCGTCATCTGCGGCCCGTCGGGCTCCGGCAAATCGACGATGATCCGCTGCATCAACCGGCTGGAGGAACACCAGAAGGGCAAGATCATAGTCGACGGCAAGGAACTGACCAACGATCTGAAGAAGATCGACGAGGTGCGCCGCGAAGTCGGCATGGTGTTCCAGCACTTCAACCTGTTTCCGCATCTGACCATCCTCGAGAATTGCACGCTGGCGCCGATCTGGGTGCGCAAGATGCCGCGGAAGCAGGCCGAGGAAATCGCCATGCATTTCCTCACGCGCGTCAAGATCCCGGAACAGGCCAACAAATATCCCGGCCAGCTTTCCGGCGGCCAGCAACAGCGCGTGGCGATCGCCCGCTCGCTGTGCATGAACCCGCGTATCATGCTGTTCGACGAGCCGACCTCGGCGCTCGACCCGGAAATGATCAAGGAAGTGCTGGAGACGATGGTCGGGCTGGCCGAGGAAGGCATGACCATGCTCTGCGTCACCCATGAAATGGGCTTTGCGCGCAAAGTCGCCAACCGGGTGATCTTCATGGACCAAGGCCAGATCGTCGAGCAGAACACGCCGGCCGAGTTCTTCGACCACCCGCGCCACGAACGCACGAAACTGTTCCTGTCGCAGATCCTGCACTGATCCTGTACGCCGGTTCGGAACAAGACCGGCGGACCGGGCTCGCTGCGTTGCTCAGGGCCTTACGCGTATTCGACGAGCGCTGACCGTGCGCGGCGCGAGAAGATAGCAAGCGTGCTTCAGGCCGCTCGAGTGGTCACCTTGCAACCTGGTAGCTAAGGCCGGCACGGATCATAAGCGCGCCGGCTGCGTTCATTGCCATTGGGAGTTGTATAACGAGCCGCGTTGGCGCGTGCGGCGGCAGGTCAAGGTTCATCCCGATGCTCATCCAACCGATCGATTATTTTCTCGTCGTCTGGTTCGCACTGGCGCTGGCTTCGACGCTTTATGTCGGCTTCGATCAATATCGCAACAATCCCGAGCCGGTGGTGATGAAATGGGGATTCATCCTGGTTACCCTCTATATGGGTCCGCTCGGCTTGCTGCTCTACGTGCTAGCCGACAAGGAGCCCCGGCCGGGCGAGCATGAACTCTTTACCCGGCCGCTCTGGAAGCAGGGCGTCGGCTCCACCATCCACTGCGTCGCCGGCGATGCCACCGGCATCATTCTTGCCGCCGCCGTCACGGCGGCGCTCGGCCTGCCGATGTGGATCGACCTGATCGTCGAATATCTCGCCGGCTTTGCCTTCGGCCTGTTCATCTTCCAGTCGCTGTTCATGAAATCGATGATGGGCGGCACCTATTGGGAGAATGTGCGCAAGAGCTTTCTGCCCGAGTTCATCTCCATGAACTTCATGATGGCCGGCATGGCGCCGGTCATGAGTTTTCTGATGATGGGCCGCGACATGCGCGCGATGGAACCGACGGAGCTTTTGTTCTGGGGCGTGATGTCGATCGGCGTCATCGCCGGCTTTGCGCTTGCCTACCCGGCCAATGTCTGGCTGGTCGCCCGCGGCTTGAAACATGGGCTGATGACACAGCGCCAACAGGCGGCCGGCACCGACGGTCGGGAGCAGCCCCACCAAGGGCAACACGCGCAGATGCAAATGCAGCAGGCCGACGCCAGCGGCCATCACGGGCAGCACCACGATATGGCTTCCCACAAAGGCAAAGGCGGCGCCGGTCATCACATGGAGACGGATGCCACGACCCCGCAAGTCGCCGCCCTCAGCATGGTCTCCCTGCTGGCCCTCGCCATCGGCATGATCGCGCCGGCGAACTGGCTGAACCTAACCTTGTCGGCGCGCGATGTCGGCGGGGTGATCATGCCGCAAGGCATGATCATGGATCGCGACACGCCCGCCGACGCAATGCGCGACATGGCCGCCACCGATCCGCGCCTCGTGACCGCCTCTTATGGTCTGCCGGCAAAGGGCGACCAGGACCTGCCGTTTCGAATGGAGAACGGCGTCAAAGTGTTCGAGCTCAGGCCTTCGGTGGTCCGCTGGCAGATCCTGCCGGACGTTGCGGTCGACGCTTATGCCTATAATGGCCAGATTCCCGGCCCGCGAATTCACATTCGCCAGGGCGACCGGATCAGGATCAACGTCACCAACGGCCTGCCTGAGGAAACGACGGTGCATTGGCATGGCCTGATCCTGCCGAACCAGATGGATGGGCCAGCCGAAATCACCCAGGCGCCGATCGAGCCCGGGCAATCCTATTCATACGAGTTCACCGCAACCCAGCACGGAACCTATTTCTACCACCCCCATGCCAAGCCGGACCGGACCCAGGCGCTCGGCCTCTACGGTGCGCTGATCATCGATCCCGCCAATCCCGCCGATGAGGTCGCGGCCGACCATGATTACGTCATCGAGCTTCAGGAATGGCTGGTGCGGGAAGGGCTGACCTACCCGTCGATGCCGATGGACGGCGGCATGCCGAATTTCTTCACCATCAACGGCAAGGCCTATCCCTCGACCGAGACGATTCCGATGAAGGTCGGCGAGACGCTCAAGGTGCGGTTCATCGGCACCAACAACGGCTTCATCCATCCGATGCACATCCATGGCGGACCGTTCGAGGTCGTTGCCCGCGACGGCGAGACGATCCCTGCCTCGGGTCGTTTCCTTGCCGATACAGTCAACGTCGGGCCAGGTCAGCGCTATGACGTGATCTGGAAGGCACAGCGTCCGGGCAAATGGCTGATCCATTGCCACATCCCGCATCACACCACGAACAACAATGTCGAGGAGAAGGGCGGCGGCGGGCTGATGGTCGTGATCGATGTGACATGACCGGCGTCGGCTTGGCTCGTTCCAACCGCTGCACCGGCCCGGACGCCATGCAGTGGCTGAAACCATGTTTTCTCTTAAGCTGATGTGATCTGCCAGACAGCGACGCCGGCAAGGGCGAGACCGGCAGCGCCCTCGATGGCCCGGGAGATGGTTTCGAACAGCCGTGGCTGGCGCGCGAAAAACTGTACAAGCCGTTCCCGAAACACGATCGACAATACCGCGACGCAGGACAGCGTCAGCGCCACGCCGACCATCATGGTGATGGCAAACAGGACGCCCGCTGCCGGAACACCCCTGGAGATCGCGAAAGTCATCGCGAAAAGCGTCAGCGGGCAGGGGATCAGGCCTGCCATCACGCCGACAGCCTCGCCTTCGTGCCTGTGGTGATGGCTGTGGCTCAAAGCGCGCCAGAGCATCCAGACGCCAATGAGGCCGAGCAGCCCACGACTGATATGCTCCAGAAGCGGAGCGCGGCCAACGCTGCCCAATGCTATGGAGACCAGTGGCAGCGAGAGAGCCGCAATCAGAACGGCAATCGTCACATGCGTGAACGATAGCGTGATAGACACGAGCAGGCCGCGCGAGACCTTCGCATCCGAACCGGCAAGATAGGTCGCCAGGACCGCCTTGCTATGACCCGGCGTCAGCGCATGGGCAGCCCCGAACACGACGCCCATCGGCAGGAAGGCCATGAATGCCAGCCAATTGCCTCCGGCCGCAAGCAGCTTGATCTGCTCGCCGAGCGTCAGATAGATCGTGCGCTGAAATTCGACGAGCGTCTGGAACATCGGACGAGACTAGCAGAAAATCGGCGAGCGTCAGTGCATGTGGCCGTGGTCATGCGTGTGCTCGTGAGGGTGCGGATGGTCGTTCTCTCCACGTTCCGTTGAAAACCGGACATTCGCCTCAGCCAGGGCTGGCATATGCTGGGACAGTTCGTCTTTCAGCGCTGCCGCGATCTTGTTCGCCGCCGACAGCGGTAAGGTTTCGTCCGCGGCAATTGCGATGTCGGCGTGCAATCTATGACCGACCCAGCGCGCCTTAGCATCGACAATATGGGCGCCCGCAACATGCTCGGCGGCATGTCGGATTTCATCCATCACACCGGGTTCGATTCCGTCCAGCATGCGGGTCAGCACCGAACGGGCCGATTGCCACACGATACCGAAGATCGCAATCGTGATCAGCAGGCCGACGATCGGGTCGGCCAAGGAAAAGCCGAGCCAGACGCCGATGGCTCCGATGACCACGGCAAGGCTGGTAAGTCCGTCGGTGCGGGCGTGGTAGCCGTCGGCAATGAGTGCCGCGCTGTTGATTTCGCGGCCGACGCGGATACGGAACACGGCAACCGCCTCGTTGCCGAGGAAGCCGACAATGCCCGCCGCCGTCAGCCAGCCGAGGTGTGTCACAATTTGTGGATTGATCAGCCTGTCGATGGCTTGATCGGCGGCGACAACAGCGCTGAACAGGATGATGAGCACGATGATGATGCCGGCCAGATCCTCGACCCGGCCCAAGCCATAGGTAAAGGTTCGCGACGGCTTGCGCCGCGCCAGCACGAACGCAATCCATAGCGGGATCGCCGTTGTCGCATCGCCGATGTTATGGATCGTGTCGGCCAGCAATGCCACGCTTCCCGACAGCACAACCACGACCATCTGCAACGCCGCGGTGATGGCCAGGATTACGAACGACCATTTGATTGCCCAGATGCCCCGGTCGGTGGTAGCAATTGTCGCATCGATGACGCCGTGGGTGTGACCGTGCGAACCGTGATCGCCGTGATGATGTGCGGCGTGCGAGCCGAACCCGAGCCAGTCCAGAATGCGGGCTACGATGGCATTCATAGATACTTCGCCAGCTGCTTGAGTTCCGCCAGCGAGTTGCCGCCGGTTTCCACGCTGTCCGTGAGGCAATGCTCGATGTGATCGTTGATCAGCTCGCGCTTGGCGCTGCTGATGGCCCTTTCGACGGCATGAAGCTGCTGCGCCAGATCAACGCAAGGGCGATGCGCCTCGATCATGGCCAGCACCGCCGCAAGGTGACCTTGCGCGCGCTTCAGGCGCTTTATGATGGAAGGATGCGAGGCGTGGAGGTGATCTGACATGCTTGAGCATATCCTCCCGGGGAGGATACGCGTCAAGCGCTTTGTCAGCCGTGCAACTCCAGAGACGCTTCACCTTGAGCATGGCTTGCTCTAAGCCTTTCCCATGAAGAAGCTTGCCCGTTTTCTTGGCCTGCTGGTCGTTGCAACAGTGCTTGCCGCAGCGCTGGGCACGCTGCTGCCGCGCCCGCTCTGGCCGGCGGCAGTTGCCGATCCGATCGGCGCAAGCCACCGCATCTTGGTGCTGCAAAATCCGATCCACACCGACATCGCCATCCCGGTCGACGACGATATGCGCCGGCGCTTCCATTTCCTGGTCGATGCCGGCATTCCTGCCGACATGGCGGAGGTCCGCTACATCGTCTTCGGCTGGGGCGGCCGCGCCTTCTATCTGGAGACGCCGACCTTGTCGGAGCTGAAGCCGATGCCAGTGATGAAGGCGCTGACCGTCGATGCCTCGGTGATGCATGTCGACATTTCCGGCGACATCGCCGAGCCGCATCCCGACGTCGCCGGCTTCGACATCGGCGACGAACGCTTTGCGGCGCTGCTCGATTACATTGCGGCAAGCTTCCAGCGTGGGCCGAACGGGGCCATTCCGATCGAGAATGCGGCCTATTCCCGCTTCGATCGTTTCTTCGAAGCCAATGGCCATTTCAACGCGCTGATCGGCTGCAACACCTGGACGGCGGCGGCACTGCGCACGGCCGGGCTGCGCACCGGCTGGTGGAACCCGCTGCCAGCCTCGCTCGGCCTGTCGATGCGGCTTCACAATTGAAGAGGGTTCCGGCTGATCAACGCCGCGATCCTTCGAGCCCTCCTTTCGCCAATCTCTAACGTTGCAGGACCTAGCAAGGCGCCGAAACTGCCAATCTCCCTCCTTGTGGGGAGATGTCCGGCAGGACAGAGGGGGGCGCTGTCCCGCCGGCCTATCGAGCTTTTTATCGCCGATCCCCAGACTCGCGCGCCCGCTAGCCATAAAGCCAATCAAGATCGGCGGCGAGCTTTTCGGGTGAGCGCATCGCCAGGAACAGGTTGCGGGCCATCGCCACCGGCCCGGCCGCGTGCCAGGCGAGGCGGTTGACCGCGCCGCGGCGGGCGACCTGGGCGACG